>JAJEDE010000007.1 GCA_022821645.1 Chloroflexota bacterium
CACCCCGGCGTCCTCCACCACGGGCGAAAACCGGTCCAGCACGTCCAGGACCGCCTCGAACGCCTGGGCGTAACGCGGCGGATCGTCGGGCACGTAGACGCCCTGCGGGCAGCGCTGCGCCGCTTCCTTGACCGCCATCCCCAGCCGCAGCCCCGCGGCGTGGGCGGCCTCGGAAACCTCGATCAGCCGCCGCTGGTTAGCTTGCCGCGCGTAGACCGCCAGCGGCTGCGCCGACCACGACGGCTGCGTCTGCGTCTCCACGGTGGTTCGAAAGCGCGGAATCCACAGGCACAACGTCTTGCGGTCCACCGGACCTCCTCGTAAACGGACAGTCAATCACCAGGTATTGCGCGCCCGCGTTGCTGCGGGACTTCAGCACCCGAACCTCCAGCGTCAGTCCCGTCGGCACCCGGGTCAGGCGACTGCGCTGCCAGCGCCAGCCCCGGCAGGCCACCCCCAGGCGCAGCGAGGCGAGGTACGGCAATCCGGCAACCCGCGAACTCCCTGTCGCCGTCACCACCACCAGCCCGGCGGATCCGCGTCCCGCCAGATCGGCCAGCTGCGACCACCGGTTGCCGCGCGGCCGGGCCGACTCCAGGTCCAGCAGCACCGCCTCAAAGGCATTGCTCCGCAGCAACGTCGCGGCCGCTTGGAGCGCGGCCTCCGCATCCGGCGGCCGCACCACCACCAGCCGCGACAGATCCAGGCCCAGCCCCACCCCCGCCATAGGCGCGAACGTGCCGGGCAGGTCCACGTAAGCTGCCAACCCCCCGCCCTCCAGCGCGGCCCCCAGCACCCGCCACCCCAGCGTTAGCGCCCCGCTCCCCGGCGGACCGGTCAGTTCGCTCAGGCGCCCCCTGGGAATCCCCTCGAACCCGGTGGCTTCATCCAGCGCCCCGATGCCGGTCGAAAACCCGGCCTCTTGCGGACTGACCCCAAACAGCCGCCCCGCGGCATGCAACCCCCAGCGCTGTTCGATTTCATGCACGGCCACCCGCAACGCGGCGGGACGCTCGGTGTCGGGAAGAGCCAGCGGAACACCCTGGGCAATACGGGACCCCATGATACCAAACAAAAACCGAACACAGGCCGACACCGAAAAAAACTCAACGCGGAACACGCCTGGACAGCCCCACCCAACGAACCACCGCACCCTCGTCACCCTCACCCACCACCTCCTGGCGGTCTCAAACCGCTCGACCTAGTCGGCTTGCCTGCGAGAGCGCGGCTCGGGACCGTCTTTAAGCTGGATTGCAACTGGTACTGGTTGGTGCCAGTGCTGCTGCCGTTCGAAGCGAGTCCGTTGGGCATCCGGCACGTTCAGATAGTTCACCCATCGACAGTCCTGTTGTCTAAGCCTTGACTGGATGGTCCGACCCACAAGGCATGATTTGCATCCGTCAATCACTCTCGATAAGGTCACCAGCAAGCGCGTGGTCAGACGAGTCATCCTATGGTCGCCCGCAAACGCCTCCAGGAACCCTCGACGACGATGGTCATTCGCTTCGTGCTCATCGTCCTCTTGGCAAGCGCTGCATTCTTGTTATTCGCGCGCGAGTCCAACGCCTGTTCGTTCGCGCCCCCAGGCTCTCCATTGGCAGAACTTCAGAAAGCCACTTTCGTATTTGCTGGCGAGGTCATTGCGGTGCACCCGGTGCAGAGCGACAAGATCTATGAATTCAGAGTTGACAGAGTTTGGAAAGGTCCTCTGAAGGAAACGGCCTATGTCAGAGGGAATGAATCCGCAAATGCAGGTACGTCTTGTGCAGGCAGCTATCGACCATTCTTTGTCGGACTCCAATATCTCGTTTATGACGCCAATCACGTTGCGAGCCGAACAGGTCTTCTGAAGCACGCAAGTGAAGACATGGCTGAGCTTGGCGAAGGCCAACGCCCCGTGGCCGGATCGAAAGCACTTGTTCCAATTGACTTGTTCAGGGCACGCGCAGCCGCCGCTGAGTCTCTGGCCCTTGAGGAGCGCGAAGCCCGGGCACAGACGGCGCGCATACTGATCGTCGTGGCGGCGGTCACTCTTCTGGCAGTCATAGCAGGTGGTGGGCTGCTGCTCCGGAGACGTGGCCTGTCCCGTCGCTGAAGCGAGGCCGTCATTGATCGACATCCAGGACTTACGCGCTGAGTTCCCGGGACTTCCCACTGGACCGGGTGGTCGCGGAGGGTTACTCGTGCGAAGCCAACCGACGACAGAGACTCTTTGGCCATGAAGACAGGTGCGTTGTGGACGACCTGTGTTCCCGATAGTCGAATTGGCTCAGGCAGGAATCCCCGTGGGAGTGAAGCGAACGCTATTACCTCCGTCGCATCTTCACCGACACCTTCTCCGGCATCGCCCGCCCAATCCGCCGCCATCTTTATCCCAACCCACCCAACCGCCGCCACCCTCGTCACCCTCACCCACCGCCTCTTGGCAGCCTCCAACCGCTCGCCGTAAGCTTCGCCTCCCATCGCTTGCGGATTGCCACTCCTTGCACGGAGCGAGTTCGCCCAATCCTCAGCAACCATAGCTGCCTGACACGCGAAAGAAAGCCGAATGAGCGCCGAACCCCAACTCTTCAGAATCAACCCCGAAAACCGTGAATCCGAGAAGATCGCCGAGGTCGAATTCGCCAGCCTCGGCTTCCAGGAGCGCCGCGACATCCAGGAATGGATCGCCGCCAACCCCGGCATCCTCGGCGAAGACCTGCTCATCATCGGCAAGGAGTTCAGCGGCTTCGACCGGACAGACGAGCGGCTGGACCTCCTGGCTGTGGACGCTGACGGCAATCTCGTCGTCATTGAACTGAAGCGCGACGACACCGGCGCCGACGCACACTGGCAGGCCATCAAATACGCGAGCTACCTCCAACGAGCCAGCGCCGACGACATCATTCGCATGCTCGCCGAATACAGCGATACATCGGAAGACGATGCGACAAGCAGACTTCTCAAGCATCTCAACGCTGACGACCTGAACTCGCTGAACAATGACCAGCGCATTATCTTGGCCAGCCACCGATTCGCTCCGGAGGTAACCTCGGCCGCCCTCTGGCTGAACGAAAAGGCACCTGGTGACGACCTGATTTCGTGCGTCCAACTGACGCCGTACCAGGATGGCGACGATGGGCCGCTCTATGTACAGGCCAGCACAATCATTCCCGTTCCTGGCGTCGACGACTACATCATTAGCATTGGTGAGTCTTCTGGTGACAATATCCCGGTTAGGCCGGGAATGAGCAAGTTGGCTCAGACTTTCGCGAAGAATAGAGGTGATGAGATCACACGCTTTCTTCGTGAAGTGTCCAATCGATCAATTGCCGGAGTACGTCCCCATCGAAGGCCGGATAAGACGAGTCGATGGGCTGGTGGTAACCCTTCTTGGCGCTATTGGCACTTGTGGTACTCGCGTCCGTATTGGGGCAACTGGAAGATGTCCTATTTTATCCATTTAGTCCGGCAAGAAGAAGGCCCAAATGAATGGCGGGCGTGGATTGGTCTTGGGTTTTGGGACAGTGAGATTGAAGGCCTGAAGCAAAGACTTGATGGCCTTAAAGTGTTCGAAGATCAGCGATTCGCTAACAGTGAATTACATGTGTCGCGCGTCGGGAATGTACAGGACGACTCCTTCGCCGGAGAGATATCCAAGACGATTTGCCAGTTTATTGAAGTGGTAACACCGAGGATTGATTCCATATCTGACGAAATCAATGAATGAATGTCACCGTTGAAAGTGAGAATGTTCTGAGTGTCTTTCTATTCCATGTGGCCTACAACAATTCTGCTCGCCTTCACATTAGGATGACTCGGAGGTCCCAGCTTTCGTCTGCGGGAACTCAACGGGAACGCCGTGTGCCAATGACAGTGTTCCAGTCAGCTTAGTTGACGCGCCAAAGCTTCGCCTGATATAACTATCCAACGGACCGTGGGCGGTCGGTTCGCAAACCTCTCAGCCACGCACGCCAGCGACGAGTTGGCAAGTCGCAGAGACGACGCGTGGCTAGCTCGCAAGGAGAACCGCCACGGACGCCACAGCCATCATCATCGCCATGGTCACGGTCGGAGCAACAATCGTCTTTGCTGTCGGCGGCGCGGCTTGGCGACTCGGCAGTCGGCTGGGAGCCGTCGAGAAGGGCTTGGCAGTCTGCGAGTCCAACATCCGTGACTTGAACCGGAAAGTCGACCGCATCCTGGAGCGACTCCCTCCACCGCCGTCCTAGCGGCTAGACACACCACTCGCCACTGCCCGTACCCGCCGGTTTGACTGGTTTGCAGACCGCCTGATACAAACAATCAACGAGCCGTGGGCGGTCGGTTCGCAATCCCTCCCAGCCACGCACGCCAGCGACGAGTTGGCAAGTCGCAGAGACGACGCGTGGCTACCTCGCAAGGAGAACCGTCACGGACGCCACACCTGTCGTCATTACCATGATCACCGTTGGAGCGACGCTGCTCTTGACTGTCAGCGGCGCAGCATTACGTCTCGGCAGTCGCCTTGGAGCCGTGGAACAAGGCCTTGCAGGCTGCCAGTCTCAGATCCGTGAAATTCGAACCGACATCCGCGAACTCAACCGGAAAGTCGACCGCATCCTCGAACGACTCCCTCCACCACCCGCGTAGCGGATCCGCCCATCATCCCGCGATGCCCGATCCCACCAGATTGACGAGCCCGAAGGCCGCCTGATACAAACAATCAACGAGCCGTGGGCGGCGGGTTCGCGAACCTTCCGAGCCACGGTTGCCAGCGACCAACTGGCGATCCGCACAGGCGGAACGTGGCTACCCGACAAAGGAGAACCGCCACGGACGCCACAGCCGTCATCATTACCATGATCACCGTCGGGGGCACGCTAGTCCTCGCCATTGGTGGAGCAGCCTGGCGCATCGGCATGCGCCTCGGCATGGTCGAGCAAGGCTTGGCCGGCTGCGAGGACAACATCCGCGAACTGCGGATTGATGTTCGCGAATCTCGCGCCGAAAACCGCGCCAATACCCGCGTGCTGCGGACCGAAATCCGCGAAGTCAACCGCAAGGTCGACCGAATCATCGAACGGCTCCCTCCACAACCCGCGTAGTGGACCTGCCCATCATCCCGCGATGCCCGATCCCACCAGATTGACGAGCCCGAACGCCGCCTGATACAAACAATCAACGAGCCGTGGGCGGCGGGTTCGCGAACCTTCCGAGCCACGGGTCAGAGGCGTGCTGGCGGAACGCACCGGCGACGCGTGGCTATCTGACAAGGAGTTCCGCGTTGGACGCCACACCCATCGTCGTCACCATGATCACCGTCGGCCTTACCCTGATCTTTGCCGTTGCCGGCGCGGCTTGGAGAGTCGGCATGCGCGTCGGTACCGTCGAGGAAGGCGTTAACGGTTGCGACCTCCGGCTCCGAGAACTTCGGCTCGATGTCCAGGACCAGGGCGCTCGGCTGCACTCCGACATCCAGGGCGTTCGGACCGACGTAAAGACTGGCATCGATAGCCTGCGAACCGAGATGAATGACAACACCCAGCTAGTACGGACCGAGGTCCAGAACCTGCGCACCGACGTCAAGACCGACGTCCAAAGCGTGCGGACCGAGGTCCAGCAAGTTCGGACCGAAGTCCACGATCTGCGGGCCGAGGTCAAGGCCGACATCCAACTCGTCCGGACGGAAGTCCGCGATCTTCGGACTGAGGTGAAGACCGACATTCAAGATCTCCGGTCCGAGGTTAAGACCGACATCCAGGATCTGCGAACCGACGTCAAGGCGAACATCCAGAACCTACGCAGCGACGTCAAGACCGACATGCAGGAACTCCGCACCGAAATGCACGACGACATCGACGATCTCCGGTCCGAGGTTCGGCAGAACAACGACAAACTCGACCGAATCCTCGAGCGCCTCCCGCAAACCGTCCCCTAGCGCGGACCTACCGTCCCAGACCGCGCCGTTCTCAGCCGGATCGGCCAGCCTCAGCGTGGTAGAGCAACGGCGGTAGCAGACTACGACCGGTCGCGCGTTCGACTGCATTGCGAACGCGCTGGCTCCCGACATTGAACAATGCCAGCCTCCGCTCCCCGCTTAACCTGCCTCTCCCGGCCCGGTGATCGTTGTCCTACCCCGGCGCCTCGGCCGCCAAGACCTGCGTAATCCAGCTGTTGATGCTCTGACCGCTCTCGGCCGCCGCCAGGGCCACCCGCCGATGCAACTCGCTCCCCAGCCTTAGCTGCAGCTTCCCCGAAAAAGGCGCCAACGGCTCCACCCCGTCCTCCCGGCAGGACGACAGGTACTCGTCAACGGACCGCTCGAACTCCAGCCGTAGTTCCCGCACCTCCGTCGCCTCGAACGTCGCGATGGGATACGCCCCGGTGTTCACGACTCGCCCGTGCAGCCGCTCCACCGAGCCGTCGTACTCCACCGTCGCCACGTAGCCCTTGTACTCCATCATGGTTCCACTCCCAGCGCCGCTGGGATCGCCGCAATGTCGCGCACCGTGGCCTGCCCCGTCTCCGGCCGCGGATGCGGGCGATGCACCACCATCCGATCAGTACCCTTCCTGAGCAGCACTCGCGATCCTGATCTCTCGACTACCTCCACCCCAACCGCCCTCAGCAACGACTCAATGTCGCGCCAGCGAATCCCCGCAGGCGTCGGCCGAAGGAAGACCCGCTGCAGGGTGCGTCGGTGCGAAGCTCGCATACTGACGTCGATAGTACTACGAGCGGTACCACTGCTCCGCACAGAGAGGGGCCTGCTCGCCGGACGTTCGTCATCGGCCTAAGCCTCCGACGACGTGCGCCTCCCTGGCTGAGCCGAGAAACCGGCTCGGGTCCCGCAGCCGATTCCTCGGCAGCGACATCACCCTGGTCCCCAGCGAACTGGCAATCGTCGCGCCTGGCAGTCATCGCGTAGTGCAAGTCCTTGACGCTTGACCGCCTTGGGTTGCCCTCTGTTCTCGTTCAGTGTACACTAGGCCTGACGTTCTCGCAAGCCTTCTCGGAGATCCCTCGTGTCCGCCGCGCCAGCCTGCTCCCCGAGATTCCGACCAGGGCTCCCCAGCACGCCCCGCTTCGGAGTCCTCCGGGCCCCGCGGCGCCTCAAGAGTTTTTTGGAAAAAACTCTTACCCGCGCGACAACCCGACTCCGGCGCCTCGCTCCCGGTTTCTCTTCACCGCCACCGCAACGGCCCCGTTCTACGCCAGGCTCGATCCCCGTCGCGCTCGGCTTCTCCAGGTTCGTGGTCAGCTCGTCGACCTTGGCCACCCTCTCCCGCGGCTACGGCACTGTCCGGCACTCCGCCCCCTCCGCGCCTGCCAAACCCGACCTCCCGTTGTCCGTCCCCAACCCCTCCGAATTCGC
Organism: Chloroflexota bacterium; assembly: GCA_022821645.1. Lineage (GTDB taxonomy): Bacteria > Chloroflexota > UBA11872 > UBA11872 > UBA11872 > UBA11872. The sequence goes on from JAJEDE010000007.1 coordinate 7,337, forward strand.
GCCAGAACACACCCCGCCGCGCCTCAAGAGTTTTTTGGAAAAAACTCTTACCCGCGCGAGGGCCACGTTTCTGGCCCCATCCGCCGCCGCTCCCAACTCGCATCCCGCCGCCCAAGTTGAGCCGCCCGCCCCCAGGCGGTACCGTCAGGCGCAGCCTGCCCACGGGACACGCCGCATGAGCCAGGATCAGAGCCGCCCCAACGTGCTGCTCATCATCACCGACCAGCAGCGCGGCGACTGCCTCGGCATCGACGGCCACCCCGTCCTGCAGACGCCCGCCATGGACTGGCTCGGAGCCTCCGGCACCTTCTTTCGCCGCGGCTACTCCGAATCCCCCTCCTGCATCCCCGCCCGCCGCGTCCTCATGTCCGGCCGCCCGCCCGACGAGGACGGCATGGTCGGCTTCATGAGCGCCCCCTGGGACCCGCCCGCCACCCTCGCCGGCGAACTCCGCGCCGCTGGCTACGAAACCCGCATGGTCGGCAAGCTCCACCTCCATCCAAAGCGCCACCGCTTCGGCTTCGATGTCCTTGAACTCGCCGACTCCACCCGCGCCGACGACAACGAATACCTCGACTGGCTCCAAGGCGAATTCCCCCTCGACCGCTGGGCCATGGCCCACGGCGCCACCCCCAACGGCTGGATCGGCCGCCCCAACCACCTCCCCGAGGAGAAGACCCACACCTTCTGGTGCGTCTCCCGCGCCATCGAATACCTCGAAAAACGCGACCCCTCCTGCCCCTTCTTCCTCAACGTCTCCTTCATCGATCCCCATCCCCCGATGACCCCGCCCGACTGGTTCTACGACCGCTACGCCGCCATGGACCTGCCCGAACCCGCAATGGGCGACTGGATGGAACCCTGGGATGGCCCGCCCCGCGGCATCCCCGCCGAAAAGGGCCCCTACGGTCAGCGCGGCCCCATCGACCCGGACGCCATGCACAACCTGCGCGCCGCCTACTACGGCCTGATCAACCACATCGACATGCAACTGAGCCGGCTCTTCCAGTACATGCGCGACAACGGCCTGCTGGAAGAGACCTTCATCGTCTTCGTCAGCGACCACGGCGAGATGCTGGGCGACCACCAGATGTACTCCAAGTGCCGCGCCTTCGACGCCTCCGCCCGCGTCCCCTTCCTGGCCCGCGCCCCCCAGCGCATGGGCTTGCCCCGCGAGGTCGTCTGCGACCAGCCCGTCGGCCTCCAGGACCTCATGCCCACCATCCTCGAAGCCGTTGGCGCGCCCATCCCCGAGTCCGTCAGCGGCCGCAGCCTGCTCCCACTAATGCGCGGCGAGGACGCCGACTGGCGCCGCTACCTGCACGGCGAGCATTGCGGCATGTACCGCTACATCGACGGCAATCACTGGCTGGTCGATACGCGCTACAAGTACATCTGGATGAGCCAGACCGGCCGCGAACTCTTCTTCGACCTCCACGAAGACCCGCTCGAGGAGCGCGACCTGTCAGCCCAAGCCGACCTCACGCCCTGGCGCGAACACCTCATCGAGGTCCTACGCGACCGCCCCGAGGGCTTCACCGACGGCCAGCGCCTGATCCCTGGCCAACCCCACGAGCACATGATTCCAACCATGGTCCCGCCGGGCATCACCGTGACCCGGCCCAAGCTCTAGCGGGGCGCCTGATGCCCGACAAGCAACCCCACATCCTGCTGATCATGACCGATCAGCAGCGCAACGACGCGCTCGGCATCGCCGACCATCCCGTCCTGCAGACGCCCAGCATGGACTGGATCGGAGCCTCCGGCACCCGCTTCCGCCGCGGCTACACCGAGTCCCCCGCCTGCATTCCCGCCCGGCGCGTTCTCATGTCCGGCCAGGCGCCCTGCGTCAACGGCATGGTCGGCATGACCGGCGGCATGCCCTGGGATCCTCCGGCCACGCTTGCCGGCGAACTCGGCAACGCGGGCTACGAGACCCGCATGATCGGCAAGATCCACCTCTTCCCCAACCGCCGCCGCTTCGGCTTCGACGCCATGGAGCTGGCGGACAGCACCCGCGGGACGGACAACGACTACCTGGACTGGTTGCACGGCGAGATCCCCCTCAACCGCTGGGCCATGGCCCACGGCGCAACCCCCAACGGCTGGATCGGCCGACCCAACCACCTGCCTGAGGAACTCACCCACACCTTCTGGTGCGTCTCCCGCGCCATCAATTTCCTCGAGCGTCGCGACCCCAGCCAGCCCTTCTTCCTCAACCTCTCCTTCATCGACCCCCATCCCCCCTTCACCCCGCCCAAGTTCTTCTTTGACCGCTACGCGGAGATGGATCTGCCGCAGCCGGTCATCGGCGACTGGGTAGAACCCTGGAAGGGCCCCGATCGCGGCATCGACCCGGAGGTTCGTTCCGAGCGGCGCTTCTACCGCCGCGGCATGAATCTCGATCCGCTGCCCATGCACTACATGCGCGCCGCCTACTTCGGAATGATCAACCACATCGACATGCAACTCAGCCGCCTCTTTCAGTACATGCGCGACAAGAGCCTGCTGGAGGACACGCTGATTGTCTTCGTCAGCGACCACGGCGAGATGCTGGGCGACCACTACCACATCGCCAAGAGCTTCCCCTTCGAAGCCTCGGCTGGGATTCCTTTCCTCATCAACCCGCCCGAGGCCTGGGGCGCCCCGCGTGCCCAGGTTCTCGACCAGCCCGTGGGACTCCAGGACGTCATGCCCACCCTGATCGACGCTGCCGGCGCTGAAATCCCGTCCTCGGTCACCGGCCGCAGCCTCGTGCCGCTGGTCCGCGGCGAGTCGCCCGCCTGGCGCGACGCGCTGCACCTCGAATACGCCAGCGGCGCCGGATCTGAACTGGCGCTCGGAACGACGCAAGACGAACCCCCGCCCGCCGAACAGCAATGGGCCCGCGGCTGGCACGCCCTGGTCAACGACAGCCACAAGTACATCTGGGAAAGCCAGACCGGTCAGGAACTGCTATTCGATGTCCGCAACGACCCATTTGAGGAACGCGACCTCTCCTCCCAGACCGACCTCGGCCCCTGGCGTCAGCGCCTGATCGAGCAGCTCCGCGACCGCCCCGAAGGCTTCACCGACGGCTCACGGCTCATCACCGGCCGCCCCCACGATCACATGGTCCCCGGACTCGCCCCACCCAACTACAACCCCGGCCCTCCCGTCTACTAGCGGCGTCCCCCCGCCATCCGCACCGCCTCCGGCCGCCGCCGCAACGCCAGCATCGAAACAACCCCAAACACCGGCCCCACCGCCAACAGCCCAAACGCCGCCGCCCAATGCGGCCCGCCATCCACCAGCAGCCCAACCAGGTGAATACTCACAAACGTCAGCAGAAACCCAATGCAGATCTGCATGGTCAACGCGGTACCCACGTACTGGGACGGGCTCAATTCCGAGATCGCCGCCGAGAACTGTGCCGAGTCCGCAATCACGCTGAACCCCCAAACCAACATGACCGGCGCCAGCACCCACAGCGGCGCATCCGCTAGCAACGCCACAGCAATCGCCGCGCTCCCGCTCACCGCCATCGCCCCAGCCGCCGTCACCGACCGCCCCACCCGGTCGGCAATCCAGCCTCCGGCCACTGCTCCACCCCCACCAACCGCAATCACCGCAAACGCCAACCCCGCCGCCAACTCCGGCTCCCCGCCTTCCCGTGCCACGACCTGCGCCAGAAACAGCGGTATCCAGGCCCACATCGCATAGAGTTCCCACTGATGGCCCAAGTACCCGAGCGTCGCCAGCCGTAGCCCCGGCGCGCGCACGATCTCAAGCGCGAACCGAGGATTGAACCGAGCCGCCGGCGCCGCAAACGGCCCCTGCCGAACCCCGCCCAGCACCAGCAGTCCCGCCACCATCGCCAGCCCCGCCGTAACCAGCACCACCGGCCGCCATGACGCATCCAGCAACGCCCGAACCAGGTGAGGGCTCGCCGATCCAATGGTCAGCGCGCCCACGATCAGACTCAACGCTAGCCCCCGACTACGACGGGTCCAAGTGGCGGCCAGCTTCAAACCTGGTGGATACACACCCGCCAGAAACGCTCCAGTCAGGAAACGCAGGACCGCTCCGTCAAGCGGGCCAGTGGCAATCACGGCAAGACCGGCAGTCGTCAGGGCCGCGCCGGCGGCACTGAGTGCGAAGAGTCGCGACGCGTCGAAGCGATCGGGAATGTTCAGAACGCCGCTCACCAGCGTTCCAGCTACGAATCCCAGCTGCACGGCCAGCGTCAGCCATGCGGCCGCTCCAGCCGTGAGCCGCCACTCAGTTTGGATCAGCGGCGCTACCGCGGCCGCGCTGAACCATGGCGCCAGCGCCAGCAACTCGGCCAGCGTCAGCAAGCCCAGACTGCGCCACCGTCGGACGCCGTCCTCGGCCGCAGGCAAGACCCTGGTCATTCTCAGACTCTACCCAGCATCGGGATCCGCGTTCGTCGGGTGCTCAAAGCGAACGAGGCCCCCGCCGAAGCGGGGGCCTCGCTCAATGGACGGGTCGAGCGCTAGCGATTGACGTCACCCATTGACAGGCCGTCCTGGAACTTCTTGAGAAGCCCATTGACCTGTTCGCTTGCCTTCTCCAGCGATTCCTGAGCCGACGCTTCGCCGACCAGCGCGCGGTCCATCTGTGGTCGCCAGAGGGCGCGGATCTCGGAGTAGAAGCCGCCCGGCACGTACCACTGCATCGCCCGCAGATTCGGGTTGGCAATGTACTCGTACAGGTGGTGCATGCCTTCCGGCGGCGCGGCGTTCGCCACGGGTAGGTCCGCAACTTCCTTCCACAGCGGCAGGTGACCACGGTCAATGGAGACGCGACCCTGCACTTCCGGTCCGGCGAGGAAGTAGACCCATTCAACCGCCTGTTCTTCCACGCCGGTCACAGTGGCCGTACCGGCCACGATGTGCGGCTGGTCGTTCCACTCAAAGTTGGCGTGGTTGGTGTTCTCGCCCCAGGGCATCGGCCCCAGTGACCACTCGAAGCGGTCGGAGATGCGTGGCGCACGGAAACCGGTGCTGTAAACAACTCCACCAATCTCAACGGCCTGCTTGCCCGCCGAGAAGGGGTCGCCAAACTCGGCCGACAGGTCGCCGCGCTGCTCAGGCGTGTAGGACACGTTGTCCTTGTGGATGTAATCCACAATGTCCTGCCAGCCCTGCCAGCCGTCGTTCAGCGGCGGACCCCAGATCTGGGCACCGTCGGGTCCGTCGACGCGTGCCTGGCCATTGTTGTATCCGTACATCTGCGGGAAGACCTGGAACTGCTCGGATCGCGTGGCGCGAATTCCAAATATGTCGTTCTCCGGGTCGCGCAGCTTTCGCATTTCTTCCAGCAGGTCGCTGTAGCGCATGCCTTCGCTTGGCTGGTTCGCTCCCGCCGCCTCAAACAGCGTGACGTTGTAGGCGAGTCCCCCAATTGCGCCTTGGTACGGCATTCCGTACAAGGGCCCCTGCAGACGGGTGGAGTCGTACGGGTAGCTCTGGTCCATGTTGTCCGAGTAAATGTCGGGCTGGAACCAGTAATTCGACGGGTCGTAGCCGTCCTTCTTGGCCAGGATGTCGTCGATGTTCAGCCACACGCCCGCACCCTGGAACTGCTGGAAGGATACGCCGTTGAGCAGGTTCGACTCGGAGAGCGTGCCGGCCACCGCTTCCACGGCGATCTTCTCGTAGTAGATGTGGTCCTGCGGGATGAACTTGACCTTGATGTCAGGTCGCTCAACCGCAAATCGCTCGATTGCCCACTGCATGGCCGCGCCACGTGGACCCGAGGTGTGGTCGGTGGCGTGCTCGATCTTGACGGTGCGAGTTACAGGCGGCGCCTCCTGAATCACTACCTTCTCGACGACCTTCTCGACCTCGACCGTCTGCGTTACGACCTTCTCGACCTCGACGACCTTCTCGACCTCGACCGTCTTCGTGACGACGCGATCGACTTGCTGGGTCACGATCTTCTCGACCGGGACTTCCCTGACCTCAGTCTCACGGACGATCTTCTCGACCGGGACTTCCTTGATCACCGTCGTCTCGACCGGGACTTCCTTCGTGACGACCTGCGTCTCACCGCAGGCTGCCAAGGCTGCCAGTCCGGCAATTCCAGTTGCTCCAGCGGCAGCGCCTCGCAGCATATGCCGTCGTGAAATCAATCGACGCATCGGTCCCTCCCTGGTTCCAGCCGGAGCGCCTTCTGACGCTCGGTGATCCGTCGCGACGCTCACTCTAACGCAGCCGTGAATTTAGCGTCGAACGACCGTCCAGCTAGCCCTGTTTGGCGGCCTACAAGATCGGCTGTGCCAACGTGGCGGGGCGTGGCGGGGGTTCAACAACGTCGGGCCAGGTGTCTCGCGTCGCGACGAGCCAGCGGCCTAGTGCCTGTCGCGAAAGATCCAGTTGATTCCCGTACTCCGGGTTTGCAATCTGGTTGTGCAGTTCGAGCGGGTCGTCGCGCAGGTCATATAGCTCGTTGCTGTCGTCCTGCGATTCCACGTACTTCCAGCGCTCGTCCACCCACATCCGCAGCGGATGCAGCGGATCGGTCCAGTTCACCGAGTGAAACTCCGCGACCACGCCCTCGTTGACCTGGGCGTCGCCGCCACGAATGAGATCTCCAAAGTCGACGCCCTGCAGCACGTCCGCCGGTTGACCTCCACACATGGCGACGATGGTGGGTACGAGGTCGACTAGTGATACGACCCGAGCCGAACGATGGGCGAACCCAAGCCCGCCGGGTGGTCGAACAACAAGCGGAATCCGCACCAGGTCCTCGTACATCACCGCGCCTTTGGCTGCCAGCCCGTGATGCCCGAGCATCTCCCCGTGGTCCGAGAAGAAGATAAAGAGTGTGTTGTCCCACTTGTTGGCATCCAGCAACGCCGTAACCAGTCGGCCAACCAGGTGGTCCACATACGAAACGGCGCCCCAATAGGCCGCCCGCATCGACCGGACCTCGTCATCAGTCCAGTCCGATATGACCTTCAGCTGCTCGGCGTCGCGGTGGGCGACCAGCGCCGGGCCGGCCGGGTCGTGCCGGTTGGCCGGCAGGTCCATGTCGTCCGGGTCGTACATGGAATGGAAAGGCTCTGGCGAGGTGTAGGGCGGGTGCGGTTCGTGACAGGAATAGACCAGACAGAATGGCTGATCGTCGCCCTTGCGGCTGCGCACCCAGTCCGTGGCGTGGTCCATGTGGAAGAAGGACGGATGCTGGGCGAGCGGAAGCAACGATGGTCCGACGCTGGTCTTCCGGTTGTAGACGGCGGGATCCGGCTCGAACCCATGCTCCTTGCCGCCGATTTCCACGCCGATCTGCTGTGTCAGCCGCAGGACCTCATTCTGCGCACGCCGGTCCACGTCGATATCTCCCGAACGAGAGCAGAAGTCGGGAAATCCCGGCCGCGCCGCCCCGCTGCCCAGGTGCCACTTGCCCGCATAGCCGCGTAGGTACCCAAGATCTCCGAGATAGTCGCCCAGGTTGCGCACGCCTTCCGGATAGCGCATGAGATCGCATCCCGGCCGCATCTGGTGATTGGCCACCATGCCGTTGGTATGCGGATACAACCCCGAAAGCGTGGCCATGCGTGACGGCGAACAGATGGGATAGGGACAGTAGGCTCGGTCGAACAGCGCCCCGTCGCTGGCGATCCAGTCGAGGTGTGGTGTCCGAATACCCTCCACGCCGCCGGCCGCAATGGTGTCGGCGTGCTGCTGATCGCTGATGAACAGAACGACGTTCGGACGAGTGCCGGGCATCGGTCAGCCCCCTTCCGGGACAACGCTGGCGAGCGTATCGAGGTCTTTGGTCTGAGCTGGCGTTAAGCCGCATCTCCTCGGGCGCGTCGCCAAAGACGCAGTCCACTCGCTGCCGCCACTGCAATCAGCGGCGGGTTGATGAACGGCCAGCTTAGCGTGGACGAGGATTCCGGATCCGCTGCCCAGTTCTGATCGAACCACTTCCAGAAGAACAAAATGCACAGGATGATCGACGCGTAGAGCAGCACGTTGGTTTCCAGGTACTCGCGGGTCACGCCGGATGTAGCACTGGAGTCGCTCCGGTTCAGCGCCAACTTGAAATGCAGGTTCGCCGACAGCATCAGGATCAGCGCGACTGCCCAGAACCAATTCAGCACGTTCCAGACCGGATAGCTGCTCGAGCCGTCGTGGTAGAGCGGCGTAACCACAAAGTGAACGCCCACGGCTATCGCCAGCGCAACGATATACGCTCCCGCAACCATTCTGACGAGCTGCACGTTCCCTACCTCGCGACCAACCGGAACGTCCGTTGGGACGGCTGCCGGCGGGATTATATGACTGACCCGATCCAGCGAGCCGTGGTTGCTGCTGCTTCGGCCAGCACGTCGTCCGCAGTGCGCCCGGAGCGTTTCAAGACCTTGAAGCTGTGATCCGCTCCCCGGAGGACGTGCAGGCGGACCGGGACCGGCACGCCGGCTATGGCCGCGCGAAGCAGGTCGAGCCGAGCCATCCGGTCGCGGTCGCCCGATAGGAACAAGAGCGGCGCTGCGCATTCGCCCAGGTGTTGGGCCCGCGCTATGTCCGGCCGTCCAGCCTGGTGCAGCGGGAACGCGAAGGCCACGATCCCTGCAAGGTCATTGAGCAGACCTCGGGCGGCGGCCAGCGTCGTCATCCGACCGCTCATCGAATGCCCGCCGGCGAAGAGGGGGAGATCGGGCGCGACTTTCCGGGCTGAGACGACCGCTGCTTGCACTGCGGTTAGGCGCACGCGCTCGCCGTCCATGCCGCCGCGGCCGGCTTCCGAATAGGGATAGTTGTAGCGAAAAGTGGCGACGCCGGCAGTAGCCAGCGCTCGGGCCAGCCGCTCCATGAACGGGTGGCGAGCGTTCGTGCCCGCCCCGTGTCCAAGCACCAGCAGCGCCCGCGCTGCGGGTGGGCGTAACAGCAGGGACGACACGCGCCCGCGCTCGGGCAAGGCCTCGAACGAACCGGTGATCCCAGACGTCATCGGGCGTCGGGTTATCCGACAGTTCGGAGGACGTTGGCGAGTGAGTGTTTCACGTGAAACATCGGCAGGGCGCGATCCGGCACTTCAGCGGACGCCAGCAAATGGATGTTTCACGTGAAACATCCTCAGCGGGGATTCTCCGGCAGATCGGCGGACGCCAGCCCACCTTGGCGGCGAAGCGCCTGCGCCACGTCGTCGCATCCCGAAGCCGCGGCGCGGTCGAGGTGTGTCTGGCCATCGGCGCCAATCCGGTTCACATCGGCATCGACCGCCGCCAGCAGGTCCACGGTCCGCGGGTAGTCGCCTTTGGGGTCGCGAAAGTTGCCGGCACCCCAAATTGCGCCGCCCAGCGGCGTGCCGCCGAAATCGTTGGTGACTTCCAGCGATGGGTTATGCGCGAGTAACACCTCCACGATGTCCGCGTATCCCCGCACCGCGGCGCGGTCCAGCGGCGTGCCGTTGTCGTCGCCGCGAGCGTCCACCGGAAATCCCACCTCTAGCATCAGCGCGACCCCCCGGCAGTTGTTATTCCAGGCAGCGTCGCAGATGGCGCGGGTTTCTTCGGCGACGAGCGATGCGACGAGTCCAGGGTGCGCATCCACCAGCGTCTGCGCACCAGCGCGGTTGTCGGTCCAGGCTGCATGAATCAGTTGCTCCGCCGGATTGGCCCGCGTTAGCAACTGCTCAACGAACGCGTCATGGCCTCTGGTGCTGGCATACGGTAGCGGGCGCATCCCTACACCCATCCGGTAGATGTACATGTGCCCCCCGGGTGGTCGGTTTGCCATGTGCGGGCCGTGGTTGCTGCGAAATCGGAGGGCATCTGGGTGCGTCGCCAGCACCCGATCCGCTACGGCAATGTCGCCAAGCGCGCACGCGACATAGATGTCCGGCGTGGCCCCGCGTTCAATGAGCTGTCGACATACGGCCGGTTCATCAATAGCCCACTGGGCTGGTGTCGCGCCGTGGTCAATGTCCCGCATATCAACGTCGGCGCCGCGATCAACCAGCAGATCCACGATTGCCGGCGTCCGTGCCATGTGCAGCGGCGATGCCCCGTCGCGTCCGCGCTCGTTCACGCAGGCAGGCCGCTCGTCAACCAGACGTCGAAGCTTGGCCGCATCGCCAAGATTCGCAGCAGCATGCGCGTCAACCCGCAGGCCGCGGCTGACAAAGTCGACGAACAGCTCGGTCATCACCGGCGAACCATCGGCGCGCCGCTCTTTCACCCACAGCTCCACGTGCTCTCCATCAAGCACGCCCGAACCGCCCAGCTCCCATCCCGACCGGGCATTCACGTCGGCGCCGTCCTCCGCCAGCACCCGCATTATGTCCGCATCCCCGCGCGAACTGGCCTCAACAAGCGCCGGCGCATCGAAATACCCCCACGGCTGGTCAATGTTCGCGCGCAACCACGAATCCGAAGCCAGCAGCGCCCGCATCCCGGCCGAGTCGCCGCTGCGTAGAACACTAAGGAATCCGAGCCTGACTGACTCGCGATTGGATTGGTCGTCGTTCATTGCAACGCCGCCATAGCGAGTTCTCCGCTCTGCGGACTCAAGCGATGCGTCCGCAGCAGCCAGGCCATGCTTTACTAGTGCCGACAGGCACTGGTCATAGCAGTCGCTCCACTGCTTCGGCTGTCGCGACCGCTCTCTCGTACTCCTGCTCGGTAACTGGTCTGGCCGTTCCGGGGTACCTGGTGATCACCGCGAATGGTGTAAGTCCGGCAGCCTCGCGAATGTCTGCCGAAACCGATTCTCCATATTCGGCAAGCAACGACAAGAGCTGTGCTAGGTCGTGGACGTAGGGAAACTCGATGCCACGTCGAATCAGCACCGCCCTGAGTGCTTTCTCGGCACGTTGCTGAGCCTCAAAGCACAGGTCTTCGAGATTGGCATTCGGAACGCGACTCTTGGCCAACCCGAGATTGCTTTTTGCTCGGTTCAGCCACTCCCTTGGATCATCCGGAGCGAAGCGTTCAGGGGGCCTCATAAACGACCGTTCCGTCTCGCAACGCGGGCTTGAACACGAGCGCATGTGAGTCCTTGTATCGCTCGACGTCCTCGGCATTGGCGACGACTGCATCCACGGCGACTCCGACCCCGTGCAGCCGTTTGTAGATGCGCGACATAAGGCTGATCGGGTCGCTTGCGTCCTTAATGATTAGCAAGTCCACGTCGCTGTTTCGACTCATGCGTCCCTGGGCGGCGGACCCGAAGAGAATGATCCGCTCGGGCTGGGCTACCTCAACGACGCGCTGAATGACGTCGTCCAACACTGTCTGGTCAAGCATCGGACGCAGCTTGGGTTGACGGCTTCGACGGGGGGTCGTGCATCGACACGCGTTCCTACCGTCCGGTCACCCATTTTGGCAGGTCGTGATTGACCGCGGCCGTACACATCGCGAGATTCACCCTCTGGACAGGCTAGTGGCTGGCTGAACCTGGCGAACACAAGAGACCCGTGTCGGAGCTGGGGCTTGCGGCAGGCTGGCGCCTTTGCTGAGTGCTCCTGCTCACCTCAGTACGGCCGCCGTCCCCACGGCTGGGGGTTCGGCCGACCAAATCTGGTCGTCGCCTCTTCGTAGTCGCTGCCGCGCAGGTCATCCTCGTCAAGTGCCGCGTGACCGCTATGCGATCGGACGATTTGCACGAGGGCGGCGCGCATCCGCCCAAGCTCATCGTCATAGGCAGGGTCGTTGGCCAGGTTGGTAAGTTCGGTGGGGTCGGTTTCACGGTCAAACAGCTGCTCAAATCGGCCGTTCGCCCACCAGATGTACTTGTAGCGCTCCTCGATCAGCGCCAGTTGGCGATTCTCCTGATTGCCGAAGACGCCGTGGACCGGCTCCCCTGGGTGGCGACCGGCGATCACGTCGGCCAGGGGCGGCGCCGTGCCGACATCCGACGGAATCTCGGCGCCGGCGGCGCTGAGCATGAACGGCATCAACTGCTCCTGGCTGGTGAGGGAGTCGATGTGGCGGGAAGGCCCCAGGTCTAACTCCCGCCGCACTGACTCAGGCGCCCACACGATGAGTGGGACGTGCGTGGACTCCTCGTAGAAATTGCTCTTGAAGAAGAGGTTGTGGTCGCCCATCAGGTCGCCGTGATCGGAGTTGAAGACGACGACCGTGTCGTCGCGCAGACCCAGCCCGTCCAGCACGCCCAGCAGGCGCCCGATGCAGTGGTCCAGGTGGGTGATGTTGCCGTAGTAGAACGCGCGCGCCAGCGCAATCTGCTCGGACCCCAGCGAGTGCCAGGTGTACTGAAAGTTCGCCCGCCGAAGCTGCGGTGGGCTCTCCGTCATGTCCTTGCCGTTGCGCCACGGCTCTGGAACGTCGTCGGGGGAGTAGAGCCGGTCGTATGGACGCGGCGGGTCGTAAGCCGAGTGCGGCTTGGTGAAGCTGCAATGCAGGTAGAAGGGGCGCTCAGGCTCGGTTGCCTGGTGTCGGTTGAGAAAGCTGATCGCCTCGTTGGCGGTCCAGGTGGATACGTAGTGGGATTCGGGGACCGGCGATGGCGCGGCAAAGATGTCGTTGTTACCGACGCCGTGGGCACGCTCCAGGCCGGCCCAGGGCGTCGTTTGCAGCCAGTGGTGGTAGTCGTCACCCTCCGGCATGCGGCCTTCTTCGCAGATCACGGTGCTCTCGAAGCCGTTCAAGGCGCGCTGGTCCGGCGTGAAGTGAAACTTGCCGGCGCCATGGGTGCGATAGCCGTTCCGCGTTAGCACGCCTGGCAGCGTGTTATCCGGGTTCATCGGGTTCCGCGAGTTGCCAAATACCCCGTGCGCCCACGGATGTTGTCCCGTCATCCACGTCGTCCGTGCCGCCACGCACACCGGCGTCTCGCTGTAGCAGCGCGTCAGGTAATACCCATCCCTAGCCAGCGCGTCCAACGTCGGCGTCTGCAACCACCCCTGCCCGGCCACGCCCAAGGCGTCGCCCCGCTGCTGATCGGTCGTAATAAACAGAATGTTCGGTCGCTGCGCGGGCATGTGAGGGATCCCATAGAGTTGGCGCCGACGGCATTCTGATTGATAGGCCCGACCCTGGCGAACATTGAAGGCCGTCGCGCTACGCTGGATTCGCCGCAGGCCACGAACTCTTACATCGCCTTTCCGGTCATTTCGCCATGCCTGAACGAGTCTTCCTCACCGCCGAATGGCGTGACCTGGCGCTCCTCAACTACGAGATCGAGCTGGACGTGCTGCGGCCTCATGTGCCCGCGGGAACCGAGCTTGATCTATGGCAGGGCCGCTGCTTTGTCAGCGTGGTTGGGTTCCGGTTTCTGAAGACGCGGCTGATGGGGATGCCGGTTCCGTTTCACTCCAACTTCCTGGAGGTGAACCTCCGGTTCTACGTGCGGCGCGAGGTTGAAGGCGAGGTGCGGCGCGGGGTGGTGTTCATCAAGGAGATCGTTCCGCGGCGCGCAATCGCCTGGGTAGCGCGGGTGGTCTACAACGAGAACTACGTTGCGCTGCCGATGCGCCATCAGGTTGACGGCGTCTCGGCGCGGTACGAGTGGCGGTTCGAGGGCATGTGGAACCGACTGGCGCTCTCGGGACTGGGTGACTGGCGGACTCAAGACCCGGCGTCCGAGGCCGCGTTCATCACGGAGCACTACTGGGGCTACGCGGTTCAGCGGGATGGCTCGACGCTCGAATACCAGGTCGAGCACCCGCGCTGGCGGGTAGCGCCGGCGGCCGAGGTCGAGTTGGCGTGCGACGTCGGGCGACTGTATGGCGACGAATTTGCCGAAGCGCTGAGCCGCGAGCCGGCATCGGCCTTCCTGGCGGATGGATCGGAGATCGTCGTGCGGCGCGGTCGGCAATTGACCAATCGCGACGCCTGACGAGCCGCTCGGCAGTCACGCAAGGGTCCGCGCTACGCTGAGCCGTCCTCACATCCACCAGGGCACGGCCCATGCCGCCGAACTTCCTGTTCCTGATTGCCGACGATCACCGGCACGACGCCATCGGGTCGCTGGGCAATCCGGCGGTGCAGACGCCGACGCTGGACGCCCTGGCCGCCGCCGGTACCGCGCTGAGCAGCACCTACATCATGGGGTCGACGTCGAACGCAGTCTGCATGCCCAGCCGGGCGATGCTGATGACCGGCCGCTCGCTGTTTCGGGTTTTCGCTCCGAATCCAGAGGGAGTTTCGCCATACCCGATGGATCCGGGGAGCCCCACGTTTCCGCAGTTGCTTCGCGACGCTGGCTACCGAACCTACGGCGTGGGCAAGTGGCACAACGAGCCGGAACTCTTTGCCCGCAGTTTCGAAGGCGGCGGCAGCATCTTCTTCGGCGGGATGTCGGACCACGACGCCGTGCCGCTGCACGAGTTTGACCCGGACGGCGATTATCCGCCGGAGGCCATGGCTGTCGGCGACGGCTTCTCGACCGAAATGTTCGTCGACAGTGCCATTCAGCTGCTCAGGGAGCATCCCGCCGACCAGCCGTTTTGCATGTACACGGCGTTTACTGCGCCGCACGATCCGCGTACGCCGCCACCCGAGTTCGCTGAGATGTACCCGCCCGGGGAAATCGAACTCCCGCCCAACTTCGCCCGAATGCATCCCTTTGACAACGGACACCTGCACGGGCGCGACGAGTCCCTCGCGGCGCATCCGCGCGACCCGGACGAAATCCGTCAACACATCGCCGACTACTACGGGATGATCAGCCACCTGGATGCGCAGATCGGCCGCCTGCTCGATGCACTGGCGGCTTCAGGCCATGCCGACGACACGATCGTGGTCTATACCGCCGACCACGGACTGGCCGTCGGTCAGCACGGCCTGCTGGGCAAGCAGAACGTCTACGACCACAGCCTGCGTGTCCCGCTGATCATGCGCGGGCCGGGTATCGCCGCGGGACACCGCCTTGAAGGGCTGTGCTACTTGCACGACGTCTTCCCGACCATCCTCGACCTGGCCGGCGTCCCGGTGCCGGACGGATGCGAAGGGATCAGCCTGCTTCCGGCCCTGAGCGGACGGGATGCCGGCCTGCGTGACTGCGTCTTCTCGGCATTCCAGCGCAGCCAGGATCTGGATCCCGACGATTCCACCCAGCGCATGGTTCGCCGTGGAAGTCTGAAGTTGATCGAGACGCGCAAAGTCGGCCAAACGCATCGTCAGCTATACGATTTGGCGGAAGACCCCTGGGAAACGCGCAATCTGGCGGACAACCCGGCATATTCGGGTCAGCTGGCCGACATGCAGCGTTTGCTTGCCGGGGAGCGCGTGCGAGTTGGCGATCCGGCGAAGACCAAGACAGGCGAGGAGTAGCGCCACAGGAGCGCGCGGTCACGGGTCAGATCCACACCTGCCGCCGGATTAGAGGCCCAGCACGCCTCGAATGTTCTCGCTGAAAATCTTGCGCTTTTCTTCGTGGCTCAGATCTGCATGCGCCACATTGCCCAGCTGCCAGGTCTGGCCGAGCACCGGGTAATCGGATCCGAATACAGCGCTCTCGACCCCGGCCACCCGCACAAATGCCTCGATCTGCCCCCGGCGGTTGCCCGAACCAGACATCTCGCAAAAGACGTTCGGCAGGTCACGCACCGTCAAGGCCAGGTCCGGCGTGCGGATGTGCTGCCAGATGGCGTGCGCCCAGATGAATCGTGCGTTGGGATACGTGGTTGCCAGTTGGCGGATGCGCGCCGGCGAGTCGTAGGTGTGGCTGAGGATTGGCAGCCGGTGGTCGTCGGCGAACTCGTACACGGGTATGTAGTTGGGGCCGTGAATCGGGTACTCGTGGCTGGTGGAGTGGATCTTGATGCCGCGAAACCCCTGCTCGTCCACGCGTCGAATCAACTCTTCCTTCGCCAACGCCGGATAGTTCGGATTTGGAACCGCGAATCCGATCACCCGTGTCGGATGATCGCGCACTGCCCCGGCGACCAACTCGTTACCGCGCACGAAGTCAGGCCCAATGGCCGTGTACGCGCTGAAGCAGCAGTAGTCGACACCAGTTCGGTCCATGACCCGTAGCAGGTCGTCCGCTCCGCCGCCCTGGTAGAAGAAGTTGGTGCCTGGCCCCGGGTGGCTGTGGACGTCGATGACGAAATCGTTCAGCGGTTCGCCTGCCAATGCATCGGCGGCAACCGGATCCGGCCGGTGGTGATGCGGGTGCGGCGCGTTATGGCGCCAGACGTGGCCAAACACAGCGCTACCAGGCCGCCATGGCCAACAGCCGGTCCAGGTTCAATGAGCCGATGGCCCGGCGGGCGTCGTCGTCGATATCCGCGTACATCAGTTCGGCGTGCGGTGGTCCAACCGCCTGCCAGGGTAACTTCGTGCCGAACACCATGCGGTCGGCGCCGACGGCTTTGGACAGGTACTCGATCCCCCGGTGCGTGCGGAACCCGCCGGTCTCCAGCCAGATGTTCGGCGCTTCCCGCATCAGCGGCGTGATTGTTCGGTTGATCATCTTGTCGACGTCGCAGATCACGATTTGCAGATCGGGATGAGCGGTGGAGACCCGGTATAGCTCACGGGCTGTCGGCGCGTCCAAGCTGTCAATGTGCCAGAACAGGGGTACGTGGCCGGCCAGCGCCGCAAAAAGCTCGCCCAAGACCCAGTCGTCAGTCAGGAACCGCTGCTGGTCGGGGAAGATTCGAACTGCCTGCACACCGGCCGAGCGCAACTCCCCAATGAACAGTTCGGGTTCCGGGAACTCGCCTGTGTGATGCGGGAGCGCGAGCCATGAAGGGACCAGGCCTGCATGACCCTCTATGGCCTGCATCAGCAGTTCGTTACCGGCGGTCGGGTGCTCCTCCAGCGCCAGCGAGTGATACACCAGTGCCTTGCCAATCCCAAAGCGCGCTTGATGGGCTACCAGGGCGTCGGCATTCAGAAACGCCCCGGCCGGCCCCGGGCGGGAGACCATGCCGACTGCGCAGTTTGCGTCAAAGAGTTCAGCCACGATGGCGATGGTACGGAACCGAACCGGCGCGGCCAACCAAGGCCGTCGGAAACCGCCGAAGATCTGCTAGGGACAGCAGGCGCAACCTATTCCGTCGGCGAGGTCTCCGTCGTACGTCCCCGTCGCCGGTCAATCACATAGGTTCCGGCCATCTTGTCGTGGACGCCCTGCCGGTGCTCGTCGAACGAGGCCCAAATGAAGCCAAGGCATAGTGGAATCTGGACGGTCCGCACGAGGGCGCGCTCGAGACCAATGGGGCCGCCGGCCTGGTCGACTACCCGCAGGCCGAAAATGAGCTTGCCGGGCGTCGCTCCCCAGATCCACCAAAAGACCGCGAAATAGATGATGGCGTAGTAGAGGTAGTAAGGAATGATATAGATGGCGTATTCGGATTCGAGCAGGCTCGCATGGTCAAGGCTGAACGCCAGGCTGGCAAGCATCATCACGAGGAGCAGCACGCAGAGATCGAGCAGATTGGCGTCGAAGCGGGTTCGAAGTCGGGCCAGGCGATAGCCGCCGAGCGAAGGCTCGTCGGTGACCCCAGAGGCGCCGGCAGACGGGGCCGTCGGCAAATCTGGTCGAGTGGCCACCGCTCGCCTCCACGCAGGGTTCACGTTGCTACTGCGGGGCCGAAGTATACCGCTCGCGAGGCCTGCCTGCGGCTCATTGGATTCTGGATTGGCGCGAAGCCAACGCCATGGCACGGAGGCTCGCACGGCTATCGTGGTTCGCCGGCCGGCTTGTTCTGTGTCCGCCCGCGTTTGGCATTCGGCTCTTGGGGCCGTCCCGGTGGCCAGGTCCGTTCGTTGACCGTGTGTCAGGGCGACTCGTCGGCCTCGCCTGGGCCAGGGGTTCACTCGGAGGGCCAGTCGCTGCGCCGTCGTCCCCCACCAGTCGTGCGCGGACGCTGGGTCGCGTGCTGGTCGCTGACGCGCCCTTCGCCGGTGTAGGTTACGTATGTGTCGGCAATCTTGTCGTGCCAGCCTTGCGACGAATCATCAAACAATACTGAAATGAAGCCCATCAGCAACGGCGGTGCCGAGACTAAGTAACAGATGTTCCTGGCGAATAGCTTCGAAAGATCTGCGTTCTGGCCGTCGGAACCAACGACTTGCAAGTGCATGAGTTTCTTGCCGACTGTGGACTTGAACATCCAGTTAGACATCACTGGATATACAAGATAACCAAAGACCAGGGAAATGATTATGGCGAGCCTGATGGCGTCTTGTCTGGCAGCATCTTCCCCAACAGAATCGGGCGGAGCCTGTGGGATCCAGATTGACATAACGAAGAGCGCCACCACCGACGTGACGAGTGATCCGATGAGGTCCAGACAGAATGCAACCGAGCGTCGGGCGAAGTTGGCAACCGGGTAGTCACCAATGACCACTCTATCCGTACCGCCCTTCTCGGCGTGGTCCACATCGACCCGCCGCACACGTCGCCCTTCCTGATCTTGGGCGTCACCAGCGAGGACCACGTTTGCGGCCTCGATCGACCGCTGTCCGGCGAAGTCTCGTCTCTTCGGTGGTCCGCCGAGGAGGTCCTTATACAGGTCGCCGGCCATGTCGCGGGTTACAGACTCTTTTTGTCCGAGGTAGACAACGTAAGTCCCGGCGATATGGTCATGCCATCCACGTCCGAAGCGACTGACGAAGATCCACGCGAATCCCAGGCCGACACACAGCGTCGATATTCCGTAGCCGAAGAGTCGTCCAATGGACTGCACGATGCCAATTCGCCATCCGTTGCGATCGACGATCTGCAACTTGAGGATCATCTTGCCCGGGGTAGCGCTGAACGCCGTCCACGCCAGAATGTGATAGAAGATCAGGAAAGCGACGGTCAGCAGGCCGGCGGACTCTGGGGGCATCTGGGGGTTGTCGCCTGCGACCGCGCCTACGAAGAGCATCACGACAATCAGCCCGACAATGGCGCTGTCGATCGCCAAGGCGCCCAAGCGACGGCTGCGGCTGGCGAGTTCCTGGCCGTGGAGTACGTAGACAGTCTTTTCGGGACCGTCGGTCGTGTCCGGCGTCTCTGGGACGGTCTGCTCAGGCGTAGCCACGATATCCAGGTGTTCGGCGTCAGCAGGGCGGCTGCGAATCCATCGATTCTACGACCGGGACAAGCGGCAACCTGGATCGCCTGGCCCTCCTGGCAGCTTGGCTCGCGGGAACCTGTTGGGCCAAGGTTCCAATAGCAACGAGTTCAGGTCGAAGCAGGGCTGAAGTCAAGGGTCGTCCACTTGAAGCCGAAGCCGCGGTTGTTCACACTGCGGCCACCCCGTGCCGCCGCGAGTCCCGCGAACCCGAACCACGGGGAGAAGGCGCGGGACCCGAGCAAAAGGAGGCCCGCATGGCGTCGATGAAGGGCCCTGCCATCCTGCTGGCGCAGTTTCTGCGCGACGAACCGCCCTACGACAACCTGGAGAACATTGGTCGCTGGGTTGCCGGCCTTGGGTACAAGGGCGTGCAGGTCCCGACCTGGGATCCGCGCGTCATCGATCTTGACAAGGTTTCCGAGTCCAAGGACTACGCCGACGAATACCTGGGAGGGTTGGCTGAGCTTGGACTTGAGGTCACCGAGCTTGCGTCCCACTTGCAGGGCCAGGTGCTGGCCATGCATCCCGCCTATGCCGATGGCTTCTCGGTGTTTCATCCTCCCGGGCTCTCGGGCCCGGAGGTCACGGAGTGGGCGACAGATCAGCTTGGCAAGTCGATCAAGGCCTCGGCCAACCTCGGGGTCAGCGCGCTGCCGGTCATGTCCGGCGGCTTCGCCTGGCACATGATCTACCCGTGGCCGCAGCGGCCGCCGGGCGTGATCGAGACGGCATTTGAGGAACTGGCCCGCCGCTGGCGTCCGATCCTGGACATGGCGAGCGATCACGGGGTGACCATTGCGTACGAGCTTCATCCCGGTTCGGATCTCTACGACGGCGCGACCTTCGAGATGTTCCTGGACGCCACGGACAACCACGAAGCCGCCTGCATTAACTACGACCCCAGTCACTTCGTGCTCCAGCAACTGGACTATCTGGACTTCATTCGCCGGTATGCCGACCGGATTACGGCCTTCCATGTGAAGGACGCCGAGTTTCGACCGGACGGGCGGGTTGGCGCGTACGGCGGGTACCAGGAGTGGGCCGGGAGGGCCGGGCGCTTCCGGTCGCTGGGCGACGGCCAGGTGGACTTCACCCAGGTCTTCACCCTGCTGACCGAGGCCGGCTACCGCAGCTGGGCGGTGCTGGAGTGGGAATGCTGCGTCAAGAGCCCCGAGCAAGGCGCGGCCGAAGGCGCGCCGTTCATCGCGCAGCACCTGATTGATGCCGCCGACGTGGCCTTTGACGACTTCGCCGGCGGTGACATGGACGCTGACGCCAACCGCCGACTGCTGGGCCTGGACTAGCCGCCAGGGTCCGTCCGAAAGGAATCCTCCAATGGACTCGTGGAATCGCAAGTTGCGGATGGGCATGGTCGGCGGCGGCCCGGGGTCTTTTATCGGCCCGGTGCATCGGATGGTCGTGGCCATGGAGCAGCAGGCCGAGATGGTGGCTGGTGTGTTTTCGCGCGACGCGGATCTCAACCGCGAAACGGGCGCCGAGCTTTACCTGGACCCTGGCCGGGTTTACGCCTCGTACACCGAAATGGCCGCCGCCGAAGCCGCCTTTCCCGCCGATGAGCGCATCGACTTCGTCAGCATCGTCACTCCCAACGTCTCCCACTTCGACATCTGCCGCGCGTTCCTGGAAGCCGGCATCCACGTCGTCTGCGACAAGCCGATGACCTACACGCTGGAGCAGTCCGAGCAACTTGTAGAGATCGTCGAGGAGTCTGGCCTGGTCTTTGCCCTGACCCACAACTACACCGGCCACCCCATGGTCCGGCAGGCGCGCGCGCTGTTCAGGTCCGGCCAGATGGGGCGGGTGCGCAAGGTCATTGTCGAGTACCTGCAGGACTTCCTGGCCACGCCGCACGAGAAACTCGGTATGCGACAGGCCGAGTGGCGGCTGGACCCCGCTCGCTCCGGCATCGGCGCCACCATCGGCGACATCGGCACCCACGCGTTCAACCTGCTTGAGTACGTCACCGGTGAGAAGGTGAGTGAAATGTGCGTGGACCTCAGCACCTTCCTGCCAGACCGCACGCTGGACGAAGACGTCAACGCCCTGCTGCGCCTGGAGGGCGGCGGCAAGGGCCTGTTGACAGCCAGCCAGATCGCCACCGGCGAGGAAAACGGCATCACCCTGCGCGTCTACGCCGAACACGGCGCGATTCGCTGGGGGCAGGAGAACCCGAACTACCTGGACGTCTGGCGACTCGGCGAACCGCGCCAGACTTTCAGCCGCGCCCAGGGTTACCTGGACGCGCATGCCTCGGCCGCCGGACGCATCCCGCCCGGCCATCCCGAGGGCTACCTGGAAGCCTTTGCCCAGATCTACGTTGGCGCGTTGGCCGCCATCCGCCGCCACCTCGACGGCGACCCGATGCCGACCGAGGAGTACGACTTCCCGACGGCGCACGACGGGCTGCGGGGGATGCAGTTCATTTACCGCGCGGTGGAGTCGTCACAGAAGGGGGCGGCGTGGGTGTCGCTTTAGAGGGCTCTGGCTAGAGGCCGCGTATCACCTTCTACAGATTCGTGAGGATGTCTCCTTCGATCCGCTGAAACTTCTCGGCAACTACTGCCTCGTTCAGCTCGATCCCGAGTCCGGGCCGTTCGGGAACGGTTACGTGGCCGTCGACGGGCAGGACGGGGTTGATGAGCAGGTCGTCCATGAGGCGGTTGTTGATGGTCTGGTGTTCGAGGGTGTAGCGGTTGGGGATGGCGGCGACGAAGTGGGCGGTGGCTGCGAAGGAGATGCCGGTGGTCCAGCTGTGGGGGATACAGAGCTTGCCGCGCGCTTCCAGCCAGCGGGCGAAGCGGCGGGCCTGGTCCAGGCCGACCCAGGTGACGTCCAGGTTGACGATGTCCAGCGCGTCGCTGTCGATCAGGCGGCGCACGACGCGGGGATCGAAGGTCGTCTCGCCGCCGGAAATCGGCACGCCGGACTCTTCCCGTAGCCGCCGGTAGACGGTGACGCTGTCGGCGTCGGTGGCTTCGGCGGTGATGCCGCGGTAGGAGGCGTCGTCTTCCGCGCGCATGATCGGGTCTTCGAACCAGCGAAAGTTCAGCTCGTGCAGCCCGCGGGCCAGCTCCAGCACCTCGTCCGCCTCGTCGGGGCTGAAGCGCATGTTGGCGTCGAGCATCAGCTCGAAGTCTGGACCGACGGCGTCGCGCAGGCGTCCCAACAGGTCCAGGAATCGGCCCGGCGTCACCTCGGAGCGCGCCCAGGAGGTTCCAATACGCAGCTTCATGGCCGTGTAGCCGTTTGCCTGATGTTCCAGCGCTTCTTCGATCAGCTGGTCCGGGCGGTCGAACCAGGCCCAGCTCACGCCGCCGCTGGCGTAGCAGCGCAGGCGCGGTTGGGCCAGGCCCTCGGTGTCCAGCAGCCGGTATACGGGCGTGTCGGTGGCCTTGCCCACGATGTCCCAGCAGGCCACGTTGGCGGCGGCCAGGGCGAGGTTGGTGTCGAGGTCGGGTCCAAACACCGTCAGCTTGTCGGCGTCGAAGGGGCTGCGACCGAGGAGCCGGGGGCGAACGACATCGCGTACCGCACGAATCCGGGTGTCGATATCGGACCAGGGCATGATCTCGCCCAGGCCGGTGATGCCCTCGTCGGTATGCACGCGCAACACAATGGCGTTGAAGTGCATGGCCAGCGGCTCGCGCTGGCCGCGTCCGCCGGCATACCAGCGGTCGGCCTCGGGGAAGGCGTAACTGCAGACGAAGGTCTCGATGTCGGTGATGCGCATGTCGGTCGGCGCCTTCCTAGAGCCGGAACTCGCGTTCGAGCGGGTCGCGGCCTTGCGCTCGCAGCCACTCCTGGAACTCGGCCAGGACTTCGGCGTTGGGCGGATAGTGGGTGTGCAGGCTGCCGCGGCCGGCGCTGATCTCTTCGCGGATCCAGACTTCCAACTCCTCGTGCGTCGAGGCTTCCGCGATGACTTCGTCAACCGCGTGCGGTGGTATCACCACCACGCCGTCGCCGTCGCCCAGCACGATGTCGCCCGGCATCACGGCCACCTCGGCAATCTGCACCGGCTCCTGGCTGCCCACCGACATCAGGCGGCGGTCGATGCCCTGGCCGTGCACTCCGCGGGCGTAGAGCGGGAGGCCGACTTCACGAATGGCCGTGATGTCGCGGCAGACGCCGTCGATCACGATGCCGAGTCCACCGCGCGCCTGGACGCGTCGGGTGAAGATGTCGCCCACCACGGCGGCTTCCAGGCAGCCGCGGGCGTCGATGACCATGATTTCACCCGGTTCGATCGACTCCAGCGCGTTGCGGTGGGGTGAACTCTCGAGGTCGGCGTACTGCGCCTTCACCAGGTCTTCGCGCTTCTGGATGAATCGCAGCGTGCGCGCCCGTCCCACCATGCGGCCGCCCTGCGGCGGCGCCAGCGGGTTGATGCCCGTCGTGTAGGCAAAGTCAAACCCCAGCTTGCCCAGGGCCGCGGTGACGGTGGGCGTCGCCAGTTCGGCCAGCGCGTCCAGGGCGGCTTGGTCTACGGATACGTCGCTCGAAGGCGCGAAGTCGGCCATGCGCGTGGATTCCAAAGCGCGTGCAGCCCCGATTGTGCGCGTTCGGCGGTCACCGCGCACGGGGGCGGCTTCACGCGCGTTCGCCGCGCGGCGCGTAGGATGCCAATGGCACGGTGGCCATTCGAACTTCCCAGGAGCGCGCCTCATGGCGGATTCCATCCGCGTCACTGTTTGGAACGAATTCCGACACGAACAGCGCAACCCCAAGATTGCGGCGATCTACCCGGACGGCATCCACGGCGCCATCGCGGGGCCGCTGGCGAAGCATGGCGATCTTGAAGTCCGCACCGCCACCCTGGACGAGCCGGAGCACGGGCTGACCGATGAGGTGCTGGCGGCTACCGACGTGCTGACCTGGTGGGGGCACACGGCCCACGGCGAAGTGGACGACGCCTTCGTGGAGCGCCTTCGCAAGCGTGTGTGGGAAGGCATGGGCCTGGTGGTGTTGCATTCCGGCCATCTCTCAAAGATCTTCTCGTCCCTCATGGGCACCAGCTGCTGGCTGAAGTGGCGGGAGGCGGACGAGCGAGAGCGCATCTGGGTGGTGGACCCGTCGCACCCCATCGCGGCGGGTCTGGGCGAGTACTTCGAGATTCCGCAGTGCGAGATGTACGGGGAGCACTTTGACATTCCGCCACCTGACGAGTTGGTGTTCATCAGCTGGTTCGAGGGTGGCGAGGTCTTCCGCAGCGGCTGCACCTTCCGGCGCGGCAACGGCAAGATCTTCTACTTCCGACCCGGGCACGAAACGCTGCCCATCTACCACCAGGCCGAAGTCCAGCACGTGATCGCCAACGCCGTGCGCTGGTGCGCGCAGCCCAGAGGCGTCTATCACGGTTACGGCAACTATTTGCCGCGTGAGGAACTGGAGGGCTACACCGGCCCGGACTTCAGCGGACACCCGGACGACGTGGCGGCCAAGGGCTAGCTTCACCGAGGTATGGCTTCGCGCCGCCGCTGGAGCGTGCGGTGGGTAGAGTCCCGAGGCGCGTCCCTGCACTGTAGGCGTAGGATGCAGGGTGGCTGAAGCGGGGGAGATCGATCCAATGGTGCAGGGCTATCCGGGACAGGCGGGCATCTGGTTTCAGGGTGATCCGGAGGTCATCAAGGACTATCTCGAATTCAATCCCGTGGGCATCGTGACCAACACACTGGTTCTGGACGGGTTGGTCGACACGTACGGTCCGATGCTGGGCGTGATCGAGCGCTACCTGGAACTCGACAATGACGGCCCGGTGGTGGTGGAAGTGGACGGCGACACGACGGGGGACATCGTCAACGCCTCCGCCCCCTTCCAGGCGCTGTCCGAGCGCGTCGTGATGAAGATCCCCAGCACCAGCAAGGGCTTCCGGGCCATCGCCCGCATGAAGGCCGAGGGACGCGAGTCCATGGTCACCACCCTGTTCTCGGCCAGCCAGGCGGTGGCGGCGGTGCAGGTCGGTGCGACGTACATCGCCCCATTCGTCGGCCCCCTGATCGACTCCGGCGCCGACGCTGGCGCCATTGTGAGCGATATCGTCCAGGTCGTGCGCGGGCGGGCCAATCAGCCGTATGTGCTGGGCGGCATCATCCGCAACTGGATCGCCGCCGACGTGGCGTTGCGCGCCGGCTGCGATGGTGTCGTGGTGTTTCCGCACCATTTTGAGGAGATGATGCTCCACGCAGGCACGTCGGAGTGGAACGCCACGTTCCGCGGGCATTGGGACCGCATGGTGGACAAGGGGGCGCTTGCCGGGGTGATCGACGGCTGAGCCGCGATGCGCCCGCGTGCGTGGGACGGCGTTTGATATTTAGAAGTCGAACCTGATAGCGCGCTTTGGCATTGCCGCAGACACAGGCTTCGGGCACAATCCCCAACCGTGTGCCGAAGACAGCCTCTCGGCTGTGAGGGAGGAATATATGGGGCGGGCTCGGACGCTGTTCAAGCTGGGGTTGGTTGTTGTGGCCCTGGCGCTAGCAATCGCCGCAATCGCGGCCTGCGGTGAAGAAGAAGAGGCGGATACGACCGTTGTCAACCGTCTCGCCGCCGTCAAGGAACGCGGCACCCTCATCTGTGCCAGCCGTAACGACGTTCCGGGCTACGGTTCGCTGGACGCGGCCGGCCGCAATGTCGGCTTTGACATCGACCTGTGCCGCGCCGTGGCGACGGCCGTGCTGGGCGACCCCGAAGCGATCCAGATCAACTACATCACCGCGGCTGAGCGTGGCCCGACCATCCAGTCCGGTGAAGTTGACCTGCTGGTCCGCACCGTCACGTGGACAACCTCCCGCGACGCGCAATGGGGCAACTATGTCCACACGACCTTCTACGACGGTCAGGGCTTCATGGTTCCGCGGAACCTGGGCGTTTCCTCGGCCCTGGAGTTGGGCGGCGCCGCCGTCTGCGTGACCGCCGGAACCACGACCGAGCTGAACATGGCCGACTTCTTCCGTCAGAACAACCTGGAGTACAACCCGCAGGTGTTCGAGGACACGGACGTGGTGCTTGAGGCGTACCAGGAAGGCCAGTGCGACGTCTTCACCAACGACCGCTCGCAGTTGGCCGCGCTCCGCAGCGCCCTGCCTAACCCGCAGGACCACGTGATCCTCCCGGAGACCATCTCCGAGGAGCCGCTGGGTCCGGTGGTTCCGCACGGTGACGAGCAGTGGTTCGACATCGTCAAGACCATCATGGCCGGCCTGATTTACGCCGAGGCGTACGGGATCACCAGCGCGAACTACGCGCAGGTGGCTGGCGGCGACAACGTCAAGGCCAAGCGCCTGCTCGGTACCGAAGGCAGCTTCGGCCAGGAGACGCTGGGCCTGAGCGAGACCTTCATGCAGGACGTGATCTCGGCCGTGGGCAACTACGGTGAGATCTACGACCGCAACCTCGGGCCGGGCGGCATTGACCTCCCGCGCGAGGGTGGTCGCAACGCGCTCTGGGCCAACGCTCCGTGCACGGACTGCCCCAAGGGCGGTCAGATCTACGCACCGCCGCTGCGCTAAGCGCGGCAACTGGCGAGTTCGCTCGCCGCGGTCTCGGGGGGACGCATTCGCGTCCCCCCGAAACTCTTAAGGGCATTTCCTGTAGGCTGACGCGGGCCGACAGCGACGGGGGCAATTGCACAGCGCCGTGACGCGACTGCTCTATGTCCAGGGCGTTCCGATTTGGCGCAACGTGGTCGCCCTGCGCTGGGCTGTGCAGGTTGTTTCGGCGGTCGTGGTGCTCTCCACGATCACCCTGTTTCTGCTCAATGTCGCTCGCGAGATCGATGCGCGCGACATCCCCTTCGGCTTCACCTTCCTTGACCGCGCCGCCCAGATTCCAATCGGCGAAGCCGTCATTCCCTACCAGCCGTCCGATTCATATCTGTACGGATTGGTCGTGGCCGCACTCAACACGGTCAGGGCCTCGGTGCTTGGCGTCATCCTGGCGACCGCCATCGGAATCCTGATCGGCGTGGCTCGTCTGTCGCCCAACTGGCTGCTGAGCCGTATTGCACTCGTCTACATCGAGGTCTTTCGAAACATCCCCCTCATCGTGCAGTTGCTTTTCTGGCTCACCATCGTGCTTACCCTGCCCAGGGTGGCGGAAGGCTACGTTATCGGCGACACGGTCTTCATCAACAACAGCGGCCTTTACCTTCCCTGGTTTGAGGCGCAGGACGGCTTCTGGCCGTGGGCCCTGATCACGGCGATTGGCGTGGCGCTGGCGGTCTACGCCTTCAGGCGCCTGAGTCGACGCGAAATCGAGACTGGCCACCCGAGCTATCCGTTGCTCGCGGCTGCCGTGATCGCCATCGGACTCAGCCTCGTCGCCCTGCTGATCCTGGGGCCCCTGGCGATCGACATCCCGCAGATCGAGGGGCGCTTCGGGCGGCTGCAGGGCGGCGCGCAACTGAGCGGCAGCTTCATGGCGCTGCTGGTTGGGCTGGTGGTCTACACCTCGGCATTCATTGCAGAAATCGTCCGAGCCGGCATCCAATCGGTCGGCAAGGGCCAGACCGAGGCGGCCCGGTCGGTCGGGCTCTCGGGAATGCTGACGCTGCGGCACGTGACCTTCCCGCAAGCGCTGCGCGTCATCATTCCGCCGCTGATCAGCCAATTTCTCAACCTGACCAAGAACTCCAGCCTGGCCGCTGCCATTGGCTACCCGGACCTAGTCAGCGTGGCCAACACGATGACGCAGATCGCGCCGGCGATCTCGCTGTTCATGATCGTGATGGTCAGCTACCTGTCCATGAGCCTGCTTTACTCGCTCATCGGCAACCTCTACAACCGCATGATCCGGTTCAAGGCCGCGTGAGGGCCCAGGCATGACCGCGCGCGCCGCTCCCGCCCCGCTTCCGCCGGCCACAACCGTCGGACTTCAGGGATGGCTGCGGCAAAACCTCTTCAGTTCCAGGGGCAACAGCATTGTCACGGTCGTCCTGGCTGTGGTGCTGGTCTGGTTCGTCTTCAACCTCGGCAGCTGGGTCCTTGTGGAGGCCGACTGGACCGTCATCATCAGCCGTGTGCCGCTATACGTCGTGGGGCTGTATCCCTACGAGGGCTATTGGCGGCTCTGCATCTGCCTGCTGCTGATCAGCGTGCTGCTGGGCATGACCTGGCGGGCCTGGCCCAACGCCGCGCGACGCTTCGCCTTTGCCTTTGGCGCGATCATGCTGTTCGTCGGCGTGTTCCCGCATGAGATGGCGCCGGTCCATCGGGCCCTGTTGCTGATGAACCTCCCATTCATCGGCCTCGGCTACGTCCTGACCCCTCGTCCCGCGGAAACAAGCCCCGGTCGCCTGGAGGCGGTCGCGGGCAGTGCGCTGGCCCCGGCCCTCGAGCGCGTGGCCATCATCTCAACGTCCCGGCGCATGGTCATCGCGGCGCTTGTCGCCCTGGTGCTGATCATGATCCTGATCCTGGGAATTGCCGGAGTGCCGGGCCTCGACCCCGTCAATCCGCAGGATCTCGGCGGTCTGATGATCAACTTGCTGCTGGCCTTCTTCGGCATCGTCTGCTCGTTGCCCATCGGCATCGGGCTAGCGCTTGGGCGGCGCAGCAGCCTGCCGATTCTCAAGGTCGCCTGCGTGATCTTCATCGAGGTTATTCGCGGCGTACCCCTGATTACGCTGCTCTTCATGTCCCGCCACATCCTCCCGCTCACGTTCCCTGAAGATCTCAACATCGACCGCGTCTACTTGGCGGGCATCACGATCACGATCTTCTCGTCCGCCTACATGGCAGAAAACGTGCGCGGCGGGATGGCGGCGGTGCAGGCGGGGCAAACGGAGGCGGCCCAGGCGCTGGGCCTGCGCGGCTGGCAGACCACGCTCCTGATCACCCTGCCGCAGGGGCTGCGCAACATCATTCCGGCCATCGTCGGCCAGTTCATCAGCCTCTTCAAGGACACCAGCCTCGTCTACTTCATCGGCATGCTGGACCTGGTGGAGATGGGCCGCGTCAGCGTTCAGGGCAACCAGGAGTTCATCGACAACGGCCGCGAGGTTTACCTCTTCATTGCCCTGGTCTTCTGGGTTTTCTGCTTCAGCATGTCGTTCATCAGCCGGCGCATCGAGGGCGCCCTCGGCGTCGGTCGGCGCTAACCCGAGCCGCGGAGGAGTACAGCCATGGCGGAAACCAACGGAGTTCAAGCAGCCGTCGACATTCCCGCGGACAAGGCGGAAATCCTGGCCCGTCCGCTCGAAGAGCGCGATGACATCGTCGTCTGCGAGAACGTCCACAAGTGGTTCGGCGACTTCTGCGCCGTCCGCGACGTCAGCATGCGCGTCAAGCGCGGTGAGGTTGTCGTCATCTTTGGCCCGTCCGGCTCCGGCAAATCCACCTTCATCCGCATGATCAACCGCCTGGAAGAACATCAGCAGGGCCGCATCGTCATCGACGGCATCGAGATGACCAACGACGTGCGCAACCTGGATGCCATCCGCCGTGAAGTCGGCATGGTCTTCCAGCAGTTCAACCTCTTTCCCCATATAACCGTGCTCGGCAACATCACGCTGGCGCCCCAGCGCGTGCGGCACATGCCCCGCAGCGAGGCCGAGGCTTTGGCGATGCAGCTCCTGGAACGCGTTGGCATTCCGGAGCAGGCGCGGAAGTATCCCGCCGAACTCTCGGGCGGCCAGCAGCAGCGCGTGGCCATCGCCCGCGCGCTGGCCATGCAGCCGCAGATCATGCTCTTCGACGAGCCCACCTCCGCCCTCGACCCCGAGATGATCAAGGAAGTGCTGGACGCCATGCGCGAGCTGGCCGCCACCGGCATGACCATGCTCTGCGTCACCCACGAGATGGGCTTCGCTCGCGAAGTCGCCGACCGCATGGCCTTCTTCGACGAGGGCGCCCTCGTGGAGTTGGGTCCGCCCGACCAGATCTTCAACGACCCGCAGGAAGACCGAACCAAGTTGTTCCTGGACCAGATCCTCTAGTCCGACGAGCGCGAGTCACACGTAACCCCGAGCATTCATGGCGTTGAAGGCGCCTAGTTCGATAGACACCAGCCGCCTCTCCATCTGGGCCGCCAGGCTGGTTGTACTGACAGCCTTCTTTGATCTGTTTGTGCAGTTTCCGACCATTGCACCCCACGCCCGGAGTCTTGGAGCTACCACGATCCTGGTCGGCGTAGTCGTCGCGGCCTACTCCGTCACGAACTTGTTTGGGAACCTGGGGGCCGGATTTGTTCTTGACCGATGGGGCCGTCGCCGCCCCATGATTCTCGGCTTGGCGATTACGGCCATCGCCGTCGTCAGCTACGCCTTTGTCAACTCGCCCGAGCAGCTGCTTGTCGCCCGTGCCGTACACGGCATCGGGGCTGCCGCGCTCACGCCTGGAGCCTTCGCAATCCTTGGCGACCGGGTTGCTTCCGATCAGCGAGGCCGGGCTATGGGACTCGCCGGCGCTCTGATTGCCATCCCGGCCATGATCGGCCCCCCCGTCGCGGGTATTCTCCGGGACGCTTGGGGCGCTGATGCGGTCTTCTTCGTCGACGCCGCCTTCGTCGTCTTCACGCTCGTCGTGTTCGTGACCGTCACTCGCGAAACCCCACGAACCGCCTCATCGCGCACTGCCAGCGCCGGTCTCAGCGCGTTGCTGACCAGCCGCGTCCTTTGGTCAGGATACGCCGCCCAGTTCGCCATTACCGTTGGCGTTGGCGTGCTCGTGGCGCACTTGCCACTCGTTCTCGAGAACCAGGGCGAAACCGCGGCCCGCGCCGGCTACAGCTTTGCGATCTACGCCCTCGTGTCAATGCTCGTGATGGCGAGTCCGGTTGGCGGCGCTAGTGACCAGTTTGGACGATTTGTCCCCTTGCTCATCGGACTCCTGGGCGTTGCAGCCGGCCTGGGTGTCGTGGGATTGGCCAATGGCTACGGTGGGATCGCGGCGGGCATGGCCGTGTTCGGCCTCGGCTACGGGCTGGTATTCCCTGCGGCTACCGCTCTGGTCGTTGAAGCCGCAGGCCCCAAACGCCGCGGCATGGCGTTCGGAATCTTCTACGCCGTGTATTCGCTGGGCGTCGCGGTCGGGTCGGCCGGCAGCGGGCGCCTGGCCAGCTTCTACGACGACTCGATTGGCCTGCCGTTCCTCGCGGCCGCTGTCGTCGTGCTGGCTGCCGTGCCGATCACCTGGTCGATCAAACGTCAAGCAGCGGGAGAATAGATACACGGACCCCCGCCGCCAGTACGAGCCGTCGCCTACGCATACCAGGGGAGCATCGGCTCGACGGCCAGGACCAGGAATATCAAGGCCAGGTACAGCAGGGAGAACTTGTAGGCGCTCAGCGTCTGTCCGGCGGTCGCGCCGTTGCCCAGGGGCCATGACGCGCGCAGCCAATAGACGCTCAACAGGGTTCCGACGGCGGCAAACGTAAGGCCGCCGTAGCCAGCCGCCACAGGCAGCCACACCAGCCCAGTCAGCAGCACGACGTACAGCAGGACCTGCACGGCAGTGTCCCTCGGACTCGCGACGGCGCCGAGCATGGGAATGCCGACGGCGGCGTAGTCATTGCGCAGCAATAGCGAGAGCGTCCAGAAGTGCGGCGGCGTCCAGAAAAAGATGAACGCGAACATGTACAGGCCAACGGGATCGACCTGACCCGTCACGGCGGCCGCCCCGATCAGCGGAGGAAAGGCGCCGGCCGCGCCCCCGATCACGATGTTGTTCCAGGAGCGGCGCTTCAGCACTACCGTGTACACCAGCACGTAGACCGCGGCCGCGGACAGCGTGAGCAGCGCAGCCAGCAGATTGGTGGTAACTGCCAGGCCCACGACGGCGGCAGCTACGAGGATGAGGCCCGCGGCGATGACTGCGACCGCGCTGACTTGCCGCGACGCCACCGCGCGTGCTCGGGTCCGGCGCATCCCGGCGTCGATATCGGCTTCCAGGCCCTGGTTGATGAGATTGGACCCGGCGGCCGCGACCGTCACGGCCACGATCACCGCAAACATCGTTGGGGGATCCGGCTGACCGCCGGCGGCCTTCCATACGCCGGCAGCCGCCACGAAGACGACCAGCAAAACGATTCGCGGTTTCGCCAGCGGAAACAGGTAGCGGGCCAGTGCTGCCATCAGCTGCTTCGGTGCTTCAGCGCCAGGCTGAAGTGGATGACGATGACTCCCCAAAGCAACGCTGCCAGTGTCAGGTGCAAGACCCGCAACTCCGGATACAAGCCGATGGCCTTGGACGCGACGCCAATGCCAATCTGCGTGGAAACCAAGAGCACAGCGCCATAGCTGAGCAGCGCGGCCATGCGCGAACCGCCGCGCTTCCAGACCTGCCAGGCTGTGACGTAGATAGTCAGCGCAAGCGCCGACGCGGCAATGCGGTGCAGCATGTGAAGGCTCAGGGCCTCCATGCCAACGTTGCCGTCGCAGAAGGGCAGGGTCGGGCAGCTGGCGCTCGCATTCCTTCCCACGGTGACGCCTCCAAGCAACACCACAAACGCGGTCGCCACCAGCACGGCCCGCGTTCGGCGTACGCCCGGGAGTTCCACCCCTGGAACGTCCAGGGCTCGCAGCGCGCCCCCGGTGAGCAGGGCCAGCGTTAGAAGTGAGAACGTGAGGTGAGCGAGTCGAACCATGCCGTCAAGATGGGTGAGGACCGTGATGCCGCCCAGCACTGCCTGGATCAGGATCACCACCAGCGCGACTCCGATGAGCCGGGCGGTGAAACGGTCAGCGGCCCGTCCGCGCCACGCATACCACGCGGCCACGACCACGGCGAGCATGGTCACCCCCGCGTAGACGCGGTGGCCGAATTCGATGGCGGTGGCACCCTCCAATTCGGGAACCACCACGCCCTCGCAGAGCGGCCAGTCGGGGCAGCCCAGCCCCGATCCCGAGACCCGTACCCACGACCCGTAGGCAATCAAGCCAATGGTGAGGAGCGCCGAGGCGGCGGCCCACTGGCCGGCGCGGCGCACGTGTAATGCGCGGGTTGGGCGGGACGAGGTCAAGGGATTCCTCGGCTCTAACCGGCGTTGAGTGACATTACGACCAGTGTGATGAGGAGCAACGCCGGAAGCAGTGTCCAAACCACTTCGGCTGGCCGCCCGCCAACCACGCTGCGCGCCGCCAGCGGCTGTATGCGTATCCGCAGCGCCGTCACGATGATGGTGGCTTCGACGAGCACCAGCGAACCCACGACGAGCCAAAACCCTAGAGTGGTCATACCGGCAAGAGTAGCGAGCCGCCGCCGTTCATGCGTCGCACGGGCGGCAATTGCCGGCTGGCGAAGCCGGCCGGATGTCGGCAGGTTAATGTCGAGTCTCCAAGCGACGTCGGGCAACTCGTCTACCACCGGTCCGGTAGCTGATCGATCGTCCGGAGACTTTCGCGCAGGCGCTCCGCGTAGCGTCGCCGCTCGGCATTGTCCGCCCGCCGGAAACGCGAGCCGCGCCACTTGCGCCCACGGTGGCACGGAACTACGTGCGTGTGCAGGTGCCAGACGTCCTGCCCGCCGGCCGGCTCATTGTTCTGGCGGATGGTCACGCCGTCACACGGATATCCATGGCGCATGGCGACGGCGACTCGGCGAACGACTCGGGCGATTCGGCCCTCCAGTTCGTCGGGAAGCGTATAGATGTTCTCGACGTGAGCCACCGGGATCACGAGTGCGTGTCCAGGGAAGTCCGGGTCCCAGTGCAGACTGATCCGCACCAGCACATGCTCATCACGCTAGGCCGTGAACTCGCTCTGCGACCCGGCCGCGACCGCACAGAACGGGCAGTCGTAATCGGGCGGCGCGTGGGACGCAATCGGAATGGCCAATGAACCTGTCTTGTTTAGAACTCTCAGACTCGAGCCTACACAGCGTGAGCCAGTGGCCCTTGCGAGCAGTCGTTGAGGGCGTGCGGCTAATCTGGCTTGGACACTGACCGAAGAGGCGGGCGCCGTGGCGGACCTACGATGGCAGCGAATCGATGACGACTCAGTCTGAGCGTCTGCACGGCAGCAAGCCGCTGGATCGCGCGTCGCTCGTGAGCGACTTCTCCCGCCTCGGCGTCCGTCGCGGCGGCCTACTCATGGTTCACAGCTCCCTGCGAAGCCTGGGACATGTTGCCGGCGGAGCACGCACGGTGGTGGATGCGCTACTAGATGCGCTCGGGCCCGAGGGAACCTTGGTGGTTCCCACGTTCACCTACCCGATCGCCCGCGAGCCCGGCTTCGTATTTGATCCGCTCCGCACGCCGTCGCTCATGGGTGCGATTTCGGACGCTGCCCGGCGGCACCCTCAGGCGCAACGCAGCATTCACCTCCAGCACAGCGTTGCCGCCATCGGTCCGCTTGCCGAGACCATCGTGACCGCCGGCGGCGAATCGTCCTGGGACATCGATAGCCCCATGCGGCAGATTCGCGACCGCAACGGCCGATACCTCCTGCTCGGCGTCCCCTACCAGAACCTCACCGCCGTTCATGTCTGCGAGGTTGAATTGCAGGTGCCCTATCGCAAGCCGGTTCGGATCGAGACCAGAATGCGCTGCGCCGACGGCTCGCTCGCGCCGCTTGTCAGCGTTGGCTGCCCGCCGCTGCCCGGGCACCCGGGCAGCGACTTCAACCGGCTCGGTCAGCGCATGGAAGACGCTGGCCTTGTACGCATCGGCGAGGTCGGCAACGCGATCGCCCGTCTCCTCGGCGGCCACGACCTGACGCGTATGGCGCGAGAACTCTTCGAAGAAGACGTCAACGGATTCCTTCGGCAGGAGGGAGCGGTCACCCGGCTCACCTACGGTCACACCATCGAAACTCACCGTGGTGAGCATTGCGTCGCCGATCCATCCCGGATGTATCGCGCGTCGTAACACGATTAACCTGCCCGATGCCCTACCAGACGTAGGCGTCACTCCGTACAACAGGCGGTAGCCAATCATTCACGTCCTGATCGTCAGGCGTGACTGTTCGGGCTGCGCGAACGCTTCTAGAAGACTCGCTTCGAGGAAGGCGCCGCTGCGGGCGTCGAAGCCAGCCGGGAGGCGGAGAGGCCGCTAGATGCGACCGGCGACCCGGAAGCGCCCATCCAGAGCCGGGCACTTCATGGTCGACGTCGAACCCGGCTAGCCCTCCGACACCAAGCGGACGCGGGGGCTCGATGCCCCGCACCCACGGTCAACAGCGAGGTCTGGCTATTTCTCGTCTTCGGGCGTCGTTTCGTCCTGCTCGACCGCGCCATTCTGCGCCGACTCGTCGGACACGATGCCTGGCAGGTTCTTCAGTGAGCTGATCAGATCGACGCCCGTCAGCGACTGCACAAGCGCGGGAAGCTGCGCGATTGTGGACGAAACGTCCTGCGTGACTTTGCTGGCCCCTGCGCCCGAATTGCCGTCCCCGCCGTTGCTGATGACCACAATGCTGTCGGTCTTGGCCAGCGGTTCCGCGACCGCTCCCGCGACATCCGGTAGCGAGTCGAACAACTGCTGGATCATGGCTGCCTGGCCGTACTCCTTCCAGGCATCGGCCTTCTTGTTCATTGCCTGGGCTTCGGCGAGACCCTGGGCTCGAATGGCGTCGGCTTCGGCCTCACCACGCGCCCTGATGGCGTCGGCGTCCGCCTGGCCGCGCAACCTGATCGACTCCGCGCCTGCCTGGGCCTCGGCGATGATCCGGCTGCGTTCGCCTTCGGCGACCGTTTCCAGCTTGTAGCGCTCGGCTTCCGACTCGACCCTGATGCGCCGCCGGTTCCCTTCGGCGATCAGTTCCAACTGGTCGCGTTCGGCCTCGGCCGGCCGACGGATCGTGGCATCCAGTTCACGCTCCCGGCGAATGATCTCCTGCTGCTGGACTTCAATCTGCTTCTGGCGTTCGACAACCTCAATCTGCAGTTCCTCACCGCGGATCTGCTGTCGGGTCTTCGCTTCCTGGAGTGCGTACGCCAGCTCGGCCTCGGCGGTACGGGCGTTGACCTGCTGGTCGTACGCGGCTTTCTGGGTCTGGAAATCGCGCTCGGACTCGGCGATTGCCGTGTCGGCCTCGAATCGGGCGGCCTGACGTTGCTGGTCAGCGGAGGCTTCCTTGATGCCGGCATCACGCTCGGCCTGGGCCTCGCCAATAGCCGCATCCCGCTTCACTTCCGCCGTCCTACGTACGCCCAGGGCCTCGAGATAGCCCTGCTCATCCTGGATATCGCGGATCGAGAAGCTGACGATCTCCAACCCCATGTTGGTCATGTCGGTCGCCGCGACGTCCCGAACCTGCTCCGCAAACGCCACACGGTCGCGGTAAATGTCCTCGACCGTCATCGTGCCCAGGATGGCGCGTTGCTGACCTTCGAGGGTTTGCAGGGCGACTTCGGCGATTTGTGTCGCGGTCTTGCCCAAGAACTGCTCGGCAGCGGTGCGAATGGCTTCCTCGCTGCGCCCAACTTTCACCTGAGCCACACCGTCAACGGAAACCGAGACGCCTTCCTTGGTGTAGACCCTGGCAGTGTTGACTTGGAGGGTCATTACCTCCAGCGAGATGATTTGCGCTTTCTGCAAGATCGGCAGCACGAACATCCGGCCGCCGACTTTCAGTTTGGGCTGAACACTTCCGCCTGAGACGATCAGCGCGTGATTGGGGCCTACTGTGTGGAAGCCAGCCATGGGTCTTCTCCAGTTCCAGTATTCTCGGCTTTGATTATGCCCGACTTAGCGCCTGCGTTTCTGAAGCAGGCGTTCAACTTTGAGCACTTGACCATAGACGCCCGTGACTCGAACTTCGTCGCCTTTGCGAATTGAAACCCCCGGATCGGTAGACGCTGCCCACTCTTTGCTCGCTACTCTGACTCGTCCTGACGGTTCGAGGTCAGAAAGCGCCACACCCCACGCTCCCTCTAACGACGCCTGATCCTCCGTTTGGAAGCCGCTTGACGTGCCTCCCTCCACCCTGACAAAGCGGATGAACAGGACCCAGGTCGCGGCCGTGAGCGCGGTTGCCGCCGCGATCATGATCGGGCTCACCATGTAGCTCGGCTCCGGAAGGTCTGACGGGCCTGACGTGTTCCCAAACAGGAACACCGAGCCAAGGACCAGCGCCACCAGCCCGCCTGCACCGAACAGGCTGAAGCCCGGCGCCGAGGCCTCGGCGTAGAAGAGTCCCAGCGCTAGCGCGATGAGCAGCAGTCCGCCCCAACTCCCAGGCAGACTGAAGAAGCCGACAAATGCCAAGGCCAAGGCGATGGTCCCAGCGATCCCCGGTCCAAGCATCCCCGGAGCGGAGATCTCCACAAGAACAGCAATTCCTCCGAGCAGAAACAGCGCGAGGACGACATTGGGGTTGGCGAGAATGTCGAGGGCGCGTTCGAAGAGTGTTCGGTCAACCCGGCTGACATCTCCACCCGCGGACGAGATGACCACTGGGCCAGCGGCGGTCTCAACGGTGCGTCCGTGCAGTTGCTCCAGCATCTCGTTCATTTCGGGAACGAGTAGGTCGGCGATACCCGCCGCCAATGCTTCCTGGGCCGAGTAGGCCAGGGCCTTGGACACCGTGGCTTCCAAGGCTTCAGCGTTGCGATTGCGGACTTGAGCGATGCTCCGTATGAAGGCTTGCGTACCTTCACTGACTTTCCGTGAGAGGGTCGCCGGTAGGTCGGCACCTCCCGAGCCAACTGGGGCCGCGGCTCCCACGCTTGTCCCGGGAGCCATTACGGCAACATGGGCTGCGGCTAGTACGAAAGTTCCGGCGGAAGCAGCTCTAGCTCCAGCCGGCGACACGTAGACCGCGATTGGGATCTCCGATTCGAGCATGCGCTCTACGATTTCACGGGTCGATTCAAGTAGACGGCCCGGGGTATCCAGTTGAATGACGAAGAGCGTGGTGCCGTCGCTGTGTGCCTGATCCAGCGTCCGTCCGATATGCCCGGCGGTTGGCGGATCAATGGTTCCGTCAATCCTTATCACCGAAACTCGCGGTTCGGTTCCGGAAGCCGCTCCGGTCGATTCCCAGCCGAGGAGCGCAATGGCTGCAATGGCCGTCAAGAATCCGATGAGGCGAAGAACGAGCGGGCTGTTGCGGCAATTGATCACGGCGGCTAGTCCCACAGCCGTTTCAGCTTCGGCGCGGCGTCCGGCGCACGAATCGAAGCCGCGGATTTGCAAGCCGTGTGACACGGCTTCTGAAGGTCGGCGCTCGACTCTGTGACATTGCGCACGATTCCTTGCAGTGCGTTGTGCGCGCCATGCATTCGAGCGGTCATCGACGCGCGCCCGACAAGAAGTGCGGGTGCCGAGGGCGGGACTCGAACCCGCACAGCCCGAAGGCCACTAGCCCCTCAAGCTAGCGCGTCTACCAAATTCCGCCACCTCGGCCTGCGCCCATTGTAGACGGGAGTCAGCGAGTCGATTCGCCAGCTTTCTCCTCGGCTGCCTCGACAAACGACGCAAACAGCGCACGGTGGGGTGCGGCGTCCAGCATTTCCTCGGGGTGCCACTGTATGCCCAGCACGAATCGACGGGAGGGGTCCTCAACGGCTTCAACCAGGTCGTCAGAACTCCACGCCGTAGGTCGCAGTCCCTGCCCGAGCGCACGAATGGCCTGATGGTGGAATGAGTTGGTAGCCAGCAGATTGAAGCCAACGATCCGGTGGAGCAGCGACCCATCGGCTATCCGGATTTCGTGGCCCGGCGAGTGCGGATCGCCGCGCTGGCTGTGGCGCAAACCGGCGGGCAGCTGGCTTGGAAGGTCCTGCCAGAGCGTTCCGCCGCGTGCAACATTAAGCACCTGGTGACCGCGGCAGATTGCCAGCACCGGCAGGTCGCGTCTGAACGCGGCTTGCAGCAAGGCGAGCTCCAGCGCATCGCGTTCAGGGCCTGGAGTCACGGAGGCGTTGAGCACTTCCTCGCCGTAGTTGGCGGGGTGAACATCCACGCCGCCTACGAGCATCAGGCCGTCGATGCGGGACACGACCTCATCGGCTGCCGGCGTTGCTTCAGGCGCGATAACGATGGGGATGGCACCGGCTCCGGCCACGGCGTCCAGATAGTCCTGCTTGAGGGCCGCATGCGGCCGATTCGGCACGCCTTCGGCCGAGCGCTCGCGAAACGCATCTCCCGACGTGACGCCAATAATCGCGGGCACGTCAGGATCCTCCGGCTGGGGTCGGCATCGCAGTATTGAGCGTTGGGTGCAACAATGTGCGCATGCGGTTCAGGGTATCCGGATTCGGCGACGAAATCTCCGACGAGTTGTCGGTGCAGCTTCGCGTGATGTCAGACCTTGGCGTGGACGCGCTGGAGCCGCGACGGGTTCAACTGCCGGGCGGTGACACCCACAACATCGTCGATATGTCGGACTCGGACCTCCGAATGATGCGCCGCATGCTGGACGACCACGGGATGGTGTGTTCGCAGATTGGCTCGCCGGTGGGCAAGGCACCGTTGGAGTCCGACATTCAGGCGCAGTTTCAGCAGCTTGAAGGCGCGGTCCGGGCGGCGCACGCGCTGGACGCGGCGTACATACGAGTTTTCGGATTTCAGCCCGAGAAGGGTGAGCCGCTGCCGACTGACCGCCCGGCGGCGCTGGATAGATTCCAGCGAGTTGCCGAGCACCTAGCATCGCTCGATTCGAGCCTGACGCTGAGTCTGGAGAACGAACACGATCTCTACGACGACACCCCGGCCGCCTGCGCCGAGTTTCTGGCGCTGGAGGGCGCACCGATCAGGATGTGCTTTGATCCGGGGAACTTTGTGCGGGCTGGCGTGCGTCCATTTGACGAGGCGTGGCCCGTGCTTGGCGCGACAACGCGCATGATCCACGTGAAGGACTACGACACCGCCATCGCCGACTGGGCGCCCGCGGGTGCGGGCGACGGTCAACTGACCGACGTGCTGGGTGCGGCCGATCCCGAGTATGTGGCCTACTTGTCGCTTGAGCCGCATCTTTCGGGCACCGCGGCCGGCCAGGGTCGCGATCGTGCGGACGTATGGCGAGAAGCGCACGCCGCTTTGATGCGGATTCTCAACTCCCTGTGAGCCTGCCGCCGCACGTGGCCTGGGTTCGTGTTTCGCCAAGGCCGGGCCGCAATGAGGAGATGTCCAGTCTCAACCTGATTGAAGGGCTGGGTATTGAGGGGGATCGCCACGCTCGACCGGAGAAGCGAAATCAAGTCCTGGTGATGGACGTCGAGACCCTGGACCATTTCGAGCTACGCGCGGGAGACATCCGTGAGAACATCGCCACTCGCGGTCTGGACGTGGCCGGACTGGTCGAAGGCGATCGGCTTCGATTCGGCGCCGACGCCGAAGTGTTGATCTCCCATCCGTGCGCGCCGTGTTACAAGATGGATGCCCTACGGACGGGTCTCCAGGAGGCTTTGCGGGGCCGCCGCGGCATGCTGGGCATCGTCACGCGCGGTGGCGTGGTCCTCCCAGGCGACGTTGTCAAGCTGGTTCCCAAGCAAGACCGAGGCCGGCGAGGGCAGGTCTAGTCCCGCCGGATCGACACCTCGCGTCCAGTCTGGGCCGATTCGTACGCGGCTTCGACCCAGCGGTGGGTGCGCAGCGCCTCGTTCCAATCGGGCGAGTAGTCGGCGCCGGACGCCACGCTTCGGACGAACGCGCGTAGCTGAACCTCGAACGGATCCACCGCGGTCGTCGGGACTGCTTCCCAACCATCCAGCGGATCGCCCTGTTCGGCGGCCGGGTCGTAGGAGAAGAGCGGGCCGTCGCCGCGCTGCACCCAGCAGCGGTTGGCTGTGATCAGCAGGCCGCCGTGGCTGCAGTCAATCTCGATAGTCGGCACGTCTTCGTGGCGCCGCCGTACCCAGCTCGAGAAGACCTGGCCGATTGCGCCGTTTTCGAACCGCATATTCACTGCGCAGGAATCTTCGACATCGCTGTGAAACGGGCCGCTTTCCGGATCCTCCCGATCGGTGATGCCCTCGAAGGTCAGGCAGTGCGTGCTGGAAATGGGACCTATCAGCCAACCCAGCAAGTCGTAGAAGTGCGCCATCATGTCGTGCACCACGCCGCCCGCGGACTCTTCGCGCTTGAAAAACCAGGGCGGGCGGTTGGCAACCAGCGGCGGGACGAAGTAGCCAAACACCACGCGCGCGTGAAACACGTCGCCCAGGTCGCCCGACTCCAAAATGGCCCTGGCCGCTTGCGGTCCGCCCTGGAATCGCATGTTCTGGATGATCCCATGCCGCACGCCGGCTGCTGTGGCGGCCTTGAGGAGTTCTTCGGACTCTTCGAGCGTGGCGCCCAGCGGTTTGTCCGTGAAGACATGCTTGCCGTCGCCAATGGCCTGCATCAGTGGGTCAAAGTGCAGCCGGTTCACCAGGCAGTTGTCGACCACATCCACGTCGTAGCGCCCTACGGATCCTTCCAGATGGTCGCTGGAAAAGTCGGCATTGTAGGCGTGGAAAATCTGGCGCAGGCGCTCCGGCGTGCGGCCATATACGCCGAGGATTACCGGGACTTCTGCGCCATTGACTACTTCCGGCTGGACGCGGATCTTCGCCAGGGCGGCCGCGTGACGGTGGGCCATGCGGCCGGTCCCGAGGACGAGAAACGTGATGGGGTTGGCAGGCACGGGCGATCTCTGGGGCGACGGTGGGCGAAGTTTATACGAGCCGGGAGCGCAATCTTCGGCGTTCCGTAAAGCGGGTGCGAGACATGGGTTGCAGCTCGGCAGGCGGATAACGTGGGCATGCGACTGGTCTCGCGGTAGGTCCTCCGATAGCCTTGACCGTCAGGCGGCTGGGGACTGCACGTGTTCTCGACAGCAGGCAGCGACGACCTGACCGCACTTGGCGGCCTGCGGCGGGCCTTGATGCCATGAGCACGGATTCTCAGACCCCCGCAGCGCGGCCTACTGGCTGGTTCTTCACGCGCATCAGCCTGTTCTGGGTCGGTCTCTCATTCATGTGGGGGGCCATCAACATCCAAGTCCTGCCCGCGGTGATTCCCGACATGGTCGGATTGAATGTTCAGGGCACGGCCATTGGCGCGGTTGTGTTCGTGGGTCTGGCCATCGCGATCGTGGTGCAGCCGTTTGCAGGTGCGGTCAGCGACCGGGCCCAGTTCCGGATCGGTCGCCGTCGTCCATTCATGCTCGCCGGCGTGCTCTTCCTCATTCCGTTCCTGGTGGTCATCGGCCTGTCGCCGTATTACTGGTTGTTGTTTCTCGCCGTCGTGGGCGTGCAGGTTGGCGGGAACATTGCCCACGGGCCGTACCAGGGCGTGATTCCCGACCAGGTGCCGCCGTCCGCCCGTGGACGGGCGTCGGGGTTCTTCGGTATCGCCAATCTCATCGGCACGATCCTCGGCGCTGCCGTGGCTGGACAGTTCATAGCCGACGGCCAGATTTTCCTGGCCTTGCTGACGATTGCAATCGTGCTGGCGGCCATGTCGTTGATGACGTGGGTCTTTGTGAAGGAGTCGCCGCCGCCCCCACCGGAGACGTACGGCCCCGTCTGGAACGAAGTGCGTCGCCGCGTTCGCGAGTTGCGGGGCAAGCGGGCTTTTGTGTGGCTGATGGGCTCACGCCTGCTCTTCTTTATGGGATTGCAGTCGATGGACAACTTCCTTCAGCTCTTCTTTCGACAGGGCCTGGGCGACGACAGTCCGGAGGGCAAAACGACGATCGTGCTGGGCACCGTGTTGATCCTGGCGGTGCTCACGAGCATCCCGGCGGGCTGGGCGTCTGACCGATTCGGCCGGTTGCGGCTGGTGGCGGCGGGTTCGTGCCTTGGCATGGGCTCGGCTGTTCTCCTGGTATTCGCGCAGGACTTCGTCCAGGTTGTTGCCTTTGCCACTCTCCTGGGTGTCGGGCTCGGTTTGTTCACGGCGGCGGACTGGGCCGCGGCGATTGATCTGGTTCCGGATGCGCGCGCGGCGGGGCTCTACATGGGGCTCACAAACGTGGCTACCGCCGGCGGCGACGCGCTGGCAACGCTCTCGGCGGGAATCGCCCTGGACGTCGTAAACCAGTTCGCGCCGGGCTTTGGATTCCGGGCTGTTTTTGCGCTCATGGGACTCTATTTCCTGCTAAGCGTTCTGGTGCTGGGCAAGGTGCGCGCGCAGGTGCATGCGGCCCCAGGCTCGACAGTGCTTGCTCCCGAGGCGGGCGACTCCAGCGAGCGGACGTCTACCAATTCCACGGCCTCGTAACGCGGGTCGGACACTGCCTGGGAGCCGCTTCACGGCGCAGGCGGCGCATGGCGGCATGCGCGATCCAAGGATGTTAGGCATAATCTGTTGTGCGGCCCCGTCTGGCGTCTGGGCAGGGCCATAATGTCCGAGCCAGCACAGCCCAATTGCCAACGGGCCGAACTGGAGGCAGTCCGGAATGCAGACAGTGGTTTTCTATCTCGTGATCGGGGTCTCGTTTGGAGGTCTCATCATTGGACTCCTCTACTGGATCTACTCTCTGATTCGAGGCTCGTCGGAGGAATAGTCAGCTAGAAGAAGCACTCTGTGCTACTCGGCTGAGAGTTCTGATGCTGTCTGCAGGTCGGCGTCACGTATTGGCGGGGTCGTTTCGAGCCTCGGCGTAGGGGCGTCTCGTCACCCTTGCCTTTTTGACTTCTGGCCTCGGTCGCTCCATCAGTGGTAGGGGTCGAGGCGCATTGGAATCCCGGCGGATGCCATGTACTCCTTGGCTTCACGCACGCTATACACGCCAAAGTGAAAGATTGACGCTGCAAGTACAGCGTGAGCGTTGCCCAGGGTTATCGCGTCCCGCAGATGATCAAGGGATCCCGCGCCACCCGAGGCAACCACTGGGATTGACACTGCGTCGGTAACGGCGCGTAGGAATTCCACGTCGTATCCCTCGCGCGTTCCGTCCGCGTCGATGCTGTTGAGCACGATTTCACCAGCGCCCAGTTCCTGTCCTCGCTGAGCGGTTTCCACGGCATCGAGATCGGTGCGTACGCGTCCGCCGTTGAGATAAATCGTCCAACGCGGCGGATCGGTGTCCGGATTGCGTAGCGCATCGATCGACAGGACGACGCACTGTGATCCGAACCGATCGGCACAGGCTCGAATCAGGTCGGGATCGCGATGCGCAGCGCTGTTTATGGAGACCTTCTCGGCGCCGCTCCGCAGCATCAGGTACATGTCGTCGACCGTACGCACGCCGCCGCCAACCGATAGCGGAATAAAGACCTGGGAGGCCACCCGCTCGACCAAGTCAACCATGATGTCGCGGCCCTCGGCTGACGCGGTGATGTCGTAGAAGACGAGCTCGTCGGCGCCCTCGTGGTCGTAGCGCGCGGCCAGTTCCACGGGATCACC
Source organism: Chloroflexota bacterium (assembly GCA_022821645.1). Lineage (GTDB taxonomy): Bacteria > Chloroflexota > UBA11872 > UBA11872 > UBA11872 > UBA11872. The sequence goes on from JAJEDE010000007.1 coordinate 51,563, forward strand.
GGCGTCGATGTCGGCCGAAAAGCGGACGCCACGGACATTGCGACCGTTCTTGACGTCCAGGCACGGGATGATGCGGCGCGTCAACATCGGCTAGCCCTGAGCCGCTCGACGGGCGTCGGGCAGCGTGACGGATCCCGTGTAGAGCGCTCGGCCGATAATCACGCCGGCGGCTTTCAGGCTGGCGAGCCGCGACACGTCGTCAAGGCTGTGGACGCCGCCGGAGGCGATGACGTCCAGACTGTCGCCGTGGAGTTGCACCAGTTCGGCCGTAGCTTCAAAGTTCGGCTCGCCGAGCATTCCATCGCGGTTGACGTCGGTGTAGACGACGGCCGCCGCGCCGGCAAGCGCCGCCGCGGCCGCCAGGTCCATCGCCAGGACCGCGCTGTCTTCGACCCATGCCTCGATTGCGACTCGTCCGTTGCGAGCATCTACCCCAACGGCGACTCTTCCGGGATGCGCGGCCGCGGCCGCGTGAACCAGGTCGGGATCGCGCACGGCGGCGGTTCCGATCACCGCGCGCGCGGCGCCCGCGTCCAGCACCTCGCGGACCGCCTGCAGCGTGCGAATGCCGCCGCCGACCTGCACGGGGACTGAGCCGGCAAGTTCTATGATTTCGGCTACGAGCGTGTGGTGGACGCGGGCCGCGCTTCGCGCGGCATCCAGGTCCACGATGTGAAGCCAGTCTGTCCCGCAATCCAGGAAGTAGCGGGCCGCCTCGCGCGGATCCTCGTAGAACATGGTTTCGCGGGCGAAGTCACCTTGAACCAGGTTGACGCACTTACCGCCTCGAATGTCGATTGCCGCGTAAATGTCCATGTGTCAGGCGAACTCCGCTACAGGCCGCTGACCGGCCAGACGAATGAAGTTGGCGTACAGGCGAAGCCCAACGAGACCGCTCTTTTCGGGATGAAACTGGGTTGCGAAGAGGTTGTCTCGACGTACAACGCTCGTGAACTCCAGCCCATAGTCGGTGGTGCCGGAAACGGTTGCTACATCCGACGGCTGGGCGTAGTAGGAGTGCACGAAATAGAAGTTGGAGTCCTGCGGCACGCCGGTGAAGAGCGGGGAGTTTTCAACCTGCCGTACCTGGTTCCAACCCATGTGCGGTATCTCCAATCCCTCGGGAAAGCGGACGACTTTGCCTGGGATTACCCCGAGGCAAGGCGTTTCGTCGTCTTCCTCGCTGCGGTCGAACAGGACCTGCAGACCCATGCAGATGCCCAGGTACGGGACTCCACGCGCAATGGCTGCGACTACCGGGTCGTCGACGCGTGCGGTGCGTAGTCCTTGCATGGTGTCGGCTGCCGCTCCCACGCCCGGCAGGACCACGGCCTCGGCCGCGGCCACGTCGGATGGATCGTTGGTGACGGCGAAGGTTGCGCCCACACGGTCGAGCGCTCGCGCCACGCTGTGGATGTTCCCCGCGCCATAATCGACGACTGCAATCATGTGGCGCCCGCCAGTGCCGATTGAATGCGCTTCACGGCATCGCTACGGGGAATCTCTACCTGGGCGGCGCCATTGAGCGGCTTTAGAGCCAAGACACCACGTTCCAACTCCCGCTGTCCGATTAGGACGGCGGCGTTTGCCCTGGAACGATCTGCGCGGCGGAGATGCGAGCGCGGACTGGCCCGGCGAAATCCGCACTCGACGCTTACGCCGCCTTGGCGAAGCTCGCGTGCCAGGCGCATCGCGTCCGCGATCGCGCCTTCGGCCAGCGGCGCGACGTAGACGTCAATCGACAGGGGATCTTGGAGACTTCCGCCACATCGTTCCAGGTTGAGCAATACCCGCTCGATTCCGCTTCCGAAGCCAACGCCTGGCACGCGGTCCGCCCCTATGAGTTCTGCCAGGTAGTCATAGCGCCCGCCGCCTCCCACCGTGCTCTGCGAGCCGGCGCCCGGTGGAACGAACTCGAAGACCGTGCGGTTGTAATAGTCAAGTCCTCGTACCAGTCGATGGTTGATCGAAAATGGAATCTCCAGCGCCTCCAGAAGCTTCTGAAGTTCGCCAAGGTGGTCGAGGGCAGGTCCATCCAGAAAGTCCAATGACCGTGGCGCGTCTTCGCAGAGCTCGGTAACCGAGGGGTGCTTTGAATCGAGAATCCGCAGTGGGTTTACCGCCAACCGCTCGCGGCTCTCGGAATCCAGTCGATCCGCCAGGGGCGTGAAGTAGTCGACGAGCGCTTGCCGGTATACAGGTCGGGTTTCCGGGTCGCCGAGCGAATTCAGCTCAAGCCGCAAGTCGTCAATCCCGAGGGCCTGGTATGTGGACCAGAGCAGATCGATCACTTCGGCGTCAACGGCAGGGCTGGGATCTCCAAGTGCCTCGGCACCAATCTGGTGGTGCTCCCGGTACCGTCCGGCCTGCGGTCGGTCGTATCGAAAAATCGACGTGACGTAATACAGCTTCACGGGTTGCATCAGGTTGTGCAGGCCGTTCTGCACATACGCGCGGACCACAGGGGCCGTGCCTTCGGACCGCAGCGTTAGTGAGTCGCCGCCGCGATCCTCAAAGGTGTACATCTCCTTCTGGACGAGATCGGTGGCATCGCCGGTTGTGCGCGAAAAAAGCTCAGTTCGCTCAATCGTTGGCGTGCTGATCGGCGCGAACCCACGCAGTTCGCACTCGCGCTGGAAGGTTTCGGTCACCAATCGCCACGCTGGCGCCGCCTCCGGCAAACGGTCGGCGGTTCCCCTTGGCCGCTGAATCATCCGGCGTCCTCCAGACGACTGACCACCGCGAGCAGCCCTGATGGATCGTTGGTCGTCACCGCGACTCGCTTATCGCGAGCGCGCAAGCCTTGTTCGATGCTGATGTTTCGCCGTGGCAGGTCAAGAGCCTCGGCCAGAAGATCAACCAGTGCCCGATTTGCGCGGTCGTCTGTGGGCGGCGCGGTAACTCGAGCGGCCAGCGATCCGTCAGCGCGTCGCCGCAGGGATGCAGCGCGTGCCCGCGGAGTGGCTCGGACGCGGAGTCGAACAGTGGTTGGCATGTGGAGGCTCTGTCATCGGTCGCTCAGCCAAGCGCGAGGGAGCGCACAAGGCTCCAGAGCACCTGAATGACAAGGATTGCGATCAGCGGCGAGAGATCAATCATCCAGGACTGCGGCAGCGCCCGGCGGATCGGACCCAGGATTGGCTCGGTGACGTCGATCAACAGTCGCATGAGCGGATGGGATGGGTCTCGGACGAACCACGAGAGTATTGCCCGTCCGATGATGGCGAACACGATGATCGTCACCAGCCAGTCGAGAAGCTGGACGAGAGCGGCAAGCACGCTGCGTCAAGTACCTGGAGCGGGGGAACGCTTCCCAAAGATAGCGCGTCCCACGCGGACGATTGTGGCGCCCTCCACCAGCGCGGCGTCGAGGTCGTCCGTCATTCCCATGGAGAGTTCGATGATTGGCTGGTTGGGTAGGCGGACGCGAAGGGCGTCGCGCAGTTCGCGTAACTGGCCAAAGCAAGCGCGGCTGGCCGCCGCCTCCGTACCCATTGGTCCGATCGTCATGAGTCCACGCAACGAAAGGCCGGTCTCGCGGTCAATGGCGGTTGCGAGTTGCGAAAGACCGTCGCGGGAAACACCGCCCTGCGTCTGCGCGCCCGTGAGATTGACTTGGATCAGCACGTCGCACGGATTGCCGTCTCGCACAACGTCCAGGCGGCGCGCCAAGCGCACGGAATCCACGGAGTGGATCAGCGAGAACAGTTGCGTGGCCAGGCGTGCCTTGTTGCGCTGAAGGCGCCCCACGAGATGCCAGCGACCACCACCGACCTGCGGGATCTTGGTCTGCGCTTCCTGAACCCGGTTCTCGCCGAGATCCGTTAGCCCCGCGGCGAGCCCCAGACGCACGGTTGCGGCGTCGAACGTCTTGCAGACAGCCACCAACGTGACAGAATCCGGCGAGCGCCCGGCTTCCTGACAGACCTCGGCGATTCGTGCCCGGACGTCCGCCACATTTGCGGCGATCCCGGCTGTGACATCGGCCTTTGTCATGCGCCGATTGACTTCGGGTTAGCGCCCCTCCGAACGGCGACGAAGGAATGCCGGGATATCCACTTCGCTCGATTCGCGTGAGCGGCTCGAGAAATCGAGTTCGCGAACCACTGGGCTGCTGGAGGGCCGCGAACTGCGGCGTCTGGTCGGCCGCGCCTCTGCCGTGCCGGTCTGGAACCCTGTCGCGATGACCGTGACCTGGAGACGTCCTTCCATGGCCTCGTCGATTACCGTTCCGAAGATGATGTTGGCATTCGGCTCGGCCGCTTTGGCCACGATGTCTGCGGCTTCGTTGACTTCGTGAAGCGTCATGTCCGGGCCACCGGTGAAGTTCAGAAGCACCCCGCGCGCGCCGTCCACCGACACGTTGAGCAGGGGACTGTTCAGGGCTTGCTGAATCGCTTCGGTGGCTCGATCCTCGCCCTGGGCCTCACCGATAGCCATCAACGCTGTGCCTGACTCGGTCATGACCGCGCGCACATCGTTGAAGTCGAGGTTGATCAAGCCTGGTTGCGTTATCAGGTCGGAGACGCCCTGGATACCCTGGCGCAGCACATCGTCGGCCAAGGCAAAGGCCTCGGTTACAGACATTTTCGGGTCGGCGACGGCCAAGAGCTGTTGGTTGGGAATCATGACGAGGGTGTCAACGCGCTCCTGCAGGTTTCGGAGGCCTTCCTCGGCGTAACGTGCGCGCGTACTTCCCTCGAAATCGAAAGGTCGAGTAACAACACCCACGGTCAACGCGCCGGATTCGCGCGCGACGTCGGCGACAACCGGGGCGCCGCCGGTCCCGGTACCGCCGCCCATACCGGCGGCGATGAAAACCATGTCGGCGCCTTCCACGGCTTCTCGAATCTCATCCAGCGACTCTTCGGCAGCCTTTTGGCCGAGGGAAGGCTGGCCACCTGAACCAAGGCCGCGCGTGGCTTTGTCGCCTACGCGGATGCGTGTCGGCGCACTTGAGCGCACCAGCGCCTGCGCGTCGGTGTTGATAGCAATGAACTCGACGCCTTGCACATGTTCTTCGATCATGCGGTCGACGGCGTTGCTTCCGCCGCCGCCAATGCCAACCACCTTGAGTTCTGCGAGCGAATCGCCACCGACGGGTTGCCTCGCTACGCGTCCCGCCGGTGCCGAATGCGGCTCACCATCTGCGCCCGTCAGCCGCGTGATTCGACTTCCACCGCGGCCATCACTTTCGGCCATGTCCACTCACCCTTCCCAGGCGCGCCAACGTTGGACGGCCAGACCGCTCTCGGTGCAACGCCACAACAGTAACGCCATTATGCCCAAACTGAATCACGCGAAGTGCCTTTCACCTGACCGTGGGCGAGACGACCGAACGCATCCAGCCGCCCAGCCTGTCCAAGACGCCCCGGTGCCGGAGGCTCGAGGCGGTCACCCAGCCATCCGCTTCCTCGGCCGCGGCCGCTGAAAGTAGCAGGCCGACGCCAGTGCTGAATTCGGGCGCCCGGAGGTTGTCGCCCAGTCCCCAGAGTGCCCGTGGTCGACCCATGGCTACCGGCATATCCAAGATGGTGCTGGTTAGTTCCTTGACGCCAACGAGCCGGGAACCGCCTCCGGTGAGCACGACTCCTGCTGGAAGAATGTCGTAGTAGCCGCTGCGCGTGATCTCATCGCGCACCAGGTGCAGCAACTCCTCGATTCTTGCCGTGATGACTTCGGAAAGATCGCGACGGCGAACGGCCACCGGTGCGCCGTGGTCGAACCCCGGAACGGCGACCGTTGCATCGTCTTCGTCAACTGGCCAACCGACGCTGCCGTGTTCGATCTTGAGTGCTTCGGCGACCTTGGTGGGGAGCCGCAGGCCTCGGGCAATGTCAGCCGTGACCAACGCGCCGCCGATGGGAATCACGGCAATGTGCCAACACGCGTCGTCCACGAATAGTGCGACATCAGTTGTTCCACCGCCGATGTCAATAAGCACGACACCCTCGCGCCGCTGCTCCGAGGTCACGCAGGCGCGTGCCGAGGCCAGCGGCTGCAGAACACGGCCCTGGGTTGACAGGCCCGCCTGGTGCACGCAGTGCTCCAGGTTGGCCATGGCGTTTGTGGCGCCGGTGACGACATGAGCTTCAACGGCAAGCCGGCGCGCGGTGAGGCCACGCGGGTCGAGCACGTCGGTGAGGTGGTCGGTTGCGAATGTTTTGGGAATGACTGCCACGACCTCTCTATCCGCGGAGAGACTCAACATGGTCGCTCCGCGGACAACCGCCCCGACGTGGCGTTCGCGAACCTCGCGCTCACCGGACGGCAAACGGACTTCGCCACGCTGGCTGTGAGATTGGAGGTGCCCCCCGGCGATACCGGTAACGACATGCGACGACCGAGTTCGGGCGGCCTTTTCGGCTCGGTGAATCGCTTCGTCAATGGCCTTGACGGTCAGCACGACGTCAATAACCTGACCGCCCTTGAGTCCGTATGAGGGCGCCGTGCCGACGCCAAGGACATGCAGTTGCGCGCCCCGGTATTCCTGCCCGATCACTGCGCAGGTCTTGGTCGTTCCGACGTCCAGCCCCACGAACGTCCGTTTGCGGCTCATGCCCTCACCCCTGGCCGAACGGAATTCTCGGAAAGCGACAGTTTACATAACACAATTACGGTGTCCTAGGATTCTGTTTGCTGGCCAGCGGCGGGGCGTCGACGGTGCGATAGGTGGGCCGCTCGATTGGCCGCAGGTCCACGCTGGCGATTCGCTCTCCGAGACGGTTCGCCTGCTCGAGGACGGCATACAGTGCGACGAGTTTTGCGTCGAGCTGCGATGTGTCTCCGAAATCGAGTTCCCGCCCAGCGTGATCGACCACGGTCAGCTGGCCTTCCGAATAGCGAATGTGGCTGGGTATGACCCGGAGCAATGGAAGATTGCTTTGTAGTTGATGTGCGGCGATTAGCGCTCCCACGCTGACCACGTCGCCAGGCACCAGGGGATTCACCGAATCATCCTCTATCGTGAGCGGTACTTTGGGCTCGAACTGCTCCGCCAGGACTTCGCCTGATGCATTAACGAGGTAACTCTGACCGTTGGCGACCCAGTTCGCCACCGGCGCCTCGTAGGCAACCGTCACGGTCGCCCGCCCGTCCACTCCGACCTGAACCGTTGCGTCCGCCACTCCCGGCAAGTCCTGGATATGCCGCTTGATCGCCTTGGCGTCGATGCGAAACACGTTCTCGCCAATCAAGCGACGTGCGGCGGCCTCGATGCTGGCGGGATCGACCGCTGGTGGCGGCGATGAGTCGGCCCGGTGTACGGCGACATTCCTGACGTCGAACACTGGCGAGTTGAGAAACCAGATAAGGACACCGGACGCGAGCATGGCGATGACCAGCGACAGCGCCTTGGTGAAGAGCCCCCCACGCAATTCGGTCATGTAAACAACGCCCGCGCGTGGCTGTTCCAGCGGCCCAGGAGCCGAACTTCAGGTGTGAGCCGGACACCGGTTGTCTCGGCGACGCGTTCACGAACCGCAATAGCCAGATCTAATACGTCGCGAGCCGTCCCGCCGGGGCTGGCCGAGAGGAAGTTTGCGTGGACTGGCGAAACAAACGCGCCGCCAAGCTCGTGGCCCTTTAGGCCGCTAGCCTCGATCAAGCGTCCTGCGTAGTCGCCGTCGGGATTCATAAAGAACGACCCCGCGTTTTTTCCCAGCGGCTGGGTGGCGCGCCGTCGTCGGGCGAGGGCCAGCAATTCTCGGCGGAGCGCGGCGGGGTCGGCAGGCTGGACGCGAAAGCTGGCTGCCAGCACTACCGGCCCCGTCGCATCGTCGTGGAGGTTGCTTCGCCGATAGTCGAAGTCGAAATCCGATGCCAGGGCTTCAACCTCGTGACTGCGACGCCAGACGCGAGCCGACTTCAGAACGGCGGCAATGTCGGACCCGAACGCTCCCGCGTTGCCGTAGATAGCGCCGCCCACCGTGCCCGGAACGCCAATGGCAAACGACATGCCACCAAGCCCCAGGCGCGCGCAGCGCCCGGCCAGGCGCGCCATGCTGTGGCCGGATGCAACCCGGACAATCTCGTCGGCGGCGTTCGCGGCAAAGTCCACGTAGCGGTTGTAGATCACCAGGCCGTCAATCCCAGAGTCGGCTACGAGCGAATTCGTGCCGTGGCCCATGATTGTTCGAGGGATTCCCAGGCGATCCGCCGTTTCCAGGGCCAGGCGCAGGGCGTCCAGGCTGCGCACCTCAACCCAGTAGTCGGCAGGTCCCCCGACGCCAAACGAAGTGTGCCGATCCATAGGCTCGTGCGTACGAACCCGAAGCTTGGAAGGGAATCCAGATATTGCGCTCATGTCACCGTACGGTGTGTGAGTCGCGCCGCCAGGCGATCTGCCAGGGGCGTCACAGACTCCGGTCCCATGACCAGGACGATGTCACCCTCGCGAGCCACGTTACGTATGCGGTCGGCGATCGCTTCGAAACTGGGCAGCGCCATGGCGTTTGGGTGGCGAATGGCCTCAGCCAGGTCACGAGCAGTGATTCCGATGGACGTTTCGCGCCCAGGCGGTGAGTAGATTTCCGCCAGAAGCACCTGATCGGCATCTTCAAACGCATCGAGGAAGTCGTCGAATAAGTCCCGCGTCCGCGACTCGAGGAGAGGTTGATACACCGCGAGGACTCGCTGGGGCCGTAGTTCTCTCACGGCTTGGAGGCTTGCGCGCACGGCTGTTGGATGGTGAGCGTAATCCTCAATGACTGTTATGCGTTGGTCGCTGGCTCTCAGCTCCAGCCGGCGTTCGGCGCCGGAGTAGCTCTCCAGAGCACGTGCGGCCTCAGGTCCGTCAATCCCGGCCAAGCTCGCTGACGCCAAGGCGGCCAGCGCGTTCAGTGCGTTGTGGCGCCCAGGGATTGGCAGGCTGAGCGTCAGTTGCCCGTCGGGGCCACGGACGTCCAGCGTTGGGCCTGGTACGCCAGGGGAATACTGCTCAATGTGCCAGTCGCCTCCAGGCCCAAACCATGTGGTCTTTCCTGGATGCCGCTCTGCCACGCGCCGCAGGAGAGGTACATCGCGACGAGCAACTAAGGCGGAATCGTCGGGCAACTGGTCGATAAACTGCTCGAATGTCGAGACCATCCGGTCGACGGTGCCGAAGTGGTCCAGGTGGTCCGGTTCCAGGTGCGTCAAGGCGGCGATTCGAGGCCTGTAGGCAAGGAAGGCATCGTCGAACTCGTCGGCCTCCAATACCATCCACGCCCCCGGTCCGATTCGCCCATTCACTCCGCCGAGTGATGGAATGTCGGCGCCAATCAGGAATGAAGGCGCCAGACCCGAGTTTTGCAGGATTGTCGCGATCAACGCTGACGTGGTGGTCTTGCCGTGTGTGCCGGCCACCGCAATCCCGCGGCGAGCATTGAACAAGTCCGCTATGGCTTCGGCTCGCGTGCCCACGGCAGTTCCGGTGGCATGGGCGGCCGCAAGCTCGGGATTGTCGGAGGGAATCGCCGATGAGTGGATTACGATATCGGCGTCGGCGATGTTCGCGGAGCGGTGTCCCAGGGCGATTCGAGCGCCGCGCCGCACCAGGCGTTCGGACTGCGGCGAGTGTTTCAGGTCGCTGCCGCTCACGGTCTTGCCGAGATCCAGCAAGGCCGCGCCGATGGCGCTCATGCCCTTTCCGCCGACGCCCACAATGTGGACGTGTCGAACGTCTGGATCGGTGACTTGTGGCGACATCATCCGTTGACCAGCGCATCCCGGCGTGCGAGACGGAAGGCAAGCTGGGCTATTTGCCTGGCCGCATGCGGCTGTCCCCTTGACCTCGTCGCATCACTCAAGCGGCGCAACTGACTTCGATCGTCCAGCAGGTTGAGCAGCGTCGCGCCCAATTGACCGGATTGGAGATCCGATTCCGAGAGCATCACCGCGGCACCGGCCTTCGCCATGGCTGCTGCGGTCGCGACCTGGTGCCCTGCACCAAACCGACCGGGAATGAGCACAGCGGGAGCACCCACCGCACTCAGCTCGGCGACTGACGTGGCTCCGGCTCGGCTTACAACGATGTCTGCCGCGGCGAGAAGGTTGGCAAATCCAGTGCGAATGAAGTCGTGAAGGCGGTAACGTCCCCGCAGCGGTTCGGGCAGTTGGTCGCGTGTGGATGCAAGGGTCTGAAAGTCGCGTTGGCCGCTGACATGAACGACCTGGGCCTTTTGAAGCAGACACAGCAGGTCGGTGCGCAGTGCCTCGTTGATGACGTGTGAGCCCTGGCTCCCACCCATCACGACAATAAGAGGATCGGTCTCGGCAATCCCGAGTGCCGAGCGACCGGCCGGCGCGTCGGGTGCTGCGAAGGTGCTGCGAACCGGGTAGCCCACAGTTTCGACGGGCGTGCGCCAGATCTGACCACGAGCTTCCTCGAACGCAACTGTGGCCAACGATGCCAGGGGTGCCATGACACGGGTGGCCCAACCGAGCGCGGCATCGCCCGAGAAGATCACCGAAGGGATGCGGCAGATCCAGCTGACGAGAAGCACGGGTGCGCTGACATAGCCGCCACTGGCGACCACGGCGTGCGGGCGCCGCCTGCTGAAGTCGCGCCAAACGAAGAATATTGACTGAACGAGGAGCCAAGCCCGCCACGGTAACCGCCACCAGGCAACTCCCACGATGCCACGAGCAGGGAGAGGGAGGACGTCGAGGTCTACATCTCGATAGAGCAATCGATCGAGTTCACGGGATCCGCAGACGGCGCTGAGTTCAACCTCTGACCCTGACAGCATGGCCAGCTGCCGGGCGACGGCGATGGTTGGAAATATGTGGCCGGCTGTGCCTCCGCCGACCAATACGAGTCTCACGTGCTTCGCTCGAGATCGGACTGGCGGGCGACGTTCATCAGGATGCCCATCAATATCATCGAGGCCAGAAGCGATGAGCCCCCGCGACTGATGAACGGCAAGGTGATGCCGGTCACCGGGGTCAAGCCGGTGACGACGGCCATGTTCACGAAGGCCTGAAAGCACAGTTGCGTCACGATTCCGATAGCCAGCAACCGGCCAAATACGTCGTCGGTGGCAGCTGCAATCTGAATGCCGCGCACGAAGAGTGCGAGAAACAGCACCAAAACCAAACTCGTTCCGACCAGTCCGAACTCCTCGCCAAGGACCGCGAATACCGCGTCCGAGTCTGGAATGGGCAGCCGGAACTTCTGGGTCCCCAGACCCAGTCCGCGACCGGTGACGCCACCCGAACCCATGGCGATTTGTGCCTGCGCCGCCTGGTAGCCGGTGCGATTGATGTCGGGATCGCCACTGAGGAACGTGATGAGACGCTCGCGCTGATAGGCGTTTTGGGTCACGGACACGAAGGCGACAGGCACCAATGACGCGAAGCCCAGGAGCAGGTGCCAAAGGCGGGCGCCAGCGGCAAAGATCATTACGAATCCGACGAACGAAATCGTGATGGCGGCGCCCAAGTCCGGTTCCAACACAATGGGAATCACTACCAGGGCCACGACGCCACCCAAATACAGGATGGAAACCCGCAGTTCCCGAATTCGTCCGCCGAAGTGCTGGGCCAACGCGGCCAGCATGACCACCATGGCAACCTTCGCGAATTCGCTTGGCTGCAACGTGAGATCGCCGACCCGAAACCAGCGACGGGCCGCAAAAAGGCTGGTGGCGTCTTCAACAAATAGCACCCCGACGAGCGCGATGAGGATGCCCAGGAAAGCAAATGGCGCGATTTGCGCATAGCGCCGGTAATTCACGGAACTGAGCGCCAACGCCAGCGTGACGCCTACGGCCGCCAAGACCATCTGCTGGACCGACACTCGTTCAAAAACCGAGTCTCCACCCAGAACAACGGGCACTCTGGCGCTGGCCACCAGTACGACGCCACCAAGCGGCAAGATAAAGGTCAGGAGCAGCAGGTACGGGTCGCGGGAAGGCCAACTCGGCAGCCGCCCGGCGAGCCACTGGCCAGTTCTCGTGCTCATGTCCGTGCGGTACGCGGAGGGACTCGGAGGTGAGCGAAGACGCGGCTCATCACACGGGCGAACGTAGGCGATGCGACGTGAGCGCCGAAGAACGCTGCCTGCGGACGTTCGATGACAACCAGAGCCAGGACCCGCGGCAGTTCAAGTGGACCGAATCCCACATACGACGCTATCGAGGTGTCTTCGAGGAAGCGACCGCTCGACGCGATTTCCGATGTCCCAGTCTTGCCGGCGGTTCGATAGCCGGGGATGCGGGCCAGATTGTTAAACACGCCGGATTCCGCCGCCTCCATCATCTTGAGCAGCGTCTGGGCTGTTTCGCGTGAAATGACCCGTCGAATCGGCTGTGACTCGATCGTCTCGCGGCGACCGTCCACCTGAGTAACGGCACGCGCCACGTGCGGTCGCATCATCACCCCATCGTTCGCGATAGCCCCGACGGCGGTGGCCAATTGGAGTGGTGTGACCGATATCCCCTGGCCGAAGGAATTGGAGGCAAGGTCGGGCAGGAACCAGCCCTGGTCGCCCCGGCGTCGGACGATGCCCGGCACCTCTCCGGCCAAGTCGACGCCGGTTCGGGTGCCGAAGCCAAAGCGTTCGATGTATTCGTAAAACGAATCAGCACCGACGGTGTCCGCAACGAAGATCGTGCCGGTGTTGCTGGAGTGCTGCAGGACGCTGACCATCGTCTGTTCCGGGTACGTTCGCTCGTCCCAGTTCTTGAACTCCTGTCCGAAGTAGTTGACGGTTCCGGGCAGGTTGTGCGTGGTCTCGGGTCGAATGGCTCCAACATCAAGTCCCGCAGCCATCGTTATCAGCTTGAACGTGCTCCCTGGCTCATAGATCAGGCTGCAGGCCCGGTTGGCAAACTCGGGGCCGAATTCGCGGTAGGTGTGAACGCGGCCCGGGTCGTACGTTGGCCTGTTGGCGAGTCCCAGCACTTCACCGGTACGTGGATTCGTGATGAGGATGGTGCCCGCGGTCGCGCCGAACTGCTCGATAGCGGCCTCGAGTTCCTGCTCGGCGATGTGCTGAATCGTCCGATCGATCGAGAGTGAGACATGGGCGCCGTGGCGCGGCGGCTGAAGCGCGTAGCGGCCAATTGGGATTCGCCGGCCGAGACGATCGATATCCGAACTTACAAGTCCGGATTGTCCGCCGAGCACGTCGTTGTACCAGGCTTCGACCCCGGCTTGGCCCACGACATCGCCTGGCCGCGCCGTTCCTTCGCCCACGAAGCCCACGACGTGTGCGGCCAGCCGCCGATTGGGATAGACACGCACCCGGTCGGGATCAAGTCGTACCCCGGGCAGCTGGCCGTCCTCAATGGCGGCTTCCACGGTGGCAGCCGGCTCGCCAATTAGGCCGCGTGCGATTTCCGAGTAGCGAAGGTTTGGATTACCGAGGCGTTCGGCTACGGCGGCCGAATCAAGGCCCAGCAGCACACTGAGTCGATCGGCAATCTCAAACGGATCGGACGACTCGTGGATGGCAAGCGGGTCCGCGACCACGCGCACCGCGCCCCGGCTGATTGCCAGGACATCATCGTTGCGGTCGTAGATGCTGCCGCGCCTCGGGTTGATCTCGCTGCGCGTAAGTAACGAGCTAGCCCCGCGCGCCGAGAGCTCTGCCGACTGTTGGACGTGCCAGTCGTAGAGGCGCCACCCCAGGACGCCCGCAGCTGCCACGGCACCCCCCAGCATGACGACGAGGCGTCGCGTGGGGTCGGGCGGTTCTCCGTGCTCGCGCGCCGACTGCTGGCTACTCTGCGAGTCTCGAAATATTCTCACTGATCTCTCGAACTAGGGCTTCCCACCAGGGCGGCTCAATCAACTCTTGCGTAGGCGCGGCCCACAGCGGAAGGTCAAACGAGACTCCGGGCGGCAGCGGCTGAGCCCTTGCAAAAACGGGCTGTCGTGCTTGGCGCATATTGAGTTCGGTAAACGCGATTCGCTGGACCCTGGACAGGTCGTTGCGCACAGCCAGGTCGGCCAGGATTTGCTGTCTCTCGAGTTCGACAGTCTCGAGCTGACGCTCCAGCCGCTGAATCTCGCCGCCAAGCCGAACCAGAGTCTGCGTCTGTTGCACCCAGACCATGGCCAGCACGAATGCCGCGATGATGACCACCAGGACCAAGCGTGACAGTGGAATCGCAATTGGAAGCCTGCGCACGACCCGAAGCGGCCACACCGGGTCACGTAGCAACGGTTCCTGGCGGAGGGCCATCAGGTGCTCCCTTCCGCGGAAAACACACGCAACCGGGCGCTGCGGGCTCGTGGATTGTGCTGCGCTTCGGACCGGTCGGGCCGGATCGGCCGTCGAGTTAGGACCTCGCCGAGTCCCTCCTGGGCCCACCGGCGAAATGTCTGCTTGACAATCCGGTCCTCAAGGCTGTGAAAAGCGATCACGGCAAGCCGGCCGCCGGAACATAGCGCCAGGCGCGCACCGTCCAGACCTTGGCGCAGAACGTCAAGCTCTTGATTGGTTGCGATTCGAAGAGCTTGAAAGGTTCGGGTGGCTGGATGCAGACGCCGTCGCCTGGGGAACGCTCGCGCGACCACCCGGGCGAGTTGGGTTGTGGACTCGATCGGACGGCTTGCGACGATCCGACGCGCGACCGCGCGCGACCGGCGTTCCTCGCCATACTCCCGGAGCAACGTTGCCAAGTCAGCCTCGGGAAGGCGATTCACGAGGTAGGCCGCTGGCACGCCGGCTGTCGAGTCAAACCGCATATCCAGCGGACCTTCCAGTCGAAACGAAAAGCCACGCTCGGCTGTTGCCAATTGCTTCGAGGACACTCCGAGGTCCAGGAGGACTCCCGCCGAGAGTTCGGTCCCAATGGGTTGCGGTAAGTCCGAATAGCTGGCGTGTATCGGCTGAACCCGCGCGTCGTCCCGAAAGCGTGTGGACAGCCAACGAACAGCGTCTGGATCGAGATCGATGGCCAGAATTCGCTCGGCGCCGGCGTCCAGCAAGGCCTGGGTGTGGCCGCCTTGTCCGGCTGTTCCATCCACGATCAGCCCGCTGAGGCACGGCCGAAGCGCGCTGACGGTGGCCTGTGGCATCACCGGCTCGTGGCGGCTGGAGGCGGTGGTCACGACATTCGGTGTGTGTGGGGCGCGGGGGAGGCGCCGCGCCCCACACAGAACACCCTAAGGAGAGTGCGGAACGCCTCCGCGGGCGCGCCGCATGATGTCGGACGCATCGGCGACGATGCGCACGTGCCGCTTCTGCCAGGCCGTTGCGTCCCATAGTTCAATCACGTCACCCACACCCATGACGACCACTTCCTTGGTGAGTCCCGCGTGGTCGCGTAGGTGTACGGCTATCGGAATCCGTCCTTGCTTGTCGAATTTCACGTCTTCGGCAGATCCGAAGAGCTGTCGTTTGGTATCGCGGGCATCGGGGTTCAGCGGGTCCAGCGTGGCCAACTCGCGCTCCACGTCGCTCCACAGACCGGCCGGATAGAACGTGAGGCAGTTCTCGGCGCTCACGGTCAAAGTTCCCCCCTCGGGAATCTGGGCACGAAGTCGACTGGGAAACGCAAGGCGTGCCTTGGCGTCCATCTGGTGGACATAGGTCCCCTTGAAGCTGGCCATGCCGCGTCTTTCGGCCGAAGCCTACCCCTTTGTTCCCCACTACAACCCACCAATCACCACAGTCGTGGTTGTTTGGCCAAAGAAGTGAATCACATTCCCCACCGGCTGTCAAGAAGAAACCCACCAGTCCCCACGTGGTTTTTTGGCGGATTCTCGGCCCGTCCGGTGCGTTCGGCGCCTAGAGGTCGTGTGGTATGTCCGCGGCGGTGCGATCGAGCGCCCAGTTCGCGAGTCGGTCAGCAAGCGAGTTTTCAGCCCGCGATACGTGCACGAAGCTCACAGGAACACGCTCGGGGGCGGCTGCCTGTACCCTGGCTGCCAGTTCGCGCAGGGCGGCGTTCTTGATTTTCCAGGCGCCTGACAGCTGGCGGGCCGCCAGTTCGCTGTCAAGCCGAAACTCGATTGCGCTTGGCTGAAGCTGCTCGACTAACCGCATGCCTGCCAGCACCGCCTGGTATTCCGCCTGGTTGTTCGTCCGCACGCCCAGACGGAGTGCGATGCGTCCGGAGATTGCGCCAAACTCGTCGTAAATGACGACTCCGGCCGCGGCTTCGCCCGGGTTGCCGCGACTGGCGCCATCACAGTGGACCCGGTATCGCATTCGTGTTTCGCTGCCATTCACGGTCTAGGATCACAATGCATGGTACGCATGAGTTCAAGCGCACAGAGGTGACCGGACTGTCCAAGAGACCGCTGGAACCTGTGGTCGCTGCGCCGGGTGAATCGCCGCAACTTTCTCAAGATCCACTCAGGCGGTTCGACGCCGAACTCGCAGCCGGTTCGCACTGGTATCTGGCAGCGTTACGCGCATGCGGGCAGTGGCGGCTCGAGGCCGAAACATATCAGGGGCGTCGTCTCACCTATCTCGTCGCGCACGAGGCGCTGGACCTGGTGCTTCTGATTGATCGCATTGCCGGGACGCGGCGTGATGCTGTACCCCGGTCAGAGCGGGACGCGCTTCGGTTTCGCGGACGGCCGCCCATCTACGTGCCGGGCCAGGAGTTTGCCCATGCCCTGGGAGAAGCCCGCCTGCACGCTTACCTGAACCACTTTTACGGTATCGACGTGGAGGAGGCCGTCGTGCACGCCGTGGAGCTCGAAGCGTCCAAGGCCCATCCGCTTGATCGGGCGTCTCTGGATGTGAACCTGGTTCTCTACGGTAAGACGCTTCGCGATTTGCTCGCGACCTATCGTAAGGAGCGCGGGCTTGCGGATGACGGACGCGTTCGCTGGGCCGACTGGAAGGATTTTACGTATTGGTGTTTTCGGCTGCGGTTGCGGACTCAGGTCCCGGCCCGAATTGCCAGCGACACGCGAAAGGGCATTGCGCTGCTCCAACGGCTGCGCGGGGTCGAGCCGGACGAATCTCCGGATCCGCTTCGCCCGGGCGAAGCGCCGCGCGAGACATTGGACTCCGCGCACGAGGCGCCGGTGATTGACCTGCGTCGACTCTTTTAGCGCGAGGAGTTTCGGTCAACGAGCGGCGCCAGGGTCACCAATACTCCAAGCAGGACGACAACGCCGGCGGCGCCGAAGACTGTGCGAAACGCGTTTACTGTGTCCGGGCCGGCTGCGGCGTCCGGCCCGGCAACACCTAGCTGCAGCACGACGATCGAGGCCCAGATGGTGCCCCAGAGGGCCTGGCCAGTGGCTTGGGCCATGTTGCGCGCCAGGGCCAGAACGGCGCTCGCCTGGTTGCGGTGCTCAGCGGCGGCCGAGCCCATGAGCATGCTGGCGTTGCCGCTGTTGAACATGGCCATGCCGATGCCAATGACGGCCAGTCGGGGAACGACGGCCCAGGGCGAGGTGTCGGCCGCCAGCGTGGTCAGCAGTAACAGTCCTACGGCGACGATACCGATGCCGAGCGCGCCGACGGTTCGGGAACTCGTGCGGTCAGCCAACATTCCCGCAGGCGTACCGAGGAACCCCATGAGGGCCGGGACGGTGACCATGAGGAGGCCGACCTGCTGGACCGGGAGATCCAGCACGCGCTGGAGGTAAAACGGGAGCAGCAGGATCTGGGTGGCCGCGCCGGCGAACGCCAGGTAGCCAGCCAACATGGCGGCCGTGAAGTCCGGCACGCGGAACATGGCGGGCTGGATCGTTGGCCAGCGCGTGCGGGTTTGCCACCAGCCGAACGCTAACAGCAGCGCGATGCCCGTCACGACCAGCAGGATGACGATGGGTGACGAGATGCCGAGCGTCTGGATGCGGTTCAGACCGACGACCAGCATCGTCAGGCCGACCGTGAGAAGGGTGGCCCCGCGCAGGTCGAAGCGGCCGCCGGTGCCGCGGGCTCCCGCGGGCAGGATTCGGGCGCCCAGGGCCACTGCCGCTACGCCAACCGGGACGTTCAACAGGAAGATGAACGGCCACCCCAGGGACCCCAGAATGAAACCGCCCACCACGGGACCGCTGACCAGTCCAATCGATACCGCCGACAGGATGAAGCCGATGGCTTTACCGCGTTCGCTGGGCGGGAACGCGGAGACCACCAGGGCAGGTCCCAGGGCCTGGGTGATCGAGCCGCCGATGCCCTGGACGACGCGGAAGGCGATCAGCAGGCCGACGTTGGGCGCCAGGCCGCAGAGGAGGGAGCCGAGGGTGAAGACCAGGAATCCAACCAGATAGAGCCGTTTGGCACCGCGCATCTGGGCCAGACGGCCGGCGGGCAGGAGCAGGCTGGTGATGGCGATGACGTAGGCCAGCGTGACCCACTGCACGCGGTCGAATGGGGCGTCGAGTTCGCGGACCAGGGTGGGCAGCGAGACGTTGACGATGCTGGCGTCCAGGGTGGCCATGAAGACGCCGCTGGCCACGACGGCCATGGTGGCCCAGCGGGTGGTTACGGCTGGCGGTGGGTTGGCGCCTACGTCGGCGGTGGTCAAGCGAGCGAGAGTCCGAACTGCACGAGGGCGGAGGCCAGGCGTTCCAGGTCGGCGCCGCCCAGTTCAACGGTCAGGGGCAGTTCCACCAGCGATTCGGAGTCGCCTGGAACGTGGGTTGGGAAGCGGGTCAGATCGTCGCGCAGCTCGCCGATCTGCTCGGCGTCCACTCCGCGGCGCAGCAGCAGGTCGAGAGCGACTTCGATTCGCGCCACCGGGTGGCGGCGGTCGGGGGCGTAGACCCAGGCGACGGTGGTGAGGCGCTCGCCGTGCGGGGCCTGGAAGGCGAAGCCGCGGCGGGCGGGGCGGAGGGGCATGCCGGCCTGCTGCCAGCGACCCATGAGGCCCTCCACAAGCGCGAACGTCTCTTGCGGCATGGCGCGTTGGAGGGCGCGGACTTCGGGTGCGTCGATGTCGTAGGTGCGGAACTCTTCCTCGAACACGGGTGGTCTCCGGTGTCGTGGGTCGCGGGCCACTTTAGGCGAGCGGGGCAATGCGGCAGTGCGGCCGGGGGGCGGGGCGCGCGGATGTAGGGGGCGAAATGGGGCCTCGCGTGCGCAATAAGAGTTTTTTCTAAAAAACTCTTGAGGTGCGGCGGGGCGGGGGCGGAAGGGTGGAGGGGAGAGGGAAGAGGAGTGAGAGCGGATATGCACGGGGACTGGGGACGGGGTGTGGCGCGGGTGGGCGAGGTCTTGCCGCGGCGGTGGGGCGAGGCCTGGGTGGCGCGGCGAGCCGAGGGTGGGGATCGGACGGGGCTGGGGGCGGGTGCCGGGCGGTGGAATTTGGTTGGGGGTGAAGGGGGAGCTGTCTCTCGCCAGCCCGCCCCCGAGAGGGGGGCGGGCTGGCGAGAGACAGCTTGGGCGGATTTTTGGGCGGGTGGGAAGGAGGAAGGGTAGAGGGGAGAGGGCAGAGAAGTGAGATCGGAAGGGGACGGGCAGCGACGGGTCTCCACGCAAGGTGCGGAACAGGCGGGGGCAGTGACGGGGCGCCAAGGGGGCGAGTAGTCTGATGAGGGGTGGGCAGAAGGGTAGAGGGGAGAGGGAAGAGGAGTTAGAGAAGAGGGGAAGGAAGAGCGGGAAGCGGAGAGTTGGGAGGAGTGGGGAGAGGATCGGGGCGAGGAGGGAAGGGGGCATTTGGAGTGGGGGTTGCAGGGCTTACTCGGATAGTGTACACTCTCTGAGAGCGAGTGGCAAGTGGTTGGTGGTTGGGTGCTGCTGGGTCCCGGCCCCATTCGGCAAGCTCAGGGCAGGCCCATTCGACTCGCTCAGGACAGGCTTGACGCCGGGATGACGAGGGACTGGATCGGGGGCCGGGGATGGCGGTTGATGGCAGTGATGGCAGTGATGGCAGTGATGGCAATGCCAGCAATGCAAGCAGTGCATGCGTTGCCGGCATTGCAAGCGAGGCTGGTAGAGATGTGGGGGAGGGTTAGGTTTGGAGAACGAAGTCGGCGATTTGCTGGGCTCGCCGGATGGCCTCCCGCGCCGACGGGATGTCGGGTTCCGGGTCGGTTTCCGCCGGATAGCGGGATGTCGCGATGTAGGCGTTCAGGAATCTGGCGGCTGGTCTGAGGTCTTCAAAGGCTGGGTCCAGGCCGGTGCAGAGATTGAGGAGATAGCCGAGGTCGTGCACGAATCGGAACGGGACGTCGTGCGCGACCAGATATCCCTTGAGGTACTTTTCCGCGCATTGCTGGGCGTGGAAGCAGGCAATGGCCGGCAGGGGTCGCTCCGGCCCGAGGGCTCGGCGGGCTATTTCCAGGTCGTCGTCCGCCTTGGCGAACCAGGCGTGCTCAGGCCGCGCGGCGATCATAGAGGACTTCGGAGTCTTCGAGCATGCGGCTGAGCATGGAGTTGGGGTTGGGGCGGTAAGTGGCGAACGCTTCGTAGGAGCGGATCAGGAGGTCGACGGGCAGGACGAATCGTTCGGCGATGGCGGCGTGGATGGGATTGCCCTGGCGGGGCGGCTCCTCGCCGGGGCGCAGGACGACCATCAGGTCCAGGTCGCTGTGGTCATCCTCTTCGCCGCGGGCGACGCTGCCGAAGAGGATGATTTGCTCGGGCTGGAAGCGCTCGACGATGAGCTGGGTGATGGCATCGATGGTTTCGCGGTTGAGGGGGTCTTCGACGACGCGCATGGGTGCTAGACCGCCGTAGGGGATTGGGTGTCGCCGGCTGCCGGGGCGTTCATGCAGGCAAGGATAAGAGCTTTGGTGCGGTGGTTGATGGCTGGTTGGGGAGTGGCTGGTGACGAGGGTGGGTGTTGGGGCCCGGCTGAAGACGCCGGGATGACGTTCTGTTGGTGAGGTCGGAGGGTGGACCGGGGCTGGGGATGGCGGGGGCAGGCAGTGATGGCAATGTCAGCAAGGCAATCAGTGCAGGCGTTGCTGGCAGTGCAGGCAAAGCAGGCAGGGATGTGGTTCGACTCGGGTCCTTCCCCCATTGAGACCTTTGCGGAACCTGTCGTTGGTTGCTCGGAAGACCCCTCACCCCAACCCTCTCCCCCAGGAAAGACCTTTGCGCAATCCTGGGGTGGTTGCCCGGAAGACCCTCACCCCAACCCTCTCCCACTGGGAGAGGGAGCAAGAGCCGTCCCTCTCGCGAGGGCGCGGGGCGTTTTGCAAAGGTCTCCCAGGAGAGGGATTAAGAGCGGCCGCAATACGAGAGCCAGGGGCGTTGTGCAATGGTCTCTCGGGACGGGGGGCGACGGCTACAATCGGGGCAGAATCAAAGGGGCGGCCCCGGTGCGTGCAGCGGGGACGGATGAGATTGGGTCGGCTGGTGAGCCGATACAGCAAAGGGGCGCCCACGTGCGAGAACAGGTCCAGAGCAGAACCGGCACAGGCTCTCGGGGAAACCGATGACGGCCGATTTGTCCGCGCTCGATATCGAGCGACGCTTGACGGCGATTGAGTCCACGCTGCCGACGTTTGCGACGAAAGCGGACATTCACTCGCTGCGAGCCGAGTTGAAGGCTGAGTTTGGCGAGTTGAAGGCCGAACTGCACGCGCGGGAGGCGCGGCTGATCAAGTGGATTGCCGGGCTGATGGTGGCCGGGGTGGCGGCCGCGGCGGGGGTGGCGATTGCGGTGAACCAGGTTCTGGCGACCGGCGTGGGGGGCTGATCGAGGTTCGCGCAGGACGCGACGTGGGCTGACCACTGCGCCGCGGGGTGCCGGGGATGGCGGGTGGTGGGAATGACGTCAGTGCCGGCAATGCAAGCAGTGCGTGCGTTGCTGGCAGGGATGGGGGAGTGGCGGTGGTTAGAGGGTGGCCCAGGTTTGGGAGAGGGCTTCGGCTTGTTCGAGGACGGTGCGGGTGGCTTTTTCCTGCTTGTCGGGCGGGTAGCCGTGTTTGCGGAGGATGCGGCGGACAAGGCGGCGGAGGTGGGCGCGGACGTTTTCGCGGAGGGTCCAGTCGATGGTGACGTTGTTGCGGACGGTGTCCACAAGCTCACGGGCGATGTCGCGTAGGGTTTCGTCACCGAGTACCTGGACGGCGCTGTCGTTAGTTTCCAGGGCGTCGTAGAAGGCGAGTTCGTCCTCGGAGAGTCCCAGTTGCTCGCCGCGGGCGTTGGCTTCGCGCATTTCGCGGGCGAGCGCGATCAGTTCCTCGATTACCTGGGCGGCTTCGATGGCGCGATTCTGGTAGCGGCGGAGGGTCTGTTCCAGCATCTCTGCGAAGGAGCGGGCCTGGACGACGTTCTTGCGCCGCCTAGTCGAGACCTCGCCCTTGAGGAGTTTTTCCAGAAGCTCCACGGCCAGGTTGCGGTGAGGCATACCGCGCACCTCGGCGAGGAAGTCCTCGGATAGGACCGAGATGTCCGGTTTCTCGAGGCCCGCGGCGGCGAAGATGTCCATGACGCCTTCGGAGGCCACGGCCTGCGAGATGATCTGGCGAACGGCAAAGTCCAGATCTTCCTCGGGGCGAGTCTCGGATTCCGCTCGCTTGGACAAGGCCGCACGGACCGCCTGGAAGAATCCCACGTCGTCCCGGATCCGAACGGCCTCGTCGTGGGGCACCGAGAGCGCGAAGGCCTGCGAGAGTTCGCGCACGGCGTCAAGGCAGCGCTGTTTGCCGTCCTCCTTGGCCAGGATGTGCTGCTGGGCGGCGGGAAGCAGGTTCATCTTCTCGGTTGCCCCACCCGTAACCCACGCCGACCAGTCAAAGCCGTGGAAGAGGCCGCGGCAGATGTCGTACTTCTCAAGCATCACCGCGACCGCCTTCTCCTGGTCCAGCGCGGTCTCACCCTCGCCGCCGCTTTCGGTGTAGGTGGCGAGGGCCTTTTTCAAGTCCTGCGCCAGGCCCAGGTAGTCCACGATCAGGCCGCCGGGCTTGTCCTTGAATACGCGGTTCACGCGGGCGATTGCCTGCATGAGGCCGTGGCCGCGCATGGGCTTGTCGACGTACATGGTGTGGAGGCTGGGGGCGTCGAAGCCGGTGAGCCACATGTCGCGTACCAGGACGACTTGCAGCGGATCGTTCGGGTCGCGGAAGCGCTTGGCCAGCGCCTCGCGGCGCGGCTTGTTGCGGATGTGGGGTTGCCAATCGACGGGGTCGGAGGCGGCACCGGTCATTACGACCTTGATGCGACCGTTGGCGTCATCGTCGTCGTGCCAGTCGGGGCGCAGACGCACGAGTTCGCGGTAGAGGTCGATGCAGATGCGGCGGCTCATGCAGACGACCATGGCCTTGCCGTCGATGACCTCCAGCCGCTGCTCGAAGTGGGTCACGATGTCCTCGGCGATCTGTCTCACGCGCTTCTCAGAGCCGACCACAGCTTCCAGCTGCGCCCACTTCGTCTTGAGCTTCTCCTTGCGCTCTATCTCCTCGCCCTCGGTGGCTTCCTCGAAATCGGGGTCGATACGCGGCTTCTCACGCTCGTCCAGGGTCAGCTTTGCCAGACGACCCTCGTAGTAGATCGGCACCGTGGCGCGGTCCTGAACGGAGCGCTGGATGTCGTAGATGCTGATGTAGTCGCCGAAGACGGCGCGGGTATTGGCGTCCTGCAGCTCAATGGGGGTTCCGGTGAAGCCGACGAAGGATGCGTTGGGCAGGGCGTCGCGCATGTGGCGGGCGAAGCCGTCGATGAAGTCGTACTGGCTGCGGTGGGCCTCGTCGGCGATGACGACGATGTTGCGGCGGCGGGACAGCGTGGGGTGGGTGTCGCCCTTTTCCTCGGGGTAGAACTTCTGGATGGTGGTGAAGACCACGCCGCCGGCGTTCACCGAGAGCAATTGGCGCAGGTCGGCGCGGTCGCGGGCCTGCACGGGGGGCTGGCGTAGGAGGTCCTGGCAGCGGGCGAAGACACCGAACAGCTGGTCATCCAGGTCATTGCGGTCGGTGAGCACCACGATTGTGGGGTTCTCCATCGCCGGCTCGCGGACGATGGCGCCGGCGTAGAAAGCCATGGTGAGGCTCTTGCCGGCGCCCTGGGTGTGCCAGACGACGCCAATGCGCGAGTCGCCGACCTCGCCGCCAGGCCTTCGACCAGCCTCGTAGCGTCCGGATTCCAAAGCGGGCCCCTGCAGATATGCCGCGCGAAGCGTCTCGTCGACAGCTACTCGAACGGCGTGGAACTGGTGGTAGCCCGCCATCTTCTTGGCGAGGGCGCCGCCGTCGTCCTCGAACACGATGAAGTCACGGAGCAGGGCGAGGAAGCGGCGCGGCTGGAAGACGCCTTCAAGCAGGACCTGTAGCTCGGTCATCTGAGGATCGGCCAGCGCCTCGCCGGTGACAGTGCGCCAGGGCTTGAACCACTCCCAGCCGGCGGTGAGGGTGCCGAGGCGGGCATCGATTCCGTCCGAGACCACCAGCGCCTCGTTCATGGCGAACAGGGTGGGAAGCTCGGCCTTGTAGGTCTGGAGTTGGTTCCAGGCTGTGCGGATAGTGGCGTCCTCGTCGGCAGGGTTCTTGAGCTCCATCAGGCCGAGGGGCAGGCCATTGACGAATAGCACGATGTCTGGCCGACGGGTGTCCTGGTTTTCGGAGACTGTGAACTGGTTGACGGCGAGCCAGTCGTTATTGGCGGTGTTGTCGAAGTCGATGACCCGAACTTGGTCCCCACGCACTCTGCCCTCAGCGTCGCGATATTCAACCTCGATGCCGTTCACGAGCATGCGGTGGAAGGCGCGGTTGCGCGATTCCACAGTCGAGCCCTCGGACCGCGTCACCTTGCGAAAAGCGTCGTCAAGAGCGTCGGGAGGCAGGCCGGGATTCAGCGCCGCTAGGGCGTTATGCACCCTCCGCACCAGCACAACCTCGCCGTAGTTGTCACGCTCGGCGTTCCGCGTGTCAGGGGCGATGTCCTGTCCGTGGGATGTCTCCCACCCAAGACCATTCAGCCAAGCAAGACTCGCAGCCTCTGCGACAGCCTCGGTTATGCCGGTCAATCGCGATGCCTAGCGACCGACAAGGACATGGTCCACATTAGCGGCAAACCATCACGGAACCTCGGGACTCTCAGCATTACCGCTCACCTGCGACATCGGCCAATGCCGCCTTGAGCACTTGAAAACAGACCTTGGCGGTATGCTCGTCGGGGGTGAAACCTGAAACCATCTGTTGATATGGGTGGATATAGTTTCGGAAGTCCCGCAGCCCGTGACTAAACGTATGTACATCCGCCTTCAACAGCCCGATATCGTGGGCCACATTTATAAATTCTGACAAAGTCCATTCGTGGAACCGCTTGACCTTGCCATTCTCTTTCGGGCTTGCACCTGAACGATTGAATTGCTCCGGTTCGCTCTGTGCTGCGCCAAGAAGTACGGCTTCCAGAACGCTTCCGCATTGGAATATGACAGATAGGTGCGCCCCCACAGACTGGCAGGCTTGTACTTCCTTGAGTCGATCTTCGATAATTTTCGCTACGGCAAAATCCACTGGCAGATTTTGGACATCTGGTATATCAACATCCTGATTCAGAAAGACTGCATTCGCTACAAACGGTGGTCCGGGGACTGTTCCGGCAATCCGGGTGATGATCACTCGGCACCTTTTGAGCACGGCTGAATCCATCTCACGACCAGCAGAATTACAGATCGCCTCATAGACATCAAGCATATCGGACAAAACGCGACTTACTATGGCGTCGGACTCTCGGTCCCAGAATGCGCGCATCTTATTAGCCTTGGACGTGCCATAGATTTCATACTTCGCACTGTGGATGTCGACGTTATAGTCGTCAAAGAACTGACCGAAGCTCGGATTCGAGAAATTTAGAACGTAGCCACCTCCCATGTCGAATACGTTCTCGAAAAATATCTTTTCTGCCGCAGTAAGACTGCTCATCCGATCGATCCCACTTGTGTCTCTCCTGACAGCAACCAAGGCAACAGGCAATCCCTAATCAGGCGAAGGGATTGTGACTGCCGGCGCCCTATGTCGATCTTGTCGAACAGGTCGGCTGTCAATTCACTGAATCGGTCTAACGCATACCCGGTAGGCGTTACAGCCCTTTGTGATTTGAGATCTCCCTGAGTCAGCAAGGGCTGCGTTGAGCCTCTGTTTAGCGAACCGAAGTCAATCGTACTTATGTGAAGAAACAGAAAGTTGAAGAGCTCGGCGGAATTGGCTCTCATTATGAGTGTGTTGTCAGAGGGCCAGCATGGAGTGGTTATTCTGAATACTGATCCAAGAGTACCGACTCTGCCAGTTAGCACGATCGGAAAGTCTACAAGCGCTTCAGCAACAAAACCCATTGGCCCGTTGCCACCCCAGAGCGGTGTCTGCATTTCGCCATCGGCCACAGAAACACGGCGAGCAGGTCGCTTGCCACTTGATATGTCTGCCATATCCCCCAACGCCTTCGGCTCCCACCCCTCTGGAATCTCCCCAAGTTCCGACGGCACCAAGCGGTCAGGGAAGAGGTCGACCATCTGCGGGTCTATGGCGTCCAGGTAGGAGCGGGCGCGTTGGATCGTCCATCGTTCGGCGGATGAGGCACTGCTCATGGTGAGGTCGGCGTCAGATGTGGCGTCATGCCGGAGGGCCGCCTTGGCGCGGACGGGGTCGAAGTTGACGAACCAGGATTTGAAGAGGGCGCGGGCCATTTCTTCGAGCGTCTGGTTCATGCGGCGGTTCAGCTCGATCTTGTCATCCAGGGTGCCGAGGATGTGGGCGATGGCGCGTTGTTCGGCAAGAGGTGGAAGCTGAAAGGGCAGACTCTTAAGCGCGGAGAGCGTGAGATATGGAAGCGCAGTTCCGGCAGCAACTTCACCGAAGTCGATACTGTGCATGCCATAATACAGAAATTTGGAATCAACGATATCACCTTTTGGGATAGCACCCATCATGTTGTTATCGACAATAGTTGGACGAACCAGCATGCGTAGTCGATTCTGTCTGAGGGCCTCGCCAATCTTCGCGAAAACTGTAGCTCCAGATGGAAGCGGTCTTGCCCTAATTTCTTGGGCAGTGGCTTGACTAACCCAATTGTTTGAATCTAGAATTCGAATAATGTTTGACTCGAGATTCATGTCGCTGACTTTTATGAACGGAAAGTCTCCTGAAGACTGCCCCTGGTATTTCAATTTGAAGACGGATCCTGAGCGAAATTCACAGACGTCTTCTAGTAGCACCTCGCGCCAGATACTGGGCTGGTCGGCGTCTTGAGAGGCGTTGCTCATTTGCAAAACGACATAGTCCTGCTCAATTACCTCTCGGAAGTTGTCCGATATGGAGTGCCAGTCGAGTACGTCTACCCGCATAGGCAGGATCGACTCCTCGAAGGCTTCGTTCAATCGGCTAAGCGTCCTCAAGTCCAACGGGCCCTTACCGACGATGGCCAGGTCTAGATCAGACGGGTCCCTGGAGGTCCACGTCACGCGGGAACCGAACGCCCGCACCTCGCACTCCGGCACGTGTTCGGCGAGGATGCGTTCGACTGTGGCGCGGTGGGCGGGGCTGAGGTCGACCGAGCCGGTCATTCCCACGGTTCTCCGGTCATGGCGCTGTAGAGATCGACGGCGTCGACGATGAACTCGGGCATAAGCGCAATGGCGTTGGCCGCCTTTTCTCCGTCGTAGTCGTGCGTGGTGTCGATGCGCGCTTGCACGTAACGCCTCCACTGGTCGACGCCTGCCGCCAGCAAGCGGTTTTCATCGGCTACCCGGAAGATCTGCACGGGGCTGGTCGGGGCTTCGACGATGCCAAGCGCTTCAACGAGATGACGCCTGAGAACCTTCCACAGGGCGTCATAGCAGGTCTCGAACCGCTGGATCACCGACTCGGCCATGCCTTCCTGCACGAACAACGGATAGGCCGACGTGCGATGCAGCAGGTTGTCGTGCTGCGTTTCCAGATTCTTCAGCGACCGCTTGAAGTTGCCGTAATCTATGGCCACGTTGCCGCGACGCTCCCGTTGCCGGTCAATTCGAGACTCGCTTCAGAGCCAGCGCTTTGGCCACTTTGCCATCGATAGGCGCACTGCCGGTCAAGACGTGCAGGTCTCCGTGCATCCCCTCCCACCGGTGCTTCCCAGTGTTCAAGGCTATATCCACCACGGAGAGTTGCTCTGGCGACAGGTCGTCGTAGCCCTCTTCATAGCCATTGACGACCACGCGCAGGTCGGGCGGGAAACGTTCCAATTGGTGGATCAGCTCATTGACGGTCATACGCTCACCTCCAATGAACGTGATCTTGCCGAATCCGAGAGTGCCGTTTGAGCGGTCATGGCGGTGTCCTGGCCGTTATTCGGCGTACATCTCGGCGATGATGCGGCGGAGTTGGGACGCAGCATCGGCGGGGAGGCGGTCGATGCGATGCCGAAGGCGCTGCTTGCTGATGGTGCGAATCTGGTCCACGGCGATCTCGGCGTCCTGTCCCGCGCAGCGCACCTGGAGACGACCGCGCCAGCGGGGGTGCAGGCTGGTGGTGAGCGGGCAGATGACCACGGTGTCGAGAAACCGGTTCATGGCATCGCGGCTGACCACCACGACCGGTCGGACCTTGCGAATCTCGCTACCCAAGGTGGGGTTGAGATCGGCGATGTAGATTCCGTAGCGGCGGGGGAAGTCCGCCATTACTCCAGGCCGTCAGCCAGGGCGACGTCGAAATCGCTCCAATCCTCCGATTCGGCGGCCATGGCGCGGGAGGTTTCCTCCCACGAGAGACGGTGCGTCTCTTTGCCGCGCAAGGCGATGCCTTCGTCGAACTCTTCCAACACCAGCCGATCGCCCCAGCCGTATTTGTCCAAGAGTTCCTTGGGGAGCCGGATGCCCCTGGAGTTGCCGATGGCGATCAGCTTCACCTCCCTGGTGCGAGGCGATTGGGTCATGCCTTGCTCCTCGGTGCGTTCGCACGCGCTGTAATTATAGTAATTACCCTCCTGTGTCCGAGTCGATGCTTTCCCGGTCTATCGGCGCTCCAAAGCCCAGCCGGGCCAGGTTCTCCTCGATAGCGGCATCCAGCCGGCGCGCTTCGGCTTGCTGCTGGCGCCATTGGGTGGTGAGGCGGGTCATTTTTTCTTCGAAGGGTTCGCCGTCGTCTTCCTGGGGGGCTGCGCCGACATAGCGGCCAGGGGTGAGGACGTGGTTGTGTTTGCGGATTTCTTGGAGAGGGGCGCTTTTGCAGAAGCCGGGGATGTCGGAATAGCCATCTTCTGAATTGGGAGTGTTTCCTGGTGAGGTTGCTTGGGCCGCGTTTCTACCCTCACCCCGGCCCTCTCCCTGCAAGGGAGAGGGAGAAGGAGGCGGAATCGAGCCACTACGCCAGGCGTGGTAGGTGTTGGCGATTTGGGTGATGTCGTCGGGGGAGAGGTCGCGGCGGGTGCGGTCGAGCATGTGGCCGAGGTTGCGGGCGTCGATGAAAAGGGTTTCGTTGCGTCGCGCGGTGTTGCTCTTGTCGCGCGACAGGAACCAGAGGCAGGCGGGGATCTGGGTGGAGCGGAAGAGCTGGCCGGGGAGGGCGACGATGCAGTCGACGAGGCGGGCCTGGACGATGTTCTTGCGGATCTGGCCTTCGCCGGATTGGTTGGAGGACATGGAGCCGTTGGCCAGGACGAAGCCGGCGCGGCCGCGCGGCGCGAGGTGGTGCAGGAAGTGCTGGACCCAGGCGAAGTTGGCGTTGCCCCTGGGCGGGACGCCGTAGCGCCAGCGCTGGTCGTCCTGCAGCCGCTCGCCGCCCCAGTCGGAGACGTTGAAGGGGGGATTGGCGAGGATGTAGTCGGCGCGGAGGTCGGGGTGGCGGTCGTTGTGGAAGCTGTCGCCGTGGGCGATGCGGCCTTCGATGCCGCGGATGGCGAGGTTCATGCGGGCCATGCGCCAGGTGGTGTAGTTGGATTCCTGGCCGTAGATGGAAATGTCGGTCGCTGCCCGGCCCCCATTCCCGTTGCCGGTGGCGTGGGCCTGGATGAATTCGATTGACTGGACGAACATGCCGGAGGAGCCGCAGCAGGGGTCGTAAACGCGACCCTGGTAGGGCTGGAGCATCTCCACGAGTAGCCGGACGACGCTGCGCGGGGTGTAGAACTCGCCGCCCTTGCGTCCCTCGGCCAGGGCGAACTGCTCGAGGAAGTACTCGTAGACGCTGCCGAGTACATCGGTAGCTTGGGCCTCAGCGCCGCCGACCTTGATGTTGCTGACCAGATCGATCACGCGGCCGAGGCTGGTCTTGTCGAGGGCGGGGCGGGCGTAGTCCTTGGGGAGGACTTCCCTGAGGGCGGGGTTTTCCCGCTCGATGGCGACCATGGCGTCGTCGACGACCGTGCCGATGGTGGGCTGGCGGGCCTGGGCCTGGAGCTTGGACCAGCGGGCCGCTGGGGGTACCCAGAAGATGTTCTCGGCGATGTATTCGTCGCGGTCTTCGGCGGCTTCTGGACCCCATTGGGCGAGCACCTGGGCATGGCGTTCCTCGAAGGCGTCGGAGATGTACTTGAGGAAGATGAGGCCGAGGACGACGTGCTTGTATTCGGCGGCGTCCATGTTGTTGCGGAGGGCGTCGGCCATGCTCCAGAGCTCGGCGCGGTAGTCGAGGGCTTCGCCGGTGGTGGCGCGTCGGGCGGCCATGGGGTGCGCTCTGGAGATGGTTAGGTCGTGGGGTCATGGTGCCACGGGTGGGGTGGTTCGACACGGGCCGCCGAAGACGGCGGCCCGGCTCACCACGAACGGTTGGGCATCGCGCCCGGAAGCGGCCGGTTAGAAACCGGCCGGTACGCAGGAGGGGTTGGCGGAAGGGTAGAGGGGAGAGGGGAGAGCACCTGTGTTGGGGGTCAAGGGTTAGGGCATGGTGGGATCCCACATGGTGTGGTCGCGACAGAGGGCGTTGCAGAGCACCAGCAGCTTGCGCATGCAGGCGACGAGGGCCACCTTGGCCGGCTTGCCGGCGG
>JAJEDE010000026.1 GCA_022821645.1 Chloroflexota bacterium
CGCCAACGACCCGCGCGCCATTGCCATCGCCGAGGCGGCTCGCCGGCTGGTGGAACTTCGTGACCGGTGGCTGAATCCTCCGGAGTGGGTGGAGTGGGTGGATGAGCCGGTGGCGGGGTATCCGAAGCGGCCGGTGCCGACCAAGGCGGCTCCGGTGCGGGAGCTTGGGCGGCGGACGCTGACAAATTTGTACAACGAGCGGCCACAGTGGTTGGTGGATGCGCATGGGGCGTTGGATGCGGCGGTTGCCAAGGCGTATGGCTGGTCACTCGATATCTCTAGTAACGATGCACTGGCAAGACTTCTGGATATGAATCAATCACGCTAGCCAACACATCGTGCATCTACTCCATTCGCATCCGCGAGTCTCATGATTCATCCTCAACACGGGCTCAATGATCAGGGCGTCTATTGATCCCAAGCTTATACTTGATTTCAATGTACTGAAACAATAGCCGTGCATTCAAATATAAGAAACGCCAATAAGGAGTACTTTCAGTAACATCCAAACTCATCTTGGTAAATATACCGGAGATCTGAATCACACGCGATATGGGCATCGCGAGTCATCTGAAATAAACCCTACTCCATAGAAATATGCAGCAAGGGATTAAGCGTTCACTTACAGGCTACTTGAGAGGGCTGAAAGTTTCCTTGTCAAGAATCATCAGCGCACATCCAATCTACAAAAGACTCTTTTCATGGCGACCGTCGGGGAGAGGGTGGTATGCGATCTTCTTGTCCCACGGAAATCCCCGACCAGACCGCATGACACGAGTTGTGCATGGCTTGATATCTGGCTGTGGTATTCGAAGGCTGCGAACAATAATCAAGATTGACTTGATCGCAGCGACTAACGGAACCAGCCAGTCCACTTCAGAAGTCTGCGCCATATGCCTCTAAACGTCCAATAAAACCGAGGCGGTTTAGGCACGTTCAGAAGGTCTACGTGTCCGGTGGAGCTCTTTATCGCGAACATATATTGGCCATCGAATCGATAAACATAAGGGTACTCGACCCTCATCAGTTTGGGATCAAAGATAACTGAACCATGATCAGTGTATTCTATTGGTGACACCGAAGATAGTCTTCGCATCGAAGCTTCGATGCTGGGTGGTAGAAGCTGTTGAATGGAATGATCCCACTCTTCCATCTCAACTAATCCCAATCCCCGTTGACGCACAACCCCCTGCCGCATCTTTACTTCAATTTGCAAAAAGTACCGATAAGCATCGACCCACGAGCCTACATCTGCATACAGTGCTTCCCAAGAATCGCCGGTCTCTTCTGAAAAAACGACCCGGCGACGACGCTCCGCACTTTTCACATGAATGCCATCATCGAAATACACAGGCTTGAGCCACTCATCATTGACTTGCCTATGTATTTGGGAAGTCTCCCGAGCACTACTCATCAAGGGCATCCACTAGGAGATGTGCACGATTCCATACATCGACGAACCCAGCGTACACATCATCGATAGTTGATGGAATACGTTCTTTGGGATGACCGACATGGCAATTTACGGCCAAGTAGATGTTTTGAGCATACGGATCACTCAGGCGCGGCTCAAATCTAGCCGACCACAATCGCTGACCCACCCTAAAATAGATTTGTGCTGTTCCGCCAGCTACCCCTTCACCACCGATTCGCTCCGACAATTGAGGGTCAAAAAACGACTCGGCAATATACTGCAAAGCGCTGTCATGAGTATCTTGCGAGTAGACGACTTGGACATTGTAACCAAAGGCTATAGTATCGCCAAGCTCTTGATCACCTATCTCTGTGTTACCAATCGCCAAATGAACGATTTCTGATAAACGGTGCAAGTCGTCGACGGAACTTGGGAACTTACGACTTACTATGTTTCGCTCATCATTTGGGTATAGTCTTAACTCAATCCTATCTTGCTCAAAGACAAAGCGATCACTTCCGCCAATTGCACTTGACAGGTCACTTGCTACAATGTCAACCCTAGGATGAAAATCTACCTCGGCTTTTGAGTCCGCGACAAATCCTCGCTTTTGTTCTGGCGACTCAAGCAAGTTGGCTTCAAGCAGAACAAAGCTCGCCTCAAGCACAGACTCAACGTCTGTAGACATCGCTACAGCCTTGCCCTGAAAATGGCCGACTCGCGATATCGGCCGACACGGTCAGTATGCCTGACGAAATACGGCGCGACAACCACAGGGAAGACCTTCCAGGGTGCACTCGACCACCAAGTGGGCCGGCTCTATTTTTTGCGGGCAAGCTGTGGACGCGTCACTGGGGAGTGAGGTGGACACCTGAAATTGGTCGAGATCCCGGATGGAGGCGGTGGACGGGGGCGGGAGCAGTGGTTGCGGCGGGGTTCCGACTGGGGATGGTCCAGAAGGCTTGGTTGCTGTGAGTTGTGCGGTTCGACACGAGTGTCCGAAGACTTCCGGGCGGCTCACTATGAACGGAGGGGAGCCGGCGAGCGTCCAGAGAGCTTGGGTGCTGTCGGCTGTCTGGTTCGATACGGGCCGCCGGTGGACTCTGGGTCGGCTCACCACGAACGGGGGGTAGGGAAGGAGTGAGTTGAGAGTAGTGAGCGTTGAGAGGCGGAGTCGGAGGTTGGGAGGTCTTGGTCGGGGTGGTTGCCAGGGGTGGCTTGGGAGTGCTTTTGGGGTGGGTTGCTACTGGGTCCCGGCCGGGGACGCCGGGATGGCGGAGGGGAAGGAAGACGGGCGGGTGACAGGCGCGGCCCCTACGGAAGACAGGACGGAGGTGTGGTTCGACACAGTCTTCCGCGGACTCCAGACCGGTTCGCCACGAACGGGAGGGTGACCCGGGGGATGTGGTTCGACACGGTTCTCCGACGGACTCCGACCCGGCTCACCACGAACGGGGGCTAGATGAGGCGGGACCAGGGGGTGGCGAGGATGGTGGGGGTGATCCAGTCGAGGAGGGTTCCGGTGTGGAGGAGGAGGCCGGCCCGGCTGCGGTGGCCGTATTCGGCCTGGAAGGTGCGCAGGGCGGTGGTGTCGCGGAGGCGGGGGCGGGTGGTGGCTTTGATCTCGATGGGAAGGAGCCGGTCGCCGGTCTCGATGACGAAGTCGACTTCTTCGCCGATGGTGGTGCGCCAGTAGAAGATTTGGGCGGGATCGAGGCGGGCGTCGCGCCAGGCGAGGAGGTCGTGCAGGACGAGGTTTTCAAGGTGGGCGCCGCGGGGTTGGGTTTCCTGGCTGAGGTGGAGGGCGACGCCGGTATCGCCCCAATAGATCTTGGGGGACTTGATGAGGCGCTTGGTGCGGTTGACGGCGTAGGCGGGCAGGCGAATGAGGAGGTAGGAGGTCTCCAGCAGGTTGAGGTAGCGACGGACGGTTGGCTGGGGCAGGCCTACATCGCGGCCAAGCTGGGTCTGGTTGACGAGTTGGCCCAGGCGGAGGCAGGCGGCGCGCATGAGGCGCCGGAAGTCGGGGAGGGCGGCGATGGTTGAGAGGGGCCTTTGACAGGCTCTTCTTGGACGGTTTGGGGAGCCGAGATGTTGGTTGCTCGGAAGACGGGCGGGTCGGGGACGCCGCCCCTACGAGAGAATCGCGGGCGGGGCGAGGGCAGGGTGGATCGGTTGGATCACGACCGGAAGACGGGCGGGTCGGGGACGCCGCCCCTACGAATGAACCGCGGGGAGCTCGACGGCAGGGGTTGTCGGAGGTGGTGCGGGGGTTTAAGTCGATGTCGGGGCGGCGGGTGAATGGGTTGCGGGGGACGCCGGGGACGGCGGTGTGGCAGCGGGGGTTTTATGAGCATGTGGTTCGGAATGAGGAGGATTTGAACCGGATCCGCGAGTACATCGCGGGGAATCCGATGCGGTGGTGGTTGAAGCGGGAGGGGGAGTCGGGGTAGCGGCGTTGGGGTGGGGTCTTGGGATCACGAGCGGAAGAGGCCGGTTAGAAACCGGCCCCTACGAAGAGGTGAGGGTGTGGACGGTTTGGGTGACGAGGGTGGGGTCGAGTTCTACGTTGACGGTGGCGTGGCCGAGGGTGGTGGGGAGGACCCAGCGGATGATGCCGTTTTGGACTTTTTTGTCGCGGAGCATGGCGTCGAGGACGTGGGCGGGTTGGATGCCAGTAAACGTAGTGGGGAGGCCGATGGCGGCGAGGAGGGTGTTCTGGCGGGTGGCTTCGGCCTCGGTCCAGTGGCCGGTTTGGGCGGCGAGGCGGCCGGCGCCGACCATGCCGATGGCGACGGCTTCGCCGTGACGATACGCACCGTAGCCGGCGACGGTTTCGATGGCGTGGGCGATGGTGTGGCCGTAGTTGAGGATGGCGCGGATGCCGCGGTCTTCGGGGTCTTCGTCGACCACTTTGGCTTTCCAGCGGACGCAGCGTTGGACGAGTTGGGCGAGTAGTTCGGGATCGTCGAGCTTGTGGGTTGAGGCTTCGATGAGGTTGAAGAGGTCGGCATCGAAGATGACGGCGGTTTTGATGACTTCGGCGTAGTCGGCGATGAGCTGGGGGCGGGGGAGGGTGGCGAGGGCATTGGGATCGATGATGACGCGGTGGGCGGGGTAGAAGGCGCCGACGAGGTTTTTGCCGGCGGGCAGATCAACGGCGACTTTGCCGCCGATGCTGCTGTCGATCTGGGCGAGCAGGGTGGTGGGGATCTGGACGAAGGGGATGCCGCGGGCGTAGGTGGCGGCGACGAAGCCGACGAGGTCGCCGACACACCCGCCGCCGAGGGCGATGAGGGGTTCGCGGCGTTCGGCGCGCCGGGCGGCGAGCCAGTTGTAGATGCCGGCGGCGACCTGGAGGGACTTGCTTTCCTCGCCGGGACGGACCGCGTGTGTCTCCACGCGTAGACCGGCGGAGGTGAGGGCGTGGGTTACGGGATCTCCCAGGATGCCCATGACGTTGTCGTCCGAGCAGAGGAAGACGCGGCGGGTTGGGGCTACGTCCTTGACGATCTGGCCGGTGCGGGCGAGGAGGCCGCGGGCGATGGTGACGCCGTCGAGGGACTTTGGGGTACTCCGTGGGTGGGTGTCCGGGAGACCGCTCATCCCAACCCTTTCCTCCAAGAGAGGGAGTAAGAGCGGACGCATCTTCGAGGTCGAGAGGCGTTGTGCAAAGGTCTCAAGAGAGGGAAAGGACGACGGCGAGGGGGTGGCGTGGGTGGCTCGGGGCTTGGGAGGGATTCCGGGCTTTCGACCCTCACCCTAGCCCTCTCCCTGCCAGGGAGAGGGAATAAGACGGCGGCTCCTTTGAGAGACCTGTGCGTAACCCGGGAGTGGGTGCGCGGAAGACCCTCACCCCGGCCCTCTCCCATGGGGAGAGGGAGCAAGAGGGGAGGCGTGATTGCAGGCGGTTGCTGGACCTGTGGGTGGGTGGTGGGGGTGGCAGCCACCCTCACCCCAGCCCTCTCCCTCAAGGGAGAGGGAGGAAGAGGCGGGCCTGGAGCGCAATAGCGTTCGCCCCCACTCTCTCTCGCGGGAGAGGTATTGAGGACTGCGGCGGCTTCGAGGGCGTTCACGATTCGGCCTGGAGGGTGGTGGCGATTTCGGTGGCGATGGTGTTGATGGATTTGTGGTTGGCGCTGATGTGGAGGTGGGCTTGCTGGTAGGCGGCGAGGCGTTCGGCGCGGAGGGCGCGGAGGCGGCCGACAGGGTCGTCGCCGAGCATGGGGCGGGGTTCGTCGGCGAGGGCGGGACCCAAGCGCTCGGCGGCTTGGTCGGGGTCGACGTCGAGCCAGACGACGAGGCCGCGGCGGAGCAGGGCGGCGCGGGTGAGGGGGTTGACGAAGGCGCCGCCGCCGAGGGCGACGACCTGGCGGGGGCGGGCGGCGAGTTCGAGGACGGCGGATTGCTCGAAGCCGCGGAAGACGGCTTCGCCCTTGTGGCTGAAGAGCCAGGGGATGGTGCGGCCGGTGCGGCGTTCGACCTCGGTGTCGGTGTCCTGGACTTTCCAGCCGAGGCGGCGGGCGAGGACGGTGGCGACGCTGGATTTGCCGGCGCCGCTGATGCCGACGAGGAAGACGCGGTCGACGTTGGGCGGGGTCATGCGGACTCGGAACCGACGGCGTAGGTCTGGCGGAAGCGTTGGAGGTTGTCGCGGGTTTCGGGGAGGCTGTCGCCGCCGAATTTGTCGAGCACGGCGTCGGCGAGGACGAGGGCGGTCATGGCTTCGCCGATGACGCCGGCGGCGGGGACGACGCAGACGTCGGAACGCTCGAAGTGGGCGGTGGTGGGTTGGAGGGTGGCGACATCGACGGTGCGCAGGGGGCGGCGCATGGTGGAGATGGGCTTGAGGGCGCCGCGGACGACGATGGGCTGGCCGTTGGTCATGCCGCCCTCGAATCCGCCGGCGCGGTTGGAGAGGCGGGCCCAGCCGCGGTCGGGGTCGATGGCGATTTCGTCGTGGACGTCGTGGCCGCGGGCGGCGGCGTTGGCGAAGGCGGGGCCGATTTCAGCGCCCTTGACGGCGTTGATGCTGACGATGGCCTGGGTGAGGCGGGCATCCAGCTTGCGGTCCCATTGAACATGGCTGCCGAGGCCGACGGGGGCGCCCCAGGCGACGACTTCGAAGACGCCGCCGAGGGTGGAGCCGTCGACGCGGGCGCTGTCGATCTCGGCCATCATCTGGTCGGCGCGCTCGGGGGTGACGGCGCGAACGGGGGAGGCTTCGACGTCGTCCCAGGGCCAGTGTTCGGGGCGGGCGTGGTCGAGGCCGGGTTCGTCGACGATCGAACCGATGCGGGCGGTGCGGCTGCGGATGCGGATGCCGAGTTCGGCGAGGAATTTGCGGGCGATGGCGCCGACGGCGACGCGGGCGGTGGTTTCGCGGGCGCTGGAGCGTTCGAGGATGTTGCGGAGGTCGCCGGTGCCGTACTTGATCATGCCGGCGAGGTCGGCGTGGCCGGGGCGGGGCTTGGTGACGGGGGGGATGTCGAGTTGGGGGGCCTCGATGGCCATTTTTTCGACCCAGTTGGCCCAGTCGCGGTTTTCGATGAGGAGGGTGATGGGGCTGCCGAGGGTTTCACCAAGGCGGATGCCGCTGCGGATGATGGCCTGGTCGCGCTCGATTTTCATGCGGCCGCCGCGGCCGTAGCCGCCCTGGCGGCGGGAGAGGTCGGGGTTGATGTCCTGGACGCCCAAGGGCACGCCGAGGGGGAGGCCCTCGACGATGACGGTGAGGCCGGGGCCGTGGGATTCGCCGGCGGTGAGGTAGCGGAGGTTGGCCATGGGGTGTGGGTGGTTCCTACGAGTGGTCGGCGTTCAGGGCGGCGCGGGCGGCTGTGAGCATGGTACGCGCCGGGGCGGGGCGGCCGGTCCATTGCTGGAGGCTGGCGGCGCCCTGCATGACGAGCATTTCGAGGCCGCCGAGGGTGGGGGCGCCGCAGCGTTGGGCGGCGGCGAGGAGGGGTGTGAGGGCGGGGCGGTAGACGATGTCGTAGACGAAGAGGTTGGGGTGGAGGCAGCCGGGGGGGACGGGGCTGGCGCCGGGGGCGGGGCCGCCGGACATGCCGACGCTGGTGGTGTTGACGAGGAGGTGGGCGGCGGCAAGGCGTTGGGGGAGGCGGGTGTCGGTTAGCGCACAGGCGTCGATGGGGATGTCGCTGGGCGGTTGGAGGTCTTGCACGAGTTGGTGGGCGCGGGCGGGGGTGCGGTTGGCGAGGAGGATGCGGCGGGCGCCGGTGTCGAGGAGGGCGAGGACGGCGGCTCGGGCTGCGCCGCCGGCGCCGAGGACGACGACGGAGGCGCCGGCGGGGTCGAAGTTGCCGAATTGGCGGAGGGCTTCGCTGAAGCCGTAGGGGTCGGTGTTGTCGCCGAGGAGGCGGGGGCCGTCGCGGATGACGGTGTTGACGGCGCCGGTGCGTTGGGCGGCGGGGGTGAGGCGGTCCATGGCGCGGAAGGCGGCGAGCTTGTGGGGGATGGTGACGTTGAGGCCGGCGAGGCGGCCGGCGCGGACGTCTTCGAAGCGATCGGTCTCGGTTCCCGGGGGCGTGGGGAGGGCGGTGTAGGCGGCGTCGAGGCCGAGTTCAGCGAGGGCGGCCTGGTGCATGACGGGGGAGAGGGTGTGACCGAGGGGCCAGCCGATGACGGCGTAGGCGGCGCTCATGCGGCGAGGCGGGCGAGGTCGTCCCAGAAGGTGGGATAGGAGACGTCGACGGCTTCGGCTCCGCGGATGGTGACGGGGCCGGCGCCGCTGACGGCGGCGACGGCGGCGAGCATGGCGATGCGGTGGTCGCCGGCGGCGTCGACGGTTCCGCCGCCGGCGCGGGCGCCGCCGGTGATGGTGAAGCCGTCGGGTTCGGCCTCGAGCTCGAGGCCGAGGGCGGAGAGGGCGCGTTCGGTGGTGTGGAGGCGGTCGGATTCCTTGACGCGGAGTTCGGCGGCGTCGGCGATGCGGGACTCGCCGCGGGCGCGGGTGGCGAGGAGGGCGAGGAGGGAGGCTTCGTCGATGAGGCGGGGGATGAGGTGGCCGCTGGCGTGGATGGCGCGGAGGTCGGAGGTGCGGGCGGTGACGGCGCCGGAGGGTTCGGGGTCGGTGGTGTCGATCTGCGTGTCGATGTCGGCGCCCATGGTTTGGAGGGCGTCGAGGATGCCGGTGCGGAGGGGGTTGAGGCCGACGTTGCGGATGGTGATTTCGGCGTCGGGATGGAGGACGGCGGCGGCGATCCAGAAGGCGGCGGAGGAGATGTCGCCGGGGACGTCCAGATCGAGGGCCTGGAGGTCGTGGGCGGGTTGGCAGCGAATCTCGCCGCCGGTGGTGCGGAGCACCGCGCCCTGGGCCTGGAGGATGCGTTCGGTGTGGTCGCGGGAGGGAGCGGGCTGGCGCAGGACGGTGGGGCCGTCGGCGCGCAGGGCGGCTATGAGGATGGCGGACTTGACCTGGGCGCTGGCGACGGGGATGTCCAACTCGGCGCCGTGGAGGCGGCTAGGGGCGATGGCCAGGGGGGCGTAGGCGCCGTGCGCCCGGCCGTCGATGCGGGCGCCGAGGGCGCGGAGGGGCTGCACGATGCGGTCCATGGGGCGGGTGCGCAGGGAGGCGTCGCCGGTGAGGACGGCGTGGAGGGGGCGCCCGGCGAGCAGGCCGCCGGCCAGGCGCATGGTGGTGCCGCTGTTGCCGCAGTCGAGGACGTCGGCGGGTTCGCGGAGGCCGTGGAGGCCGAGGCCGGTGACCGTCAGCTCATGTTCGTCCATCGACACGTCGGCGCCGAGCGCGCGGACGAGGGCGGCGCTGGCGCGGGTGTCGGCGCCGAGGCCGGGATTGCGCAGGCGGGTTCGGCCGCTGGCCTGGGCGCCGAGCAGCAGGCCCCGGTGGGTGATGGACTTGTCGCCGGGGACCGTGAGCTCGCCGCGCAGACGCCGCGCCGGCCGGACGACGCGGGCGCCGGGCGGGGCGGGAGCGTCGATCACGCGCCGACCGGGGCGCCGACGGGCCGTCCGAGGGCGGCGGCCATCGGCTCCAGCTGGCCCATCAGCTCGCTGAAGTGCTTGAAGCTGAGGCTTTGCTGGCCGTCGATGAGGGCGGACTCGGGCGAGGGATGGACCTCGACGATGATGCCGTCGGCGCCGGCGGCGACGGAGGCCAGGGCCATGGAATGGACCATGTACCAGTGGCCGGTGCCCTGCGAGGGGTCGACGACGATGGGCAGGTGGGTGCGGCGGCGCAGGAGGGGGATGGCGTTGAGGTCGAGGGTGAAGCGGGAGGAGGTTTCGAAGGTGCGGATGCCGCGTTCGCAGAGCATGACGTCGGGATTGCCGGCGGCCATGACGTACTCGGCGCACATGAGCCACTCGTCGATCGTGTTGCCCATGCCGCGCTTGAGCAGGACGGGGCGGCCGCAGCCGCCGACTTCGCGCAGCAGCGGGTAGTTCTGGGCGTTGCGGGTGCCGATCTGCAGGACGTCGGCGTATTCGGTGACGACCTCGACCTGGCGGGGGTCGAGGACTTCGGTGATGACGGGGAGGCCGGTGGCTTCGCGGGCGTCGGCCAGGAGTTGCAGGCCCGGGACGCCCATGCCCTGGAAGCTGTAGGGGGAACTGCGGGGCTTGAAGGCGCCGCCGCGCAAGAGCTGGGCGCCCGTAGCGGCGACGTGCGCGGCGGTGGCGGCCATCTGCTCGGGGCTCTCGACGGTGCAGGGGCCGGCCATGACGGTGACGGCGCCGTCGCCGATCTCGACGCCGCCGACCTGGATGACGGAGCGTTCGCGGTTGTCGGTGCGGGCGGCGAGCTTGAAGGGCTCGCTGATGGGGATGGTGGCCTCGACGTGGGGCATGCGCTCGAGCTGCTGGAGCAGCTCGGGCGGGCGGTTGCCGATGACGGCGATGACGGTCTTGTGCACGCCGGGCAGGAGGCGGGTTTCCAGGCCCTCGGCGTGGACGCGAGCTTGGACCGCGTCCAGGGCCGCCTGGCCGGCGCTGTTCTTTATCACGATGATCATCGGGCGGGCTCCTGCTGGGGACGGTGGGGCGAGTGGTCGGAGAAAGAAAAAAGCAGAGGCGGGGGCCTCTGCTGCCGGCGTCTGCGAGTCGTTGGACTACATGAGGTCACGACCCGGCTGCGCCGGCCCTGGAAACGCGAAATAGACGCCGCAAGCTGGGGCGTGACCGTGGGTCATGCACACTCGTAGTCCAAGAATTCCGGGGAGAGTGTGCGCGAGGTTGGGGCGGGCGTCAATAGGGCACACTAAGATATTGTTGTGGGGTAGTGTGGCGGGGATTGCGGCTGTTGAAGGCAAGGGCCGGTGGGTAGAGTCGGAGACCCGCCGCGGCCGGCGACCGAAGCCGAATTGGTGCAGTTGTGGCTGGAGGCCGCGACGCGGGTTGGTCCCATGCGCGATTCGCTGGGGCGCTCGATCGAGGTGGTGTATCCCGGCCGCCGCACGGGGCTGGCGGGACCGGACCTGCAGGACGCGATCGTCAGTATTGACGGGGGTCCGGCGCGGCGGGTGGACGTGGAGGTGCACCTGCACGAGGCGTCGTGGGAGCGGCACGGGCACGATACCGACGCGCGCTACGCCGGTGAGCTGTTGCACCTGGTGTGGACGGCGGCGCGGGGCGGTTCCGGGCGTCCGCCGTACATCCTGGCGCCGCGGGCGCTGGCCGGTGGACGAGCGCGAAGAGGGCGGCAAACGAAGGCGGATGGCTGGCCGTGCTGGAACGCCGCGGGTCGGCCGGCGGACGGAGCCGAGGTGCGAGGGGCGATTCGAGCGGAGGGCGTCCGGCGGCAGGCGGAGCGGGCGGCGGCGCTGGAGAGTGACATCGAGGCGCTGGGCGCGGACCAGGCGCTGTACCGGGCGGTGATGCGGGCGCTGGGATACAGCGCGAACACGCGGCAGTTCGAGGCGGTGGCCGAGGCGGCGCCGATCGAGCTGCTGGGCGCACTGGCCGGGCCGTCGCTGGGTGAGCGGCGGGTGCGCGTGGAGGCGGAGTTGCTGGGGGCGGCGGGGTTGTTGCCGAGCCAGCGAGGGCAACCCGCGGAGCATCCGCATGTGCGGGCGCTCGAGGAAGCCTGGGCATACACGGCGCCGAGGGCGGCGCCGGCGGTCGGGGACTGGACGCTGGCGGCGGTGCGACCGCATAACCGGCCGGCGCGGCGGCTGGCGGCGGCGGCCAGGCTGTTGAGCACGGCGCCGCTGGCGCGGCGTTCACTCTCGGAGCGAGTGGCGGGGCTGGTGCTGGCCGCCATCGACCGGGGAAGCGGCCGGGACCTGGTGGGATGGTTCGAGGTGCGGGTTGGGCCGGAAGACTTCTGGGCGCGGCACCTGGACGTGGGGCGGCGGGCGGCGCGGCCGCTGCCGGCGCTGATCGGGCGCGGGCGGAGCCAGGAACTGCTGGTCAACGCGGTGCTGCCGTTCACGGCGGCGCTGGGGGGCTGGTCGAAGCGGCCGGAACTGGTTGCGGCGGCCGGGTCGGTGCTGGCCGACCTGGGGGCGGTGGGTTGGAACCGGCACACGCGCTACATGGCGGACACGCTGCAGCTGGAGCGGCGGGGGCTGGGATCGGCCCTGGCGCAGCAGGGGCTGCTGCGGATTTACCGCCGCTGGTGCCGGGCGAAGCAGTGCGGCGAATGCCCGGCGGCGAACGCGGCCGCGGCGATTCCAGCGGGTGCGGGCGCCGGCGAATAGCGCGGCGCGGGGGGCGCCGGTAGCGACCTTTGCGCAACCCGGGGTTGGTTGCGCGGAAGACCCCTCACCCCAACGCTCTCCCCCAGGAGAGGGAGCAAGAACGGCCGAGCTTCCAGAGGCGCAGGGCGTTTTGCAAGGGTCGCCGGTAGCGAGACGGTTGCGAGGTCTGGATATGGGTGGGTGCCGAGATGATACTGACTGGAACTAAGTAAGATTACTTGACAGTTACTCGCTCAATATCTACTATCGCTCGTGACATGACTGGATCAATGCACGCCGAAGCCGATTCCGACGGCGCCGAGGGCCGCGCGAGCGGGAATGCCGCGCCGCGGCGCACGGTGGTTTCGGTGCAACCCGAATCGACGCGTCTGCCATTGGTGCCGCTGCCGGACTGGGTGGCGTACCCGGAGCTGACGATGCCGCTGCATGCCAGCCGGGCCGTCTCGGTGGACGCGCTGGCGGCGGCGGCCGCGTGCGGCGACCTGGTGGTGGTGGTGACGCAGCGCCGGGCGCGCAAGACCGTGGATCCGCAGCACCTGTGCTCGGTGGGCACGGCGGCCAAGGTGATCCGGCGGCTGCGCATGCCGGACGGCGGCGTGCAGGTGCTGCTGGAAGGCCAGTACCGGGCGTCCGTTGACGACATTGCACCGGTCGGCGAGCACTACGAGGCGCGGGTGACGCCGCTGAGCGTGCGCTATGCGCCGTCGCTGGAGCTGGAGGCGCTGCGGCGCGTGGTGGTGACGCACGTGGAGGGAGTGGCGGAGGAGACGAACATGTTCGCCCCCGAGACGGTAGCCATGACGCGGCGCACCGGCGATCCCGGCTGGCTGGCGGACTACGTGGCGTTCTCGTCGGACATGTCGCCGCACGAGCGGCAGACGGTGCTGGAGACGCTGGACCTGACGGAGCGGCTGCGCTTTGTGGCGCGCTACCTGGCCAAGCAGGTCGAGATTCTCAACATTCGCAACAAGATCCAGGGCGAGATCCAGGACGGGATCGAGAAGGTGCAGCGCGACTATTACCTGCGCGAGCAGCTACGGGCGATTCAGCGCGAGCTGGGGATATCCAGTCCGCAGACGGACGACGCGCAGGACCTGAGCGACCGGGTGGACGCCTCGGACCTGCCGAAGGACGTGGCGACGAAGGCCCGGCAGGAGATTTCGCGGCTGGACGCGACGCCGCCGACCTCGCCGGAGGTGGGGGTGATCCGCAGCTACCTGGACTGGCTGCTGACGCTGCCGTGGGCGCACGAGACCCGCGACCACCGCAGCCTGGCGCGGGCGCGGCGGGTGCTGGACCGCGATCACTACGGGTTGGAGAAGCCCAAGGAACGGGTGCTGGAGTTCCTGGCCGTGCGCGCGATTTCAACCAAGTTCCGCACGCCCATCGTCTGCTTTGTCGGACCGCCGGGCGTGGGCAAGACGAGCCTGGGCCGCTCGATCGCGCGGGCGCTGGGGCGCGAGTTCGTACGCATCTCGCTGGGCGGGGTGCGCGACGAGGCGGAGATCCGCGGGCACCGGCGCACCTACGTGGGGGCGCTGCCGGGCCGGATCATCCAGGCGCTGCGACGGGCGGGCTCGCGCAATCCGGTGATGCTGCTGGACGAGATCGACAAGATCGGGCGCGACTTCCGGGGCGATCCCTCGTCGGCGCTGCTGGAGGTGCTGGACCCGGAATACAACCGCAGCTTTTCGGACCACTACCTGGAAGTGCCGTTCGATCTCTCGCGGGTGCTGTTCGTGACCACGGCGAACACGGCCGAGGACATAGCGCCGGTGCTGCGGGACCGCATGGAAGTGATCGAGTTGAGTGGATACACCGAGTACGAGAAGGTGCGGATCGCGCAGGGGTTCCTGTTGCCGCGGCAGATCCGCAGCCACGGCTTGCGGAAGTCCGGCGTGACGTT
The DNA here is from genome assembly GCA_022821645.1 of Chloroflexota bacterium. GTDB lineage: Bacteria > Chloroflexota > UBA11872 > UBA11872 > UBA11872 > UBA11872. The sequence goes on from JAJEDE010000026.1 coordinate 13,997, forward strand.
TACCGATCGGGCGGTGCGCGAGGTGATTCGCCACTACACGCGCGAGGCGGGCGTGCGCAACCTGGAGCGGGAACTGGCGGCGGTGTGCCGCAAGCTGGCCCGCCGAATTGCGGCCAACAACCGAACGGCGGCGCGGGTGACGCCGCGCCGGGTGCGAACGGCGCTGGGGCCGGCGAAGTTCCTGCCGGAGGACGAGTCGCGCACGCCGGAGGTGGGCGTGGCGACGGGGCTGGCGGTGACGCCCGTCGGGGGCGAGGTGCTGGACGTGGAAGCGGCCTGGATCGCGGGCGCCGGCAAGGTGCGCCTGACCGGGCAGCTGGGCGACGTGATGAGCGAGTCGGCGCGGGCCGCGCTGTCGTTTGCGCGGGCGCGCACCGGCGTGCTGGGCGTCGATCCCGGGCTGTTCGCCGAGCGCGACCTGCACGTGCACGTGCCGGCCGGCGGGGTGCCGAAGGACGGGCCGTCGGCCGGGATCACGATGGGCGCGGCGATTATTTCGGCGATGACCGGCCGCCGCGTGCGGCGCGAGATTGCGATGACCGGCGAAGTGACCCTGCGGGGGCGCGTGCTGCCGATCGGCGGGCTGAAGGAGAAGGTGCTGGCCGCGCATCGCGCCGGTCTGCACACGGTGGTTGCGCCGGAGGAGAACCGGCCGGACCTGGACGACATCCCCGCGCGCGTGCGCAAGCAGATGCGCTTCGTGTGGGTGAAGGACATGGACAGCGTGCTTGCAACCGTATTGATGAACGACTCGGCGGCGCCGGATCACAAGGGACCGGCGGCCGCGTCCGGACCAGCCTAGGAGGCAGCAGATGGCGAGCAAGATCATCGGAATTGACCTGGGGACGACGAACTCCGTCGTGGCCGTGATGGAGGGCGGCGACCCGAACGTGGTCACCAACTCCGAAGGCAGCCGCCTGACGCCCTCCGTGGTGGCGTACGGGGCCGGCGGCCAGCGGCTGGTGGGGCAACTGGCCCGGCGGCAGGCGGTGATGAATCCCAAGAACACGATCAATTCGTCCAAGCGGTTCGTCGGCCGACGGCTGACGGAGGTCGCGGACGAGTCGGCCGCGGTGACGTTCGACGTGACCGAGGGCCGCGCGGGCGAGGTGCTGATCAAGATCCCGGAGAGCGGGCGCGAGGTGACGCCGGAAGAGATTTCGGCGGTGGTGCTGCAGAAGCTGAAGGCCGACGCGGAGAAGTACCTGGGCGAGGACGTGAGCGACGCGGTGATCACGGTGCCGGCCTACTTCAACGACTCGCAACGCCAGTCCACGCGCAACGCCGGCGAGATTGCCGGCCTGAACGTGCGGCGGATCATCAACGAGCCGACGGCGGCGGCTCTGGCCTACGGGCTGGACAAGCGGGGCGCCGAGACGATCCTGGTGTGGGACCTGGGCGGCGGCACGTTCGACGTGACCATCCTGGAGGTGGGCGACGGCGTGTTCGAGGTCAAGGCCACGAACGGCGACACGCACCTGGGCGGCGACGACTACGACCGGCGGGTGGTGGACCACGTGGCCGACGAGTTCCTGCGGGGCGAGGGCATTGACCTGCGCAAGGACCCGCAGGCGCTGCAGCGGCTGATCGAGGCCTCGGAGAAGGCCAAGCAGGAGCTGTCGTCGGTGCCGACGACGCAGATCAGCCTGCCGTTTATCACGGCGGACCAGACGGGCCCGAAGCACCTGGACGTGTCGCTGACGCGGGCCGATTTCGAGCGCCTGACGCAGGACCTGACGCAGCGCTGCGTGGAGCCGTTCCAGCGGGCGCTGGGCGACGCCGGCATCCGGGCCGCCGAGATCAACGAGGTCGTGCTGGTAGGCGGCTCGACGCGCATGCCGGCGGTGCAGGCGCTGGTGCGCGAGCTGACCGGCAAGGAGCCCAACCAGGGCGTCAACCCGGACGAGGTGGTGGCGATCGGCGCCGCGATCCAGGGCGGCGTGCTGGCGGGCGAGGTAGAGGACGTGGTGTTGCTGGACGTGACGCCGCTGTCGCTGGGCGTGGAGACGCTGGGCGGCGTGCTGACGGCGCTGATCCCGCGCAACACGACGATCCCCACCAGCAAGTCGGAGATTTTCTCGACGGCCGACGACGGGCAGACGGCGGTGGACATTCACGTGCTGCAGGGTGAGCGCCCGATGGCGCGGGACAACACGACGCTGGGCCGGTTCCGGCTGGAAGGCATCCCGTCGGCGCCGCGCGGCGTGCCGCAGATCGAGGTGACGTTCGACATCGACGCGAACGGGATCGTGAACGTGTCGGCGAAGGACCTGGCGACGGCCAAGGAGCAGCGCATCACGATCACGGCCAGCACGAACCTCTCGGACGAGCAGGTGGACGCGCTGGTGCAGGAGGCCGAGCAGCATGCCGCGGAGGACCGCCGGCAGCTGGAGGAGGCCGAGCTGCGCAACAACGCCGACAGCTTGGCGTACCAGACCGAGCGCCTGATCAGCGAGAACGGCGACAAGATCGAGGCGGACGACCGGCAGGCGGCCGAGCGGGCCATCGCCGACGTGCGCGCGGCGCTGGAGGGCGAGGACCTGGAGGCGATCCGCAGCGCGTTTGCCGTGCTGCAGACGGCGGCCCAGAAGCTGGGCGAGCAGATGTACCAGGCGGCCCCAGGCGCTGACGGGGCCGACGCGGCCCCAACGGCGGACGAAGCCGCGGCGGACGACGACGTGGTCGACGCCGAGTTCGAGGCCGCGGACGAGAAGTAGGGGTTCGATGAACGCTGATGCACGCGAGCGCGAGGCCGTTGCCAACAGCGAGCGCGAAGCCGAGCTGGAGGCGGAGGTGGAGGCGCTGAACGACCAGCTGCTGCGCCTGCGCGCCGAGATGGACAACTTCCGCAAGAGGGTGAACCGCACGACGGACGACCTGATCCAGCAGGCCAAGTCGTCGCTGTTGGGCGACATCCTGAACGTGGCGGACGATCTGGATCGGACGCTGGCGGCGCTGGACGCGGGAGCGGACGCGGCGAGCGCGCGGGAGGGCGTGCAGCTCACCCGCGGGCGGCTGGACGCGCTGCTGCGAGCGCGGGGGGTCCGCTCGATCGAGACGGACGGCGCGTTCGACCCTCACTGGCACGAGGCGGTGGCCACGCGGCCAAGCGCGGACGTGCCGCCGGGCACGATCACGGCGGAGTTGCAGCCGGGCTACCGCTGGGGCGACGACGTGCTGCGCGCGGCGCGGGTTGAAGTGGCCGTGTCGGACGACGGGCTGTAGGCGGCGCCCGTGGAATACAAGGACTACTACCAGACCCTGGGTGTTCCACGGAACGCGTCGCCGGACGACATCAAGTCGGCCTACCGGCGGCTGGCGCGGCGCTACCACCCGGACGTCAACCCGGACGATCCGGCGGCGGAGGCGCGGTTCAAGGAGATCAACGAAGCGCACGAGGTGCTGAGCGATCAGGAGAAGCGCCAGCAGTACGACCGGTTCGGCTCGAACTGGCGCCGGACCGGGTCGTTTGACGAGGCGTTTCGGCAGAGCGGCGTGCGGATGGACGGGTTCGGCGACTTCTTCGGCGGAGGGGCGTCAGGGTTCAGCGACTTCTTCGAGGCGCTCTTCGGCGGCCGCGCGGGACCGCAGCGTCCGCAGCGGCCGCGGCAGGCGAACGTGGAAGAGACGCTGCAGGTCAGCCTGCCGGAGGTCCTGAACGGGGGACGGCGGGCCCTGACGATGCGGGTGCCCTCGCCGGATGGCCGGGTGCTGCAGCGCCGGATTGACGTGACGATTCCGCCCGGCGTGCGTGACAGGCAGCGGCTGCGGGTGGCTGGCGAGGGGGCGGTGCGGGCCGACGGGTCGCGCGGCGACCTGTTCCTGCGGATCCGGGTGGAGGATGGATCCGCATTCACGCGCCATGGCGACGACCTGACGACGGAGGTTTCGATCGGGCTGACCGAAGCGGTGCTGGGCGCGCAGGTGGAGGTGCCGACGCCGGCGGGCTCGCCGCTGACGGTGCGGGTGCCGCCAGAAACGCAGCACGGCGCGCGGCTGCGGCTGCGCGGGCAGGGGCTGCCGCGGGCCGGCGGCAAGGGGCGCGGCGACATGCTGGTGCGAATCCTGGTGCGCCTGCCGCGCAACCTGAGCTCGCGCGAGCAGGACTTGTTCCGGGAACTGGCGCGGATTCGCGGCGAGGTTCCGACGCCGACGGCGGTGAACTGACGTGGTGTTCGACAGCGACGACGGCGACCGGCCCGGCGACGACCTGCGCTCGCGCCCGGCGTATTTCATCGGGGTGGTGGCGGAGATCACGGAGATCCACCCGCAGACGCTGCGCCACTACGAACGGATCGGCCTGCTGACGCCCAGCCGCTCGCCGGGCAACGTGCGGATGTTCTCGCAGGAGGACATCGAGCGGGTGCGGCTGATCCAGCGGCTGACCTCCGAACTGGGCGTGAACCTGGCGGGGGTTGAGGTGGTGTTGAACATGCTCGAAAGCCATGAGCGTAAGACCGCCGAGCACGAACGGGTCCTGCGTGACATGACCCAGCGCTACGAAGCCGAGATTGCGCGTCTGCGCAATGCGCTGCGGCGGGCTACGCGAGACCCGGGCGCCCCGCCGTTCCGAAACAGGCGGCCGCCGCGATGATGAATTTCGAGAAGTTCACGGAGAAGGCGCAGGAAACGATCCAGACGGCGCAGTCGATCATGCTGGAGAGTAGCCACAACCAGCTGGACGCCGATCACGTGCTGATGGCGCTGCTGGATCAAAACGACTCGCTGGCGGTGCGGATCCTGCAGCGGCTGCGGGTCTCGCCGGACCTGGCGCGGGGCGAAGCCAAGCGGGCGCTGGGGGCGAAGCCGCGGGTGACCTCGGACCAGGCCGACGGGCCGATCGCGCAGGGGCAGATGTTCGTGACGCCGCAGGCGGTGGCGATCATCCAGGCGGCGGGGGAGGAAGCGGACCGGCTGGACGACGAGTACGTGGGCAACGAGCACCTGCTGCTGGCGCTGACCAAGTCGCAGGACACGCAGGCCGGGCGCATCCTGCGCTCGATCGGGATCGACGCGGAGAGCGTGTACCGGGCGCTGCGCGAGATCCGGGGCGCCCAGCGCTCGTCCACGCCGAGCGCGGAGAGCCGCTACGAGGTTCTGGAGAAGTACAGCGTGAACCTGACGGACCTGGCGCGCGCCGGGCGGCTGGACCCGGTGATCGGGCGGACGGCGGAGATTCGGCGGGTGATCCAGGTGCTGGCGCGGCGGACCAAGAACAACCCGGCGTTGATCGGGGAGCCGGGCGTGGGCAAGACGGCCATCGTGGAGGGCCTGGCGCAGCGGATTTCCAGCGGCGACGTGCCGGAACTGCTGCGCGGACGCGACGTGCTGGCGATCGACATGGGGGCGATGCTGGCTGGCGCGAAGTTCCGGGGCGAGTTCGAGGAGCGGCTGAAGGCCGTGATCAACGAAGTCCGGGCCGGGGAAGGCCAGATCATCCTGTTCTTCGACGAGTTGCACCAGGCGGTGGGCGCAGGCGGGGCGGACGGCGCGATCGACGCCGCCACGATGCTGAAGCCGGCGCTGGCGCGCGGCGAGCTGCAAGCCATCGGTGCGACCACGCTCGACGAATACCGGCAGCACGTGGAGAAAGACAAGGCGCTGGCGCGACGGTTCCAGCCGGTGCACATCGAGGCGCCGGGCATCGAGGAGACGGTGCAGGTGCTGGAGGGCATTCGCAATCGCTACGAGGAACACCACGGGCTGACGATCAGCGACGCGGCGCTGCAGGCCGCGGTGGAACTGTCGGAGCGCTATCTGACGGAGCGGTTCCTGCCGGACAAGGCCATCGACCTGATCGACGAGGCGGCGGCCAAGGTGCGGGTGGACATCTTCGACGCGCCGGACGAACTGCGGCAGGCGATGAAGGTGATCGAGGACCTGAAGGCCGACGAAGAAGCGGCCTGGCGGCGGCGCGACTACGAGCTGGCGGCGAACCTGAAGTCCGAGGTGCTGCAGAACGAGGCGCAGCTGGAATCGGCCCGCAAGAAGTGGCTGGCCGAGCAGGACCTGACCGAGACGGTGGACGCGGACGACGTGGCGGAGGTGGTGTCGAGCATTACCGGCGTGCCGGTGGCGCGGATGTTCGAGGAGGAGGCGGAGCGGCTGCTGGGGATGGAAGCGGCGCTGCACCGGCGCCTGATCAACCAGGACGAGGCGGTGGCGGCGGTGGCGGACGCGATTCGGCGCTCGCGCAGCGGAATCGGCGACCCGGCCCGGCCGATGGGGTCGTTCATCTTCCTGGGGCCGACGGGCGTGGGCAAGACGGAACTGGCGCGGGCGCTGGCCGAGTTCATGTTCGACGACGAGGCGGCGTTGCTGCGGGTGGACATGTCGGAGTACGGCGAACGGCATACGGTGAGCCGGCTGATCGGCGCGCCGCCGGGCTACGTGGGCTACGACGACGCGGCGCAACTGACCGAGCGGGTGCGGCGGCGGCCGTACCAGGTGGTGCTGTTCGACGAGATCGAGAAGGCGCACCCGGAGGTGTTCAACGTGCTGCTGCAGGTGCTGGACGACGGCCGGCTGACGGACGGCCACGGCCGCCAGGTCAATTTCTCCAACACGATCATCATCATGACGTCGAACGTGGGGGCGCAGCAGATCCGGCGGGAGAACCAGCTGGGGTTCGGGGTTCCGGCCGGGGACGACGCGGCGAGCGAGGCGCGCGACTACCGCGAGATGCGGGCGCGCCTGATGACGGACCTGCGGCGGCGGTTCCGGCCGGAGTTCCTGAACCGGATCGACGAGATCATCATCTTCCACTCGCTGACGCAGCCGCAGCTGCGGGAGATCGTGGACCTGATGGCTTCACAACTGGCCGAGCGGTTGGAAGGGCAGCGGATCGCGGTGGAGCTGACGACGGCGGCCAAGGACCTGGTGCTGGCGATGGGCTGGGATCCGAATTACGGGGCGCGTCCGTTGCGCCGGACGATGCAACGGGAGATCGAAAACGTGATTGCGCGCATGCTGCTGCGGCACGAGTGCGGAGAGGGCAGCACGGTGCGGGTGGACGCGGCGGACGGCGAGTTCAGCTTTGACGCGGTAGGGCCGGCCGACGCGGAGGCGCCGACGGAACCGGTGGCGGAGGTCGCGGCCGGGGGATAGCTTGCCGGCGGCGCCGGGTGCGTAGCCTGGGGCGGCGGCCGGGTTGCCTTGCCAGTGTTCCCGCAACGGGGCACGATTCGCCGAATCGACGCTTCGAGGGCTCCCGATGGCCTATACGGCGCTGGAACGTCTGAACCGCGATGAAGTGGGCGCGCGCGCGCCCGAGGCCGTGGCGATCATGCCGACGGCCGCGATCGAGCAGCACGGGCCGCACAACCCGATCGGGCTGGACACGATGTGCTGCATGGCCGTGGCGCGCGGGGCGGCGGAGGCGGCCGGCGAGCTTGACGTGATCGTGAGCCCGCCGCTGCATTTCGGGAGTTCGGACCACCACCGGCCGTTTCCCGGGGTGATGACACTGCGCAGCGGGACGTTCAGCCTGGTGCTGAACGAACTGCTGGAGAGCCTGACGCTGTCGGGGTTCCGGCGCATCCTGGTCCTGAACGGGCACGGCGGGAACATCCTGTTGATCCAGCAGGCGGCGCGGGACTTCGTGCTGGAGCATCCGGACGTGCGGGTGGCCGCGGGGGCGTATTGGGACATCGCCCGGCCGCGGCTGGAGGCGGTTGAAGCCAGCCGCCAGGTGCATGTGCCCGGGCATGGGGGCGACTTTGAAACGTCGCTGATGCTGCACCTGGACCCGGACCTGGTGCGGGACGACCTGCTGCCGATCGAGCACGCGGATCGCGACGATCCTCGAAGCTCGGGGTGGCCGAAGCTGGGGATGTCGACGATGGGCGGGTCGGTGAACGTGGCGGACGTGGTGTACATGTCGTTCCCGGGCGCGCGGATCACGGGGCTGAGCGACGACGCGCGGGCCTCGACGGCGGAACTGGGGCGGCAGTACTACGAGATTGCCGTGGAGGAAGTGGCCAGGCTGATCCGGATTATTTCGGCGGGGCCCAGCTGATCACGCGGATCCACATCAGGCGCAGCTGAACGCCAGGCGCGATGTCGAGGGCCGGGCACCGGAACATCATCGGCGTCGGGGGCGTGGTGCGCATGGGCGACGGCGTGCTGCTGGTGCGATTGACGTACAGCGACATCAAGGGCCGCTTCATGTTTCCGGGCGGGAAGGTGGACCCGGGCGAGTCGCTGGAAGGGGCGCTGGTGCGGGAGGTCGAGGAGGAAGCCGGGGTTGTTGCCGAACCCGAGTCGCTGGTGGCGGTGCGGCATCGGGTCGATGCGGACGAGTTGAACACCTACCTGATCTTCAGCATGCGGTACGTGCGGGGCGAGCCGCATCCGAACGGCCAGGAGACGGACGCGGTGGCGGTGGTTGGCGCCGAGCAGTTGCGGACGCAGCCGGAGCGGTTTGCTTCGCTGGTGCCGGAGGTCGCGCTGCCGGTGCTGGCCGGGGCGACGCGGGGACTGTGCCGGCGGGACTACCTGCCAGCGCACGGTCGGTACGGGGCCGAGACGTTTCAACTGTACGCGGCGCCGAAGCGCGACGACGGCTAGAAGCGGTCGGCGTTCCAGTACATGAACGGGGAATTGGGGAACAGGCGGCGCAGGTAGACGTCGACGTGGGGCGGGATATCCAAGCCGTCCAATGCCTCGTAGCCGCCGGGCAGGCCCAGGTAAAGATCGAGGAACTGGCCGCTGGTGAGTTCGACGACGGGCTCGCTGCCGTCAGGTTCGCCGATGATCACGTTGGCCAGAGGGGTTTCGATCCTTGCGGCTTCGCCATCGACGTTCAGAGCGAAGGGGGGGCCGGGCAAGGGGGCCATGCGTCGCCGGCGGCGGATGAGCTCGGGAACCACGCTCTCCAGGGCGCCGTGCAGCGAATTCAGCCTGACCATGTAGTGCCGGGCGGGCTCGAGGGTCGCGTCGGCGCGCTTGCGTAGCAGGTCGAAGAGCTCGGATGCGGGGTGCAGTTCGCCGGTCAGGCGGCTGACGCCGCGTTCGGCCGCGCGGGCCCGCCACACATTGAGCAGGGGAATCGCCAGGTTCTCGTACTGGACGCCGCCGTCCAGAATTGTCATTTCGTCGTCGGAGAGCTCGGTGATGGCGTAGGCCACGACGGTGCGGACCTGCACGAGCACGTCGAAGTGGACCTGGGTTCCCGGTCTCAGGCGCTGCAACCAGTCCATCATGGCCAGCCAGTAGGCCTCGCTGCGTTCGAGCGGGCCGACCCGGTCGGCGGCGATGTCGGCGTAGATTCCGGCTACGGCGGGCAGGTCGCGTGCCTCGAACGGACGAACCACGTAGCCGCCCGCCCACTCAATGTCTCCGCCGGGGAACTCGGCCTGGAGCCGCGCGGTGGGGACGGCATGCCAGCCGCGGCTGGCGTAGACCGTGGGCGTGCCGGTGGAAAGCAGGGACAGCGGCTGGTCGTTGGCGCGCATTTGCTCGACAGCCGCGTCGAGCAGACGACGGGCGTGTCCCCGATTGCGATGCGCGGGATCGACGGCGACGTCGGCAATGCCGCCGAAGCGTGTGCGCGCGATCCCGTAGCGCATGGTGCGGTCGGCGATCCAGAGTTGGCCGACGATGGCCCCGGCGTCCTCGACGACGAGGCTCTGCGCGACGTCCCAGGACGGGTCGGCGCTCTGGTGCCGTTCGAAGTAGTCGCGGGGCGTGTCGTCGAAGGCGCGATCGGCGAGGTCAAGGGCTTCGTCGCGCCGATCAAGGGTCAGGGTGGAGACGGTGGGGTTCATAGGCAAGGGGTTTGTGCGATGCGGGTACGTCAAAGCGGCCCGACGCGCGGGCGTCCGGGCCGGTAGGGAATATAGCAAAGGCAAGCCTTGATCCACGGCTAGACTCAGGTGGCTGTCTGAGCCATGAAGCGTCAGCGTTCAGCATGCATCCATCTCAGCGAGGCCGTCAGGGCGCCGGCACACGCCGGGCGCCGACGCGGATCGCGTGATCGGTCGTCCCCTGCTGCGCGATCTGTTGACGCTGCGCGGTTTGCTGTTTGCGGTGCTTGGGGTGCTGGCGCTTTCGGTGGCAGGGCTGCTGCTGGCGCTGGTCACGGCGCAGCCGCCGAATGCGACGCCATCGCAGGCTCGCGCTCGTCAAACCGCGCCGGTGCGTGGGGACCATTCAGGCCTGTTGAGCGAATCCGCGGTGCCCGATGTCGAGCGACTGCCGCGGACGCCGCTGGTGCGATTGCCGCCGCGGCCGGCGCCGGCGCGGCTCCAGACATTGGAGGCGCTTCCAGTCAACATGGTCAGCGATCCGGGCTTGCGCTCATTTCTGCGCGAGGCGGATCGAGTGATCGCGGCGCTGGACCCCGCCACGGGGTATCTGGGGATGCTGGCGACCCAGGCGCTGCGCGACGAGAGCTCACAGTTGCGAGTTATTGCCGAGAGCGGGGGAACGGCCGCCGCGCTTGCCGACATCAGCCCGATCCGCGCGACGGCGGAGCTCCCCGCCGATGCCCAGACGCTGGCGCTTCTCTTGCGGTCGATGCTGACGACCAGTTCGGGTGGACAATTGGGTCTGCTCAACAATTTGGCGGGACAGCCGGCGATCACCGAGCGCATTCAGCAGGCCCGGGAAGCGCGGGCGCTGGGCCGGTTCATCGAGGTCCACGACGCGCTGGAGTTTGGCGCCGAGTTACGCAACCACATCGTGGTGTCGACGGCGATCGACCGTCCCTAGCCGGCGGCCGGCTCAATCTCGGGTAGCTGCCAGGCTTCGATCGCCCGTTCGGCGTTGGCCGTCAGCAGAAGGTCGGCGGCGGGAGCGGCGGCGACGGCGCGGATCTCGGACGAGGTGACGAGCTGTCCGAGCTGCGTGCCATCGGATCGGATGACGACGAGGGCGCGTTCGGAAACTTGCGCGATCACGTAGCTATTGGTGACGAGCAGCCGATCGACGGTCAGCCCGGGCACCTGCCACAGCTGGTTGCCGGTGAAGCTGAAGGCGCCGAGCCCGTTGGGTCCGGCCAGCACGATCGTGTCGTTCCGGGGCATGCGAATCGCGGCGGAGGATGGATAGCCGATTTGCCACACGAGGTCGCCACTGGCGCTATCGAAGATCTGTGAGCTCTGACTCGTGACGGCGACCGTGTGTTCGCCGGAGCTTGTGAAGAGCACGCTGTGCAGTTCGCCGTCGACGCCGAAGCGCTGATCCAGATTTCCCTGCGGTGTAATGAGAACGATCTGGTTCTCGCCCTGCTTGGAGGAGGCGACGGCCACGGTGCCCGTCCGCGGATTGAGCGCGACGCCGGCGGCGCTGATGTAGGGCTGCGTGCCCCAACGCGAGCCACCGCGGTCAAATGCAAACACGTGGCCCTGGCCGCTGGCATTGGTGGAGCGGGCCACGAGCCAGTTGCCGTCCGGCGCGAAGACGACGTCCTCAAGCAGCTGGTTGTCGGGTCGTGCCGGCGAACGCCAGATCGGCTCGCCTTCCGAATCGAGCAGCATGAGGTCAAAGCCGTGCGCCGCCATGAGCCCCCCGTCGTCCGAGACGGCCGCACGGGCGAGAGGAACCCGCAGACTGCGCGACCACAGCGGTTCACCGGAAGGCGCAAGCGCCTGGACCGCGCCGTTGCGGGCGATGGCGACTACGAGGTCTCCGGCCGCAGACGCGGCGAGGCCGGTGACGTCGAACTCGGTTCGGGACAGCCAGGCCCGCTCGGTCCAGCGGCCGGCGGACGGGGCGCGGAGTTCGTCCACGGCAAATGCAAGGTCAACCACGTCTTCGATGCGGGTTGCGAAATCCTCGAGTTGCCAGTCGCGAGCCGCAGCGTCGGCTTCGTCCGGCGTGGGATAGCGCCCGGCTTCCACCCAGCGGGGGTACACGCGGGACACTCGGATCGCGGGCAGGCGCTGCCCGATTCGCGCGCGAGCTTCCGCTTCATCCGCAAAAGGGCCGATCAGCACGGCGAGCATCGGGACGCGGACGGTCTGGATACGGAATGCGCCGAGTTCGTCGATGGTATTGAGCAGCCAGTCCTTGGTTCGGCCGGGACCGATGGCTTCGGCGAAGGCCCCGATGGCGGCGCGGGCGCGCTGCTGCAAGGTAAGCACGTGCACGATGCGCTCGGGTTCCTCGAGGTCGCGATAGGCCCGCACGGTTGGGATGATCTCGACGAGGGCATCAACGGCCATGGTGAGGTGCTGGTGGGCGACGCTGGCCGACGCCGGGGGCGTGAGCGGCACGAGGCCCTGCCCCAAGGCGCCAATGGTGTCGAAGCGAGCCTCGGCGGCGGCGGCGAATTGATCGGGCGTTTGTGAACCGGCGCCGAGTTCACGGATGTTGAGCTCGAATGTTCGCAGGACATCCAAGGCACCGGTCGCGACCCTGAGGGCCGGCTCCCAATACGGTCGCGCGGTGAGCCGGGCCGAGCGCGAGGCAGTTTCTCCACAGGCGGCGAGCATGGCCGCCAGACCCGACGCTCCAACGAACGCGCGCCGCGACACAGCGGTGCGCCGCAGGCCCAGCATGCGTGGGTCAGTCCGGGACGTCGGCGACCGCCGCGCCTCGCAGCGACCAGGGCGTGGCCGCCGTGATCTTGACTGAGCGCAGATCGCCCGCCGTGAGATCCGCCTGATGCGGAGTGAAGACCAGCTTGTTGGTGCGGGTGCGGCCCCTCCAGCGCGGTTCGTCGTTGCCGCCCTTGCCGGGCGTCAGCTCCTCGAAGAGAACTTCGGGCGCGTTGCCGACATAGGCGCGGTTGATGTCCTCGGCGATGACGGTCTGCTCGCGCTCTATGCGGTGGAGCCGCCGCAGTTTTTCTTCCTGCGGGACGTCGTCGTCCCACTCAGCGGCGACAGTTCCCCGGCGGGGCGAGAAGGCCGCCACATGCACCTGATCAAAGCGCAAGTCGCGGACCAGCTGCAGGGAGTTTTGAAAGTGGGTTTCTTGCTCACCGCAGAAACCGACGATGACGTCGGTGGTGAGGGCAACACCAGGCACGGTGTCGCGCAGCATGGCGATGGTGTCGCGGTAGAAGCCCGCGGAGTAACCGCGGGCCATGCGCTTGAGAACCCAGTCGTCGCCGGACTGGACAGGAAGATTGATCTCTTCGCAAACGCCGGGAATGTCGCGCATTGCCTCGGCCAGCGCCGGTGTCATGTAGCGCGGGTGGGCGGTTGTGAAGCGAATGCGCTCGATGCCTTCGACGTTATCCACGGCCTCGAGCACGGTTGGCAGAGCCGTTCCGTCGAGATCGAACCCGTAGGCGTTGACGATCTGACCGAGCAGGACGATTTCGCGCGCGCCTTCGTCGCGGAAGCGGCGGACCTCGTCGATGATCTCGGCGAGGGGGCGGCTGCGCTGGGCGCCACGGCGAAACGGCACGATGCAGTAGGTGCAGCGCTTGTCGCAGCCGTAGATCACGTTGACAAAGCGGGAGACGGCTCCGGCCCCGGGGGGCGGCTGGGCTTCAACGTCCTCGTATGCGGGCGCGTCGGCGGGAGCGGCTCGGGCCAGGTGGGCGAGCAGCGGCTCGGCGTTGAGCGTGTCGAACAGGACGTCGACGGGATCGAGATGGGGCGCCAGTTCACCCTCGTCCGCATGCACGGTGCAGCCGGTAAGTCCAACCACGAGGTGCGGCTTCCGCTTTTTGAGCCCCTTGAGCATTCCGAGCATGCCCCAGACCTTGCGGTCGGCGTTGTCGCGGACCGAGCAGCCGTTGACCACAACGGCCGTGGCATCGGCCAGGGTGTCGGCGGACCCGTGGCCGGCGCGCCGGAGTTCGCGTTGAATGCGTTCACCGTCGGCCCGATTCATCTGGCAGCCAATGGTCCAGATGAACACACGGTGGGCGGCGAGAAGTGTTGGGGGCATCGAGCGAATGAGACCTCGTGGAGGGGCAGGGGCCGAAATGCCGCGCTGTTATGATAGCCCCCAAGGGTACGCGCACCGGATACACAAGCCTGGACGGTGATTTTCTGCGCTCCCGATTGAGATTCCCGCTCCGCCCCGCCGTAGTTGCATTTCTGGTCCTGGCGGCCGTTCTGACGGCCCTGGTCTTCGTGGTTTCGGCTGGACGCGCCCTGGGCGCGGCGCAGTACGCGGGTTTGGTGGCGGTGGCCGTGGTGACGGCGGCGTTTGCCGTAGGGCTGATGTACGCCGACTCGGGATCAGGTGATTCGGGGTCATAGGGTGACGGGGACGACAGTCGTCACGGGAGCCGGCGGTCAACTGGGCATTGAATTGGCGCGGCGGCTGGATGGGCAGCAGGCCGTGACGTTAAACCGGTCGCAACTCGACATAACTGATGCGCGGCTGGTGGAGCGAACGTTGGCCGAGATCTCGCCGCGCCTGATCATCCACGCGGCGGCCGCGACCAATGTCGACGGCTGCGAGCATGACCGGGCGAAGGCTTACCGAACGAACGCGGTGGGGACATGGAACGTGGCACGCGCCGCCGAGCGGGCCGGCGCGCAGATGGTGTACGTGAGCACGAATTACGTCTTTGACGGCAAGAAACTCGGGCCCTACCTGGAGTACGACGACACCGCTCCGCTCAGCGCCTACGGGTGGACCAAGCTGCACGGCGAACGGGCGGCGCGCCAAGTCCTGGAACGGCTATTCGTCGTTCGAACGAGTTGGCTTTACAGCCGATGGGGCCGCAATTTTCTCAGCCGTCTTACGAATGTCGAAGCGTCCGACGGTCCGCTGCGGTACGTCGGCGACCAGGTTGCCAATCCAACGAATGCCGGTGACCTTGCCGCCGCGATTCTGGACCTGGCGCAGACGGAGGCGTTTGGCGTGCATCATCTCGTGAACGAGGGGGCGACAAGCTGGTACGGCTGGGCGGCGGCCGTGTTGACGGGGCTGGGACGCGCCGACGTCGCGCTGGAGGAAATCAGCGCGGACGATTTTCCGCGGGCAGCGGCGGTACCGGGGAATGCCGAACTCGCAAATGAGACGGCACGCGCCGTTGGCGTGACGCTGCGACCGTGGGGCGAGGCTTTGGCCTCGCACATCCGAGAGATCGCCGCCTAGGTGACGGCCAGCGGTGACGCAGGCTCGCCGCGCTGGTCGGTCTTGATTCCGACCTGGAATGGGCGGCATCTGCTAGAAGAAGCGCTGGACGGTCTGGATGCGCAGGTGATGCGGGACTTCGAGGTCGTGGTGGTCGACGATGGTTCCGACGACGATACGGTGGCGTGGATGCGATCAACGCGTCCGGCCGACCGGGTGTTGGAGTTGGCGAGCCAGGGCGGACTGGCGGGAGCGCTCAATCAGGGCATCGCGGCAGCCCGCGGGACGTTCATCGCGCTGCTCAATAACGACGCCGTGCCGGAACCGGGATGGCTGGCGGCGCTGGACCGCGCATTCACGACGACGCCGGAAGCGAGTTTCCTGGCATCGCGGATTCTGCTCTACGACGATCCGTCTCGCCTGCACGCCGCCGGCGACACGTTCAGCCGCGACGGGCTGCCGGGCAATCGCGGGGTCTGGCAGCCGGACGGCCCGAGCTACCGGGAGCCGTGCGAGGTCTTTGGCGCCTGCGCGGCCGCGTCGGCCTATCGGCGGGAATTGTTCGACGACATCGGCGTCTTTGACGAGGACCTGGTGATGTACTGCGAGGACGTCGATCTCGACTGGCGAGCGCAGATGGCCGGGCATCGATGCCGGTACGTGCCGGACGCCGTGGTGCGTCACCGCCTGAGCGCAACGGCCGGCGGACCGATCGCCAGCTACCTGGTGGCGCGCAATCGACCGCTCGTCGCAGTGATGAACATGCCGGGGTTTCTGTGGCGGCGCGGGTGGTGGCGGATTGCGTGGGCTCAGCTTAAACTGGCGGTTGCGGCGCTGCGCGCGATACAGGGGCGAGCGGCGCGCGCCACGTTGGCGGGCCAGGTGGCGTCGTTTGCGCATATTCCCCGGGCCTGGAGCAAGCGGTCGCGCCGCCAGCGTTCACGCCGTGTGGCAGACGACTACATCGACGCCCTACTCGAGCATTGACGCAGGTGGAGGACAACGATGGGCATATTCCGGAGACTCTTTGGCGGCGGCGACGAGGGACCGAAGGAACCCGTCGACACCGCGTGGCACTTCTACGTCAAGAGCAACTATGCGGACGAGATCATCGATATCCGCGTGGATCCGAATGCCGACCTTTCGCCGGAGTTCGACGGTCCGGGTGACAGCGCCTCCCACTACACATCGAACAAGGACATTATTGGGGCCAAGAGTTTCCGAACGATCAACCTCTACCTCGTTTTCGACTCAAGCCGGGCGTTTACCGGCGACTACACGATTCAGGGCGGTGAACTGGTCGATCAGGCGGCCTACGATGCCTGGAAGGCGCGAGAGACAGCCGAAAGCGCCGGCGACGGCGACACGGACGAGGGGTAGCTCGCCCACGATCTTCGGGGCGTCCGTGGGGTGACTGCCGCCCGGCTGCCCAACGGGCGCGCGTCGCTGACGGTGCTGGCGGCGCTGGCTACCGCAGCCCTGCTGGCGGGTGTACTCGGCGGCGCCCGGCCGCCTCCAGCAGCCCTGGCAGGGGCGATTGCCGCATTGGGCGCGGTCGTCGGATTCGCGCGTCCGGCGGGTGGGCTCGGCGCAGCGCTGCTCCTGGCCTTGCTGGCGCCGTTTCTGGTCGTGCCCCAGCGATTCGGCGTGCAACCACCGGTCCTGGATGTGGTGGTTGCGGCAACGTATCTGGGCATTGCGATGCAGGCGATTCGGCGTCGACGCGGCGTTGTTTGCGCGTGGCCGCGGATTCCGCGCTGGCTTGTGCCGCTCGTTGCGCTGGGCGTGTTGCTGCCGTTGGCGGCCGGTGCGGCAGCTCTTGCAGCGTCGAGCGACAGGGAAGCGACGCAGGTTGCGGTCAAGATGTCGCTCTACGGGCTGACGCCGCTGATGGTCGCGCTTACCTGCCGTTCGGCCGACGTATTCCGGCGCGCGACAACGCTCGTGGTCGTCGCGACCGGGTTGCAGGCGCTGACCGCCATTGGCCTTCACCTCGCCGGGCCTAGCGGCATCGAGGCGCTGCGGTCGCTGGCCGCCGCCGGCTACCCGTCCACGAATGTCGCGCGGTTTCTCCCGGATGAAGCAACTCGTCGCGCCACGGGCTTGCTGGTGGATCCGAACGTGCTGGGCGTCACCTTGGCGGCCGCGCTGCCGTTTGGCTTTACGTGGTTGGCGTTTGGCGTTCGTCGTACGGCGTTTGGAGCGGCCGCCCTGGTGGCAATTGGCTTGGCATTAGCGTTGACAATTTCGCGAGCGAGTTGGATTGCGGCGGCCGTTGGGGTGCTGACCTGGCTGGCGCTGATTCGCCCGCGGGCGGCCATGATGGCGGCGGCGTTGCTGGGCGGCGCCGTTCTGGTCGCGCCGGTGGATCCATTCGAGCGAATTCGCCAGGGATTCCTGGTCACCGACCGCTCCGCGGCGCTGCGGGTTGGTGAGATTCGCGAAGCAACGCGGGTTATCAGCCGGTTTCCGCTGCTGGGCGTGGGCTACGGCGACGCGCCGCATCCGGACATTTTTGCGGGCGTATCAAATGCGTGGCTGTGGCTGGCCGAGCGCGCGGGCGTTTTGGCAGCGCTGACGCATCTCGCCCTGGTGGGCGGCGCGGCTCAGGCGGCCGTGCGGACCGTTGCCGCCGACCCGGCCTTGCGGCCGCCGCTCGCTTCGCTGGCGGCATTTGCCGTGGCGGGCGTTTTCGATCATCACATCGTGAGCTTTCCGCACCTGGTGTTTCTCGTGGGCGGACTCGTGGGCCTGATCGCGGCCCGTGCGTCCGGCCCCGCGGCGCGGGCGGCATGAGGACCGTTGCGCTGGACGGGCGGATGCTTCGCCATGATCGGGCCGGCATCGGTCGCTACATCTGGCGGCTACAGGAGGCGCTTGCGGCCCTTGCACCGGATGGAATCGATCTCCTGATGCTGGTCGACCGGCGCGGCGGGCTGCCGGGCAGACCCGCGCTGCGTGCGCGGCCGGTCCTGGCTCCGGTGCGGGGCCGTCCGGAGCGGATCTTGCTGCCGCACGCGCTGCGCGGGGCCGACCTGGCGCACTTTCCGGATCACGGAATTCCCGACGGATCCTCGTGTCCGGCGGTGGTGACGGTTCACGACATTTCATTCCTGACGCACCCCGAAACCCATTCGGATTCCAGCCGACGCCATTACGAACGCGCCATTCAGACTCTTCGACGCGCGCGAGCGGTGATCGTGCTCTCGAGGCACGCGCGAGCGGCGCTTGTGGGTCGGGGCCTTGCGGAAGCCGCGCAGGTGAGCGTGATTCCGAATGCGCCAGGCCTGCCGGCGCCAGCGGAAGGGTTGAAATCAAGGGCCTGGCCTGCGCCGTATGCGCTGATGGTTGGAACGATTCAGCCGCGCAAGAACATCGCCCTGGCGGCGCGCGCCTTTGCCACATCGGCGTTTGCCCGGCAGGCAACGCTGCTGATCGCCGGGTCAATTGGCTACCGTGGGCCAGAGATTGTCCGCGCCGTGCGGAACCAGCGCGGCGCCGAAACCGTGCGGTTCCTGGGCCGGGTGAGCGACGACCTGCTCGTTCGCCTGATGGCCCAGGCGGAGTTTCTGCTGATGCCGTCGCTCGACGAAGGATTCGGTCTGCCGGCGGTGGAGGCCATGTCGTGCGGGACGCCTGTCATCGCGGCCCGGGCGGGTCCCGTCCCGGAAGTGGTCGGCGACGACGCGGTGCTCATCGAGCCCGACAACAGCGAGGAACTGACCGCGGCCATCGATCGACTGGGCGACGACGCGGAGCTGCGCGTCGCGCTTGGAGCGCGCGGCCGCGTCCGGTCCGCCGAGTTCAGCTGGGAGCGAACGGCGCGCGCGACGCTGGCGGTGTACGAGGCCCACGCATGAGGATCCTGGCGATCACCTCCACGCCGCCGTGGCCGGCGACGCATGGCGCGGCGATACGGAATAGCCTGCTGCTCGAAGCCCTGGCGACAGAGCATCGTGTGGACCTGGTCACGCTTGACCGGCCGGACGCGCCGATGCTCCCCGCGCCATCGTCGATCGGTGACGTCGTTCAAGTTCGGGCAGCGCCGCCGACCAAATGGCGACGGTTGCGGGGCGGGTGGCGGGGCGGAGTTCCAGACTTGCTGATACGCCACGGATCTCGCGTCCTGCGCGGCCGGGTCCAGTTGCTGCTCAGCAGCGGCGCCTACGACGCGGTCCACGTGGCACAGGCCCAACTGGCTCCCCTGATCCGCGACGTTTGGACCGCGACGCCAGGAACGTCACGTCGACCGCGCGTCGTGTACGACGCGCATAACATCGAGTGGAAACTCCAGGCGGCGCTGGCGGGAGCAAGCGCGCGTCCGCGGGCACTCTGGGCTCGCCGGCAGGCCGGGTTGCTGCGCCGGGTGGAAGCCTGGATCGCGCGGACGGCCGACCTGGTGGTCGCGTCTTCGTCGGACGACCGGGCCGGACTGGCGGCGCTGGGCGCCGACTCGGCGGTGCATATCCCGCATCCGGTACGAGTTGGGACGTCGAATCCAGGTACGGATGATCGGGCCGCGGATCCGCGCGTCCTCTTTGCCGCAAACTTCGCCTACCGTCCTAACATAATGGCGGCGGAATGGCTGTTTGGCCGGGTGTGGCCAGCCGTTACGCGCGAGTTGGCAGCGGCCGAGCTACGAGTCGTTGGCCCGCAGTCGGAGCGCCTGCGACCGATCGCGCCCGTGGGCACAACGTTGGGCGGCACCGTGGACGATATCGATCTCGAGTACCAACTGGCCTGGATTGCCGTTTCGCCAACTTCGGTCGCGGCGGGCGCGCCGTACAAAGTCCTTTCGGCCCTGGCGGCAGGCCGACCGGTCGTTGCGCGCGCTCAAGGATATGTGGGGCTGCGCTCGGGCGATGGGACAGGGGTGGTGTTGCCTGATCAGCCCGACGAGTTTGCAGCCGCCGTGACGGGCCTGGCGATGAATCCCCAGAGCTACAGGCGAACGGCAGAAGCCGGCTTCGCGTTCGTGAAGGCCGAGCATGATGCCGCGATCGTGGGTCGGCAGGTGTTGGATGCATACGCGGGCCTGGAGACGCCGGTCGTGGCGGACAGCGCCCCGTGAACGTCGCGGTCTGCGCCACCGTTCGGAATGAAGCGGCGGACGCCGCGACGCTGGTGGCGAGCCTGCGAGAACAGACGCTGGCGGCTAACGAAATCGCGATCGCGGACGGCGGGTCCACGGACGGAACGTTCGAGGCGTTGCGGGCGGCGGCGGCGGGCGACGCTCGGTTCACACTCATTCGCGCGCCGGGGACGAACATCTCCGCAGGACGAAACCGCGCGATCGCCGCGACGGAGGCGCCGCTGGTGGCGGTTACCGATGCCGGTTTGCAACGATCGCCGGACTGGTTGGGGTCTCTGGTTGCCACGGTGCGGGACGAGCCGTCGGCCGCCGGGGCGTACGGTTACATTCTGGCGGCGCCGGAAACGACGTTCGAGGCGGCGCTGGGCGCGGTGGCGCTGCCGCTGCCAGCACAGATCGACCCGACGCGGTATCCGCCGAGCAGCGGGTCCGCATTGTTCCGGCGCGAGTGGCTGCAGCGGGTCGGCGGATACCCCGAATGGCTTGCCCACGGCGAGGACCTCTGGCTGGATCGCGAGATCTGGCGCGCCGGCGGGTGGTTTCGGCATGCCGCGGGCGCCGATGTGGGCATTCGCCCGCGTTCCACGGCCACGGCCTTTTTCCGGCAGTACTTTCTTTACGCAGCCGGTGACGGACACGCTGGAATGCTGCTGCCAAGGCACGCGCTGCGGTACGGGGCGTATGCGCTTGGGCTGGCACTGCTCCAGGCTCAGGCGTCGGCGTGGCGGGTACTCCTGGTGCTCCTGGCCGGTGCGTACCTGGGGCGCTCCCTGCGCCGTTTGCCAGCGATGGTCCGGCACACGAGCAATGCCAATCCGTTGGTGGCGGGTGCGTTGGCACCGGCCCTGCGGGTGGTGGGCGACCTGGCCAAGATGACGGGCTTCGCCGCAGGACTGTCGCGCCGGTGGCGTCAATGATGGTCGAAAGCCCAGATGTGGCCGTGGTTATAACGACGTACAACGTGCGTTCGCTGCTGGAGCGGTGTCTCGACAGCCTGGATGCGGCTCGGGGCTCGCTGGCCGCGGAGGTCGTGGTGGTGGACAACGGTTTCGGCGACGACACGTGGCCGATGTTGCTGGCCCGTGACGACGTGCGCGCCATTCGCGGCTCGCCGGCCCTCGGATTCGGCGGCGCAAACAACATGGGCGCAGCCGCGACGACCGCGCCGCTGGTGCTGTTTCTGAACCCCGATACGGAGCCGGAGCCCGGCTCGATCGAGACGCTGGCAACCGAGCTCGGCCAGCGGCGGGCGGCGGCCGCGGCCGGGCCGCGGCTCACGCTTCCCGACGGGCAACTGGATCCCGCCGCCCGGCGGCACTTTCCGCGTCCAGCTAACGCCCTGCACCGTCTCCTTGGGTCACCGCGTATTCTCGGACCGCGACCCGCGCAGCCGTATAACCCCGGCGATCCCTCAGACTCTTCCGTGAGTGAAATCGACGCCGTGTCAGGCGCCTGCCTGCTGGTTCGCCGCGAGGCGTTTCAGGCCGTTCGCGGGTTTGACCCGCGGTTCTTCATGTATGGCGACGATCTCGACTTGCATCGGCGCCTTGCCAACGACGGCTGGACGTCGCTCTACGTGCCCACGGCCCGCGTCTGGCATCACAAACGCCAATCGTCGCGGCAACGCCCGCTCCGCACACGGTTTGAGTTTTACAGGTCAATGTGGCGCTACTACACGAAGCACCACGATGAAGATCCATGGCCGCTGCGCCTCCTGGTGCTGTCGGCAATTGCCGTTGTGGGGTGCGGCGGGGTGTTGCGCGCACTCGCGATGTCCCGACCACTGCGATCGGACAGGCCGCGGTGCTGATCTGGGCACGACGCAACTGGGGAGGCATCGTCTCCACGCTGTCGCTCGGAGCCGATATCGCGACGGTGGTGCTGGCGTTTATCGCCGCCTACTACATGCGCTATCGCTTTGGGTGGTTTGAAGGGACGCCGCCGAACCGATTCCTGTTTCTTGCCCCGGTGGCGATTTCCTTTGCCGTTGCCACGGTGATCGGCGGACTGACGGTGGGTATGTACTCCAGGTTCCGAACGGCAGGGCCATTCGACAGGGTCGCTCGCAGCGCAGGCATGGTCACCATTGGTGCGCTGCTTGCCGTTGCCGCGACGTTCTTTGTCTTTACGGACCGCCTGGAACCTGTGCGCAACGTGATGCCCATTGCCTGGCCGCTCGGCATCGTCTTCGTGGCGTTCGGCCGATCGCTGCTGGCCGGTCTGCTGCGAATCCTGGCCGTGCGCGGACACGGGGTGCAACGGGTGCTCGTCGTCGGCGCCGGGGCCGAGGGCCGCGAGGTCGGGGGACGACTCCTCGGGGATCCGAGCCGCCGCTATCAGCTGGTTGGCTTTGTGGATGATTTCGAGTCGCGGGTGACCATTGGCGAACGGGAATGTCCAGTGTTGGGGGCGTCGGCCGTACTGGCAGACGTGATCGCGGAGCACGAGATCGACAAAGTGGTTGTGGCTATCCCGTCGCTTTCTCACGAGGATCTGCTCTCGATACTGTCCGACGTCGAGGCGTCCTATGCCGACGTCTGGCTCTTGCCCGATCTGTTTCAGTTGATGGTGTCGCCGGTGATTGAAGGCGGCGTGCGGGGGCTTCCGCTGATTGCGGTCAACGAGGTGCGGCTGCGAGGCCTGAGCCGGTTCAGCAAACGAACGCTTGACCTGGTGGTGGCTTCGATTGTGCTGGTGGCGGCATCGGTGCCGATGCTGCTCATCGCCCTCATCATCAAGCTAGACTCCAAGGGACCGGCCTTTTACGTGCAGACCCGCGTGGGCCGCGACGGACGGCCGTTTCCGATCGTGAAGTTCCGCACGATGGTCAGTGGCGCCGATGAGTATGGACAGACGTGGACGGTTGCCAACGACCCGCGGCAAACACGTGTCGGACGACTCCTCCGACGCTACTGGATTGACGAATTGCCACAACTGCTGAACGTGATTCGAGGCGACATGAGCCTGGTAGGACCGCGTCCGGAGCAGCCCGACTATGTGACCAGGTTTCGCAGCGAGTTTTCTCGCTACATGGTCCGCCACCGCGAGCGCGCCGGCGTGACCGGCTGGGCGCAGGTCAATGGAATGCGCGGCGACTCGTCGATCGCCGACCGAACGCGATACGACTTGTACTACGTGGAGAACTGGTCGGTGCTCTTTGACCTGCGGATTCTGTTGCGAACGCTGCTCATCGTGATCCGTGGCGATGCGAAGTAGCCGGAGGTTGAGCCCGGTATCACGCCGGCGACTCCTCGGCCTGCTTGCCGCGGGATCGGCCGCCTCGGCGTGCGAGATTGGCGGGTTTGGGGGAGATTCGGCGTCGACGGCCGATCCGGCCGCGGCCCGGATTCCGCCTCCATATCTGGCGCCGCTTTCGCAGCCGCTGCCACCGCCAGTTCGACTGCCGGCGCTGCTTGCGGACTTTGCGGGGTCGGGAGCGCTGGGTGACGCAGGCGACGGCGGCCCGGCCATTGCTGCCGAGTTCCGCAGCGTTGGGGGCATTGCGGTCGGCTCGGACGGGCAGATTTATGTGTCGGATCCGAGCGCAAGTCGCATCCGACGGATCCGCCCGGATGGAGTTATCGAAGCGCTGGCAGGAACGGGCACCCGAGGGTACGGGGGCGACGGCGGCCACGCGCTGGCGGCGGACTTTACCGATCCGACGCGCCTGCTTGTCGATCAGGCGGGCACGCTTTTTGTTTCGGAGCTGGATCGTGTGCGCCGGATCGATCCCGGTGGCCTGGTGTCGACGATTCTGGGCGACGGCCACGCCGGTCTGGATGGCGACGGCGGGCCGGCCGCGTTCGCACGGACCGCAGGCAACGAAGGCATGGCGATCGATGGCGATGGCAATCTGTTTGTTGCCGAGCGGGCGGCGCATCGAGTTCGGCGCATCGATACGCTCGGCAACGTGGCCACGGTAGCCGGGACGGGCACGCCCGGCAGCGATGGCGACGGAGGGCCGGCGCTGGTCGCATCGCTTAACCAACCGGTGGATGTTGACGTGGATGGTTCAGGCAACCTGCTGATTGCCGAACTGGCGGGCAATAGGATTCGCCGGGTTTCCACCAGCGGGTTGATTGACACGGTGGCGGGTACGGGGATTCCCGGTGGCGCCGGCGATGGCGGCCTGGCCGCAAGCGCCGAGCTTCACGGGCCGCAGAGCGTCGTTGTGGATGCCAGCGGGGCCGTGTTCGTCGCGGACTGGAACAATCGGCGAATTCGCCGAATCGATCCCGACGGAACCATTCAGACGGTCGCCGGGCTGGTGGGTGGTCGCGTGGAGTCGGGTGGTCCGGCGCTGGAGACTCGACTGACCTTGCCGCTGGACGTTGTGCCGACGCTGGACGGCAGGCTCTTGATCGTGGAG
This sequence comes from Chloroflexota bacterium, assembly GCA_022821645.1. Taxonomy (GTDB): domain Bacteria; phylum Chloroflexota; class UBA11872; order UBA11872; family UBA11872; genus UBA11872. The sequence goes on from JAJEDE010000026.1 coordinate 38,449, forward strand.
CAAAGCGCCCGGCGGATTCGGGTGCTCGTCCCGGCGCCCGGCGGCGAGGCAGCGCCGTCAGCCCCGGCGTCCCAGGCGCCCGGGTCGGGGGACAGTCAGCCGATCGAGGCGCAACCGGCAGCGGCAGCCCTGGTGGCGCCGGCGCCCGCCCTGCCGAGCGGCGCACCGCTCGCGGGTGATCTTGTGGCCGAAGTCTTTGCCGGTACCGGCGAGTCCGGCAACGCCGCCGACTCGGAGTTCCGACTGAATGCCGCCCTGGCCTCGCCGCGAGGGATCGCCATTGATGGCGTTGGGCGACTTCTGATCGCCGACACGGGCAACCATAGAATCCGCCGGATCGAGCCCGACGGTCGTGTGAGCGTCGTCGCCGGCACGGGCGAGCCAGGCAGCGGCGGCGACGGTCTGGCAGCTATCGCAGCTCAACTCAACCGTCCATCAGCGTTGGTCGTCGATTCAAGCGGGTCGATCTTCGTGGCCGACTCGGGCAATTTCCGCATTCGAAAAATCGACCCGGATGGTGTGATCACGACGTTTGCGGGCGGTACGCAGCCCGGTGTCGCGGGCGATGGCGGTCTCGCGCGGGAAGCTCAGTTCACGGAACCCATTGGGCTAGCCCTGGGATCTGACGGATCGCTGTATGTGGTTGACGGGCCTGTGCACCGGGTACGCGTCATCCGACCTGACGGCCTCATTCACTCGTTCGCGGGGAGTGGCGTGGACGGCAGCGGCGGCGACGGTGGCCCGGCTTCGGAGGCGGCGCTCGGATTTCCGCAGCGCGTGGCACTCAATGCCGACGGCTCGGCGCTCGTGACCCAACTCCACGCGGGCGTCGTGCGCCGAATTGGCGCCGACGGCGTGATCAATCTCCTGGCGGGCTCGGGACGGTCGGACGTGTCCGCCGAGGGCCCGGCCCGCGAGATCGGGTTAGACGCGCCGATTGGGGTCGCCACGGACGTTGTCGGCGCCGTTTACGTCGTGGCGAGCGGGAGCGGCCAGATCGTGCGAATCGAACCCGGCGGGCACGCTCAGATCATTGCCGGTAACCCGCTGGGCCAGGGCCAGTCCGGCGATTCGGCACGAGAGATTCCGCTCTTTACCGCGCTTGATTTTGCGTTAGGCCGGGACGGCACGGCGTATCTGCTGGAGGCGCGCGGCCTGATCTGGCGAATCAGTTCCCTAAACCCGGGCGCCGCGCCGGCCGCCGCGGAAGCGGCGGCAACACCGACGCCGACCGCAACCGGGACTCCGACCGTGGACGTTGGCGCCGTGGAATCGGCCGAGGCGAATAGCGTTGTGCTCGCGCTGCAATTAGGGCCGGGGCAGGAGCCTGTCCAGCCCTCGCTCACGTTTCATCCCGGCGAGCGCGTCAACGTCTCGATTGAGTTCGTGAATGTCAGGCAGGGCTCACGTCTCGGAATCCGCTGGTTTGCCGGCGATTCCCTGCAGGGCACCTTCCTGACGGATCCGCAGCCGGCCTACAGCCGGGCGCGATTTGGGTTCTGGTTTGGCCTGCCACCCAGCGCCGCCGCCGGCCCGTGGCGCGTTGAAGTCATGGTTGGCACCAGGCCCATTGCTTCGGCGGACTTCGTTGTGACGCCAGGCGACGTGCGAGTCGTCGCGCCTCCGGCCTAGGCGACCGTCGCATTGACGGAGCGCACGGCGACCAGGCAGGGAGGTTCGAGTCCAGCCGTAGAATGTCGCTGAACGTCCCCGGAAGTACAACACTGCATGGCAGATGACAGAACCGACGCCGACGCCGTCGATGCGGAACCGCAGGTCGAGTTGAAGGTCACCGACCATCGGTCGGCCTCGGCTCTCGATGACGACTTGACCGAGGCCGCCGAGAAGGACGATGCGCCTGAAGCGCCGGCGGACGAGCTTGAGGAGTTGAAGGCGGAAGTCGCAAAGCTTGACGCGCGCCGACAAGACGTGCTGAACCGGCTGACGCGCGCGCAGGCCGACTTCGCCAACTACCGTCGGCGAACGGCTGAAGAGGCTCAGGAAATCGTCAAGTTCGCAAACCAGTCGTTTGCCTTCGAGTTGCTGAGCGTGATGGATGCCCTGGAGCGGGCGTTTACATCGATTCCTCGCGAGTTACGGCTGCTGACCTGGATTGACGGCGTTGCGCTGATCCAGGCGCAGCTGCACCGGGTGCTGGAGACCGCGGGGGTAACCCCAATTGAATGTCGCGCGGGCGATCCGATCGACGTGTCAATTCACGAAGTGGTGCTGACCGAGGGCGATGACGCGACCACCGTTGTTTCCGAAATGCAGCGGGGTTATCGCATGCATGATCGCGTGATTCGGCCCGCCCTCGTCAAGGCTGGACCGGAGCCGGCGGACGACGAATCGGCTGATCCGTCGCCAGAAGACTCCAGCGAGACCGAGTGAGCGCCAAGCCCGACTATTACGACGTCTTAGGCGTCGAACGTACGGCTGGACCCGACGATATCCGGAAGGCGTATCGCGATCTCGCGCGACGGCATCACCCCGATGTCAGCCGTGAGCCGGATGCCACCGAGCGATTTCAACAGATCAACGAGGCCTACCAAGTTCTGCGCGACGAGGAGAAGCGGGCGACATACGACCGCTTTGGGCACGATGGTCCTGGAACTCCTTTTGGCGCGGGGTTCGATGACTTCAGCGGCATCGGCGATGTGTTCGACGCCTTCTTCGGCGGCGGGCGCCGGTCGAGGCCCGGGGCGTCGCAGCCGGGTACGGACGCGCGGGTGCAAGTGGACCTAGAGTTCCTTGACAGTGTGTTCGGCGTTGAAATCGACGTGAGCTACCGGCGCCTTGAGCCGTGTGGTACGTGTGGCGGCAACGGCGCGGCGCCCGGCACGAGTCCCAGTACCTGCGGGGCCTGCCGAGGCACGGGGCAGGTGCAGCGAGCTCAGCGGTCAATCTTCGGGCAGTTTGTCAACGTCGCGACCTGCGACCGCTGCGGCGGGGCGGGGCAAGTTGTCGAGAGCAAGTGTCCGACCTGTACAGGGATCGGACTGGAGCGCGTAGCCGTGGATCGTGCGGTGCGGGTGCCCGCCGGACTTCAGCCGGGGACCGAACTGAGACTGACGGGCGAAGGCAACCACGGGCCGCGTGGCGGCGCGCCCGGCGATTTGTATATCAGTGTCGACGTCAAGCCGCATCCCGTCCTCGAGCGCGACGGCGACAGTATCTTGAGCAACGTGGTGATCAACGTGGCCGAGGCGGCACTGGGCGCCAGCTTGGAGGTGGAGACTGCCGATGGGCCCAGTTCCGTCAAGATTCCGGCCGGCATCCAGGCCGGAACACCTATTCGACTGCGCGGAAAAGGCGCGCCACGCCTGCGCGGCTCAGGACGCGGTGATCACTTTCTCTTCGTTCACGTGGCTACGCCAACAAAGCTGAGTCGCAAGCAACGTGATCTGCTCGAACAGCTGCACGAGACCCTGCCCGGCGGCAGCGATTCGGGCGGTCGCAGCTTTGTGGAGAAGATTCGAGCCGCCTTTCGGTGAGTAGCCGGTGGGCAGCGATCAGCGTGCCCATGCGACCGGAAGCCCTGGACGATGTGTCCGTAGCGATACAGCGCCTGGTCGGTCAAGCCTTCGCCGTGGAGACCCGACCGCGATCCGAGGAATCTGACTGGCCAGTTACGGCCCATGCGTACGTGGCACCCGGCGAGCGCCAGGAGACGGCGCGCCACGAGCTGCTGCGGGCGCTCGACATGCTGCGAATCGCCGGGGACGGCCTCGTTGGCGCGGCAACGGAGACGTTTATCGACGCGGACGCCTTGCGTACGAGCTGGCGGGAGTATTACGGGCCTCTGGCGGTCGGCCGCCGCCTGTTGATTGTTCCGGCGTGGCTAGATCAGCCGCGGGAGCAGCATGAACGGATTCCGATTCTGCTCGACTCGGCAATGGCGTTTGGTACCGGACACCATCCCACGACCCAACTTGCGTTGGCGGCGCTGGAGGATGCGCTGCAGCCAGGCGACATAGTCGCCGACATTGGGACCGGGTCGGGTGTGCTGGCTATTGCAGCGGCAAAGCTTGGCGCGTCTCGCGTCTATGCCTTCGACCGAGATCCCGAAGCTGGTCCGACGGCTGCCGCCAATATCCGGCGAAACGGTGAAGCCGACCGAATCGAGCTATCGATTCCCAGCTCGACCCTGGTGATGCCCGAGCCAGCGGCCTTGGTCGTTGCCAACATCGTGGCGGCGGTGCACGTAAAGTTGATGCCGGAATATGCCGAGCTCGTGAGACCCGCCGGCCGCTTGTTACTCGGCGGAGTGATTGACGCTCGAGTTGACGAAGTGGTCGCTGCGGCGCAGCCCTTCGGATTCCGTGTGCAAGCAACCGCGGCGGACGAGGAGTGGCGGCTGCTCGACTTCACAAAAGTGTCACCGCCGATTCAATAGTGGAAGGGGAGGCCGCCATGGGAGATCGATGCCAATGAGTTCCGACGCCAGTGAGGCGGGCTGCATCTTTTGCGCCATTGCCCGCGGGGACATACCCAGCGACGGGGTGTATGCGGACGACCATGTGATTGCGTTTCGAGACATCAATCCGCAGGCGCCGTCGCACGTGCTCGTAGCACCCCGCCGGCACGTGGCGAGCATTGACGAACTTAGGGACGACCGTGAATTGCTGGGCCGCGTAATGTCGGCTGCCGTCCTCGTAGCCCAGACCGAGAAGCTGGCGGAGTCCGGCTATCGACTTGCGACAAACCACGGACGCGACGGCGCACAGTCGGTTGCGCATTGGCACGTTCACGTACTGGGCGGGCGCGCCTTGAGCGGGCAATTGGGATAGGACGCCATCCCAGGCTCTGATCGTCCGGCGCCCCTGGACGCACAAGGACGTCTCGTGTTGGCTTGGAGTGCGGACGACCTCGTGGTAGGATATAGTTCACGTGGGGGTGCCCGAATAGCTGCACGGCCTCGATTCAACTGAATAACGACTGCCCAACCGGTGTGTGCCGGTTGGGTTTTTGTGCCTTGCGAACAACGGACGCCAAATTGAAGACGGACGTGACGCGCTGACGCAGTTTTTTCCGCAGGTTTCCCTGTCATTCGCGACTTGCGAGTGTCGGGGCCCCGCGTACATCCACCGGTCCCGCGATTGGTTGCACACCAGGGCTCGCCGCGTGCGCCGTGGCAACGGCGTCGAGAGGCGAGATCGATTCCGCACCTCGTCGAACGAAGGAGCAGGCAATTGATGAGTTCAAACGGCACGACTACGGGCATTACGGAGCGGCACTACGGGCGTGTCCCGAGCGTCCTCGAGATGCCACACCTGGTCTCCACGCAGCTCGAGTCGTTCGAACGATTCAAGAACGAATACCTGCAGGAACTGTTCGCCGAGATCTCGCCCATCCAGGACTTCACCGGGAAGAACCTGGAGCTTCACTTTGAGGTGCCTGACGACGCGTTTGACCAGCCGCAATACAGCGAAGAGGAGTGCCGCGAGCAGGACCGCACGTATCAGGCGCCGCTGCGGGTCAAGGCCCGGCTGCACAACAAGCAGACCGGAGAAATCAAGGAGATGGTCGTGTACATGGGCGACTTCCCGCTCATGACGCGCCAGGGCACGTTTATCTACAACGGGGCCGAGCGGGTCGTGGTGAGCCAGTTGGTGCGGTCGCCCGGCGTCTACTTCTCGGCTGAGATCGATCCCTCGACCAGGCGCCGGAGATTCGGCGCCAAGCTCATACCCAAGCGCGGCGCCTGGCTGGAATTCGAGACGAGCAACCAGTCCGTGGTGAACGTTAAGATCGACCGAAAGCGGAAGCTGCCGGTCACGACCTTTCTACGCGCGATCGAGCCGGCGCTGGGTAGTGACGCGGCTCTACTCGAAGCGTTTGCCGACGTCGATACCGACCCTGAGCATCGGTTCATCGAAACGACCGTCGAAGAAGATCGTCGCGACGGGGTGTTTAATGCAGACGCGGCACTGATTCGTCTCTACGGCCGGTTGCGTCCCGGTGATCCCGCCACGGTTGACAACGCCCGCTCGTTGATTGAGCAGACGTTCTTCGAGAAGCGACGCTACGACTTAGGGCCGGTTGGGCGCTACAAGCTGAACAAGCGCCTCGAAATCGGGACGGACGAGGCGACGCGCACGCTTGAGCCGAATGACCTGGTTGCCATAGTGCGCGAGATTGTTCATCTGAATGTGACGCAGGGCATGCCGGACCACATCGACCACCTGGGCAACCGGCGTGTCCGAGCCGTTGGCGAATTGCTGGCCGACCAGTTTCGTGTTGGCCTGCTTCGCATGGAGCGCGTGATCAAGGAGCGGATGAGCATTCAGAACGCTGCGGAAGCCACGCCGTCCGGATTGATCAACACGCGGCCCGTGACCGCGGCCGTGAAGGAATTTTTCGGCGGCAGCCAGCTGTCCCAGTTCATGGACCAGGCCAATCCAATGGCGGAGTTGGCCCACAAGCGGCGGTTGAGTGCCATGGGGCCAGGCGGCCTTTCACGGGAGCGCGCCGGATTTGATGTGCGCGACGTGCACTACAGTCACTATGGACGCGTGTGTCCCATCGAGACGCCCGAAGGGCCGAACATCGGGCTCATTAACACGCTTGCAACGCTTGCCCGAGTCAACTCGTATGGGTTCATCGAGACGCCGTATCGGCGTGTGATCACACGCCTGCCCGCCACGGACGCCGAGGGGCTGCTTGGTCGGACGGTTGCCGAACCGTTTGGCGTGAGCGCCGAGGGCGCGCCAGTGGCGCAGGTTGGCGATGTGATTGATGAGGCCCTGGCGGCGGCCATTGGCGAGGTTGAAAGCGCCGAGGCATTGGACGTGCGCATTCGGCCGGTGGTGACTGATGAGGTTGAGTACCTGGCGGCCGACCAAGAAGAGCGTCACACGATCGCGCAGGCCAAGACACTGCTCAATTCGAAGAACGAAATCGAATCGAAACGTGTGTCCGTTCGGCGGGGACCGAATTTCCACGAGGCGGACGCGAGCACGGTCGAATACCTGGACTCGTCGCCGCAGCAGATCGTGAGCCTGGCGACGGCCATGATTCCGTTTCTCGAGCATGACGACGCCAACCGCGCGCTCATGGGCGCCAACATGCAGCGGCAGGCCGTGCCGCTGATCAAGCCGGAGGCGCCGCTGGTGGCGACCGGCATCGAGGAGGTCAGCGCGCGCGACTCCGGGCACATGATCCACGCCGAAGACGCCGGCTTGGTCATGCGGGTGACCGCCAACGAGATCCTGATTGACCACGGGACGGACAAGCAGACCTACGACCTGCACAAGTCCGACCGCGCCTCCGCCAAAGACGATAACGCCGTGCAGCCGATCGTCGTTGTGAACGACACGGTTTCTAAAGGTCAGGGGATTGCCCGAAGCAAGTCCGGTCAAACGGTCCAAGCAAAGGCCCCGGGCATGGTGGTGCAGGTCACAACCCGCAAAATCGTAATTGACCACAAGAAACGCCCGTATCGCTTGCGCAAGTTTGATCGCTCCAATACCGCGACCTGCATCAGCCAGCGGCCGGTGGTGGACGCCGGCGACACGGTAACGGCCGGTCAGACGATTGCCGAGAGCATGGCCACGGCCGACGGCATGATCGCCCTGGGCCAGAACATCGTGGTGGCTTTCATGTTCTGGGAAGGCGGGAACTACGAGGACGCCATCGTCGTGAGCGAGCGTCTGCTGAAGGATGACGTCTTTACGTCAATCCACATCGAGAAGTACGAGGTGGAGGCGCGAGACACGAAGCTGGGGGCGGAAGAGATCACTCGCGACATTCCGAATCAGAACGAGGAGGCTCTTCGCAACCTGGACGACACCGGTGTGGTGTATGTGGGCGCCGAGGTTGGGCCGGACGACGTTCTTGTTGGCAAGATCACGCCCAAGGGTGAAACCGAACTCTCGGGTGAGGACCGTTTGCTGCGCGCGATTTTCGGTCGCGACGCCAGGGAAGTGAAGGACACCTCGAAGCACGTACCAGCCGGCGAGTACGGCCGCGTGATCGATGTTCGCCGGTTCTCAGCGGAGGAGGGCGACGATCTTCAGGCCGGCGTGACCGAGATGATCCGGGTCAGCGTGGCTTCGAAGCGAAAGCTGATGGTTGGCGACAAGATGGCGGGCCGCCACGGCAACAAGGGCGTCATCTCCATGATTCTGCCGCAGGAGGATATGCCCTACCTGGCGGATGGAACGCCTGTCGACATCATTCTCAACCCGCTGGGCGTCGCCTCACGCATGAACGTGGGCCAGACGCTGGAGACGCACCTTGGATGGGCCGCCGACAAGCTTGCCTTTCGCGCAATCAGCCCGGTGTTCGACAGCGCCGATGAAGACGTAATTGCCGACGCCCTGCAGGAAGCCGACTTGCCGGCCGACGGCAAGGCTGTGCTGTATGACGGGCGCACGGGCGAGGCGTTCGACCAGGAAGTCACGGTTGGCGTGATTTACATGATGAAGCTTGGGCACATGGTGGACGACAAGATCCACGCCCGGTCGACAGGGCCGTACTCGCTGATCACCCAGCAGCCGCTGGGCGGCAAAGCGCAGATGGGCGGTCAGCGATTCGGCGAGATGGAGGTCTGGGCACTGGAGGCGTACGGGGCGGCCCATACGTTGCAGGAGATGCTGACGGTTAAGTCCGACGACATCCTCGGCCGTGTCAAGACCTACGAAGCCATTGTCAAAGGCGAGTCGATTCTCGAACCCGGCATCCCCGAATCCTTCCGGGTGCTGGTGAAGGAACTGCAGAGCCTGGGCGTTTCCGTGGACATCCTGGACGACGCCGAGGAGGAAATCGCGCTGGCCGGCGAGCACATGCACGACCAGCTGCCCGACCTGGATGGCATCAACATCCAGGGCCGTGAATACCGCCTCTAGGAGGACCCGAACGAATGCTTGAAGTCAACAAGTTCAGTGCGATTCGGATCCACCTGGCGTCTCCCGACCAGGTCCGGTCCTGGTCGTACGGTGAGGTTGCCAAGCCCGAGACCATTAACTACCGGACGCTGAAGCCTGAGCGGGACGGCCTGTTCTGCGAGCGGATCTTCGGCCCGACCAAGGACTGGGAGTGCGCCTGCGGCAAGTACAAGCGCGTGCGGTTCCGCGGGATCATTTGCGACAAGTGCGGCGTGGAGGTCACGCGGTCGCGTGTTCGACGCGAGCGGATGGGACATCTTGAGCTGGCGGCTCCGATCACCCACATCTGGTTTCTGAAGGGCACGCCGAGCCGAATCGGCCAGGTGTTGGACATCACGCCGCGCGACCTCGAGAAGATCGTCTACTTCGCGTCCTTCATTATTACCGACCTGAACAAGGCTGAGCGCGACGAGGCTCTTGGTCGAGTCGACCAGGATCTGGCGGACCGAATCGAGGAAATTGAGGATTCGGCGGCTATCCGGCTTGCGGATGAGAGCCGACGGCTGGACGATCAGACGGCGCAACTGGATGCGCAGCTTGACGATGAACTGAAGCGCCTGGACACGGAGTCGCAGGCCAGTGTCGACTCCATCAACAAGGAGACGGCAGGCGTCCGCAACCTGCTGGCGGCCGTTGGCCAACGGAAGCTGGAAGACGACGCCGCGTTGAGCTGGCTGTCTGAACCTTTCGTGGCCGCCGGCGACGTGCCTCCCGCAGACGCCCTGGCCAAGCTGGACGCGGCAACCGAAGCGGCTATCGCCGAAGTGACGACTCGTTTCGAGGCCGAGAAGTCGGGCGCGCGTGATCGATTCAATGCAACCAAGGCCGTGGAGCGACGTGAGAGCGAGCAGGCGGTCACTGGCATTGAGGAAGATCGCCGCCTGGAAATCGACGACGCCCGGGACTACTACGAGCAGCGTCGCAAGGATCTGGGCACCCTGGAGCTACACCAATTGCTCTCCGAGCCCCGATATCAGCAGTTGTCACATACATGCGGCGACATCTTCGAGGCTGGAATCGGGGCAGAGGCCATTCGTGACCTGATTGCAAACGTTGACCTGGATGACCTGGCGGATTTCTTGCGCGAGGAGTTGGAGGCCAACTCCATTCAGCGACGCAAGAAGGCCGCCAAGCGCCTGAAGGTCGTGGAGGCCTTTCGACGCTCAGGCAATCGCCCGGAGTGGATGATTCTGAACGTGCTACCGGTATTGCCTCCCGAACTGCGACCGATGGTCCAGTTGGACGGCGGACGGTTTGCCACGAGCGATTTGAACGACCTCTATCGTCGAGTCATCAATCGCAACAACCGGCTCAAGCGCCTGGTGGAGCTCGGCGCGCCGGAGATTATCGTGCGCAACGAGAAGCGCATGCTCCAGGAAGCCGTGGACGCGCTTATCGACAATGGCCGGCGCGGCCGGGCCGTGACCGGCTCATCCAACCATCCCTACAAGTCGTTGAGCGATCTTCTGCGCGGCAAGCAGGGTCGGTTCCGCCAGAACCTGCTGGGCAAGCGCGTGGACTACTCCGGTCGATCCGTGATCGTGGTTGGACCACACCTGAACCTGAACCAGTGCGGGCTGCCCACCAAGATGGCGCTTGAGCTCTTCAAGCCCTTCGTCATGCGAAAGCTGGTGGACGATGGGCATGCCAGCAACATCAAGAGCGCGAAGCGAATGGTCGAGCATCCCGAACCGCTGGTCTGGGACGCGCTGGAAGAGGTCACTCGTGACCATCCGGTCCTGCTCAACCGTGCGCCGACGCTGCACCGTCTAGGGATTCAGGCGTTTGACATCGTGCTGGTGAGCGGCAGCGCCATCCAGATTCATCCTCTTGTCTGCACGGCCTTCAACGCGGACTTTGATGGTGACCAGATGGCTGTGCATGTGCCGCTGAGCCGGGCGGCGCAAGACGAAGCCCGCCACATCATGAAGAGCACCCACAACATCCTGTCGCCCGCGGACGGAACTCCGATCGTGAGCCCAACGAAGGACATGGTTCTCGGCGCGTATTACCTGACGGAGGAGAGGGACGGCGCCCCGGGCGAGGACAAGCTCTTTGCCAATTTCGCTGACGCCGTGCTCGCCTTTGAGCATGGGGTTGTGGACCTGCAAGCGCTCATCCGCCTGCGAGTCACGCCGGACGACTTTCCCGTCGAAGCCATGGGGCAGGACGGCCCGGCCACGATTCAGACGACGGTCGGCCGCATCATGCTGAATCAGGCGATTCCCAGAGACCTTCGCTTCGTCAACGAACGCCTGGACAAGGGCGGTCTGCGGCGAGTGATTGAAATGGTGTTCTTCAACACGGACATGGACGTGACCGGCGACGTCGCCAACCAGCTCAAGAACCTGGGCATGTACTGGGCCACGCGCTCTGGGGTGACCATGGGGATCAAGGATCTTGAGATTCCGGAGATGAAGCGACAGGTCGAACGGGAAACCGACGACCACGTCAGCGGCATTCGCGCGAGCTTCGAGGACGGGCTCATTACGGATGACGAGCGTTACCGGTTGACGGTGAAAGCCTGGACCGACGCAATGGCTACGGTTTCCAGCTCCGTTGAAAAGAGCATGGACCGAATGAGTCCGGTGTTCATGATGGGCAACTCAGGCGCCGCCAAGGGGAATTTCGACCAGATTCGACAGATTTCCGGTATGCGAGGCCTGATGTCGAACCCGTCGGGTCGGATCATCGAGATGCCAGTGCGGGCGAACTTCCGCGAGGGCATGTCGGCTCACGAGTACTTCATATCCACGCACGGCGGGCGCAAGGGGTTGGCCGACACGGCTCTGCGCACCGCGGACAGCGGCTATCTGACGCGACGCCTGGTTGACGTGGCCCAGGACGTGATTGTGATGGGGGACGACTGCGGCACGTTGGACGGGATTCCGATTGAAACCGGAAACCTGGACGAGGTGCTGGATTCCGTGGGCGTTCGGTGCTTTGGTCGATTTCCCGCCCGCCCGATCGTTCATCCGGAGACTGGGGAGATCATCGTGCCCCTGGGCACGCTGGTCGATCATGAGCTCGTGAAGGTGATCGACGACGCCGGCGTGAAGTCGGCCGTGGTGCGCTCACCAATGACGTGCGCAAACGCTCGCGGTCTGTGCCAGATGTGTTACGGCATGGATCTGGCACGCCACGATCTCGTGGCCGAAGGAACAGCCGTTGGAATCATCGCCGCCCAGTCCATGGGCGAGCCAGCGACGCAGTTGACGATGCGAACGTTCCACCTGGGCGGAATCGCCACCGGCGCCGATATCGTTGACAAGGAGCAAGGGCTTCCGCGCGTGCAAGAGCTCTTCGAAGCTCGCATTCCCAAGGGCGTCGCCGTTATGAGCGACCTCGACGGGACTGTCGAAGTTATTGAAGAGGACGAGCAGCGGCGAGTACGCGTGGTTTCCGCCCACGTGCACGAGTACGACTATGCGCTGGAACCCGGCATGGTTGCAATCGTGGACGACGGCGCCGAGATTGCTCGGAACGCAGTTCTTGCGGTGCCCCAAGCCGAGGCTGATGACCTGCTGGCTCGCAAGGCCAAGAGCAAGTCCAACACGATCAGTAAGCGGGCGCTCGCCAAGGTTGCCAGCATTGGCTTGACAGCCGAGGCGGCGGGCGTGGTTGAGCTTCACGAGGGCCGAATCGTCGTTCGCGCCGAGGAAGAGGACGTGAGCGAGTACCCGGTGTCGCTAGCTTCCGAACTTCGTGTGCATAGCGGTGACTTTGTGCGAACGGGCGATCAGCTCACCGAAGGCCCGCTCAACCCCCACGACATCCTGCGTCTGCGCGGCCGCGCCGAGTTGCAGCAGTACATCGTCAGCGAAGTCCAGCGGGTCTACCGGATGGTCGGCGTGGCGGTGAACGACAAGCACATCGAGATCATCATCCGGCAGATGTTGCGTCACGACGCCGTGGATACGCCCGGCGAGACGTCGCTCTTGCCGGGGACGCTGGTCGATCGGTCCACGCTGGCGGAGACCAACGTGCAGGTGGCGGAGACAGGCGGTCGCGTGGCGGACTCGCATGAAGTCTTGCTGGGTGTGACGAAGGCTTCGCTGAATAACGAGAGCTTTCTGGCTGCCGCGTCATTCCAGGACACCACGCGCGTTCTTACCGAGGCCGTGGTGGAAGGCAAGACGGATCAACTGCATGGGCTGAAGGAAAACGTGATCATCGGAAAGCTCATCCCCGCCGGAACGGGCTGGGATCGGTACCACGGTCCGGAACTTGAAGCTCCAGGTCAGTCTGATGTGCTGATTGACACTGAGGCCATGCACATGGCCGAAGGCGTGTCGCTGGATGACTTGCGCGAACCGGCCAACGGTGCGGACGAGGGCGCTGACTCCGGGGATCCGCAGGCCGGCGTGCCGCTGTCCGGCGCGCCGCCAATGGACGCCGCCGAGAGCGACTTGTTGGCAGGCATCGATACCAATCGCCCCGGCGCAAGCGACGAATTCGCGGACTTCCTGCGTCCGGTGGAGGAGATTGGAATCGACGAGTCTTCAGTCGTGCGCTCGGACCCGACGTCCGACGGCGACAACATTGACGAAGGAAACGACCGGTGATAGGCTTTATCCCGTCGTGGCTGGCCGTGTGCCGCCGCGCGTTTTCTTCGTAAGGGCTCTGTAGGTTTCGACTTGCCGACAATTAATCAGCTCGTTCGCAACGGGCGCAAGCGGCGCCGAAGCAAGCTCAAGGCGCCCGCGTTGCATTACTCGTACAACGGACTGCGGCGCCGCATGCAGCGGGGCGACGGCTCACCCCAAAAGCGTGGCGTGTGTACGTTGGTGCGGACGGTTACGCCGAAGAAGCCGAACTCGGCGCTGCGCAAAGTTGCGCGAGTTCGACTCTCAAACGGGATTGAAGTCACGGCCTACATACCGGGCGAAGGTCATCGGCTGCAGGAGCACTCTGTGGTATTGATCCGCGGTGGCCGCGTCCGCGATCTGCCGGGCGTGCGGTACCACATTGTGCGCGGAACCCTGGACGCCGACGGTGTCGAGGGACGTCGACGCAGCCGGTCAAAATACGGCGCGAAGCGCGACGCGTAGCTGGCTGAATCGAAATCTCCAGCCAATGACGTTGACCGCAGCAGCCATTCCGCCACGGGCCAGCAGCGCCTGATGCCGCGTCGCAAGCGGCCGGAGCGTCGCGTAATCCCGCCTGACCCTCGCTTCAGCAACCGTACGGTGCAGCGGTTCATCAACAAAATCATGCGCAGCGGCAAGAAGTCGGTGTCGCAGCGGATCGTCTATAGCGCCTTCGACATTATCGAAGGCCGAACCGGCGCCCCGGCAATTGACGTATTCGAGGCTGCCGTACGTAATGCCATGCCCCAGATCGAAGTGAAGCCACGTCGTGTTGGCGGCGCCAACTACCAGGTCCCCGTGGAAATCCGCGGGGACCGGCGCTATTCGCTGGCCGTGCGGTGGTTGATTGACGCAGCCCGCAGCCGGGGCGGCCGATCTATGCCTGACCGTCTGGCGGCGGAACTGATGGAAGCGGCTGACGGGCAGGGAGGCGCGGTGCGTCGCCGTGATGAGATGCATCGGATGGCGGAAGCGAACCGAGCGTTCGCGATTTACGCGTATTAGCTCGTCTGTCTGAGTCCTAGAACACGAGGCCCATGAACACCCTGGATATTTCGCGTACGCGCAACATCGGAATCATTGCGCACATCGACGCTGGCAAGACAACCACCACCGAACGGATTCTGTTCTTCTGTGGCCGAATCCACCGTGTGGGCGAGGTGCACGAGGGCAACGCCCAGATGGACTGGATGGCGCAGGAACGTGAGCGCGGCATCACGATAGTGGCCGCCGCGACCACGGCGTCCTGGAATGACCACCGGATCAACATTATCGATACGCCAGGCCACGTTGACTTCACGGCTGAAGTGGAACGTTCGTTGCGTGTCCTCGATGGTGGTGTCGTGGTGTTTGATGCGGTCAACGGCGTTGAACCACAGTCGGAGACTGTCTGGCGGCAGGCTGACCGATATAGCGTCCCGCGAGTGGCTTTCATCAACAAGATGGACCGGCGCGGCGCGGACTTTGACGCAACGATCGAGTCGATTCGGGACCGGCTTGGAGCCAATCCGGTGCCCATTCAGATTCCCATTGGCTTTGAAGCGGAGTTTGAAGGGGTGGTGGATCTGGTGACCATGGAGGCCGTTCGATGGTCGCAGGACCATCTGGCGGCGCCCGAACGCGGCCCGATTCCACCCGAGCTTGAAGGATCCGCTTTGGACGCCCGTGAGCGGATGGTCGAGGCGCTGGCCGAACTTGATGACGAGGTGGCTGTCAAGTACCTCGATGGTGAGGACCTGAGCACCGCAGAGTTGATCGCGGCCCTGCGTCAAATGACGGTTCAGGCACAAGGGGTTCCCGTACTCATGGGCTCGGCGCTGCGCAACAAGGGAATCGAGCCGTTGCTCGACGCGATCACTACCTACTTGCCCTCGCCGCTCGACGTACCGCCAGTGACCGGGATCAATCCCAAGACTGGCGCGGAGGAACAGCGCCGTCCGGCCGAAGACGATCCGTTCACAGCGATTGCATTCAAAATCGTGGCTGATCCACATGCCGGCAAGCTGGCGTACTTCCGGGTGTATTCGGGCTCAATCGAGCCTGGCGGCACGGTGCTCAATACAGCCGCCGGTAAGCGGGAGCGCCTGTCGCGGGTGCTTCGCATGCATGCCGACAAGCGCGAGGAAGTTTCGGAGGCGATCCGATACGGTGACATTCTGGCCGCCGTCGGCGTCCGGTCCACTAATACCGGGGATACCCTGACGGATCCCAAGTATCCCCTTCAGTTGGAGTCCATCAGCTTTCCGGAGCCGGTGGTTACGATCGCGATCGAGCCGAAGAGCCGCGGCGACCAGGACAAGATCATCGACGCGCTGCGACGGCTTGGCGAGGAAGATCCGACTTTTCGCATTAGCGCCAATGAAGAGACAGGGCAGACACTGATTGCGGGGATGGGCGAGTTGCATCTCGAAGTCATCGTGGACCGGTTGCTGCGTGAATATCGCGTGGGCGCCAATGTGGGGCGGCCACAGGTGTCGTATCGGGAGCGGCCGCGCAAGGAAGCCAGTGGGCGCGGGCGCTTTGTGCGACAGACCGGCGGTCGTGGACAGTATGGAGACGTAACGGTTGAACTGGAGCCGCTGCCCTTGGGCACGGGAGTTCAGATTGAACGTCGCATTGTCGGTGGTGCGATTCCGGTTCAGTTCATTCCGGCGGCCGAGCGCGGGGCGGCGCGTCGGCTGACAAGCGGGCCGCAGGGTATGGAAGTCACTGACGTGCGCATAACGCTGGTGGACGGGTCGTACCACGATGTCGACTCGTCAGAACTTGCTTTTGAGATTGCTGGCGCCATGGCTGTGGAGGACGCGCTGCACAGGGCGCGAACGGATGTCATGGAGCCGATGATGGGCGTCCAGGTGGTCGTTCCCGAGGAATACGTGGGCGATACGCTGGCCGGCCTGGCCGCGAAGCGAGGCACGATTCACGGCGCTGATATGCGGGGCGGCTCGCACATTCTCGCGGCGGAGGTACCGCTGGCGTCGATGTTCGGGTACGCTAACGAGTTGCGTTCGGCGACCCAGGGTCGCGGAACGTTCTCAATGGAATTCTCCCACTACGCGGTGACCCAGCGAGCGGGCGCCGCGGATGGACTGCTGACACCGGTTTCGTAACCGCCCACTGCGCAGGAGCACAGGAGCGAATGGCACGCCAACACTTCGAACGAACCAAGCCGCACGTAAACGTAGGCACGATCGGCCACGTTGACCACGGCAAGACCACGCTGACCGCCGCCATTACGAAGGTCCTTTCGTACAAGCAACTGGCCGATTTCATGGCCTTTGACGAGATCGACCGCGCGCCGGAGGAGAAGGAGCGCGGGATTACGATCTCGATCACGCATGCCGAGTACGAGACCGAGAGCCGGCACTACGCGCACATCGACGCGCCCG
This sequence comes from Chloroflexota bacterium, assembly GCA_022821645.1. GTDB lineage: Bacteria > Chloroflexota > UBA11872 > UBA11872 > UBA11872 > UBA11872. The sequence continues at coordinate 55,315 of JAJEDE010000026.1, forward strand.
GCCACCGCGACTACATCAAGAACATGATCACGGGCGCCGCTCAGATGGACGGCGCGATTTTGGTCGTGGGCGCGGACGACGGTCCGATGCCGCAGACGTACGAGCACGTGCTGCTGGCTCGCCAGGTGGATGTGCCGGCGATCGTGGTGTTCCTCAACAAGGCGGACATCGTCGAGGACGAGGAGTTGCTGGAGCTTGTCGACCTGGAGCTCCGGGACTTGCTGAACAAGTACGACTTCGACGGCGACAACGCGCCGATCATTCCGGGCAGCGCACTGCTGGCGCTGGAATCGGAGAGCACCGACCTCGACGCTCCGGAGTATCAGCCGATCCTCGAACTGATGGAGGCGGTGGATACATACATCCCGCAGCCCGAGCGTCCGGTCGACCAGCCGTTCCTGATGCCCGTGGAGGATGTCTTTGGCATCAAGGGTCGTGGAACGGTTGTGACCGGTCGTGTCGAACGCGGCAAGGTCCAGGTTGGCGAGGAAATCGACATCGTGGGCATGCGCAGTGAAATCGATCAGCGCGTGGTTACCGGTGTCGAGATGTTCCGCAAGACGCTGGATGAGGGTGTGGCCGGCGACAACGTGGGTTGCCTGCTACGGGGTATCGAGCGCGATGAGGTCGAACGCGGGATGGTACTGGCGCAGACAGGTTCAATCACGCCGCACACCGAGTTCAACGCACAGGTCTACGTGCTGACCCGGGATGAGGGTGGGCGCCATACGCCGTTTTTCAGCGGCTACCGCCCGCAGTTCTACATTCGAACGACGGACGTCACCGGTGAGATTGAGTTGCCGGCTGGGACCGAGATGGTGGTGCCCGGCGACAATGTGGAAATGACCGTTCGTTTGCACCAGCCGATCGCACTGGAAGACGGCGTGAACTTCGCTATTCGCGAAGGCGGCGTCACTGTCGGTGCGGGCGTCGTAACGAGCATCCTCAAGTAGCCGATGGCACAAGCGCGCGCCAGGCCCTCCCGTCAGGCTTCGTTGGAAGCCGCGTCGCGGCGTGCGCCTGCGCGGCCGCGGCGGCAATCGCCCACGCAGCGGATCAGGATTCGCCTGAAGGCGTATGACCACCGCGTGCTGGATGACGCCGCTCGACGCATCATCGAAACGGCGGGCCGGACAGGCGCCGACGTGCGTGGGCCGATTCCGCTTCCCACGGAGCGCAAGACGTGGACGGTAATTCGATCACCGTTCATTGATAAGGACTCGCGCGAGCAATTTGAGATGCGGACGCACAAGCGTTTGATCGACGTGATCGATCCTACGCCTCAGACCATGGACGAACTCTTGCGGCTGCAATTGGCCGCCGGAGTCGACATTGAGTTGAAGTCGTAGCCATGTCAGTGGGGCTGATCGGTCGCAAACTCGGAATGACGCAAGTGTTTGACGACCACGGTCGTGCACTTGGCGTTTCCGTCATCCAGGCCGGGCCGTGCCATGTCACGCAGATAAGAACCGGCACGACCGACGGCTATTGCGCCGTGCAACTCGGCTTCGATGCCGGGCCCGAGCGTCGGCTCACACGAGCCGAGCGCGGGCACCTTGGCCGTCTGCCGTCGTACCGCGTGCTGCGAGAGTTTCGAACACCGGGCGCAACTGACCTTTCCGTCGGTGACGAGTTAAACGTCGCCAATGTGGACCTCGGGCCGCGCGTGGATGTCGTGAGCGTGTCCAAGGGCAAGGGCTTCGCAGGTGTGGTGAAGCGTCATGGATTCAGAGGCGGCAAGCGAACCCACGGCCAGTCGGACCGGGAACGCGCGCCAGGGTCGATTGGCGCCGGGACGTCTCCCAGCCGGGTGTTCAAGGGCACCCGCATGGCGGGCCGAATGGGCGGTGGCCGCGCCACGTCCCGAAACCTGGCGGTGGCAAGCGTTGACCTCGACCGTGGCTTAGTTTTGGTGGTTGGGGCCGTGCCGGGGCCGCGCGATACGGTCGTGACAATCCGGCCGGCTGGCAACTCCAGTCGAGGTGCCGACTGATGGCCGCCGCGAATGTAGCTCCAGACACACTTGCACCCGTGCCAAGCGACTGTTTCGGCAGCGCGGACGTGCCGGCCGAAATGTTGAAGCGAATGCTGACCGTGCATGCGGCCAACCAGCGCCAAGCCACAGCCAACACGAAGAGTCGTGGCCAGGTTGCGGCCAGTACAGCCAAGCTCTATCGCCAGAAGGGCACCGGTCGCGCGCGCGCAGGCAGTGCGGGTTCGCCCGTTCGGCGGGGCGGTGGCGTCGCGTTCGGTCCCACGCCAGGTCGTTCGCGTGCTCGAATGAACAAGCGTGAGCGCAAAGAGGCGGTACGTGCTCTGTTGGCAGGCAAGGCGGCCGACGCGTGCATTCGAGTAGCGGCGTCGTGGGGCGATTCACCGAAGACTCGTGACCGCGCCGCATGGCTGGCCGCTCGCGGACTCTCCGGGCGTGTGCTCCTGGTGGATATTGAGCCTACGGAGGACTTGCGGCGCTCGGCTCGCAACATTCCCAACGTGGACGTCGCACGGGTCGACACGCTCAGCTTTTACGAAATTGCCGTGGCCGACCACATTGTGGCGAGCCAGGCAGCCCTGGATGCGCTGCAGGATCGAGTTGGCGCATGAATCCGGCCGATGTCATCACGCGCCCAATCGTTACGGAGAAATCCACTGCGCTTGGCGAACTTGGAAAGTACGTGTTCCAGGTTCGAAGCGGGGCATCCAAGCATGCCGTCAGGCGAGCGGTGGAGGTCATGTTTCACGTAGAAGTCGCCTCGGTCAACGTGATGAACGTGCGAGGAAAGCCAAGGCGCATGGGGCGATTCGAAGGCCACCGGGCGAGCTGGCGCAAGGCCGTGGTAACGCTGCGCGAAGGCCATTCCATCGAAGTGGTTCCAGGGGTCTAGCCAATGGGGTTGCGTAACTTCAATCCAACGTCGCCGGGCCGGCGTGGCTATGTGGCTGTTGACAACGCTGAGCTCTCAGGCGACCGGCCCCTCAAGAAGCTGCTGCGGCCGCTTACGAAGCGTGCCGGTCGCAATAACACGGGAAGGGTTACCGTGCGGCACCGTGGTGGCGGCGCTAAGCGGCGATACCGGGTTATCGATTGGCGTCGCGATAAAGCTGGCGTGCCGGCTGTGGTGGCCAGTGTTGAATACGATCCCAATCGATCGGCTCACATAGCTCTCCTGCACTATCGCGACGGTGACAAGCGATACATCCTGGCGCCGGTTGGCATCGGCGTGGGCAGCGAACTCGTTTCCGGCCCAGGCGTTGAGCCGAGACCCGGGAACGCCATGCAACTCGCTCGGATCCCGTCGGGAACCGAGATTCATGCCGTCGAGATGACCCCCGGGCGTGGCGCACAACTGGTGCGATCGGCCGGCATGGTGTGCCAGCTCATGGCCAAGGATCGCGGACTCGCGACGCTTCGATTGCCGTCGGGCGAGATGCGCCAGGTATCCGAGGCCTGCATGGCGACCGTGGGCCGTGTTGGCAATGTGGACCACAGCAACCAGTCGGCGGGAAAGGCTGGTCGGGTACGCTGGCGTCGCCGCCGCCCGCAGGTACGCGGCGCGGCCATGAACCCTCACGATCATCCGCATGGTGGTGGCGAAGGTAAGGCGCCAGTCGGCATGCCGGGACCAAAGACGCCGTGGGGCAAGCCCACGCAGGGCCGGCGAACACGCGTCGGGCGTCGTCCCAGCGATAAGTTCATCGTGCGCCGACGGAATAGGTAGGGCGAAGTGTCACGAAGCACCAAGAAGGGGTGGTACATCCATCCAAAGCTCGAAAAGCGTGTGGCGGAAGCCTCGCGCAGTCGCCGCAAGCAGGTCATCCGAACCTGGAGTCGGGCGAGTGTGGTGCATCCCGAAATGGTCGGACTGACCATCGCCGTCCACGACGGACGACGGCATGTGCCGGTGTACGTCTCCGAGAACATGGTTGGGCACCGGCTTGGTGAATTCGCTCCGACGCGAACGTTTCGCAGCCACGCGCGCGGTCGCTCCACATCGCCCATGGGGGCCTGACGCATGGAAGTTTCCGCGACGGCCAAGTACGTGCGGATGTCACCGCAGCGCGGACGCGCCATTGCGCGTGAATTGGCAGGCCTTGAAATTGACCAGGCAATGTCCATGCTGGCGTTTATGCCCAATCGAGCGGCTGCTGAGATTGCCAAGGTGGTCAAGTCCGCGACGGCCAACGCCGAGCACAACTACGCCCTGGACCGCGAGGTACTACGAGTCCAGTCGGTTGTAGTCAATGACGGGCCGGCGTTGCGGCGCTTTCGGCCAAGGTCGCGCGGCCGGGTGGGGATGTACCTGAAGCGCTCTGGTCACATCACGGTGACCGTCGAAGACGGGATGGCGTAGGCATGGGTCGCAAGGTCCACCCCATTGGCTACCGCCTCGGCTACACGACCCGCTGGGAGAGTACGTGGTACGCCGATCGTGACTACACCGAGTTGTTGCTGGAAGACCTGGCAATTCGGAATCTCGTCCGTCAATACCTTGAAGCGCCCGGTGGACGCGATGGCGCTCGTCGCGGCGGCCGCCGGCGTGGCAGCTACGGGGCCGGGGTGTCAAAGATCGAGATCGAGCGCCAGGTCAGCCAGGTGCGAGTCGTGATCCATACGGCGCGCCCAGGCATTGTGATTGGGCGCGGCGGGAGTAATCGCGAGGAGATCCAGAACCGCATCGAACGGCACACCGGCAAGCGAGTTGTCGTGGACGTGGAAGAAATCAGCCAGCCTGAACTCGACGCATTCCTGGTCGTTCGAAACGTGGCCGACCAACTGGAGCGCCGGGTTTCCTTCCGTCGCGCCATCAAGATGACCGCGGAACGAACCATGCGGGCCGGCGCGCAGGGTGTGAAGATCATGGTGAGCGGCCGCCTGGGCGGACGCGAAATGTCGCGAAGCGAGTTCGAGCTTCTCGGTACCGTTCCACTGCAGACGCTGGACGCGGACATTGACTACGGGTTTACCGAAGCGCGAACAACCGCCGGTCGCATTGGCGTCAAGGGGTGGGTGCATCGCGGCGCAGCTCGTGACGCGGCCGAATTGCTGTCCGAGTCAGTATCCCGCCCGGTCGCGGGCCGTCGCCGTCGGCCGCCGCGAGGCTGAACATGTTGATGCCAAAGCGTACGAAGTTCCGCAAGATGCACCGGGGCCGCCGCCGGGGCCGGGCCGGGCGCGGCAACTCGCTCGTTTCCGGTGACTTTGGTCTGCAGGCCACGACCGTGGGTTGGGTGGACAGCCGCGAAATTGAGGCGGCCCGTCGTGCCATCACCCACTCGGTTCGTCGAACCGGTCAGCTGTGGATTCGCATATTTCCGGACAAGCCCATCACGCAGAAGCCGGCCGAGGTTCGCATGGGCAGTGGAAAGGGCAATGTTGAGAGTTGGGTCGCCGTGGTTAAGCCCGGCCGAATCCTCTTTGAACTTGCCGGCGTTGAAGAAAGTATGGCTCGTGAGGCCATGCGCCTAGCGTCACACAAACTCTCGGTTCAAACGCGTGTCGTGTCGCGTTCCGCGGAGGTCGCCGTTGGCTAAGGCTGATCAGTTCCGGGATCTGAGCGACGACGAGTTGGTGACGCGGATTGCCGAAACCAAGGAAGAACTCTTCAGGCTGCGTGTCCAGCACGCGACGCTGCAATTGGCGGACACCTCGCAGTTGCGCCAGGTTCGACGCGATATCGCGCGCATGCTGACCGTGCAGCGTGAGCGTGCGCTGGCGTCTTTCGAGATGGAGGAGGCGTAACCCGTGGCTGGAGCTCGTGCTCGACGGGTCGGTCGTGTTGCAAGCGACCGGGCCGACAAGACCATCATCGTTGAGGTGGAATCGGTCCGCCGCCATCGAATCTATAAGAAGCCGGTACGCATTCGTCGCAAGTTCATGGCGCACGACGCGAACAATAGCTGCCGCGTTGGCGACCTGGTGCAGATTGAGGAATCGCGTCCAATGAGCCGGCGGAAGCGATGGCGGCTGGTTGAAGTCATTGAACGCACGCAGCTAAGCGCCGAGGAACGCCAGGCGGCTTTTGGCGCCGGGGCGGCGGAAGAGGCCTCGGTTGCCGCTCCCGGCGAATCGGAGCACGTGGAACGGCAATGATTCAACAGCAGAGCCGGCTCAGGGTTGCCGACAACAGTGGGGCGCGCGAGATCATGTGCATCCGTGTCCTGGGTGGCTCGTCCCGCAAATACGCGCGCGTGGGCGACATCATTGTGGGCAGTGTGAAGCAAGCGGCCCCCAACAGTGCGGTCCCGAGAGGCTCGGTGGTTCACGCAGTGGTTGTGCGGGTCAACAAGGAATATCGGCGACCGGACGGCTCGCGCATTCGCTTTGACGACAACGCCGCGGTTCTGCTTGAAGGCGACGTGCCACGTGGCACGCGCATATTCGGCCCGGTCGGTCGCGAGTTGCGTGACCGACGATTCATGCGCATCGTCTCTCTGGCGCCAGAGGTCATTTAGCTATGTCCGTGCGGCGCTTTCGCATTCGAAGAGGCGACACCGTTCAAGTGTTGCAGGGGCGTGATATCGGGCGACGCGGCGTGGTTGAGCGGGTGGTGCCGGAGGCTGGCCGCGTGGTGGTGGAAGGCGTCAACGTCCGCAAGCGCCACGCCAGACCGCGGGCGATTGGACAGCCGGCGGGTATTATTGACTTCAACGCTCCCCTTGACGTCTCGAACGTCATGCTGGTGTGTCCCGTCTGCGGCCAACCGACTCGAGTCGGGTACACGATTGGCGACGATGGCGTGAAGCGGCGTATTTGCCGCAAATGCAACGAACAGATTGACGAGTAATGGCCCGTCTACTCACGCGCTTTCGAGAAGAGATCCGACCGCAGATGATGCGGGAGTTCGGCTATTCAAATCCGCTCGCTGTCCCGCGCCTGGACCGGATCATCGTGAACATCGGGCTGGGCGAGGCCCTGGAAAACGATTCCGCCGTGGACCACGCAGTCCGAGACGTCGCGACCATTACCGGGCAACGTCCCGTGGTGACGCGGGCTCGAAAGAGCGTGGCGGCGTTCAAGCTGCGCGCTGGTCAGCGCGTTGGTGTCAAGGGCACGCTGCGTGGTGCCCGCATGTATGAGTTCCTGGACCGGCTTGTTACGGTTGCGCTACCGCGTATGCGCGACTTTCGTGGGGTTCTACGTACGTCGTTCGACGGTCGTGGCAACTACTCGCTGGGACTCACCGAGCAGTTGATCTTTCCGGAGATCGACTATGACCAGATTGATCGAATTCGTGGTTTGCAGGTTGTCATTGTGACGACCGCGCTACGTGACGGCGAGTCGCTGCGGCTGCTGGAACTCCTCGGCATGCCGTTCCAACGCCTCGACGAGGCGGCCTGAGGTTCGGATATGGCGAGAAAGGCAAAGATCGAAAAGTGGAAGCGCGAGCGCGAGGCCTGGCTTGACCCTGAGTTTGAGACCAAGTCGATTCGCGGGCGCAAGCTGCGGTTTAAGGTGCGGTATCGCAACCGGTGTCGACTCTGCGGTCGGCCACGCGCGCATATCCGTCGATTCGGCATATGTCGCATCTGCTTCCGAGAACTGGCCGTGAAAGGTCACATTCCCGGCGTGACGAAGGCGAGTTGGTGAGCCGACGATGACCGACCCGATTGCGGACATGCTCACTCGGCTGCGGAACGGTGTGGCGGCTCGTCACACGAAGGTGCGCATTCCTCACTCAAAGACGAAGGCGCGGATCGCGGCGCTGCTGGCGGATGAAGGCTTTATCGGATCCATCGAGACGGTCCATGAGGGCCATCGAGCCTGGTTGGACGTGACCTTGCGCTACCTGAATGGCGAGCCGGCATTCGGCGGCGCCAAGCGAGTCAGTCGCCCCGGGCTGCGTATCCATACGCGGTCTCGAGAGATTCCGCGGGTGATGGGCGGTATTGGAACGGCCGTAATCTCCACGTCTCAGGGCATCATGTCGGGCCGCGAGGCCGCCAAACGTCGCCTCGGTGGCGAAGTCGTCTGTTTCGTCTGGTAATCCCATGTCCCGCATTGGAGTGACACCCATTGACGTGCCCGACGGCGTCAGCGTTACCTTTGACGCGGCCAATGTTGTGTCCGTGAAGGGTCCCAAGGGCGAAGTGACGCAAGCGCTCCCGCACGTCATTAAGTTTGCGCGCGACAACGGGCGTTTGCACGCCAGCCGTCCCAACGACGATCACCGTACACGCGCCTTGCATGGATTGGCTCGCCAGTTGGTGGCCAACATGATTGTGGGCGTGACGCAGGGCTACGAGAAACGTCTGGAGATCCAGGGGACTGGCTACCGAGCGCAGCTTCAGGGCAATACGCTTGACTTGCAGTTGGGGTTCACACACCCGCAGCGGCGCCAGGCGCCCGACGGCATCGAGTTTGAACTTCCCGACCCGACGCACATCGTTGTCCGTGGAATCGACAAGCAGGCCGTGGGCCAGGTAGCCGCAGACATTCGAGCCATACGGCCGGCCGACCCCTATAAGGGGCATGGCCTTCGCTACCAGGGCGAGGTCGTACGGCGGAAGCCCGGCAAGACTGCCGCGACCGCTGTCGCCTGAGTGACCTGACATATGGCCCAACAGACTCGACAGGCGGCACGCAAGCGGCGACATCGCCGTCTTCGCCGGCGAATCGTCGGTCGGCCCGAGCGCCCACGCCTCGCCGTGTTTCGCAGCCTCAAGCACATCCACGCGCAGGTGATTGACGACGCCGCCGGGCGTACCCTGGTGGCCGCATCGTCGTGCGAGCAGGCGACGGAGGGCGCCACGAAGGTTCAGCGCGCGGCGGATGTTGGCGCGCGTCTGGCCGAGCGTGCCAAGGAGCTTGATATCACCGCGGTCGTCTTCGACCGTGGCGGCCACCGCTACCACGGGCGCGTCCGGGCGTTGGCTGACGCCGTTCGCGCCGGGGGCATTGCACTATGACGATTGACACGCGACGAGTTTCCGGCGGTCCGGACGCGTCTCGCGACGGGGGCGATCTGCATCGCCTGGACGACCGCGTGGTGCGAATCAAGCGTGTGGCCAAGGTCGTGAAGGGTGGCCGACGATTTGGTTTCAATGCGATTGTCGTTGTCGGTGACCGTCGCGGACATGTGGGCGTGGGTATTGGCCGGGCCAACGAGGTTGTAGCGGCCATTCGCAAAGGCCAGGAGCGTGCACGCCGGTCACTGATTGCCATTCCGCTTACTGAAGACGGATCAATTCCGCACTACGTGGAAGAGAGTTTTCGGGCATCCAAGGTCGTACTTCGTCCCGCCCGCCCCGGGACCGGCGTAATTGCAGGCGGCGCAGTACGAGCTGTGCTTGAGCTGGCCGGTGTGCGCAACCTGCTGACCAAGATCATCGGTTCAACAAACGCCGTCAACGTGGTCCGGGCGACGGTGAATGGTCTGGCTCGTGTGCAGATTCCAGAAGAGTCGATTGCACGTCGCCGGCAGGCCCTGGGGCCCTCCACCGATGAGTGAATTGCGGCTGCGTCAGGTGCGCAGTTCCATTGGATCGCGAGAATCGCAGCGCCACACGCTCCAGGCCCTTGGGCTCGGCTCCATTGGGCGTCGATCGTCTCGCCCGAACACGGCAGACGTGAGGGCCATGGTTAAGGCTGTTGAGCACCTCGTTGAGATTGAGTCGGATTCGTCGCCGGGCACTGCGACATGAAACCGCATCAGATCACCGCAAGTGCGCCGCGTCGTAAGCGCCGTCGTCGCGTTGGTCGCGGCGAAGGCTCGGGCAAGGGGAAGACCACAGGTCGTGGGACCCTGGGACAGGGCGCCCGGAGCGGCGGCAATGCCTACCCTGGCTTTGAGGGTGGGCAAACGCGCTTGCTCATGCGCTTCCCGAATCGCCGTGGGTTTACAAACCATCGGTTCAGACGTGACTACCAGCCGGTGAACGTAAGTGCGCTGAACGCGTTTCCAGAAGGTTCGGTTGTTGGCCCTGAGGAACTCAAGCTGCAAGGCCTGATTGAACCGGGCCTGTTCAAGATTCTTGCCGGGGGAGATCTGGACCGTGCCTTGACGGTGCGGGCGCCGAAGTTCTCGGCGGCAGCCAAGGCGAAGATTGAAGGCGCCGGTGGCTCCGTCGAGGAGTTGAGCGAGTGATCGAGACGGCCGTCGCGGCCTTCCAGCTGCCCGACGTTCGTCGCAAGATTCTCTTCACAATCGGCCTCCTGGTCGTGTTTCGGGCAGTTGCGCATATTCCCCTGCCCGGTGTGAACACGGAGTTGTTGGCCGATTTCTTTGCCGGAAACCAATTGCTGGGCTTCATGAACCTCCTTTCCGGTGGGGCGCTGGAGAACTTTTCGGTGGTGGCATTGGGCGTGTATCCCTATGTGACGGCCAACATTGCGTCCACGGTCCTGGTTCCGCTGATTCCGCCGCTGCAGGAACTCTCGCGCGAGGGTGAGTCGGGGCGCCGAAAAATCGCGCAGTGGACGCGTCTGGCCACCATCCCGTTCGCCATGCTGCAAGGGTTCGGCCAGATTCAGATCCTGCGATCGGCGCAGCAGGGGCTGTTGTCGCCAACGCTTGGCGCATTTGACATTGTCGTGATGCTCATCGTGATGACAGCGGGCACGATGTTTCTGCTGTGGATCGGCGAATTGATTACCGAGAACGGTATTGGCAATGGCGTGTCAATCATCATTTTTGCGGGAATCGTGGCTGGCGCTCCGGCAGCGTTGGGTCAGTCGCTCTTTGCCGGCGAGAACATCGGCGGATTCATCTCTGTCGTAATCATCGGCCTCATCATGATCGCGGCCATCGTGTTTGTGCAGGAGGCGCAGCGCCGAATCCCGGTTCACTACGCCAAGCGCATCCGGGGAACTCGCATGTACGGCGGGCAGAGCACACACATCCCGCTCAAGGTCAATTCGGCGGGCATGATTCCGCTGATCTTCGCGTTCTCGTTGATGCTGCTTCCGGCAACGATTGCCAGTTACTTCGAGACGTCGGAAGTCTCGTGGCTGGCGAATGCAGCCGGCGCCATTGCGCTCACGCTAAGCCCTAGTAATGCCATCTACTGGGTATTCACATTTCTTCTGGTCATCATCTTCACGTACGTCTATACCTTGGTCGTCTTTCAGCAGCAGAACTTGGCCGAGAATCTACAGAAGAATGGAGGCTTTATCCCGGGAATCCGTCCAGGCCGTCCGACGCAGCAATACCTGACCGGAGTCGTGAATCGCATCACGTTGGCGGGCGCCGTGTTCCTGGGAATCATCGCGGTCGTTCCCTTCGTCGCCCAGTCAGTGACTGGAGCGGACGCGGTAGCAATCAGCAGCACGGGAATGCTCATCGTGGTAGGCGTTGTGCTGGACACCATGCGCCAGCTTGAGTCTCAGTTGATGATGCGCAACTACGAAGGGTTCATTCGGTAGGCGGATGGGCGAGCGTCCGTTGATATTGGTGTTGCTCGGTCCCCCAGGCGCCGGCAAGGGAACCCAGGGCGAGCGCCTGGTGCGTCGTATGGCGCTGGATCATGTATCCACCGGTGATCTTTTCCGTGATGCGGTAACGACCGGATCGCCCGCCGGCCTACGCGCCGAGTCATACCTGCACAGCGGCCAACTCGTACCTGACCAGGTCGTGCTGCAGGTGATTGAGGAATACCTGGGTGTCGCTCGCGGACGAGACACTTGCTTTGACGGCTTTCCCCGTACGCGCAACCAGGGAGAGAAGCTTGACGATCTCCTTCAGCAGTTCAACCTCGCGGTGACGGCTGTTGTCTACTTCAACGTGCCCGACGACGTGGCCCTGGAGCGTCTGCTGGCCCGAGGCCGGGCGGATGACACTGAAGAAACGGCGCGCTATCGATTGCAGGTGTACCACCAGGACACCGCGCCGCTGATTGACTACTACCGCGAGGCAGGCGTTCTTATTGAGGTGGACGGGTCCGGTGACGTGGATCGTGTCGCACGGCGCGTGTGGGCGGCACTGAAGCAGGCCAGTCGATGAACTCCGGAACGATCAAACCGAAGACGGCGGAGCAGATCGAGGCCATGGCGGCTTCGGGTCGGGTCTTGGCTGGCGCGCTCAACGAGATTGAAGCGACCGTGAAGCCTGGCGTGACGACCGGAGAGCTCAACGAGATTGCCGAGAGCTACATCCGCGATCACGGCGGCATTCCCTCATTCCTTGGCGTGCCGGCCGCCGACCCAGGCGTCAAACCGTTTCCGGGCGCGATCTGCGCCTCGGTTAATGACGCCATTGTGCATGGGATTCCGGGTAGCGCCGAGTTGCAGGAAGGCGATATCATAGGATTGGATTGTGGAGTGATTCTTGACGGCTGGCACTCAGATTCAGCGCGAACGCTCGCGGTAGGCGAGATTGGCCCTGACGCGAGCCGCCTGCTTGATGTAACTCGCGCCGCCCTCGACGAGGCTATCTGTGCGTCTGTCGCGGGCGGTCATATTGGAGATATTGGGGCAGCTGTGCAGAAGCTGGTGGAGGATGCCGGACTCACGATCGTGAGGCGTTTCGTGGGTCACGGGATCGGCAGAACCATGCACGAGTCGCCGCAGGTGCCGAACTTCGGTCGACCTGGCGGCGGTTCCGTGCTGGTTGCCGGGACGACGCTTGCCATTGAACCGATGGTCAACATCGGTTCCGCCGGCGTGGTATTCGACAACGACGGCTGGACGGCGCGAACCGATGATGGCTCGCTCTCTGCTCACTTCGAACACACCGTGGCCGTTACGGATGCAGGTCCGCGCGTCTTGACGGAAGTTGCCTGAGGATTCAGATGGCGTCGCCAAGAAACCGCAAGACCGAAGCATCGGCGCAAGCTGATGAGTCGTCGAACAAGACTCCAGTCATCGAGATTGAGGGCGAAGTCGTCGACTCGCTTCCCAACACGATGTTCCTGGTCAAGCCCATCGGGCCCAACGGGGAGCCGCTGCGAATTCAAACCGGGGACGACGGTGACGAAGAGCCGAAGGCTATTCTGGCCCATTTGGCCGGCAAAATGAGGCTGCGCTTTATTCGCGTCGGTGTGGGCGACCGCGTGCGGATGCAACTCTCGCCCTACGACCTTTCGCGCGGACGAATCACGTGGCGGCTGCGCGCCGACCAGAGAGTGGAGCGGTAGCACCGTGCGAGTCTCGGCATCCGTCAAGCCACGATGCGATCGTTGTCGCGTGATTCGTCGACATGGACGCGTCATGGTCATTTGCTCCAACCCGAAACACAAGCAGCGACAAGGCTGAGGACGGGGGATTCATGGCACGAATTGCCGGCGTCGACATTCCGCGACATAAGCCGGTGGCTATTGCGCTGACGCACATCTACGGAATCGGACGCACAACCAGCGCTGAGATAGTCCGCCAGGCCGACATCAACCCGCAGACACGCGTCAACGACTTGACCGAGGCCGAGCTGGGTCGGATCCGCGCCCTGATTGGGCGTGAGCGCGTTGAAGGTGACCTTCGACGCGTTGTGCAAACCAGCATTGCCCGCTTGCGCGAGATAGGCTCCTACCGCGGCTTGCGGCATCGAATCGGACTGCCAACGCGCGGCCAACGGACGCGAACGAACGCCCGAACGCGCAAGGGCCCGCGGAGGACTGTCGGCATTCGCAAGCGCGTAATCAAGCGAGGCTAGACTGATGGCGGAACGATCAAGTCGGTCCCGACGACGAAATCGTGCGCCCGTGCCCCGCGGGGCCGCGCACATTCATGCGACATTCAATAACACAATCATCACGATCACCGACCCGATGGGTGACACCGTGGCTTCCGCCAGCGGCGGCACGATCGGCGCCCGCGGATCCCGCAAGAGCACGCCGTTCGCGGCACAGCAGGCGGCGGAGCAAGCCGCGCAGCGGGCCATGGACGCCGGCATGCGCGATATCAACGTCTTCCTGAAAGGCCCCGGATCAGGACGCGACGCCGCTGTGCGCGCGCTGCAAGCCGTGGGCCTGAACGTTTCGAGCATCTCAGACGTCACACCGATTCCTCACAACGGCCCGCGACCGCCGAAGCGTCGGCGCGTGTAGGCCGGGAATAGACCAGGGAGTCAAACTCGGATGGCCCGTTATACCGGTCCTGTGTGCCGCCTCTGCCGGCGGGAAGGCGAGAAGCTCTTCCTCAAAGGCGACCGCTGCCACACGCCCAAATGCGCAATCGAACGACGCGGTGATCGTGGCGGGCCCGGCGCCCGCGGCTTCAGTCGGCGGCGACCAACGGAATACGCCATTCAGCTTCGGGAGAAGCAGAAGGCTCGACGGATCTACGGCGTGCTTGAGCGCCAGTTCCGTCGGCACTATCGAATGGCCGGCAAGCAGAGCGGTCCCCGCGGCGAGCGGCTGCTGCAAATCCTGGAGCTTCGTGCCGACAGCGTGGTCTACCGGATGGGCTTCGGGCTCAGCCGTGCGCATGCGCGTCAACTGATCCAGCACGGCCACATTGAGTTGAACAGTCGCAAACACGACATTCCGTCAGCCGTCTTGCGCGTCGGCGACCAGGTTCGGCTGCGCCAGAAGAGCCGGAACATCGATTCCGTGAAGAATGCCTTGGACCGTGCGGAGGCGCTGGGCCGCCCGACGTGGCTTTCGGTGGATCCCGAAGGGTTCGAGGGCACCATCAACGCGATCCCTGATCGTAACCAGATCGATGCGACACTCAACGAGCAACTGATCGTGGAGTTCTACTCGCGCTAATTGGTGCGCGAGAGTCCGACGAACCGGACAGGAAGGTAAGGACCAGCGGTGTTTCTTGGACCCGTTGAATCAACTCAGGCCGAAGCCGATATCCAGCCGACCGTGCAGGTGGTTGAGGTTGGCGACAATTACGCACACTTTCATATCGAGCCGCTGCGCCGCGGTTTTGCGCACACGCTGGGAAACCCCCTGCGGCGCGTTCTGCTCTCGGCCCTCCCGGGCGCGGCATTCGCCACGGCGCGCATTGATAGCGCCCTGCATGAATTCAGCGCGCTGGACTTCATGCGTGAAGACCTCGTCGAGTTCCTGCTCAACGTCAAAGGCGTGCGGCTCAGATCGCTCGACTCGGAGTCCGCCGTTGTCTATCTGGAAGTCGAGGGTCCGTCCGAGGTCACCGCTGCAGACATGGAGTTACCCAGCGGAATCGAGATCGTAAACCCCGAACATCACCTGGCGTCTCTTACGGACGCAGGCTTTTTGCGGGCGGAGTTTTCAGTCGAAAATGGCGCGGGCTACGTCGGAAGCGAGACGCGCGGCGATCTGCCCATCGGCGTAATTCCCCTGGACATGGTGTTCAGCCCGGTGACCAAGGTTGAGTACCACGTGGAATCGGCGCGCGTTGGTCGCGAGTCCGAGTACGACCGGCTCATACTGAAGATCTGGACTGATGGCGTCATGAGCCCGGCGGACGCGCTGCGAGGCGCTGCGCAGCAGCTCATCGAGTCCTTTCAGTTAATCGCAGGGGTTGACGAGACCGTCGACACCGTGACGTCGGCGTTCATTCCGCCGATGCCGGAAGCCGAAGGCGATCCGCTTGAAGACCTCAAGCTCTCGAATCGCGCGCTGAACAGCCTCAAACGCCACGAGCTCGAGACGGTGCAGGAGCTTATTCGCCTGTCCGAGAACGATCTCTACGAGCTGCGTGGCATGGGTGAACGTCTTGTAACCGAGATTCGCGAGGCGCTGGAGTTGCGCGGCTTGGCCTTGGCCGACAATTCCGTGGCACCGGACGAACCTCAGGAGTAGTTCAAGTGAGGCATCGTCGACGAGGACGCCATCTCGGGCGCAATCCCGCGCAGCGACGTGCACTGAAGCGTGGTTTGGTTCGGTCACTGATTCTGCACAGCCAGATCGAGACCACCCTGGCGCGCGCCAAGGAGATTCGACGCGACGTCGATCGCCTGATCACGCTCGCCAAGCGCGGTGATCTACACGCCCGCCGTCAGGCCATTGCCCGAATCCCTGATCCGGAGACAATCGAGCGCCTATTTGAAGACATTGCCGATCAGTACGCCGACCGTCCGGGCGGTTATACGCGGATTCGACGCGTCGGCGTTCGGCTTGGTGATGGCGCCCCGTTAGTCCGCATGGAGTTGGTGTGACGAACGTACGCACCATTCGCGCCTCGGTCGAGTATGACGGTGCGGAATTTCAGGGCTTTCAGCGGCAGCGCAGCGTTCGCACGGTTCAGGGTGTGCTGGAGACGGCCATCCTGTCAGCCACCGGTAAGGATGTAGCGGTGGCCGGGGCTGGACGAACCGACAGTGGTGTTCACGCGCGAGGCCAGGTGATTGCTTTTCGAATCGCTTGTCGACTTGAAGACGCGACATTGCTGCGGGCGCTCAATGCGCACCTGCCCCCAGATGTCGCCATTGGCGAGCTTACGACCACGGTTCCCGAGTTTGACCCGCGACGTGACGCCACGTCGCGGGTTTACGAGTACCGAATTGAACAGCGTCCGGTACGCCCGGTGATCAATAGGCGCCGCGCGTGGCACGTTGCGCAGCCGCTTGACTTGGCTCGGATGCGCGGCGCGGCGGCTCAGCTCGTCGGCACGCATGACTTTGACGCGTTCACCGCCGGTCGCCAGACGAGTACCAGGCGCGAGATCTTCGCGCTTGAAGTCTGGCGGGAGGGCACCAAGATTTTCATTCGCATTGCCGCGAACGCATTTCTTTTTCGGATGGTGCGACGAATCGTCTCCACGCTCGTACGTGCAGGCCGCAAGGAGATCGACGCGGCGTCCGTAGCCGAACTGCTGCGGCCGGCTCCTCGCGCACACGTGCGAGGCACGGCCCCAGCGCATGGATTGACCCTGCTGCGGGTTGAATACGCGGCGCCGTCGTCTCGATACAATCAGCAACGCATTGAACAGGCGGTGACGGCGTGAGCGAACCGAGCGGCCGGCGATGGGTGGTGGTTGATGCGTCAGGCCAGACGCTTGGACGTCTGGCATCGCGAATCGCCCACATGCTGCGCGGGAAGGACCAGCCGACCTTCACGCCAAACGTGGACGATGGGGCTGGAGTTATTGTGATCAACGCCGCACGCATTCGCGTCACGGGTCGCAAGCTCGAGCAGAAGTTCTACGCGCGACACAGCGGCTATCCGGGTGGCATCCGCATGACGCGACTTGACGAAATGCTTGCCCGGCGACCCGACCGAGTCATTCGCCTCGCAGTCAAGGGCATGTTGCCCAAGAACTCACTTGGTCGTCGCGCTCTGAAGCGCTTGCGTGTGTACGAAGGCCCTGAACACCGTCACGAGGCGCAGCGGCCCCAGACTCTTGAGGTTGGCGCATGACGCTGGAAGGCCATTACTACTACGGACTTGGACGTCGAAAGGCTGCCGTCGCGCAGGTTCGCGTATACCCCGGTCAGGGGCCCTTTGTCGTCAACGGCCGCCCAATCGAGGAATTCCTCTCGGTGCCCGATCACCGGTTCCACGCACTTGAGCCGTTGCGAATGCTTGACGAGATGTCCGTGGGAATCTCGGCTCGCGTGAATGGCGGCGGTACGCGCGGCCAGGCCGGAGCCATTCGGCTTGGGCTGGCGCGCGCCCTGGTGGCCATGGACGTCGAGAATCGACCAAAGCTCAAGCAGGCTGGCATGTTGACTCGAGATCCGCGGGCCAAGGAACGAAAGAAGCCCGGCCTCGTGCGGGCACGCAAGGCCAAGCAGTTCACGAAGCGCTAGTCGTTCGTCAGCTTTCGGTCGAGGTCGTCGGCGACGAATTTCAGGTCGAGCTCCGGTAGTTCGTCAAGCGACGTCAGGCCAAAGTAGGCAAGAAACGTGTCGGTGGTAGTGAAGACGGCCGGCCGGCCCGGGGCGTCCAATCGTCCGGCTTCCCGAATCAGGTTCCGCGAGAGCAGCGTGGCCAGGGCACTGTCAGAGTCAACGCCGCGAACCCGCTCTATCTCCGCGCGTGTCGCCCGTCCCCGATAGGCCACGATGCCCAGCGTTTCCAACGCTGCACGCGACGGCTGTCGGCGTTGATCCAGACCCAGGAGGCGGCGACAGTAGTCTGCCAGGTCGGGAGCCGAGACCAGCCGAAAGGCATTGCGATGCTCGAGCAGGACAACTCCACGGGTCCGGTAATGCGCAGAGAGCCTGCTCAGCGCCTCTCGTACGTCCGATTCCGAGGCGCCGGTGACTTCGCTAATCTCTGTCGCCGAAAGTGCGCGATCGGCCACGAAGAGCAGGGCTTCGATCGTGCGCGCCAGCCCGAAGTCGCCTGCCGACCATTCCGCAATCTGGTCCCGATCCGAGTCGGCGCCGACGTCGCTATCCCTTGCCATGCCCATCCGTGGATTTGAGCACGATCGAGCCGAAAGGTCCAGACTGTTCCACGGTCACTGCGCGCTGCCGGACCAGGTGAAGGACGGCGACGAAGGCGGCGATGAGTTCAGCTCGGTCGGTGCAATCGGAGGCAATTGCGTCGAAGGTGACCGTTCCGCGGATTTCGAGCAGGGCTTTCAAGTCGCGAACCTTGTCGGCCACGCGGAATCGTCGCGTTGGTGCCTCGATGATCGAATCCGCGGGGGCATCCATCTGGGTCAGTCGATCCATGGCCTTGAGCAAGCGAGCGAGATCGCCGGTGCCTGGTTCGGGCGACGGCTGGGGAAGACTCGGCGGCGCAACCCGGATGAACGACGACTGACCGGCCCGCAGTCGTGCGTCAAGGTCCAGCGCCACCGTCTTGAATGCCGCGTAGACGCGAAGACGCTCCGCAAGTTCTTCAGCCGTCTCTTCATCGTCCTCTGGCTCAGGCTGCGGCAGCAACGCTCGGGACTTGAGCAGTGCCAGCCGCGAGGCGACAAGCAGGAATTCGGACGCAGCTTCGGCAAATCGCTCATGCAACTGATGTGCAAACGTCACGAACTGGTCGGTTACGGCCAGCACCGATACGCCCGTGATATCCAGGCCTTGTTGCTCAATCAGTCGCACCAACAGGTCGAGTGGACCCTCGAAATCCTCGATGTCGATCTCGAATGCCGTTAGCGCGCTTGCCTGACCGGCGGGCCCCCAGGTGGCGGTCACAGCTGCCCGTCCAGTTCGGCGAGCCGTCGTCCGCGGGGGTGTTCACGGAAGCCGTAGGAGCGCAGCGTTTCCACCACGTCAGACCGTGAGCCGGCCAATTCGGCCAGGCGCGCGCTCGCTTCGGTGTCGCCGGCCAGGCGGGCAATGCGACCCCGTCGTGAAGTCGGCGGGCAGCGTTGCCAGCGCAGCAGCAGCCACGGCGCCAGAGCTTTGATTAGCGTCAGACCAGTTCGATCCGCCAATCCCGGCCGGCCTTTCCCAACGTCGTGGAGTAGTGCGGCGATCAGCAGCACCTCGTCGTGCGGGCAGGTTTCTTGGACCGCTAGATACACCCCGAGCGCATGGCGTTGATCAGCAGGGGCGAGTCGTGCAAACAGCGCGCGTTCGTCGGCGTTCAGGATTTGGACGGCTTGGTCGCGGACGGAAGTCGGCACGCGCGGATCGAGAAGTGACAGCGCCTGTCCCAGCCGGTACCTAACCCCCAAGAAGCAGCCTCGTGGCCCAGAGGACTGGGCGGCTGATGATACCGGTGGCGCCTGGAACGATGGCGATCAGCAGAAAGAGCCCAATCAGGAGCCCGGGCCCAAACCTACGCAGGCCGTCGAGCCTATTGGCCGCCTCGCGCGGCACCAGGCCGATCAGCACACTGAATCCATCAAGTGGAGGAAGCGGTATCAGGTTGAACACCGCCAGGAATAGATTCAGCTGAATGATCAGCACCACGGCGACGCTGATCAGATCAGTTCCCGAGCCGGATGCGAGCTCCCGCGCGAACGGGGCGAGCACGAGCGCCAGGGCCACGTTGGATGCGGGTCCGGCGGCGGCTACCAGGGCCATGCCACGATGCGAACCGAACCGCAGACGATAGGGATTGACCAATACCGGCCGCCCCCAACCGAAGGAGGCGATGATAATCATGACCGTCCCGAGAAAATCAAGGTGCCGAAGAGGATTCAACGTCACCCGGCCCTGAAGCCGGGGTAAATCGTCCCCCAGCCACGTCGCCACGAGCGCGTGGCTGGCCTCGTGCAGGGTAATCGCGATGACAAAGGCCAGCGCGACGATGAGGAAGAGTTCAGGGTCCTGGGCCAGGCGCAGTAGCATCCCGTTCCACCGAGCCTTCTAGTCGTTCAGCGCCGCGGGCGATGCGGCTGTCGTAGCCATCGGCCGCGCCATCCGGTCGCGAAACGCGCCGCTTCTCGCTCGTGGTTGTGTTTCAGTCATCGGTGTGCCGAACGAATACGGTGTCGCGGATGCGACATTCCAATCTCTCGGCGGCCGAGCCGCCCGGCACGGCGATCTCCAGGAGGTTCCAACTGCCAATCAGCGCCACCGGCCTGTCGCCGTCGCCGTAGGTCCGAGCCAGGCCGTCAATACGGGTGGCGCCGACGCGGGTTTCCAGCATGGAACCAGTCTGCACGAATGCGGCTGGAATGTTCGTGATCAGGTTCCCAAAACCGTCGATGTGTATGATCTCGCCCCGGACACTGGGCGTGTCAACGCACGCCGATGGCCGGTCCACTCGTACCGGATCCTGGACGGGTGAGCCAAGCCACTCGGGGCGCTCGAAGTTCGCCAGGCGTGCGGCAACCGGCGCAAAGACGTCGCGGGCGTGAAAAGTCGGCGCCACCCTGCGTCGCCACGTCTCGGGACGGTCCAGGGTCCAGCAACGAACGTCGCCGTTAACCGGCATCAGCAGGCCATTGTCGGGTCCGACCAGCCAGCGACAATCGCGTCGAACGATCAGCCCGCGCCGCTCCGTGCCGACGCCGGGGTCGACCACGGCCAGGAGAACGGCTCCGGACGGCAAGAACTCAAGCGAGGCGTCGACGATGTGCGCGCCGAGTTGGATGTGATGCGCAGGGACACCGTGCGTCAGGCTGACGACGCGCGCGTTCGACGCCGCGGTAATGACGGCCGCCACCTGTCCGGCGTAAGGATCGTTCGTACCGAAGTCGGTCAGCAACGCAACCAGGCGGTTCATGTGTGCGCCGCTGGTAGCCCGTAGGCGGGTCGTGCCCGCCGTACGCCCTGGATAATGGCGGCCGAGAACGCTTCGGCAGCGGCGTGCCCCACCGCCGTGAGATCGAAGTCCCCGGCACGGGTGCCCAGAGCCACGGCAAAAATCGCGTCGCCGTCGTTCATGCCATGGGTCGGACGCACGGCTCGCGCCAGGCCGTCGTGCGACATTTCAGCGACTTTCCGAAGCTGCCAGCGTTCCAGCACGGCATTCACGGCCACGATACCGATCGTAGTGTTTTGGCCAATACCCGCCTGGGTCGTATTGGGACCCGCGGCCAGTTGGCGCCCGGTGTTCGGGTCATGGACGGCGCCCGCCGGGTTCACGACCGCCAACGCGGCGGCCTCAATTGTTCCGCTACACCACAAGGCGCTGCCAAGGCCGCCCTTCAAGCGACCAACGCCGGATCCGATGGTCGCGCCGGTTCCCGCGCCCACATTGCCTTGCTGAATCGGCGCTGTGGTTGCCGTGGCGGCGGCCGCCTCGCCCGAGGCGGCGTTTGGTCGGACCGACGGATCACCGACTGACAAGTCGTAAATGACCGCTGCCGGCACAATGGGCACCCGGCCGGCTGCGGTCGGAAACCCACGATCCCGTGCTTCCAGGAACCTCATCACACCATCAGCCGCAGACAATCCAAAGGCGCTTCCACCGGTCAGAAGTATGGCGTCGGCGTGGCCTACCAGCCCGCCCGGATGCAGCGCGTCGGTTTCTCGAGTCCCGGGAGCCGATCCGCGGACATCAACGGCAGCCGGCACGGCACGCTCGAATAGCACCACCGTACAGCCAGTACCCGCGTGGGTGTCTGTCCAATGTCCCACCCGCACGCCTGGCAGTGCGGTGAGCGTCGAATTCGCGTCGGCCACGTGCTGCCTCGGACATCTCGAAGATGTGGACAGATTGTCACAGACGCGCTGCGGCGCCTGAATAGAATCGTCCATGGCGCGACGTTTTTCGCGGCGAATGTTTGTAACCGGGGCGGCTATCGCAACCGCCGCGTGCGGCGCCGCGGTTCAGTCAGCCGATGTGCCGCAGGCGTTGGTGGTTGCGGCAGGCGACGAACCGAGTGTCGACCTTCCGACCCCCGTGGTCGACGATCGTCAGTTGCGAGCGAGTCTAATGGCCGACGCAACAAGACTGGCTCGAATGGATGCAACGTCGTCGTTGCGAACGTCGGACCTTGGCGCGGCGCTGATTCGCTCGATAGGTGAGACTGGCCTGGATGCCGAACGCCGTGATTTCCTGGCCACTGGTCGCGGCCTCCCAGCCGTAAGCCTTCGAGTAGACGGTGACTTCTATCTCGCCGTAGGCATGATCTACTCGGCCATCGGTGTGGTCGAGGGACCGCTGCTCGAGGCCGAAGTCGACGAGGAGGGAACGCTTCGCGGATCGGGCTACGACGGTGCCGTTGTACTTGTAGCTCGCGGGGTCACGCCCTTTCGTGTAATTGGCCGGCTGCTTGAGGACGCCGGCGCCGCCGCCGTCATCATTTACAACAACCGCCAGGGTCTGCTCTACGGCACCCTCAGCCAGCCATCGAAGATTCCCGTGGTTTCCGTGACGGAGGAAGCCGGCGAGGACCTGGTTGAGCGCCTGGGACATGGTGAGGCTCGGGCCGTCGTGGATGTCTCCGCGCCACCGCGGTCGTTTGAGGGCGCGAATGTCATCGGGCATCGGGCTGGGCCGTCGCGGCGTCAGATCGTCGTCACCACGCCAGCGGACAGTCACTTGGGCGACTACTCGGATGGCGGCAACGCCGATGGACTTGCGCTGCTCCTCGCGCTGGCACGCCACGCCGACGAAGTACGACCCACGCATTCAATCAGCTTTGTCGCGTTTGACGGCTCGCATCGTGGATACGTCGGCAGCCGGTGGTACCTGGCGCACCTGTCGGAAGACGAGCGCGAGTCCATCGACGGCGTTCTCGCATTCGATCGGCCGGGACGCTCGCAACCGTTGCAAGTTGGCGCCTCGGCCACGCTCACCCCGCTGATCGATCAGCGACTCGAGGCCATTGGCGCTGACCTGCGAGTGATGCCAGACGTTGGCGTGGGGCGCGGCGACCACGACGTGTTTTCCGCTCGCGGGGTGCCCTATGTCTTCCTTACTCGCGCCGGCCCCGGGAAAATCTCAGCGGATCACCTTGTTCGTGCATTCGAGGTTGCCACCGCCGCGCTCGACGTGATGGATGGCCTGGATTCGAGCGCCGCGCCCTAGGATCTCGAGCCAACGGTTCGCGGTCGGTCCAGAGCTTCGCGGCTGATTTGCCGCGCTTGGCCGTGACCATGGCTGTTCGACCATCGTTCTCGCAGCCGAGCGTTCGCATCTCGAAGCGCCATGTCCAGGTTGATGTCCGCCGCGTCGGCGCGTCCGGCCACCCACAACAGGGCGTCGCCCAACGATTTCGCGTCGACTCCCGATGTCAGCGCTGCGACCGCCTCTACCTGTCCGTCCGCCGCGTCCTGTCGATTGCCGGCGCGGCGAAGGGCGCGGACGGCCGAGTGCGCAAACGCCAGGCTGGGCAGCGAATCCGGCAGGCTGTCCAGTGGTCCCGACTCGCCACCGTGCTCCGCCGCCTTGATCTGGACCCACGACTTACCCAGGTCCTCTAAGTCTTCGAACGTGACGTCGCCGAAAACATGGGGATGTCGTCGAATCATCTTGGCGCTGATGGCTGCTACCACGTCCGGCCAGTCAAACCCGCCACGCTGCCGGGCGATTTCCGCGTGAAGCACAAGGTTCAAGAGCACGTCGCCAAACTCGTCGGCCATGGCGCGGTCATTCTCCTGCTCGATGGCGACCAGAGCTTCGTGCGCTTCCTCGACCAGGTATGGACGCAGCGTCGCGTGCGTTTGGTTCTTGTCCCAGGGGCAACCGCCAGGACCGCGCAATTGGCGTGCAATGTCGAGAAGCGTGTTGGTATCGCGAAGTCTCGATTGTTCAGTCGGAAGTGCTCGCAGCGATGTGGGGAATGACAGCGGTTCCGCTGATGCGCCCGGCCGCCACCGCGCGGAAGACCACGGCCTGACTTCGATGATCGCGTCCGACCCATAGGCGGCGAGGAGGCGGCTCCGCCAGGCGTTCAGTTGACGATCGTCGGCGATGCCCCGCACCAGGGTCTGCATCCCGGGTGCCGGCCGCCAGTCCGTGGCGGCTGAACCGGTCACCGCGGGGCCTTTGATGGCCGGCGCTGATTCCGGTCCAACGGTCAGGGAGATTGTCCCCCGCCCCGCTAACTCCCGGAGAACGGCAACGGCTGGATCATCGTCCGAGCCGTGGCCCGGCGCCAGGTAGAGGATGTTCGCGGCTGCGAGGTCGGCAAATGCGCGTGCCCAGGCGTCGACGTTCGGGGGCGCTGGCATCCGCGTGGCACTTGGGACGCCGGGAATCGCAGTCCACGACGCAAGCGACTCAGACGGCGTTGCTGACGCTCTCGCTAGCGGATTGCCCGTCCCGTCCCCTACAAACGCCACGCGAACGGCGACGCTCATCGCTGGGTACTCGGTTTGACTGTGTCGCACCATGCGCTGCGATATTCTAGTTCTTAGCTCTGACTGCTAATCCCCGGTGAGTTCATGTACCCGGACGACCTAGGCTACACGCGCGAACATGAGTGGGTTCGCGACGAAGGCGATCACTTGCTTGTCGGCATTACGGCCTATGCGCAGGAAGAGCTTGGGGATGTCGTATACGTCGAACTGCCCACGCCGGGCGAGAGCTTCGCGGCCGGAGACGAATTCGGAACCGTCGAGTCGGTCAAGGCTGTTTCGCCGCTCTATGTCCCAATGTCAGGCGAAATCCTCGAGGTCAACGAGGAGCTTGAAGCGCAACCCGAACTGATTAACGAAGATCCATACGCGGCAGGCTGGATGATCCGGCTGGCGGCGAGCGATCCGAGCGAGCGTGACACGTTGCTCGACGCTCCGGCCTATGAACAGCTAGTGAATGAGCTACGCGCCTAACACCGACGCCGACCGGGCCGCGATGCTGCGGACGGTTGGTGTCGAATCCATTGATGACCTTTTCGTAGACATTCCGGTCCAGCACCGCGACCCCGCGCTGGATCTGCCACCGGCACTTCCGGAAACCGATGTCATTCGCCATCTCTCCGAGCTTGGCGGGCGCAATGCCACGTCCAGCGACATTCCATCGTTTCTCGGGGCCGGCTTCTACCGCCACTTCGTGCCCGCACTGGTTGACCAGCAGTTACTGCGGTCGGAGTGGTACACGGCCTACACGCCGTACCAGCCGGAAATGGCCCAGGGCACGTTGCAGGCCATGTACGAGTTTCAGTCGCTGGTCTGCGACCTCACTGGCATGGACGTGTCGAATGCCTCGCTGTACGACGGCGCGTCGGCCCTGGCAGAGGCCGTGCTCTTGTGCCGCGGCGTCACTCGTCGCCCGCGCGTCGTGGTAGCCGACACCGTTCATCCGGCCTATCGCGAGGTGGCCGAAACCTACGTAAGCGCCCTCGAAGTCGAGTTCAAGGTTGTATCGGCCGCCTGTCGAAACGGCGACCGCGTTCGCCCCGACCTTCAGCCGTTGGCGGAAGCCATCGACGATCAGACCAGTTGCGTCGTGGTCCAGCGCCCGGACTTCCTGGGCATGGTGGCGGATCCGGATCCGGTCGTTCAGGCGGCTCGCCGCCACGGCGCGCGAGTCGTGGTTGTTGTTGGGGATCCCGTGTCGCTTGGTTTGCTGGTTCCGCCGGGTGATCTTGGCGCGGACATCGTGGTCGGCGAACTGCGCGCCTTGGCGGGTCCGCCAGCCTTCGGGGGGCCGGGCGCCGGCATGTTTGCCGTCAGGTCACCATTGATCCGCCGCGTTCCGGGTCGAATCGCTGGACGCACCGTGGACCTGGACGGAAAGAACGCCTTTGTCCTGACGCTGCAGACCCGCGAACAGCACATCCGTCGCGAGCGCGCCACATCGAACATCACCACCAATCAGGCCCTGGTAACGCTCGGCGCCACAATCTCGTTGAGCGCGTTGGGCCGTCGTGGTCTGCGCGAGATTGCGGAGCAGTCGCTCAGCGCCGCCCATCGAACCGCCGACGCTCTGGCCGAAGCGGGGGCCTTAATTGCCACTGACGCCCCCTACTTCAACGAGTTCGCCGTGCACGCGCCTGAGGGCGCCGCGGCCCGGCTCGACCGTCTTCGCTGCGAGGGGGAAGTTCTGGCCGGCGTCGATCTCGCCTGTGTGTCTCCCGAGTTTGATGACCTGATTCTCGTCGCCGCGACGGAACTCACCACCGCCGGCGATGTGGAAGCGCTGGCCGCGGCCTGGGCAAAAGCCAAGTGAACGACGAACCCCTGATCTACGACCTCTCCAGTCCCGGGCGGCGAGGCGTGCGTCCTCCGCTGCCGCAGTTTGAGCCGGTCGACCCGACCACGGCGCTCCCGGCCTCCGAGCTTAGGTCCGACCTGCCGTTGCCCGAGGCCTCCGAGATAGACGTGATGCGCCACTTCCTGCGCCTCTCGCACAAGAACCACAGCGTGGACACGGCCATGTATCCGCTTGGTTCCTGCACCATGAAATACAACCCCAAGGTCAACGAAGTCACGGCGCGCACGCCCGGCCTGGCCGATGTCCATCCAAATCAGGCGCCTGAGACTTGCCAGGGTGCCTTGGAATTAATCTTCGAACTCGAGGCATTGCTGGCCTCGATTACTGGCTTCCCGGCGGTTTCCACCCAGCCGGCCGCCGGCTCGCAGGGCGAACTCTGCGGCCTGCTCAGCATTCTGGCGTGGCATGAGTCGCGCGGAGAGACTCGCACCCAGGTCTTGGTGCCCGACTCGGCCCACGGCACGAATCCCGCTACGGGAACGATGAGTGGGCTGGAAGTCATCAGCCTGCCGACAGCCGACGACGGCGGTATCGACCTGCGAAACCTCAAGGAGAGTCTTGGTCCGGGTGTGGCGGCAATCATGCTTACGCTCCCGAGCACCCTCGGCTTGTTCGAGCGCCGCATCGTGGAGGTCGTCGAGTTGGTCCACGCCGCCGGCGCGCAGGTCTACTGCGATGGCGCCAACATGAACGCCATGCTGGGCCGTGTGCGTCCGGCGGACCTTGGTATCGACGTGATGCACCTGAATTTACATAAGACGTTCAGCACGCCTCACGGCGGTGGAGGTCCGGGGGCAGGGGCTCTGGGCGTGCAGGCTCATCTGGAACCGTTCTTGCCCGAACCGCGCGTGGTGCGAAACGGCGACACCTTTGCGCTGGCGGGTTCGTCGGCCACCAGCATCGGGCGGGTGCATAGCCACCTCGGCAATTTCGGCAACCTGGTTCGCGCCTACACCTATATCCGCTCGCTCGGAGCCGAAGGGCTGCGTGAGGCCGCTGACGATGCCGTCCTCAACGCCAACTATCTGCGTGCCTCACTATCCGACGACTACGACCTGCCCTACGACCGCATCTGCATGCACGAGGTCGTGCTGGCGGGGACGCGTCAGAGGCGCCAGGGCGTTCGTACGCTCGATATTGCCAAGCGGCTCATCGACTACGGCATCCATCCGCCGACGATTTACTTTCCAATCATTGTGGACGAGGCCCTGATGATCGAGCCGACCGAGACCGAGTCTCGCGAGTCGCTCGATTACTTCATCGACGTCATGCGCCGCATCGCTCGCGAGGCCGAAACTGACCCCGATAAGCTCCACGATGCTCCGGTCAACGCGCCGGTTCGCCGACTCGACGAAGTCACCGCCAACCGCCGCCCGAATGTCCGGCGGGCCCCAGAAGGCGGCGACTAGGCTTCGACGTTGTGCGTGCGTGCCCGTCCGGTCGTTCTCGCAAGCCTTGCGCCGGTCGTTGATCCGCTGGCCGACGCGTCGAAGAGCGTGCGGCGGCTAGCGCACGGCCTGCCAGACGCGCTGCAACTCGCGGTAGCCGATGATCTGGATGCCTTCGTCTGCTACGATTTGCGCGATCTCATCGGAAATTGCCGCATCAAAGTCCGACTGCCGGCCCTCCGGCGTGCCGGTGACACCCGGCACCCGTGGATCGGCCATCACCGCCCGCAACTCGTCGGTCGCGATGCCGGGATGCAACGCCCACTCGCTCAGACCTGCGGGTAGCTCCCGCAGTTTCGACGCCAGCACCTCCGCCTTCTCCTCCGCGGGGATCCGACCTGAATCCAGCACCCCATGCTCAGGCGCCGGCAATCCTTGCTCCAGTAGCTTCCGAACGAGATGCGGCGACCCCGCGCGCATGGCCAGCCCGTACTCGCGCGCCAGGCGGAACACCAGGTCGAAGATGTCGTCTCGAAACTCATGCGGACCGTAATGCGTGTCCAGGTGAGTCGGCTCTAGCCCTAGTGCCTTGACAGCCTCGATCTGAGCTCGAAATTCGGCCTCCAGTTCGCCGATATCCGCCGTTGTCAGCATGTGGTCGAACCGGTCGTCACCAAAGAAGTATCCCTGCTCATCAATCAACGTCGGCACCTCTGCCGGCGGCGCCAGCGGTCCCCACCGGTAGTGCCGGTACTCGGAAACAATGGTCAAGTGCACGGCAAATGAAACGTCGGGATGCCGGCGCAGAAACTCGGCTGCATGCAAACACCACGGCGTCGACGCCATCAGTGAGCACGAACTCACCAACCCTTCGGTAATCGAGCGGATGGCGCCCAGGTTCTGTCCGTGGCACATGCCGAAGTCGTCCGCATTCACGATCAGTAAGCGGGAGTCGGCGGGGTACCCGAGCAACACGTTGGCTCGTGGAACGCCTGCCATTTCAGTCCTCCCGCATGCCGCTGTGGCTCGCCGTTACCGCGTCTGACCACCCCGGAATTGAGGCCATTTCTCGTATGATTCCGGTCGAGTTCGCAGGTCGTGCGCGGCCGCGTTTGCGCTTGGCACCGCCGCCGAATCTAGCAGAGGGGAACTTCTGATGAAGAAGACCATGGCGCAGGCGCTCGTTGAATTCCTCAAGGTCCAGCAAGTCGCTCGCGACGGCCGGCAACAGCCGTTTTTTGCCGGCTGTTTCGGCATCTTCGGCCACGGCAACGTCGCCGGTGTTGGCGAGGCGCTACAGGAAAACCCCGACTTTCGCTACTACCAGGCCCGCAACGAGCAGTCGATGGTCCACAGCGCCATCGGCTACGCCAAGATGAAGAATCGCCTGGGCGCCCTCGCCTGCACCTCGTCCATCGGACCCGGCGCCACCAACATGGTCACCGGCGCAGCCACCGCCACGATCAACCGGCTCCCCGTTCTGCTGCTGCCCGGCGACATCTTCTCCAACCGCAAGGTCGCGCCCGTCTTGCAGCAACTGGAAGCCCCCTGGTCCCACGATGTCTCGGTCAACGACTGCTTCCGTCCCGTGTCCACCTACTGGGACCGGATCAACCGGCCGGACCAGTTGGTGCCTGCGCTGATGGAGACGATGCGTGTCCTCACGTCACCCGCCTCCACCGGCGCGGTCACGCTCTGCCTCCCGCAGGACGTGCAGACCGAGGCCTACGACTACCCCGACCGCCTGTTCGAGGCCCGCGTCTGGGACATCCCCCGCGCGCGCCCCGACGCCGGCTTGCTGCAGCGGGCGGCCGCCTGGATTCGCGAAAGCCAGCGCCCGCTCATCATCGCCGGCGGCGGCGTGCTCTACAGCGAAGCGTCGGCCACACTCCAGGCCTTCGTCGAAGCCACCGGCATCCCGGTTTCCGAAACCAAAGCCGGAAAGGGCGCTTTGCCCCACGACCATCCCCAGGTGCTGGGCGCCGTCGGTTTCTCCGGCGGCACCGCCGCCAACCTCGTGGCACGGGACGCCGACCTGATCATTGGGATCGGCACCCGCTACACCGACTTCACCACCGCTTCCAAGACACAATTCCAGAACCCGGATCTTCGCTTTATCAACATCAACGTCGCCGAACTGGACGCCTACAAGCACGCGGCGCTTCCGCTGCAGGGCGACGCCCGGGTCGTGCTCGAGGAACTGGCCGAGGCGACCGCCGGCTACCGCGTCCCGGCGTCATTCAGCCAGCAGGTCGACGCCTGGCGCGACGCCTGGATCGCCGAAACCGACCGCCAGCGGGCCGCCACCGACGCCATTCCACTGCGGCAAGGCCACGTCTTGGGCGTCGTCAACGACTTCACCCGGCCCGAAGACGTCGTGGTTTGCGCCGCCGGCAGCCTGCCCGGCGACCTCCACAAACTGTGGCGCACCAGGCAGCCCGGCGGCTTTCACCTGGAGTACGGCTACTCCTGTATGGGCTACGAGATCGCCGGCGGTATCGGCGCCAAGATGGCGGCGCCCGAGCGCGAGGTCTACGTCATGGTCGGCGATGGCTCCTACCTGATGATGGCCCAGGAGCTAGTCACCGCCCTCCAGGAGGGCATCAAGATCAACGTCGTCCTGCTCGACAACCACGGCTGGGGCAGCATCCGGGCACTCTCCACCGACGTCGGCGCCGATGGCTGGGGCACCCAGTACCGATATCGCAACGGATCGTCGGGCCAGCTGGACGGCGACACCATCCCCCTCGACTTGGCCGCCAACGCCGAAGGCCTCGGCATGAACGTCATCCGCGCCGACACCGCCGACGACCTCCAGGAGGCCCTGGAAGACGCGCGCGACTCGGACAGCTCAACGCTCATTGCCGTGGACGTCAGCGCCGATGACGGCGTGCCCACCTACGAGTCCTGGTGGGACGTTCCGGTATCGGAGGTTTCGACCATTGAGGGCGTCCAGGCCTCGCGTGAACGCTATGCCGAAATGGTCAAGAACGAACGCCCGCTCATTTGACCGACCATGCGCATGGTCTTCAATGACGCTGCATCGTCGCCATAACACCTCGCCGACGAACGGGAGAGATTCGCCATGAAGCTCGGCCTTTACACCGACATCCTCAACGACAAGTCCTTCACCGAGGCGCTCGACTACGCCGCCGGCCTTGGCCTCGACGCCGTCGAAATCGGCACCGGCAACTTCTCAGCCGCGCCCCACTGTCAGCTCGACGAGTTGGTCCAAAGCCAGGCCGCGCGCGACGACTTCATGGACGCCATCACCGATCGCGGTCTGGCGCTCTCCGCGCTCAATTGCTCCGGCAACCTGCTGGACCCGCATCCCAAACGCCGCGAGCGTTGCCAGCAGGTCTACTACGACACGATCCGGGTGGCGAGCGATCTGGGGCTGGACATCGTCATCACCCAGAGCGGCTGTCCCGGCGCGCCCGACGGCGGAACCTACCCCAACTGGGTCACGGCCACCTGGCCGGCCGAATACGTGGAATGCGGTCTCCGCCAGTGGGCCGAGGAGGTCACGCCGTTTTGGACCGAAGCCGGCCGCTTCGCCGCCGACCACGGAATGAAGATCGCCATCGAAATGCACCACGGCATGGTCGCCTACAACCCCCGCTCACTCCTGCAACTCCGCGACATCGCCGGCGACCCGCTCGGAGCCAACCTCGACCCCAGCCACCTTTGGCCCCAGGGCATGGAACCCACCGTCGTGGTTCAGGGTCTCGCCGGCTGCATCTGGCACGTGCATGCCAAGGACACCGGCATCGACCCCAACGAGGCCGCCCTCAATGGCTTGCTTGAGATCCGCCCCTGGGATCAATCATTCGAACGCTCCTGGGCCTTCCGCACCGTCGGCTACGGCCACGGCGAACTCTGGTGGCGTCAGTTCTTCAGCGCCCTCCGGAAAACCGGCTTCGACGGTGTTGTGAGCATGGAGCACGAGGACCGCTGGATGGGACGCTTGGAAGGTCTTGAAAAGAGCGTCGACTTCCTGAGGCCGCTACTCCTCCAGGACCAGGAGGACGTAATCGCCCCGCGCGCTTAACCCGCCTCGACCTCTGCGGCCAGCGCCGTAACACCCTCGCCGTACACCGGATCAGCTGAGTCCAGCGGCAGGGCAACCGGCTGACGACGCGCCGCCGAGGCATAGCACGCCAGCACCGTATCCACCGCTTGCGCCCCGTCCTCGCCGGTGCTCCGCGGCTGACGCCCCTCGGTTACCGCCTCAACCACGTCGCTGACCAGGTTCAGGTACGAGTTCTGCATGTTGTACCCGTCAAACGCCCAGGCCAGTCGCTCGTCCTCGCTCGCATGCGCCGAATCGGCATCGGCGATCACGCCCTCCACCTCCAGCGGTTGCGTCGTCATCCCGTCGGAAGTAAATGCCGAGTGGAACCGGTCGAACGGCGTCGTGCCGTTATTCACATACCGAAGCCAAAGGCGTCCCTCGCTTCCGCCGACCCCAATCCCGCCGGGCCCCAGGCCCCAGCCAAGGTTCAGGCTGGCGTACACGTCGCCAAGTCGCAGGTGACACATCGCCAGGTCGTCGACAGGCAGTGGCCCTTGACCGGTTCGCCGAATCATCGCTGATACCTCGCTCACCGGCGCGCTCGCCAGCCAACTCATCACATAGAGCGGGTGCAGCATGTCCATCAGGATCCCGCCGCCCGCGCGTCCCAGGTCGCGCCGCCAGCCCGGCTGAAAGGTCGCCGCCCCTGGGTTGTCCGGCACGCACAGCAGGTTGGCGCTGACGGTCTGCACCTCCCCGATCGCGCCGCGGTCGATCGCCGCCTTCGCCGCCTCGAACTCCGGAAAGAACAGGTAGTTGTGCATCATGGCCAGCACCCGGTCGCCGCGCTCGGCCGCTTTCGCCATCTCCCAGGCGTCCTGTGGCACTGAGGCCAGCGGCTTCTCGGCCAGCACATGCTTGCCAGAGTCCAGCGCCGCCAACACCGGAGCCTTCCGTAGCCACGGCGGCGTGGCCACCACCACTAGGTCAAGATCCGGCAGCGCTACCAGGTGCTCCGCGTCGCCAAATCGGCGCTCGGCCGGAATGCCCTGTTCGTCGCCCACCCGCTCCAGGTTTGGCGCGGTAACGTCCGCGATCGCGCTCAACTCGATCTGCGGATGACTGGCCAGTCCCGGTGCATGAACGCCCCCGCCCATGCTCCCGCAGCCAACCAGGCCCGTGCGCAGCTTCGTCATCGCAAATGCCCTCTAGGCGAACCTCGCTGACACGCCCACGCTGCTATTCGATAGCCTCCTGGCTTTCCCCGTCGAACAGTCGGATTCGATCCGGCTTCGGGCGGATCCAGATGTTCTCACCGGGCTGACCGGCAAAGGTCGTTTCCGCGCGTGCTTTGACTCGCGTGTCCTCGTCCAGCAGCACGTCAACCAGCACTTCGCTGCCCATCGGCTCCACCGCGAATATCTCGGCCTTCGCGTACCCAGTTTCCTCCATGAACGAGAGTTCCATCGCCTCTGGACGTGCGCCCGCAATGGCGGGCCTGTCGACCCGGGGCCGACGCAACACGGCAGTGGCGGCGTCGCCGGCTACATCCCATGAAAAGCCATTCCCATTCACCCGAACCCAGCCGTTCGTGCTCGTCAACGTTCCCGAGACCAGACTCATCCCAGGGCTGCCCACAAAATGCCCAACGAACGCATTGGCGGGCCGGTCGTAAATGTCCATCGGCGAACCCACCTGCAGGATCTTCGCGTCCCGCATGACCGTAATCCGGTCGGCCATCGCCAGCGCTTCCGCCTGGTCGTGGGTTACGTAGATGGCCGTCGTTCCCAACTGCCGCTGCAGATACTTCAACTCCCCGCGCATCTCCTGCCGCAACTCGGCGTCAAGATTTGAAAGCGGTTCGTCAAATAGGAACACGTTCGGTTCGCGAATGATCGCCCGCGCCAGGGCCACCCGTTGTCGCTGCCCCCCGCTGAGCTCCCGCGGCTTCCGATCCATCAGTTCCGGGATCCGCAGCAATTCCGAAACTTCCTTCACGCGCTCGCCGATACGCGCCTTCGACGTTTTGCGGATCTTCAGCGGGTAGCCAATGTTGTCGGCCACCTTCATATGCGGATACAGCGCGTAGCTCTGGAACACCATCGCCACGTTTCGCGCTCGTGGCGGCACCTTGTTGACCACGGTATCGCCGATCTTGATCGTCCCAGCCGTCGCCATCTCCAGGCCGGCGATCATCCGCAGCGACGTCGTCTTCCCACAGCCCGACGGCCCCAGCAGGACCATGAACTCGCCTTCCTGCACGTGCAGGTCCACTTCGTCCACCGCGATCACGCTGCCGAAGTGCTTCGAGACGTTCTCGAAGGTCACAGGCAGCGAAGGCATCCGAGTTGTTGAGTCGCTCATGCTCCCGAAACTCCACCGAGGGTCAGGCCCCGGATCAGGTTGCGCTGGACCAGCAGCGTGAAGATCAAGACCGGGATGATCGAGATGGCCGAGGCCGCCATCATGCGGCCGTAGAGGATGTCGAACTGCGTGACTTGATTTGCGACCGCGATCGGCAGGGTCTGCGCTTCCGTTCGCGTAAGGATCAACGAAAACAGGAACTCGTTCCAGGATGCGATCAGAACGAGAATCGAAGTTGCCGCCAGCCCCGGCCGGACCAGTGGAACGATCACCTTGCGGAACGCCCCCAGCCAGTGGTCGCCGTCCACCATCGCCGCTTCTTCAAGATCTCGCGGGATGTCGCGGAAGAAGCCCAGCATCATCCACACCGCCAGCGGGAGCTCCAGCATCGAGTGCACCAGCCCCATGCCAATGTGAGTGTCGATCAGCCCAACCTGCGTGAAGAAAATGAATAGCGGAACCACGGTCACCGTCTGCGGAAACATGCGAACGGTCAGGATGAAAAACAAGATGTGGTAGTTCAGGCCCCACGGCAACTGAAATCGTGAAAGTCCGTACGCCGCCAGGCTGCCCACGGTGATCGCGATCGAGGTCGCGATCACCGCAATGATGATGCTGTTCATAATCTGTTCGCCGAATCCGCGCTTGCCAAGCACCGCCTCAAACCACTCCAGCGTGAATTCCTGCGGCCAGATCGTCGGCGGGATCTGCGAGAACTCCGACTCGGTCTTGAGCCCGATCATCAGCATCCAGTAGACCGGCGCCAGCACCATCAGCACCACCCCGAGCATCAGCACGTGGCGGCTCAGGACAAGTGGCGCGCTGCGTTCACCAACCATGGCTATCTCACACCTATGTCTGCAGGATTCGTCGGATGTAGAACGTCGCCAAGATAATCAAAACGACTTGAAACATGACGGACAAGGCCGAGGCATAGCCAAAGTTGAAATGAGTGAATGCATATTTGTAAATCGATAGCGTCACGGTTTCAGTCGATGATCCGGGACCGCCCCGCGTCATCACCAGCATCCGGTCGGCGATACGCGCCGCATCCAGCGTTCGCAGCAGCAGCACAACAACAAACGTCGGGCGCAGCAGCGGAATCGTGACGTCACGGAAAATCTGCCACGGTGACGCACCGTCAATCGCGGCGGCCTCATAGGGGTCCTGTGGCAGCGACAGAATCCCCGCGTACATCAGGATGAACACGAACATGCTCGACTGCCAGATATCGATCAGCATGATCGACGGCAGCGCCGTCCGGTCGTCGGCCAGCCACAGCAGCGGCTCGATTCCCACCAGGCTCAGCAGGTAATTCAGCACGCCGAAATTCACGTCCATCATCACCAGCCAGCCCGCGCCCACGCTGACCGGCGGCAGCACCAGCGGAATGATCAGCGCGGCGGTAAAGACCATCCGCGCGCGCGAGTGCAGCTTGCTCATCAGGAACGCGATGATCAGCCCGACAACGATCTCCGCGGATACGACGACAAGCACCCAGACACCCGTTCGTACCGTGGAGCCGATGATCAGGTTGTCGCTGAATACCTTCGTGAAATTCGCGAAGCCGATCGGCTCGATCGCGAGCTCGCCAAGCTTGAAGGTCACCCGCGAAAAGGACATGCGCCAGCTCATGATGGCCGGGAAGACCGCCATTACGGCCAGCAGCGCCAGGGATGGCGCTATGAAAAAGAACCTGAGGTGCACCTCCCACCAGGGAGTTTTGGCAATGGCCTGCAGGTCGTCGCCGCGGCGCCGGCGCAGGACGTTAAGCACAGTCGCCCTGGCCAAGAGCTGGTTGCATTGTTCGATATGACGCAAAAGGCCCGGCGGCGCTCACCTGCGTGAGCGCCGCCAGGCCCGGGCCTGGTTGCGTAACCAGTTCCGCGATCACCTTGCGATCGGGCGGCGCTAGGCCGACGCGATCCCTGCGACCGTGGTTCTCAGCGTCCTTATGAGTACGCGCCCTTCTCTTCCAGCGCCACTCGGACTTCCTCGTCGGCCAGTCGTGCGGCGTCGCCCACCGACTCCTGCTCGGCGATCACGGCCGACACGTGCCGGCCCACGATCTCCTCGACGATGGAGTAGTGCTCCGTCCGCGGGCGCGGCACGGCCACGGAGGCCGCGTTCTTGATGCCCGCCAGGAACGGGAAGTCCGCCAGCAGTCCGGGGTCGTCCATCAGGCTGAAGCGAACCGGCGGCCAGTTGTTGGCGTACATGTTCTCCTTCTGGTTCTCCGCCTGGGTGAGCCAGTGGATCGCTTCCGCCGCCTCCTCGTGGTTCTCGCTGCCCTGCGGAACCCCGAACAGCCACACCCCCGTCATGTTGGCGTGGTCCGCGCCGGGCTGAGCCGGCTCCGGCAGCACTTCAATCTTGCCAACGACCGAGGACAGGTCCGGCGTGTACATCTTCAGCAGCTGGTCGGGCCACACGTCGCCTGACATGGCCGCCAGTCCCGTGTACATCAGCTTGCCCAGCTCGTGGTGGCCGATGTTCTCCACGCCCGGGGGCGCCAGGTCCTTCAGCGTCACCACCATGTCCAGCGCGGCCAGGCCCTCTTCCGTGTTCACCTGCGGGTTCAGGTCGCCGTCGATCACGTCGCGCCCGAAGCCGCGCATGATCGGCAGGAAGCTGGTCATCGCCGGGTTCCCCGGCTGCCCGCGGATGGTGTACCCGTACAGGTCAGGGGCCATGTCGCCGGTGATCTTGGTCGAGTACTCGGCCACCTCGTCCCAGGTCTTCGGTGGCTCAACGCCAAGATCCTCCATGACGTCGGTCCGGTAGGCAAAGCTCTGGATATTGCCGATGTTCGGCACGGCGCGCGGGCCGTACTTGCCCGGCGGCCAGTCGCCCAGGTCCACGATCGCCGGGATCATGTCCGGGTCGGGCCACACCCAGCCGAACCCCTGGTACAGCGGCGTGATGTCGGCCAGGAACTCCGTGAACTGCGGCATCCACGGGTCGTCCATCGAGGCGATGTCGTAGGCCGATCCGCCCTGGCTCAGGTTGATGAGCAGACTCTGGTAAGTGGCCGCGTACGGCTGCTCAACGTGGTCCAGCTCGATCTGCGTCTCGGAAAGCAGCTTGTCAAAGATGCCGGTCTCCGCGGTGCCAAGCGGCCCCGTGCCACGCAAGCGCACGCGCGGCTTCCCGATCGGCTGCTCGATGACAACGGTCACGATCCGCTCGACTTCCTGCGTCACCACCTTCTCGACCGCGACCTCGCGGGTCACGATCTTCTGGACGACCTTCTCTACGGGAACTTCCTTCTCGACTTGAACGATCTTCTCAACCTGTTGCGTCACGATCTTCTCTTGCGTGACAACCTGCGTCTCGCCGCAGGCCGCCAGGATCGCAGCGCCGCCAACGCCAAGCGCGACGCCTCCACCGGCGCGCAACATCTGCCGGCGAGTCATTGAGCGTGGAAGCATTGTCCCCCCCAGTTGCGCTTCCCGATCGGCTCAAGTCCGTGCCCGGAAGCGCCCAATTGGCGCATCGAATCGTCAGCGCCCGATGCACAACCTACACGGACGTGAGAATACCAGCGGCGGGAAATGCGGCCAATCGAAGCCAATCCTTCGGCGTTCTGTCTGAAAACCAGCCGATCAACCGGCTGATTCCGGAACAATCCCCACGTCAACTACGACGTTGTGGGCACGTCGGCAGACATCTCCCGCACCTGATTCGACCCCGGTCGCCGCAGCGAAATGACGCGATCGACGTCCGCCGATTCGTTCTCCGGCAACGGTGACGCCCCGTTCGCCGCGCCGATCTCCGCCACGCTGGCAATCCCTCGCAGCTTGTCGGTCTCCGCAATAGCCGTCAGGTCGCCGCCAAAGTAGTCGAACCACGGCAGGCCGGCCGACGCATACGCGCTGGCCGTCGGCGCCTCCGTCGGCGGTCGTTCCCCGGTCAGCGCCATCCACCGCACCGAGTTGGCGATCGTCACAAAGCAGCGGCTGGCGTGCCGCTGATCCCATGCGTCCAGGCCGTAGTCATCGTCGTAGATCTCCTGCCGCATCCGACCGCCGGGGGCGAGGCCCATTGAATCCAGTGGCGCCGGCGAATACAGAACGTGGCCTTCAAACTCGGGTTCGCGACTTCGGTCAGCCACTAGCTCCTCGTACCGCTCCGCCTTCATCGGATATGCAATCAGCTGCAGGCCCCCATGCTCCGCCTCGCCCGTCAGCTGCTCCTCCACCGTGTAGCCCTGCCCCAGCGGCATCGCCACGAACTGGCGAACGATCCCCTGGGCCACGCAATACCCGTCCAGCCAGGGCTGCTCCGGCAGCACCGCGTAGTCCTGCGGATCCGTGTTCAGGCGATTCATCCAGCTCTCGCCCGTCAGTGCGCAGACCTTGCCCGTCGCGATCTTCACGGCAAACGGGTACTCGCCGCAGTCAAAGCTGATCCACATCGCCTCGGCCTGGTGCATCGGCATCAGTACCCCGCCGCGCCGCAGCCAATCCGTCGGCATGCGTCGGGCGTAGTCGTCCAGGTGCCGCAGCGGAAACCGGCCCATCCCCGGCGGCAGCGGATAGTCCAGGCCGTCGTCCGGAATTCGCAGCGTCCGCTGAAACTCGATGGCGCAGCGCGCGTCCTTGTGCACCTCCGGGACCCGGAACACCAGGCGGTCGTTTTCGAGGGTGATCATTCGTCGCTCATCTCCTTGGCGTAGCGCCGTATAGATCCGTTGCTTCGGAATCGGTCGATCACGAATTGAGTGCGATAGCTGTCGTTGACCGTTTGCCCTACCAATCCCCGTCACGCACCTCGCGCACGATGCGCAGGACGGCGTGGTCGGGTGCATCCCGCAGTTCGCGGATCAGCCGGGCAAACAGCCGCGGCCGCTTGCGAATAACCTCCTGCAGGTCGCTGGAGACCTTTCCGCCCAGCGCCAGCAGCACGTCCGGGTCCTGGTCGAGTTCCCTGGCAAGCCGCACCGTCGCGGCTTCGGAGGGGGGCGCCACCTGCCCGCGCTCGATCTTGCTCAGGTACCCCGGCTCAACGCCGATCCGCTTGGCCACCTGCCGTAGCGAGTACCGGCGGTCATGCTCTTGCAAGCTCCGCCGGGCCGTATTGACGAACGTGCCAAACTGCGTCATGTTTCATAAACACTACACATATGTGCCCCACCTGTCAAGTCGTCATTGTTGGCCAGGAGTGGCCGCTCGACGGGCGCGCGCGACGGGTTTCGCCTAGGATCGTGCCGCACGCGGCTTACACCTGCGTTGACTCAGGGAAGGCGGTTCCAATGCCCACGATGACCGGCGCGCGCTTCCTCGCCGAGACCCTCCACGCCTACGGCGTGACCCACTACTTCTTCATGCCGGTCAGCGTGCCGGAGGCCATGCCCGAGCTCGAACGCGTCGGCGTCGAGCCCGTCATGGCCCACACCGAGAAGGGCGCGGCCTACATGGCCGACGGCTACGCCCGCATCAGCGGCGGCGCCGGCGTCTGCGGCGCCCAGTCGGTCGGAGCCCTCAACCTGGCCGCCGGCCTGCAGGACGCCTACCTGGCCTGTTCGCCGGTAATCGCCCTGACCGGCCGCCTGCGGCAGATCATGCAGAACCGCCACGCCTATCAGGAGGTCGACCACTCCGCCCCCTTCGAGGCGGTCACCAAGTTCAGCACCCCGGTGACCTCGCTCGAGGAGTTCCCCATCTTCCTGCGCCAGGCGCTGCGCGAAGTCGTGTCCGGCACTCCGGGCCCCGCCCACCTCGATCTCTGGGGAATCACCGGCGGCGACATCATGAATTCCCAAGACGACCTCGAGGTCATCGTCGAGGAACCCTTCCGCCGCACACCCCCGTTCCGTCCGGAGCCCGACGCGGCCAGCGTCCGCGCGGCCCTGACCGAACTCGCGCAGGCTTCCCGACCGGTGATCGTGGCTGGCGGCGGCGTGCGCGCCTCCGGCGCCCGCGACGAACTGATCGAACTGGCCGAAGCCCTCGACATCCCGGTTATAACCTCGCTGAACGCCAAGGAGACCTTCCCGGCCGACCATCCGCTTGCGGTCGGCGTGTCCGGCACCTACTCCCGCGAATGTGCCAATCGAGTCTTTGCCGAAGTCGATCTCGCCTTCTTTATCGGCAGCCACAAGGGCGAACAGGTCACCAACATCTGGAAACTCCCCCGTCCCGGCGCCCGCATCGTCCAACTTGACATAAACGCGGCAGAGCTCGGCCGCTCCTTCCCGATCAACGTTGGCCTCCTCGCCGACGCCCGCGCCGGACTCCGCAAGCTGCTGGATCAGGTCAAAACCGATTCGATAACACCGCCGGCGTCACGTGATCCTTGGGTCCAGCGCGTCCAGTCCCTCGTCCGCACCTGGAAG
Source organism: Chloroflexota bacterium (assembly GCA_022821645.1). GTDB lineage: Bacteria > Chloroflexota > UBA11872 > UBA11872 > UBA11872 > UBA11872. The sequence goes on from JAJEDE010000026.1 coordinate 95,744, forward strand.
GCCCAGGTCGACCCACTCGTCACCTCCGACCAGGTCCCTATGCGCCCCGAGCGCCTCTGCGGCGAACTCACCCGCCTGCTCCCGTACGACGCCATCCTGGTCTCCGACACCGGCCACGCCGGCATCTGGACCGGCACCATGATCGACCTCACCTCCCCCGGCCAAAGCTTCATCCGCTGCGCCGGTTCGCTGGGCTGGGGCCTGCCCGCCGCCATCGGCGCTAGGTGCGCCGCGCCGGACCGCCCCGTCGTCTGCTTCACCGGCGACGGCGGCATGTGGTACCACCTCACCGAGCTCGACACCGCCGCCCGCTACGGCATCCGCACCGTGACCGTCGTCAACAACAACGCCTCGCTCAACCAGGAACAGGCGCTCAACGAACGCATCTACGGCGGCGCAACCCCCGGCTCCGACCGGCTCTGGAAACTCAACGACGCCGACTTCGCCGCCATTGCCGAGACTATGGGCTGCGAAGGCATCACCGTCACCCGGCCATCCGAAATGGAAGGGGCCTTGGACCGCGCCCTGTCCTCGGACCGGGCCGCCGTCATCGACGTCAAGACCGACATCGCCGGCATCGCGCCACGGGCCTGGGACTGACCGGCCGTCCTCATCGCCGGTGCCCGCAGTGAGAGAACGACCGGCGTTTCTTTGGCGGAAACCCTGAACACGTCACCAGGTCCAGGTGGACACATCCAGGCAGAAACGGGACACATTCGCCCTAAAACTGGACACATCCGCCCAGAAAGTGGACACATCGGCCCGAAAACTGGACACATCGGCCCGAAAACTGAACACATCAGGGCAAAAACTGAACACATCGCCCGTGATTCGGTGAACACCTGCCTGAGCGGCGAGTCGTGACGCTCGCTGGACCCGTCGTTACCCCGCTCGTCCTTGCCCTGCGTTATCCGTCAGAGTACACTGGGGCCGATGGTCCCAGCCTTCCTGTCCCCCGAATGCCCGCCGCTCCGTCCGCCCCTGCTTCTCGTAGTGAACCTGTTCAGCCGTCCCGTCGCGCTGTCCTGCCGTCCTCGCCGGAGGGACCGCAGCGGCAATCCCTTCGAGAAGCCGCCGTTCTTTCCCCTCTCCTCGGAGACCTTCGCAAAACGCCCCGCGCCCCCAAGGCGCATCCGCTCTTGCTCCCTCTCCTCGGGGAGAGGGTTGGGGTGAGGGGTCTTCCGGGCAACCACTTCAGGGTTGTGCAAAGGTCTCCCCACGCCTCACCCTGCCCCGCGAACGACCGCAGAATTCAGAGTTTCGCCAAAAAATCCGCCAAAACGCTCCCTCGCCAGCCCGACCCCTTAAGGGGTCGGGCTGGCGAGGGAGCGTTCCCCCCTTCACCCCCCACGCCGCTGCTGCGCTGCCGAGTGGATCGATGACCCAAAGGAGGCCCGAAGTGGCTGAAGGCATCCACGTCGTCCTGGTCGTCAACGATGAAGCCGCCCACTGGCAGGGCTATCGCGACCGCCTGGCCGCCAACGACGGCGCTGCTTCGGTCTCCGTGGCCGTTCCAGCGGGCGAGCGCCGCGACTCCATCCTCGCCGCGCTCGGCGACAAGGTCCGCACGGTCGCCGATGACCCTGCCGAACTCTTCACCGCCGAGTCCCCCCAACTGGCCGTCATCACCGTCCCGCCGCTTGATTCACCGCCGATCATCGACGCGGCGCTCGACGCCGGCGCCCACGTCCTTGCCGAGAAACCGGCCAGCGTCTCGGATGTCGTCCTCGAGCCACTCGCCCGTAAAGCGATTCAGTGCGACCGTCACCTCATGCTCGCCTTCGCCGGCAGCCAGCAGCCCGCCGTTCGCGATGCCGCCCGCCTCATCCGCGACGAGGGCCGCCTGGGCACGCTCTATGGCGTCACCGCCCACTACATCGCCGACCAGGCCCGCATCCGCGACGTCGAGCAACTCCAGCGCCGCACCGGCTCCTCCAACACCTGGTTCTTCGAGAAGCGCGTCGGCGGTGGCGGTCACTTGTCCTGGCTCGGCATCCACTTCGTGAACATGCTGCACGTCGTCACCGGCCACGACATCGTCGAAGTCAGCGCCATGACAAACGTGGCCGGCGGCCAGCCCATCGACGTCGAAGACTCCGCCGTCCTCACCCTCCGCTACGACAACGGCATGCTCGCCTCGCTCACCTCGGCCTACTACTTGGACCAGCACGACGTCGCCGACGACAAGCAGGCGCTCTTCAAGGTCTGGGGCGAGAACGGCTGGCTCCAGATCGACCCGCACGAGGGCACCCCGCTCACCTGCTACAGCAACTTGCCCGCCTTCGCCGACCAGCCCCGCGAACGCATCGACTACGACTCCGACTTCATCACCGGCTACGACACCCTCATGTACGAAGCCCTCCGCGCCGCGGCCGGCCTCGGCGACCCGCCCACCTCAACGCTCGACGCCCTCCAGGCCCTGCGAGTCGTCCACGCCGCCTACCGCTCCGCCGCCAGCGGTCGCGCCCAGCCCGTACCCGCCCGCGGCCAATGGACGCTCCCATGACCGAAATCCCCACCCTTGAAACCGATGTCCTGGTCTGCGGCGCCGGAATCGCCGGCCTCACCGCCGCCCGCACCGCCCAGGAAGCCGGCGCCCGAGTAGTCGTCCTCGAAAAGGGCCCCGGGACCGGCGGATCCTCCGCCGTCTCCGCCGGCATCGTCTGGACCGCCCGTGACCTCGCGGGCTGGCTCTCCGTCCAGCCCGGCGGCGACCCAACCCTCGGCAAGGCCCAGGTCACCACCTTCCCCGAGGCCATCGAGTGGCTTCGATCCCAGCACGTGCGGCTCGAACCCTTCGAGTTCGGCGCCAGCGGCTGGAATCCCCCGTTCCCCTACGCGGCCTTTCAACTGGAGCCCAAAGCGGACGGCCGTTCCAACCCGCGCGCTGCCATGGATCGACTCACCGCCAACATCGCCGAGGCCGGCGGCCAGATCCTCACCGAAACGGCCATCCGCGAGTTTCACCAGGACGCCTCGGGACGCATCATCGGTGCCGAAGCGCGCGGACCCAACCGCCGCATCCGCATAACCGCCAAAGCCACCGTCATGGCCACCGGCGGCTTCCAGGGCAATCCCGAGCTCCGCGCCCGCTACTTCGGCCCCCACAGCGACCGCATGATCCTGCGCGCCAACCCCTACAGTACCGGCGAGGCCTTCCAGGCCGCCACGGCCGCTGGAGCGGGCACCGTGGGACCCTTCGGCCGCTTCTACGGCCATCGGGTCGTCGCGCCGCCGGCCGTAGTCGACTTCCCCTCATTCCCCCGAGTCCACCTTGGCGGCGCGCTGCCGGGCGCGATCCTCGTGAACCTCCGCGGCAAACGCTACGTCGACGAGTCCGAGAGCGACGAAGTCAGCGTCCACGCCCTCCCCCACCAACCCGACGCGCTCGGCTTCATGATCTACAGCGAATCCGACGCCGCCACGGACGTCGGCTCGGCGGCGCTCGATACCGTCAGGTCCGTCGGCACCGAAATCCTCGAGGCGCCCTCACTCGATTCACTGGCCGAGCAAATGTCCGCCCGCTGGGGCGTCGCCCGCGCCCCGCTCCTCCGCACCCTTGCCGCCTACAACGCCGCGGCTGCCGCCGTCGATCCAACCATGCTCCCCATTCCCCGCGCCGACGATCTCCATCCCCTGACCCAACCGCCCTTCTACGCCATCCGCTTCCTACCCGGCATCACCGTTACCTACGGCGGCGTCCGCATCGACGCATTCGCCCAGGTGCTGGACTCCACCGGCCGGCCGCTCGGCGGCCTCTACGCCGCCGGTGCCGACGCCGGCGGCATCTACACCCGCGGCTACGCGGGCGGCCTCTCCATGGGCCTCGCCTTCGGCCGCATCGCCGGCCGCGAAGCCGCCGCGAGCGCGCTGGTGCCCTAGTCGATTACCTCCGCCATCACCCGCATGAAGTTCTCGCCCGCGATCGCGTCCACCTCGCGCCCGCTATATCCCCGGGCCTCCAGCGCCGCCAGGAACTGCCCCGTCTCGTGCGCGCCCGCAAAGCCCTCCACGACATCCTCCAGGAACTCAAAGTCCGTCCCGATCCCAACGTGCTCATACCCCGCCAGGTTCACCATGTAGTCCACCACGTCCACCAGCGCATCCAGCCCGACTGTCGGAAACCTCTGGTAAAGCGGCTGTGCCACCCCCGTGCGAACGCCAGCCTCCGCCGCAAACGGATCCAGCCGGCCCGACCTCACGTCATCCAGCAGCTTCATCCCCCGCGCACGCTCCGAGGCGCTGATGCCCGGTCCCTCGCCGCGCCCGTGCTGGCACTCGATGTCCACAAACGCCGACGAGCAGTGAATCCCCACCACGCCCCCGCCGTCCGCGATCCTGCGAATGTGCTCATCCGTCAGGTTTCGCTGTATCGCACTGATAGCCTTCGGATTCGAGTGCGAAGCCACGATCGGATCGGAACTCTCCTCCAGCACGTGATCGATAGCGCTCATCGATGCGTGCGAGACATCAATCAGGATCCCCAGCCCGTTCAACTCATGAACCACCTCCCGCCCAAACTCCGTCAAACCGCTCGGCACGCGCTGCTCGCTATCACAGTCGATCCACGTCTGCGGCGCCGCATGCACCAGTCCCGTCACCCGCAGCCCCAACTGGTGATAGGCCCGCAGCATCGCCAGGTCCTCGCCTATAAGCAGATTCTCCGTGTGCAGCAACACCGCGATCCTGCCCGCGTCCACCGCGCGTCGTACACCCTCGGTCGTGGTGACCAGCTCAAGGTCCTCCGACCCCTCGCACAACCGCCGCACCGCGTCGAACCCACGCAGCAACCGCTGCACCCCCGACGCTCCCTCAAAGAACGTTCGCCGGAACAGCGCCGTACTCGGCTGCTCAACGGCCTGAAACGCGGGCATCGGATCCACCGTGAACTCCCCCGGCGCCCCTTCCGACAGCCAGATGCAATTCACCCCGCCCTGCTTCAACTTCGGAATATCCACCTGCCGCCCCGGCGCATCCGCCATCGGCTCCCGGTACTCAATCCGCTCCGCCGTAAACACCCGCTGCATGTGCAAGTGAGCAAGCAAACTCAATCGGTCGCTGGACATGGGTTCCTGACTTCAGATGGATTCCGCCGCAGCCTGCAAGGCTACTTCGTCGTCAGATTCACTACTTCTGGCCCTCAATGACCACTGTGCGCTTGCTCATTGGTCGCTGGCCGATTGATTCCCCAGTCCTTTGCCCTCCTCACGCGATGAGTTGGTCAAGATGCACTCGGCCCAGAGTGATCTTCTCGAGGTCACGGACGTTGCCCACGCTATACAGGCAGAGCACGGTGCCATCGGGGGTAACGGCAAGGTCGGAGTAGCGGCAGGGTCGGGGATCGATGATTCTCGAGATCGGCCATGTGCGCCCGGCGTCCGTGCTCGCATAGATGGTCATTTCGGTACCGCCGGGGATTCGGTGGTTGACGCCGACCGGATGGGAGAACAGGAGAATCTCCGGTCGGTTATCGTCGCCCGATCCATGGCGGGCGAGGCCCACGTTGACCGGCCGGCCGCTGATTTCGGGATGCTCGCCGAGTTCGTAGAAGCTCCGTCCGCCGTCGCGGCTACGTGCGTAGGTTCTGCCGTCGCGGCGCTGGGTGTTTCGGCGATAGCTGACGTAAATCTCGCCGCCGCTCGTCTCCACCAGTGACGCCTCGTCCGATCCATCGGGTAGGACTCCGCCGACCGTCCAGGTCGTTCCGTGGTCGTCGCTATAGAGCAGGCCGCCGCGCACGCCCGGAACCTGTCCGGGCTCGCCTTCCTTGTAAAGGAAGGCAGGTATCACCAGCCGACCGCGGTGCGGCCCGGCCATGAGTTGAATCCCGTGCTCGTTGTTGTTGGGCCACCCGGTCCAGCCCTCGGCGTTTGGGCTCGGATCGACGCGCACGGCGTCCGACCAGGTCCGGCCGTCGTCGGTGCTTTTGACGAGCCCGAACCCGCCGCCCTGCGCGGCGTAGGTGCTGAAATACCCAAGGTCATCTCGGACATCGGCGGGGATGTTCCAGAAGGTCACGAGAATCGTTCGCGTAATCCGGTCTTCAACAATCGCCCCAAGGAACGTGTACTGGCCTTTTTCGGCGTGGATGACCTGCTGTCGCGACCAGGTCTTGCCGTCGTCCACGCTGCGCGCCGACAGGAGGTCATTTTCATGGCCGCCGTCGCTCATTGAATCGTGGCGCCGGCAACACACGGCCACCACGTTCCCGGCGCCCGTAACGATCAGTCCGGGCATGCCGACGCCGAAGCCGTCGTAGTTGTGGTACTGCAGGTTCGTGAAATCGACGGTCACCTTGGCCTGGGCCATTCGCTTGCGCATCGGGCGGTCGGTGCTGATGACCGCAATGAGAAGCTCGTTCGGGTCCCGAGTACTGGTATAGAAGTTCGCGGTCACCCCGAGAGTGTGAATCGCATTCGAATCCGGCTCGTTCTGTTCCGAGAGACCTTCCTTCGCCGAAACCTCCGCCGGCGCCTCCGTCCGATCCCAGTGATAGGCCGGCGCCTGGGTCAGCTTGTCGCCCTGACCCGGAAAAAACACGTCAACGTATTCGACCGACGGATCAGACACGGTCGCCCCCTTGTTGCCGCCTCAGAACGCGCGGTGCCCTTAGCGTAAAGGTCCGAGCGTGATGACGTACCTGCGCGACTCAACTGCCGGCCGAACTTGCCTGCATCTCCTGAATCGCCCGCCGCAGCCCCTCGCCGGGCTCCGTGTCGCCCAGGAGCACGTCGCGAACGAGCGTGTTCCGGAGCGCATCGAATTCGGACTGCGAGGCGCCGTAGAACGCCGCGTTTTCGAGCAGGTGAACCAGCACCTGCTCATCGTCGCCGTTCAACTCGGGCATCAGCCGCCGAACGGCCGCCGCATCAACCCGAAACGGCGGCAGTGTCGACTCCGGCGCGATGACTGAATAGAGCCGCCGTAGCGCATCATAGGAAACGTCTGGATCCCTATCCGACTTCACGATGCTTAGCAGGAACGTGGAGGTGGGGTTGCGACCCGAACCGAACGCGGGAAAGGGGAAGACTCGATTGTCGCCACGGAACTCGCCAATGTCGGAAAAGGCGATCGGTAGGAAGCCCATTCCCCACTGGCCGGTCTGCACATAGTGGCCGAAATCGAAGTCGCCGATGGGGAGCAAGCGGTGCCGGTGGATGAGGTCGCTGTAGAACTCCAGAACCTGACGAGCTCTATCGCTCTCGAGCGGAGTAAAGCCGCCAGCGGAATCGCGGAAACTGCCCACCGCCGAGAGCAATGCGGCGGTCAATGGCGGAAGCACCAGGTAGTCGCCGCGCAGCGTCGGCTCCGAAAGGATGCCGCCCAACATTCCCCGGGTACCAATGCCGCCGTCAGGCGGGTCAGGCTCGTGGAATGCCTGCGCGGTTCGCAGGCAGGCCTCGGCGGTGAAGGCCTGCATGGTTGGCTCGGGCAATTCGATATCCCGCTCGGCCGCTAGTTCGCCGTTGACCAGGGTGATGGAGGGCGAGATGGCAAACGGCAGGCCGTATTGCAGACCCTCGTAGCGACCGCTTTCCAGGACGCCCGGCCAGTAGACGCCGGGATCTACGTCCGGATCAGCGGCCAGGAAGTCGTCCAGCGGCACAAGTTGGTCGTGCGCGACCAGGTCTTGAAGATCGAAGTCAAAGCAGACCACAAGCTCTGGCGCGGAGGCTTCGGTCGCCGCAAGCGATCGGCTGATGCTCCAGTCGTCCGATTCGTAAATGTCCAGGGGTACGTCGTCGAACTTGTAGCGGCCCTCGGATTGGCGTCCTGCCTCCAATAAGCCGTTCGCGAACAGCGCAAAAATCCTGCCCCCCGCGATCTCCAGCGGCATCGCGGCCACGGGCACCTCGCGCCGCTCCCCGGGTTGCGGAAGTGACGGACCCGGCGCCGGTGCCCGCTCGGTCACGGTCGCTGCGGCGGTGCGAGCCCGCTGCAGCGCGGCATCCAGATCCCTGCGTCCCGTGCTTGGAGTCGGAGTGGCCGGCTCTGGCGCTGACTCGCCACAGGCGGCCAGAGCCAGCAGGACCGGACCGGCGGCAAGAGCGCGAAGCGCGGATCGCCGCGAGTATGTGATTCCTCGGGAGAGGCCCACTACACCACCGCCAGGTGGCGCCGGTGGATCCATCCGAGCGCAGCTGCGAGCAAGGCGCCAATTGTCAGGGCGATCGCGTCGAGGCCGACGGCCGCCCTGAACGGCGCGAAGTCAATCTCATAGATTCGCCACGCCGCGCAGCGAACCAGCAGCCAGACCGCAAACGTGACTCCTACCCCACCGCTTGCATAGCGCACTTGATCGCGCCGAGTCAGGCCGTCGCTGGAGACTGCGGCCGTCTTCCTCTGGATCCGCCGACGAAGAGCGGCGCGCCGCAGGTGCGGGTCGATTCCCATGGATGCCAGCGTCGCGGCTGCCCACAGACTTGCCGCCGCATTCCCGGCCGGCGAGCTGGGGCCGAACGAACCTCGACCATAGAAGCTCCCTTCGGCCGCAACCTCCAGCGCAATGTCGCGCTCGATCAATGGACGCGCGTAAGCCGCGGCATCAAGGCGGGACGCGTGCCGAAGCGTCCAGTCGAAGAGTGGAGCAAAAGCCGCGCGACCGGCTGCAACCAGCAGCAGCGCTCCGGGCACGATGACCGCAAAGATGAGCACCACGGCATCGCTGCCGAAGACCAGCAGCGCGCACAGCGAGGCTGCGGCCATCGCTATGGCGGTCAGCAGCGCAATCTCAACCCCGTGGGCGCCGTCTGGCGTCAGTTCTCGAAACGTGCGATGTACTCCCCTGCGGCGCCAATGGCTGCGTTGCGCGCGTCCGGCAACCACGCCGAATGCCGCGACAATCACCGCGAGCGCCAATCCCAGGGTGGGCAAGGGAGGCGCGGGGCTCTGGGGATTCTCCGGCGCGTTGGCTCGGACCTGAGCCACGGCGATTCCGTCGGTCACGTAAAACGGCCGCTCCATCTGGCCCAGGCCGACCACGACCGCGAGGATGAGAGAAATCGCGCCGAGTGCTCCCAGTAGTCCGAGCGCAATGACGGCAACAGCGACCACGCCCGCGACCGAAGCGTCCCGTACCGGTGCCACCGCCGCCCGGACTCGCCGGAGATAGCGGCCAACGTCCGATCGCGCCTCGCTGATCGGAACGCCAACATGTCTCAGTGCCTTCACAGCACGGGCCTCTTCACGCGGATCATCCACTGGACCACTCATTCCCGCGGCTGATTCCACGAATCGACACACGGCCATGAGCGCCTTCGTGACTGCGCTGGCAGACTCTCCCAACCGATTCCGTCGCTGACGCACGCGCTCATGCAGGGCGTGACCGACGATTTGCAAATCGAGCAGAGCCCGTTCTCTCCGGCGCTGTGCTTCGCTTCGCTGCATTTGCCACAGCGCAATCGCGTCAGCCCGCCAGTCAATGCCGTCGTCGGCCGACGTCGGAAACAGGGTTGCGACCAGCCGTTCGATCACCGCGGGCTCTCCAGCCTCTCGCCTGATGGCTTGAGTGAGGTCTGAACGGCGCTGGCAATCCGTACCAGCGACGCCGCCTCTTCAAGCGCCAGCTGGCGGCCAGCGTCGGTGAGCGTGAACAGACGCAATTCAGGTCCCTTGGCGGAGGGACGAAGGCCGGCATCTTCGATGAGCTCACGCTGCACGAGCTGCTGAAGAGCCTGGTAAAACGCTGCGCTCGAAGGCTTGCGCCCGAATTGCCTGGAGAACTCCTGCAGCAATGCGTAGGCGTGTGACGTGTGGCCCGGCATCGCGCTCAGGGCCAGAAGCGCCCAGTAGGCCAAGCTTCCAAGGCGAAGATCGTCGTGTGATGTCATTCAGACTAGGTTGGTAACTGGTATTCCGTAAACAAGTATAGCAGGAAGCGGGCAACGAGGTGAATTCTTGAAGGGCCAGCCAAGCGCGAAATAGGCTTCGCCTGCCGGCAAGAAGGCGCCGGCGGCTATCCGCGCGAAGGTTCGCTCATCTCCTCGCGAGCCTTGCGCACCAGTTCCGGCAAATGGCCATCGTTTGCGAGGCGCTGTTCCAGGTGGCGCATGCGCTCTGGGCCGGCGGTGCGGATCATGGCGTCGCCGTAGGCGCGCTCGATCCAGAACCGGGCCGCGTGCCCGATGTCCTGACGCAGTTCGTCCAGATCCTCTTCCGCAAAGCGCTCGGACACGTTGATGGTGAACATGCGGCGCCGGGTTCCGCCGCCGAATGACGCGTGCTTGAGGTCCTGGTTGAACATCAGCAGGTCGCCGGGACGTGTCTCCAGCGCCACGGCCGGCATCTCCTGGCCTGTGACGCCCACGTGTTCCGCCATGGTCCAGGTCCGCTGGCTTGACATAATGTCCTGCAAGCCCTCCGCGTAGTCGTCGCCCCGATGGTGGCTGCCGGGAATCACTCGCAGGCACCCCGTGTCGCGGTCGACCGGATCCAGGTAAAACGCGAACTTGATGTTCCGGTACTTGCTGCGCGCGTAGCCGTCGGAGTGCCAGCGCGTGTCGCCCACGTAGAAGTTGCCGTCGCTGCCGGTGTAGTTGTAGTCCTCGCCCAGCAGGTCGCTGGCCACGTCGTCGATCCGCGGATCGTCCAGCAGCCCGCTCAGGTACTCGCTTTGGTCGATAAAGGGGACCAGCGCCGAGCGCTGCTCATGATCGTGCGCCTGCCCGTGATGCCCGCCGCCATGCTCGGCCCAGAGGCGCTCGAACGCGGCGGTAATAGCCTCCGCTTCCTCCGTGAAGCGCCCGGGAAAGCCCAGGTAGCCAAACGTCTCAAAGAACGTGCGCTGCTGACTGGTGAGCTTCATACCTCGGCTCCGGAGGAGGCGTGACCACGTACCGCAAGTCTAGGCAAGCGAAACCTGTCTGGCGCATTGGGGTGATGCGCTGGATGCAGCGTCCGGCGCGGAAGCGGGAGCTACAGCCTGGCTTTCTTCACGACATCCAGGATCCGCCCTCGCAACGGCCGTGACGCCGCCAGCAGTTCGTAGAGCTGCGCTACAACTGCCGCCTTGTCCGGCACCTTCCAGTCGGGATAAACGCCGATCCGCCAGTGGAGGTGCTCGCGCAATTGACCGGGCCCTCTCAACATCGCCTTGGTGGCCAGCAGCTCAATCAGAATCGCTCGTCGATGGGCGTAGGCGTGACTCCGTCCCGCCAGCTTGTGGCTGATCTCCACCTGTTCGTGCAGCGCTACGAGCTCGGCACGTTCAGGGCTCCCATTCGCGAACCGCTCGGGGAGATAGATGTTGCCGTCCTCGTCATACATGGCCAGGTCAGCCTCATCGGGCCATGGATCGCAAACGAAGTAGCGAATCGTGACCCCGTCCACCTCGCACATGCGCCCTTCTGTGACGCTCGTCTTGATCGCATCGACAATCCGGATAAACTCCGGGTGCGGCAACCTGAGGCGCTTGGAGGGCTGGGACATGTCGGGACATCCGGCTGTTCAAGCTCTCGCTCGAATTATCCTCTGAAGGCGCTGTAGCCCAGTCTCGCGTGGCCCGCATCTGCGGTGCGCTAGGTTGGTGGGGAGTCTCTGCTGGTCAGGAAGGCGTGAGACATGGGCCTACGGACTCGCCGATCTGCGCGCCGCTCCGGCTCAAGAGCATGAGCGTGAACGACCGCCCACCGCCAATTCAGGTCAAAGACCTCAGCAAGCGCTACAAGGACGGCCCTCACGCCAACCGCAACATCTCCCTGACCCTCAACTGGGGCGAAGCCCTCGGCGTCCTGGGCCCCAACGGCGCGGGCAAGACCACGCTGGTCCGTCAGATCACCACGGAACTCGTGCCGACCTCCGGCGAGGTGCGCGTGGTCGGCATCGACGCGGTAGCGAATCCGGACGACGCGAAGTCGCGCATTGGCGTGGTTCCGCAGGAGGCCCGGCTATTCGATGGGCTTTCTGTGTACCGGCACCTGCGCATCTTTGGCGTACTACGCGGGCTGTCGCGGCGGGATGCGCGCGAGCGGGCGGACGAGTTGATCAAGGAGCTCGACCTGACGGCTCACCGCGACTTCACCAGCGAACGGCTGTCGGGCGGCCTCCGCCGTCGGTTGCTGGTCGGCATTGCCATGATGGCCGACCCGGACGTTCTGATCCTGGACGAACCCACGGTTGGCCTGGACGTGGAGTCCCGCCAGCGACTCTGGGAGGTCCTCCAGAGCTACCGGCAACGCGACGCCGCCGTGCTCCTGACCACCCACTATATGGAGGAGGCCGAAACGCTCTGCGACCGTATCGGCATCATCCAGGACGGGCGCCTGATCTCGCTCGACACGATCGCGAACCTGCGGGCCTCGATCGGCCACGAATACAAGCTGGTCTACGAATCTCCCGAGGGTCCCCAGACCGTCTTCGGCGACGACCACCTGGACCTGGCCGCCCGGCTACGGTCCCAGGGCATCGACGAGTACGCGGTCATGCGCACGAGCCTTGAGGACGTCTACCTGGCGCTAACGCAGCAGGCACGAAATGAAGACGAGACCGATGGCGCGGACTAACCGACTCAACACACCCGGCCCGCGCAAGTTTCTGAGCGATTCGCTGGCGGTGCTGGAGATACACGCGTTGCCGATGATCCGCCAGTGGTATCTCATCGTGCTGGGCACGCTGGTCTTTCCGATCCCGATGTTCTACGTATTCCAGTCCATCGCGCCCGACGACGCGGCCGTCTGGCAACGCCTGCTGGCGGGAACCCTGATCTTCGGCGTGTCCTTCAGCACCGCCATGCTCGTCGGACAGCAAATCGTGGCGCAGCGGTTCATGGGCCACCTGAAGCTCGTCATCACCATGCCCGTGTCCAAGGCCGCCTACGTCGTAGGCACGTTGGCCTATACGGCGATCTCGGGAGCGCTTTCGGCCGTGTTTCTTCTGGGCTTTGCCTTCATCGCCGGCGTCGAGATCGAACCGACCTGGTCGCTGGCGCCCGCGCTGTTGCTTACGGTCCTGGCGCTTGCCGGCATCGTCCTGTTCGTCATGAGCTTTGCGCCCTCGTTGCCGGTGGGCAACATCATCGCCAGCCTCATCGCCATCGTCCTCGTCATCATCTCCCCGGTCTACTTCACCATGGAGTCGGCGCCGCTCGTCCTCCAATGGTTCGGCTATGTGTCCCCGCTCCGCTATGCCGCCGACGCCATTGCCGCCTCCCTAGGTGGACGCGTGGATGTGTGGCTGGAACTTGGCGTCCTGGCGGCCTACGCGGTCATTGCAATGGGCCTGGGCCTGTGGCGATTGCCCTGGCGGGAGAAATAGGGCGCTTCGATTCCTCTCGTGACACATCCGCGGGCATGAGAACCGCGTAGCTTTCGCACCACCACTAACGAGCGGGCGCCCAGGCCCTGCAGCAGATCCGGATCTGCCTGCGTCCCGGTGTTCAACAGTTAGCGAAGAGACCGAATCCGAATCTCCTCAAGCTCATCTGCGGTAAACACACCGGCACGATAAAGATTCAGGTACTCATCCGAAACGCTCTGCCCAAAGATCATCAGATCGTCGGTGTTGATCGTGACATCCACCCCGTGGTCGTACAGCACGCGGATTGGATGCGACTTCAGGTCGGCCACGGCGCCCAGCACCACGTTGCTCGTCGGGCAGACATTCAGCCGAGTCCGGTTGTCGGCCAGCCAGTGCATCACAGCCGCGGACTCAGCGGCACCGATTCCGTGCTGCACTTCCTCAAGCTGAAGAATCTCGACCGTCCGCTTCACCTCGTCGGCGCCCCCAAACTCCCCGACGTGCGCCTTGAGCTTCATGCCGTGCGAACGAGCCTTCTCGTAGATCCACCGCACAGCTTCGGGCTCGCAGTCGTGCTCATGGGCGTACATGTCGATTGACCGAAAGACGCCGGTCTCGATCGCTTCGGAAAGCGATGACATCAACTGGTCCTTTGATACGAACGAGCGCGAAAATCCCACTTCCGGCCGAAAGTCGACCTGGCCTCGAAACTGCGATTCCAACGACGCGGCAAATGCCACAACGCCGCGCAGCCCTTCTGGGTGGTGCCGGACGGCCCAGATGTCGATGCTCGTCTCAAGCAGGACCACGCCGTCACTTTGCGCGTGTCGCACGGCTGCATCTGCCACGAATTCGAAAGCCGTCCAGTTGTCCATGTAGGGATTGATCGCCCGACGCGCGTATTCCCGCATGCCGTCCAGGCCGTCCATCCTGGGCGGCGGACGCTCGACCGTGCGGCCAAGCCAGCGTTCGACGTCGGCAATGGGTGCGGCAAAGTACAGGTGCGAGTGGAGGTCTGCCTTGGCCGTGCTTCGGATCGCAGCGGTGTCTCCTGCCGCCAGGGCCTCAGCAAATGCGGATGACATTCGTGCTACCGCCTGAGCGACGGCTCAGTGGCGAAGACGACAATCTCTGCACTTCGCACGCACCTCAGCTTGCGGTTGGCAATGAAGCGAGTGTAAGGGGCACCGGAGTTGGCGCATTGACTCGTGGCCGGAAACTGCCCCCGCGCCAGGCGATAGACTGTGCCAGGGACAACCATGGGCGGTAGAAGGAAAAACCGGATGACGGTGGACCTGACCGCCATTGAGATCGAGCGGCGACTAACCGCCATTGAGACCACGCTTCCGACCTTGGCAACCAAGGCCGACCTTCAGGCCATGCGAGCCGAATGGAAGTCCGACCTCCACAGCTTGACCCGCTGGATGGTCGTCGCCGTGCTCGGTTCGGTAACAGCCGCGGCCACGATCACCGGGTTGATCGTTCGCTTCCTCGGCGCGTGAAGCGGCAAGACACCGCCGGTTCAAGGCGGCGTCGCTACACCGGACGCTACACTGAGCCTGAAGCAATCATGGGCGGGAAAGGGAAAACCGAATGACGGTGGACTTGACCGCCATTGAGATCGAGCGTCGGCTGACCGCCATCGAGACCACGCTCGAGACGACGCTTCCGACCTTCGCAACGAAGGCCGACGTCCACTCGTTGAAGGCCGACATGCACGCGCTGAGGACCGAAATCCAAGCCTCGCGCGCCGAGTGGAAGTCCGACCTCCACAGCCTGACCCGCTGGATGGTGATTGCCGTGCTTGGATCAATAACGGCCGCGACCACCATCACCGGGCTAATCGTCCGCTTCATCGGTGCCTGAGGCGTGTGGTAGGTCTGGCGCAAGGCGGGGTCGTCAAACCGGGCGCCACACTGAGCCTGAACTAATCATGGGCGGGAAAGGGAAAACCGGATGACGGTGGACTTGACCGCCATTGAGATCGAGCGTCGGCTGACCGCCATCGAGACCGCGCTCCCGACCTTCGCCACTAAGGCCGACATTCAGTCGTTGAGAGCCGAGATCCAGGCCTCGCGAGCCGAATGGAAGTCCGACCTCCACAGCCTGACCCGCTGGATGGTGATCGCCGTGCTCGGTTCGGTAACGGCCGCGGCCACGATCACAGGACTAATCGTTCGCTTCCTTGGCGCCTGAAAGAGCCTGAGCCGGGGAAGCGGTTCGTCTGGATAGGGCTGACTATCCGTCGCTCGACCGCTCCACGGTGAAGGAATACAACTCCGCATTCCGCATCACGAACCGCAGCCGCCGATGCGGGATAAAACGGGTGTACACAGTCCCCGAGTCGGCATCGTGAGGTAGCGGCAAGTTCGCCTCGCCTCGCCACCTGACAGCATGACGGACGCTGTCGCCGGTAAACAGATCGCAGTCGTCCAGCCCACGTCCGGGCAGCACCCGGTCCCTCACGTCGCGAACCTCGACCTTCACGTAGCCGCCAGACCCACATGAGGCGTTAATCACCAGCCGGTCGCCCTCCGACACCAATGGCTGCGTGGCCACCATGCCCTCGCGCGTCGAACCGGCTCCGACCGATACAAACCCGTTGCGCCGCAGCTTGCCGACACCCAGCGCGTACCGAGGATCGCTCGCGGCCAGCGCCGCGGGGCTATCCGGACTCTCCTGGTCCTCCGCGTACCAGAGGTCGTGCTGCGAAGTCGCGCCGCCGAAGTACACCCAGGTCTCATCATCGCCAACGTCCACGGTCCGCGGAATCCCGATCTGGTTGGCGCACCAGCTCCCCGGCTCCCCCAGTCCTATCCAGTCGTGCGTGGGCGCCAGCCGCTCCCAGCGCCGTCCGTCACGGCTATGCACTAACTCCACCGTCGAGGTGTTGGAAACCTGGTGGAACACGCCCAGGAAACCGATCCAATGACCGCCCAGCCGGAACGGCCGCATGCCGTAGAACGCCACGTCTAGGTTGTCCAGGTCGGGATCGGGAGCCAGGATCAACCGCGGCTCGCTCCAGTTCACGAAATCCCGGCTCTCGCACATGAAGATGCGGCGTACCACCCGCCGGTTGGGCGTGGCCATCACCGCGTCAAAGCTGGGCGCCCCGCCAACCATCGGTGCATGCGTCGGACGCGTGCGCGGCGCCAGTTCCATCAGCGGGTGGCGGGTGACGATTCGATAAACGCCGCTATCCGGATCGAACGTAGGGAAGATCGTGTCACCGAGTCGATCTCCCAGGGACCCGAACGTAGGTATCTCCTCAGCAGAGGTCCAATGGACCCCGTCTGACGAATAGGCGAGCCGGATGTGTGCGCCCGGAGTCTCATCGGATACCCGGAAACCTGGAGCACCTAACTCATACAGCATCTTGTAGCGACGCCCCGGATCCGTTTCCAGCGGGTCGTCCAGCACCGCCGGACCCCAGACGTTTCCATAGGTCTCGTTGCCAAGGACGATGTTCGTGTCGTGCCCACCCTCGCGCACGATGCCCATCGCTGGCTTTTCCCAATTCAGCCCGTTCGCCGACCGTGCATACATGACACGAAAGCGGCTGATGTGCCAGTCGATCAACGTCCCGCCCTCGCGCGCCAGCTTCTCCCGGTCCAGCGCCATGTCCGTGTACAGGCAGTGAAACTCGCCATCGTCGTCCCGCCACAACGCCCAGTCGTCCGCCCCGAAGTTGGTGAAGTGTTCCCAAGGCCGATCCAGTTCCAGCACCGGGTTCCGCGCCAGTTGCCGCGGCGCATGCACCGTGCGCCTGATGTTCTGAATCTCTTCGATCAGCCCGCTGTCAAAGAAGTACTGCGGCCGCTCGCCAACGATCAGTTCCGTGGAGTCAAGCTTGGTCACGAAGGCGCTCCCGCGTTCCTTGCCTTGCGCACGGCGTCTCCCGGCGGTTGCTTGGCTCCTTCGGTCAAGCCTGCGTCAGTTGCTCCACCAGCCACGGCTCCGCGACATCCCCGTACCACTGGTGCTCCCCCGGCTGCACGTCATGCACCAGGCAGTCGCCGGCGCCGTGCAACTCGTAGGCCTCGCGTGTGATGGCCACTTGCTCGTACACGTTGTCCAGCCCGCGCGCGCCGTTCAGCGGATCCTCGTCGCCGGTTTCCACCAGCAGCGGACGCGGCGCGATTAGTGCTCCCAGGTCGCCCATGTCCACGGCCTGCCACAGCCCGGGGACGAAGTTGCAGCCGCAGTTGTCGTTGATGTCCAGCAGCGAGTCGCGATTCCCGTAGAAGTAGCCGCTCACCACCGCCGCGCAAACCCGCTCGTCCATCGCGGCCAGCCACAGCGTCTGCAACCCTCCGCCGCTAAGCCCGGCGCACGCAATCCGACTGGGATCGCAGTCGTCGCGCGTCAGCACGTAGTCCACCAGCCGCATCAGGTCCCAGGTCCACATGCCGGTGACCGTCTGGCCCAAAGAGATGGCCGCGAAATTGAGTGGCGTGCAGGTCGACCGCATGAACGAGTCTTCGTCGTTCGCCTGCCCCACCGGCTCGCGCCGCTCCCCGAATGCTCTGGCATCGGGCGCGAACACGATCAGCCCCGCTTGCGCAAAACGCTCCGCGTAGGCGCCGTTGTACGTATCAATGGCGTCGGCCACGGCCGGAATGTCGCGCCGACCGGCCGTCATGTTCTTGCCCCCGCTGCCGTGCCCATGCGGCGCGATAACCACCGGCCGCCGCTCGCCCGCCTTCAGGTCGTCCGGCAGCAGCGCATACAGCGGCATCACCACGCCCGGCTCCGTATGAACCTCCATCCGCTGCCGCACGTAGCCGTCGCACTGGACCGACTCGGTGACCACCGGCTGTGGATCTGCAGGCCGCAGGCTGTCCATGCCCGTGATGGCGGACAGGTGCCGCCGCGTCGCCTTCCGCCAGGTCTCGAATGCCGCCTGGCTGCTGACATCCACCGGCATCCGCCGCGCCTCGCGGTCGAATCGCGCTTGCAACTCGGCGTGGGCCGGAAAGAAGCGCGTGAGCGTGGGAACTCGGGGAATCGCCATGGCTCCGTACTTTAGGGCGACCCGCAAAGCCACGCGAACGACAGGACCACTGCCTGTCGCCGAGTGACGACGGCCGACGCATCGCGCCTAGGCCAGAAGCATCTCGCTCCGCGCGCGGTCGGTCTGCAACCGAGCGGTCACGACCCCCAGCAGCATGTCCGCCAACTCATCCTGGTTCACCGGCGTCGCGGCCTGCACCTGCTCGGCCCATCGAGGCCGAATTCCGCTGGCCCCGGTCATCGCCCCGGCCACCGGGCCGCCCATGGCGCCGATGGAGTCGGCGTCGCGGCCAAAGTTCGCGGACATCAGCGCCACCTGGTTCGGGTCGCCGTCAGCCAGCAGCAGCAGCGCCAGCGCCACGGACGCCGACTCGCGCGGGTCCACCGCGTTGCTGTGTCCTTCTTCGGGTTGCTGCGGCCAGTCCCACAGATGGTCGGCGTAATAGGCGGCGCGGAACTCGGCAAAGTCACCGGTTGACCGCGCCAGGCTCACCGCCGTATTGATGGCTGCGGGCACGTCGCTTTCGCTGTCCAGGTTGCTGACCGCCGCCTCTATGACGGATTCGGCATCGGCGTTCGGCTCGAACGCCGCGGCGGTGGCGGCGGCCATGGCCAGCGCGCCGTCCTGCGGGGAGCCGCGATGGATCAGGCTGGTTACCTCGTACGCCTCCAGCACGGCCCGACGCGGATCGCCTGCGTTGATGATGCCGATCGGCGAGATACACATCGCCGTGCTGTTGGAGATCATGTTCCCGATGCCGGCTTCCCTGGCCCTGACTCCGCCGGTCGAGATCTTGTAAAACGAACTGGCCACCGGCGGATAGAACTTGAACGGGTTCATGCGCTCGCGCCACACCTGCGCCCAGTCCGAGGCCATCACGTTGCCGTTCGTTCGCGCAATCGCCTCGCACAGCATGTGCTTCAGCGCCGAGTCGTCCGTCCCGGCCCCCGGCTGCAAACCGCGGTGCTCCTTCAGATCCGTGACTTCGCCGTGGCGCTGCTGGATGAACTCGTAGTGCAGCCCTTCCACCGGCCCGCCCATCGCATCGCCCAGCAACCCGCCGGTCAGGCAGCCCAGGATCTTGTCGCGCAAATCGTTCATGGTCTCGTCCTCTCTGGTTCGACTGGTTGGCCCGGCCGCCGCGTCCCGAACGATGGCCGCCGATCCGCAGACGTTCGCCGAGTGTATTGTGAGCCACCGAAACGCCGCCGCGTCGCCCCACCAAGGCCGGTCCAATGCTCGACTTCACCCGCTCCTTCATCACCTGGACCACCCATCCCAGGAAGCCCCATCCGTATTACCGCTGGGATGGAGGTTTCGTCGGCGACCTTGGCGACGTCTACCGCGTGCGAATGCAGGTCGACTCGACCATGGACATCGTCAATCCTTCTGGATCGTCGATCACCCACTACCTCAACTATCCCTGCCGCGCCGAGCTCACCATCGCGACCGAGCAGTTCTTCATGATTCCCAGCGGCGAGTGGCGGGCGGTCTTTACCCGCGAGCACGGCGTGCCGATCGCGCGGGGTTTGTCGGACGTCCCCGAGGCCGTCGCCCGCAGGCCGTGGCCCGAGCGCTACGCGGACATGGATTTCCGCCCCGTCACGCTCCCCGACGCCGATCGTCTCCTGGACGGCCACGCCGTCAACGAAGCCACCCAGGCCGGCGCGGTCATCAACGGCCAGACCACCTACCGCGACAAGGCCACCGGACTCGAAATTCGAGTCGAGTTCCCGATTCGACTGATGAACCTGCACCCAGACTCCGGGAAGTTCCAACTCTGCTGCGGACCGGTCATCCTTCCCGACATGGCCACCTGGGACGGCGAAGGCGTCGACCGCGTCTTCCTGGCCGAGGTTGCCTTGAGCCAGTTCGACTACGTCGAGTTCATCCTCCGCCGCGAAATCGAGCCGGCCGAAAGCGAAAAGGAGTGGTTCCACCAGGTCCGCGGCCGCGACCGCCTGGAACTCTGGGACCCCGACAACCCACCGCCCACGCCACTCGTACTCCAACGACCCCGCCCCCACGTCTACCACGAAACCTGGGAGTTGGAGGCGCAAAATGTAATCCTGCGTGCGCCCTAGCCCTGCACCGCAGGGCCTGAAACAGTCTGAGCCATGACGGAACACGCTGGATATCGAGCCGGAGTCAGATACGACGATGACGTCGGCTTATTCCACGGCGAGGTGATCGACACCCTTGACGTGATCACCTTTCAGGGCACGTCAGTCGCCGGGCTGCGTCAGGCTTTCAAGGACTCGGTGAACGAGTACCTCAAGGTCTGCGCCGAGCGAGGCCGCAATCCCGAAAAGGTGGCGTCGGCACCCTAGTCGTTCGGACCGAGAACCGGGCGGGCGATACGACGACCGTGCGGAGCTAACAGCAACCGTCGTCCACGTACGCCTCCGCCTCGATCTCCAACACCGACTCGCCGCCGACCAGGCTCGTGCAGCCGATAAAGGCTGACACCGGCATGGCCTTCCCGAACGACTCCAGGTGCGCCTGCCCGACCGCGTCCGCGTCGCGGTCGATGTCGGTCAGAAACACCCGCGTTCGCACGACGTCATCCAGCGTCGCGCCGGCCTCTTGCAGGGCCTTCTCGATAATCCCAATCGCGTGCTTCGCCTGCGCGTAGGCGTCCCCCGGCGCGTCCGGATGATTCGGTGGCAGCGGGCCCGTTGTTCCCGCAATCCAAATATGCGGGCCCACCCGCACCGCCCGCGAGTACCCGATCACCGCCTCTGTCGGCTTGCCCGAAGAAATGCACTGACGCTCCATGTCCGTCCTCCTGGAAAACTCGCTTCCGCGCATCGTGGCCGTCGAACCGTCCGGCGCGCAATCCCCGTCAGCCCGCGCTCCCTACCAATCCGAATCGACTGACCCCGCTAAGTCAGCGAGTACGCGTGCAGCCGGGCCGCCCCATGAATGTGGATTCGCAGGCGAACCTGCCGCCGACCGCAGGCGCCGAGTTCCATGCCCTGCCAGGTAGCCCGCGCCCGCACGTTATCGACCGCCAGCGGCACGCAGTCCTCGCGGCTGAATCCCGGAATCACCTCGCCCGTCTCCGCGTCAAGCACATCCACGTCCACCCAGCTCCGCCGCGCGATCACTTCGGCCACGTTCGCGGTCAGTCGCGTGTCCGTTTCTACGTCCAGCGCCGTCGTCTCCAGCGACCCCGAGATCTCCCGATCCACCGTCTGCATGCACGTGAACCCATCCAGCCGCAGGGTCGCCAGGCCCAGTTGCGTCAGTCGAACGGACCCACTCTTCCCGCCCCCGAACTCTTTGGGATAGTTCCCCGGCGGCCAGAGGCTCCAGTCCTCGCCCTGTCCGCTGTAGTAGATGTAGATCGTGTCGTCCTTGACGATGATCCGGTCCCCTATCACCAGGAATCCGGCGTCCCACGTGCCCCGCTCGCCGCGTGGGACCACTTTGTCGGTCAGGCAGATGCGCGAGAAGTGTTCGCCGTCCTTGCTGACGGCCAGCCGCAGGTCCGCTGCGTACTGTCCGAACACCCCGAGCCCGTTGGGCACGTACCAGCCGAACTCGTACACCGAAATCCAGCCGTTGCCATATCGGTCCAGCGTCAGGAAGTGGTTCTCCTGCTCCAGCCCGTCCTTGGGATCCAGAAACGGGTTGTCGGGACTGGCCGTGAACTTCTCGATGCTTGGCCCGTATGCGATGAACTTGCCTCGGACCGTCCGTGGCCCCGGCTTGGCGGCCGGCACCCGCTCCTGCCAGATCAGGATGTAGCGCCGATCCGGGTCCGTGGCCTCCTCGTCCAGCGCCAGCACCACGATGTCCGGACCGTGCGCCAACGCCGAGAGGTCGACGGCCGGGCCCACGGTCCAGTGAATGCCGTCGGGCGAGTACGCGGCGCGGGCCGGCCCACTCCCTACGAGATTTTTCGTGACCATCTTGAACCGGCGGGCCGGGTCGGGCTCAGTCGGATCGCGAATCACCGCCCCCAGCATGTCCAGACAGATGTTGTTGTCCTTGGATCCGTTGAACTCGAAGAGACCCAGCTTCGGCTTGATCCATCGGATGCCGTCCTCGCTGTAGGCGTAGCCCATGCGCCGCCAGCGCAGGCGCTCCTGGTCGGCCCCCGTGTACCAGCACTTGAACAAGCCGTCGTCCGGGTCGTACAGCACCGTCCGCACCGACCACACGCTGGCTCGAACCGCGTCCCACTCGTCTAGCCGCCCAACCGGCAACACCGGGTTCGCCGGATGCTTCGTCGCCTCGCACACCCGCTGCTCCACGTTGTGCGTGGCCGCAACCTCGTCCAGGTCAAGAAACAGGTGCTTGTCCATCCGGCTTGACCTCCTACAGGCAATGCCGCCTGTCAGCTACCCGGTAGGCGTGGGCGTGGCCTGGTATCCGGCGCAACTCACGGAACTCACCCCGCCGCAACGCTCGGGCGCGATGACCGAGTAATAATCCTGGCGCACCAACTTCTCGTCGCCCCCGCAGGCGGCAACCGTCAGCCCAACCAGCACCGCGGCAATCGCGACGCATACGCGCTGTCGGCTCCAGCGTGCTGACCGA
This sequence comes from Chloroflexota bacterium, assembly GCA_022821645.1. Taxonomy (GTDB): domain Bacteria; phylum Chloroflexota; class UBA11872; order UBA11872; family UBA11872; genus UBA11872. The sequence continues at coordinate 118,539 of JAJEDE010000026.1, forward strand.
TAAGGAGTCATTGATGGCTCGTTCTGCGGCTGGCGCTGCTTCCGTGAACCTATCACGGCCGGCGCCGCGGGCGGGCACGGGCGTGAGAGCCGCGCCCGCGCAGGAGTGATTCCAGGCTGAATTCGCCTGGCTCAGACGTGTGTCTGGTCGGTCTGCCTCGGTTACGACAGCCCCGCAAAGAGGATTCGCCGACGCCGCTGGCTCTCGCGTACCTGCTCCTCGATTTCGTCCGGCGACCAATCCTCGAGAACCAGGGCGATGAGATCGTCTCGGACGCCGGCAAACGCCGGCTTCGAGGCCAGGTCCATCGTCTCGTGCGGATCGGCCTCCAGATCGAACAACTCGGGTGGCTCTCCGTGGTAGTAGTTCAGCTTGAACCGCCCCCGCCGGACCATTCGCCCCGGCCGGTCCGTAGCGTGCGCCTCGAATTCGGCAAACACCGCTCGGCCTTCATCCAGTTCCGGATCCAACAGGTTGTGGCCCACGATGCCGTCGGAATCCGCGCCCGCTTCGTCAACAATCGTTCGGGTGAGATCCAGCAACGAAACCGGCGTGTCCACCCGCGAACCGCCCTCAATCCGCCCCGGCCACGCCGCGATCAGCGGAACGCGCACCGACGGCTCGTAGAACGAGCTCTTCCACCACAACCCGTGCTCGCCAATCATCTCGCCGTGATCCGACGTGTAAACAACCAGCGTGTTCTCGCTTGCCCCACTGGCCTCCAGGGCTTCCAGGACCCGCCCCATCTGCGCGTCCGTGAACGAAACCATGCCGTAGTACGCCGCGCGTGCGCGCCCGATTTCTGCCTCTGAGAGTCCCTCGACGCCCAGAGACTCTCGAAAGCGTCGGCTCTGCGGATGCACTGTGTCGATAGGTTTCGCCGCGGCACTCGGCTGATCCGCATGCGCGGGGTAGTACCGGTCGAAATACTCCGACCGCACCGTCAGCGGCGTATGCGGCAGGAACCAGCCCACCACGGCCGCCCACGGACCGTCCCGGCGTTCCGGGTCCGAGAGATAGGCCACGGCGGCCTCGGTCACGTCGTCGTCGTATCGCTGCTGAAAGGTGTCGCCGGCGCCCGCGGTCCCAAGCCGTTCCCGCGTTCCCGGACGCGCCCGAATCGGAGCATCCCAATTGGGAAAACTCGAACCCATTTTGCCCGGGCGCATTTCCGGGTGAATGCGTTGCGCGAATCCGTGCATCTGGTTTGGACCGCCAATGCTCATGCGACCGCAAAGCGTCGTCTCATAGCCCGCGGCGTTGAGCCGGTGCGCCCACGTCGGCTCGCTGATCGGCAACGGACACGAGTTGTCCCAGGCGCCAATGACGTGGACCGGCAGCCCCGTGAGAAACGCGGAACGCGAAGGCACACAAAGCGGCGACGGACAGTACGCGTTCTCGAACGTCATCCCGCGTTCGGCCAGGGTCTGGATCGCCGGGGTGCGGATGAAGGAATGACCGTACGGCGAACTCACCATCGGGTTGTGCTGGTCGCTCATCAGCACGAGCACGTTGGGTTGCATGTCAGCCCTCACCCTGTCCTGTGCAATGTCGATCCCGCTCCGGCCGCAAGCGTCGTTTGCTCGCCGAGCCACCGAGCCGAGAGACCGATTATGCGTTGGGCTTGCAGCTGACCGGCACGAGCAGCAAGTCGCGTCATGTCGTCCAATCCCCCTGGCGCGTCAGCGCACGTCTCGCTTCGCTGCATGCGAAAATCGGATACGACTCCGCGATCGGATGGATTACGCATGGCAGTCACCACGCCGAAACTGAATGTTGTTGGCACCAGCCCAATCCGCCATGACGGCGTCGACAAGGTCACCGGACATGCGGTCTTCGGTGTGGACGTCAGCATTCCCGGCATGCTGCACGCCCAGGTCCTGCGCAGCCCCCACGCCCACGCGCGCATCACCCGCATCGACACCTCGCGGGCCGAATCTCTCCCCGGCGTTCTGGCCGCCATGACTTCGGCCGACCTGCCGTTGGCCGCTGCCGAGGGCCCCCAGGCCTTCGGCAACGCCATCCGCCTCAAGGCCATGAACGTCATGGCGCGGGACAAGGCCCTCTACCACGGCCACGCCGTGGCGGCCGTGGCCGCGACTTCACCCCATGTCGCCGCCGAGGCCCTCCGCCTGATCCAAGTCGACTACGAAGTCCTCGACCCCGTCCTCGACGCCAAATCCGCCATCGCCCCCAACGCCCCCATCCTGCATCCCGACCTCCGCATGGAGACCGCCGGCGCGTTCGCCGACGCGCCCGGCAACATCGCCAAGCACATCGTCCTCGAAGAGGGCGACATCCAGGCCGGCTTCGCCGCCGCCGACCTGATCCTGGAACGCGACTTCAGCACCTCCACCATCCACCAGGGCTACATCGAACCCCACAACGCCACCGCCTTCTGGCGCGCCGACGGCACCCTCGAAATCCACTGCAGCACCCAGGGCCACTTCGGCGTCCGCAACGAAATCAGCCAGATGCTCGGCATTCCGATCTCCAACATCCGCGTCGTCCCCGCCGAAATCGGCGGCGGCTTCGGCGGCAAGCTCACCAACTACGTCGCCCCCATCGCGGTCGTCCTCGCCCGCAAGGCCGGCCGACCCGTCAAGATCACCATGGACCGCACGGAGACCCTGCTCGGCACCGGCCCCGCCCCCGCCGCTTTCATCCGCTGCAAGATCGGCGCCACCTCGTCCGGTGACCTCACCGCCGCCCAACTCGAAATGCACTTCGAGGCCGGCGCCTTTCCCGGCTCCTCCGTCGGCGGCGCCGCCAACTGCGGCTTTGCCCCGTACCGGCTCCAGAACTTCCGCGTCGACGGCTACGACGTCGTGGTCAACAAGCCCAAGTCCCAGGCCTTCCGCGCCCCCGGCGCCCCGCAGGCGGCCTTTGCCGTCGAGGGCGTGATCGACGAGCTGTCGGAATCTCTGGGCATGGATCCCCTCGAATTCCGCCTGCGCAACGCCTCCGGCGAAGGCGACTTGCGCCCCAACGGCACCCGTTTCAACGACATCGGCAACAGCGAGCAGCTACGCGTCGCCCGCGCCACCAGCCACTACCAGTCGCCCGTCGCGCAGCAGAACGGCCGCCTCTGCGGCCGCGGCGTCGCCTCCGGCTTCTGGGGCAACGGCGGCGGAACGTCATCCGCCACCGCCCGCCTCAACGGCGACGGCTCCGTAACGCTCCTGGAGTCCTCCCCCGACATCGGCGGCACCCGCACGTCCATCGCCATGCAACTGGCCGAGACCCTCGGCATCGGCGCCGACCGCATCCACCCGCGCATCCCCGACACCGACGCCATCGCCGAAGGCGGCAACGCCGCCGGCAGCCGCACTACCTTCGCCACCGGCTGGGCCGCCATCGAAGCCGGTCGCGATCTTCAAAGCAAGATGCGCGACGCCCTGGCCGACATCTGGGACGTGGCCGAGTCGACCATCGACGTATCGTTGGATGGCTTCGCCGCCAACGGCTATTCCGTCGACTTCGCCGAGGCCGCCCGCCTGATCGTGAGCGAGGGCGAGGCCCCCGTCGGCGTCGCCACCACCACCCCAACCCTCCCCGGCCCCTCATTCGCCACCCACATCGTGGATGTCGCCGTCGATCCCGAAACCGGCAAAGTCGACGTCCTCCGCTACACCGCCGTGCAGGACGTGGGCAAAGCCGTCTATCCGCCCTACGCCAGCAGTCAGATCGAGGGCGGAATTGCCCAGGGGATCGGCTGGGGAATCACCGAGGGCTACACCTACGACGATGCCGGCCGCATGACCAACACCTCGTTCCTGGACTACCGCATGCCCACCGCGCTCGACGTCCCCAACCTCGAAGTAGTCATGGTCGAATACCCGAACCCCGGCCATCCCTACGGCGTGCGCGGCGTTGGCGAACTGCCCATCGTCCCGCCCCTCGCGGCCCTCGCCAACGCCATCCACAGCGCCACCGGCGGCCGCATCCGCCACCTCCCCGCCTCGCCAGTCCGGGTGCTGGAGGCCGTGAACTCAGAAGGACTCGCTTAGCGCTCAGCCTCGTCCAGCCGCCCCGGAGGTACACCAAATGCCAACCGATCTACCCACCGCCGTCCTTGGCCGCACCGGACTTGACATAACCCGCCTCGGCCACGGCGCCATGGAAATCCGCGGTGCACCCCGCGGCCGCGACATCAGCGACGACGACGCCCGCCGCATCCTCAACGCCGTCCTCGACTCCGGCATCACCTACATCGACACCTCCAACGACTACGGCCGTAGCGAGGAACTGATGGGCCGCTACATCGGCTCGCGCCGCGACGAGTACATCCTCGCCACCAAGTGCGGTTGCATCCCCGGCGGCGGCGAACACGTCTGGACCCGCCGGAACATGTTCCGCGGCCTCGAGGAGAGTCTGCGTCGCCTAAAGACCGACTACGTGGACGTCATGCAACTCCACAACGCCACCGTTGAGCAGTGCGAGGCCGAAGGCGTCGTCGACACGCTCCAGGACATGCGCGCCCAGGGCAAGGTCCGCTGGATCGGCGCCTCAACCACGCTGCCGCACCTGCCCACCTACATCGAGTGGGGCGTCTTCGACGTCTTCCAGATCCCCTACGCCGCCGTCCTGCGCGAGCACGAGGAGTGGATCACCAAGTCCGCCCAGGCCGGCATTGGCACCGTCATCCGCGGCGGCGTCGGCAAAGGCGAACCCGGCGTCGGCCTCGCAAGTGCCGATCGCTGGGCTGCCTATGAGCGGGCCGGTCTCGACGACCTCCGCGACGAAGGCGAAAGTCCCACCGCCTTCATGCTCCGCTACACCCTCTCCCACCCCCACGTCCACACCATCATCGCCGGCACCCTCAACCCAAACCACCTCGCCGAAAACGTCGCCACCGCCCAACGCGGCGCCCTTCCCTCAGACGTCTACGTAGAAGCCAAACGTCGCCTCGACCGGGCCGGAGAGTCACCAACCCCTGCGGACTGACTCAGGCAGACCACGCCTTCGCTTCGTGGCTGGTCTGTCGCCGCGTCTAGGTCCAGAACCGGCTGATCACCGACACGATCGCTCCGGTGGCCACTACCGCGGCTAAGACGGACCCAACCATCCATTTGATCAGACGCGTTTCCAGGGCGTGCAAATCGGCCTTGGTTGCAAATGTCGGCAGTTTCGCGTCAAGCGTGGCTTCAATCCTGGTCAGCCGACGCTCGATGTCGAGGGCGTTTAGCTCGGCCGTCATCCGTGCCTCCGTGCGTGGCAGGGCTTAGTTCCCGCAGTCAGAAAAATCGAGAGCCCGCCGCACCGCCTACAGAAGGCCGAGCCTCAAGAATTGTAACGCGAGGCACTGAGGGCCAAAGCCACGGTCAAACCCGACGTTTAGCGCCCCTCGTGGTTGATACCGCGCCCCGGCCGTCGCCGCTAGGACGGTAGGAAGCTATTCCCAGCACGCTGAGCCACGTGCGAAACGCTCGACCGTCCGAGTACGAGCCATGACCAAAAGCCAGGCACAGCCCTCCTTGGCCCTGAAACCGACTCCCGGATCCTCTGCTGAGGCTGCTTCGGGTTACCCCGCCAGCGCCGCGCTCACCAGCGGCAGAACTTCGCCGTCCTCCGCGTGGCGTCCAAGCGACTTCTTCGAGAACACCAGGTCCCCGTCGACGACCACTTCGAACACTCCGCCGCCCGAAGGCATCAGCGTCATCTCGCCAACGTCGGTCCCATGCTCGCCCAATATCTCCTCCGTCGCACGGACGGCTTTAGGGAGATAGTTTCATTGGCTGCAGTATTCGATCGAAATTCGGGCGCCGCGTCCCATGATGCACTCCCTTGCGTGGCGGAGTCGTTGCGTAGACCGGCCTATTGTCGCATGCACGCCGCCGCCAACAACAATGGCGGGCCTCATCCGCAATCTTCCCGCACCTCCATCGGCAGCTTGATCTCCCCGAACCACGAATCTTCGACCATCCCCAGTGTCAACAGATAAGCGCCGGGGCCGGACGGCGCCTTGATGCCCCCCTCAAAAGCCATCCCCGATCCCGTCCCGATTCCCGGCCCTTGGTAGGTCTGCACCTGCAGCAGCCGCCCTTCCAGGTCCTCCAGTCGTTGCAGGATGAACCGGTCGTCCGCCGTCGACCAGCGAAACCCGACAAGGTGATCCTGGCCCCACGCCTCTGCGCCAACATTCACCGCCTGCACCTGGGCCAGCGTGGTCGTCCCTGGGAACAGGCAGGTCGGCAGCTTCAGGACTCGTAGTTCCGCGGCAAGGGCGGGAATCGCGTCTTCACTCGAAGTGCGAACCTCGACTACCACGGATGCCTTCGGCGCATCGTCAATCACCAGCCGCACCCGGTATCGACCGGCAGCCGAAGGCGACTGAGTACCAATCAACTCAAGCGCCGGAACCATCGCCCCGGCGGCAATCACCGGCGGCAGCCGCAGCCGCACATCCTGCCGAACAGCCTCGCCTCCCCCCAGCCGCTCCCAGACCAGGCTGCCCGATGCGATCCCCCGGCGTGATGCCGGAACCCACGCCCGGTCGGCCGGGTTGGAAAACGTGACCGACAGGTCGACGGTGGCCTCCGGCGCTATGTTGGACGCCAATCCCAGCCGCAACTCGACATCGGACAACGAACTGTTCGGCGGTGTGCCCGGCGGACCCACGTCGATGACAACGAACCCCTCCGTCTCGCGCGCCGCCGCCAACGGCTGCACGGTTCGAATGGTGGCCAGCCATGCCTCCACCCGCTCTGGTGCTAGGTAGTCCCGGTCCAGCACGACCGTTCGAACGCCAAAGGCAACCAGGGCCTCCAGCACGTCCCGCCGGTTCCCGTCATCGGCCCAGTACGTCATCCGCCCCAACTGCGACGTGCCGCGCGGCTCGTAGCCGGAATACCCGTCCACAATCGGCTGGCGCCCCCCGTGCAGCGTCCACAGGGCGCGCTCGACGTTCCGAACCTGGTGCTCGTGAGTCCGTTCAACGTCCAAGCCAAGTCGCTCGCCGCCAATTGGAATAAAGGCCACGGGCCCCTCCGTCGCCGCGGCCAGCGCCGCCTGCAGATTCCGGTCGTACGGAATCGGTGCCCCCGACGTCGGGACGCGAGCGAATTCCAATGCAAGGAACCCAAATAAAGCCACGCCTACGGCCCCGGCCGCCAAACCCCCTGGCCGCCGCCACCGCATTAGCCGGTCGAAAGCAATAGCGCCCAGCAAGGCCATCGCCAGCACCATCCCAACAGCCAGGAACTGTGGATTCCGCATCGCGGCAAATCCCGGAATCAGCGCGTACGCGGCGCCAGACGGCAGTCCGATGCCCGTCAATTCGCCGCTCCACCAGAGCTCCGGCCCCAGCGTCAGGACGAACATCAGCAGGCCGCTGAGCCCCAACCCAAGCGTCACCCACCGCAAGCGCCGCGTCGCGGTACCTGCGGCCAGCCCCAGGCAGGCCAGCACCGCCGGCATCAGCGCAGGAAAGCTAACGTCAAACCCCTGTACGCGCTCGGCAACCGCCCGGAACCAGTAATGCGACCGTGCGGCCGTCGGCAGGTAATCCGGCAGTCGCGCACTCAGTTGGCGGGCCTCGTCAATCGTTCGAACCTCCTGGTTGTCCATCCAGAACCCGAGGTATCCGACCAGCAGCGGAACGAACGGCAGCGCGCCAACCGCCGTGCCCGCGACCGCCTGCACCGCCAGCCGTCGATCCACCGCCGGCAGGCGTCTGGAAGCGACGGCGGCGCCGATCAGCACAAGCAACGTCACCAGCGCGATAAAGCCCAGGTACACGCCGGTCGCGAACTGGATGAACACGCAGACCCAGGTCCCGCTGAACGTCCACCAGGTCGGCCGCCGCAGAAACGCGAACCAGCACGCAATCGCCAGCGGCGTCCACCAGGCCATCAGCAGGTGGTGGTACTGGGAAAACTCCTGCGAGATCGGCGCAAACCCAAACACGAACCCGGCCAATACGGCCGGCGCCCACCGGCCCAGCAAAACCCAGGCCGCCGCCGCCGCGGCTGCCGCATTCAGTACCGGACTGGCGATGGTGAGCACGTTGATGCCCGCCCCTGGCCCAAACAGCGTCGCCACCGGCACGTACACCGGCAGTCCGCCCAGCAGCAGGTGCGTGAAGAACACCGAATCCCCCATGCCGTAGTACATGAGGCCCTCAAAGAACCGCTGCGGCTCGCTGAGCAGCGACACCCGCGCCCACTCCATCGAATACAGGAACAGCACGTTGTCCTTGTGCCCCAGGTGAAACTGGTCGCCCGGCAGCGGCGGCAAAGTGGCCAGGGCCGCCGCGACATACAGCGCCCCGGCGCCGGCAAGCTGTAGGAGCCACCTGGTTCGCCGGTCGGCGAGAAAGCTCGGCCCGAGCACGCGCCGCGTCGTGATCTGACTGCCCGGCGCTGTGACGTGGTCCATGCCGCAGGTTATCCGCCAATCCCCGGTGACTCGCGCTGTTGCCGCCGCCAAGGCACTAGCGCACAGTGAGGTTCAGTTCGCCTGGTTTCGTACGAATGTGAGGTTGAACCAATGAGCACTGATGTAACCCACCTCGGCTCGAGCAAACACCTCTTCATTGATCTCTCGCTCGCCGATCACACCTCCGGCGTCTCACTCGGCGTCAACCCACCGCGCCTCGGCGGCATCGCCATCGGACGCGACCGCGCCTGGGAACACCACATCCACTTCCAGAACACCGTGCTGGACGACAAAGGTCTCGGCCGCTGCTGGTATCTCGCGTCCGTGATCCGCAAGGGACTCGAGTCCGCGCGCTTTGGCTACGCCGAATCCGAGGACGGACGCCACTGGCGCAAACCCAACCTCGGCCTGGTCGAGCTCAACGGCCGCCGCGACATGAACATCATCCCGCCCAAACCCAAGCGCTCCAACGTCTTCATCGACCCGACCGCCCCTCCCTCCGAGCGCTACAAGACCTTCGGCCTCAGCCTCGAGGATGATCCCGGCGACGTCGGCTACGGCGTCTTCGCCTCGCCCGACGGCTACGTATTCCGAGAGCTCGGCTGCAACGGCATCCGGCGCGCCGGCGACACCCAGAACATGGCCTTCTGGGACGACCGCATCGAACGCTACGTGGCCTATTTCCGCGGCTTCTCACATCACCCCGACGGCCGGCGCCGACGCGCCGTGGCGCGCTGGGAGACCGACGACCTCACCAGCCGCGACGGCTGGGACCTGTCGAACGAGGAAAGCGACCGCCACATCATCGACCAGCTGCCCATCGTCATCGCCTGCGACGACGACGATCCACCCGACATGGACATCTACACCCCGTCCGTCGTCAAGTACCCCGGCGCCGACGACGTCTACCTGGCCACCATGTCCATGTACCACCACTTCACGCCCGACGAGATGGACGATGTCGATCCGCCCCGCAACGACGGCCTCATGGACATCCAGTTGGCCGTCAGTCGCGACGGCATTGCCTGGGACCGCCCCGACCGCCGGCCCTACGTCGGCATCGATGCCGAAGGCCCCGGCCAGCGCATGTGCTACGCGGTCCAGGGCCTCCTGGTCCGCGGCAATACCGTGCTTCAGTACCACACCGCCTACGACCAATCCCACGGCCACAAGCGCCAGAACAACCCCGGCGGCGTCATTCGCTGGACCGAGCAGCGACTCGACGGCTTCGTCAGCGCCAACTTCGCCTACACCGGCGGCGAACTGGTTACCCGGCCGCTCACCCTCGATGGCTCCACCCTGGAACTCAACGTCGACGCCTCCGCGTCCGGCGAAGGTCGAGTCGAAATCCAGGACGCTGAGGGTCGACCCCTACCCGGACGCACCCTCGCCGACTGCGACCGCATCCTCGGCAACTACCTCCGCCACTCCGTCTCCTGGCATGGCGACACCAACCTCGGCGTCCCACCCGGCGCCCCCATCCGCCTCCGCTTCGCCCTCCGCGGCGCCCGCCTCTTCGCAATCCGGTCGGTCTGAGCTACCCCGTAGCCGCGAAGACACGGAGGGACTCGTTCGGATTCGGGCCTACGTTTCGCCAGGCCCGGCGCCGGGTCCCCGCCCCCGCAGCGGAACCTCCCGCAGAAAAATCGTCACCACAAAGGCAATCCCCAGCGCCACCGATACCACAACGAACACCGAACCAATCGCCGAAGCCAGCGTCTCCCGCAGCGTGCCAAGCAACTGGTCCAGAACTGCGGCGCCTTGAGGGCCTCGTTCGGCAAACCCGGCCCGCAGCGCCTCCAACGCCTGCGGATTCACCAGCGCCTGCGGGTTTTCCTCCATCCGCGCCAGCTGATCGGCCGGCACCGCCTGCCGGATGGCTGGAGGTAGTGCCTCCTGCAAGCCCGCCGCAAACCGGTTCGCCATGAACGATCCCAGCACCGCCAGCCCCAGCGCCCCGCCGATCGACCGGTAGAACTGCGTCGCCGACGTCACCGCCCCCAACTGGCCCATCGGCGCGGCGTTCTGCACCGCGATCGTGAAGCTTGGAAACGTCATCCCCAGCCCCAGCCCCGTCACCATGATGCTGGCCACCGCCTGCCCGAACGACGTGTCGGGCGTCATTCGCGATATCAACACCATGCCCCCGGTCATGACCCCGATCCCCATCAGCCCTTGCAGCCGGTAGTGCCCGCCCAGCCGCGACAGTGCCTGCCCCGACAGCGTGGCGGCCACCACCATGCTCATCATCATCGGCGTCATGAACGAGCCGCTGCTCGTGGCCGAAGCCCCCAGCACACCCTGGAAAAAGAGCGGGATGAAGATGATCGACCCAAACATCGCGAACCCCGTGATGAACACGGCCACCAGCGAGATGCTGACCACCCGGTTCGCGTAGATCCCCAGCGGCATGATCGGATCCGCTGCCCGTCGCTCCACCAGGACGAATATCACCGTCATCACCGCCGCGAACACCAGGATTCCCACGATCTGCAGCGACACCCACTCGTACTGCACCCCGCCCAGCGACAGCCCGATCAGCAACGGCACCACCACCAGCACCAGCAGCGTCATCCCCGCGTAGTCCAGCCGATAGCTGCGCTTCTCAGGTCGCGTGTTCGGGAAGAACCGGATGAACAGGGCGATCACCGGCAGCCCCAGCGGCACATTCACGTAGAACACCCAGTTCCACGACAGCGCGTCGGTGATGAATCCGCCCAGCGTCGGACCAATCACCGACGACAGTCCGAACACCGACGCCACGATCCCCTGGTACTTGCCCCGCTCCGCCGGCGGAAACAGGTCGCCCACGGTCGTGAACGACAGCGCCATCATGCTCCCCCCGCCGATTCCCTGGATGGCCCGGAATGCGATCAGCTGATCCATCGTCTGGCTCACCCCCGCCAGCACCGACCCCACCAGGAACACCGCGATTCCGCCCAGGAAAAACGCCTTCCGGCCATACAGGTCCGACAGCCGCCCCACGATCGGCACCGTCGTCGTCGAAGCCACCAGGTACGCCGTCGTCACCCACGTAAACCGGTCAAACCCGCCCAGGTCCGCAATGATCCGCGGCATCGCCGTACTCACCACCGTCTGATCCAGCGACGCCAGGAAGATCGCCAGCATCAACCCACCCAACGTAAACACCACCTGCCGCCGCGGCAGAGGCGCTGGCGCCGCCGGGTTCTGTTGCATCAGCCTGTGTGCACCGTAGAACTCACCTCGATCGAGCCACCCGTGACCGGTCGTCTCGAGTCGGGTGCGCGACGAGCGAGAGGTCCATGCCTGGCATCAACATCAATCCCGGCATGGCGAGAGAGACGGATGCTACCGGCCCCATGCCCGTGTGACGTATCGCGGGGCCTAAGAACCTATGAGCCCTTCCTGCGGACGAACCCACGGAAGCGACGGCAGCGCGGCCATGAACTCGGCGCGCGGAAGTTGCAGATCGCCGACTGGAACGTCGATCACAACCGGGGCCTCGCATTCAAGCGCGCGTGGAAGCAGGTCTTTCAAGTCCTGCGGATCGTCCGCCCGCAATCCGACCGCTCCGAATGACTCCGCGAACGCCACGAAGTCGGGGTTATGCAGGCCGGTTTCGTAATCGCCTTCGAAAAACTCCTCCAGGTCTCGGGCCACATTCCCGTAGGCGTCGTCGCGAAAGACGATGCTGGTGACGTTGATGCCGTACTGCACGGCCGTGGCTAGTTCCACCGCGTTGAACAGGAATCCGCCGTCCCCGTTCACGGAGATCACGGGGCGATCGGGGTGGGCCACCTTTGCCCCCAGCGCCGTGGGAAATCCGAAACCGAGGTTGAACGAGTAGCCGGAGTCGATAAACGTCTTCGGCTCGTGTACCTGGTAGTGCGTTCGGGCGTAGTAGCCGAACTGCGTGACGTCCCAGACGATGTGGGTGTCCTCCGGAACGCTGCGTTGCATGGTCTCCAGGATCGGGTAGTGCGGTTCTTTGAGGTGAATGTCCCGGTAGGCGATCAGCCGTCGCGCGGCCACGACGGCCTCGGCCGGCGATGGGCGGTTCCCGGCGCCGGCTGCGTCGAGCAGGGGAAGCAGTGCCTCAATCGTGGCCTTCGCGTCGCCGTGCAGCGGGTGGGTGTTGGCCTGAACTCGCATGAGCTCCGATTGCTCGATGTTGATATTGATTAGCGTGGAAGCCTCCCCCGCGGGATTGCCCAGGGAAAAGCGTGTGCCAATGCCGATAACCAGGTCAGCCGCTTCCATCACCTCGAAAAGCTGGTTCATCTGGTCAAACTCGCCGTGGTGCGCAAAGCATGAGCCGTAGGCGAGCGGGTGCCGATCGGGAATCGTGCCCTTGCCGCCGCAAGAGGTGATGACCGGGATTTCCGCGGCCTCCGCTAGGCGCACGAGCGCCGCTTCGGCGTCTGAACGCGCCACGCCGCCGCCCGCGTAGATGACGGGGAGCCGCGACTCCGCGATCAGCCGCGCCGCTTCACGCAGGTGTTCGTGGCTCGGCACGATCCGCGGCGCCGGCGCCGGGTCTTGCAACCTCACCTCGTCGCGCTCCACCCCGGCCTCGGGAGGTATCTCAAGCAGCACCGGATATGGGCGGCCGCTCCGCATCTGCCGAAAGGCCTCCGTCACGGCCGGTGGAATCTCCCGCGGCGTGTTGGCGGCGTGGCGCCATTTGGTGACGGCGCCCACGATGTCCGCCTGCCCCAGGACCTCGTGATACGTGCCCAGGCCGCTGCCGATCTGCCCCCGCGGAATCTGTCCCGCGATGGCCAGGACGGGCGACGAGCGCGCATAGGCGGTGGCCAGGCCGCTGGCCGCGTTGTAGACCCCCGCGCCCGGCACCACCAGCACCACCCCCGGCTTGCCGCTCACGCGCGCGTAACCGTCGGCCATGTGGGCCGCCCCCTGCTCGTGCCGCGTCGTGATCATCCGGATGCCGGGATGGTCCCGCAGCGCCGCAATGATCCCGGACATGTGAATGCCCGGAATCCCGAACACCACGTCCACCCCTTCCCGCACCAGGGATTGGACCAGGGCCTCCCCGCCGCTCATTCTCGGCACCAGGGACCCGCCGATCAGCAGCCGAAATTCAACGCGTGCAGCCGAACCGCGCCGCAGAAGTGAATCCGCAGCCGAACCGCATCAGTCCCTAGCTCATCCCACCGCCGCTCGGCCCAGGTCACCGGCTCCCGCATTCCATCGCGGCACAGCGGCCTGCAGTCGTCCCGGCTAAAGCCCGCCAGCGGCTCGTCGCCCTCCGCCGGCAACACTTCCACTTCCACCCAACTCCGCAACGGCTGCCCCTCGCTGATGTTCAGCGAGAGCCGGCCGCCGCGCTCTTCCGCCGAAAACGCCCGCGTCACCGCATACCCCGGCGTCTCCCGGTCCACCGACTCCAGGCAGGTAAACCGATCCACCCCCAGCGTCGCCAGCCCCATCTGCGACATTCGAATCGCCCCGGTGTTCCGCCAGTGCGAGTCGTCCGGGATATTTCCCCCCGGCCAACTGGTCCAGGCTTCGTCGTTGCCGCAGTAATACAGGTACAGCCGGTCGCTGTGCTCCACCAGCTTGTCCGCGATCACCAGCGACGCGCTGTCCCACCCTCCCCGCGGTCCGCGCCGGATCAGCGGCTGGTGCGGCTGCACCCGGCTGAAATGCTCCCCGTCCCGGCTCGTCGCCAGCCGGATGTCCGCACAGTACATCCCGAATCGTCCCGTTCCGTTCGGTACGTACCAGCCGTACTCGTACGGCATCACGTACTGCCCCGCGTACGCCGCCAGCATCAGGTAGTGATTCTCCTGCTCCATCCCGTCGTTGGGATGCAGCACGGGGTTGTGCGCGCTCGCCGTCAGGTGCTCCATGTCCGGTCCGAACGCCAGGTACTTCACTCTCACCCGCTCCGGCCCGCCCTTGTTGTTCGGCAGCACCCCCTGCCAGATCATCTTCCAGCGCCGGCTGGGATCGGTTTCCTGCTCGTCCTTGATCAGCGCCACGATGTCCGGCGCCCCGCCGTCCCACTCCGGCAGGTCGATCTGCGCTCCCTCGGTCCAGTGAATCCCGTCGGCCGAGTACCCGGCTCGAATCTTCCGCTCCAGCGGCGGCCCCTTCACGATCATCTTGTAGCGTCGCGCCGGGTCGTCCTCCTCCAGGTCCTTCACCACCGGACCCCAGCCCCGCATGCAGATGTTGTTGTCGCTGCGCCCTCGGTACTCATGCAGACCCAGCTTGGGCTTCTCCCAGTGAACCCCGTCCTCGCTGACGGCATATCCCGTGTTCCACCAGCGCTCCACGCTCACGTCAGTACCCGCGTACCAGCTCTTGAACAGGCGCTCCTCCTCGTCGTAGAGCACCGTCCGCCCCTCCCACGGCCGCGCCTGCAAGGAGTCCCACTCGTGGTGATCGCCCAATGGCAGCACCGGGTTGTTCGGGTGCTTCTCCGCCTCGCAAACCGCCTGCACCACGTTGTGCACCGACTGCACGTCGGCCAGGTCCAGGAAGGGCAGGCGCATCTCACTCATGCTGGCATCCCCGATTCATCACGGAACCACGCTGATCGCATGCAACCGCGCCGCCCCATACAGGTTCACCCGCAGCCGCACCGTGTCCTGCCCCAGGTCGGCCAGCCGCCGCTCCCGCCAAACCACCGGTTCACATAGTCCATCCCGATCCAGCGGCCGGCAGTCCTCCCGGCCAAACCCCGGTAGCGGCTCATCGCCCTCCGCCGGCAGCACCTCCACGTCCGCGAAGCTACGCATCTGCTGCACGTCGCTCACGTTCAACGCCAGCCGCCCGCCACGCTCGTCGATCCGTAGCGGCTCCGTCACCACCCATCCCGGCGTCTCCCGGTCCACCGTCTCCAGGCACGTCAACCGGTCCTTCGGCAGCGTCGCCAGCCCCATCCGCGACAGACGGTTGGATCCCACCTCGCCGGTGCCTTTCCAGTACGAGTACTCCGGCACGCTGCCCTCCGGCCACTGCGTCCATTCCTCGCCGTTGCCCACGTAGTAGAACCACAGCCGGTCGTCGTGCTCCACTACTTTGTCGCTCATCATCAGCGCCCCCGCGTCCCAGGTTCCTCGCGGTCCCCGCGCAATCAGCGGCTGGTGCGGCTGCACTCGCGTGTAGTGATCCCCATCCCTGCTCACCGCCAGCCGGATGTCCGAGCAGAACATCCCGTGCACGCCCGTCCCGTTCGGCGCGTACCAGCCGTACTCGTACGGCATCACGTACTGCCCCGCGTACGGCGCCAGCGCCAGGTAGTGGTTCTCCTGCTCCATCCCGTCGATCGGATCCAAAATCGGGTTATCCGCAATCCCCGCCAGCTGCTCCACGTCCGGCCCGCACGCCAGGTACTTGGTCCGAACCATCGGCGGCCCCGGCTTGTTGCTGGGACCCAGCCCCTGCCACACCATCTTGAAACGACGCTCGGGATCCGGGTCCTGGTCGTCCTTGATCAGCACCACGATGTCCGGATCCGGCCGGTACCACTCCCGCAGCCGGATGGACGTCCCATCGGTCCAGTTCACCCCGTCTGGCGAAACGCTGACCCAGCAGTCGTCCAGCCGCTCCGTGCTCTTGACGATCATCTTGTAGCGGCGGCTCGGCACGTCGTCCAGGTCCTTGACCACCGGCCCCCAGCCCTTCAGGCAGACGTTGTTGTCGCTGCGGCCCCGGTACTCGAACAGTCCCAGCTTCGGCTTCTCCCAGTGCACTCCGTCGTCGCTGATCGCGTACCCCGTCCACCACCAGCGGTCCATCGTCAGGTCGCTGCCCGCGTACCAGCACTTGAACAGCCGGTCCTGCTCGTCGTACAGGATCGTCCGGCCTTCCCACGGCCGCGCCTGCATCCCGTCCCACTCGTGCGAGTCCCCCAGCGGCAACACCGGGTTATCCCCATGCTTCTCCGCCCGGCACACCGCCTGCACCACGCCGTGCAGCGATTGGACGTCTTTCAGATCCAGAAAAAGAAGGCGGCATTCAGGCGTGAGAGCCTGCACCTCGGTGTCTGGCACTTGCGAGACCCCTCTTGTGGCTGCCATCAACGGGCATTGCGAGGCCAATCCGGTTTGACGATTGACCGCTCGCTAGACACCACCTTAGCGCCCCCACCGCGATTCAGTCCCACAGCGTCAGCGTCGACGGTCGGCTGCGCCCGCCCCGGGTGTCTCGGAAGGCCGAACTGACGACGCTGTGATCGAGCATTTGAGCCATCCGGACCGTGTGCTCGGCCGGCACGAATTCGGGACCCGCATCAACTGCCGGCCTTCGATATGTCGCGACCACGACAGCTTGGCTTGCCCGCCCGACGCCCTGCCGCACTGAAACCCTTAAGAAACAGATCTGGTGATTCCGAGATCATTTGACACTGGTCAATTCGGTTTCGCAGCATTCATCCAGGATGCTGTTCCTGGTGGCGCGGCCGGCTGGCGGCTGCCCTTGCACCGCAATCCATGGGAGGTAGGCCGATGGCAATGAAACAACTCAGACAACGCGTCTCGCGACGCCGGGCGATGGCTTTGCTCGGTGGAAGCGCCGCTGCGGTGGCGTTGGCCGCGTGCGGTGAGACGCAGGTCGTCACGAAGGAAGTCCCGATCGAGACGACCGTGATCAAGGAAGTCCCGGTCGAGAAGATCGTTCGCGAAACCGAGGTCAAGGAAGTCCCGGTCGAGAAGATCGTGACCCAGCAGGTCGATCGCGTCGTCACAAAGACGGTCGAAGTCGAGAAGGTCGTCGAGGTCGAAAAGGTCGTAACGCAGACGGTCGAGGTCGAGAAGGTCGTCGAGAAGGTCGTCGAGAAAGTCGTGGAGGCTCAACCGGCGCCGATGACCCAGAACTTGCTGTTCCAGACCGACCACACGTCCGGTCCGCGTGGTGCGGCGGTCGATTGGGCCCTGGAGCGATTCTCCACGCAGTTCCCACACATCGTTGTTCGCTACGTCCCCGCGCCGACCCAGGTTGAAATCGTGTACGGCGCCATGGTCGCGGCCGGTTCAACGCCGGAAGCCGCCCTGATGAGCGGCTGGTTCGCGGCGCAGTGGTATACGGCCGACGCCTTTGTGAACATCGACGACTTTCTGGCCAAGCAGGACGACTACAACCCCGAGGACTGGTACTACCCCGGCGACTCGTCCGGCGTGGATTTCGCCGACACCGTGCCCTACGGCCACCTCGGCGGTCTGCGTGGCAAGCAGTACGGCATGCCCTACCAGGGGAACACCAACGGTCAGCACATTAACCTGCAACTCATGGAAGAAGCCGGGATCCAATGGCCGACGCCCGGTAGCTGGCATCTCGAGCAGGGATTCCTGGACGACCTGATCAAGGCCACCGATCCCGAAGCCGGAACCTTTGGCATCGAGGTTGGCGGCGGCAACGGTGGGTCCTGGACGCAGTGGAACCCCTGGGGCTGGGCGTTGGCCGACGATCCGAACATCATGTACCGCAGCGCCGACGGCACGCGCACAACCTGCTGGGACTCCGGTGCCGATCGGGGCGTGCGGCTGGCGATAGACATGATCGCCGTCCATGGGGTGTCGCCGAAGCTGGGCGAAAGTCGCGAATTGGCCGGTGAGTTTCGCGACCTGTTCTCGGCCGGCAAGCTGCTCACCGCCCGCAACGGCGGTGCCGTCGGCAGTACGATCGGCCGTGTCGCCGGTCGCTTCCCGTGGTCCATGGCGCCCATGCCCGAGGGGCCGCGCGGTCCCGTGCCGCACGAGATCACCGAGCAGCCGCACATGATCTCCAACACGGCCGCCTTGCGGGACACCGTCGAGGCCTCCGCGCAATTCGTGCTCTTCATGGCCGGACCCGAGGTACAGGGCCGGATCGCGATCGACCGCGGATCGATGCCCTTGCGCAAGGAGGTGCATGCATCGGCCGAGATGGCCGCCGGGCCGCCGGAACGGCACAACATGTGGAAGGAGTACCTGGACCAGCCGGACGCTCGCCACCGCCAGATGGCCTATCCGGCCTGGTTGGAGTGGATCAACTCCTGGCGCAACGTGGACGCCGCGCACGCGGGCGACCTGTCGATCGATGATCTGATGGAGCGAAGTCTTGCCAGGGCTGACCGAGTCCTGGAAGACAACGCTGAGGCCTATCAGGATCTGAAGACGTACATCGCGAACGCCTGAGCCGTCGACGGGATTTGCCTCTGACGGACGGGAGGCCGCTCACCCGAGCGGCCTCCCGGTCGTTTAACAGCAACGGTCTCGCGCCTTAACTGACGTCCCGCGGCGCCGTGCCGAATCGAAACGCGAACAGCGAGCCGTACGTCACCTCGATATGCAGCCGCACACGGTCGCCTTCAACCGGCCCGATCCCCGGGTCCCCGCGCCACGTCACCGGGTGATCGATCGCGTCGCCCCGAATCGGATCGCAATCCTCCAACGCTCGACCGGCAATCGGCGCCGCTAGCGCCGTCCGCAGACCCACCCGAATCGACCCAGGCTGATTCAGCCGCGCATTGATGAACAGCCGTGGTTGTCTGGCGTCTACGGGCTCAGTCACCAGTTGACCGGTCTGGCGCCCCGCCACCAGGCCGACGAAGCGGTCCACGCCAAGCAGGAACGACCCCATGGCCGCGATCCGGTGAATCCGGCCATGCGCCGACTGCCGCCCCATGTACCAGAACCGCAAGTGCCGTCCCTGCCGGATCGGCGGGTTGTTGGTCACGTTGATCCAGGTGTCGTCCCACTGCCCGTCCGGCCCCAGGTCCAGGAACGGCTCGCGGCGCGGACGCAGCCAGCGCCGGCCGTCCGGGCTCGAGGCCAGCGTCACCCAGATCTTCTCCACTTCCGTGTCGTAGAGATCCACAAACGCCAGATACCGATTCCCGTACGCGAACGGACTGATGGAGTAGAACTGCGTACCGGGCGTGTCCCAGTCGTCCATCCGCAGCACGGTCTCGAAGTCCGACCAGTTCAGAAAGTCGGCGCTCGTGGCGCGCGTGATCAGCCGCTTATAGGGCATGCGCGAGCCCAGCGGCTCGTTCGGGAGCTCGGCTTCCGGGTACTGCGGACTGGAAACCGCGCCGGTCGCCTTTGGACGGCGCGTATAGACGATGTAGTGGCCCGAAATCGGGTCCTTCATGGCCGAGTGCCGGTCCCCGGCCAGCGGCATGATGGGCGTGCTCGTACGCGTCCAGTGGATGCCGTCCGGACTGAACAACCCGTAAATGCCATTGCCCTGGTCGGTCTCGAAGGCGTGAAAGGCCGGCAGCTTGTACCGGCGCTCCGGGGCGCCCACCTCGTCCACGATCACCCCATGGCTCTCAAACGCCCGCAGCCCGGCAAAATCGTGGGGCCAGTACACGATGTTGTTGCGACGCGAACCCCGCCATTCCACCGCGCCTAGTTCCGGCTTCTCCCATGTCAGCCCGTCATCTGACACCGCATAGTTCAGGATGTTCCGGTCCGACGCCGCCTCCACGTCGTCGTCCGCGCTCCGGTACCAGCACTTGTAGATACCCTCGTCGCGGTCATAGAGAACGGACGACCAGAGTCCCGCGGCGCGTCCTTCCCAGGGCCGGTCCGGACGGATTATGGGGTCGTGCGTCCGTCGCTCCGGCCGCGCCAGAACTCGCCGCAAATGCCACCGCGCATCGATCTCTTCATCATCGACCAGCAGATGCAAATCAGGGTCGTACATCACGCTGTACCCGTTCTTCAAGGATTTGAGTCTATCCCGCAAGGGCCCCGAAAGTGCGCGCGCGATCGCGCCCATAACTCCCGGCGCCCTCGGGTAGCGGTGCCCCGCGCCCACCCCGCTGCCGCGTCCGAATACGCCAACCTCAAACGCCGCCTTGCCGCCCGCCCTGAACCCCACCGCGGCGCCTACCAGCAGGCCAAGACCCCCTTCATCCGGCGAGTTCTATGTGAGATCCGCGGCCGGGCCCGGTAGGTATACCCGCAACCCGTAGTCATCGCCCGTTATGCACTAGGACGAACCTCATCTTCGACCTCATGAAGGCACGTCCACGAGGCCCTCCGTGATAGTCTCCCGCGGTTCAATTGATCCGCGCCCGGCACAGTGCCGCGCCGCAAATGGCGTGAGCTTCCCGGTCGGGACGCACAGGAGGCTTCCGCCTATGAGTACCGCTTCAACTGGCATGACCCGCCGGAAACTGCTCCGAGCGGGCGGTGGTCTCGGACTTGGCGCGGCCGGTGCCGCCGTACTGGCCGCCTGCGGCGAGACCCAGATCGTCGAAGTCGAAAAGATCGTCACCCAGGAAGTAACCGTCGAGAAGATCGTCACTCAGGAAGTCCCCGTCGACCGGGTCGTCGAGAAGGTCGTGACCCAGCAGGTCGCGGTTGAGGTCGAAAAGGTCGTCGAAGTCGAGAAGGTCGTCGAAAGGGTCGTCGAGGTCGAAGCCGCCCCGGCGCCCATGTCACAGACATTCGCCTTCGGCACCGACCACACCTCCGGCCCCCGCGGCGCCGCCATGCAGTGGGCACTCGAACGCTTTGAGCAGGTATCGCCCCACCTCAACGTCAAGTTCGTGGCCGCGCCCACCGGCACCGACGAGGTCTACGGCGTCCAGTTCGCCTCCGGCAGTCAGCCCGAGGTCGCCCTGATGACCGGCTGGTTCGCCGCCGGTTGGTACGCCGCGGGCGCCTTCGTTCAGGTCGACGACCTCCTGCGCAAGCGGGGCGACTTCGATCCGAACGACTTCTTCTGGTACCCCGACACGGCCACCCCCAACTTCCAGCACACCCGGCACGATCCCAAGACCGGGATGCGCGGCCCGTCGTTCGGCATGAACTTCCAGGGCAACATCGAAACCCTGGCCATCAACCTCTCCATGGCCGAAGAACTGGGCATCCCCCAGCCGTCCGTCGGCAGCTTTGGCGCCTTCGCCGAGTTCCAGGACGCCCTGCGCATGGCCACCGACCCCGAAACCAGCACCTTCGGGATTCGGCCAACCGGCTACTGGTTCAGCCTCTTCGCCTCCATCGGCTTCTCCCACGCCACCGATCCGCAGCTCATGTGGTACAGCCAGGACGCCACCCGATCCACCTTCGCCGACGCCGGTGCTGACATCGGCATGCGAACACTGGCTGACTGGCAGTTGGTCGACAAGGTCATCCAGCCGGCCGAGATGAACAAGGAACTGTCGGGCGAGTTCGGCGATCCGTTCTCCTCCGGCAAAAACCTCTTCCGCCAGGGCAACGGTCCCTTCGGGTCGCAGGTCGGTCGCATCAAGGACCGCTTCAAATGGGCCTTGTCGCCGCTCCCCGAGGGACCGGACGGCCAGCCCGTGCTTCAGCAGTTCAGCGACCAGCCGCACCTGATCACGGCTACTGCCGAAACCCGTGGCAACACCGAGGGTGCCGTTGAGTGGCTGTCATTCCTGTCGGGCACGGAAGTGCAGACGCGAATCGCCGTCGACCGCGGCTCCGTGGTCGTCCGCAAGGACGCCGCCGACTCCGCCGAAATGGCGGCCGGACCGCCCGAGAACCACGCGCAGTTCCGCGAGTGGCTCAACGTCGACACCGCCTGCCACCCGCAGTTCATGTTCCCCAGCTACATCGAGTGGCACGTCAACAGCCACAGCTCCGCCATCGCCAACAAGATCTGGCTCGGCGAGCTGACCGTCGACGAAGCCATCCCCATGATGTACGAGGCCGGCGACGCCATCCTGGCCGAAAACGCCGAGCGCTACGCCGAACTCCAGGCCTACGTGGCCGGACGCCCGGACCCCGTCTAGGCGGACCTAGCACGCAGCCTCCTCGCCAGGACCCACCCCGGCGAGACCCAACCAGCGGGCGAGGGCCCACCCCTCGCCCGCTGCTTGCGTTACCGGCTCAACCAAACACCTAGCCGCGCCCCGCCCGTCTTCCGCGCAACCATTGCGAAAAGCCGTTCGTGGTGAGCCGCCCTGGAGTCCTTCGGAAGGGCGAGTCGAACCACAAAGCCAGCAGCAACCAACCTTCCCAGACAGTCGCCGGCCCACCCCCTGTCATTCCGACGGTCCCCGAGGAATCTCGACTTTTCCTCTCCCCTCCTCCTCTTTCTCACTGCTCTGCCCTTGTATGTTCCCGAAGCTCTGGATTCGCCAGGGTGACAGTGCAGGGGCCGGGACAGACCGATCTGCCCTGGGTCGTGAGAGACCGTGAGAGAGCAGGGTCGTCCCGGCCCTGACGCTGGCGCAGAGCCCGAACAGGTGCCGGGGCCGTAACCACGAGCCCG
>JAJEDE010000006.1 GCA_022821645.1 Chloroflexota bacterium
CACCAGGAGCTTGCGCATGCAGGCGACGAGGGCGACTTTGGCCGGCTTGCCGGCGGTGATGAGGCGCTGGTAGAAGGCCTGGAGGTGGGGGTTGCGGCGGGCGGCCGTCAGGGCGGCCATGTAGAGCGCGGCGCGCACCTGGGCGCCGCTGTCGCGGTTGAAGGGCGCCACCCCGACGAGGGCCGCGACCTCCTGGCGGGAGCAGCGGCCCAGTTCGGGCACTTCGGCCAGTAAGGTGGCGACGGCCACGGGGCCGATGCCGGGGATGCTGCGCAGGCAGGCGGCGCGGGCCTGCAACTCGGGCGTGGTCTGGACCAGGGCCGCCAGCTGGCGCTCGACCTTGGCCAGGGCTGCGGTCCGTGCGGCGGCCAGGAGGTCGAAGCCCAGGTCCAGATGGGGGCGGTCGTGGCGACGCCGCTGCTGCTCGGCCGCGCGGTCGTTGACCAGTTGGCGCCGCCGGCGACTGAGGATCTGGAGGTCCTCGACCACCGGCGAGGGCTGGGGCCGCACCGGCGGCCGCACTTCAGCGGCGAAGCGGGCCAGGACCTGGGCGTCCAGCCGGTCGGTCTTGGCCAGGCGCCCGAGGGCCCGCGCGAAGTCGTGGGTCTGGCGCGGATTGACCCGAACCACCGGCAGACCGGCCGCGACCAGGGTGGCGACCACCAGCCGCTCGTAGCCGCCGCTGGCTTCCACCACGATCCGGGTGGGTCCCAGCGCCTGGAGCCGCCCCTGTAAGCGCCGCAGCCCGCCCCGCGAGCGCGGCACCGTCCAGGTCGTCCCCGTGGGCTCGACCGCGATGTCCAACTGCGCCTTCGCCACATCGATCCCGACCGCGACGTCCGTGTGAGCTGCCATTCGGTACCCTCCGACGACGCTGGCGACACGCCCTGCCTTGCAGACTCGGGCTCGTGGTCACGGCCCCGGCACCTGTTCGGGCTCTGCGCCAGCGTCTGGGCCGGGACGACCCTGCTCTCCCACGGTCTCTAACGACCAAGAAGCGATCGGTCTGTCCCGGCCCTTGCTGTGACCTTGGCCAATCCAAGGTTCGAGAGAACGTACAAGAAGTGAGGAGTGAGAGAAGAGTGCGGAGAAGAGGGAAGAGGACGGGGGCGGCTAACCATGATCGGTAGGGGTGGTGCGTAGAATCGCCGGACCGGGTTTTGGGGGGATTGACCGTGCGGACGTATGGGGTGGCGGTGCATGGGGCCGGGTGGGTGGCGGCGGAGCATGTGCGGGCGTTTGCGGCGGATGCGCGGGCGCGGGTGGTGTCGATTTCGAGCCGGCGGGCTGAATCAGCCGAACGGGTTGCCCGGGAAACGGGTCATGCGGACGCGCTGATCGAGACGGACCTGGACGCGGTGTTGAGCCGCGATGACGTGGACATCCTTGCGGTCTGCACGCCGCACGATCTGCATCCCGAGAACACGACTGCGGCGGCCAGGGCCGGGAAGCACGTGCTGATCGAGAAGCCGGCGGCGCTGGACCTGGCGAGTCTGCGGGCGATGCGCGACGCCGTGGAGGAAGCGGGCGTGCGAACGGTGGTGAGTTTTGTGTTGCGCTGGAATCCGCTGTTTGACGTGATTCGGGCGCAGCTGAGTAACGGGGCGCTGGGGCGGCTGTTCATGGCCGAGGTGGATTACGTGCATGGGCTGGGTCCCTGGTACGCGCAGTACGAGTGGTCGCGGACGGCGGTGCAGGGGCGGTCGTCGTTCCTGAACGCAGGGTGTCACGCGGTGGACGCGCTGCGGTATTTCACGGACAGCGACATCGTGGAGGTGAGCGCGTATGCGGTTAGCGGCAGCGACCGGTTCGAGTATCCGGGGACCTCGGTGATGATTTGCAAGTTTGCGAACGGGGCGCTGGGCAAGGCGCTATCGAACCTGGACGACGCGGCGCCGTACAAGTTCCGCATCTCGCTGTACGGCGACGAGGGGACGATGCTGGATAACCGGATATTCAGCCGGACGCTGCCGGGGCAGACGGACTACGCGGAGATTCCGACGGTGCTGCCGGATAGCGGGGATGTCTCGCACCATCCGTTCCAGGGCGAGGTGTCGCACCTCTTGGACTGCATTGAGAGCGGTGAGGAGTCGCACGTGAGCCTGGCGAACTCGATGAATACGCATGAGGCGTGTATTGCGGCGGATATTTCGGCGGCGGAGGGGCGGGTGGTGGAGTTGCCGTTGCCGTAAGAGACGTCTTGGGTACCCCTGGGCTTGGGTGCCCGGAAGACCCTCACCCCAACCCTCTCCCACGGGGAGAGGGAGCAAGAGCTGCCGCTGCCGTAGGAGATATTGCACAAGCTGGGCTTGGTTGCTCGGAAGAGGCTCATGCGGAAGGGGAGAGGGGCGAGGGCAGAGAAGTGAGATGGGGAGAAGAAGGGCTTGGTTGCCGCATCAGGCGGGGTGTGGTTCGACACGCCCCTTCGACGGACTACGGGGCGGCTCACCACGAACGGGTTGGGGTGGGTGCGCGGAAGACGGGTGAGTCACAGACCCACCCCTACGCAAGATTGGGACGGGGGCGGGGTTAGCGGAGGAGGCGGGTGAGGAGGCGGGCGAGGAGGGAGGAGAGGCCGAGGGCGATGCCGAAGGCGATGGCGGCGCGGGTTCCGAAGAGGGCGCGGACGTTGCCGGAGACGTTGCCTCCCACGACGGCCAGGCTGAGGACGCGGTCGGCCTGGACGTTGCCGGCGACGACCCAACTGGCGGCCACGTTCTCGAGCCGGGCGTTGCCGCTGACGTTGACGCCCATGGCGGCGTTGCGGACCTGGGTTCGACCAGAGGTGGCGCCGCCCACGGCGCTGCGAGTCACCTGCAACTGGTCGGTGCGGTTCATCAGCATGACGGAGCGGTCGGCTTGGACCTGCTGAGCGTGGGTGTGGCGCACGGTGGTGCGCTGGGAGACGACGCGGTCGGCGCGGACGGATCCCACGGCGGCTTCGGTGACTCGGACGACGTCGCCCTGGGCGTTGGGAACGACCGGAGCCTGTGATTCGGACATCGCGGGAACCTTAATCTTCGGAGTCGGGACCGGGGGGCGCGGCGGCGCGTCCGGCGGCTCGAGCGGCATCGTACACGTCGCGCCAGGGGACGCCGCGTTCGGCGGCGATGCGGTGGCAGTCGGCGGCCTCGGGGGCGGCGTCGCGGAGCGCTCCGTGCAGATATGAGGCTTTGACGCGGACGTCGCCGAAGGGTGTCGCGACGCTGTAGCTGGCGCGTTGCAGCTTGGTTCGCCGGACCTGGTAGGTGCGGACGCCGAGGGTGGTGGTCTCGGTCAGGATCAAATCGATGAGCGCGCCGGCGGTGTCGTTGGAGCCGAGCGCGCAGAGTTGGATGGCCGGGCGGCCGCCTTTCATGACGATGGGGGAGGTCCAGACGTCGAGCGCGCCGGCGGCGAAGAGGCGGGCGGAGACGTACTGGTAGGCCTCGGGGTTCATGTCGTCGATGTTGGTTTCGATGACGGTTGCGGTGTCGGCCTGGTGCGACTGGACGGGCTGGCCGAGGGTTACGCGGAGGACGTTGGGGATGCTGAGGCGGGCGGTTCCGGCGCCGTAGCCGGTTTGGAGCACGCGCATGGGGGGCAGGGGGCCGTGGGCGTCGGCCGCGTGGGTGAGGACGGCGGCGCCGGTGGGGGTGAGGAGCTCGAACTTGACGTCGGACCCGTAGGCGACGGCGCCGCTGCCGGCCAGGAGTTGCGTGGTGGCCGGGGCGGGGACGGGGAGGCGTCCGTGGGCGGTCTCCACCCAGCCGCTGCCGGTGTTGATGGGGGAGACGACGACGCGGTCGATGCTTAGCAGGTCGAACGCA
Source organism: Chloroflexota bacterium (assembly GCA_022821645.1). Lineage (GTDB taxonomy): Bacteria > Chloroflexota > UBA11872 > UBA11872 > UBA11872 > UBA11872. Next base: position 3,810 of record JAJEDE010000006.1, read on the forward strand.
ACTGCGGCCCCGACGACGTCCAGGATGGAGTCGGCTGCGCCGACCTCGTGGAACTCGACCTCGCTGACGCGGGTGCCGTGGACGTGGGCCTCGGCTTCGGCGAGGCGGCGGAAGACTTGGCGGGCACTGTGCTTGACGCCTGGTTCCAGGTCGGCGGCGGCGATGCGGGCGTCGATGTCGGGGTAGGGGTGGTGGTGGCCGCGGTCTTCAATTTCGAAGTCGACCAGGCGGGCGTCGATGAGGCCGCGACGGACTCGCTCGTCGCGGAGTTCCCAGGGGGGCAGGTCCAGCTTGCGGAGTTCGGCGAGGAGGCGGGTCTTGTCCAGACCGGCGTCGAGCAGCGCGCCGAGAATCATGTTGCCGCTGGCGCCGGCCAGGCAGTCGAAGTAGGCGGTGGTCATGCCGAGACGCGACGGGCGATCAGCGTGGCCTGGACGCCGGCGCCGAAGCCGTTGTCTATGTTGACGACGGAGACGCCGGGGGCGCAGCTGGTGAGCATGCCGAGGAGGGCGGCGAGGCCGGCGAACGCGGCACCGTAACCGACGCTGGTGGGGACGCCGATGATCGGGCGGTCGGTGAGGCCGCCTACGACACTGGGGAGGGCGCCCTCCATGCCGGCGACGACCACGATGGCGTCGGCACGGTCCAAGGCGGGGCGTTCGGCGAGGATGCGGTGGATGGCGGCGACGCCGGCGTCGTAGACCCGTTCGACGTGGGCGCCGAGGGCGTCGGCGGTGATGGCGGCTTCTTCCGCGACCGGCAGGTCGGAGGTTCCGGCGGAGACGACGGTTACGCGGCCGTGACGCTGGAGGGGTTGGCGGCCGGGGGCGGTGAGCATGCGGGCGGTCTGGTGGTGTTGCACGTCGGGGAGCCTGGCCTGCACGGCATTCGCCATTTCAGGGGTGACGCGGGTGGCCAGGAGCGGGGCGCCGCTGGCGGCGAGGCGTTCGGCGATGTCGGCTACCTGGGCGGCGGTCTTGCCCGCGCCGTAGATGACCTCGGGGATACCGGTGCGCAGGGTGCGCTGGGTGTCGACGCGGGCGAAGCCGAGGTGGTCGGTTGGAAAGGTGCGCAGGCGTTCGAATGCGTCGTCAGTGGTGAGTGCGCCGGTCGCTACGTCGGCCAGGAGCCGGCGAAGCTCCTCGGGGGTCATGCCCAGGTCCGACGAATGTTCGTGAAGGCTCGTGAGCCCGCGTAGCGGGCGGCGTTGGCGAGGTCGGTTTCGATGCGAAGCAGCTGGTTGTACTTGGCCACGCGGTCGGTGCGGGCGGGGGCGCCGGCCTTGATCTGGCCAGCGTTGGTGGCGACGGCCAGGTCGGAAATGGTGGTGTCCTCGCTCTCGCCGGAGCGGTGGGAGATGACGGCGGTGAAGCCGGCGCGGTGGGCCATGTCGATGGCCTCAAGGGTTTCGCTGAGGGTGCCGATCTGGTTGACCTTGACGAGGATCGAGTTGGCGGCCTTGCGTTCGATGGCCTGGCGGAGGCGATCGGTGTTGGTGACCAGGAGGTCGTCGCCAACCAACTGCACGCGGTCGCCGATGGCTTCGGTGAGGGCGCTCCAGCCGTCCCAGTCGTTCTCGCCGAGGCCGTCTTCGATGGACACGATGGGGAAGCGGTCGACCCACTCGGTCCAGAGCTCAACGAGTTCCGTAGCGGTGAGCGTGCGGCCTTCCTGGGCCAGGACGTAGCGGCCCTGGTCGTCCATGAGTTCGGAGGCGGCGGCGTCGATGGCGAGGAAGACGTCGCGTCCGGCTTCGTAGCCGGCGCGGTCGATGGCTTCGAGGATGACCTCGAAGGCGGCGGCGTTGGAGCCGAGGCTGGGGGCAAAGCCGCCCTCGTCGCCGACGCTGGTGCCGAAGCCGCGTTCGGTGAGCACGTCGTGGAGCTGGTGGTAGATCTCGACGGAGGTGCGGAGGGCTTCGGTGAAGGAGCCGGCGGCGACCGGCATGACCATGAACTCCTGGAAGTCGGTGCTGCCCGCGGCGTGGACGCCGCCGTTCATGATGTTGAGCATGGGGACGGGCAGGGTGGTGGCGCCGGCGCCGCCGAGGTAGCGGTAGAGCGGCAGGCCGAGGCCGTCGGCGGCGGCGTGGGCGACGGCGAGGGATACGCCGAGGATGGCGTTGGCGCCGAGGGAACTCTTGTTGGCGGTGCCGTCCAGGGCGAGGAGTTGGGTGTCGATGGAGGCCTGATTGGCGGCGTCCTGGCCTTCGATCTCGAGGGAAATGACGTCGTTGACGTGTTCGACGGCCCGGAGGACGCCCTTGCCGCGGTAGCGCTGGGCGTCCTCGTCGCGGAGTTCGTGGGCTTCGTGCTCGCCGGTCGAAGCGCCGGAGGGGACGATGGCGCGGCCGCAGCCGCCGCTTTCGAGGGTGGCTTCGACTTCGACGGTCGGGTTGCCGCGCGAGTCCAAGACTTCGCGCGCGCTAAGGCCGGAAATCAGCGTCACAAACGGCTCCCGCGGCGGCGGCATGATGAGTAGGTGTTGAGTATACGAACGGGCGCTCGGTGGGCGGCGAGTCGGTCGCAATAGACTGCGCGCGAGTCTCGCGCCGCGATCCCGGGGATATGAGCCATGGAATCTGAACTTGTCGTACGAACGCGCGCTGAAGTTGGCGAAGGGCCGATCTGGGATCCCGGAACGGATTCCTTGATCTGGGTTGACATAACTGGCTCCGCGGTGCATCGCTTTGATCCGGCGACCGGACGCAATGACCGTAAGGACGTTGGGATTGACGTGGGCGCGGTTGCGGTGCGGGCGAGCGGGGGCCTGGTGCTGGCGGCGGCGGATGGGTTCCGCGCGCTAGGCGAGGACGGCTCCCAGACAGTGCTGGCCGAGGTTGAGGCGGACGACCCGGGTATGCGGATGAATGACGGGAAGTGCGACCGGCAGGGGCGTTTCTGGGCGGGCACGATGGCGTACGACGAGGCCGGACCGGCCGGCCTGGGCACGCTCTACCGGCTGGATCCGGACCTGAGCGTGCGACCCATGGTGGACGGTGTCTCGATTTCAAACGGGATCGACTGGAGCCCGGACGACCGCCTGATGTATTTCATCGATAGCCTGACTCGACGGGTGGATGTCTTCGACTTCGACCGGGACGACGGCGCTATTTCCAACCGGCGCACGCTGATCGAGGTGGACTCGTCGCTCGGGTTTCCGGATGGAATGACTGTGGACGCGAACGGGGACCTGTGGGTGGCTGTGTGGGGAGGTTCGCGCGTGGTGCACTACGCGCCGGATGGGAGCGAGCGGGGCATGGTCCGGTTCCCCGTAAGTCAGACGTCAAGCTGCGCGTTTGGCGGCGCGGACCGGCGAGACCTTTACGTGACTTCGGCAGCGCGCGGCATCTCCGAGGAGTCGGAGCCGGAGGCCGGCAGCTTGTTTCGCGCACGACCTGGGGCGGTGGGGCAGGCGCCCAACAGCTTTAGCGGATAGGTCGGGCAGCGTGCGCAGGCCGTGCGACCGGCGGTCAGCCGCGCCGAGACGGAGTCCTACCGCAGCGCGACGTTGATGCCCTGGCCGGCCTCGTCGATGGGAATGAAGGTGATCGCGTCGTGCAGCGGCTCGGGGATGCTGTCCAGGTCGTGCTCGTTCTGGCGCGGAAGGACGATGCGGCGGATACCGCTGCGATGGGCTGCGAGAATCTTGGCCTGAACACCCTGGGCTCGACGGACGTGTCCATGCGCCGTCATGCCACCTATGGCCAGGAACTCCGGGTCGGCGGCCCGATCCCGCATGAGGGAGACCATGGCGACTGTCGCGGCGAGGGCGAGGGAGCCTTCGTCGCCGGGCAGTTCGCTGGCGGGCAGCAGCAGGTCCGTGTCGAACTCTTCGAGCGACCGGGCGGACACGCCCAGATCGGAGAGTCGCGAGCGCACGTACGAGGGGACGATCCGGTAGCGGGCGGTCAGGTCCGCGCCCGCCGTATCCAGAATTCGAATCTGCCCAGAGCCAGGCATTTGCACGGCTTCAACGTGGCCGAGCACTCCACCGCTGCGCCGCACGACGGCAGCGGCGGTCTGGCCCGGCGTTTCGCGGCGGCGGCGATCAACGCGCAGTCGCGTTGGCCGCCCAATGGTGGCGCCAAAATCTTCGATGGCAATGTCGAGCGGTCCGTCGTCACCGCGCAAGGCTCGATTACTCAACGCGCGTCGAACGACCTGACGGAGCAACCCGTCGAGTTCGTCCACCCCCGGCTCGACCGTGTAGCTGCGGACGAGCGCGGACAGCGCGTCTTCCTCGATGGTGACGTTGTCCAGCGGCACGTTGTATTCGTCAAGCACGGCCGGCGCCAGCGAGTCACGTGCGATGGCGATCTTGTCATCGTCCACGTACCCGGGCAGCTCGACGATATCCAGACGGCCGCGTTCATGCGGCGGGATGTCCGGCAGCCAGCGCGCGGTTGCGACAACCAGGACGCGCGAGAGATCGAACGGGACATCAAAGAAGCGATCGCGAAACTGGCGTCGCGTGAAAGCGTCGGTCAGGGCATTGAGCAGGGACGCTCGAGAAGCTGACCAATTCCCGCTTGTCGTGTCACTCCGGGTACCGGCGGCAGGCCGGCCTCCCCCAACGGCGTCGAGTTCCTCGAGAACCAGGACAAATTCGGTTTGGCCGAGCCGCTCGACGGCACCCATTATCTCGCCTGGGGCGTGCACACTTCCGAACAGCTCGTCGGGAGACCCCAGGCGATCAAGCCGGATCGTGGCCCAGGGCAGCCCGAGTTCCTCGGCGATCTGCCGGGCGATGTACGACTTACCGACGCCGGGGGGACCGACCAGGCAGAGCAGCGCGCGGGGGCCGCTCGTGTCCGGCTCAGCCGCGAGCTGGTGCTCGCGCACGACCAGGTGGTCGCAAATTAGGTCGGCGACCGGCTCGGAAATTGCGAGATCTTCGACGAGGTCGGCGTGCAGGACCGCAAACCGCGGACGATCAGCGCTGTCCGCAGCCCAAGGCAGGCGCAACGTGCGCGCAATTCGATCCTCCGAGTCAAGGCTCCCGTCGAGCTGGTCCAGGCGGCGACGCAGGACATCGCCGACGGCGTCCGGCACCGGCGTTGTTTCAAGCTGGGATGCGAGTTCGGTGGTGTTCACGGGAATACCGGGACGAGGGCGTATCCGATCATAGCGTTGCGGTGGGCCTTGCGGTCAGTAGTGAAACTTGCAGGACGCCGGTCTTTAGCGTTGACCTGGCTGCCCTGCGGCGCGATGCTTGAGTGTCGAACGAACTGCCGATTGGTGCCAAACGATGGGTCTGCCTGGATCGCCTGACTTCGACGTTGATATTCACAAGGCGAAGGAGATGATCGAAAACGGTGAGGTGGACGTGGTGGACGTCCGCACCCAGTTTCACGCGCCGGCCATGCCGGGCGCGGATTACGTGCCGCTGGACGACATCCTGGCGCGCCCCGCCGAGGTCATCCCGTCCGGAAAACCCCTGCTGTTCATCTGCAACGTTGGGCAGACCAGCGCGGTTGCCACGCAGATGGCGCGGGCGTTGAACGTTGCGGATGCGTACAACATGGCCGGCGGGATGACCGAGTGGGCCGAGGCCGGCTACGAAACCGAGGAACCGCCCGCCGGGCACTAAGCGCCGGCACTACCTGGAAGGCCCTTAATCGTGTTCACCGTCGAGCAAGTTCAACGCTACAGCCGCCACATGCTGCTGCCCGAGGTCGGGGCGGCAGGGCAGGCGAAGATTCTCGATGCCAAAGTGCTGGTGGTCGGCGCGGGCGGCCTTGGCTCCCCGGTGCTCTACTACCTGGCCGCGGCCGGCGTCGGCACGCTGGGCGTGGTGGACTTTGACACCGTGGACCGTTCAAACCTGCAGCGGCAGATCCTGCACCGCGACGATCGTGTCGGGATGCCCAAGACGGCGTCGGCGGAAGCAACGTTGACCGGACTGAATCCGGACGTAACCGTTGTGCGCCATGACGAGCCGCTGACTTCCGACAACGCGCTCGAAATCCTCGAGCAGTACGACATCGTGGTCAACGGCTGCGACAACTTCCCAACGCGATATCTCGTGAACGACGCCGCCTACTTCCTGGGTAAGCCGCTGGTGGACGGGAGCGTGATGCGCTTTGAGGGCATGGCGACCGTGTTCGAGCCCGGCACGGGCTGCTACCGCTGCCTCTACCCGACACCGCCGCCGCCGGAGATGGCGCCCAGTTGCGCCGAGGCCGGCGTGCTCGGCGTTCTGCCGGGCCTGATCGGGCTGATCCAGGCCAACGAAGTTCTCAAGCTGATCGGGGGGGTAGGGACGGCCCTGACCGGGCGGCTGTTGCTGCTTGACGCCCTGGAGATGGAGTTTCGAGAGTTGAAACTTCGCCGCGATCCAGAGTGCCCGGTCTGCGGCGACTACCCGACGATCACCGAGTTGATCGACTACGAAGAGTTTTGCGGCTTCGCCGGTGGCGACGCGGCCCCGGCCGCGATGGAGACGGTGGCCGTTTAGGAACGAATCACGGCGTGATTGCCTGTGAGTGAACAGGCCGGCTCGGCCTGGCCGGGCCGGGTGCGATTGGCTGAACATTCGCTTGGAGCGAGGTAGGCAGCGGTTCCAGGCGTATGCTGGGAGCGCCCGCCGTCACGAGGGCAGACCGCTGGCTCGATCGCCCAGGCGCACGCGTCGCCAGAGCCTCGGCGAATGGCTCGCCGCGGAGAATCGTCGTCGGGGCGGCCTGGCGCGTATCTGGCCGCGGCGAGCAAGCTATCTCGCGGTCGGGGTAACGCTATGGGTCGCGGCGCTCGTACTGGCCACCACAGTTGCGATGCAGCCGTTCGAGCACGGGGCGACGGCCGTACCGGCCGAGCCCGGTCAGTGGCTGATCGAGAGCGTGACGCCCGGTGGGCCCGCCTGGCGCGCAGGGCTTAGCGCCGGCGACGTGGTTGCCTGGGATGGGCCTTCGGGGGAACCGATTGGGCGGCCCGTTGAGCTGAGCACCGAGATCGGCGGGGGGGCGCTTGCCGATCCAGAGACCGGCTCTACGATCCCGATTCCAGGTCTCGATCCGGCCATGCGCGCTACCACGTTGGCGCTGGCGACGACCTTTGCGGCGGGTGGAGCGGTTGTCGCCCTCTACGGACGGCGCCGAGTGCTGCGGTCGGCCACCGCCGCCATGTTTACCGTGGCCATTGCCCTTGCGCTGGGCTCCGTGGCCCCAGACGCCGAAGGCGCGCTGACGCTGCTGGTCTTTGCGGCGACTGGCGCGACGGGCGTGGCCTTGCTGTGGTTTGCGGCTGTCTGTCCGATACGTGGACCGGCGTTCATCGTCCCGTACGTTCCGGCCCTGGCGGTTACAGCCCTGGCAGGACCGGTCGCGGTGCTGGTGGCGTCATACCAGGGCCGGCCGGAGCTGTATAACGCGGCCTGGGTCACGCTGGCGCTGCTTCCGGCGCTTGGGCTTACGGCGCTTCTCTCCAAATGCCTAGTCACGCTCCTGGATATCACGTTTCCCCGTGACCGGCGTGTGGCGCGCGCATTGCTGGCGACGTTTCTGACCGCCGCGCTGCCGCCTACCGCGCTTTCGCTTGTGCCCGCGGTCGTCAGCGGCGCTGAGATCCTTCCCTATTCGGTCTCCCTGCTGGCCATCGCGGCAACCGCGCTGGGGACCGTCCACGTAGCCGTGCCGACCTGGCGCATTCGGTTCCAGCGGGTGCTTCGAACACTTTTCCTGCACGGCGCGGCCTGGATTCTGCTGTTTACGTTCTACGCGCTGCTGGTCGGCGTGATCGGTCGCTACCTGACGGATCGCGCCGGGGCGTTGCCGGTTATGTGGACGCTGGCGGCGGCGCTGGTTGGCATCGGCGTGACGATGCCCTTTGCGCGCTGGCTGGTACTTCGAGCGCTTTCGGGCTGGGTGTACCAGGACAGCTACGACACGCAGCGGGTGATGCGAACGGCCAGCGCCGCGCTGGCCGCGACGACTTCCGTCGAGCAGCTGGCCGAGTCAGTGTTGACTCCGGTGCGCCGCGCGATCGGCCTGGACTGGATCGCCGTCACGCGCGCGGTCCGTCCATACGACCCGGCCGCCATCTCCTTCAACAGCCTGGCGCCGACGCCCGACGACGCCCAGGTCCGATCGGCCGTGGTCGCGGCGGGAGGCGAGGGACGCTCGGCAATTGCCGCCGTCGTCGTGCCGTGCATGATCGATGACTCGGTGGCAGCCTATGTGGTTGCCTCGATCCGCGAAGAGTCGTTTGGCCTTAGCCAGGCCGACACCGACTTGCTGGACGCGTTGGCCAGCCAACTGGCCAGCTTCATGGTGCGCGTGGATCTGTGGGGCCAGTTACAGGACCGTCTACGAGAACTCGACGAGAGCGCGCAGCGCCTGCAGGACAGTCAACAGACGCTGAGCGACCTGTACGAACAGGTCAATGGGCTGTTGGAGGCGGAGCGGCAACGAATTTCGCGCGACCTGCATGACGAGCCGCTGCAGAAGCTGGTGCTCCTCCAACGCGCGTTGCGCTCGGCCGCGCCCGGGCCCTACCGCAGCCGCGACGCGCTGCTGCGATTGGTGGATACGGCCGCAGGCGACCTGCGTGAGATCTGCGAACGTCTGCGACCGCCGGTCCTGGACGACCTGGGACTGGAAGCGGCGTTGCGCTGGCTGGTGGACGAGGCGGGGCGCGCCGCGCCTTTCACTATTGATCTCCAGTTCGACGGCACCCCCGACGTTCGGCGACCGGATAGCGACGTAGAGACACATATCTACCGCGCGGCCCAGGAGGCGCTGAACAATGCCCTTCGGCATTCGCAGGCATCTCGTGTTCGGATTCGACTCACGTGCGCGGCTGACGCGATTCGACTATCGGTTCAGGACGACGGCTGTGGCTTCCCGGCCTCGTCGGATCTGTCCGCCTACGCAGCCGTGGGGCATCTGGGTCTTGCCGGCCTGCAGGAGCGGTTCAGCCGCCTGGGCGGCCGCTTGCACGTGGACTCCCGACCCGGCGGGCCGACCATCCTGACGGTGGAGGCGCCGTTACATCCGGCGGGAGTTTCTCGCCCGTGACCGTCAGTCGCCCGATCCGCGTCCTGCTTGTTGACGACCACGCAATGGTCCGAGAAGGCACGGCGGCGGTGCTGGCCAATGTCCCGGACGTTGAAGTTGTAGGAGCCGCCGGTGACGCAGCCGCCGCGGAGCGTGCCTGCCGGCGTCTTGCCCCCGATGTCTGTCTTCTTGACTTTCGTATTCCCGGCGGCGGGCCAGCGTTGGCTCGGCGCCTGGCACACATCGCGCCCGCGACCCGCATCCTGGTTGTCTCGGCCTATGGCCAGTCCGACTATGTCCAGTCCATGCGCGACGCGGGAGTCGCGGGATACGTGCTGAAGAACCTGGACTCCGCAGGCCTTACGGACGCGGTTCGGCGGGTACATGCCGGACGAACGTTTTTTCAGAAGGCGGCGAAGGCTGTGTCCGATTCCGGTGATGGACGCTCACTCGCCGAGCCGCTGACCATGCGCGAACTGGACGTCCTGCGACTGGTCGCCGAGGGCGCGTCTAATCGAGAGGCCGCGGAGTCCCTGGGCGTCTCAGCCAAGACGGTGGAGGCACACCTCAGCAGTGTCTACGGCAAGTTGAGGGTTCGCTCACGCACGGAAGCCGTGGTAACGGCGGTGCGCGACGGAATCATCTCCGTAGACCGGTCGGACCGCATCAGGTAGCGATGTCGCGGTGATTGGTACGCGCCGGCGTGAACCCATGGCTTCATAGGCGGCATCGGCGAGTTGGACAGCCCGTACTCCGTCGTCAACCGCGGCCAAGGGCTCGCCGCGTCCGGCCGCGGCACTTGCAAACGCCCTCAGGCTTTCGAACTGTGCCGCGTCCGCCTCGTTCGAATGCGCGGATCCGGCTTCAAGCTCGTGACCTGTTCCAGTTTCACCACACGGCAAGCTGCCCTGGGCGGTCGCGGTGATCGTGCCGTCGGTTGCAAGGGCGCGCCACGGGGCGCGGGCTCGGGTGCGGCCAAACTCGCCCACAATCACACGTGCAAGTCCCCCGTTCGCGAAGCGCACGCCAACGGCCACGGTGTCCGCGAGGGCCGCCCGGCGCGTGTGACGCCCCCCCATGGCCTGCGCGTAGAGGGGCTTTGACTGCATGAGATAGCTGGCCAGGTCCAACGCGTGGTTTCCCAGCACGCCCATGACGCCGCCGTGCTCAGCCGTCCCCATCCAGGACTCGGTCAGCGGGTGTACGACGCACTCGACTTGAACGAATGTGGGACGCGGAATCCGGCGTCGAATACGACGCACGTCGGGAAGCGCACGCAGCCAAAAATGAACGGCCAACGTCGTGGGGGCTGCCCGTGCGTTCGCCAACACGTGCTGCGCGTCAGGGTGACGCAGGGCCATAGGCGGTTCAAGCAGGACATGCCGACCTCGTTCCAGCGCGTCTCGGGCTACTTGCGCAAGGCCGCCATACGGCGCCGATATGACGACGGCGTCTACATCCGCAGAACGAAGCGCACGCCCGGCGTTGTTGCTCCATGTCCCAGCGTTCAAGTCAACGGCGCCCACTTCCGCACGTTGTTGATCAGCGTCAACCACGAAGCTCACCGAGGCGCCCGGCAACGACTTGATCAGTGTTCCGAAGGCGCGACCGGACTTGCCGTAGCCGATAATGGCAAACTGCATTCAGGAGTCGTTGGGATCGTGGCCGTCACGTTCAGCCTACTCGCCAGGGCTGGGCACGCCCGGGTTGGACGCCACGGGCGTAACATTATCCGCCGGCACTCCGCTTTGTAGGCCGAACCAACGATCGGAAACCAGCGGACTGCCCGATCTACGTATTGAATGGCTGTCGTATAGTGGGGTTTCTACTCGACATAACGTCGCAACTTCGCAATGTCATCGGACTCTAGTCGCAGGCGACCTTCGGGTCGTGCCCACCGACTCCGCCGCGCAGAGGTAATAAGCGTCGCTTCTGCCGGTGTCGTGTTCGTTGTGGTGGCTGTGCTGGGCGCCCTGGTCTGGATTCGATCTTCCGATACGGCTACCTCGACCGTGCCTTCCACGCCAACCGCCGAGGTAATCGCACCTCGGTCGGCAACGCCGTTAGTGGCTGGACGAACGACGCACACACCCGCTCCGACGCCCGTGGTTGAAGCCACGGCAACACCCGAGCCACCAAACCCACTGGATTTGATCGCCGACTGGCCCGAAGACCAGCCGTTCAGCGTGCTGTTTCTTGGCCTTGACCGGCGTCCGGGCGAGGGGGGCGGTCGAACTGACGCGATGATTCTTGCCCACATTGATCCGGGCGTCAGAGCCGCGACTCTCGTTTCGATCCCGCGTGACATCTGCGTCGCGAACTGCCGCACCGACCCATTTCGAATCAACTCCGTCTTGCAGGAAGAGGGTGCGGACGCTCTTCGTCGACGCGTTGCAAACCTCCTCGGCGTGCAGGTGGATTACTGGGTCACATTGGATTTCAATGGCTTCAAGCGCCTCGTTGACTTCTTCGGCGGCGTGTCCATTGAAGTCGAGTCGAATATCTACGACCCCGTCTACCCGAATGCCACCGACACCGGCTTTGAGCCGTTTCAGGTTGAGGCCGGGCCCAATCACTTCAACGGCGACAAGGCCCTGCGCTACGTGCGCACTCGGTATCAGGACGGTGGTTTTGCTCGTGAAGTGCGTCAGCAGCAGATGTTGCTGGCCTTGGTTGAGCAGGTGATTTCCCCGCAGACCCTGGTTGAGTCGCCGGCCTTTCTGCGCGAGCTCAGCAACGCGTTCGAATCAAACCTGCCGCCGGACCTGGTGCCGTCGATGGCCAAGCTTGGGATGCGGATTGGCGCCGCTCGAACGGTGTCGGGCGCCATTCGGCCGGAGGGCAACCTGGTGCGCGAGGTCATCGCCGACAACGGCGCGTTTGTGCTTCAGCCCAACGTACCGCTGATTCACGCGTACACGGCTGACCTGATGCGGCACAGCGAATCGCTCCCGCCGCCTGACGCGGGACCACAGGTTGAACTGGCAAACCGGCAGCAACCAGCTTCCTAGGGCCGTCGCGCGACTACGAATAGCTCCGACGGCTCATAGGCAACCTCGAGGAAACGACGCAACACGCCAGCGATCCGAGCCAGTTCCTGGCGGGTGTGAAGCAAACCGTCGGATGCTTCGTGTATGGCCCGCTCCAGGTCCCGCCCGTAGTTTGAGCCGGCCATCCGCCCCGCGACCCAGCGCGATGCCGGTGACTCGGGTGGATCAGTCCTGGCGTCTGACCTGACGGGCGACGTAAGGCCGAGGTCGGCCAGATCCACCGGGAGACCGCGTTGCGACTCGGGATTGAACCCTGCGACCACGGTTTTGAGTCCGGCTCCGCTCGTCAAGTATTCGATGAGCTCCCGGTCGTATGGTCGGACGTGGGTTGGGTCGCGCCAAAACTCGTGCGCGATGGTAGGGAGGCTGCCCGGATTTGGCGTGGCGACGACGAGTCTGCCCCCGGGCCGTAGCCGGTCGGCGGCAAGGCGAATCATGGCTTCTGCCTCTTGAACCGCCAGGTGCTCAATCACGTGGAACGCGGTGATTGCGTCATATGTGTCCGGCGTGCTCTGAAGGAAGTCCAGCGCATCGCCCTGGTGTACGGTCGGGCCGCCAACGTGCGCCAGCATTTTCGGGTCGTGGTCGATACCAACGACGCGGTGCCCCGCCTCCGCCGCCGCCCGCAGAAATTCCCCGCGCCCGCATCCCACGTCCAGGAGATCGCCGGGTTCGGGAAGGTGCTGCAGGTACCAGATGCGTGCGCGCCGCACGGTTTCCGGCGAGAATCCCCGCTGTGCGTACCAGTCGGCCCCCATGCCTCGTCCAACCTGTCCATGTGCCGGGCGGAAGGCTAGCACCGGAAGCCGCGGTTCAACTTAGAATGCTCTCCGGTTCAAACCTACAGCGGCGGGCGCTATGAACGACGACGTTGAGATCTTCTCGATCGGAACGGAGCTCGTTTCCGGCCTGGTTCTGGACACGAACTCTCACTGGCTAGCCGGCGAAGTGTCAGTTGCCGGCGGCGACGTTCGCCGGATTACGGCGCTGGCCGACGACATGGACGCTTTGATCGAGGAATTGCGCGCCGCCGTGGCACGCGAGCCGCGCGCGATTCTGACCACCGGCGGTCTTGGACCGACGCCTGATGACATGACGGTTGACGCGATTGCCGCCGTGGCAGGCAGTGATACGCATACGCCGTTTGAGGTGATTGAAGACTATGCCAAGCGTCGCAACATGACGATCGAAGAGGTGTCGGTCCCGCCGAGACTCAAAATGGGTTCGATACCGCGGGCATCTACCGTGCATCTCAATCCGGTTGGGTGGGCGCCCTGCTTTTCGACCGTGGTCGATGAGACGACCATCTGGTCGATGCCCGGGCCACCGCGCGAAGTTGAAGGGTGCTTCGAGACGCATATCCGGCCGGCGCTGCACGGAATGTTCTCCTCCCAAACCGCTCGAATGCGCGTATTCATCGACTCGTTCGAATCCGAGACTTCGCCGTTCATGCAGCGGGTAATGCGGGAAGTTCCCGTGGCCTATCTGAAGGCGTACGTGGGACAGTCGCGGGTGAATGGACTGCCGGTTGACATCGTGGTTCGCAGCACCGAGGGCGGCGATCCCAAGGTCCAGCTGGACGCCGCCTACGACCTCTTTTGCGCCATCGCGGCCGAGGCCGGGAAGACCGTAACGCTGGAACCAACGGCGCCGCTGCGCGACTGACCGGAATCACATCGGTGCGATCACGCTGGTCGTCGGAAGCCGCCGCCGGTCTGGACCCGCTGGCGCTGCGGGTTTATACCTCGCGTCTGCTGGGCGCCGAGCCTTCGCTTGTTCTGTTTGGCGGCGGAAATACTTCGGTCAAGCACGAGGTTGCGGATCCGCGCGGCGGCGTGCGGCGAACGCTCACGATTAAGGGTAGCGGCACCGACCTAGCCACTATCCAGGCCGCTGGTTTCGCCCCACTCGCGCTCGACGAACTCACTCCGCTGCGTGACCGCGAAACGCTTGAGGACGACGCCATGGTGGAATTGGTGACCCTGGCGCTGCTGGACACGCGGGCACCGCGGCCATCGATCGAAACGCTGCTGCACGCCTTTATCCCGCTGGACTGGATCGATCACAGCCACGCCGACGCGATTCTCACTCTGACCAATCAGACGGACGGCGCGGCGCGCGTGCACGAGGTTTTCGGCGATGCGGTTGGTCTGGTTCCTTATATCAAGCCCGGATTCGATCTCTCCAAGGCAGCCGCCGACGTGTATGACGCCGATCCGTCAGTCAGTGGCCTGGTGCTCGACAAGCATGGATTGGTGACGTTCGGCGAGAGCGCCCAGCAATCCTATGAGCGGCACATCGAGCTAGTGTCGCGGGCGGAAGCGCGGATCGCGCGGACGTGGTTTGGTCCGCTAGAGCCGACGGCCCAATCGAACGGTGACGCCGCCAATCTGGTTCTAACCCTGCGCGGCCGGCTGAGCCGGCGCCGACCCATGATTGTCCGGTCGGACACCAGCCCCAGGGTCCGCGCCTTCGTTGACCACGGGGACGTCTCGCGTTTCTCCCAGAAGGGTCCGGCAACACCCGACCATGTCCTGCGCACCAAGCGATTGCCCCTGGTCCTGTCTTCGGACGATCCCGCCGAGGCCCCTGGCGCCGTGGATCGCTACGAAGCGGCGTACGCCGAATACGTGCGGGAGCACGCCGATCCAACCGACGATTTCAGGCACGATGCCGGCCCGCGCGTGGTGTTGGCGCCGGGCATCGGAATGTTCACCACCGGCCGTACGGCCGCCGAGGCGGATGCGGTGGCGCGGATCTATCGCCAGACCATGGACGTGATCGAGGGGGCGGAGTCCATGGGGGCGTATGCGGCGCTGCCGGCGCGGGATCTCTTCGACATCGAATACTGGCCACTGGAGCTCTACAAGCTCAAGCTGGCGCCCCCCGAGCGGGAGCTGGCCGGGCGCGTCGCGCTTGTAACCGGAGCGGCCAGCGGAATCGGACGCGCCACGGCCAGCCGCCTGGCAGGGGCCGGCGCCCACGTTTTTGTGGCCGATATCGACGCGGAAGGCGCCAGAGGGGCAGCGGTGCGCATTGCCGATGCCGAGGGTGCGGCCGAACCGCTGATCCTTGACGTGACCGACGAGGATGCGGTCACGGCGGCCATGCGGGCGATTGCGCTTGCGGTGGGAGGGATTGACATCGTCGTTTCCAACGCCGGCATCGCTGACGCGGCGCCGATCGACGCTTTGCCCCTTTCCGCATGGCAACGGAGCTTTGACGTCAATGCCACCGGACATTTCCTGGTGACTCGCGCGGCCGTTCGGGCCATGCGGCAGCAGGGCATAGGAGGCAGCGTGATTCTTGTGTGCACCAAGAACACGTTTGATCCGGGCCGCGACTTCGGGGCCTACAGCGCGGCCAAGGCGGCCCAGTTGCAACTGGGCCGCGTGCTGGCAATCGAGAACGGTGAGCACGGGATACGCGTCAATATGGTGAATCCGGACGCGGTGTTCGCAGATTCCCGCCTGTGGAGCGACGATCTCCGGGCGGGCCGCGCCGCGGCTCACGGCGTTGACGTTGACCAGCTTGAGGACTTCTACCGCAGCAGGAATCTCCTGCAAGCCCCGATTGGCGCGGACGACGTAGCTGAGGCCGTGCTATTCCTTGCAAGCGATCGTTCGGCGAAGACCACCGGTGCTGTTCTGCCGGTTGATGGCGGAGTTCGTGGGGCCTTTCCGCGCTGACGCGCGGACAGCTTCCAGGGCCTACGGAACGGCGGCGCCCGAGACGAGCAGCTCGCCGTCGGTAATCACCAGAGTCTCGATGGCGATGGGCAGGCGTGGCAGCCCGGCGTCGAGTGTGCTCTCGGCTAGCGCAAGGGCAAGGGACCGCACGAATCCCGGCGCATACATTTCGCCTACCTGGAATCGAGTGATCTCGGCCGTGCGCTGACTGTTCTCCGTCGTGACGGCAATGTCCAGGCGAAACGGAAAGCTCAGGCCCGCCGAATGCAGAATGCCTGTCAGCGCGATCGTGCCGGGACGAAACGTGAGTTGCATCTCGCTGATCGACCCGAATCCATGCTCCTGCTTACCCCAGTCACGCACCAGGGCGGTTAGTTCGTCGTGGGAAAAGGCAACTTGCGCTGGAATCGAGCGACCCGCAAGGCGGGCTTGCTCCGATGTCTGGCCAAAGGCGTCGAGCTTGGCCTCCGCCCGCTCGCTCACGAGCACGTCTGGCTCCAGTCGTGCCAGATCCGAGATGTCGACTGAGCCGCGTGTGGCGAATACCCCAAGAACTACAAGCACGCCGGCGAGTGCCAAGAGCAACCACAGACCGAGCACCAATGCACGACGCACGCAGACTCACCTCACTTCGCCGCCGTGCTTTGCGCGACAGGGACCGTGTATCGGCTATACACGTCAGATCGTCGAACGACGCCATGCGTGACGCACGGCCAGCCGAGTCGTTGGTCTGCGTATGCTAGCGTCCGGTCGCCTGTGGTCCGTACGGTGGGTAGCCAGTGGACACCGTTGCCGCTCTTAGTCCCGTGCGCAAGGCCGTGGTTCCGGTTGCGGGGATCGGAACTCGACTGTTTCCGGCAACCAAGTCTCAGCCGAAGGAAATGCTCCCGGTAGGCCGGAAGCCTGTCGTTCAGTACGTGATTGAAGAGCTTCGTGCGGCCGGTATCGAGCAGATCCTGTTGATCACCGGCCGCAAGAAGGCGGCGATCGAAGACCACTTCGATGCCGATCTCGAACTCAGCCGGCTTCTTCAGCAGGCGGGCAACATTGATTCGGCCGATCTGCCGATTGCCGACGGCATCCGCGGCGTGTTCTATACGCGGCAAGGCACTCCCAGCGGGGTTGCCGACGCCGTGGGACTGGCCCGTGACTTTGCTGGAGGCGAGCCGATTGTCGTCGCATTCGGCGACACGATTATCCGCGGCGCCAACCTGGTGGCGCGGCTGATCGCGGCTCACGGCGAGAGCAAGGCCAGCGGCGCTGTGGCGGTTGAACAGATCGCGCAAGAGGACGCGTTCCGCTACGGCATCGTTGATGTGCGTGAGGTTGGTGGAGCCCTCTTCGCCGCAGACCTCGTCGAAAAGCCTGCGGCGGGGACTGCCCCGAGCGATCTGGCAATCGTCCCGCGCTACGTCTTCAGTCCCGAGATATTCGATGCGATCGAGGCCACCAGACCTGGATTGGGTGGCGAACGTTGGCTGACGGACTCCATCGCAATCCTGGCGCGCGAAGCGCCACCGGTTCGGGTGGTACCCCTGGATGCCAGCGAACGCCGCTACGACATCGGCAACTTCGAGTCGTACTACCGCGCGTTCATTGACTTCGCACTCGCCGATCCACAGTACGGAGCAAGCGTTCGGCAGTACGTGAGCGAGCTTGGCCAACGACTGTGACCGTTGGGTCGCCGGTTGTCGCGTCGGCGCCCGGACGGGCTGGGTTGCTCGGCAATCCCAGCGACATGTACGGCGGAACGGTCATTGCCGCCGCCATTCCCAAGCGAGCTTTCGTGGCCATCCGCCCGGCTCCGCGTTTGCGGCTGCGGGCCTTGGACGCCGGCCTCGATCTGACCGTGCAATCCCATGACGACCTTCGACTGGTCCCGCCGCCAGCCGCCGCCACCGCAGCCCAAATGAGTCCGTCTGAACTGTCGGCGGCCCGACATTCAACCTATCTGAATGTTCTCAAGTCGGTCGTCACGGCGCAGGGTATGCAGGACGAGCGGGCTGAGATTCGCTGCTGGAGCGATGTTCCACCAAGCGCCGGTCTCTCAAGCAGCAGCGCGCTATTGGTTGCGGCGTTGCACGCCACGAATGTCTGGCTTCGGCGACAGTCGCCCCTGCATGAGTTTTCCGAAATGGCGCGCGAGATCGAGTTCAGCCGGATGGGCGTCACCTGCGGTTTCCAGGACTTCTATGCAACGACGTTTGGTGGTCTCACCTGCATGGATTTTCGGGACAAGGAGCACTGGCGAGGGCCGGATATCGACCCGCTGGCGACCGTCGAGCCTCTGCTGGATCCCGAGACATCGCTTCCGTTCGTGCTGGCACATACTGGACGTCAGCGCGATTCAGGAGAGACTCACCGACCCTTACGCGCCCGCTGGGTTGAAGGCGACCGCGACGTGCGCGCCGCGATGCATACCCTGGGATCCATCGCTCGCCAAGCCAAGCGAGATTTCGTGGCGCAGGACTGGCCGGCGGTGGGGGCGGCGATGAACACCGCGCATCGTCACGTTGCCGCCGTTGGCGGGTCCGGACCAGTCGTTGACGCCCTGATTGCACAGGCGATCCAGCTCGGCGCCCGCGGGGCCAAGCTGGCCGGGGCAGGTATGGGCGGCACGATTATCGTTCTGCATGACGACCCCGGCTGGATGGCCACGGCAATCGTTGACCGGGGAGCGGCATCCGCCTTCCCACTTCGGCGGGCGGCGCCGGGCGTGCGTGTCGAGGCGGTCGACGTGATCGCCGATCCATTCCGCCGCCGCTCGAACGTAGCCACATGAGTGCAGGCCTGGTTATTGGGTTGGATCTGGGCACTACTGGTGCTCGTGCCGTACTCGCCGACACCGCAGGCCGCACCTGTGCTGTCCACGAGACCTCCTACGAATTGCGAACGCCACAGCCGGGCTGGGCCGAACAGTCACCGGATGCCTGGGAAGCGGCAGCCTTTGACGCGATAGCGGCGGTGGCCTCGCGGGCCGATCGGGCGGATGAGGTTCGCGCGATAGGGCTCACGGGTCAGATGCATGGACTGACGCTGCTGGATCGCGCCCGGCAGCCGCTGCGCGACGCCATCCTGTGGTGCGACCTGCGCACCGGGCCGCAGCGTCGCGAACTCGAGGATGCCATTGGAGTGCCCGCGCTGGTTCGCCACACGGGCAACCTGCCGCTGGAAGGATTCCAGGCGCCCAAGCTCATCTGGGTCCGGCAGCACGAGCCGAAGCTCCTGGAGCGTACGGCTCACGTGCTGCTGCCCAAGGACTTCATCCGACTGCGATTGTCCGGTGAATGCCTGACCGACGTGTCCGATGCCAGCGGGACCGGCTATTTCGATTCCGCTACGCGCCGCTGGTCGAACGAGATGCTGGACGCCCTGCAACTTGATCCGGCGTGGCTGCCCGAGATTCGCGAGTCGCCAGAGATCGCAGGCAGGCTGACCGCGGCTGCCGCCGAGCGACTGGGGCTGCGACCCGGAATCCCAATTGCGGCCGGGGCCGGCGATCAGCCGGCCGGCGCCGTGGCGGCCGGGGTGATCTCCGAGGGCGACGCGGCCGTCACGATTGGTTCGTCCGGCGTGGTCTTCGCCGCCGCTTCCGCCTATGGCGCGGCGCCTGATGGCCGTGTCCAGGTCGGGGCCCACGCCCTGCCTCGCCGCTGGTACCTGATGGGTGTCACGCAGGCGGCCGGCCTGTCGCTGCGGTGGCTGCGCGACACGTTCATGCCGGGTATGCCGTACGACCAACTGGTTTCTGTAGCGGCGGATTCGCCGCCGGGCAGCCGGGGCCTGCTGTGGCTGCCCTATCTGCAAGGTGAGCGAACCCCGCACCTTGACGCCGACGCCCGAGGCGCGCTGGTGGGTCTGACGACCGCGCACGGTAGCGCCGATATCGTGCGGGCTGTTCTGGAAGGGGTTGCCTTTAGCTTGCGCGACGCTGCCCAGGCGATTCAGGGCGTCGGCGCGTCCGTGGACCGGTTCAAGCTGGCTGGTGGGGGAGCTCGCAGTCCGCTGTGGCGGCAGATCGTCGCGGATGTCTTCGATGCTCCGATGCGGGTGGAACCGGAGGGCCGTGGCCCGGCCTTTGGCGCGGCCATGCTGGGAGCTGTTGCAGCGGGACTGTTTGCATCAGTTGCGGAAGCGGTCGACGTCACGTCCGCCCCGCACCAGACGGTCGTGCCGAGCAGCGCCGGAGTCGCGGCGCTGGAGGCAGCGTATGAGCGCTACCGTTGCCTCTACCCGGCGCTTGCCGACGCGAATCGCGCCGCTGCCGCGGTTCAGGCGGCGGAAGCTGCGGACGCGTAACCAAGCCATAGTTGCGCCGTTGCTATATTCGACGCCTAGCCCGAGACCGACTGGTCGGGCCTGAGTACATGCTCCATGCCTGTTGACCGATCGACACCCGATGCCGTTCTTCGCGCCCTGGCCGGGCGCCCCCTGCTGTTTGACGGCGCCATGGGCTCGGTGCTGAATGACTTTCCGGACCGCGACTGGGAGGCGCCGGAGGAAGCCACGCTCCGTTTCCCGGATCTCATGGCCGCGGTGTACCAGGGTTATCTGGACGCGGGCGCGGACGTTCTGTCGACCAACACGTTCGGGGGCAACCTCATCCGACTGCAACGGGCCGGCCTGACAGAGAAGTCCGAAGCCATTAATCGAGGCGCGGCTGAACAGGCCAGGGCTGTGGCCGGCGATGACGCCTGGGTGGCGGGAAACATCGGACAGAGCGGCGATTTCCTTGAGCCGCTCGGGGAGATCACCGAAGCTCGGATGACCGAGGCCTTCCGTGTCCAAGCCGAGCAACTCGCCGAGGGCGGCGTGGACTTGCTGCTCTGCGAGACCTTTAGCGACATTCGCGAAGTCCAGATCGCCATTCAGGCCGCCGGATCGACCGGTCTGCCCGTCTTCGCGACCATGACTTACGACATCAACCTGCACACGATGATGGGCGTGGCGCCGGTGGACGGTATGCGCGCCTGCGAGGAGGCGGGCGCCGCCGTTGTTGGTTGCAACTGTGGGAACGGTCCCGAAGAAATGACGCAGGTGCTGGAGCAGATGCTAGCGGCCGGGCCACAGCGTCCCCTCATGGCCCAGTCAAACGCGGGTGTGCCCGAGTTGATCGATGGCCGGGTCTGCTATGTGTATCCGCCGGAGAAAATGGTTCAGTTCGCTCGTCGGTGGCAAGACGCCGGCGTGTCGGTGATCGGCTCGTGCTGCGGTAGCACAAGTCAAACAACCCGTCTGTTTCGGGAGATGATCGACAAGCTGCCCGTACGCGTGCCTGCCTGAGGGCACGCTGAATCGGAGGCGGGTAACCCGCCTGGGCCGTCCGGCGCAAACGTCCGCTCGGCTACCATGTGTGGAGGGGTGCGGCAATCGTCCGTTTCCGCGGTGAAGCGCTGTGGCAGACGTCTTTCGACACACGTGGTGGGCATTCGCGCAGGTCTATTACGACCTCCGCGCGTTGGCGCTTGTGGGGAACTTCTTTTGGTTTCTGACCATGCTCCCCTTGGTCCCAATCGTTGGAATCCCCGGCGCGTACGCGCTGCAGCAGGCCGTGCTGCAGACGGACGCCCAGGTCACCGGCCTCCAGTTATTCGTGATCATCGTCGGCGGCACCGTCGTTGGCGGTGCACTGGCGGGCCCTGGCACCGCCGCGCTCTTCTACGTGGCGCACCGCCATGTCGAGTACGAGAACATCGAAGCTCGGGACTTCTGGCTCGGCTTCCGCATGAATTTCGCGCGGGCCTGGCTCCTGTTCGTGGTGGATATGTTCCTGCTTTACGGCTTGATTGTCGGGTTCATCTTCTACACCGGAACGGGGGAACTGCTGATCCAGGCGTTGGGATTCCTCTCGCTGTATTTCGTTGTCCTCTGGACGGCGGCGCAGGCCTACCTCTACCCAATGTTCATTCGCTACGACATGTCGCTCTACCATTTGTTTCGGAACGCGTCGGTGATGGCGCTCAGTTCGCCTGGTTCGTCCATCGCGTTCTTTATCATCGTGGTTGGAAGCGTCGTGCTCAGCATGCTGCTGATCTTCCCGGCGGTGTTCCTGATGGCGAGCACCTTGGCTCTCGTGGCGATGCGAATGACGCAAGACCGACTCCACGCGTTTGGCGTGGAGCCTGAAGGGCGAGTCCTGTGATGGCTCGCCGATCGAAGTCGACAACAGGCTCGGAGGGGTTCGATGGCTGACGTTCAGATTCGAGACGCTCGGGTGATCTTCAAAGAGGACTCAGACCCGGCGGCCGTGATATTCGGGCAGATGGGCGACACGCCCGACGAAGAAAAGTCCGACCTGGTGGGTCAGGCCAATTACCACGACGGCATGATTCATGCCATAGACGGCGTGGATCTTGACATCCACGACGGCGAGTCAATCGCCATATTGGGGCCGTCCGGCTGCGGCAAGTCCACCATGCTGCGCGTGGTTGCCGGCCTCATCAGACTGGACCACCCCAACAGCGGGACGATTCAGTACGGCGAAGAGGACTGGACACTGCTCGGCGCCAAGGAGCGGCGCGTGGGCATCGTGTTTCAGAACTATGCGCTCTACCCTCACATGCACAGCAAGAAGAACCTTGGCTTCTTCTTCAAGATGCACAAGCGCGAGGAGGAAGTTGACGAGCGCGTCGAAATCGTCTCGCAGATCATGGGCGTGGGGTTTGATCAGCTCCTGGATCGTCGACCCAAGGCTTTGTCGGGCGGTCAGCAGCAGCGTGTTGCGATTGCCCGCTGTATCGTGCGCGACCCGACGGTTTTCCTATTTGATGAGCCGCTCTCGAATCTCGATGCCAAGCTGCGCAGCCGGACCCGCGTAGAAATCAAGCGGTTGCTGCGTCGCTTCAACATCACCACGGTGTATGTGACCCACGACCAGACCGAGGCCCAGGCCATGGGCGACCGGATTGCCGTGATGCAGGCTGGCAAGATTCAGCAACTCGGCACCTACCGCGAGATCTACGACAACCCTGCCAACATGTTCGTGGCCGGGTTTGTGGGCCTGCCGCCGATGAACCTGATGCCGGCCAAGGCCGAGCAGGGCGGGGTGCGCGTGGACGGTCATTTCGTGGACCTCCGGAACGATGTTCTCGGGCGGCGCGAAGGCGATTCCGTGAACCTCGGCATCCGACCTGAGTCGATTGAGTTGAGCCATCATCAGGTCGAAGGCTCGGTGCCGGTTGAGGTGTATTGGGTCGAGAGCCACTTTTCCGAGCAGCGTAAGGAAGTCACCTTCGATCTCGCAGGATCGCGGGTGATCGCCAAGCGGCCGCTTGAAGAGGAGTGGGACCGCAATACGACCGTCTACGCGAAGGTCCCGGTGGACGAGGCCTATGTCTTCAATGCTGAAGAAGACCGGCTGATTTAGCGTCAGGTCTTCCGAGGTCGGACAGAACTTTGTCGGAGCAAGCCGGCCAATAGCGCAGGCTTTGTAGCTTCAAACACTCCGCTTCTCGGCATGCTCGCTGAGTGCCAGCGAGCAGTGTTAGACTATGCGTAGCCGCATTGTCTGTCATGGGCGGGCGAGGGCCCGTCTTTTTCCCGGGGGAGGGAAGCGGTCCAAACGTCCTGAGGAGGCTTTCCCGTGCGCAGTGACTTCATGTTGGCGCTACAACAGCTTGCCGACGAGAAGGGCATCCAGATTGAGGCGGTTGTTAACGCCCTGCGCACAGCCATCACGTCGGCCTTCGAGGACTACAACAGTGACTACGACGACATCGACATTGAGATCGATCCGGAAACGGGCGACTCCACCGTCTACGCGAACAAGACCGTTGTGGATGTCGTCTCCGACGAAGTTCACGAAATCTCGCTGGCTGAGGCAAGGACGTACGACACGACCATGGAGGTCGGCGAGATCTTTCAGATTGACATCACGCCACCGAACTTTGGTCGTATCGCGACTCAGAAGGCCCGGCAGGCAATGCAGCAGGCACTTCGGGATGCTGAGCGGCTGGAGATTTATACGCACTTCATTGAGCATCAGGGACACTTGCTGATTGGGCGGGTGACCCGCGTGGAGAATCGCGGCGTCTTTGTGGATCTCGGGCGGGGTGAGGCGATCATGCTCCAGGGCGACCAGGTGCCCGGAGAGTTTTATCGCTCCGGGCAGCGCATGCGGGTGCTACTCCTTGAAGTGGCGGAAGGCGGGCGCGGTGCGCAGTTGCGCGTTTCTCGCTCGCACGCAGATTTTGTCCGCCGCCTTTTTGAACGCGAAGTTCCTGAGATTCAGAACGGTTTGGTCGACATCGCGGCCATTGCGCGCGACGCTGGGGTGCGCACCAAGCTGGCGGTGCGCTCGCGACAAGATGGGCTTGACCCCGTTGGTTCGGCGGTGGGCATGCGCGGGACTCGCATCCAAAACGTTCTGCGCGAACTGGGACAGGAGAAGGTCGAGATCATCCTGCACGACGATGAGCCGCGCGTATACGTGGCCAATGCACTCAGTCCTGCCCGTGTGCGCAACGTTCATGTTGACTTGAGCCAGCGCGTGGCTGACGTGTTTGTGCCAACCGATATGGTGTCGCTCGCCATTGGGCGCGAGGGTCAGAATGCGCGTTTGGCCGCCAGGCTGACAGGGTTCAAGATTACAATTCGCGATGCGTCCGAGCCCGCCGAAGCTCTGGGCGTTGCGGAGCCCGAGGCAGTCGCCGACGGAGCGGCGAATCTCGAAAGTTCGGCTGATCCACTCGAAGAACCCGAGCTCTCGCTGGAACCCGAATCGGCGACAGTGACGGAACGAGTTGGGCGCGATGCCGTCGGATCCGGGAGTTAACCATCGCCCGAGCTGAGCCGACGCGCACCTGCGTTGTCACGCGCGAAAAGCGTCCGAAACGTCAACTCATCCGAATCGTGCGTATGCCCAACGGCGACGTTCGTTGCGATCCGTCGGGTCGCGAGAATGGGCGGGGCGCCTATCTCTCCGTCGACACCGGCTCTGTGCAGACGGCGCTTGTGCGCGGCATTCTAAGCAAGCACTTGGGGGTTCCCATAGATTGGGATCAGGCTGAGATGTTGATGACGCAAGTTGAGCGCGAACGCGCTCGGCGGCTTACCGGGAGCGCTCGCTAGCATGGCGCGCCGCCGACGCACTCGCCGTCGCCCGCCGCCGCGACCACGCGCCCGCCGTCGCCCGCAGCAGCGGACCGGGCCTCCGGCCGAGGAACGGCCAGCCGAGGTGCCGGAGGCGCCGGCAATCGAGCTTCGCGAAGTCGCAATGCCGGCTTCGGCGTCGATCGGCGACATTGCGGAACGTGCCGAAGTGCCGCCGACCGACATCATCATGGAGTTGCTCAATCGAGGTGTGTTGACGACGATCAACGCGGCCATTGATCGAGATACGGCACGGGCGGTCATGCGGAATCTCGGGGTGGCCATCGTCGATGAGGCTCACGTCGACGAGACGACTCCGGCAGCCTCCGATGAGTCGGCGCAGCGCGACTCAACAGAGCCTTCCGATGGTGAGCCCCGTGCGCCTGTCGTGACCGTGATGGGACATGTCGATCATGGCAAGACGACGCTCCTCGACGCCATTCGCAACACCAACGTGGTTGACAGCGAATATGGGGGGATT
The DNA here is from genome assembly GCA_022821645.1 of Chloroflexota bacterium. Taxonomy (GTDB): domain Bacteria; phylum Chloroflexota; class UBA11872; order UBA11872; family UBA11872; genus UBA11872. Next base: position 29,115 of record JAJEDE010000006.1, read on the forward strand.
ACCCAGCACATCGGTGCCTATCAGGTGTCGGTGAATGGCGGCGCCATTACCTTCATCGACACCCCGGGTCACGAGGCCTTTACCGCCATGCGCGCGCGCGGTGCCGGGATTACCGACATTGTCGTGATCGTGGTTGCCGCCGACGACGGCATCATGCCGCAGACGGTGGAGGCGATTGGGCACGCCAAAGCGGCCGGTGTTCCGATCATCATCGCGGTCAACAAGATTGACTTGGATTCCGCCAATCCGAACCGTGTCCTTCAACAGCTCACCGAGCATGAAATCGTTGTCGAAGACTTCGGAGGCGACGTCGTTGCCGTTCCCCTCTCGGCCCTCAAGGGCGAGGGTATAGACGAATTGCTCGAGTACATCAACCTGACGGCCGAATTGGAGGAGCTGAGGGCGCCGGCTGATGGGCCGGCCGAAGGCACGATCATCGAGACTCGCCTGGACCATAGCCAGGGGCCAATTGCCACCGTTCTCGTTCAGCGCGGCGTCCTAAAGGTTGGCGACACCGTGACGACCGGTGAGATACACGGCCGGGTGCGGGCGCTTTTTGACGAGAGCGGGGCGCGACTGCGATTCGCCGAGCCCTCCACGCCAGTCCAGGTGATGGGGCTTGATGCGATGCCCGACGTCGGTGATCCCCTCAACGCTATCGCGAAGCAGCGGAAGCGACGTCGCCAGCGGAGGCGAGCTCCCGCTCGCGGTAGCGGCGACCAAGCCATGCGTTTGAGTCTCGAATCGCTGGCCGCACAGATGACGGCCGGCCGACTCCAACAGATCAACCTGGTGGTAAAGGCCGACACCGCCGGCTCCGTTGATGCCGTGGTGAAGTCCATCGAACAGCTCGGGGATGACCGAGCACGCGCCATGGTCGTTTTTGAGGGTGTCGGGTCAGTCACGGAGTCGGATGTGAATCTCGCCTCCGCCGCGAAGGGGCTTGTGCTTGCCTTCAATTCGCGTGTCGATGCCACGGCTGCGGCGGAAGCTGAACGGCAGGGTGTTGACGTACGTACCTATCGCACGATTTATGAGTTGATCGACGATGTCGATGCGGCGCTCAAGGGCTCGATCAAGCCGGAAGAGGTTGAGGTCGTTGATGGCCGACTGGAAATCCGCGGCGAGTTCCGAACCGAGCGTGCCCGCCAGATAGTCGGCGGCATGGTGCTTTCTGGTCGGGTCTACACGGGCGCTCGCGTTCGGATTCTGCGCAACAGCGAGGAGATTGGCACCGGCCTTATTCTCACCGTTCGGCGCTTCTCGGATGAAGTAGACGAAGTACGACAGGGCTTTGACTGTGGCCTTGCAATCGAAACCACAACCAAGATCCAACTCGCGGACATCGTTGAGGCCAGCCACACCGAAGAACGGCTCCCGTAGCACCGGAGTTCGTACCATCAAGACTCGCCGTGCCCAACGGATTGAAGCTCAGATCGCTCGGGAGGTAAGCGACCTCCTTGAGCGTCACCTCGAAGATCCGGCGATTGGATTCGTCACCGTGCAGCGAGTTTCGATCGCGCCCGATTTGGGCCACGCCGTGGTGTTTGTCACGCCGCTCGGCGACAGCCACGACATCGAGCAGTCTGTGGCCGCGTTGCAGCGTGCGTCGGCGTACGTTCGCCGGGAGCTCTCGACTCGCATTCGCGTGTACCGCATCCCGCAGATTCGGTTTCAACTGGATCCACAGATGCTGACGGTTGCGCCGATGATCCAGCGCAGTGCCGAAGGCGATCCAACCGACGACGGGATGCAAGCCGTCGCAGCGCAACCCGACGATGGCCCGTGAGGGAGAGGCTCCGCCAAACGGCGGTTTTCTCAATATCTTCAAACCGATTGGCGCTAGTTCCACGCAGGTCGTCGGCCGGACTCGCCGCACCGTTGGCGTGCGCCGCGTAGGGCATTGCGGCACCCTGGATCCACTGGCCTGGGGTGTGCTGCCGGTCGCGGTGGGACGCGCCACTCGTTTGAGCAGTTTCGTCTTGGAAATGCCAAAGTCGTATCAGGCCGCTGTGCTCTTCGGTGTCGATACGCCCTCCCATGACTTGGAGACGCCTCCGACGGCTGGGCCTTGCCCGTCACCGGAGCCTCAGACCGTGGAGCAACTGCTCCCAGCTTTCGTCGGCGCTATTGAACAGCGTCCGCCGGAATACTCGGCCCTGCGAGTCGGCGGCGTCCGCGCCTATCGTTCGGCTCGCGCCGGTCGGCGCGTAGATCTGCCTGCGCGCCAAGTTCACATTCGCTCACTGAGCCTTATTGCCGCTGGTCGAGTCGGCGTGCGCGTGGCTGACGGTCGTCTGCGCTTTGGTAGCGGTTCGGGCTGGCAGGACGCCCTGCTGGCGGGACTTCAGATCGAGTGCTCGTCTGGCACATATATTCGCGCGCTCGCGCGAGACCTGGGGGCGGCCATCGGCTGTGGCGCTACCCTATTTGGACTGATCCGCACTCGCGTTGGTCCGTTTACCCTGGGTGCTTCGACCGAGATGTGGCAGCTTGCCACTGCGGTCCAACACGGATTCTTCAGCACGCTGGTCTATGCCCCTGACACCGTAGTTGAGCATCTGCCGTCGGCGATCCTGAGCGACAGAGATCGCATTGAGTTCAGCCACGGTCGCTCACTGCGCCGGGCGCCCACCGGAATGCACCGTCTGTACGATGGTGACGGAGGCTTTCTTGGCCTGGCCAACGGCCAAGCTGGCTCGTGGTCGCCCCGAATCGTCTGGAATCCAGCGTAGTGGGACAGGCCCAGAATGCACGTCGCGTGCGCGTATTTCGCGAGGACGACTCCTTCGTTCCCCTGGGCGGCGCTGCAGTGACGGTTGGACGCTTTGATGGCGTTCACCGGGGTCACCGCGCGTTGCTGCAAGCAGCCTGCCGGGCGGCTGCCGGCCGCGGTGACGATCGCGCGATTGCGGTCACCCTCTGGCCTCCGCCCGAATGGGTGCTGCGGCCCTCCGAACCTCGCCGACTGTTGACCACACTTGACGACCGGATCGCGTTGCTGGCGGCATCCGGTGTGGATGACATCGTCGTTTTGCGCTTCGACCAGCAATTCTCTCGCCGCTCGGCTGAGGACTTTCTTGGTGACCTCGTACACAGGCTGGACATGCGGACGCTTGTTACCGGTCCTACCGCGGCCATTGGACGAGATCGCGAAGGTACGCCCGATGTCATCGCGCGGTTGGCGCCACGCCTGGGGTTTACTCACCTGCCCGTGCGCTATGAGGGTGCTCCAGGCGCCATTTCTAGCACCCGGGCTCGTAGCGCCCTGGCTTTGGGTGAGGTGGACCGACTTCGGGCAATCCTTGACCGAAGCCATAGTCTGTACGGCACCGTTGGTCGCGGCGATGGTCGAGGCCGCGAATTAGGGTTTCCGACGGCCAACGTCGACTTTCCCCAGTGGTTGGTCCTCCCGGCAGATGGCGTCTATGTCGGATCAGCGCTCGTAAACGGTGATTCGGCGTCGTATCCGGCCTTGATCAGCGTGGGAACGCGTCCGACGTTTGACTACCAGGCGCGCCTCTTCGAAGTCCATCTCTTGGGATTCAACCGTGATATCTATGGTCGTGGCTTGCGCACCTTCATCCATGCCTGGCTGCGTGGTCAGGAAGCGTTTGGCTCGGTCGAGGACCTGGTAACCGCCATGCGGCGCGATCGTGAGGCCGCCGAGACCATGGATCTCGGCGGGACAGATGGATCGAAGCCCTTCTGTCAGGTGCCAAACTGATTGCCGCGGCGTGACCAGGGGATCGCGGGCTCCAATCGAGCGCGCTGCTGTGCCACCATGTGGACTGTGCAGCCAGGTCGTCGATAGAGGCTATTCGGAAGCACTTCAGGCATCTTGGGCCTAGACGACGCAGTGAACTCGGGCGGTGACAAATGCGTGAAGCTAGGCGGAGATCTGGCCAGAGCCCTGGTCAGAGCCCCGATCCCGGCGCACTGAAGCGACGCTATCTGCAGCAGGTTGAGGTTTTCCAGGACCTAACTGAAGCGCAGATCTATGAGGTCGAGCGCAGCACCCGCATGTCCAGGGTTGGTCCCGGGCGAATCCTCTACCAGCCGGACGATAAGTCGGAGACGCTGTTCCTCTTGAAGACTGGTCATGTTCAGATCTACCGAATCTCCCTCGAAGGGAAACGATTCGTCATATCAAATATCGAGCCAGGCATGTTCTTCGGCGAGATGGCCTTGCTGGGCCAGGCGCTCCATGACTCGTTTGCCGAAGCACTGCAGGAATCGACGCTGTGTGTCATCAGTCGACGCGACTTGGAATACCTGATCGGTCGTTTTCCAACAATCGGGGTTCGCATCATGCAGACCCTGGCAGATCGTCTCAGCGAGGCTGAGACGCAACTTGAGGACTTAGCGCTCAAGTCGCTCACCGCTCGACTCGCGAGTTTGATACTGCGTCTTTCCTCGGGTGCCAACGCCCGCGTTACGGGACTGACGCACAGTGACATGGCTGAACGAGTAGGGACATCGCGCGAGACTGCCACGCAGGCCCTCAATGAACTTAAGAACGCGGGAATGATTGCCATTGGCCGCAAACGCATTGACGTCCTGGATCGCCAAGCGCTGGAGGACCTGGCGGAAGCGTATTGACATCGCACGGGATGGCGAAAATCGAACGAAAGCACATTGGATATGCCACGATGCCAAAAAACGCGCATCATGCCACCTGTCATCCATCGCAAGGAGTTGAGCGCCCATGTTTGGACGGCGGCCAAGCGTCACCTCGCGCCGCGGCGTAGTCGCGGCGGCCCATCCCCTGGCCGCGCAGGCGGGGGCCCGCGTTCTCTCCAACGGCGGCAATGCCTTTGACGCCGCGGTGGCCACGGCAGCCGCGCTCGATGTCGTCGAGCCGTATATGTCCGGCCTCGCCGGTATGGGCACCGCGATGGTCTATGTGGCCGCCGAGCGGCGCGTGCGTTGCCTGGATTTCACGCCTGCCGTTCCACTCAAGTTTGACCCTATTGCGCGACGCGACGATGACTTGACCCGCGGTCCGCACGGGGTAGGCCCTCCCGCCAGTCTGGCCGGCTGGATGAAGCTGCTGGACACGTACGGGACGAAGAGCACCGCCGAACTCTTTGCCGACGCCATTGATCTGGCTCGCGCCGGCTTCCCAGTCAGCGAAGGCAACGCCCACATGATCGGCGGTCGCCTGAACGACATTGCCGAGATATTCGCCGGCTGGTCGGAAATCTTCCTCGACGACGGCGAAGAGCCCGACGCCGGTTGGATGCTGCATCAGCACGATCTGGCCGACACCTACGAGGCGCTTGTGAGCGAGGGGCCGGACTACCTCTACGACGGTGAGTTGGGCCAGGCCCTGGTCAACGAGATCCAGACACTCGGCGGCGCGCTCTCCATGGACGACTTGGCCGCTGTCGAGGCCCGCTGGCAGGAGCCGATTCGGATCGACTACCGCGGTCTCGAAGTGAACGGCGCCCCGCCGCCATCCGAAGGCTTTCAGATGCTGATGACGCTCGGGCTCGTCGCGCACCTGAATATCGGCGACCTGGAGCGAAACGGCGTGGATCACCTGGACGCGATCATCCGCGCGGTTCGCCTGTCGTCCCGCGAGCGCTTCCGGCACGCCAACGCGCCAATCGAAATCGTGGAGGAGATTCTGGGAGACGAGAACCTGGATCGGCTTCGCGAAATGCTCGACTCGCCCGAAGCTCTGAACGGTCCCACCGAACAGATCGGCGCCCCGGCACCTCCGGGATCTCAGCCTGATCCCATGCTTGAACACACCACCTCGTTCTCGGTCATGGATGCTGAAGGGAACGCGGTCTGTCTCACCCAGAGCCTCGGCGCCGGTTTTGGCTCAGGAATCGTGGTTCAGGGACATGGCGTGCTGACCAATGACCTGCTCCGATGGGGCGATCTGAACCCACTCAGCCCGAATCACCTTTACCCGGGCGCGCCGCTGTCATTGCCGATTGCCCCCACCATCTCGCTGCGCGACGGCGAACCGGTGCTGGCGTTGGGAACGCCCGGCAGCTACGGCATCTGCCAAACCCAGCCGCAGGCCCTGGTGCAGCATGTGGACTTTGGGATGGACGTGCAGTCAGCCATCGAAGCCCCCCGCATGCGGCTGATGGATGGCGACCTGGTGCTTGTCGAATCACGCATCAATCAGAGCGTGATTGACGATCTTGCCGCTCGCGGCCACGGCGCGGAAGCGACCGACCCCTGGACCATGTCCGTCGGTGGTATGCAGGGCGCTAGCCGCAACCCGGCCACCGGCGCGCTCCAAGGCGGCGCCGATCCGCGACGAGATGGCTACGCCATCGGCGTGTGACCGGAAGCTTGATGTGGTGAGGTATCGGGCCGCATTGAGCGATGCGACCTGGTGCCCGGAGCGCCACTTGGTCGCTGCTTCGCCACATGCAGGCACGGTAGGAGTGTTGTTCGAGTGCGCATAGTCCATGCGGCAGATATCCACCTGGACACACCGTTTCGGCGGCACGACGCGGCGCTGCGGCGGCGACTTCAGCAAGCGGGCCGTGAAGCCTTCAGCGCTCTTGTCGATCTCACCCTCGAAGAGCGAGCGGACGCCCTCGTGATAGCCGGCGACCTCTTCGACAACGAATGGCTGACCATCGCCACTGAACGGGTGCTGACCCGTGAACTGCGACGGCTGACCGACGCCGACGTCACCGTGGTGTACGCCACCGGCAACCACGACCCTGGCCGTACCAACTACCGCGCCGCCCACATCGACTGGCCGTCCACCAACTTTCACCTGCATAGCTCCCGGACTCCGCGAAGGATTCCGATCCGTCGCGATGGCGAACCGATCGGCTGGGTCGTGGGTGCCGGGCATCAGACGACTCACGAAGCGACCAACCTCGCGTCAACTTTCCCGCCCGCGCCGGGGCCTCAACCCGCGGTTGGGCTGCTACACGCCGACGTGGGCGGTGCTCAGGGGGCGCCGGATGACGAAGCTGGCAACGTCTACGCTCCCGCGGCCCTTGCCGACCTTGATTCGAGCTACGACTACTGGGCGTTGGGACACATCCACAAGCGGCAACGTCTCAGAGAGGACTCTCCCGTTTGGTATCCCGGAAACCTGCAAGGACGCGACTTTGGCGAGACAGGGGCGAAGGGAGTGCTCGTAGTTGATCTCAATCCGCCCGAGCTACCACAGGTTCGCTTTCTGCCCGTGGCGCCAGTGCGTTGGGAACGTCTCACGGTCTCGAATCTGGGTGAGGCTCGCGCCATCGGTGACGTCCACACGGCAGTTCGAGCGGCGTTCGATGACCTGCTCGAAGCGGACGAGCACGTGCTCCTTGGCCAAGACTGGATCCTGCGCGTGGAGCTGTCGGGTCCCTGCCCGCTCACGGCGGTGCTCCGAAGCGACGAGGAACGCGACGGTCTTGCCGAGTACCTTGGCGAATCCCTCGGCGCGCTGGAGGTTGAAGTTCGCGATGCCGGGCTCTCTCCGCCTATTGATCTGAGTCACCACGTTGGCCAGCGACACGTGCTTGGCGAGGCCTTGGAGTTGATTGAGCAGGCAGGTCGAGACGACACGCTTCTGTCCAGATTAGCTCCATCGGAGTTGGCTGGTGGCGACGAGCAAGCTGAAGAGGGTGAGCGTCTGCAGTACCTTCGTGGGCTTCTCGACGGACTTGACGCAGCCGCGGCGGAACGTCTCCTCCGCTCAGACTCCACATGAGGATCGACGGCTGGTCCATAGGCGCCTTTGGGCCGATTGACCAATGGACCGTGTCGGGTATGGCGGACGACGACGTGGTCGTGGTGCTAGGGCCCAACGAGTCCGGCAAGAGCGCCCTCTTCGAGTTCTTTGCCAGCGCCTTGTTTGGTTTCTCGCCTGCCAGGGCCGAGGCGCATCCGTATCGGCCGTGGGACGGTCGCTTTCTCGACGGCCGGCTGGACGTGGAGTTGAGTGGCGGCGAGCAGATTCGAATTGCGCGCAGGCTTACGTCGAGGCCCGAGGGGCGCATCATCCGCGGACAGACTGAGGCGCGGCTGGCCAATAGGCCGGTTCCTGCGGTTGGCCTCATGACGCGCGACGTGTTCAAGAACGTCTACGCGCTGACCCAGGAGGAAGCGCTGGGCCTGGACGCTCGGGCCTGGCAACACGTTCAGGACCGGGTGTTGGGCGGTAGCTCGTACGACTTTCTGCGTCCGTCGCGTGAGGTGGTGCGCGCGTTGGACACCGAACGTCGGCGTCTCTGGCGACCTGACCGTCGCGGACGGCCGGAGGCTCGCGAAATTGCGGCCCGGATCAGAGGCTTGCGGGATGGTCTTCGCGAGGCCGCTCAGCGACGCGCGCAGATTGAAACGGCCGACGAGCGACTTCAGGAGATCGCGGCGGAACTCGCCGGTCACACCCGCGAGTTACAGCGTATTGAGTTGGCCCTGGAGCGAGACGCCACGTTGGCGCCGCTGGTTGGGCGGGTTGAACGCTTGGAGCGATTGACGGCTCAGGCCGATCACCTGCTGCCGGAAGCCGACTTGCCCGATGACCTTCCGGACCGTCGCGATGCCGTCATCGAGCAAATCGACGAGCTCTCGAAGGCTCGAGAGACGCATCTGCGCGAGATCGAGGATCACGAACAGGTAGTCGAGATCGCCGATCCAACCAGGCGTCTCTTGCAAGCCCGCGTAGCCATCGAACGCCAGGACCGCGAACTTGCGCTTGCCCGCGCCGATCAGGATCGAATCGACAGCATGAACGCGGAACTTCAACGTCGCGATGGCGCCCTGCGCGAAGTCGCCGTGCGAGCGCTCGTCTCCGAGCACGTCGATGCGGAAACGGGTGACGCGATTCTCAGTCTTTCCGTTGCCGAATTGCGCGGTCGGCTCAATGCCTCCAACGAGGCGAGCCAAAGGCTCGACGCGGCGTCGGAAGCTGCGCGAGCTGCTGAGTCAGAGCGAGCGCGCTTGGAGCAGGCACTTGCCGATTCCGAGTCGGCGCAAAGCCGGGCCGAACTTGATGCGCGATTACGAACACTCCACGAAATTGAATCCGCCCAAAGACTGGGCGCCGCGCATTCCTCGCAGACTCGGTCGTTGCCAAGTGCATCGCTCGTTTCCCTGGGACTGGTCGGGGTGGTCCTGCTGGGGCTTGGCTTGGGCATTGGAGGGCTGGCCGGCACGTTGCTGGCCATCGTAGGAGCGGCAGGCTTGGCCGCCGCAGTCGTTCTCAGCTACCTGCGCCGCCCGGCAGTTGCGTCTGCGGCTACTGATCTGGATGCCTGGCTCCGGCAGTTGGACCTTGACGCCAATGCCGACATCCCAGCCGAAATCACCCGTACCCAAACCGCGCGCGACTCAGCGCTGCGGCGGGAGTTGGACGCTGAGCGACTGGCGCGAGCGCAGGAGGCCGAATCGACGGCCCGTGAAACCGCGCGCACCGCAAAGACCGCGTTCCACGCCGCGCGGGCCGAGTTTCTTGGAGTGATTGCCAGTGTCCCAGTGGCTCCGATCCACCGCGAGGCGCCCTCGGAAGGGCTGGCTCGCGACCTGGAAGAAATGCGCCAGGCAATCCAGGACACGCGACGTCTCCAGCGCAATCGACATCAAGTGGCCCAGCGGCTGACGGCTTGGCGCGCCGAAGTCGAACGACTGCGCCAGACGCTCCAAGTCGAATTGCCTGCCGATCCCTACGAAGCAGCACCTGCGGCCCGGCGTGCGCTGAGTGAGGCGATAGAAGCCGAGCGTGCCGCATCCGAAGCTATAGTGGCGCTCACTGGATTACGCCAGAGCCTCGAGGCCTGTAATCGCGAATGTGATGCCGCAATACTTGATCTTGAGCGGATCGATACCTCCTTGGCCGCTCTTGACCCGGAGGGCGCAGAGGCGCTGGTGGGACTCGATAGGTTCCGCCAGGCCTTGGAGCTCCGAGCCGAGGCGAGCCGGGTCCTGACCGATCTGGAACGTGACGCACCGGGCTGGCGTGAGCGTGTCGCCGAGGCGGAGACGCTAGTCGCTGCTGGCGAGTCCGTCGGTCTGAGTGATGCCGAACGAGTTGAACGTCGCCTTCGGGCGGACGAGCTGCGGGCTTTGGGGCAAGACCTGGCGGCCGAAAAGGGCCGGTTGACGACCGAACGGGACCGTGTGGCCGGCGAGCCGGGACCTGCGCACATCATGGGCGCCATTCAGGCCGCCGAGGAACAACTGGACTTTGTGCGGCGTGAGCACGACCGGTTGGCTCTGCTGCGCCAGGTCGTCCTCATGGCCGAGCACTCATATCGCGAGCGCTACCAGGCACCGCTTCTGCAGGCCGCTGGCGGCCACTTGCGCCACTTTACCGGTGGGCGCTATGACTTGCTAACGGTTGATGACGCCTCGTCTAGTGACGTGAAGCTTCAAGTTCGCCGGACCGGTGAGGACTTTCCTCAGGATGTCGACACTCCACTGAGCCGCGGAACGATTCAGCAGATTTACTTTGCGCTGCGGCTGGCGATGGTCGACCTGGTCGAAGGCGATGAACCGCTGCCGATATTCCTCGACGAAATGTTCGTCAACTGGGATCCGGGTCGCACGACGAGTGGCCTGGCGGCCTTGGCCAACATGCCCGGTGATCGGCAAGTTTTCCTGTTCACGGCCGACCCGTTCTGGGCCGAGCGAGCCGTGGAGGATGTGCCGGCGCATATCGTGCGCACGCCTGTGGCCTAGAGCCAATATCCCACCTCGGCGAGTGGCCGAGCGCTGTCGAGTCGGACGTGCTTACGGTGTGAAGTCGTCGTCGGCTGAGATTCGGTTGGCGAACTCCGCCAAGAGCGTGGCGGCCGCGTCAGCGTCGGCGAGGGCAACGATTTCGGACGGCGTGTGCATGTAGCGCAGCGGTACGCTAATCAGGCCCGTTGCCACGCCGGCCCGCGTTAGCTGGATCGCGTTCGCATCCGTTCCTGTCCCTCGACCGGCCGCTTCCATCTGAACCGGCATGTCCGAGGCCTCGGCGGCCTCGACCAGCTTCTCCACGACCACAGGGTTAAAATTAGGACCGCGTGAAATCGTGGGGCCGCCGCCAAGCGTCACATCGCCAGCGGTCTTCTTGTCGACGTTGGGGTGATCCGTTGCATGGGTCACGTCGACGGCTACTGCCACCAGCGGGTCAATGCCAAACGCACTGGTCTCAGCGCCCCGCAGTCCAATCTCCTCCTGCACCGTGGCCACGGCGTGGACCGAAGCCTGCAACTTCGCGCCGTCGATCCGTCGCAGTGCCTCACCGACTACCCAGGCGCCCACCTTGTTGTCCAGCGCCCGTCCAGCGACGACTCCGTTCCGCAGGTCCTGTATACCCACGTCGTAGGTGATCGGGTCGCCGATCTGCACCAGGCTGGACGCCTCGTCCTTGTCGGCAACCGCAATGTCAATCCAGATGTCCTCCACTTTGGCGGGCTTGCCGCGATCACTTGCGGGAGTGAGGTGGATCGCCCGGCGGCCAGTCACGCCGGCGACCGGACCGTTTCGCGAGTGGATCGTTACTCGGCGGCCCGGAATGACGCCAGCGTCGTGCCCGCCGATCGTGTTGAAGTAGATGAAACCTTCGCTCGTGATGTAGTTGACCTGGAATCCCAGCTCGTCGCAGTGCCCGGCGAACATTACGCGCGGACTTCCATCCGGATTTCGCGTGGCGATGACATTGCCATGGACATCCGAGCGCACGGCGTCCGCAAACGCCTGGGCGTAATCGTGGTACACGCGTCGCACTGGCTGCTCGTACCCAGACGGGCTCGGCGCCTCGACGAGCGCATTCAGGAATTCGCGTTCCGGTGTGTTCATCTGTTACGGCGTATGGGCCTCGGCCCCTAGCCGGACTCCTCTCGCTTTCGCGCCGCGATCGCGACGATCTGCTCCTGGATGTTGGGCGGAGCTTCCTCGTAGCGCACGAACTCTCTCGTGAACCGACCGCGGCCTTGCGTGATCGAGCGCAGGTCCGTTGCATAACGCTGGACCTCAGCTTCGGGCACCTCGACCTCGACGATCGAGAATCCCGGCTCTCCATCGGCCGGCGCCATACCCAGTACGTGTCCTCGCTTCGAACTGATGTCGCCGATCACATCGCCGGTGTTGCCATCCGGAATCAGGATTTCGAGCTTGAGGATCGGCTCAAGGATTACGGGGCCTGCGTTCGGAATGCCATCCTCATAGGCAAGCCGCGCCGCGATGCGGAATGACTCGTCCGATGAGTCGACCGAGTGGTACTGCCCGTCGAACAGCGCGGCCTTCAGATCGACCACGGGATAACCCGCCAGCAGCCCGCGGTTGATTGTCTCGACGAGCCCTTTCTCGACGGCCGGAATGTACTGGCGCGGGACTCGCCCACCTACCACGCGGTCTTCAAACTCGAATCCCGAGCCGCGCGACCGCGGCGAGAACTCGATGTGAACATCCCCGAACTGGCCGTGGCCGCCCGACTGGCGCTTGTGTCGGCCGTGCGCGTTGACGGTTCGGCGGATTGTCTCGCGGTAGGCCACACGGGGAACGTCCGACGTGAGTCCAACCCCAAACTTTCGGCGCGCGCGCTCCAGGCTGATGCGCACGTGCGACTCGCCTAACCCTGCAAGGATTGTCTCGCCCGTTTCGTCGTTCCGATACGTTTGCAGCGACGGATCCTCTTCCGCCAGACGAGCGAGGGCCGTCCCCATTTTGTCCAGATCGGCCGAAGTTTCCGGGGATATTGATGCCTCGAAGAGGGGCCGCGGCATCGCAAACGCCGGCAAGCTCATTGACTGTGAGTCAGCCGTCAGCGTGTCGCCGGTCGCTACACCGTCCAGTTTGGTAACGAACCCAATGTCGCCCGCCGCTATTTGTCGGGCGGGAGTTCCTTCCTTGCCAGTTGCGAACTGAATGTTCGTCAGCCGTTCAGTTTCACCGGTCCGTTGATCCACGAGCTGCGCGTCCCCATCAATCTGGCCCGCAAACAGGCGGAACATCGAGACCTTGCCAACGAAGGGATCGGCCAGAGTCTTAAACACCTGGGCGACCACCGGCCCATCAATTGGCGGGGCGCTTCCGTCCTGCATGCTCTCGAGCCGCTCGGCTGGCGATGGCGCGAGCGTCGCTAGCGTCTCAATGGTCTCCCACACGCCCTTGAGGTCAGTCGCCGCCGTGAACAGCACCGGAAAAATGCTGCCGTCCGCTATCCCGGCCCGCAGCGCGCGTTCGAGGTCTGCGCGTTGTAAGTCTTCGCCTTCCAGATACTGCTCAAGAAGGTCATCGTCGGTGGATGCCACGGCCTCGACCAACTGTTCGCGAGCCTCCTCAACCGTGTCGACCAGGTCGTCGGGCACTTCGGCAGTCGACGAGCCATTTTCGGCAAAGATGCGCGCCTTGCCGTCAAGGAGGTCAACCACCCCCCGGAATTCTGAACCGTCGCCAAGCGGTACCTGGATTGGGGCCACATTGGCGCCGAACCGTTCACGCAGATCGTCGACGACCGACTCGGTGTCGGCGTTGTCCCGGTCGACACGACTCACGATCAGAAGGCGTGGACGATTCAGGTCGGAAGCCAGACGCCACACGATTTCCGTTCCGACTTCGATTCCCGACGTGGCGTCGACGAGCACAGCGGCGGCGTCGGACGCGTTGAGGCCGGATATCACCTCGCCGACGAAGTCGGCATAGCCCGGGGTGTCGATGACGTTGATCTTCGACCCGTTCCACTCACAGGCAATGGCAGCCAGATTGATCGACATGCCCCGCTCGTGCTCGTCAGGATCGTAGTCGGAAATCGTGTTGTGTTCTTCGACTCGCCCGAGTCGGGACGCCTTGCCCGTCACGTAGTACAACGCCTCGGCCAGCGAGGTCTTGCCCGCGCCGCTGTGGGCGACGAGGGCCACGTTTCGAATGCTCTCCGTGTTGTATCGATCCATCGTCTCGCTCATCTGCGGCCATGCGGCGACCGGCGCCAAAGCCGAGGGCCGCCATTATAGGCGCGAGACTATGGGCAGTCGGCGGCGGCTGACTACAATCTGTGCGCCGATTCTCCGCAGGCTGGGGGGCTCTGGTCGATGTCGCCCAATTCCCGTCGAATTGTCGTGAAAAGCGGTACCCGCCTGCTTGCCGGCGACTCCGGGATCAATCACGACTTTATCGCCAACATGGCGCGACAGGTCGCGGATATTCGCTCGGCGGGAACGCGGGTTGCCCTGGTGACATCCGGGGCGGTGGCTGTTGGACGTTCCATCGTCCCACTGCCCGGCGACGCGCTAGTTACGCGCCAGGTGCTGGCGGCTATCGGGCAGGCGCCGCTGATGGCCCACTACTCGGAGTGCTTCGCGGAAGCGGGTATGACCGTCGCGCAGGCGCTGCTGTCGCGAGCCGATCTGCACAATCGCACCGGCTATCTGAACGCCCGAAATGCGCTGACGGGACTCTTTGACGCTGGTGTCGTGCCGATCGCTAACGAAAACGACGTGGTGGCAACGGAGGAACTCAGGTTCGGTGACAATGACCGGCTGTCGGTCCTGATAGCCAAGCTCATCGGGGCTGATCGCCTGTACATCCTTTCCCGCACGGCTGGCCTCTACACGGCAAATCCTGAGAGCGAGCCCTCCGCGGAGTTGATTCCGGATGCCAGCGACATGCCGCGTGCGGAACTTGAACGAATCGCCGGCGGAGCGTCCCAGGGCGGACTCGGCGGCATGCGGTCCAAGCTGCAGGCGGCACTGGAAGCCTCGGCCGATGGCATCGACGTCGTCATCGCCGGGGGCGACGAACCAGACGTGGTCGTGCGACTTGAATCGGGTGAACGCGTCGGTACGCGCTTTGCCAGCCAGGGTCCCCGCCGATCCAGCCGCGCTCGGTGGCTCAGCTCCAGCGTGGCGCAGCGCGGCTCCATCGTCGTGGACGATGGCGCTCGTCGGGCTCTGGTCAGCAACGGCAGCAGCTTGCTTCCGGCTGGCATTACCCAGGTGCAGGGCGTTTTCGAGCGCGGCGATCTGGTAAGCCTGATCGACGCGCGCGGAAACGTATTCGCGCGCGGACTCGCCAACTACGCGTCGGGCGACTTGTCCCGGATTTTTGGGAAGCCTTCAACGTCCATCGGCGCTATCCTCGGAACCTCAAGCGGTGACGAGGCTGTTCACCGCAACAATCTGGTCCTGATCGACCGCGACGCCGAGTGAGCCCCATGACGACTCTGACACCAAGCCGTCCAGTTGTTGACCTGGCAGCCATCGGCGCCGCGGCGCGCGATGCCGCCCAAGTTCTGGCGACTCTGCCAACCGGCGTGAAGAACGATATTCTGGACGCCATGGCCGCCGGGCTGACCGCGCAGACCGATGAAATCCTGGCTGCCAATCAGGTCGACGTTGACGCCGCCCGCGAGACCGGAATGACCGATGCGCTGATCGACCGGCTCACCCTTACCCCGGAACGGATTACCGACATTGCCTCAGCCGTTGGAACCGTCGTTGGCCTGCCGGATCCGGTCGGAAGTGTGGAAGACGCGCGACGGGTCAAGAACGGTCTCGAAGTTGGCCGCCGACGCGTTCCGCTTGGGGTCGTTGCCGTGATTTTCGAGGCCCGGCCCAACGTGACGGTGGACATCTCGGCGCTCTGCCTCAAGGCGGGTAACGCCGTGATCCTGCGTGGCGGCAAAGAGGCGCTACACAGCAACGTCGCGTTGGCCGCCGCGATTGGCCAGGCGGCTGAGTCGGCCGGGGCGCCGCCCGCCGCCGTGCAGTTGATCGCCGATCCCGATCGCGCACGGCTCAACGATTTGCTGCGAGATCGCGAGCACATTGACGTTATCGTGCCGCGCGGCGGCGCTGGCCTGATTGATTTCGTAACCGAGACGGCCACCATTCCGGTGATCGAGACCGGTTGGGGTGTCTGCCACACATTCGTGGACGTAGGCGCCGACCTGGAGATGGCCCAGCGGATCGTGGTTAACGCCAAGACCCGCCGCCCCTCGATCTGTAACGCGCTCGACACGCTGCTGGTGCATCGGAGTGTCGCGCCAGCGTTTCTTCCTTCGATCTCTCGCGAACTGGCCGAGCGTGGTGTTGAGTTGCACGCTGGTCCCGATGTCAGCGGGCTGCTTGACGAACATGCGCAGGTCAAGCCGGTTGGGGAGCATGACTTCGATACCGAGTGGTTGTCGCTGCGAATGTCCGTTGCCTTGGTCGACGGCATGGACGACGCAATTGCTCACATTCGCAGGCACGGCGGCGGTCACTCAGAGGCAATTGTGACGAACTCGCATGGCAACGCGCGGCGGTTTACCGATGAGGTGGATGCGGCGGCGGTGTACGTCAACGCCTCGACCCAGTTCACCGATGGTGGCGAGTTTGGTCTGGGTGCCGAAGTCGGCATCAGCACGCAGAAGCTGCATGCGCGCGGACCGATGGGCCTGCACGAAATGACGACCTACAAGTGGGTCGTTCTCGGCGACGGACACATTCGACCCCTTTGAGTAGGGTCTCTTGAAGCCCTGGGCGAGGCGGTTGAGATGACCGCGGGCAGGGTGCCTCAGGGCTGACGCCCTTCGTCCGGTTGCCGCAGCTTCCGCACCCGGGGCCAGCAGCGCGTCCGGTGGCGATCGTTGGGCTGCTGTTGTTCATCGCGTTGGTGGTGCTGGGTCAGGCGGTGGGTGGTCCGCCCGGACGCGCGACACCGCCACCGCTGCCGGCTGGGCAACTTGAGCTTCGAGTGTTTGATGTTGGCCAGGGCGATGCCATCTTGCTGCGTTTCGGGGAACGAGCCTTGCTGGTCGATGCAGGTCCAGATCCGCAGACGGCTCGGCAGGTTTTGCTGCCGAGGCTCGCACGCTTAGGCGTTGAACGTCTGGATGCCGTGGCCCTGACGCATGCGGATGCCGATCACATTGGCGGTGCGGCTGACGTTCTGAATGCCCTCCCGGTGTCAGCAGTCTGGACGGCCGCGAAGGACCAAGCGCATCCGTTGCTATCGGTGATCGAGGCTGCAGCCGACCGGGCCGGAGCCGTGATTGAGCGGCCTGTCGACGGCCAGATCCTGAATTGGCATCCCGCGATTTCCCTGCGAGCGATGTTCGCATCGCCTGAGGTTGCTGACGGCGACAACAATCAGTCGATGGTTTTGCACCTGCGATACGGCGAGGCTGACATTCTGCTGACCGGCGATATCGAGCGGGCGGCTGAGCGGGACCTTGTTGCACGAACTACCGGGTTGGAAGCCGATGTTCTGAAAGTTGCGCACCACGGGGCGGGCACGTCGAGTTCGCGGGAGTTTCTGGCGGCCGTGCAGCCGCAGGTGGCGATTGTCTCGGCCGGGTTGGGTAATGCGTTCAACCATCCGCGGGACGACGTGCTGCGACGGCTGCGGGGGATGGGTGCGCAGGTGTTTCGAACCGATCTGGCAGGTGATGTCGTGGTTCGGACTGACGGGCAGCGCATTACCGTGGCGTTGGAGCGGGTGTAGATCACGCGGCGGCGATCATCGCTACCCCAGCCGCAACAAGGACTGCGCCGCCGATGCGTTCGCGGCGGAGCGGCTCGCCGAGGAACAGGACGCCGAGGACCGCGCCGATGACGATGCTGAGTTCGCGGGCGGCGGAGACGTAGGGCGTTGGGGCCATGGTCAGGGCGGTGAGCACGAGTGAGTAGGCGGCGATTGACAGCACGGCCAGGGTGGCGGCCTGGACCCAGGGTCTGGGCTGACGAAGGGCGCTCCAGTCGGGCGGGCGGACGGCGAAGATTGCGAGCACTCCAAGTCCTGACAGGGCGTACATGAAGTAGATGTAGACGAGAGGATGGACGACCGAGACGCCCTGGTTGTCGATCAGGGTGTAGGCGGCGATGGAGACGCCGGTGGCGGCGGCGTAGCGGCCTTCGGGGCGGGTGAGGGCCTGGACGGGCGCCAGCCAGGAGCCGGGTTGGTTGCGCTGGAGGTTGATGGTGTAGATGCCGAGGACGACGGCGAGGACACCGGTAACACCGAGGGCCGAGACCGGTTCGCGGAGGATGCCGACGGCGACGACCAGGACGAGGGCCGGGCCGAGGCCGCGGGCGATGGGGTAGGCGACGGAGAGGTCGGCGCGGCGGTAGGCGGTGGCGAGGGTGCCGAAGTAGAAGGTGTGGATGATGCCGGTGAGGATGATCCAGATCCAGCCCTCGGGCGGGAAAGGGTTCTTGATGAGCAGGACGATGAATGGGACAAGGAAGATGACGGTGGCGGCGACGAGGGCCTGGAAGAAGAAGAGGGAACTGCCGCGGTTGTGTTTGGCGATCAGGTTCCAGCTGGCGTGCAGAACCGCGGAGATGAGGACGAGGACTAGCGCGCCGAGGGGCACGGGGCATTCTCAGTGGAGGACCTTGAGTCACCGGGGGGCGGTTGCCTGGAAGACCCCTCACCCCCGGATCGCGTCCGGGGCAGGCTCCAACCCTCTCCCCGAGGAGAGGGAGCAAGAGCCTCCACACCTCTGAACGCGAGGGGCGTCTTGCAGTGGTCTGCAGTGGGTTGGCCGCCGGGGGGCGGGTTCAGGTTCGCCGGATTAGCCCTCCCAGGGGTTGCCGCGGGATTCGAGCGGGAGGTCGAGGCGGCGGCCTTCGAGGTGGCTGCGCTGGGGGCCGATGATCATGTCGACAACAACCGCGGCGTCGTGGATGCCGCTGGCGTCGACGGGGGCCCGGTTCTCGCGGAGGCAGCGGACGAGTTCGGCGCCGATGGTGCGGTTGCTGCAGGCGGTGGACTCGCGGCCGGGCCAGTCGGCCCAGTAGGGGGCGCCGGGGTCGTCGGCGGGGGGAGTCCAGTCGACGGGAAGAAGGGGCTGCCAGGCGCCGAGTTCGGGCTGGGGAAAGATGTCGCCCTGGGGAAAGATGTGGATGGCGGCGTCGGGCTTGGCGCGGGTGGTGACGACGGCGTTTTGGAAGAAGAGGTCACAGCCGAGGGCGTCGCCGCCGTTGGAGCCGTCGCCGATGGGGAGCGACTCGTAGGAGCCGATGATGCCGTTGGGGAAGGTGTACTGGGCAAACACGCGGTCGCCGACCTGTGGGCCGGATTCGTACATCTCGTCGTCGGCGGCGTCGCTGAGTTGGGCGGGGGCGCCGTTGGTGAGGACGGTGCCCCAGCAGGCGATGGGGTTGGTCTCGGCGAAGTAGAGCATGGTGTTGAGCTCGTGGGTGCCGAGGACGAGTGCGTCGACCACGCCGCAGCGGTGGTCGCCCTTGCCGCGGGCCTTGATCTGGACGAGTGGCCCCCACTTGCCGGTGGCAGCCTGGCGCTTGATTTCGCGGACGGCGGGGTTCTCGCGGCCGCGGTGGGCGAGGACGACGCGGGCGCCGGCGGCATCGGCGGCGGCGACCATCTGGTCGGCATGGGCGGGTTGGGAGGCGATGGGCTTCTCGATGACGATGCCCTTGACGCCGGCGGCGATGGTGTCGAGGAAGGCGTCGAGCCGTTCCTGGTGGTAGCGGTGGATGGCGATGATGGCGATGTCGGGGGACTCGGCGGCGAGCATGTCGCGGTAGTCGGCGTAGCCGGTGGTTGCGCCGGACTCCTGGAGCCAGTGGTCGCGGTGGTCGTTGGAGGGGTCGGCGAGGGCGACGGTTTGGACGTCGGGGTGGCGGTCGAAGGTGCGGTGGAGGCCGTGGGAGGGGCCGCCGCGGTCGTGGGTGCTGTCGGTGATGACGACGGCTCGGAAGTCAGGCATGGGGCATCGGTGGGGTGAAGGCGCCGCGGGGATTCTATGCGGACGGGGCGGGTTGCGCTGGGTGGACGGGGGGCGAAAAGGGCCCTCGCGTGCGCGGTAAGAGTTTTTTCCAAAAAACTCTTGAGGTGAGTTGGGGCGCTTTTTTGGTGGGTTTGGGCAGGGGAAGAAGGGGCGAGGGCAGAGGGCAGAGGGGTGAGAAGGGGATGGGAGAAGTGAGGGGGGGCGAGAGGGCGGCGACGGGGTGTGGTTGGTTGCGGCTGCTTCAGCGGGGGTAAGAGCGGCGGATGGTGGGTGGGGGTGAAGGGGGGAACTGTCTCTCGCCAGCCGGCCCCTAGAGGGGGCCGGCTGGCGAGAGACCGTTCCCCCCGTCACCCCCCCCCCCCCACCGCCGCGCGTTCCCCCCCGGGAGCAGCCGCCACCAACCACCCCCCCGCGCCCCCC
>JAJEDE010000015.1 GCA_022821645.1 Chloroflexota bacterium
ACCGCGGGACCCGTGCGCCTCGCGCGGGGTCCCGCCGCACGGGATCCCGCGCTGACCCGACCGCCCAACCACCGCACTGTGCTCCAAGAGCGGCCGATGCGCCTCTCCATGCGCTCCAGCCCCAATTATTCAAAGGTCTCCGAAAGCGGGAATCCACCCGACATCCAACCCGAAACCGCACCAGTGGGTCGCCGGACGTGAACGTCGCCCTCAGCCCAACTCTCTCCTTTCAAGAGTGAGGGGGCTGGGCACCACGGCGAAGGGTCCGAACAGTTGCGGTCTGATGGGCAGCCCATCGGTGGGGGCGGGTCTCAGACCCGCCCGCCGCAACTGTTGCCCGCTCGGCGGTCGCGCATGAGCATCACGCGAGCGGCGCTGCGGCAGGCCGTGGCCGCGCGGATGATGCGCACGGTGGTCGGCGCGGCCGGCGGCGGGTCCACCGTGGCGCTGGCCGACCCCGACCGGCTCCAGGACTCCGGCGCGTCCGACGATCTGTGGACCGGCGCCTGGCTGCACATCACCGCGGGCGCCAACGCGGGCGAGGTCCGGCGCGTCACGGCCTACGACCCGACGTCGGGGTCGGTGACGGTGAATCGGCCATTCGCGCAGCCCATCGACACGACTTCGGAATACGAGCTGCTGCGCCTGCTCTCGCCGGCGGAGCTGCACCAGGCCATTGACGACACGCTGGCGCGGTGCTGGCGCCGCACGCTGGCCGACCTGACGTCGGTTGCCGCCGGCCAGCGGCAGTTCCCGCTGCCGGCCTGGGTGAACCGACGCCAGCAGGTTGTCGAGGTTTGGGAGCGTCGCGGTGAGCCGCCGCGCGGCGAGCACCTGCGCGCGGTGGACTGGTGGCGGCTCAGGCGCACTCCGGCTGCGGACGGCTCGCCGTTCCGGCTGGAGGTCGGGCACGCACCGGGCGGCCGGTTGGTGGTCGAGGCGCTGCGTCCCTACGAGGCTCTGGCCACTGACCAGAGCGTCACCGAGGCCCCGGCCGATTGGGTGGTGGCCGGGGCGCTGGCCCACGCCTATCGACGCCTGCGGCGGGACGCGCCGGCGGCGGACGTGGGCCGGTACGCCGCGCTGCAGCGGGAAGCCGCGCACGAGTTTCAGCGGCTCTCCCGGCTCTACCAGCCTCGGGCCGTGCGGCGGGTGCAACTCGGGGAGCGGCTGTAGATGCGCGGATCGCGGAGGTTCCCATTCCCCTATGACTGCGTGCTGCATGGCACGGGCCTGATGCTGGCCGATGACGGCGGCCTGGCCTGGCGCGAGCGACGCCTCGAGTCGTTGCCGCCGCCGATTTCGGGTCCGGCTCGCGCCTACGCGCAGTTTCCTTCCGAGCATGAAGCCGCCTGGACCACCGGCGATCTGACCGGCGGCTTCGGCGCGAGCACGGCGCCCGCCGAAGGCGGGCGGCAGTACGCCCACGGCTTCGTCGACGCACGCTTTCCCAACCAGATCATGCTGCCGCCGGCCGTGACGGTGTCCCAGACCGGCGCGGACGGCATGGTGCGCGGCCACTTTGAGCTGAGCGGCGTGCAATACGCGCTGATCGGCTCGGCGGTCTACCAATCGACCGACGGCGACCGCTGGACGCTGGCGCACCGGTTTGCCGAAGGCGTCACGCCGATGTCGGCGGCCGTATTCCAGGGCGCGGCGGCGGCGCCCCACGCGTTCGTTGCGGTCGGTGGCGGGCCCGGTGACGGCCCGTATTGGACGTTCGACGGCAACGCCTGGACGCCCCATCCAGGAGAGCCGGCCAAGCCGACCGCCGTCCTCGCGACGAGCGACGGCGGCGCGACCTACACCGACCAGACGGAGTCGGCCGAGGTTCGCCTGAGCGGCGCGGCCGCCGCCGGCGTCTGGCTGCTTGTGGGTGCCGACGCACCGTTCACCAGCTTGCGACTGGATCCGCGGCAACGGATCAACCGGCGCGCCGCAACGCTCACGGCTGAGTTCTGGACGGGCACCGCGTGGGCGCCTGTCAGCGACTGGGTCGACAGAACGAGCGTCGAGTCCGCCACGCTGGGGCGCGCCGGCGCCGCTGAATTCACCGAGCCCGTCACCTGGCGTCCCTCGCGCGTCGGCGACGTCCAGGCCTTTTGGCTGCGTCTGTCGGTGACCGCGTCGCGCGACGGCGGTGCGCGGCTGCACGACATTGCCGTGCACCAGCCCCGCAAAGCCGCCCGGTTCCTCGTGGTCGGACACGAGCTGTTGCGCGTGTCGTCGGAATCCGGCGCACCGCGAGTTTCGCGCCTGGTGGACGGCGGCAGCGCCGCGACATGGACGCCCAGCGTGCCGGTTGGCGACCCGGGTCAAGCCGTGACGGACCTTCTGTCGCTGGGTGACACGCCCTACGTGGTCAAGGCCGACGGGTTGTTTCGCCTTGGAACATCCGGCGCGGCGATGCTCGAGGAGCCGTGGCCACGTCCGGCGGCGTCAGGATCGGAAGTCCGACCGCGCGGCGCCGCCGTGTGGCGCGGAGCATTCTGGCTGCCGTTGCGGGATGGGCTCTATCGCTTCACGCCCGGCGCGTTCGAGCCGGTGGGCCCCGAGATGCTGCCGGACAACGACTCGCCGGTCCGCGGTCGCATCACGGCCTGCGCGGGCGACGCCTATTTCTTGTACGCCGCCCTCCGCAGCGTGCAGGGCGTGACCTATCTGATGTGCCACGACGCCGAACGCGGCGCCTGGCATCCGCTGGCCGATCTTGGCCAACGCGAATGTCGCCATATGTGGGTCTCGGACGTTCCGGGGCCCAACCCGCGGCTGTACCTCGGGCTGGATGGCGACATCGGCGTCGTAGTCCTGCCTCGGCACAGCGCCAATCCCTTGCACGACCCACAGTGCCGCTTCGCCTCATCGGGCGAGCTACGGCTTTCGCGCTTCCACGGCAGCCCCGCCGCCCGGCGCACGGCGTTTCTGGGACTGGTCCTCGACGGCGCACGCCTCGGGCCGCAAGCCTTTGTCGACGCGGCCTACCGGCTCGGCGGCGCCGCGGCGTATGAACCGCTGGGCCGATTCGCCACCGCCTCGGGCCAGCGGGTCGACTTCGGCTCCGCCGTGGCCGGCACGTCGATCGACCTGCGGCTGCGCCTCACGTCCCATAGCGACGACGCCACGCCGGTGATTCGGGCAGTCACGTTGGCCTACGCGGCGCGCACGGGATTCCGGCGGGTCTTTGACTTCCGCGTGCGGCTTGCCGACCAGCTCTCGCTGCGAGACGGGGGCCGGGACCGTCGGACGGCCCATGACCTCAAGCAGGCGCTCATGGCCGCGGCGGCCTCGGAGTTGCCGGTGGTGCTCACCACCCCGGACGGCGAGGCCCTGGAGGTGCTGGTGCGCGAGGCCGAGGTCCGCGCGACCGGCCGGCCACTCGCATGGGCCATGCACATCTCCGCGACCGAATACCGGCCGACGGCCGCCCACGGACGACACCGGCGCCTCGCCGCCTATCGCCATGACCACCTGGCGCCCTATTCCCACCGCCAGATGGCCCAGCTCTAAGGAGGACCGATGCCAACGACGACGCTCAATCTCAACCTCACCAAACCGCTGCCCACGGAGCGGTATGACGTCGGCGGCGTCAACGCCAATGCGGACGCGGTCGATGCGGCCTTCGATGCCGCCGACGGGCATCGGCACGACGGCGCGCCAGGCCAGGGCCCGCCCCTGGCCGCCGACGGGCTCGCGGATGGCGCCGTCACGTCCGCGAAGCTCGCCGCCGGTGCGGTGGGCGCCGACGCGATGGCGGACGCGGCGGTGACGACGGACAAGCTCGCGGACGCGGCCATTACCGCAGCCAAGTTGGCCGCCAATGTCGGCGGCATCGAGCTGACCAGCGTCCAGGACGGCGCGGGTAGGAGTGTCACCAGCGTCTCGAACTACCGCCTGGAAGCGGGCTGGGGCTTCATCACGCTTGCCACGCTGCAGAGCGACGAGAAGGCCATCACCTTCGAGTCGCCCTTCGGCTCGGCGCCCATCGTGCTTGTGTCGCTTCTCGGAGCGCACGCCGGCGCCGGCCCGCCCGACTCCATCGATGATTTTGGCGATTACAACGCGAACCACCAGCGCTTTTCCAGCGTGTTCGCCAAGAGCATCTCGGCCAGCGGGTTCATCGCGGAAACCATCCGCGCGACCGCCTCGAATGGACAGTGGGCCGGCTTTGCCTGGGTGGCAATTGGGGCGAGAGCCTAGTGCCGCGCCCGACCCCCGAACCCACGCCGCTCCTCGGTGTGCACTTCTGGAACTCCGCGCGAACGCCGGGCTATCCCGTGCCGACGCTATTCGTGGAGCACGTCTATACCCACCCCAACGGCGACGCACAGGCCCACTGGCGGGAAATGGCGAGCCGCTGCCGCGTGCTGCGCGACGCCGGGCACCGGGTCCTGCTCAAGGTCAAGTACCGCGCCGGCGTCGATCAGCCGAGAACCGAGGCGGAGCTCGACGCCTATCTCCATGGGCTGGAAGCGCTGGCGCCGCGATTCGGCGGCATCGACGTGACGTTCGGCAACGAGCCCAATTGGCGGCGCTCCGAGGCCGACGATCCCAGCGTGAGCCCTGCCTGGATGGCGCGGGTGTTCAACGGCGCCGGCACCGGTTCGAGCAATCCCTGGAACGCGCTTCAGGTGTGGCGGACGCACGCCGGCTCCCCCTGCCGCTTCTTCGTCACGCCCACGGGGCCGTTCGCCCCGCGCGGCGGCCGGCCAAGCGCCGCGGTCGAGCCATCGCCGTGGGCCCGCTACACGGCGGAGTTCTGGGAGCGGTGCCGGGACGCGGCGCGAACCGTCTGGTCGCGGCGCTTTCAGGGCGTGGCGCTGCACGCCTACGCACGCACCGGTCCGGACGGCGGCGCCCACGGCGGTCGGCACGAGCCCTGGCGCGATCCGCGCGACCGGCTGGGGCGGCGGTGGGGTTCCAACGTTCTGCAGACGTGGGACGAAACCCTGCGTGCCGTCGGGCTGGGGCGCAAGCCGGTCATCGTCGCGGAGTACAACGCGCGCACTGACGGGCCCTCCGCCGCCGCGTATCCGGCGGGCCTGCTGCCCAACGCATTCGCCTATGCCTGCGCGGTGTTCGGGCGACGCCTCGAGGGTCTGGCCTGGTTCGTGGATGCCAACGGCGACGGCCATTGGCGCGACGAGGCCTTGACCGACGGCGTGGGGCGCATGGCGGAGGCCGACGCCGACTTTCGACGGGTCTGGGCATGACCGGCGGGGCACGCGTGACGCCTGACGGCAACGGCCGCCTGCTGGCCCGCATCGACGAGCGCACGGCCTCGATCCTGCGCGAAGTGGCGCAGCTGCGGTCGGATCTGGCGGCGCACAAGGGTGAGGCGCGCGCGACCTTCGTGACGCGGGCGGAGTTTCGACCCATTCGCAGCGTGATCTACGGACTGGTGGGCCTGACCCTCACGAGCGTGGGCGGCGGCGTGCTGGCCCTGGTGCTGCGATGACCGGCGAGGCCAGCTGGATGGCCTATCTGCCGCCGCTCGACGGCGTCATTCGCGTGACCTCGGTGTTCGGCCTGGACCGCGGAAGCTATCGCCACGGCGGACTCGACCTGGCGTTGCAACGGGAGTCGGTGTACCGCCGCCCGGTGAAGGCGCCGGCGGCGGGAACGATTGCGGCGGTCTGGACGAACGACCGGCCGAGCACCCGGGCGCCGCTGGTGCGGGATGGGTTTCCCTACGGCAACGCCGTGGCGCTGCGCGATGACGCGGGCGTGTTGTGGCGCTTGCTGCATTTCGACGAGCCGCCCACGGTTCGCGTGGGGGAGCGTGTAGCGGCCGGCCAGACGCTCGGCCTGTGCGACTCCACCGGCAACAGCACGGGGCACCACCTGCATCTGGACGCCTCACCGCGGGGCGCCATCGACCCGGCGACCTTCCGCGTGCACGGGGCGCGGGTCGACCCGCTGCGACTCTACGCGGCGGCATATGCGCGTGACGCCGGCTACGACCCCGAGGTGTTTCGGCGGCAGATCACCGCGGAAAGCAATTGGAACCCGCTGGCCGTGAGCCGCGCGGGGGCCGAGGGTCTGGCGCAGATCATCCCGCGCTGGCACCCGGCGATGCGCGGGCGCACCTTCGACCCGTTCGCGGCGCTGGACTACGCGGCGCGGCTGATGGCGGCGCACCTGGATTCCCGCGGCGGCGACTACCGCGAGGCGCTGGCGGACTACAACACGGGCCGCCGGTCGCACGGCGCGCTCCGTGCGGAGGGCACCCGCTACGCCGACACGATTCTGAAAGGCCTGGACATGGCATCTACGGCGGAAATCGAGGCGCTGCGGCAGGACCGCGACGCCAATCACAGCCGCAAGCTGGCGGCGCTGGGATACCTCGGCGAGGTGATCCAGGCGGCGCGCAGGGCCGGCGAGACCGCGTTTCGCCCGGAGGACTGGCGGCGGGTCATGTCCGCCGAGCGGTTCTATCACGACCCGATGGCGCGCGAATGACGAGTTGGATCTGGCAAGTGGTTCGACAGGGCTTCGCGGCGAACGCGGGGCGACTTTTGGAGGCAGTTGGATGAAGGGACAACCGATGACGACGACCACCAGCGTGAAGCTGGGCGTGCTGCGGCGCTTCGTGCGCATTGTGAGCGCCGCGTTCGTGGCGGGCGGCGTACCCGGTGCGGTGACCGCCGTGCAGAGCCCCGAGATCTACGAGCTCGGGACGCAGCTCCTCGGCACGGCGGGCGTGGCCGTGGGCGCCGGCGCACTGGCGGCGCTGGACAAGGCCGTGCGGGCTCGTCATGGGTCGTGGCTGGGTCTGCTGCGGAGCGGCTAGGGCGGCCAACGGCGCTGGCCGACGCCTCGATCCGGCGAGGGGCGCTCGGGCGCGGCGCGGGCCTGCCACCGTGGGCGCTCCGCAGCGTCCCAAGGTTGGTGAATCGAGTTTCCGCCCACGACGCCTGGGCTATCTGCTAGGGTGAATGCAGGCGCCGCAATTGGCGCACCTGGGATTCACCCGGCGGCGGACCACCCTCTCTCCGAACAACTCCGACCTACTCGCTCTTCGCCCCGCGCTGAATCGCCGATCTCATCCTGGATCGCCCATGGAGTCATGTCTGTATGCCTTTTCGATCTCGACCGACCGGGTCACGTCGCCCGCGCCGTTCCCGCGGCCATCCGGCCGTCTGCGCGGACTGCGAGACGTCGACCACCGTCCCGTTCCGACCACGCTCGGACCGTCCCGTGTACTGTCCACCGTGCTTCACGGCCCGGCGCCACGGCTCGTCCGCCGCGCCAAGGGCGCGTGATTCGGAGACGCGCCCCACGGGTACCCCCTCGGTTGCCGACGCTCCCGACGTCTCACGGGCCTTTCCGGAGATCGCCCTGAGCGCGGCCAGCCGAGCCGCCCTCGCCCGCATGGGCATCTCGGCGCCCACCCCGATTCAAGAAGCCACCATCCCGCAATGCCTGGCCGGCCGCGACCTGATTGGCCAGGCGCGCACCGGGTCGGGGAAGACCCTGGCCTTCGCGATACCCCTGGCCGAACGCTGCGACGCGTCGGTCCGCCAGGTTCAGGGCCTCGTGCTCGTGCCCACGCGCGAGTTGGCCATCCAGGTGGCAAGCGTCGTCGAGGCCTTGGCCTCGCCGCAGCAGCTGCGCGTCACATTGCTCTATGGGGGCCGGTCGTTGCGGCCGGAACACCGCGCATTGAAAGGCGGCGCCCAGATCGTCATTGGCACGCCGGGCCGCACGCTTGACCACCTCCGGCAGGGCACGCTCGATCTGCAACGGGTGCGAGTCCTGGTCTTGGATGAAGCGGACGAGATGTTGGACATGGGGTTTGCGCGCGATGTCGAGGCCATCCTCAGCCGGACGCCGCGCAGCCGCCAGACCTTGCTCTTCTCGGCGACGCTGCCGGAGTGGGTGGCCAAGACGGCGGCCAGGCACTTGCGCAATCCGGTGAAGGTTCAGGTGGACGCGAATTTGCATGCGCCGCCGACCGTCGAGCACCTGATCTACTCCATCCAAAAGCGCGACAAGCTGGGCGCGCTCCAGACCCTGCTCAACGATCGAAAGGATGCGTCGGTCATCGTGTTTGGTCGAACCAAGCATGGGGTGAAGAAGCTGGCCAAACAGCTCGTGGCGTTGGGCTATCCCGCCGGCGCGCTGCAAGGAAATCTCAGTCAACGCGCCCGCGAACGCATGATGACGGACTTCCGATCTGGAACGACGCCCGTGCTTGTGGCAACAAACGTTGCCGCCCGAGGGTTGGACATCGAAGGAATCGACCAGGTCATCAATTTCGATCTGCCCGACTCGGGGAGGCTCTTCACCCACCGGGTCGGACGAACCGGTCGGATGGGCCGCTCCGGCGAGGCCGTGACCTTCGTCACGCCAGATGAGGAAAAGAAGTGGCGGGAGATTGTGCGGGGACTCGGCCGCCGCTTTGTCCGCAAGTCTTGGAAGGCCGGCCGAGCGATCGCGCAGGGTCCAGATCAGCCGCCACGGCAGCCGCAGCGGACGTCCCGCCGCCGCGGAATGCCGAGGCGCCGCCCGGCCTTTTCCGCCCCCAGCGCTTCAGCCATCCCCACCTAGATGTCGGACCCGCCGAACCGCGGCCGCCTTCCTGGCCAGCCACTGGAACAACGGCGGAAGACTCTGGTTTAGGGGCGGTTCCCGAATCGTCCCTGGCCGGGATCGCGTCGAGTGGGACGAGACGCGCCTGATCAGCGGCCAGTGGCGTTGATGATGCCGGGCGCTATGCGGCGCAGCTCGTCCCATGAGACCGCGCCGGCGCGGAGGATGCGCGGGCGGTCGCCGGTGAGGTCCACGATGGTGGAGGCGGTGCCGCCAACGGGTCCGCCGTCCAGCAGCGCGTCCACCGCGTCGCCAAGCGACGTGCGGGCCTCGGCGGCGGTCGTGGGCGGTGGGTCCCCGTGGCGATTGGCGCTGGTGCCGGTGATCGGAGCGCCTGCGCGTCGACAAACCTCGCGCGTCACCGCCATGCCCGGCACGCGAACCGCAACCGTGCGGCGGGCATCGGTGATGTGGGCGTCGATTTCTGGCCGGGCCGGGATCACCAGGGTCACGCCACCCGGCCAGAAGGCCGCGCCAAGCTCTTTGAGATAGGGCGCCGAGGCGCCGACCACCGCGACCTGCTCCGACGAGGCCAGCAGCACCGGCATGCCGGTGCCGAGCGCGCGGCCCTTGATGGCGGCTACGCGCGCCACGGCTTCAGCGTTGGCGATGCTGGCCGCCAGGCCGTAGAGCGTGTCGGTGGGAACCACCGCGACCCCGCCGCCGGCGATGACTTGGGCGCAGTGGTCAATGGCCGCGTCGGTGGGCGGGGTGGAGGGGCTCACCCCGCAGCGACCTGCCACGCCGGCGGTCGCGTGATCGTGCCGTGGCGGTCCACCAACTCCTCGGGGAACTGGCACTGAGGGAGCAGCGAGCGGTCGAGAAGTTGATAGAGGGTCGCCGCATGACGCAGGCGTCGGCTCACCTGCTTCTGCGGGTCGATCACGTGGACGGGGAAGCTGAAATCCTGGCGCACCATGCGTATGACATCGACGAAGTCGGAGTCGCCGGTGACGACGAACGCGGCCTGACAGTCGCGTTTGGCGGCGTCGCGCGTGAGATACGCCGCCAGGTTGGCGTCCGAGCCCTTCTCCCGGGTCTCGATTACCCTGATGAACTCTTGCCCGTCCGGTCGAGGGGCCGCCAGCGGCCGCTTCGCGGTATTGGATTGGAATCGCCCCTCGTGGATATCTAGCTGCGGGATGGTGCGCAGGGCGCGCAGGTAGGTCTGCTGTCGGAGTCTCTTCTGCGGATCAAGCGACCCGCTCCTGATGAGCGCCGTGAAATAGCGGATGCGGTGGAGCGTGAACTCGGGCTCGATCAGGCCGCGGGCAAGAGCTTGCAGGTCAAGCCAGCGCCAGGGCGTGCGTCGAAGCGCCCGGTAGTAGAGGTTGAAACCGTCCACGTAGAGATTGGCGTCCATGCCCGAAACGTAGCAGAGGCCACCCGCAGGCGGCCTCTATCCCAGCCGCCGAAGAAGCTGGGGTGGTTAGCTTGAGTTTACCATCAGTGAGTGGCTCACACGCCAGATATGGGGGTGTTTGGCCCTCGATGTGCCGCACGTGGGAAGCAGCAGAGGCCGCCCGCAGGCGGCCTCTATCCCAGCCGGCGAAGCAACTGGGGTGGTTAGCCCTAGTTTACCACCGGTGCCCCTATTCCCCGCTTGATTTGAGGTGCGCGCGGCTCTCGATGCCGCCTCACGGCGCCCCGTCCTCACCCAGCACGAACCGTTCGATGGCCAGCGCCGCCCCGTCGTCGGCGTAGGTCCCGGTGACCCAATCCGCGGCGGCGCGCACCCGCGGATCGCCGTCGCCCATGGCCACCCCGATGCCGGCCGCCGTGACCAGATCCAGGTCGTTGAGGTTGTCGCCGATCGCCATGGTCGCCTCGGGCGCAATGCCCAGCGCCCGCGCGAGCAGGTGCAGCGCCTGGCCCTTGCTCACGTCCTGTCCAATGGCCTCGGCGAAGCGCGGATGGGAGCGGGTGATGTCCAGCACGGACCGGAACCGCTCGTCGAGGTCGCTCACGATCGACGGCACGTCGGCCTCGTCGGCCACGATGACGAGCTTTGTCGTGCCGCGGTGCACGGCGGCTCCGAGATCTGGGATCAGGCGGATCGGCACGTCGGACGTCTCGGCGTAGAAGCGGCCCTCGGGCGTGGCGGCCTCCATGTAGAGCTCGTCGTCGACGTAGGCGTTGATGTGCCAGCGGCGCGCCTTCGCATACGCCACGACGTCGAGTCCGGGTTCGACGGGCATGGTGCTGGAGTGGAGGGTCTCGCCGGTAACTGGGTGACGCACCAGCGCGCCCTGGTAGCAGATGATCGGCGCCGTGATACCCAGGTCGTGGGCAAACCGCCGCGCCGAGCGAAACATGCGCCCGGTGGCAATGGTCACGGCCACGCCCTGCGCCTGGGCGCGGCGAATGGCCGTCCGAACCCGCGGCGTGACGCCGTGCTCGCCGCTGACGATGGTGCCGTCCAGATCCAGGGCCAGCAGCCGGATCGCGGTCGTCACAGGGCCTTCAGGATGGAGCGCGTGTGCGGCATGCAGGCAGCCTACTCCGAATTCGCCGCCGTCTTTCCGAGGCGACCGCAACTCGCTGTTGCTCGGCGCCGCACCGCGTGAAATTCACGCGTCCCAGGCGGCCGTGGCATCGAGCGAGGCGTATACTTGGCCCCTGGGCCACCCGGGTACTCCGCGCCGCCGAGTCACAGCGTCGCGACGACGGCGGGCTCGTTCGTTGGCTGGAGGCTGGTCCGCGCATGCGCTCGCGACGTTGGTTAACCCTCGGCATCGGCGTTAAGCGCTATATCCTCCTGATCTTCGCGGGCACGGTGATCCTGGCGCTGGCGCTGGCCATGTTCCTGGCCTACGTCTACCGCACCATCGACGTGCCAGGGCCCGCCGGCTCGGTGGTCTATTACATGACGCTGCAGTTCATCGAGCATCCCTTCCGCTCGCTGGTGGTCGGCGGGTTGGGGCTGGCGGGGGTCGTCGCCGGCGGGTTCCTGCTCGGACGCACGGTGCTGTCGGTGGTCGTGAGTCCCGACGACAACATTGCCGAGACGCTCTACCAGAGCCGTCGGCTGCAGCGCGGTCCGCGAATCGTGGCCATCGGCGGCGGCACGGGGCTGGGCATCCTGCTGCGGGGGCTCAAGGAGCACACCAACAACATCACCGCCGTGGTGACGGTGGCGGACGACGGCGGCAGCTCGGGGCGGCTGCGGGAGGAGTTTGGCCTGGCGCCGCCGGGCGACGTGCGCCAGTGCCTGGCCGCGCTGGCGGATTCCGAGTCGCTGATGAACGAGGTGATGAACTATCGCTTCAGCCGCGGCAGCGGACTCCAGGGGCACAGCCTGGGCAATCTGTTGATCGCCGCGACTACCGAGTTGAAGGACGGGCACTTCGAGGACGGCGTGCGCGCGCTGAGCGACGTGCTGCGGGTGCGCGGACGCATCCTGCCCTCCACGCACTCCGACATCCGGCTGGTGGGCGAGCTGGCCGACGGACGTATCGTGCGCGGCGAATCCAAGCTCCGGTCGTCGGGACAGCCCATCTCGCGCGTCTTCATCGAGCCGCGGCACGTGGCGGCCAATTCGGCGGCCATCCAGGAGATCCTGGCGGCGGACATGGTGGTGCTGGGTCCGGGAAGCGTCTTCACCAGCGTGATTCCCAACCTGCTGGTTGGTCGGCTGACCACGGCGATCCGGGCCTCACGCGCCGTCAAGGTCTATGTGTGCAACGTGGCCACCGAGCTCGGCGAAACCGACGACTTCGGACCCGCGGAGCACGTCTACTGCTGCACGCGGCACGTCGGGCCCGATCTCTTCCAATACATGCTGGGCAACAGCAACACGCAGGTCGAGCTGCCTGAGGGCAGCGGCACCCGGCTGGTCACCTGCGACCCGGCCACCCAGGTCGAGCTGCTGGACGCGGGCGTGCAGGCGGTGCTGGCCGACGTGGTGGATCCGGCGGCGCCCCATCACCACGAGCCGCACGCGCTGGCGGCGGCGCTGATGGACCTCTACGAGCAGGCCTCGCAGAACAAGGCCACGCTCGTCGCGCTGGCGGAGACGCGCTAGCGAACGTCCCGCCGGCCTCGAGCCGGCATCGCAACTGTCACTCCGAACGCCACCTCAATTTCATGCGGAACGCCTCCCGGATGTCATTCCGAACGCAGTGAGGAATCTAAGGACGTTGTGCCTTCTCGCCGCCCCTTAGATTCCTCGCGTTGCTCGGAATGACGAATCTGGGCAGCCGGGCCTGACCTAGCGGCGCGGCGTGCCGCGCCGCTAGACCGTACGCCGCGCGGTGAACGCCGCCAGGGCGCCCAACGCCTCGCTGCCCCAGGCGCTGAGCGGAGCGTCGGAAAGGAGATCCCGGGTCACGGCGTGATACTCCTCGCCCAGCGACTCCGCGTAGACGCGCGAGCCGGACCGCTCGAGCAGCGCCACGATCTCCGCGGTGTCCGGCGGGACCTCCAGGTCGGCGAGCGCCGTGCGCAGGCGGTCGCGGTCGGCCGGGGCGCCCTCCGTCATCGCGTGCACGATGGGCAGGGTCTTCTTGCGCTTCTGAATGTCGCTCTCGACGGATTTGCCGGTGGCGTCGGGGTCGCCCCAAATGCCCAGGAAGTCGTCACGAATCTGAAAGGCGGCGCCCAGCGCCGTGCCGGCGTCGCGCACCGCTGCGCGCACCGCCGGATCGTTGCCGGCGAAGACGGCGCCCAGCTCCATGGCCGTGCCGATCAAGGCCGCCGTCTTGAGGTCGATCATGCGGAGATAGTCGTCGACCGTCACCTCGTCCTCGTCCTCGTAGGCCATGTCCAGGTATTGGCCCTCGGTCATGCGCCGGCAGCCCAGGGTGAGCACCTCCACGGCGTCGCGCGCGGCGCGTGCGTCGTCAGTCGACCCCGCCCGCAGGACGCTGAGCGTGGCCAGCACGTGCATGAAATCACCCGCGTCGATGGCCTTGGCCTGCCCCCACACCGCCCACACGGTGGGGCGGTGGCGCCGCAGCCGGTCGTTGTCCATTACGTCGTCGTGCACCAGCGAGAAGTTGTGCAGCAGCTCCACGCCCGCCGCCGCCGGCAGCGCCGCCTCGACATCGCCGCCCAGGGCCTCGCAGGTCAGCAGGCACAGAGTGGGGCGCAGCGCCTTGCCGCGATTGGCCTGCACCGGGTTGCCGTCGGCGTCGACCCAGCCGAGCTGATAGCGCGCCATGGTGGCCAGCGGCGTGTCCAAGCCATCGAAAACCGCGCGCAGGGCGGCGTCGACGTCGTCCCGGTAGCGCTCGAACAGCTCGGCCGGCGGCGCGGCGCTGGTGGTCATGGCAGGCCCACGTGCAGGGGAGGCGGGTGCTCGATCGTGCCGCGCACGGGGGATCAAGGCAAGCCAGGTGACCCCGCCCACCCGTTCGTGGTGAGCCTGTCGAACCACGCAAGCGTGGGCCGGCTCGCGATACGCTCGGTCCGGCGGAGTCGAGGGGCGAAACGCCCGAATTGGCGCCTATGAACATTCGCGGATCGACGGCCCTGGTGACCGGAGCCACGGCAGGCATCGGCCGCGCGACGGCCATCGCCTTGGCGCGGGCGGGCGCGCATGTGATCGGCACCGGACGCGACCCCCAGGCGCTGGCCGCCGTGCGCGATGCCACCGGCGGGACGTCCGTGACCGCGGACCTGGCGGACCCGGCGGACATCGAGCGGCTGGCCGCGGCGGCGCTGGGTAGGGCCGAGCCGGTCGAAATCCTGGTCAACAACGCCGGCATCGGCTGGGAAGGGCCCTTCGCCGCCATGCCGCCCGACAAGATCGATGACCTGGTGGCGGTCAACATCCTGGGAGCCGTGCGGCTCACCCGGGCGCTGCTGCCGCAAATTCTGGAGCGCGGGCGTGGCCACATCGTCAACGTGGCCTCGATCGCGGGGCACGTAGGCGTGCGCGACGAAGCGCTGTACGCCGCCACCAAGGCCGCCCTGCTGACTTTCAGCGAGGGCCTGCGCTACGAGGTCCAGGAGTCCGGTGTGCGGGTGTCAACCGTTTCGCCTGGCGTGGTGGACACGGAGTTCTTCGCGCGGCGCGGCAGCCCGTTCCGCCGCCGCCGTCCGCGACCCATCCCGCCGGAGCGCGTGGCCCGCGCCATCGTGCACGCCATCGAGCGCAACCGCGACGAAGTCGTGGTGCCCGGCTGGCTGCGCCTACCAATCTGGCTGCACGGCGTTTGGCCGGGGCTCTACCGGGCGCTGGCGAGGCGGTTTGGGTAGGGCGGAAGATCTGAGCGGCGAGTACGATATGGGGCAACGCGCAAATTCTTCGGGTGTGGAGACTTGACCACGTGAGCGCCGTGCGGGATGTCTTGCCCGAGATTCGCGGGCTTATCGCGCGCTATGAGGGCATGGGCATCACTGAAGCAGAAACGCGAGTGAGCCTAATCAACCCAATGCTCAATGCCCTTGGCTGGCGTGTCGGAGACCTTGAGCAGGTACGCCAGGAATACAGGTTCCAATCCTCAGATAACCCCGTTGACTATGCGCTCATGGAGGGTGGCAAGCCGAGTCTCTTCGTGGAAGCCAAGGCGCTGGGCAAGAATCTCGGAGACCCCAAATGGGCCAGCCAGATCATGGGCTACGCCATTGTGGCGGGCGTGGAATGGGTGGTGCTGACCGACGGCAACGAGTACCGCATGTACAACACTCACGCACCTGTTCCCGTCGCGGAGAAGCTTCTCCACGAGGTTCGTGTGAACGATGACGATGCGAGCGTCGGTCAGATTCTCGACTTTCTTTCCCGCGTTGACGGACCTAAGGATCGGCTCAAGGCGCAATGGCATGCTCACTTTGCCGACCGTCAGGTGCACAAGGCTCTGAAGAGGCTATTCGGCCCGGCACCGGACGAGTCATTCGTGAGCTTGCTGAAAGGGGAAACGGCCGATCTCACGGACGAGGACGTCGCCGCAAGCCTGCGCCGCGTCCAGGCACGATTTGAGTTCCCGTTGGTGCACGTCAGCGTGCCCGAACCGCAACCTGAGCCGGCACCCAAGCCGAAGCCAGTGAACCCGACGCCGAACCCGGTGCCAGCACACCTCGTCCGACTTCGGCACCTCACTGCAGCCGGGTTGATTCCGCGGCCCATCGATTTGCACAGGACGTATCTGGGACAGGACCTCTCGGCGCGAATTGAAACCGACGGCACGGTCACATATCAGGGAAGAAGCTTCCGGTCGTTGTCAATGGCTGGCAACGCAGCGCGGATCGCGGCCGGGTTTAGCGGCAAGCGTCCTTCGACTAACGGTTGGAGATTCTGGCGATTCACTGATGATGACGGTCACGTCAAAGAGATGGAGGTCTTTCGAAAGCGGTTTCTAGCCGGCGGGGACGAATCCGATGCGCCCTGAGCGGCAGCGCCGCCGCATGCCGGAGTCGACCATCACGGCCAACGGCCAAACCAACCTGCCCAAGGCGGTATGCGAGGCCTTGGGAGTAGGTCCCGGCGACCGGGTGCGCTATTTCGTTGTGGACGGTGAGGTGCGCATTCTTCCCGTCCGCCCCATCCAGCGGCTCTTCGGCGTGCTCGCCCACGACGGCCCGCCAGCGACGCTGGACGATATGCAACGGGCCATTGTCGACGGAGCGACGGATCGGTAGGTCCGACGCCGGTTGACGAGGGATCCTGGATTCCGGCTTTCGCCGGAATGACGGAAGGGTTGGCCGCACACGGCCTACACTCCCGAGCACTGCCTGACTTGGAGCCCACCCCATGGACCTCACGCGTGACGTGCCGCGCAGCCCTTATGCCTCGCTTGGCGGCATCGTGTTCTTGCCGCGCGCTATCGACAAGGCCCGCGCCGATGCGGCCGGAACCCTGGGCGAGTACCTGTCGCGGCACGGGTTTTCAGTAGACCTCTTCGAGTTTCTCGGCGTCGGCGTGGACGACTTTCATGAGGCAGTTGCCGCGAACGCGACGGACGCCGAAGTGCTGGCATGGGTCCAGGCCAACATGGCCGAGCGGTCGACCGACGAGATCGCCGCCTGGAACGCCATGATGATGACCCGCGGCCCGGCGACGCCGGAGCTTGAGGCGTGGTATCGGGAGTTCCTGGAGAACATCGGCCAGGGGCATCGCACCGACCTCAGCCGGCACTTCGACCGGCTGGACCTGGACGAGGGCCGCGACGTGCCGCTGGGAGGCCGCCGCTAGCAGGTCGCTCGGAGCGATTGGACGAGTGGCACCGCGCTCAGCACGCTTGTGCCACATAGCCGCGCATTGACGGGGCTTCTGGCAAGCCCTGTGCGGCTCAAAGCGACGGGGCGAACATGTCTGAGGAAAGCGGCGTCGGAGACAACACCATCGGCGCGGTCGCGTTGGCACGTTACAACGCCATGGGTCAGGTGGCGGCGGCGGGCATCAACGCCGTCGGTCTAGCCGCGGTGAGCTTCTTCAACTCGATCGGGCTGGTGACCTTCGGCGTCGTCAACTCGATTGGATTCGTCACGGTCGGCGGCGTCAACTCGATCGGGATCGTCGCCATCGGCGGCGTCAATTCGGTTGGGATCGTGGCCATCGGCGGCCTGAATGCGCACGGTCTCCTGGCCGTGGGCGCGAACTCGACGAGCTACCTGTTACCCGACGCTTAGGGAACCTCCGAGCACCCAGCGGCACTCTCACCCCCAAAGCGAGTACGGGGCTAGCTCTAGCCTTCTCCCTTCCAAGGAGAGGGGACCGGACGGGCGCCCACAAGGGACGCCCCTACAGGAGGCGTCGACACCCGCCTACTGATCCACCACCGATCCGTCCACGTGCAGCCGCGTGTGCACCTCGCGGGGCACGTAGGGGACCTTGGCGCGCGCGTCGGACTTGAGCTCCACGCCGATGCCCGGCCGATCCGGGATCAGCAGAAAGCCCCGCCCGTCGTGCTCGGCGATGCCGGTCACGATGTCCCGCTTGGGGAACTCGTCCTCGCCGCTGGGGTACTCCACCAGGGCCAAGTTGGGAATGCAGGCCGCGACCTGCAATGACGCCGCCGTGCACACGGGGCTCAGCGGGTTGTGCGGCACCACGCCCACGTGCTGCGCCTCGGCCAGCGCGGCGATCTTCTTCATGGCCGTGATCCCGCCCACCACGCACACGTCCGGTCGCACGTAGCGGGCGGCGTTGCGGCGCAGCAGCATGTCGAACTCCCACAGCGAGGTGAGCCGCTCGCCGGTGGCGATGGGCACCGCAGTGTTGGCCGCCACGTAGGCCATCTCGTCGAGGTTGTCGGGCATCACCGGATCCTCGAAGAAGAACGGGTGGAACGGCTCGATGCCGCGCCCCAGCTGCACCGCCTCCGCCGGCGTCATGCGGCGGTGGATCTCGATGCACAGGTCCACCTCGTCGCCGACCAGCTCGCGGTATTGGCGCACGGCGTCGATGGCGTCGCCGATCTTGCGCGCGTGGGTTTGGAAAAAGGGCCGCTCGTACGGCTCGTCCAGGAAGGGCGTCAGGTGGCCCACGGCGGTGAATCCCGCGTCCCGGGCCTCCGCGATGCCGCGCAGCAGCTTCTCGCGGGTATCGCCGAAGACGTGCGCATACACGCGGGCGCGGTCGCGCACCTGTCCGCCGAGCAGCTGATGGACCGGCGCGTCGAAGTGCTTGCCGGCGATGTCCCACAGCGCAATGTCGATGGCGCTGATGGCTGCCATCACCGCCGAGCCGCGAAAGGCGCTCCAGCGGTAGAGGTATTGCCAGTGATGCTCGATCCGCAGCGGGTCCTTGCCCACCAGGTAGCGGGCGAACTTCTCGATGGCGGCTTCGGAGGCTTCCAGAAAGCCCCAGGCGCCGGCCTCGCCCAGACCCGTGAGCCCACTGTCGGTCTCGACCTCGACCAGCAGGTACTGGTCGAGCCGGATGGATTCGACGCGGTTGATGCGCATGTCCGTACCCGCGGCGACGACCCCGGTCAGCCGCTGCGCGACTTGGGCAGATAGCGCTGGATGGCGCCTGCGAGGTTCGCGAGCGGCATGCGTTGCAACCAGACCTTGCCTGGACCGGTGACGGTGGCGAGGAACAGTCCCTCGCCGCCAAAGAGCATGTTGGTCACGCCCTTCACCCTGGCGATGTCGTAGCTGACGCTGGGCTCGAACATGGCCAGATGCCCCGGGTCGACCTTGAGCGTCTGCCCTTGGGCCAGGTCGTATTCCTGCACCTCGCCGCCGATGGCCGCGAACATCGTGCCCGGGCCGGTGAACTTCTGCAGGATGAAGCCCTCGCCGCCGAACAGGCCCGCGCCCAGCTTGCGGTTGAACGAGATTTCGAACGTCACCGACTCCTCGGCTACGAGGAAGGCGTCCTTCTGCGCCATGATCGACTCGCCGGCGGCCAGCGTCAGGGAGATGATGGTCCCCGGCGCCTCCGGCACGAAGGCCACCATGTCCCCGCCAGAGTTGCTGGTGAACTTGGTGACGAACATTCCCTCGCCCGAGACCATACGGCCGAACATGCCGCCCAGGCCGCCCGAGCCGCCGGTGTTCATCTCGATGCCCTCGTCCATCCAGGCCATGGCGCCGGACTCGGTGAACACGGTTTCCCCCGGCCCGAGTTGAATCTCGAGATGCGGCGTGATCGCGCCCTTGATCTGGTATTGCATGGTGGTCTCCTAGAGCCGTCGGGACGTGGTCGCATTGTATGGGTCGTGCGCCCCTTGGTGGTGGGTCAGCTCACCGTTGCG
This sequence comes from Chloroflexota bacterium, assembly GCA_022821645.1. Classification (GTDB taxonomy): domain Bacteria; phylum Chloroflexota; class UBA11872; order UBA11872; family UBA11872; genus UBA11872. The sequence goes on from JAJEDE010000015.1 coordinate 19,236, forward strand.
CGCGGCATGCTGAGATCGTCGGCAGGCAACGCGGGAACGCCGGTGCGCCGACCGGCCAGCGCGGTGCGATACTGCCCCGCATGAGCCCAAGCTCTGCGTCGGGCGGTGTTCGCCGGGCGCCTTTGATGGCGGACGTGCGATGACTCGGACCGGCGACGGCAACGCCAGCGATCCGGCGAGCCCCAGGCCCCCGGAGCCGGATACGCGCGATCTGGGTCCGCCCGACGACGAGCCGCCGCCCCAGCCGCCGCCCCGCCCGGTGCTGTTTGGCGGCGACATGCGGCTCATCCTGCGCCGCGTCGGCGCCTGGTTGATTGACTTCACCATCGCCTACTTCGTGGTGTACGTGGCGGTGTCCATCGCCGGCGTGGCGCCGACGCCGGAGGCCACCGCCGAATCCGATGTCACGGGTCTGGTGGTTTGGCTGCTGGCCGTGCCGTTCGTCTACCGCTGGGCCATGCAGTCGGCGCTGGGATACACGCTCGGCAAGCTGGGCATGGGTCTGCGGCTGGTGGACCGCGACGGCCGGCCCCCTGGGCCCATCGCGGTGCTCAATCGCGAGGCGGTGCAGCTGGTTCTCCTGTTTACCTGGCAGGTCGTCCCCCAGTCCGCGACGGAGCAAGTGCCGATCTTGACCACCCTGCTCATCCTCGGCCCGCTGGGCGATGTCTACGCAATGTTCCGCCGTCGCGATACGCGCGCCCTGCACGATCTGCCCGCCGGCACCCAGGTCATCCGCGTCGCCCGAGCCGACGCCTACGGCGCCTCGCGCGACGGTCCACGGCGGTATTCATGAGTCGCACACCGATCCGCGAGGCTTGCGGCGGGAGTCGCGCATGGCGCGGCTGATCGTCCTCAGCTGCGGCGTTCCCACGCCGATGCCGGGTCGGTGGGGAACGGCGTTCGCCCTGCAGGTCGGTCAGGAAACCCTGCTCGTCGATTGCGGCCCGGCGGCCACCCTCAAGCTCTATCAGGCCGGGCTGCGGGCCACCGATGTCAGCCGGGTGTTCTTCACGCACCTGCACTCGGACCACATGGCCGACTTTCCCTGCTTCCTCATGACCCGGTTCGATATGTCGATCGGCGGCGAGCCTCCGTTGCAGGTCTACGGTCCGCCGCCGACCGCGGAGTTCGCGCGCAAGCTCATGGGTCCCGACGAGGGCCTGCTCTGGCTCGATGTCGTCGCGCGCACCAATCACGTCATGAGCATTGGGGCCTATCACAGCCGGGGAGGCGCCGGCGACCGCCCGCCGCCGGAGATGCAGGCCCACGACATCGAGCCGGGCCACGTCGCCGGCGGAGACGGTTGGTCGGTGTCGGCGGCGGAAGTGCGGCACGCGCAGCCCTATCTCACCTGCCTGGGATTCCGGTTCGAGACGGACGACGGGGTGATCGTCTTCAGCGGCGACACGCGCCCCTGTGACGAGGTGATCGAGTTGGCCCGAGGCGCGGACCTGCTGGTGATGGAAGCCGTGGCCCTGGCGGGGCGGCAGTGGGAAGGCTCGCGCACGGCCGAGTCCGACACCGCGGGCTGCGCCACGGTGGCCGCCGAGGCCGGAGTCAAGCGCCTGCTGGTGAACCACCAGCCGCCCTGGCTCGCCGAGCCGCAGGCCCGCAGCCAGGCGATCAAGGAGATCTGCCAGATCTACGACGGCCCCGTGCTCTGGGGCGAAGAGCTGCTGGAGGTTGAAATTGGATCCGAGGGGGCGTGACATGAACGACAACTGGCAATCGCTTTCGCCGGTATCCGGCGAGCCCTGGGCCTTCACCACCGGGCCGTGGATCGAAGAGGAGCCCGGCGTGGTGACCAGCCCGCCGCAGCCGGCGGACGACAGCCTGGCGATATCCACCGCCGCGGCCTACCGCGACTTCGAGGCCGAGTTCGACTTCCGCTGGGAGATCCAGGGCTCGGACAGCGGCTTCGTGTTTCGCGGGCGCCACGCGCGGCACTACTACCTGGTGCACTTTCCCTGCACCGGGCAGCAGTACCGCGGCGCCCACTTCTGGGCCGCCATTTCCAAGGTGGACGCCTCGGGCTGGGCGCGGGTGCTGCGCACCCAGGTCGTGCCCGGCATCCCCAGCGAAATGTGCCTGTGGCACACCGCCAGGCTGCAGGTGCAAGGCCCCGAGATACGGCTCTGGGTGGACGGCCGCGCCTTCCCGGTCGTCACCGACGACACCTACGACGAGCCGGGCTACGTGGGCCTCGAGACCTACAACGGTCGGGACCCGGACGAGGTCAAGGAGTATTTCGGAGACGCGCGGGCGCGCGTGGGTTCGGGCAACAGCTTCCGCAACGTCCGCATTCGCGGCGAGCCGGCGGCCGCGCCGCCCTGGGACTCGTCCGTCGCGCCCGGTCCCGCGTGGCGTCATCCGCTGCCCGACACCACGCACGGCGCCTATCAGTACGTGGGCAGCCTGGTGCGCTTGGACTCGGGCGAGGTGCTCCTCAAGCTGGCGGCGCTGGACGCGCACACCACCGGCACGCGCACCGTTCTCCTGCTGCGCTCGCCCGACGCCGGGCGGTCCTGGTCGGAACCGGAGGTGCTGCCCGACAGGCTGCAAGGCGCGGCGCTGCACCCGATCGACGGAGACCACGTCGTCGCATTCCTGATGCAGCACGACCCGCCCTTCGACCTGTCGATCGTCGAGTCGACCGACGCCGGCCGCACCTGGAGCGAGCCTTCGGGCATCGGGCGCGTGACGTTCGACGACGATCTCGACATCGAGCATGCCTATCTATCGAAAGTCGTCCCGCTGCGCGACGGCACCCTGCTGCGCTTCGGCTACACCGTGGCCGTGGGACCCAGCATGCACGGCGGCGTGACCCGCGACGGCTGGCGCTACGTCGGCGCTCCCGCGCCCGGGTCCTTCAGCTACTGCGTGCGGTCCACCGATGGGGGGCGCAGCTGGTCGCCGCCGATTCGCGTGGACGGTCCAAACCCGCGCCCCGACATGCTGATGAACGCCCGCGAAACGGCCTCGGAAACCTCCGCCTGCGAGGTGGCGCCCAACCGCATCGTGGCGCTGATTCGCCCGGAGACCTCCCCGTGGATGTGGGAGATGTGGTCGCACGACGGGGGCCGCACCTGGAGCCCGGCGACGCGCGGGCATTTCCCCATGTATGCGTGCACCGACGCCATGACCGCCACGGCGAATGGCGCGCTGTTCATCGCCGGACGGCACCCGGGCATCGGCGCGCAGTTGAGCCTGGATGGCGGCATGAGCTGGCAGGCCACGCGCATCGACACGCCCTTCTACGCCAACGGCGCCACGGTGGAGGTCGAGCCGGACGTGGTGCTCTACGCCTACGACGGCAAGTACTCCGACGCGCGAGTCCGCGCCCAGCGTCTGCGCGTGACGCCGGGCGGCCTCGAACCCGCGGACGGCTAAAGCCGGACGACGGACTCCGTCGCCGCCGAGCGATAGGCCGCGTCGATCACCCGCTGGACCTCGAGTCCGACCTCGCCCGGTAAGACATGCCCGTCCGGGCTCGCCACACCGGCGGCGAAGTCCTCGATCAGCGGCAGGTCGTGCAGCTCCGGCGCCGGGTGGGTCTCGCGGCGCCGCTTTCCATTCTGGGTCACGAAGCACTCGTCGCCGCGCGCGTAGGGCACGTTGATATAGCCCTTGGTGCACCACACCTCGTAGTCGCCGCGCGCCGGATCGATGCCCCAGATCGATGACAGCGTGGCCTGCACACCGGAGTCGTAGTTGACGATGAGCGACAGCACGTCTTCCACGTCGCCGGCGACGCGCCGCCGGTCGCTGAACGCCGCCACCTGCCGCGCCGGACCCGCCAGCGAGGAGAAGGTCTGCAAACGGTGGCTGCCCAGGTCCATCAGCGGGCCGCCGCCGCCCACGGCCCGCACCAGCCGCCAGGACTTCGGATCATCCAGCGGCGGGTTGTAGGACGATGACGCGTTGCCGTGCAGCGCCGTCAGCTCGCCCAGCTCGCCCGAGGCCACCAGCTCGCGCACAAAGGCGTTGACGGGAATGAACTGGTGGTAGTAAGCCACGCCCAGCCGCACGCCGCGTTGCTCGGCCCGCTCAACCATGGCCTCCGCCTCGGCCGCGGTGGACGCCATGGGCTTCTCGACCAGGACGTGCAGGCCGCGATCCAGCGCCGCCAACGTCTGCGCGGCGTGGAGATGCACCGGCGTCGCCACGTAGACCGCGTCCAGCGGGGCCTGCCGCAGCATCTCGGCGTAGTCGGTAAACGCCTGCGGCACGTCGAATGCTCGCCGGCAGCGCTCCAGCGCCACCGGATCGCGGCGGCAGATCGCCACCAGCTCGCTGGCCGCGTGCGCTTGGATGGCCGGCGCCACGGCCTTCGCCGCAATGTCGCCGAAGCCGACGATCCCCCAGCGCAGCATCAGTCGCTCCGACTCGGGTTGCGCCGCGCGCCCGATCTCGTCACTCCGAGCGGCTCACTTCTGTCATTTCGAGCGGAGCGAGAAATCCAAGGGGCGCCGGAGAAGGCACAGCGTCCTTAGATTCCTCACGTTCGTTCGGAATGACAGGAGGACCGCTCCGAGCCTCAATCCAGCCCACCGCGCGGCGCCGCCGCGCCGAGCTAACCCCCGGCCCCGCGCCAGACCCGCAGGCCGGCGGGCCCGACCACCAGCACGAACAGCGGGTCGATGAACGCCCACAGCGTGCCGCTGTCCTGGTCGCTGAACACGCCGAACCAGTTCCAGAAATACCACAGGAACAGGCCGAGCGCGGCGTAGAAGACGACGTTCACTTCGAGCGAGGTTCGCGTGTTCGCCTCCCCGGCGTCCATGTTTCGCTTACGGGCAAAGCTCCCGAGCAGGACGATCACCACGCTCACGGCCATGAACCAGTTGAGGATCTCCCACACGGTGAAGGGCTCATCACCGCCCGGGTGATACAGCGGCGTGATGATGAAGTTCACACCCACCGCCACGGCCACGAGCATTTGGTAGGCCGCCACGATCCGCAATGCGATTTGTCTAGGCTCCACCGTTCCCCCATTCGCACGCGAGTGCCGCGGCGCCCGTCGCCAACGGATACGGGCCGATGCCGTGGCTTGCTGCTGCGGCGCCAATGTAGTGGATGGCATGCGCCCTGTCTTGCCGCGCGCCCTTCGTGCCGTAGAGCGGGTAGGGGCGGTTCGCGAACCGCCAGTCCCAATTCAGCGGCGGGTTGCCACGCCGCTTAGCGCAGCCCCCTGAACAACGCCGTCAGTTGCTCCGCGCCGATCGCGCCCCCAATCCGGAGGGCGACGGCGCCGTCGGCGTTGATGAAAACCCAGGTGGGAAAGGCCGTCAGGCCGAAGGCGCGCAGCACGGTGTCATTCGTGTCCACCAACACCGGCGACGTCCACCTCTCGCGCTCGAGCCACGCGTCCGGCGGGTAGTTGGACCCCTCCTCCTCGATCGCGGTGGCGACGCCGTAGAGGTCGACGTTATCCGGCTTGCCCCCGCCGTCGATCCAGGCCTGGACCTCCGGCACCTCCGACTGGCAGTGCGAGCACCAGTGCGCCAGGAACAGGACCACCTTCATTCGTCCGTCGTTGACGATGGCGACGCCGCGGCCGTCGAAGTCCGTGCCCCGGACCTCGGGCGCGGGGAGGCCGAGCGCGCTATCAGGCGCTGTCGGTGTGTAGTCGGGCAACGGGTCGCCCGAGATTTCCGGGTCCCGCACGACCCCGATCCCAGCCTCTTCGCCCGGCTCGCCGCAGGCGGCCACCAGCGCCATCAGGCCGGCCGCGAGCGCGACGCCGGCCAGTCCGGCAGTTCGAGCCACCCAACGTCTCACAGGGGCGACCTCCCAGCGGCAAGCCCGTCAATCCCCATCGTAGGCCAATGACGCCGCCCGCCCGCGCGGTTCGGCAGCCCCGCCCGGACTCGAACCGGGGCGCGTGGTTTAGGAAACCACCGCTCTATCCAACTGAGCTACGGGGCCAAAGCTTCGCCGCCAAGAGTAGATGGCACGGCCGTCGCGCGGAAGAGACTATGAGTTTCAGGCGGAGTCCGTAGGCGCTCAGACCCGACGGCCGCCCACGGTCGACGCCTTGCCGGCTCTCGGACTTCGCGGCGGGTACATTGTCGTATTGTTCTCTACTAAGTGACGTGGGGGCCTGTTCAAGGCTACGTATAGTCGTATATAATGCGACTTACCGTTGGTGTGAACAGAACTATTCGACATGCTTTTCCACACCCCACCGCTTGACGAGCAGGAAACGGACGTCTGCGCGCGCGTGGATGAACTGCGCCGTGCGCTGCGCGGTCAGGTTTCCGAGCAGCGGCGCTGGACCGGACTGCTTCGGCAAGTGGCGTCGGCGCGGGCGATCCAAGGCTCCAACAGCATTGAAGGGCTGAACGTCTCGCTGGACGACGCCGTGGCGGCCGTGGGCGGCGGCGAGCCGCTCGACGCACCCGAGGACGTGTGGGCGGCGATCCAGGGCTACCGCGAGGCCATGACGTTCGTCCTACAGCTTGCGGACGATCCGCACTTCGCCTACGACACATCGCTGATCCGAAGCCTGCACTACATGATGATGCAGGACGACCTCGACATGCGCCCGGGCCGCTGGCGTCCGGGGGCCATCTACGTCAGAAGCGAACCCACACAAGAAGTCGTATACGAAGGGCCGAACGCAATTGAAGTTCCTGGTCTCATGGAGGAGCTCGTCGCCGCGCTGCGCGAGCAGGACTCTGCCGTTCCGGCAGTCATCCGCGGCGCGATGGCGCATCTCAACCTGGTCATGATCCACCCGTTCCGCGACGGCAACGGGCGGATGGCGCGCGGGCTCCAGACGCTGGTGCTGGCGCGCGAGGGGATGCTGGATCCGGCATTCGTGAGCATTGAGGAGTACCTGGGCCGGAACACGGATGCCTACTACGCGGTACTCGCCGAGGTCGGCGGCGGCGCCTGGCAACCCCGGCGCGACGCCCGTCCCTGGGTCCGATTCGCGCTGACGGCGCACTACCGACAGGCGCACACATTATTGCGGCGGGCGGACGAGGCGGACCGCCGCTGGCACATGCTGGAATATGAAAGAAATCGTCTGCGGTTGCCGGAACGATGCTTCGGCGCCCTGTGGGACGCCGCGCTGGGATTCCGCGTGCGCAACGCGACCTATCGTGAGTTTGCCGAGGTGAGCCTTGCGGTCGCGGGCCGCGACCTCAAAGCGCTAAGCGATGCGGGCCTTTTGGTGGCGCGCGGGCAGGCGCGTGGGCGGTACTACGTGGCCTCGGATGCGCTGAAGACGCTGGAGGCGTCGATCCGCCGTGATCGGACGCCGATTCCCGACCCGTTCGACGAGGACCTGCGCCAGCAAACGCTACCGCTTGGACACAGCGCACGGGTGGAGTGACACAGCCCGCGAGCCGAGGCGGTTCGCGAACCGCCTTGCATCAGGGCGTTGGCCTAAATCTGCGACTGCATGATGCGGTCGACCAGGTCCATGGTCTTGACCGCGTCGGCAAAGCAGCTGTCGGGTTGGCGGCCGGCCTTGATCGAGTCGATGAAATGCCGGTTCTCGGCGAAGAAGCCGAAGCGATAGATCACTTCCGACCCGCCGCCGACCTCGGCGGCGTCGATCGATTCGCCCTCGGCGGCGCCGTCGCGGTAGATCGAGGCGCGCCACTGATCGTCGGCGAATGCCGAGACGCCTTGCCCGTGCATCTCGAAGTAGTGGTCCCTCCGGCCTGATCGACGCGAGGCGGTGAGGATCGCCGCACAGCCGGTGCTGAACGTGACCAGGGCGTTATGGTTGTTGACGAACGGCATGTCCACGGCGCGGTTGTCCGCGGCGACGGCCACCACCTCGCCGCCGGCCATCCAGCGCATGGTGTCCACGGCGTGGACGATGTCGGTCGTGAGGTGCGATCCGGCGCCGCGGCCGTAGCCGTAGCCGTCGGGCTGACCCTCGAACTTATGGAAGCCCGCCAGGCACTGGTGCAGCGGTCCGCGCTCGGTGATCGCCGCGAGGCAACGGCGCAGTATTTCCGTGTACCGACGGTTGAATCCCACCATGGTGAGCCGGTCGTGTCGCTCGGCATACCAGGCGAGCGCCTCGGTCTGATAGGTGGTGAGGGCGGGCGGTTTTTCAACGAAGACGTGGACGCCCAGCTCCAGCAGGTCCACCACCAGGTTGTGGAGGTGCTGCGGCGGCATGATGGCGTAGACCGCGTCGGGCTTCTCCCGCGCGACGAGGTCGCGGAAGTCGCCATAGCGCCCGGCGATGTCGTATTTGTCGGCGGTGGCTTGCAGCCGCTCGGCGTTCAACTCCGCGATGCCGACGATTTCCACGTCCGGCATCGCCGCCAGCGAGGGGTAGTGGGCGGTGTTGGCCATGCGGCCTGCGCCCACCATGCCGATCCGCACCGTGTCGATGGGCCCGATCCTCCCCGGCGGCCAGACAACCGCAACGTATCACGGGGCGCCGCCGGGGGTTTCTGCTAGAGTCGCTCGCCGCGCCCCAAGACGTTGCGGCGCCCGCGGAGGGACGGCCATGGCCTTCTCGTTTCCCACGAGCGTCAAGCGGCGCACCGACTGCCTGTCGATGATCCTGGTCGACGACGTCGCCGAGCAGCACATGCTCGCCTGGCGCCAGGAGTTGGGCGAGTTGGACCCCAATAACCCGCTGGTCACGCCGGCCATGCCCTGGGACAGCGGCTCGGTCTTCGCCCACGGCACCTTCGCGCATGACCCGATCGACGGCTTGTGGAAGGCCTGGCACGTCTCGACGCCCCTGACGGCGGGATATTTCGAGAACTACCGGCGCGTGACCTACCTGACATCCGAAGACGGCGTGGAGTGGACGCGTCCCGAGCTCGACCTGTGCCCACAGCCCGGCCATCCGCGCACCAATATTCTGCTGGACTTCGATTCGGGCGGACCCAGCATGTACAGCTCGGTGATGATCGACCCGGACGCCGAGCCCGACCGCCGCTACGAGATGTTCGTGATGCGCGATCCGAGCAACACCATCGGCGGCGGACCGGGCCACATACGCGGACTGCCGCCTCCGCCGCCGGGCGAGAAGCAGGCGCGCGGCATGTATCGCTATTTCTCGCCGGACGGCATCAACTGGACGGTGAGCGAAGGACCGGTCTTGGAAGTCGCGGTGCCAGGGGTGAGGCTGGTGATCCCCTACGAAAACCCCAAGCACACGGCGGACACCACTTACGTCTTCCGCGACGCGGACGGCACGTACTTTGCGACGCACAAGCTGGGTGAGCCGGTGCACCCGGGCGGGTTGGTGGCCTACGACGTGTTCGCCGAGGGCCGCCGGGTGATGGCGCGACGCACGAGCGCCGACGGCTCGGATTGGAGCCCATTCGAGACCATCATCCAGCCCGACATCTACGACCCGCACGACGTCCAGATCATGGAGCTCTGCGTCACGCCGGTGCGGAGCGGGTACATCGGCGTGATCGCCATCTACCTCAATCGCACGCAGACGATCGAGTTGCAGTTGGGCGGCAGCGCCGACGGGCGCATCTGGGACCGGCGCGTGCGCCTGCCCGCGGTCGCGGTCGGGGCGCTGGGCGACTACGGCGGCGGCATGCTGTGGCCCTCGCACCACATGGTCGAGCACAACGGCCGGCACTACGCGTATTTCTCGGGCACCGAAGGCTTGCACGGCGACCCGGCGGCCAAGGGCCCGACGATCTGGCCGTTCTTCTCCGCCATCTGCCGCGCCAGCTGGGCCGTCAACCGCTATTGGGCGGCGGTTTCGGGTCCCGGCGGCGACGTGGCGGGCACGTTGACCACGCATCCATTGCCCGCCGGCGGCAAGCAGCTGATCCTCAACGCCGCGACCTCGACCGTGACCGAGGGTGAGCTGCACGCAGAGCTGCTGGACCCGGACGGCAACGTCGTCGAGGGCTTCGGCAAGGACGACTTCATCCCGTGGCGCGGCGACTCGACCGCCGCGCCGGCGCGCTGGACCGGCGGCGACGTGTGTCCGTTGGACGAGTGCGCCGTGCGATTCCATTTGCTCCGATCTCGACTCTACGGATACGCCTGGGAGTAGACGCCATGGCCATCGACTCGCGCCGGATCCTGCACCAGTTGGGCCGCGGCGAGGCGATTGACGCCGTCCGCGCCGCCGCCGGGCTGAGCGACGCCCAGTTCGAGGCCTGGTGGAACCAGGAGCTCGAGAGCCGCCTGGCGGCGACCGATGGGCGGATGTCGGGGCCGGTCGGCGCGGCGGTCGAGATTCACCGAGACACGAGCGGCCTCGCGCACGTCTACGCCGAGAACGAACCCGACCTGTTCGTCGGATACGGCTACGCCATGGCCCAGGACCGACTGTTCCAGATGGACTATCTGCGGCGGCGGGCGCTGGGGCGGCTGGCGGAGGTCCTCGGCGCCGAGGCGTTCGACTACGACCTGGTGGTGCGCACGGTTGGGCTGCATCGGATCGCGGAGGAGGAAACGGCGCGCCTGCCCGACGAGACGGCGGCGCGCTACGAGGCCTTCGCGGCGGGCGTGAACGCGTTCATTGAGGAGCGCGGCGACCGGCCGCCCATCGAGTTCGACCTGCTGGACTACCGGCCCGAGCCGTGGCGGCCGCTGGACTCCATCGCCCTGCTGGGCGAGTTTCGCTGGTACCTCACCGGGCGGTTCCCGGTCATCGCCATTCCCGAGGTGGCGCGGCGCGTTTTGGGCGACGGTCCGCTGTACCGCGCGTTCATGACCGCCGAAGCCATCGATGAGACGATCCTGCATCCGGGGGAGTACGCGACCACCGATAGCGGCAAGGATCCGCTGGAGCCGGCGCTGGGCGGGGTCGACGACTGCACCGGCAGCAACAACTGGGTGGTCGGTCCGAGCCGCAGCGCGTCCGGCGGCGGGATGGTGGCCAGCGATCCGCACATCGCCTTCGGCTCGCCCGGCTGCTGGTACCAGGTGCACGTGGTGGGCGGGCGGTACAACGTCGCGGGGTCCGGGTACGCGGGAGCGCCCGGCATCATCTTCGGTCGCAACCTGCGGGTCGCCTGGGGCATCACCAACAACATCAGCTCGCAGCGCGATCTCTACCAGGAGCGCACGGACCCGGCGCATCCCGGCGCCTTTCTCTACGACGGCCGGTGGGAGCCCGCGCGCGAACGGGTGGAAGCCATCACGGTGCGCGGGGAGGGCGTGCGCGAGGAGATCGTGCGGTCCTCGCGCAACGGCCCGATCGTCGATGACATCTTGCCGGGATTCGCGCAGGGCACCGGCCCGGTGTCCCTGCGCTGGGCGGGGGCGCTGCCCTGCGCCTGGCCGACGGCGCTGCTGGAGTGGAACCTGGCCGGTTCCTGCGCCGAGCTCGAGGACGCCCTGCGTGGCTGGGTCTCGCCGACGCTGAGCATGGTGCTGGCGGACGTCGACGGCGGCTTCGGCTACAGGGCGACGGGCCAGGTGCCGCTGCGCTCGCGCGTGGAGCGCGGCTACCGCCGCGGCTGGGACCCCGCCGACGCCTGGCAGGGCATGACGCCGTTCGAGGGCATGCCCTCCGTGCGGGACTCCGAACGCGGCTGGGTGGCGACGGCGAACAACCTGCCGGCGCCGTCGGACTATCCCTATCCGCTGTCCAACACCTCGCCGAGCGGCTACCGGGCGCGGCGCATCCGGGAAATGATCGAGTCGCGCGAGGCCCACAGCCGCGAGGACATGGCCGCGATGCAATACGACCCGCTGTCGCTGCGGGCGGTGCATGCGGTTGAGGCGCTGGTGGAAATCCTGGACGGCGGCGACGCGCGCATGCAGGCAGCCGCCGCGGCGCTGCGGGCCTGGGACTGCCGCATGGACGCCGATAGCGCAGGGGCGGCAATCTTCGAGGCCTTCCACCAGGAATGGGACGAAGCGGTGGCTTCGGAACGCTTCTCGGCGGATGCGTCGGCGCTGGCGGTCGGCGATCCGGCGGCCTTCGTGGCGGGGGGCATCGGCACCCTGTCGCTGGGCCTGCTGGGCGACGACGAGGCGGGGTGGTTCGCCTCGGCGGATTCGCGCGACGCGGCGGTGCGGTCGGCCATGACCCGCGCCCTGGACCGGCTCACCGAACGGATCGGCGACGACATGTCCGCGTGGAGCTGGGGCGGGTTGCACAAGGTGCTGTTGCCCCACCTGCTCACGGACCGGGGCGATCTGGGGCGCTTGCTCGACCGCGGCGGCGAGCCCGCGAGCGGCAACGGCTTCGTCGTGTGCAATACGGGGTCGTCGCCCGAATTCGAATCGACCGGCGGCGCGAACTACCGACTGATCGTGGACCTGGCCGAGTCGCCGGCCCGGCTGTGGTCGCTGGACGCGGCAGGACCGTCGGGTCAGCCGGGCAGCCCGCACTATGCGGACCAGTACGCCGACTGGATCGCCGGGCGCTTCCGCCAGGTCCCCTTGGAGCGCGACGCGGTGCGCGCAACGATCAGCCACACACGGACGTTGCAGCCAGAGGAGTGACGCGATGGACCTGACGCGCGAAGTGCCGCGCAGCCCTTACGAGAAGCTCGGCGGGATCGTGTTCCTGCCGCGCAGCATCGACAAGGGGCGCGCCGACCTGGCGGGAATGCTGGGTGAGTACGTGGCCCGGACCGGGCGCTCAGAGCGGCTGTTCGAGTTCCTGGGCGTTTCGGCGGACGACTTCATCGATGCGCTGCGCGACCGCCCAACCGACGAGGACGTGTGGGCCTGGATCGCCCAGAACACGACGGCGCGAACGCCGGAGGAGATCGAGGAATTCAATCGTTGGATGTGGGCCGCCACGCCCGAGGACGAGAACGATCGCTGGACGTGGGACGAGTTCCGGGAGTTCCTGGCGGACTGCGGACAGGCGCATCGCACCGACATCACGCGGCACTTCGACCGCCTGGACCTCGACGAGAGCCGCGACGTGCCCGAGGGCGGGCGTCCGTACGAGTAGCCACCGGCCGTCCCCGGCTTCCTAAAATCAAGCACAAACGTCCGGAAGGCGCCCATGCGCATCGCCCTGCTGGCTGACACCTATCCCCCGGCGAACCGGGGTGGGGCGGGCGTTGTCGCGCAGCGCCTGTCCCGCGCCTTCGCCGAGCGCGGCCACGACGTGCTGGTGGTGACCACCTGGCCCGACGCGGCCACCGAGACCACGGACGGCCCGGTGCAGGTGCAGCGCCTGCAGTCGAGCTATCCGGAGCGATTCCGCAACACGGTGGCCATGATGAATCCCGCGGTGCTGGGCGGCGTGCGCCGCGCGCTGAAGGACTTTGGCCCCGACGTGGTCCACGCGCACAACGTGCACCAGCACCTGTCGTTCGCCTCGCTGGAAGCGGCGGCGGCCACGGGCGCCCCTGTGGCCTACACCGCGCACGACTTCCTGCTCTTTTGCTGCATCAAGTTCATCTGCAGCGGGGGCCGCGTCGACTTTCGCCAGCGGTGGTTCAACTGCGCCAAGTGCCAGCGATTCCGCTGGAACCCGGCGCGCAACACTGCCATCAACCGTCAGATGACGTCGCACGTGGCTCACATCTTCGTCATCAGCCGGGCCTTGCAGACCGCGCTGCGCGCCAACGGCTATGGCGGGGCCGAGGTGATGCACAACGGCGTCGACGCCGGGTGGTGGGCGCAGGGCGACGGCACGCGGTTTCGGGCGAAGCTCGGCCTGGACGACGCGCCACTGGCGCTGCTGGCCGCCCGCGTGAGCCGCGAAAAAGGGGCCGAAGCCGCGCTGCACGCCCTGGCCAAGGCTCGCAACCCCGACGCGCGTCTCGTCATTGCGGGAGACAACCCACGCTACGCGCCCAAGCTGCGCCAGATGGCGCAGGAGTTGGGCGTGGCCGAGCGGCTGATATTGCCCGGTTGGCTGGACGCCGACACGCTGCGCGACGCCTACCACGCCGCCGACGTCACGCTGGCGCCGTCGACCTACCCGGACCCGTTCAACCTGACGTTGATCGAGTCCATGGCCGCCGGCACGCCGGTGATCGCGTCGACGCTCGGCGCCGGACCGGAAATCGTCCCCGACGGCGAGACGGGTTTCGCCGTGCACCCCGACGACACCATGGGCCTGGCCGACCGGCTTTCGCTCATCGTCGAGGACCCGGCGTTCGCCCGCGAGCTCGGCGACGCCGGCCGGGAGCGCGTGGCGCAATGGTTCACGCTTGACCGGCAGGTGGACCGGACGCTGGCGCGCTACGAGGCTCTGATCGCCGCCGCATGACGGCCCCGCGCCGGATCGTCCACGTCATCTCGTCGCTCGCCGTCGGCGGAGCGCAGCGGCACCTGCTGCAGTTGCTTGCCGAATCGACGGACGGCGTGCAGCAGGACGTGATCTACTTCCGCGACCACGACCTGCGCGCGGACGCCGAACGCCTGGCCGGGCGGGTGCGCCACGTGCCCATGGCCGGGCCCTGGGGATGGACGCGGCTGCCCCAGTTGACCGCCGCTATCGTCCGCGGCCGGTACGACGTGGTGCACACGCACCTGCTGCGCGCCGACATGTACGGCGCGTTGGCGGCTCGAATGGCCCGCGTCCCCGGACTGGTGGCGACCAAGCACAACCTGGAAGCTCGGCTCGAGCACCCGGTCTGGCGACGGCTCCATCGGCGCACCGCGCGCTTGCCGCACGTCACCATCGGCATCTCGGACGCGGTGCGCGAGTGGGCCGTGACCACGGGCGGGGCGCCGGCGGCCAGGACCCGAGTAGTGCTCTACGGCATCGATGCGGCGCCGTTCGCGGACCTGGATCGAGCGGGCGCGCGCGCCGAGCTTGGCATCGACCCGGACGCCCGCGTGGTGCTGTGCCCCGCGCGGCTCGACCCGCAGAAGAACCATGGCATGCTCCTGCGCGCCTTCGAGCGCGTGCACCGGGAGTTGCCGGAGGCCGTGCTGCTGCTGGCGGGCGGACGACAGCTCGGGTCCGAGGTCTACGAGCGCGATCTCCAGGCCCTCGCCGATCTCGTCGAGGTTGACGGCGCGGTGCGCTGGCTGGGAGTCCGCAGCGACATGCCCCGCCTGCTGGCCGCGTGCGATGTGGTGGCGCTGGCTTCGGATTGGGAAGGATTCGGTCTGGTGCTCCTGGAGGCCATGGCCGCCGCGCGCCCGGTCGTGGCGACGGCCGTGGGAGGCGTGCCCGAGGTGGTGAGCGACGGCGAGACCGGCATCCTGGTCCCGGCGGGCGACATGTTTGGATTCGGGGAAGCGCTGGCGCGCCTGCTCCGAGACGACGCCGACCGCGAACGCATGGGCGCGGCGGCGGCGCGGCGCGCCCGTGAGACGTTCGCCCTGGACCGCATGCGGGCCGAGACGCAGGCCGTATACGACGAGGTGCTCGGTGCACGTGCCTGAAATGGCCGTGCGCGTCGCGCCGATATACTTCCCAGCAGGCGCGCGTGGGGCGCGCCCCTTTGACGTGAAGACGCCTGATGTCCAGTAACCGCCCAACCAGCCTCGTGACGGGAGCCTGCGGCTTCATCGGCTCACACCTCGCCGAGCGCCTGCTCACCGAGGGGCATCACGTGATCGGCCTGGACGGGTTCACCGACTCCTACGACATTCGCCAGAAGCGGGACAACGAGCGCCGGCTGCTGGCGCATCCGGAATACGAAACCGTCGAGGGTCACCTGATGGACCTGGACCTGCGGCCGCTGACCGACCGGGCGCAATTCATCTTCCATCTCGCGGCGCGCGCCGGCGTGCGCGAGGGCTGGACCGCGTTCAACTACGGCCGCTACATGCGCGACAACTGCCTCTCGACGCAGCGGCTGGCGGAGGCGGCCCTGGCATCCGGCGTCGAGCTCTTCAGCTTCGCGTCGACGTCTTCGATCTACGGCTTCAACCCCAAGCTGCCGACGCCCGAGGATCACGACCTGAACCCCCGCGCGTTCTACGCCATGTCCAAGCTGATGGACGAGCACGTGCTCAATGGGTTCCGCCAGCTCTTCGGCCTGCCGGTCGTGATCCTGCGGTACTACACGCTGTTCGGTCCGCGCCAGCGCCCGGACATGCTGGCGCACATCGGCCTCAAGGCCATCGCCGAGGGCCGCCCGATCACGATCTACGGCGACGGCGAGCAAACCCGTGAGTTGACCTACGTGATGGACGCCGTGGAGGCACAGGCCCGGGTGCTGGACGTGCTGCCGATCGGCGAGATCTACAACATCGGCAGCGGCCCGACGGTGTCCGTGAACGAGTTCGTGCAGGAGATGGAGTACGTCGTTGGCCGTCCGGCGGAGTTGATCTACACCGACGCCAATCCGGCGGATCAGCTCCACAGCCAGGCCGATATCGGCAAGGCCAGGCGCGAGTTGGACTTCAATCCCACCACGACCGTGCGTCAGGGACTCGAGGCCGAGTACGCGTGGCTGCGCGAGTCGGTGCTGGAGCGACACTGACGCCGCCCAACCGGCCGATCCGCGTCCTCCAGGTGATGGAGGCAACCATCGGCGGCACCAAACGGCATTTGTTCGACCTGGCCACCTCGCTCGACCCGGCCGCCGTGGCGGTGGAGGTGGCGTGTCCCGCGGTGCGATCCGAAGCTCACGGCGACACGTCGTTTGCCGGCGATCTGCACGACGCGGGCGTGACCGTGCGGGAGATTCCCATGGTGCGCGCGTTGAATCCGTGGGCCGACGCCACGACCATCGTTCGTCTGGCGCGGCTGATCCGGAAGGGCGGCTACGACATCGTCCACACCCACAGCACCAAGGCGGGAATCACCGGGCGGCTGGCCGCGCGGTGGGACCGCGTCCGCACCGTGCACACGCCGCACGGCTTCTACTACCTGAACTTCGCCGGCCGGACCGGCCGCGTCATGGCGCGCGGGCTCGAGCGCGCGTTGGGCGCCATGACCCATCGCGTGATCGCCCTATCCGACGGCGAGCACCGCGAGGCCGCAGGGCTCCTGGGGTCGTCGCGAGTCCGCCTGGTGCCCAACGGCTTCGAACCCTTCGAACCGCTGTCGAAGCCCGAGGCTCGGCGGCGGCTGGGTCTGTCCCCCGATGTGCCGGTGGTGGGCACGACCTCGCGCTTCACCGCACAGAAAGCGCCGATGGATATCGTCGAGGCATTCCGCGTGATTCACACGGCGCGGCCGGACACGCGCCTGCTGTGGATCAACGGCGGCGAGCTGCAAACGGTGGTGGAGCAGCGGCTCGCGGACCTCGGCCTCTTGCACGCCACGCTGCGCCCCGGCTTCACGCCCGAGGCCCGCACCCTGCTGCCGGCCATGGACGTCTATCTGCACCTGGCCCGCTGGGAGGGCGTGCCCTACGCCGTCATGGAGGCCATGTGGGCCGGCGTGCCGGTCGTGGGCGCGCAGGCCATCGGCACCAGCGACCTGATTGCCGACGGGGACACGGGATTACTGGTGGACGCCGGCGACGGCCCGGCGGCGGGGCGCGCGGCCCTGCGCGTGTTGACAGAGCCAGCGCTGGCTCGCACCATCACGCAGGCGGCGGCGCGCGGCATGCGCCGGCGGCAGGATCGCCACGGCATGGCCCGCGCCACCGAAGCCGTATACCGCGAACTCGTGCAGACAAACTGACGTGCTAAGTCGAACTCGCGCCGTCGGCGGATTCCTCGGGATCGCCGACGTGCTCTTGACCATGCTTGCGCTGCTGGCGGCGGACGCGCTGCGGCACGCGCTGCCGTTTGGCTTCGGCCCCGCCGAGCACCTGGACTGGCTCGGCGCGCGCGAATACGTCATCGTCGCGATCACCTGGGCGTTCTTCCTGCGCTTCGCCAAGGTCTACGACCACCGGCGAGTGATGCGCGTGGTGCTCGAAGCGCGCGTGATCGTCTTCGCGGTGCTGTTGGCTACCGGCGCGCTCTTTGCGGCGTTCTTCGTGCTTCAAGTCCAGTTCCTCTCCCGATTGCTGTTCGTGTACTTCGTCGTGCTCGACCTGGCGATCCTCATCAACTTCCGCTGGCTGCTCAACCTGGCGCTGCGCGCACGGCATCTCTCCGTCGCGACTCGGCGGCTGGTGCTGATCGCCGGCGCCGGTCCCGTCGGCGACCGCGTGTCCCGGCTCATCATCGACCGGCCCTGGTCGGGCTACGAGGTGCTGGGATTCGCCGACGACGACGCCCAAAAGCAGGGCACGACGCTGAATGGGCGACCGGTGCTGGGACTGGTGGAGGAGCTGCCGGCGCTCGTGGAACGGCATGGGCCCGACGACGTGATCATCGCGCTGCCGCTGCACGCCCACAGCCGGCTGCGAGAGTCCGTGCTGGCGCTGGAGCGGGCCGACGTGCGCATCCGCCTGGTGCCCGACGTATTCGACCTGATGCCCGGACGTACGATGGCCGAGGACACCTGGGGCATTCCGATGATCAGCGTGCGCGCGCCCGAGATCACCGGCTTCGATCGAGTGGTCAAACGGGTGTTCGACCTGGTGCTCGGCCTCCTAACCCTGGTGGTGATGGCGCCGGTGATGGCGTTTTCCGCCCTGGCCGTCTGGCTGGAAACCGGGCGCCCCGTGATCTTCGCCCAGCGCCGGGTGGGCGAGAACGGCCGCCTCTTCACGATGTACAAGTTCCGCACCATGGTCGCGAACGCCGAGGCCCAAATCGAGGCCGCCCGGCAAAGCGGACAGCGGCTCGAAGACATCTACAAGCCGGCCAACGACATGCGGGTCACCAGGGTCGGTCGCCTGCTCCGCCGCGCCAGCCTGGATGAGCTGCCCCAGCTCTGGAACGTGCTGCGCGGCGAGATGAGCCTGGTGGGTCCGCGGCCCGAGCTGCCCTGGGTGGTGGACCAATACGAATCCTGGCAGCGGCAGCGGCTCTCGGTACTCCCGGGGATCACCGGCTGGTGGCAGGTCAACGGCCGCGGCGATCTGCCGCTGGTCGAAAACGTCGAGTACGACCTGTTTTACATCCAGAACTACTCGCCGCTGCTCGACATCTCCATCCTCGCCCGCACCGTCTGGGTGGTGGCGCGCGGGCGGGGGGCGTACTAGGTCGAGCTAGCGGCGGGCCGCACCGCCGCGATCACGCGCACCGGCCACGCGAAGCGGCGCACGCCCGCCTCGAAATGAACGTCGAATGCCGCGGCCACCCGCGGCTCCGACATCCGCCGCCACAGCTCGTTGGCCATTGTGGTCGTTCCGCCCGAGCGGGCCACCCACTGGTCGAAGTCCATGGGCGAACGGCACTCACGGTCCGCGGCCACCTCCAGCCCGGCGGCGCGGAGGTAGCGCGGAAACTCGGCGGCGGACAGATTGCGCACGTGCGAGGGGTCTCGAATCTTCTCGATGTCGTGCATTTCGGACGCCACCCACGGATCGTCGGGGCTCTGCGTGTCGGCGATTACCACCCGCCCGCCGGGGCGCAGGACGCGGGCCATCTCGCCGATGGCGTCGGCGGGGTTGGCGAAGTGATGCAGCGCGTGGCGGCACGTGACCGCGTCGTAGCTGCCGCCGCGCGCGGGAATGCTCCCGGCGGCGGCGCGCACTGCCCGCAACGGCGCCGGGGCGGCCGCTCGCGTATGGCGCAGCATTGGCTGGGACACGTCGAGGGCGTCCACGTATGCGCCGCGCTCCACCAGCGCATGGGCCGTGAATCCGGTGCCAGTTCCAACGTCCAGCACGAAGTATTCGGGCGAGACATTGGCGAACTCGAGCACCAGCGGCAGGCTCGGCCCGGAACGGTGGCACGCCGAGTCGGCATATCCGGCCACCCGGTCGTCGAAGGCCTGTTGCGTCAGGCGGGCCATTCGTAGGTCTCAAGCGTCTCGGCGATCGAGGCGTCGAGGATGGCCGCCATCTCGTCGATCTCATCGTCGGTGGAGGTGAGCGGCGGAGCGAACACCCAGACGTGGTCGCCGGCTCGGCCGATCAGGCCGCGGCGGCGTGCCTCGGCCCCGACCGCGCGTCCGAACGGACGATTATTGGGAAAGCTGGCACGGGTGGAACGGTCGGCCACGAATTCCGCGCCCAGGAGTAGGCCGTGGCCATCGACACGCCCGACGACCTCGTAGCGGTCGGCCATGTCCTCGAGGTGTCCGCGCAGGCGCTTGCTCTGGCGGCGGCAATTGTCGAGGACGGCGCCGCCGGTGACCTGCTCGAGGGCGGCGAGCCCGGCGGCGCACGCGACCGGGTTGCCGGAGTACGTATGGCCGGCGTTGAAGTGCACCCCGGCATCCCGCTCGCCGAGGAAGGTCTCGGAAATCCTGCCGCGAATGATCGCCGCCGCCAACGGCGCATAGCCGCCGCTGATGCCCTTGCCCACGGTCATGATGTCGGGATACGCCCCGTAGACGTCCGCGCCGAACAGCTCACCCAGCCGGCCGAAGCCGGTGATGATTTCGTCGTAGATCAGGACCACGTTATGCCGGTCGCAGATCTCGCGCAGGATCTTGAAGTACTCGGGCGGCGGCACCACGAAGGCTTCCGCGGACATGATCACGGGCTCCGCGATGAACGCGGCCACGGTTTCGGGACCTTCGCTGCGAATCACGTCGTCGACGATCTCCGCGCACAGCACCCCGCAGTCGGGATAGGTGAGTTTGAAGGGGCAGTGGTAGCAGTCGGGCGGGTGGACCTTGAGGAATCCGGTGGGGAGCGGCTCGTACTTGGCCTTGCGCGCGGCGCCGACGGTCGCGGCCAGAGCGCCCAGGGTCGCCCCGTGGTAGCTGAAATAGCGTGAGATCACCTTGTACTTGCCCGGATTGCCGGTCTGCTTGTGGTACTGCCGCGCCATCTTCATCGCCGTCTCGTTGGCCTCGGAACCGCCGCTGACGAACTTGACCGTGGTGAACTCCGGCGGAAAGACGTCGATGAGGCGATCGGCAAGCTCCATGGCGGGCTGGTTCGTGGCGTAGATGGGCAGGGTCAACGCGACGCGCTCGAGCTGCGCCTGCATGGCCTCGATGATGGGCCGGTTCCCATGCCCGAATTGCATCGCGGCGATGCCGGCGATCCCGTCGATGAAGGACCGGCCCTCCACGTCCGTCAGCCGCACCCCGGAGCCTTCCACAATGACCAGCGGATCCTCCATGAAGGCCTGCATCTGATTGAAGTCGACCATCAGGTTGGCCAGGCCGGGATGCTGGGAACCGTTTGACCGGGAGCCGGACTCAGACATGGGACGGATTCTGCGGCACGTGTGACGCGGGCAGCGTACGCGCCGCCGGCGGAGTTTGTCGCGTGCGCCGAGTACGCTTGGCGCCAGACGCGGGACGACGACCGGAGCCGACATGCCGGACACCGAGCGGTTCTTGGACCTGGCGATCGACGTTGGGCGTCTCATTTCGGCCGCGGCCGAGCCGGACGTCGCCGGTTCGCGCTGGCGCACGCGCACCTACTTTGGCGAGGACGCCTACGGCACCGACGTGTTCGCGGGCTCCGCCGGTCCCGTCATCCTGCTGGCGAGCCTCTTCGCCGCGACAAAGGAAACCCGATACCGCGACGTGGCCGAGAGCGGGGCGCTGTGGATCGAGGCGCAGACGCGCCGCGCGCTCACGGCGCCGGACCGCGATCCCGGCCTCTTTTTCGGCGTGGCGGGCGACGGCATGACCTTTCTGCACCTCTACGAATGCACCGGACGCGAGCGCTGGCTGAACCTGGTCCGCACGCGGGTCAAGGCGCTACGCGGCATCGCGCATAAGGAAGAAGATCCGCTGGAGGGGGCGTCGGGCACGGGGACCTTCCTCTTGCGCGTGCACCAGGTCACGGGCGACGCCGGCGCGCTGGACCTGGCGGTCGCGGCGGGCGAGCACCTGCTGCAACGCGCCTGCATCGACGACGGCGGCTGGTACTGGCCCTGGCGTCGCCGCTCGGGGACCTTCGACGGCATCGGCTTCGCGCATGGGACCGCGGGCATCGCCTGTTTCCTGGCGGAGCTGTCGCGCTATTCCAACGACCCGCGGCTGCCGGAGGCGGTGCTGGGGGCGGCGCGCTGGGTCGACGCGCAAGCGGAACCCGGGCCGGCGTGGCGACGTTGGCCCGGTGATGAGCGTCCGGTGAGCGTGCAGTGGTGCCACGGGGCGCCCGGCATTGGGCTGTTCGCGGTCCGCGCCCTTGCGGCGCTCGGCAACGACGAGCTCGAGGACCTGGCGCTGCGCGCCGCGGAGGCGACCTATACGGCCGGAGACGTCCGGGCGAATCCCAGCCAGTGTCACGGGCTGGCCGGGAACGCCGAGCTGTTCTTGGAGCTCCGGCGCGTCCTCGGTGACGACCTGTGGCTCGAGCGGGCGGTGGAATTCGGCGACGCGGCGGCGGCCTACCGCGAGGAGAGGCCGGACGGCGCCCTGTGGCGCGGGGACGAGCCCGGCAACTACAGCCCCGACTTCATGTTGGGATCGTCCGGCCTGGGGCACTTCTTCCTGCGATTGGCCCGGCCGGACACGGTCGACATGCCCCTCATGGCGGCTCCGGCGCGGGACGACGCGGAGTAACCCGCCGACCGTGCGCTAGGCTGCGGCGCCGGTTACCGCGAGCCAGACCCATGCGAATTACCGACGTTCAGACGATGCACTGCGGTGCGCCGGCCGCTCCCGAGGCACGGCTCAACCGGGTGTGGACCTTTGTGCGGATCGAGACCGACAGCGGCATCCACGGCATCGGCGAGTGCAGCCTGTTCAAGGTGAACCAGGCCGTGGCGGAGGTGGTGGAGCGCTTCGGCTCGTTTCTCATTGGTCAGGACCCCACCCGCGTCGAGCACCTGTGGCAGCAGATGTATCGCCGCCCCTTCTTTCGCGGCGGGCCGATTCTCAACGCGGCAATCAGCGGCATCGACATGGCGCTGTGGGACATCGCGGGCAAGGCCGCCGGGCTGCCGGCGTATCGCATGCTGGGCGGTCCGGTACGCGATCGCATCCGCGCCTATGCCCGGGCCGACCTGGCGGGATCGGAGATCGACCAGGTGCTGGAAGCCCAGCGGCAAGGCTTCACGGCGTTCAAGGTGGCGCCGCCGCACCTCGAAGGTGGATTCAACGAGTTTGCCTTGGCCAAGGCCGCCGTGGAGCTGGTCGCGGCCGTTCGAGCCGCGGCGGGTCCCGAGCTCGATCTGATGATCGACTTTCACGGGCGTCTCTCGCCGGCGGCTGCAGTGCGCTTTCTCCACGGAGTCCGTGACCAGGACCTGCTTTTCGCGGAGGAGTTGATCCCGCCGGACAACGTGCCGGCCTATGCGCAGGTGACAGCCGCCGTGCCCGAAGTGCCCTGCGCGACCGGCGAGCGGCTGTATACGCGCTGGGGCTTCCGCGAGTTGATCGAATCGCGCGCGGTGCACGTGATCCAGCCCGACATCTGCTATGCGGGGGGCATCTCCGAGCTGCGCCGCATCGCCGCGCACGCCGAAACCCACTACATCTCCATGGCGCCCCACAACCCGAACGGCCCGGTGGCCACGGCGGCGAACATCCAGCTGGGGGCGGCAACGCCCAACTTCCTGATTCTCGAATGCGCGCGCAAGCCGCCCTACTTCGAGAGCGTCTTGCAGGAGCCGCTGGCCTTTGCCGACGGGCATTTCGCGTTGCCGGAGGCGCCGGGGCTCGGCGTCGAGCTGGACGAGGCCTTCATCGCGGCAAACCCGCCGCACGAGTTGGAATTCGGCTCCGACGTGTACGCCGACGGCGCGGTGGCCGATATCTAGGAAGGATCCAGGCAGCACCTCCCTCATTCCCGCGAAGGCAGGAATCCACCGATCGCTGAACCTCTAGACCGTCGTGTAGGGGCGGTTCGCGAACCGCCGTTCCCCCGTTATTCGACGGACTCGTTCGTTCGAGACGGGACCGGACCGTACCCGTACGCGGCCAGGCACCGGTCGGCGACGGCGCTCCAGGTGAAGTCGCGCAGCGCCCGCTCGCGGGCGCGCTCGCCGCAGCGTGCGGCATGGTCGGGATTTGACGTGAACGGCGCCAGCGCCGCGCGAAGCGCCGCCGAATCGCCCGGAGGCGTCACGGCGCCGTAGGACGGATCGACCACCTCGGGCAGCCCACCCGCCTGCGAGACGACCACGGCCGTGCCGCAGGCCATGGCCTCCAGCGCGGCCAGCCCGAGCAGCTCGGGATGATGCTGGCGGCGCCCCTGGTAGTCCTCGAACACCGAGGGCATCACCGCCACGCAGGCGCGGCTGAGCGCCTGCACGAGCTCGCGGTCGTCGGCGTCTTCATGGAACGTGACGGGGCGGCCCTCGGCTTCGCGCCGCAGGAACGCGGCGTAGTCGGGGTCGGCGGGCCGACCGTACACGGCGAGCTTGGCGTCGTCCGGCAGCGCGCGAATGGCGTGCTCGATCCCCTTGTGCGGCAGCAGGCGGCCCACGAACACCACTTCGCCGCGAGCCTTGGCCGCCGACGGCGCGAACACCTGTGGGTCGACCCCGCCGTGGATGATCGCCGTGCGCTGGCCCATGTAGGGCAGCGTGTCCACCACGAACCGGCTCTGCGCCAGGTGGGCGTGGACCCAGCGTCCCAGGCGAGCGCGACGCAGCCACCCGACGCCGCCGCCTCCGTGATCCGTGACGAACACGCGCTTCCCGAGCGGGCGCGCCAGCAACGTCGCCAGCGCCGTCAGCCCCGTGCGCGCCTGGTGACAATGAATCACATCGGCCCAGCAGAGGGCGGGAATGAAGCCCGGACCGATGGCGTCATACGGACGTCCCCGCAGGTGGCGCCAGGTACGGGCCACCTCAATGGGGAACCCGGCGGCATCGGCGGTCGTGGGCGGCCCATCGAAGGCGACGAGCCGGGTCGGCACGCGTTCCCGCATGGCGCGCGCGAGCTCCAGGGGAAATCGTTCGCCTCCGCCGATGACGGAGATCTCTCCGAACCACGTCGGGGACAGGTGGAGCACGCGCGGACGGTCACGTGCGGGCATGCTAGGGCGCCGCAGGGCCGTCGGGCGCTTGGGCCACGATCAGGTAGCCGCCGGGATCGTCCACCGGCCGCCGGAATGGGCGCCAGAGCACGGCGGTCCACGTGGCAATCCATGCGCTGCGTGGCACGAGCCGGCGGCGGTGCAGCGCCCGGAAGATATCCAGGATGCGGCGCCGGCCCAGCCGATGCGTCATCAGCGCGTCCAGGCGCTGCCAGGCATGTTGCGTGCGAGCCGGCAGGTGCCCGCCGGTGCCGACGATGCCGAGGCCGCAGGCGCCCAGCAGCGCGGCCCATTCATCGAGCGAGCGGTAGTGAAAGTGGCCCAATCGGTCGTTCGTCGCTTGCAGGGCGGCCTCGCCGCCGGGTCCATGGCGAATCCGGTCCGCGAAGGCCGGCGACGGGACGGTGAATACCAGCCGGCCGCCGGGTGAGAGCGCGCGCGCCGCCTCGCGCACCGCGGCCCGGTCGTCCGGAATGTGCTCCAGCACGCTTTGGCTGAAGACCGTGGCATAGGCGCCCACGGCCAGCGGCGCCCGCGTAGCGTCCGACCGAATCACGCCGCGGTAGATGCCCAAAGCGCGAGCGGCCCGTGCCTCGCTGGCGAGCAACTCGAGGCCGTCGCGCGGCCAGTGGTCGTGAAGCACCACTCCGGCCACCGTGCCGCCGCCGCAGCCCAGGTCGAGCACCGGCGCGCCAAACGCCACCTCGCGCAACATGGCGAACTCGGTGGCGCGCCACAGCGCGATTGCCGGTTGGTGCAGGTGCGCCTCGATCGCCAGCCGCAGGAGCTCGCGGTCGGAGCGTCCCGCGAGGGCCGTGGGCAACGGCGACGGCGAGCCGGCGGGCACGCTAGCCGGCCGGTTCGCCATGCGATCGCGCGACGAGTTGGGCCATGCGCACGGTGTAGGTGTGGTCGCGCAGAACGCGCCGGCGGCCGGCTTTGGCGATCCGCGCCCGGGCCGCATCGTCGCCCGCGTAACGGTTTAGAACGTCGACCAGGTCGTCGACGCCCTCGTAGACGCTGACTTCCCGACCGATCTCGAGCAACTCGCCCAGCCGCGCCTTCGCGTCGCAGAGTTGGAAGGCGCCGGCGGCCGGAATCTCGAACGTGCGCATGTTCACACCCTCGCGCATTTGGGCATGGTGCGCGTTGAGCGCGATCTTGGCGCGGCGATAGGTCCGCGCCACGGCCGCGGCGGGCAGCAGCGTCAGCCCTTCGTGCCGCTGCCGCGCCGGCGAGTCGGCGTCGAGCTTCTCCCACCCCCGGCCCCAAACCGCCACGCGCAGGCCGCTGCGGACGGCGGCCTCGACCAGGTCCACGCGCAGGCGCGTGGACGGCAAATGTCCCATGTTGTGCCGCGCGTCGCCCACGAACACCACGTCCCACTCCGGCGGAGCTTGGGGTTCGCTCGGCGTGGGTCCCCAGGTGTCGGGATCGGCGGCATGGGTCATGAACTCGGCCCCCACCCCATGCCGCGCCAGATCGGCGGCATAGGACGGCTCGGCGAGGAAGAAACGGTCGTAGAGATGGGCCGCGGCCATGATGTGGGGAAACCATGACGGATCGTCCCCACACCACTGCACCACGGGTCCCGACGTGAGGTCGCGCAGGCGCTCGACGGTTTCCGGCAGCAGTACCTCGCCCTTCAGGACGACGGTGAGATCGGGGCGGTGACGCCGGGCGGCATCGAGGACGTGAAGGTTGTCGCGTCGCATGGCCTCGATCACCCGTCCGATGTGAAACCGATGCGGCCCGGAAATTCGGCGCCGCACGCGGCCCCAGAGGCTCACCGGACGCGCCAGGTCGCGGCCATAGCGCAGCGAGGCCACCTCGTGGCCTCCGGCCTGCAGCCCGGCGCCGCAATATTCGGTCCATAGGCCCGTGTCCCATTCGGGCCCGATCAGGAGGACGCGCATGCTTGCTCCAGCGACTTCCACGCACGCCGCGCCGTGCGGGTCCAGGTGAACTCCGCCGCCCGCGCCAGGCCGCGCGACCGCAGGTCCTCGCGCAGCCGGTCGTCACTCGTGACTCGCAGCAGCGCCTCGGCGATGTCGTCGGGATTGTGCGGGTCGACGGCGATCCCCGCGTCGCCGGCGGCGTTGGCCAGCCCGCCCTGATCCGTCGCCACTACCGGCACGCCCGAGGCCATGGCCTCCAGTACCGGCATGCCGAAGCCCTCATCGATGGCGACGCTGACAAACGCCGAAGCCCCGGCCAGCAGCGCCGGCAGATCGGGGGCATTGACGGCGCCCGTGATCTGGATTCCCTCCCCGCTCATGCGTTCGAGATCGGCGGCGACATCCGCGTATCGCCAACCGGGGACTCCCGCCAACACGAGCGTGTGCGCGAGACCGCGCCGCCGCGCCTCGACATACGCCCGGGCCAGCGTGCCGAGGTTTTTGCGCGGCTGCAGCGTGCCGAGAAACAGCACGTACGGAGTCTGGATGCCCAGACGGTTCAACGCATCGCTGACGGCTTGCGGGTCGGCGTCTGACCGAAAGCGTTTGCCGTCGACGCCGTGGGGCGCCACGTCCACCCGTTCGGCCGGAAAGCCGTAGATGCGCACGACCTCGTCGCGCACCCACTCGGAGACGGCGAGCAGGCGGTCGGCTCGGTGAATGCTGCTTGCCGTCCACCGATCGAGGTAGTTGCGAGTCGGTGCGTCGAAGAACGCCTCGGCCCCCGGCCGCATGAACGCCACGTCGTGAACCATCGCGACATGGGGCGGACCACTGGCGAAGGGCGGAGGTTCGTGAGCGCTCTGGAGGTACACGTCGGCGGCGCGCCAGGCTCGGGCCAGCGGCACTCGGGCACGGTACCAGGGGTCGCCGCCGAACGCTTGGGTCAAGAGGCGGTTGCCGAACCGGAAGGGACGCAGCACGCGAGTCCTGGCGCTCGCTCCCTCGAACCCGGGATAGCGCGACGCGGCGTCCATGAGCAGGTCGAGTCGGTGAGGATCCGCCGTCTCCACCAGCGCGCGCGCCAGGCTGCGCATGCTCTCCCCATGCCCGTCGGTGACCATGAGGTTGGCGTTGCGGAGGTTCACGGCGGCGCGCATCAGGGGCCTTCGCCTGGGTCGGGCTCACGACGTCGGAAGAGCAGGCCCGCCTCGTGACGGACGGTCTCGCGATCCATCAGGTAGATGAGACCCGCGTAGAGCAGAACGACCACGATGCCGCCCTGGATCAGCAGCACCCAATCGGTCAGCAGCGGCAGCAGGACCAGGCGTCCAAAGGCGCCCGCCAGCACGGCCGCCGCCAGTGGGCGCGCGAGGTGCCGCAGCAGCCGGAAGTCGAAGACGTCCCGCGCCAGCGGCAGCAGCACGAGCGCCGCGGCGAACTGGGTGGCCGCGAGCGAAATTGGAATGGCGAGGATGCCAAGATCGGTGGCGCTGAGGCCAATGGCCAGCGCCCAGGCCGCCACCGCCCAGACGACCGCGATCACCAGAATGACGCGCGTCCGGCCGAGAGCGGCGAGGATTGGCGTGAGCAGGCCGTTGATCGGTACGAGCACGGTGCTGGCGGCCAGCGCGTAGAGCGCCGGGATCGCCGGCAGCCATTGCTCGCTGTAGATGTAGATGGCGATTTCCGGCGCGAAGGCGATCACCGCCGCAAAGGCCGGCAGCGTGACGATGGCGTTCCACTTGAGCGTCAGCTCGGCGCCGCGCCGCACCCGTTCAATGTCGTCCTGCATCCGGGCAAACGTGGGCAGGGTGACCCTGGACACCAGCTGCGTCAGCGTGAGCGGCTGCGACGCGATCTTGTCCGCCCAGCTCAGAAGGCCGGTGCCGTCGACGCCGACCGTGCGCGGCGACAGGAGCGGTATCAGCGAGTCCTTGGCCATCAGCGCGAGCCGAGCGCCTTGAAACTGGGCGCCGAATCGCAGGTAGTGCCGCAGCCCGGCGAACCGCCAGGTTGGAATTGGCGCCCACGGCCGCGCGACGACCACCGCCAGCGTCGAGACGATGCTCGCCCCGACGTGGGCGATGATCAGGCTCCAGGCCTCGAATGCGCCGATGGCGAACCCGATGCCGGCGCCGAAGTACCACACCGTGCCGGCGATGTCCGCGGCCGCCAGGCGGCCAAAGCGCAGGTGGCGCTCGAGCAGCGCCGCCGGCACGAGCCGAAACGCCGAAAGCCAGATGGAGATTCCGAAGATGCGGATCATCCACGGATCGGCGTCCACGCCGATCCATCCCGTGAGCATCGGCGGGCCGGCAAACACGACGATCGCCGTGGCAACCGTCACCAGCCCCAGGTGCAGGGTGAACACCGCGCGCAAGTCGGATCGCCGCGGATCGTCCTTGCGCTGAATCACGCTCGGATGCAGCCCGACGTCCGTGAACTGCTTGACGATGCCGGCGAGGAAGGCAATCGGCACGACGACGCCGAAGTCGGCCGTCGTGAGCAGGCGATAGAGGGCAATGTCGCCCGTGAACGACACGAGCTTCATGCCGCCCTCGCGCACGCCCAGCGCCACCACGCCGCGCACGGCTCGCTCGCCCAGCGTCGCGGACGACTCGCGTTCGGTGGCGCGTTCGGATGCTTCAGCCGTCATGCCACAGCCCTTGCCGGATTGGTCGGCTGAGCGTCTGCTCGTAGACGTCGATGAGCTGGGCCGTCGATCGCTCCCAGGTCATCGTCGCCGTGTGGGCACTGCCGCGCTCCCCGAGGCGCCCGCGCTCGTCCGCGGAGGTCAACACCCGCAGGATTGCCGCCTCCAGGGCCGCCGTGTCGCCGGGCGTCACCAGCAGCCCGGTCTCGCCGTGTGCCACGATCTCCTCCGCCGGGGAGTCCAGCGAGCTGATCACGGGCGCGCCGCAGGCCCCGGCCTCCAGCAGCACCAGACCGAATCCTTCGAAGTCGCGTCCAACCGAGCGGTAGGGCATGACGACCACGGACGCACGGGAATACCAGCGCACCAGCTCGTCGTGGCTCACGGCTCCGGTGAGGATCACGGCGTCGTCCAGGCCCAAGCCGTGGATGCGTTCGCGGAGCCGTGCCACGAACGACGAGCCTGGCGCGTATGGCCCCACGATGACGAAGCGCGACCGCGGCAGGCGCACGTGCACCGCGGCGAAGGCCTCCAGCGCCAGGTCGAACCCCTTGCGCGGCTTGGGCTCGCCGACCGCGAGCATCAATCCGGCCTCGCGCGCCGGCGGCGGGTCGGGGACGCCAAACTCATCCGTCCGCACGGCCAGCGGCACGACGGTGGTGTGCGTGAATCCCGTGTCCCGCCGCACTCGTTGCTCGGTATAGCGGCTGATGGCGATCATTCGCCGCGCGCGGCGCATGGCCAAGCGCAGCATGCGCGACTCCAGCCAGTCGCGGGTGGACGGCACCGAATAGGTGCCGACGAGCGACACGAACAGGGGACGGAGGCCGGCGGCGAGAGCGACGGCCGGGGCATAGGGCTCGACCATGCAATGGACGACGTCCACACCCCGCAGCGCGCGCCACATGGGCCGGATGGTCCGGGCGAGCAGGCGGCCGAAGTGCGGCGTGCCGTGCCGAAACGACGGGATCGGCGCGTGGTCGGGATGGGCGCGCAGGTCGGCGGGCATCGTGCCGCCGGGCGTGACCAATCGCACGTCGACGCCGGCCGCAATCAGCCCGCGCGCCAACTCGCCCGCGTAGCGGCCCCACCCGTTGCTCGGGTCCAGCTCGTCGGCCACGATGGCCAGCTTCACCGCCGCTGCCTCCAAACGCTCAGCGCCAGCAGAGGCGCCAGCAGGCCCGTGGCGACCAGCGAGGCGGTCACGCCCGCCGCAAACCCGGGCGGCTCGAACCGCATGCTGATCTCGTGCGCGCCCGCTGGGAGCGCGAGACCGCGCGACACCATGTTGACGGTCAAGATCTCCGCCGGACGGCCGTTCACCTCGGCGCTCCAGCCGGGATTCGGTGCGTGGTTGAGCACCAGCAGGCCCGGCGCGGCCAGATCGACGCTGAGGTCGACGCGCTCCGGGCCGCGGACGATGGGGCCGATGACGTCGGAACGGCTGGTGACCTGCCCGGGCTCGATGCCGGGGTCGCGCGACGTAAACGCATGGTCGGGTCGCTCCGCGAGCTGTTCGAGCAGGGACTCGGAGTCGTCGACGACGGACCAGCGTCGCGCGATCCAGGCCTCGGGGCGCCAGTTGTGAATCTCATAGACGTAGAGCGGCTGCTCCACGCCGGCCCATTCGGGCAGTGGGATTGCGCCCGCATGCACTTCACGCAGTCCCTCAATCGGCAGCGGCACCCCCGACGTGATGTACCGGACGTTCGCCGCGGCGAGCGCGCCCAGTCGGGACTCCAGGATGTCGAGGCGGGCGGCGGCGTCGAGTGAGGCGTCGCTGGCGAAGCCGGGCACGAGAGCGCTTTCACTGCCCACAAACGCTAGAAACTGCGCCGTGCTGCGCGGCATGAGGTCTTCGTAGCCGTCAATCGTCCGCGGCCCGCCGTCCAGCGCCAGGTTCGGGGCGCGAGTGGCGGTGAGAAACACCCACTCGATCAAGTCGCGCTGATCGCGCGACAGGCGATCGCCGGTCGCCGTCGACAGCTCGAACTTCTGAGCCAGGGGGCGATAGGAAATGAACCGGCCGTCGCGGTCGTCGGCGGCAACGGCCAGCAGCGGCGAGGGGCGGTCGTACCACTCGGCTGGCACTGTGGGAATGACGTGGCCGGGCGCCAACAGCAGATCGACCGCGAGCACGGCGCCAACACCCATCTGCGCGTGCACTCCCCGCAGCGAGCCGCGCCGATACGCCCAGAGCAGCAACGCGCCGAGAACCGCGGTGACCAGCACCAGTCGAGGCGTGGGTCCCGCGAGGCTAAAGGCCGACTCGAGCCGCGCGTAGAGCTGGTCGAAGGTGCGGTAGTAGCGCTCTGCGGTCAGAAAGCGGCCCTCGGTCCCGACGATCACGCGGTCGATGTAGTCGTAGCCATAGGGCACGATCAAGAAGGCGAAGCCGGTGAGTGCGATCGTGGCGGCCAGGGTGCCCCCGGCGATGAGGCCGGCCAGCCAGGTCCAAGCGCGCACCAGCCAGCCAACGGCCCTCGCGGCCGCCAGGTCGGGCCGCGGCAGCAACTCAAAGCCGAAGGCCGCGAGGAAGGCCAGGCCGAATGTCGCCGGAATCCCGAACCGCGAGGGGTCGCGGAAGTAGCTGAACAACGGCAGTTTGTGCAGCAGCGGAAACCCGAGGCTGTAGGCGCCCATGGCCAGGACCCAGGTGACAACCACAAGCACGGCGAGGAAGCGCACGACGCGGCGCCGGCGCGCGGCCACGAGCGCGAGCAGGGCGATCACGGGCGTGAGAATCCCGAGATAGAGCAGCTCTTCGGCGTTGAGCGTCTCGTCGAACACGCGCGGGATCTCGAACGACGGGTAGAGGTAGCCGAGCACCAGGTTCCAGGGCGGGATCGAGCCGACGGCCGCGGCGGTGTATTCCAGCCCCCCCGCGCGACCGGAAAGCGCGATGGTTTCAATGGTCGGCAGGAATCGCACGGCGCCCAGGGCCAGGCCCAGCAGGACGGACGCGAGCAGCCAGGCGCCGACCTCGAGCGCGGGCGCCCGCCCGGCCTCGCGCCAGGTCCAGGTGAGGCGAAACAGGGCATACACCAGCCAAACCGAGACGAAGAGCAAAACGATCTCAGGAGACCCACCCAGACCCGCGATGCCGGTGATGACCGCGAGCCCGACCGCCCACATCCGTCGTCCCTGCGCAATACGTTCGATGGCCAGCAGACCAGCGGGCAGCACGAAGAAGATGTCGGCCCAGTTGAGGAGGCGGGCCGTCGCGAACACAAACGGGCTGTAGGCGTAGAGGAAGGCGGCCAGAAACGCCCCGCGCCGCGACAGGCCCCACACGCGACCCAGGGCATAGGCCGAGGCCGCCGCCAGCATCAGGCCAAGGGACGTCTCGATGAAGTACGCCCGCAGCGGTTCGAACACGCGCAGCAGGCCCCAGGTCAGGGGATAGAACCAGCCAAACTCGGAAAACGCCACGGGAAATCCGCCGAGCACGCCCTCCATCCAGAGCGGAATCCGGCCCTCCGCGAGGCCGGCCGCCAACAGGCGGTATCGCGGCTGGAAGGTCAGGAGCAGGTCGAAATCGAGCCACGCTTCGCCTGCAAATACCACGCTCCGATACAGGATGAGCAGCGGTGCGAGCAGGCCGACAGCCACCAGCAGCCGGTGCCAGCCGGCGCCGGCATGCTCCAGGCGCTCGGCCGCTCGCCCGAGCCGAGCGGCGGCGCGCGTCAGACCGGCCGCGGCAGGTCGAGGAATTCCACGATCCCGGCCGCGCGTCGATTCCACGTGCAGTCCGCTACCTCATTCCGGGCCGTGCGCGCCAGGCGTGCGGCGAGCTCATGGTCGCTCAAGAGGCGCTCGATGGCGGCGGCGAGCGCTGCATTATCGTCGGGAGGCACGAGCAACGCGTTGTGCTCATGGCGCAGCACCTCGCGCAGCGAAGGCAGATCGCTGGCCACGATGGGCACGCCGGCCGCCATGTACTCGAACATCTTCAGCGGCGAGGTGTGCTCGCGCGCGATGATCGTGGCGCCGCTGAAGGGGATCACCGCCACGTCGGCCGCGGCAAGGTAGCGCCGCGCCTCGGCCGGTGGGCGATGGCCAGTCGTCCGCACGTTGCGCCTGGCGCCGGCCAGCCGGCGCACCCGGTCGAGGTCCGGCGGCACGCCCCCGACGATGGCGACCTGCACGGACTCGGGCAGATGCGTCGCGGCGGCGATGAGCGTGTCGACGCCCTTCCACGCGTAGAGATGGCCCACGTAACAGACGAGCGGCGTGTCCGGCGCGAGATCCAGCGCCCGGCGCGCCGTGGACCGCGGTTCGAGGTCAAATGCGGCGGCGGGGGCGGCGTCATGCGCCACGAGCACGCGCTCTGGAGGCAGTCCGCGTTCCAGGTACCACCGGCGCAGCGCGGACGAGATGACCACGATACGGTCCACCCGGCGAGCGGCCCACAGGTGCAGCCGCTGCGACGGCGCGGACCGCGGCAGCGTGTGGCATTCGAAGCACGTGCGGAACTTGGCCCGTCGGCGCAGCGTCGTCAGCGTCAGCGGAAACAGGTCGCGGCTGTAGACCACGTCGCCGCGGAGTCGCCGCATGAGCACCAGCGCGCTGAGCGTAAAGGTCGTGAGCTGGATCAGGTGGGCCAGCAGCGGGATGGGTCCGCGGCTCAATGCGGGCCAATCGACCGTGACGCGTTTGATCAGATCAATGCAGGGCAGGCCGATGAGCCCGAAGGCGGGGGCGACGCCGAAGTAGGCAAAAGGGTCGCTGACGCGCAGCATGGCGTCGGTGTTGGCGCGGCGGGCATGGAGCAACAGCACTTCCAGACCCTGCGCCGCGAATGCTTCGGCCATGTGCATGATCTGCAGCGGGTGGGCTTTCTCGCTGGGTATGCGCGCATTGGCGAGGAAGATGAGACGCACGGTGATCGACCTCAGATCTCGTAGCGGATCGACGCCGTGACGCCCGCGCCCAGCAGTCCAAATTGCACCTGGTTGTCCTCGACGCGCCAGCCGGTCGGGGCATCGACCTCGAACCATTCAATGGCCCCTGGGTAGCGGTAGGCAAGTCCCGTGATCGGCTGCGCGATGCGCACGGCGTCGGCGACCAGTAAGCGGTCGCCGTTCCAGCGATAGCTGCGCTCGGTTTGCAGGGCCGGATGCGGCTGGCCGTCGGGGCTCGCCAGGCATGAGGCGATCAGCACACCGTCGTCGTCGAGGGTGACCTCGCCGTCGAGCGCGTGGATCGACGCGAATTGGTCCGCGGCCGCCCACGCGGGCGGGCCGAGGAAGCGATAGATCATCCGCAGGGCGTGCCAACGGCGGCCGGCGCGCCAGTGCATCCGCGCTAGGCGCAGGCGGAACCATGCGTCGGCGTCGAGGGGGGCCGGCGCCGCCTTGGTTGCGGCGGCCAGGAACCATGTGACCTCGGGCATCCAGGGCTCGCAGACGTGCTCGAGCGCATTGGCCCAGCCGCGCTCCGTGTCGCTGACGTAGACCAGGCCGCCACCGCCGATCCGAGCCCCGACCAGGCCGTTCGCGCGCTCCTTGCGGACGCGCAGGATGGCGCAGGCGCGGCGGGTCTGGAGGCGCACCACGCCGGCATCGGCGCGATGGATCGGCGGCGCCGGCTTGGGCGGCGGGGGATTCGTCGGGAGGTCGTCAAGCTCCGCGGCCTCGTGCGCGCGAGCGAGCCAGGCGAGGTCGGCGGTATGCGCGACGCGGGAAATGGCCGTTGCGCCGGTTGGGCAGGCGTCGACCAGCCCGTCGGGGCCCACGGCCTGGGCCGAGCGCGCCGCGACGATGCCCGCCAGCCGCAGCGCCGCCGGACGCCCGTCCGTCGCGAGGGCGTAGGCGTCGTAGGGCGCCGAGCCGGCCTCGGCATCCGCGTCCCAGCACCAGCGCCGGCCGTCGAGGGCCAGCGGTTTCACGCCGTCGGGCCGCAGGATGTCAATCAGAAAGTCCACGCCCCGTTGCAGCGCATCGGCGTGGGACTCCCGGTCGCCGATGCGTATCAGGGCGCGGCGGGCGAAGGCCAGGATCCGGCCGTGGTCGGTGACCGCCGTGTCGCTGACGGTGGGAAACGACCCGTCGGGCCGCATCTCGCCAAGGGCGCCGGCCACCGTCTCTCGCACGGCGTCGATCCAGCCGCGCTCGTCAAGCGCCGCGGCGGCGCTCGCCAGGCCCAGCGCACCGCAAAGTCGCTCGGTGATGACCGGCGCGCCGGGCGCGGTCGGCGCCAGGTACGTCTCGGCGCAGAGACGGACGGCTTCCTCGATGCGGGCGCGATCGATATCGGGCAGCCGGTCGCCGGCCACGTCGAGCAGCGTCGCCAGCGCGTCCACGCATTCGCCGCAATCGACGAGTTGCGTCGAGATGTGGTCGGGCCGGTTGGAAACGAACACCCAGGCCCCGCCCGCCGCGTCGTCCTGACCGAGCCGTCCGGTGACGGCGCGAGCCACGCGCACCGCGCGGTCGAGGTAGCGGTCGTCGGGGTCCTGGGAGGCCAGGGCGCAATGCAGCACGATGGCGCGCGCGGTGGCGCCGGTGTGGTCCACGCCGTGCTTGGGGCAGCGGGCGTAGCCGTCGCGTCCCAGGAGCCCATCGAAGGCGTCCGAGGCCCGCTCCAACGCCCAGCGTGCGCGAGCCGTGAGGCGCGCCGGCTCGCTAGACACCCTCGCCCTCCGTCGCGGCGGGCGCGGTGCGCGGGAACTGCGGCTCACGGCCCTCGCGCAGCGCCGCGAAGACCTCGACCAGCCGACCGGCAAGGCTGCTCGCGGCGTGATTCTCCAGGACCGACCGTCGGAGCTGCTCGATCGTGGCCGTCCGCAAACCTGGATGAAGCGCCAGCGCCCGCCGCAGCCCGTCCGCCAGCGCCTCTGCCGACGACTCGAGCAGAAAGTCGCCGGCAAACGCGTCGAGCACCGAGCGATAGGCGACGTTGTTGGTGATCAGCAGCGTGCCCGCCGCCAGGGCTTCCAATCCGGTCTTATCGAGGGAGGTTCCGCTGCGCCAGGCGACGAACGCATCGAGGCCGGCGTAGAACTCCGGCATGGCCGTGCCGGGCAGCGCGCCCAGAAAGGTGACGTGCTCCGTGAGATCCGCCTGACGCACGAGCTCGTGGACTTCGGCAAGGTAGGCGTGATCCGAGGGATAGAACGGCTCGCCGGCGACGCGCAGCTCGACGGGCACGCCCTCGTCGCGGAGCTGTGCGACGGCCTCGATCACCGTGGTCAGCCCCTTGAGCGGGGTAAGCCGCCCGGCGACGCCGATGACGGGCCGCGCCGCCGGCTCCGGCCGGATGGGCACGGTCGCGAGCCGCGCCGTGTCGATGCCCTGGCCCACGATGAAGGCGCCCGGCGATGGCAGCGGGTAGCTCTCCGGAGCCGAGGTGACGGTCGCGCTGGACAGTCTCACGCCGGCGCGCAGCGTTCGCGTGAGGCCGTGGCTGGCGTACCAGAGCACCAGGGGGGTCCGCCGAGCGATGCACCAGGGGGCCGCGGCGACGGCATAGGCCGGGACCATGTGCGCCAGCACGCCGTCCACGCGACCTCCGCCAATCAGCTGAAGGCACCGGGCCAGCAGCAACGGCCAGCGGGACGCCCGACCGCGCCCGCGCTCCTTGCCCAGCCCATGCACGGTGACGTTGGGCGGCAAATCCACCGCGCCCGTGGAGGCGGCAATGACGTGCACCTGGTCCACCAGCCCGGCGAGCTCGCGCGCCCAGAGATGGGCGAACCCAAGAATGGAGCTGTCGGTCGAAAGCTCCTGCGTGATCATCAGCAGCCGCAGCCCGCGTCCGGCCTCGCTCACGGCAGCGACTCCGCCGCCAGGTCGCGATAGGCCCGGGCGTAGGCGCTGAGGATGCGCTCTCGAGTGAAGGGCTCGGTTGCCCGATGCGCCGCCGCACCGGCGCCGGCCAGGGCTCCGCGTGCACCGCGCACCTGCGTGACGAGGTCGCCGCCGGCCTTCGCATCCCAGGGCAGGAGCCAGCCGTTCACGCCCTGGTCAATGATTTCGGGCATCAGGCCCACGGGCGTGCTGAACACCGGCGTGCTGCAGGCCATGGCCTCCAGGCACACGCGGGGTCCGCCCTCGCTGCGCGACGTGCAGGCCAGGGCTTCCATCTGCCGATAGAGCGCCGCCAGGTCGTCCGGACCGTCAACCCAGGCAATGCGGTCGACTCGATCCTCGATCCCCGCCGCGGCGAGGTGGCGCTGCAAGGCGTTGGCTTCCGGGCCGTCGCCCACGACCAGGAAGCGCGATTCAGGCGACTCAACTGACACGGTTTCGAAGATCTTGACCAGGTAATCCAGGCCCTTGTTGGCGACCAGGCGCCCAACGAAGCCCAGCGCGTACGGCCGTGGATCGTCGCCCGGACGAAACACCTCTCGGTCAACGTGCGCCGATGGCAGCACCAGGATCTTCTCCGGCGGCACGCCCCACCGTCGCAGCAACTCGGGCACTTCCTGGCGATTGACCACGCGGATGGCGCGGGCGCGCGCAGCGGCGAATCCAACATAGGCCCGATATCCAAGCTTGGCCGCCAATTCCCACCACTGCGCGCGCCGCGGGTGTGCCGGGACGTGGTGAATTTCGCTGACGTACGGCACGCCAATCCGCCGGCTGAGACGCGCGGCGGCGATGCCGTTGGAAAAGATGCCGTAGTCGTGGCTCACGATGAGGTGGTAGCGCCGCTCGCCGGCCAGCGCGCGCGCCCGGCGGATCAGCCAGCGCGCGTGCCAGAGCCGCCCGCCCGGCGACGGATGGACGTGCACGCCGCGATGGAGCGTGCGCGGTTGGGCCTCGCGAACGTTGGGCGTCAGCACGTCGATGCGGTCGAACTCCCGCGACAGTCCTTCGAGCGTGTAGTAGAACGGGCCTCGCCGCCCCGCCGCTACGTCGCGATCGCCGCTGAGCATCAGCAGGCTGGGTTTCATGCGACGACGCGGGCGGCTCCCGGCCGGCGGTCGATGGCGTCGTGCAGCACCTCGAGTGTCTGGTCCACCAGCCGGTCCCAGCGAAAGTGCTCCAGCCCGGTCTTCGCGGCGCGGGCCAACCGTGCGCCGTGGGCCGGATCGGCGAGCAGGTCGTTCACGGCTTGCACGAAGGCGTCCTCATCGCCGAACGGCACCAGCAAACCGGAGTGCTCGTGGCGCAGAATCTCGCGGTTGCCCCCAATGTCGGTCGTCACGATCGGCGTTCCCACGTGGCGGGCCTCCACCAGCGTGTGCGAAAGGCCCTCGTACTGCGTGTTGAGGACGCATATCTGCGACGCCCGCAGATAGGTCGCCACCCGGTCGTGGGGCACGTCGCCGGTGAAGACCACCCGATCGGCCACCCCAACCTCCCGCGCCAGCTGCTCCAGCCGGGACTGCTCCGGGCCGCCGCCGACGATGAGCAGGGCGGCGCCGTGGTCGAACCGCCGCACCATGCGAATCAGCGCGTCGACGTGCTTCCAGGCGTAGAGCCGCGAAACGTTGCACACCACCGGGGTGCGCAGGCCGAGGGCCTGGCGCACGGCCTCGGGCTCCTCGTTGGGACGCGGCGTGCTGGTGAGCGCGTTTTGAATGACCTGGGTCTTGCCCGCATCCACGCCCCAACCCGCGACCAGGGAACCCACGTAGGCGCTGGGCACGACGACGACGCTGGCGAGGCGGCAGTAGAACCGCTGGATGGCTCGGAACACGCGGGTCTTTAGGCCGTGCGCGCCGGTCTGGAACGGCTCGATGCCCAGCGTCGTCAGGCCCCGGCGTATCGCCGACTCCCACGCCCAGTCGCCCACCACCTTGAGCACGCGCGGACGGCCGGCCAGCAGCGCCCCGAGGCTGGCGGGGAGCTCGATGCCGTTGATGTACACCACGTCGGACTGCAACGCCGCCCGCCAGGTGTGCCACAGGACGCGGAGGTAGCGGATCGGCACCGGCATGCTCCACGACACCCGCACCAGGGGATAGGGAACCTTGACCGCGCCCTCGGGATCGTCGGTGCCGGCAACCACGCGCACCGCGTGGCCGCGCTGATGCAGCGACTCGGCCAGGTGATACACGTGCGTCGCGGGGCCGCCGACGGCGGGCGGAAAAATGTTGGACACCAGCGTTAGGCGCATGCTCGCGACGCTAGCACCGACCGTTCGGCGTCACAACCGGGCGAGCCCAACGTCTCCCGCCCTCGCGAAACGCTATCCGGCGTGGCCGTTCGCGCGACCGTTCTGCAACACCGGCAGCGGCTCGGTGGTGGCAACCGACCGGGCGCCGGCAAACGCCCGCCAGAGCGGGGTGTCTTCCTGCCACTTGGCGTCGCAGCCGGCGCACAGCGCGTAGTCGGCCAGCTGGCCCTTGGTGTGCGCCTCGCGGATGGCCCGGTAGGCGTCGCTGTTCCAGACCTCCTGGATCGACTGCGTGGTGAGATCGCCCATGATCTGCTCTTCGGCGAAATCGGCGCAGCACGACGGCACCCGCCCGTCCCAGTAAACCGCCATGGACTTCCACAGCCAGTTGCAGGGGTAGTAGACGGGACCGTGGGGGCGCGCCGTGTAGAAATCGGAGTCGGTCAGCGTGCCCGCCCATCCGTGCGCCCAGAAAGTGTCCCACTCGTCGACCGGCAAGCCGGCGAAGCGGTCGGTGAAATGGGCCGGGATCACCGGGCGGGCGCCGACGCCTAGCGACTTCTCCCAGAGCTGGATCACCTGCATGACGACGTAGGGCTTCGGGCCGGCAAGTTTCTTGCGGGCTTCGAGAAACCGCAAGACGCGCTCCAGCACGCGATCGAACGTGGCGCCCTTGCGCATCTGCTCGTAGATCTCGGGTTCGCCGGAATCGAAGCTGATGGTCACCTTGGAGGGTCGGGCCTCCAGCAGATTGGCGATCGCGTCGTCGCGCCACAGCGTGGCGTTGGTGTTGATGTGGGCCGCGATCCCGGCGCGCTCGCAGATCTCGATCATCTCGTAGATGCCCTTGTGCATCAGGGATTCGCCGCGGAAGAACAGATTGATCTCTCGGGTGAAGTGCTGGGCTTCGTCGATGATCTTGTTGAACAGGTCCATCTCCATGAACCCGTTGGTCGCGTTGGCGCCGACGCTCTGCGGACACATGGGGCAGCGCAGATTGCAGAAGCTGGTGGGCTCCACGTGCATCTTCAGCGGGCCATACGGCAATTCGTTGGTGCCGCGCATCCAGTGGTAGGCGAACCGCGCCAGGCCCGGATGCGCCACCGCCTTGTGACGGCGAAACTTGAGGACGAGGTCCTTGGCCTGCGTGACCGAGTTCACGGGCTCGCGGGGGCTGGGTTCGACGGCGGAATCGCCTCGTCCCAGAGCATGTTGGGGACGCCGTCCTCGACCTTGTAGGCGTAGCCGCACACGGCGCACACGAGCGTCTTGCCGACAATGCGCAACACCCCGTCATCGCGCGGGTGCGCGTCGTTCACGCAACGCAAAATGGCGAGGAAGTCCGCGGGGATTAGATCGGCGTTGGAGGAGTCGGACATCACGTAGCCTCGATTCGACGCTAGAGCATGAAGTGGAGCGTGTCAAAGGCGAGTAGCACGGCTCCGTAGACGCCAACGACGGCGAGCCGCCAGCGTACGGCATGGGGCCCGTTCGGCCAGAGCTGGTGGGTCGCCGCGGCGAGCGCGCCGACGGAGATCACTTGCAGCGTCACGAGCACCAGCGCGGCCAGGGCCAGGACCACCGGATAGGCCAGGTAGTACTCGATTAGCGTGGTCGACCA
Organism: Chloroflexota bacterium; assembly: GCA_022821645.1. Taxonomy (GTDB): domain Bacteria; phylum Chloroflexota; class UBA11872; order UBA11872; family UBA11872; genus UBA11872. Next base: position 60,231 of record JAJEDE010000015.1, read on the forward strand.
GAAGTCGAGCCCCAACCCATTCTCGGGATGCGGCGGACGCACGCCGATCCCGAAGCGGGACCACGGCGAGCGCGCCAGGGCGTCCTCGAGCAAATCGGTCCGATCCGGCGCCAGGAGGTTCGTCGCGTCGGCGCGCAGCAGCCAGGCATGCGCGAGGAGCGGGGAAAACTGGTGGGCATAGAGCACGGCCACGAAATCGCCCTCCGGCTGCTTGGCCGACCAGGGCTGATACGCCGCCCCGCCGTACACCGCGCCGTGCTCCGGAAGTTTCCCAACCACCTGTTGCTGATAGAGGTCGAGGTAGGAACCGAAGTCCTTGCTCACGCCCATCACCTGCACGCCCACGCTGGCTAGGAGCAGGACGGCGAAGGCCGCCCGCGGCAGCGCGCGGCGTCCCTTGCGGGCCAGCCACTCGATCAGCGGCGCGGCCATGATGACGAGAAATGGCACGATGGGCACGAGATAGCGCGGCCCCCAGGCGTTGCCCCCGTACCAGACTTCCTTCTTGCTGTAGAGCAGCACATAGCCGATGGGGATGGCGACGAATATGAATGCGCGCCATCCGTGGCGCCGGATGAACCAGGGGATCGCGGGGATCGCCGCGAGGAGCACCGGGTTGTACCAGAGCAGGCCCTTGCCCCAACTTGATATCAGCCCATGCACCCCGAGCTCGATCGGAAGGCCCAGCCACCCGCGGCTGATGCCGCCCCACAGCTCGTGGACGTACAGCAGCCGCACGTCGAACAGGAACGCGGCCGCCACCAGGCCCACGGGCACGACGGCGATGATGGGCGCGGCGAACGCGAGCGCCGGGATGAAGCCCTCGCGCCCCGCCTGACGCCAGGTGCGTCCGCGCTTGTGATTCAGGAAGATCGCCGCCACGAGCAGCGGCATGATGATCACGCTGACGTACTTGGTCACCGCCGCGGCGAGCGCAACCGTCCCGGCGAGCACCAGATATCGCCGCAGGTGCGTCTGGTTGTAGATCAAGAGCAGCCAGACGCACAGGAGCACGAGCAACGTCACCAACGGTTCCGCGAAGTCGACGACCGCGTAGGGCCAGGCCATGGTGGCGAGGGCATAGACGAGGCCGATGACCAGGGCAATGTCCGCGCCATAGTCCAGGCGCCGCACGATGCGAAACACGACAACCGCGCCGAAGGCGGTGATCAGCGCATTGACCAGCGGCACCCAAATGCGTCGGAAGAAGTCGACCGTCTGCCGCTCGGACCACAGCCGGCCGATGCCAGGCCCGTCAACCCAGGTGCCGTCGACCAGCCGTGCGGCTACCCCGTCCACATAGAGGTTGCCGTCCGGCTGGAGGTACTCCAGCCGGGCCGACGCCAGGTCCATGGGCTCCGCAAGGTGCCAGGTCGCGAGGTAGTAGTACGCCCGCGCGTTGCCGATCTGGCGTCCGGCGGGCGGGGGGCGCTCATGCTGAATCCTGGCGCGGACGTCGCCGCGGTCGTAGGCCCACTCCGCGGTCTCCATGCCCGCGCGAATCGGCCGCGCAATCTCGGTCCCGTCGGTCGCCGTGAGGATGAGACTGGCCACTTCGAGGCCCTGGGCAAATTCGGCGCTCAGGCCGGCGTGGGTGAGCAACGCCAGCCGGTCGTAGCGTCCGGGTTTCAGACCAAGTTCCAGGACGTCGGTGCCCTTGGGCTGCGGCATTCCACCGAGCGGTGCGTAGTTGACCAGCAGCATCTCGTGCTCGCCGCCATGGATGGGCAGTCGATCGCGCTGCGGCGCGATGTGCGCGAACGGCTCGGCAGCGGCGACCACCGGCATCAGGGCAAGCGGCAAGCCCACCCCCCAGCGTGAGAAATTGCCGCTGTGCTCCCGCAGATACTTCTGATCGGGGTCGACCACCACGCTCTTGGCCATTTCGAAGGCGAACGTCCCGTCGGCGCTGTAGCCGACGCCGTTGCGGCTCACGCCGGCGGTGAGCAGATAGACGGTGGCGGCGAGCACAAACAGCACCAGCGCCGGACGCTGCACGATCCAATTCGGCATGTGCAGCCGCATCAGCCGCGCGCCGAATCGACACGCCGCGCGCATCGCGTGCTATGCGGGAGGCGCAGCGGGCAATCCAAGCTCATCGACCAGCGCGTTGAGGCGCTGAGCGAAGGCGGCGACATTGAATCGCTGGCTCGCGGCCTGCGCGGCCTCGGACATGCGGCGGCGCAGTTCCGCGTCGTGCACGAGCCGCCACGTGTAGTCGCGCAGCTCGCGTGTCGTCGACCAGCGAAATCCGTCCACGCCGTGGCTGATGATTTCAGGCAGGCCCCCCCGGTCAAGCACCACCGGAACCGCGCCGCTCGCCATGGCCTCCACCACCGTGATGCCGAAGTGCTCGAATCTCACCGGATTGCGCGACTCGCGCTCCCCATGGCCGGCGGCGTGCCAATAGATCTGCGCTTCACCGTACAACCGTTGCAGGTCGGCGAACGGCGCGTCGACGTGGAACTCGATGGGATGCCCCGCGGCGCGTCGTTTCAGGTCGCGGGTGTAGTCGAGGTCGATGTCGCGCTCGCTCTGCTGCCCGGCCAGGTGCAACGTCCAGCCGTCAAGTCCCTCCCGCCGCATGTGGATGAACTGGTCGATCATCACCCGGTGCTTCTTCTCGTGCGTGCCGCGAAAGAACCGGCCCACCCCCAGAATAGATTGACGACGGCGCCTGGGCGCGGCCCATGCGGTGTCAACCGGCGGGAAGAGCAAGGGACCGTCGCGGTCCCAGTAGTGGCGCATCCAGCGTCGGCTGAACTCGGAAATGGGCGCGATGAGATCGTAGGAGTCCAGGAAGTCGAGCGACCCATAGGTCGGCAGGCCCTCCAGCCGGATGCCCGCTTCAGGCAGGAGGCGGCGGAACAGCAGCTCGTAGAGCAGCCGGCGCGGGCTGCGCACGCGCACGTCGGTGACCGCCAGGCCCACCTCGCGGTTGTCCGCCTCGTCCAGGGAGTCGGCGGGGTTGAACACCGGCGATTCGAGCGTGAGCTCGAGCGGGTCGTTCGCCCCACGCGGGCGATGAATGCGCAGCGGCCAGAGCTCGAACTCGCCCGGGCGCGGCTCGAACGTGCGCTCGGCGAGCAAGTCGCCGTCGACGAGGCACCGGACCGGAAGCGGCTCGTCGCTGCGAAAGTTGCCGGCGATGACCTCGACGTTCGCCGACGTGCCTCCCGGCGGCCAGGGGATGCGCACAACCGCGCGATTCGTGGTGTACCGGAACCAGCCCCGGCCCAGCGGATGCACGTCGTAGAAGCCGTCCAGCCACTCCGGCAGCAGCAGCTGCCGAATCAGCATCTCCCCGACCCTGCGCCGCAGGCGCGCGGTCCAACCGCGCTCGATGGGCGACGGGAAGAGCACCAGCATCAGGCTGCGGCGCGCCGCCGACGGCTGCGAGGTCATGAACGAGGAATTCACGAAGAGATCGAACTGCGAGGTGTACTCGGAAAAGCGGTTCGGCGGCAGGGCCGGGATGACTTCGATCCGGACGTTCGACAGATCGAGGTTGAGGGCGGATTCCAGGTCTTGGCGCGCAATGCCGCGATGCGTGACCAGGCGCGTGTCGTCGAAGCGTCGGGCCAATACGGCGGCTGCCATGGCGGCGTGGCGCTCGCCGCCGCCGCGCTGATGCAGCCAGCGGTTGTAGACGGCGGCCTTCACTCGGGCTCGTAGAAGGGGTGCAGCTCGCGCGCGTCCAGCGGCCCCAAGCGCGCTTCGACGCGGCGCAGCCGCAGCGTGCCCGGCATGGCCCGCAGCGCCGCGCTCAGCGCCGAGGCCCGGGCTCGTCCGCGCGCCAGGGTCTCCGCGTCGCCCGCGGCCAAACCGTGTCGAATCTCGCGCCCGCCGTGGATCGCCGCCAGCGCCGCGTGGTGACCGGCCCAGCGCCAGGGCGCGTTTTTCGCCAACATGCGCAGCTTGCCGAACTCGACGTTGCGGACGAATGCGGGCGACCACTCGCGGCTGGACGCCGCGTGGGCGTGGCGGACGACCGACGCCGGCTCGTACCAGAAGCGCCAGCCGCGGCGGCGCGCGCGCCAGGCCAGGTCCGCGTCTTCGTAGTACATGAAGATGCCGGGATCGAAGAAGTCCAGCGTTTCGAGCATCGAGCGCCGGTAGAGCGCCGCCCCGCCCTTGACGGCGAACACCTCGCGGGGCACGGCGAAGTCCGGCCCGTCCCACGCTTGCCACACGTTGCCATGGGTCACGAAGGTGCCGCGGTCGCGCATGGAGCCGTCGGGCAGGGGCTTGATGCCGGCATTCTCAATGACCGGGCGTGCAAATTCGCGGACGGCGTCCGCGGGAATGTCACGTTCGAATCGGGCGCGCTCGGGCGCAACGTGGAGGGCGGCAAGCTCGCGGCCGCCGATCGTTACCGCAAGCTCGACGTCATCGCGTCCGGGACCGGCCGCGATATCGAGCGCGATCCGGGCCTTGCCGTCGACGACGGGAACGGCCAGCGTCGCCGACGCGCCGGTCCAGCGAAACATGGCCCCGTCGTGGTCGGTCTCGGGTCCATAGGCTCCCCGGTTGACGACCGGCGGGGCGATTTCGGACGCATCCGTATACAGGCGCACGCCGAGCTCCCGCGTGTCGCCGCCGCCGGGCACGAAGGTCGGCGCATGCAGGTCCACGGGAACGCGGTCGTGCAGGTAAAGAATCTTCGGCGCGGCGCCTCCCGCCACCGGGTCCGTGCACAGCCGCTCGACCAGCGGCCGCAGCCAGCCCGGATCGACCTCGGTATCGGGGTTGAGCAGGGCGATGAACGGGGCGGTCGCCTCGCGCATGGCCAGGTTGTTGCCGCGCGAAAAGCCGAGATTGGCCCCGGCCTCCACCAGCGCGACCCCCGGAAAGTCCCGGCGCAGATTGCGCACGGACCCATCGGTGGAGTCGTTGTCGACGACGGTGACATCGAAGGCTGGATAGTCCGTGTCCAGGATGGAACACAGGCACCGGTCGATGAATGCGCCGGGGTTGTAGGTGAGGACGACGACGTGGACGCGCGGCGCGCCGGTGCCGGCGCCGCCAACCGTCCCAGCCGGCTGCCGCGCCGTCTCGGCCGCGATGGCGCCGGTCATTCCACGCTGATCGTGCGCACGGCCAGCCCCAGGACGCGGGTGTCGTCGTCAATGCCCACCGCCGCGGGCACGAGCGGCTCGTCGACCACGATTTCGAGCTGCAGCGTCGTGGGCTCGGTCACCGGATCCAGCGGCACGATCACGTCCTCGAAGTCCATGTGCCGCACCGTGAGCGTCGCCACGCGCCGCCCATTGAGACGCAGCTGGACGCTTGCGCCGTCGAGGTCGTGAAACGGCCGGCACACCGACATCCGCAGCGTGCCCTGCCCCACGGATTGGGTGACATAGGCCACCGCGCGGTCCGTGGTCCAGCGGAGGCGAGGCGGCCACTCCTCGGCCGGATGCCAGCCCTCGCCGAGCCAGTCGTCGTCGCCGTCGCCAAGGCGAAGCTCGGCGGGCGGGTGCCGCCAGATCTGGCGCGGCGACTCGCTGATCATGTCCGGCTGGGCCACCGGGGCATCGCCGCGCTCGAGCGGCGGGTGGTCGCGCGAGACGCGGGCGCGCCATTGGGCGGGAACCACCACCGCGCCCCGCTGAAAGCCGGCGAACTTGCCCACGAAGAACGTCAGGGCGTTGTCCCAGCGATGGTATGGCTGATGGCGCTTGTGCTCGGGCCAGGCGCGAAGCGAAATGTTGTAGGCGCCCACCCCGACCGGCACCGGCCCGAGGCGGCAGGTGACGATGGTGCGGCCGGGCGGCACGTCCAGCGGGCCAATGGTGGACTCCGTGCTTGACTCGGCGACCAGCAACCCGTCGCTGCGGTGCAGCGCGCACCCGACGATCACGTCGGTCAGGTGCGTCTCGGCCTCCAGCTCGGCGGCCACGGTGACCGTGTCGCCCGGGAGCACGGTGTATTGCTCGGGTCCGGTCGCACTCTCCCGCAGCACCGCCGCCCGGATCCGCAGGGCGGTGGGTTTGCCCCGGTCGCGCGGCGCGGCCGACGCGTCGCCGGGCGTCGCCTCTCCTTGCATGTGCTGGACGTAGTCCTGGATGACCTGCTGGGGATCCCCGGCCTGGCGCACCTTGCCCCGATCCAGCCAGACCACGCGGTCGCAGAACCGGCGCACCTGGATGGGATCGTGCGAGACCAGCACCATCGTGCGGCCGCGGCGCTTCACGCGGGCCAAGGCCGCGTGGCACTTGGCCGCAAAGTGCGCGTCGCCCACGGCCAGCACCTCGTCGATCAACAAGATCTCGGGGTCCACGTGGATGGCGATGGCGAACCCCAGCCGCATGAACATGCCGGATGAGTAGTGCTTGACCGGCGTGTCGATGAACTGCTCGAGCTCGGCAAACGCCACGATGTCGTCGTACATGGCTTGAATCGCGCGCCGGTTGAGGCCGAGGAACGATCCGTTGAGGAAGATGTTCTCGCGCCCGGTGAGGTCCGGATGCATGCCGGCCCCCAGCTCGAGCAGCCCGAACACCCGACCTCGCGCGGTTACCTCGCCCTCCGTGGCCCGGATCGTTCCGGCCAGCAGCTTCAGGATGGTGCTCTTGCCCGACCCGTTCGGCCCGATGATCCCCAGCGTCTCGCCGGGCGCCACCGCGAGGCTCACGCCGTCGAGCGCCCAGAACTCCTCGTGCTCCATGGGCCGCCGTCCAAGCAGGGCCAGGGCCATCCCCTGAAACGTGCGAGCCGCCTCGTGGCGGATGACAAACCGCTTGCGGACGTCGCGGAGCTCGATGGCCGGCGGTGCGTGGTCGGGCACGACGCGCTACAGCTCCTCGGCGAAGCGGTAGGCGTATCGTCGAAAGACCCACCAGCCGAAGGCGAGCGCCACCACGGCCACCACGACGGTGGCGATGGTGTGGCGGATGGGGAAGGACCCAAACATGATGGCGAAGCGGTAGTCGGTGGTCAGCGTGGCCATGGGATTGAGCATGAAGACCCACCGGTGCACGTCGAGCCCGAGAAACGTGACATTGGGAACAAACGAAATGGGATAGAAAATAGGCGTGAGGAAGAACCATGCCAGCAATCCAACCTCGACCAGATGCTCCGTGTCACGGAAGAACACATTGGCCATCGCCAGAATGAGGCTGAGTCCCATGACCAGCGCAAGCTGCAACAGCATGATCAACGGGATCATGAGCATTGCGCGAGTGGTGCCTACGCCAAAAAATAGACCAATAATCCAGAATATGAAGAATGCCAACACGAAGTTGACAAAGCTGGCAAGCACGGCGCTCATTGGCAGCAATTCACGCGGAAAGTAGACCTTCTTGATGAGCTGCGCGTTGCTCGTAATGCTGCGCATGGCGGAAGTCAGCGCCTGCGCGGTGAACAGCCAGGGCACGAGCGCCGCCATGAGGAAGAACGGATAGAGATGGATTTCGTCGTATTGCGCCAATACCTGAAACACCAGGGTGAACACGGCCATCATCAGGAGCGGATTGAGCAGCGACCACCCGAAGCCGAAAATCGATCCGCGATAGCGCACTTTGAGGTCGCGAACCACGAGGTTGCGCAGCAGGTCCGTATAGTCCGCGATCTCTCGAGCTGCGCCCCACACGCGCCGCGCCCGAGTCGACTCGAGCAAGGCGGCGGCGCGTGCCATGCGGTGCTCCATGCGCGTGCTAGGCGGCTCGCGGGCGCATTTCACGCCCAATTTGGATCGTGCCCCATGCTACAATCCGCGGATTCTCGGGTTGCCCAACACATAGGCACCATTGGAGGGGGATGGACGTCACGTGGGTGGGAGGCGGCTGTTTTCGCCTCCGCGGCCGTGACGCTACCGTTCTCACCGACCCACACACCAGCGGCATCAAGCAGCGGTCGGCTTTGCCCAAGGCCGACGTGGTGACATCGAGCGACCTGGACGCCGACCCGGGTACCAGCGTGCCGCAGCGGCGCACCGATCGCGCGCTCACGGCATACGTCGCCGACGGGCCCGGCGAATACGAGGTCGCCGGCGTGTATGTGCACGGCGTTCCCGCGCCCGGCCAGGCCGATCGACGGACCACCCTGTTCACGTTCGACGTCGACGGCGTATCGGTGGGGCACGTCCCGGAGCTTTCGAGCGTCCCGGTCGACGCGCTATTGGATGAACTGGGCACCATTCACGTGTTGCTGATCGGCGTGCGCGGCGGCGACGAGTTTCTTTCTCCCGACCAGATCATCAAGACCGTCTCTCGCATCGAGCCGAACATCGTGATTCCCTACGGAGTGGAGGACGCCGCGAGCCCCGAAGCATCCTGGCGGCTGGTGGCGCGCGAGCTTCATGGCGCGGACCCCGTGGCGGACGGCAATCTGAACGCCAACCGCCGGCAGCTTCCCGATCCCGTTGACGTGCGCCTGCTCGAACGAAGGAACTAGGGAATCGTGACGCGCGACGGAACGACGGGCGGCGGGCGGGCGGCGAGGCATCCATCCCAGCGGCGCTACATCTTCGTGACGGGCGGAGTGGTTTCCGCCATCGGCAAGGGCGTCACGGCCGCGAGCATCGGGCGAATGCTCAAGAGCCGCGGGTTGCGCGTGTCGATCATGAAGCTCGATCCCTATATCAACGTTGACCCCGGCACGATGAGCCCGCTGGAGCACGGGGAAGTCTTCGTCACGATCGACGGCGCTGAAACAGACCAGGACTTGGGACATTACGAGCGCTTCGTGGACGAGAGCCTCACCGGGGCCAGCAACCTGACGACCGGCGCGGTCTACGACCGCGTGATCACCCGCGAGCGGCGGGGCGACTTCCTGGGCGGCACGATCCAAGTGATCCCGCACGTGACCGACGAGATCAAGACGCGCATTCGAGCCGTCGGCGACGGCGACGATCCCGACGTGGTGATCGTGGAGGTGGGCGGCACGGTCGGCGACATCGAGAACATTCCGTTTCTCGAGGCGCTGCGGCAGCTCCGCCGCGAGGTCGGCATGCGCAACGTGGTGTTCGTGCACGTGACGCTGGTGCCGCGGCTCGGGTCGACGCTGGAGCTCAAGACCAAACCCACGCAGCACAGCGTGCGCGAGCTGCGGAGCATCGGTATTCAGCCGGACGTGGTGGTCTGTCGATCGGATGACCGGCTCACGCCGGAACTGGTCGACAAGATCGCGCTGTTTGCGGACGTGGAGTCGCGGGCCGTGATCTCGAACCACGACGTGGCGTCAATCTACGAAGTTCCGCTGGTGCTGGAGGAGGCTGGGCTGGGGACGTTCATTGCCGAACATCTCGGCCTGGGCGACTTGACGCCGGATCTTGACGAGTGGAACGCGACGGTGGACGCGCTGCTGGAGCCCTCCTTGCCCGAGCTTGAAATCGCCATCGTCGGCAAGTACATCTCCCTGCCGGACGCCTACCTGAGCGTGGTGGAAGCGGTCCGCCATGCCGGAATCGCCTGGAATGTCCGGCCCGTCATCCGGTGGGTCGATTCGGAGGAGCTCGAAGACCGCGATCCCCACGACCTGCTGGCCGGGGTCGCGGGCATCATCGTGCCGGGCGGGTTTGGGCCGCGGGGCATCGAGGGCAAGATCATGGCGGCGCACTATGCGCGAACCCAGAAGGTGCCGTACCTGGGGCTTTGCCTGGGCATGCAGGTGGCCGTGATCGAATTTGCGCGGAAGGTGCTGGGCACCGACGACTGCACCAGCATCGAGTTCAACCCGGACACGGCGCATCCGGCCATCCACCCAATGCCGGAGTACTATCACGTAGCCAACAAGGGCGGCTCGATGCGCTTGGGCGCGTGGCGCTGCGACTTGGTGGCCGGCACGCAGGCTCGGCGCGTCTACGGCGACGCGAGCATTGAAGAACGACACCGCCACCGCATGGAAGTCAACAACAGCTACCGCGATATCCTGCGCTCGCAGGGCATGACCCTCAGCGGCCTTTCGCCTGACGGCGCACTGGTGGAAATCGTGGAGTTGGACCACCATCCGTGGTTCGTCGGGTGCCAGTTTCATCCGGAGTTCGCCTCGCGGCCGACGCGCCCGCACCCGTTGTTCTGGGGATTCCTGGAGGCGGGGGTGCGGCACGTCGAGGGGCGGAGTCCCGTGCCCGAATCGGTGCCTGAGGTGGCCGGCTGAGGGTCGCCGCCGCCCGACCCCTCGAAGAGACCATGAACGGCAGGACCCGGCGCGCGTGGCATCGCACGCGCCGCCCCCGAGAGGACACCCGATGAGCACCATGGCCGTGATCGGCGCGCAATGGGGCGACGAAGGCAAGGGCAAGATCGTCGACCATCTGGCGGAGCGCGCCGACCTCGTCATCCGCTTCCAAGGCGGCAATAACGCCGGACACACCATCGTCAACGACTACGGCACCTATGCGCTGCACCTGCTGCCGGCCGGCGTCTTCCACGCCGGCACGGTGAACCTTCTCGGGCCGGGCACGGTCGTGAATCCGCAGGCGCTGATCGACGAGATGCAGGAGGTTGGCGAGGCCACGGGCATCTCGTTCGACACGTTCAAGATCGCCGAGCGCGCCCACGTCGTGATGCCCTATCACCTCGCGCTCGACGCCGCCGAGGAGCAGCAACGCGGCGAGCTGGTGCAGGGCACCACGCTGCGCGGCATCGGGCCAAGCTACGCCGATAAGGCCGCCCGGTCGGGAGTGCGGGTGGGCGACCTGCTCGACGCCGACTACTTGTCGACGTGGATTCCGAGCATCCTTGAACCCAAGAACCTATTGCTCACCGAGGCCTACGGGCTGGAACCCCTGGACCCCAGCGCCCTCGTCGACGAGGCCCTGGCGTGGGGCGAGACCCTCCGTCCGCACGTGGTGGACTCGCTGCCGCTGGTATCCGAAGCGCTGGCCGCGAACCGCAACATCGTGCTCGAAGGCCAGTTGGGCGTGATGCGCGACCTCGATTGGGGTCACTATCCCTACGTCACGTCGTCCAGCCCGTCGGCCGCGGGCGCCTGCATCGGCGCGGGGATTCCGCCCAAGGCGCTGGACAAGGTGCTGGGCATCGCCAAGGCGTTCACGTCCTCGGTCGGCGAGGGACCGTTTCCCTCGGAGCTCGCCGACAGCACCGGCGACCGCTTGCGCAACGTCGGCGCCGGGGAATACGGCGCCTCGACGGGCCGCCCGCGGCGCTGCGGCTGGTTTGACGCGGTGCCCGTGCGCACGGTGGGCGCGCTGAGCGGGGTCGACGCCCTGGCGCTAACGAAGATCGACGCGCTGGACGGGTTCGAGCAGCTGCGCGTGTGCGAGGGCTACATGATCGACGGCCGGCGCGTCGATCTGGCGCCCGACACGCATGCGCTCAGCCGCGCGCGCCCCATCTACCAGGACCTGCCCGGCTGGATGTCCTCGACCGAGGGCGTGCAGGACTACGACGCGCTGCCGCCAAACGCCCAGCGCTACGTCCGCACCATTGAAGAGATAACCGGCATTCCCGTGGCGATGGTCGGCACGGGCCAGCATCGGACGGCCGTGGCGACGCGCGACCCGGCGTTCAGCCTGGCGCGCTAAGCAAAACTCCATCCGCGCACGGGCAATGGCTCACATTCAGTCCGTCATTCCCGCGGAGGCGGGAATCCACCCCCGCAAGTCACCCGCCAAATCGCGAGAGTGCCCGCCGGTGCCGGGTCACCGTGCGGCGCTCACGTGTGAAAGTCGCACACCACCGAATCACGATCCGCGTAGGGTTCCCGGGCCGAAGAGGCTATACTTCAGGGCCCTTTAATCCGTTCCAGCGAGACGGAAAGCGGCAGACCGCCGACGCCGTGTGTGTCGGGCGCGGACCTAGGGCCCTTCGAGGCCCTTTTTTTGTGCCCTGAGCACGCGGCCCGGAGGATGAACACATAGGGAGGTGTTCGTGGCAGCGGCACAGCGCCGCGTGGTGATGTCGTCGGCGGACATGGGCCGCGCGATGTCCCGCATTGCCCACGAGATCATCGAGCGCAACCGCGGCGCCGCGTCGCTCGTCCTCGTCGGCATTCCCCGGCCGGGCCCCGTGCTCGCCGAGCGCCTGGCTGGCCTGATCGAGACGATCGAGGGCCAGCAGGTCCCGACCGGCGCCGTGGACCCCACCATGCACCGCGACGATCTGGACCGCCGGTCCATCGGCCCGCCGGTGCGTCCCAGCGACATTCCGGTGGACGTGACCGATCGCACCGTGGTCCTGGTGGACGACGTGCTCTACACCGGTCGCACCTTGCGCGCCGCGCTGGACGCGCTGAACGACTTTGGTCGGCCGCGCGCGATTCAGTTCGCCGTCATCGTCGACCGCGGCCACCGCGAGCTGCCGGTCCGCGCCGACTTCGTCGGCAAAAACCTCCCGACCGCCGACGACGAGCGGGTGACTGTGCGACTGCTGGAGCTCGACGGGGAAGACGCCGTGCACATCGAGCGCGTGACGCGCGGGGCGCAGGAGGCCACTCCTGCAGCGTAAGCACCTCCTGGACGTGAGCGACTTCACCCGCGATGAGTTCGCGGAAGTCCTGGACACCGCCGAGCGCATGCACGCGGTGCTGGAGCGCCCCATCCGGCGCGTGCCGACGCTGCGCGGCACCACCATCGCCAACGTGTTCTACGAGCCCAGCACGCGCACCCGCGTGTCCTTCGAGCTGGCGGGCAAGAACCTGAGCGCGGACGTGGTCAACATCGCCGCCTCGGGCAGCAGCGTGGAGAAGGGCGAGTCGCTGATCGACACCTTCCAGACCATTCAAGCCCTTGGCGCGGACATCGTGGTCGTGCGTCACTCGCGCGCGGGCGCGCCCGAGTTGGCGTCACGCCACCTCGACTGCGGCGTGATCAACGCCGGCGACGGCACCCGCGGCCACCCCACTCAGGCGCTGCTGGACCTCTACACCGTGCGGCGCCGGCTGGGCGACGTGGAGGGCCGCAAGATCGTCATCGTGGGCGACATTCTGCACAGCCGCGTGGCGCGATCCGGCATCTGGGCCTTCGCGCGCATGGGGGCGCAGGTGGTCTTGAGCGGGCCGCCCTCCCTGCTGCCCGACGCCATGGCGGACCTCACCGACGGGACCGGCGAGGTGCGCATCGAGCACAATCTGGACCGCGCCATCCAGGGCGCCGACGTGGTCATGGCGCTGCGCGTGCAACGCGAGCGCATGCAGGCGGGCCTGCTGCCGGACCTGCGCGAATATGCCCGCCGCTGGTCGGTCAATCCCGCGCGGCTCGAGCGCGCCCAGCGACATGCGCTGGTGATGCATCCCGGTCCGATGAATCAGGGCGTGGAAATCTCGCCGGCCGTGGCCTACAGCGAGCAGTCCGTGATCGAAGAGCAGGTGGCCAACGGCGTGGCGGTGCGCATGGCGGTGCTCTACCTCTTGCTCACCGGGGAGGGGCGACGATGAGCGGCTATGCGGGATCCGGGCCGCGGGAGATTCTGCCCGGCCTGATCCATTGGTCGGTCGGTTGGCAGCGGTATTCGCTGGAGTCCTACGCCATCGAGCAGACGTCCGGCTGCGTGCTGATCGATCCCAGCGACTACCCGCCGCACGCCATCGGCGCCATCGAGCGCCACGGCGTCAGCCACATCCTCATCACCAACCACTTTCACGAGCGGGCGGCGGCCATGCTGCGCGGACGGTTTGGCGCCGAGGTTTGGACGCCCGAAGGAGACACGGGCGAGCTTGAATCGGTCACACCCGATCACGTGTACGGCGCCGACACCGAGCTTCCCGCCGGGCTGCAGGCGATCGCGCTCGGCACGATCACCGATGGCGAGCACGCGCTGCTCTGGCCCGAGAATCGCGGCGTGCTGCTCGTCGGCGACGCGCTCGGCACCACGAGCTATTGGACGCACAACGAGGGTCAGTTGGGCGCGCACCCGCGAGCGCGACCGCCCCACGCCTTGAAGGGCCTGCTGGACTTACCGTTCACGTCGCTAACGGTGGGACACGGCGAGCCGATTCTCGACGTGGCCAAGGAGGCCCTGCGCCGCTACCTAAGCGAGGCGCTGGATGGCTGAGAACACCCCGCTGGTCATTCGCGGCGGCCGGATCATCGATCCGGCGAACGGTATCGACCGGGTCGGCGACATCCTCATCGACGACGGCCGGCTGGCGAGCGTCGGCGAGGTGGGCGCGCAGCTGCCGCTCGGAGCGCCCCGCGTGATCGATGCCACGGGACGCGTCGTCGCCCCCGGATTCGTCGATGTGCATGCGCACCTGCGAACGCCGGGGTTCGAGTACAAGGAGGACATCGCCAGCGGCACGGCCGCCGCCGCAGCCGGCGGCTTCACCACGGTGTGCGCCATGCCCAACACCGATCCCGTGCTCGATTCGCGGAGCGTCATCGAAGGCTTGCAGGAGCAAATCGAGCGGCATGCCGTCGTGCGCGTGCTGCCGCTGGCGGCAATCACCTGCGGCCAGAACGGTCGCCAGATGGTCGAGATGGTGGACCTGGCCGAGGCCGGCGTGGTTGGGTTCACCGACGACGGACGCCCGCTGGCCGACACCGCGCTGATGCGGCACGCCCTGGAATACGCGCGACCGCTGGGACTCCCTGTTTCCAACCACTGCGAGGACCCGGCCCTGACCGCCGGTACCACGATGCACGAGGGCGTGGTGAGCGCGCGGCTCGGGCTGCCGGGCACGCCGCGGCAGGCCGAGGAGATCATGCTCGGGCGGGATCTGCTGCTGGCGGAGCTGACCGGCGGGCGCTACCACTGCCTGCACGTGACCTCCGGCGGTTCCGTCGACCTGATTCGGCAGGCCAAGTCGCGTGGGGCCAACGTGACGGCGGAAGTGACGCCGCATCACCTGACGTTGACCTGCGACCTGGTGGCCGGCCGGGACGACCCGGTGAGCGCGATCCTGCCGCCGTATGACGGCAACACCAAGGTCGCGCCGCCGCTGCGCGAGCAGTCCGACACCGAGCGCCTGCTCAAAGCGCTGCGTGACGGCACCATCGACTGCATCGCCACCGACCATGCGCCGCACGCCGTGCACGAGAAGGACATTGAATTTGCCGACGCGGTGGTCGGCTTCAGCGTCTTCGAGACGGCGCTGCAGAGCGTGCTGAGCCTCGTGCACGCCGACCAGTTGGACCTGGTCTTCGCCATTCGCATGCTCACCAGCGCACCCGCCCGGGTCTACGGACTGTCCGGTGGAACGCTCACGGTCGGCGCCCTCGCCGACGTGGTGATATTCGACCCCGACGAGGAGACCGTCATCGATCCGAGCGCCTTCCGCTCGAAGGGGCGCAACACGCCGCTGGCGGGCCTGCCCATGCAGGGCGCGGTGCAGCAGACGATCGTGGGCGGATCGGTGGTCTACGACCGCGCGGCCTCCGCCCCCGAGCTGATACATGCAGGCTGAGCCCGCCGCCCTCGCGCTCGCCACGGGCGACGTGTTTTTCGGCTACGGATTCGGCAGCCGCGAGCCGGCCGAGGGCGAAGTGGTGTTCAACACCAGCATGACGGGCTACCAGGAAATCACGACCGACGCGTCCTACCGCGGACAGATCGTGACCCTGACCTACCCGCTCATCAACAACTACGGCGTGAACGCCGACGACGTCGAGTCGCGCCGCCCATGGATCGCCGGCCTCGTCGTGCGCGAGCTTGCGCCGACATCCAGCAACTGGCGCGCGGCCGGCGGATTGGGCGCGTTTCTGGACGAGCACGGCATCGCCGGACTCATGGGCATCGACACGCGGGCATTGGTGCGCGTGATCCGCCGCACCGGCCCGGCGCCGAGCCGGCTCGTTCGGGCGCCCCGCGAGGTGGCCCGCGGCGCCACGACGTTCCAATGGCTGCGGGGAGCGCATCCGGGCGCCGCGGCCTGGGCCGAGAGCGAGGTCGAGCGGGCGCAGGACTTGCCGCCCTACGACGACCAGCCGTTCGTCGCCGAAGTGACCGTCCCCGAGCCGTTCACGTCCACCAGCGCGCCGTGGGCGCCCTGGCCGGAGCCCCGACGGCGCGACGGGGAACCGCGCATTGCCCTCCTGGACATTGGCGTCAAGACCAACATCGTGCGCTCGCTCGCCCGCAGGGGCGCGCGGGTGCACGTGCTGCCCTACGGCTCAACGCCGGGCGACATCGACGCCCTGCAACCGGACGGCGTCGTCGTGGGCAACGGACCGGGTGATCCCGTGCAGGCCGACCGGGCCGTCGAAACCGTCCGCGCCATGATCGGCCGCTATCCCCTGATGGGAATCTGCCTGGGGCATCAGGTCCTGGGGCTGGCGATCGGGGCTACCACCAGCCGCCTCCCCTTCGGCCATCGCGGCGCCAACCACCCGGTGCAGGACCTCACGGACGGTCGGGTGCACATCACCTCGCAGAACCACGGCTTCCAGGTCGATGCGGAATCGATTCCGGCCGACTGCGGCTTCACCGTGAGCCACGTCAATCTGAACGACGGCTCGGTCGAGGGCCTGAGCCACGAGCGCCTGCCCGTCTTTTCCATTCAATACCACCCGGAGGCCAGTCCGGGTCCCCAGGACAACCAGTACCTTTTCGACCGATTCCTCGACGCGATCGAGGGCGTGGACAGGCCCGCGGCTTGACGGCGCCGGTGGCCCGAGGACGCATGCGTGGCTGATCTCGAGAGCGTGCTGGTGATCGGCTCGGGGCCGATCGTGATTGGCCAAGCGGCGGAGTTCGACTACGCCGGGACGCAGGCCTGCAAGGCCCTGCGTGAAGAGGGCGTGCGCTCGATCCTGGTCAACTCCAACCCCGCCACGATCATGACGGATGAAGGCATCGCCGACCGGGTGTACATCGAGCCCATCACGCGCGAGGTGCTCGCGCGCGTCATCGAGCAGGAACGGCCGCAGGGGCTGCTGGCGTCCATGGGCGGACAGACCGGCCTCAACATGGCCGTGGAGCTTGGCGAGGCGGGCATCTTGGACGCCTCGGGCGTGCGCGTGCTGGGCACGCCGCTCGAAGGCATCCAGGACGCGGAGGACCGGGAGCGATTTCGGGCGCTGATGGAGCGCATCGGCGAGCCCGTGCCCGAGAGCCGCACCGTCACGTCGCTGCCCGACGCCTGGGATTTCGCGCGTTCGTGCGGTTTCCCGCTGGTGGTGCGCCCGGCGTACACCCTGGGCGGCACGGGCGGGGGATTCGCGCGGCATGAGGACGAGTTCGAGGCCGTGGTCAACGGCGGGCTCCAGGCGAGCCCGATCGGGCAAGTCCTCGTGGAGCGCTCGCTGGCCGGGTGGAAAGAGATCGAGTACGAGGTGATGCGCGACGGCGCCGACAACTGCATCACCGTCTGCAACATGGAGAACTTCGACCCGATGGGCGTGCACACGGGCGACTCCATCGTGTTCGCGCCCAGTCAGACCCTCAGCGACAAGGAGTACCAGATGCTCCGGTCCGCGGCGCTGCGCATCATTCGCGCGCTGCGCGTGGAGGGCGGGTGCAACGTCCAGTTCGCCCTCGACACCAAGTCCTTCAACTACGCCGTGATCGAGGTGAACCCGCGCGTGAGCCGGTCGTCCGCGCTGGCGTCCAAGGCCACCGGCTACCCCATCGCCCGCATCGCCGCCAAGATCGCCCTGGGCCGGCGGCTCGACGAGCTGCCCAACCCCATCACGCAGCGGACCTGCGCCGCGTTCGAGCCCGCGCTCGACTATGTCGTGACCAAGATCCCGCGCTGGCCGTTCGACAAGTTCGCGCACGCCGACCGCCGCCTGGGCACCCAGATGAAGGCCACGGGCGAGGTGATGGCGATCGAGCGGACCATCGAGGCCTGCCTCAACAAGGCCGTTCGCGGGCTGGAGATCGGCGGCCGCACGCTGCTCTGGGAGGACCCGGCCTGGGCCGACGATGATCAGGCCGTCTGGTGGCGCATCGACCACGCGCACGACGAGCGGCTGTGGGCCATCATGGCGGCCCTGCGGCGCGGCGCCGAACCGGCCGAGATCGCCCGGCGGTCGCACATCGACATCTTCTTCGTCGACAAAATGGCCGGCATCCACGCCATGGAGCGCCGCCTGCTCAATGAACCGCTGACCGCCGATCTGCTGTGGGACGCCAAGCGCATGGGCTTCTCCGACGGGATGATCGCCGCGCTGGCGGATGAGCTGCCCCAGCGCGTGCGCGAGCGGCGCGAGGCTTACGGCATCACCCCGGTCTACAAGATGGTCGACACGTGCGCGGCGGAGTTCGACGCCGTCACGCCCTACTACTGGAGCACCTACGAGCACGAAAACGAGGCCCAGCCCGAGGCCGACTCGCCGGCGGTCGTGATCGGCAGCGGACCGATTCGCATCGGGCAGGGCATCGAGTTCGACTACTGCTCCGTCCACGCGGCCTGGGCGTTGCAGGCGGCGGGACGCGCCAGCGTGATGATCAATTCGAACCCCGAGACCGTGAGCACTGACTTCGACTCGTCGACGCGGCTGTATTTCGAGGCGCTCGATGTCGAAAGCGTGGCCGACGTGCTCGCCAACGAGGGCCGGCGCAACGGAATGCCGCCCGCCATCGCGCAGTTTGGCGGCCAGACGGCCATCAACCTCGCCGAGCCGCTCTACGCGCTGGGCCATGAGATCGCGGGCGGCGGTCCGGGAAGCATCGACGAGGCGGAGGACCGGGCCAAGTTCGACCGGTTCCTCGAACGGCTTGGCCTGTTGCGTCCGCCGGGGGCCACGGTGACCCGGATGCGCGACGCGGTGACCGTGGCGGAGCAACTGGGATATCCCGTGCTCGTGCGCCCGTCGTACGTCTTGGGCGGGCGCGCCATGGAGATCGTCGACGACCGGCAGGAGCTCGAACGCTATATCCGGGAGGTCACGCAACCCTCGCCCGAACGCCCCGTGCTTGTCGACAAATATCTCGAAGGCCGGGAGCTCGAAGTCGACGCGATCTGCGACGGCGTCCATACGCTCATTCCCGGCATCATGGAGCACATCGAGCGGGCCGGCGTTCACTCCGGCGACAGCTTCGCGGTGTACCCGCCGGTCACGGCGTCGGAGGCGACGCAGGCGGCCATTCTGGAAGCCACGCAGCGCATCTGCGCCGGGCTCGGCGCGCGCGGGCTCGTCAACGTGCAGTACGTGGAATACGACGGCGACGTCTACGTGCTGGAGGTCAATCCACGTTCCAGCCGCACGGTGCCGTTCTTGAGCAAAGCCACCGGAATCCCCATGGTGCGCCTGGCCATGCAGACGCTATTCGGCGCGTCGCTGGCCGAGCTCGGTTGGGCGCCGGGTCTGGCGCCGGTGCCGCCGTTGTTCGCCGTCAAGGCGCCCGTGTTCTCGATGGCCAAGCTCTCGGGCGTGGACACGTATCTGGGCCCCGAGATGAAGAGCACCGGCGAGGTGATGGGCGTCGATCGCGCGTTTCCGCCCGCCCTGCTCAAGGCCATGATCGCCGCCGGCAACGCCCTGCCGCCCGAGGGCGACGTGCTGCTCTCGATCGCCGACCGCGACAAGCCGGGGGCCGTCGACATCATCCGGCGCCTGGACCAGCTGGGGTATGGGCTCGTCGCCACCGAAGGCACGGCGCGCTTCATTCGCGACCTCGGGTTCCGCGCGCGCACGGTGGCCAAATTGCGGGCCGGTACCCCAAACGTGGAGCAGTTCATTCGCTCGGGCAGCAGCGTGCTGGTTGTCAACACGCTGACGGGCCGCCGCCAGGCGCTGCAGGACGGCCACTACATGCGTCGGGCCGCCGCGGAGACGCGCACCCCCTGTCTCACCACGCTCGAGACGGTCCGCTCGCTGCTGGAAGCGCTGGGTGCCACGCGCGGATCGTATGACGTGCGCACGATCGACGAATACCGCGGCGCCCCGACGGCGTCCGCGTGAAAGCCCTCCAGGAGACGGCGCGGGTCATCCGCAACGAGCGGATCACGGAGCGCCTGTGGTGGTGCAGCTACGAGTCGCCGGGCATCGCGGCGACGGCGCGCGCCGGGCAGTTTGCCCACGCCCTGTGCGGCGACCCCGGCAGCTACGACCCCATGCTGCGGCGACCGTTGAGCTTCACCCGCGTCGAGCCCGAGCCGGGCCGCATCGCCTTTCTGATCGACGTCGTCGGTCGCGGCACCGACTGGCTCGTGCGGCAAGAGCCGGGAACGGAAATCGACTTGCTGGGCCCGCTCGGGACGTGGTTCGAGTGGCAGCCAGGCGCCGAGCGGGCGCTCTTTGTTGGCGGCGGCATTGGGCTGGCGCCGCTCCTCGTGATGGCCGACGACGCCGCGGCAAACGGCGTCGAGTCCACCATTCTGTGCGGCGCGCGGGATACGGCGGGTGTCACGCCCGCGGACTGGATTCCCGAGTCGGCCACCTATGTCACCGCGACCGACGACGGCTCGCAGGGCCATGCGGGCGTGATCACGGACCTGGTTTCCGACTGGTGGGACTGGTCCCAGCAAGTGTTTGCGTGCGGCCCCACGCCAATGCTCGAGGCAATGTCGCGGCTCAGCGCCAGATTCGGATTAGAGCGCGGTCAACGCCCGGTCTTCGCGTCGCTCGAAGCGCGCATGGGCTGCGCCGTGGGCGTGTGTTACTCGTGCGTGGTCCGCACCACGCAGGGCGTCAAGCGCGTATGTAGGGACGGACCAGTCTTTCGTCAAGACTCGCTCTCGTGGGAATGGACCCACGATTAGAACACCCGGCAGCACACCAATTGCCGCAATACAAGGTCGCAAAAAGATAGCGTGCAAGGCACTGTCGGCGGCCTGCCCGGAATTGCCACGATTACATTCCGGATAGGTTCGACTCTGGTCCGAAATTTGCATCCGACGATTTGCGTGTGCCATGATGACCCGATCCAATGTGGATTGTTCGACAGGAGTGGAGAATCGAATGAAGGTCAAAGAGGTCGTATCAACCGGCGACTGGAAGCAGCGGCCGCAGCGTTCTCGTCGCATCAGCCCTGAGATTCGCGAGATTGTCGACCGTCTGGATAAGACATCGCGTGGCGAATGGGTAGTCATCAGCCTCTCGGAGCAAGAGAAGAAGCGTCAGCCCACGATTCGCGGCCGCATCCAATCGGCTGCCGCCCAGTCCGGCTTCAAGGTTCAGTTCGAAATGCGGGCGGGCGACCTGGGCGTCCAGAAGGCGTAAACCAGTCTCGGCGGCCATAGGCCGTCGGAATTAGGAAAGCTCCGAATAGGTAGGTCGGCCGCGCCCCCATCCGTTCGTCCTGAGCTTGTCGAAGGAGTTGTCGAACGGATGGGGGCGCATGTCGGCAACGGTGTCCGATTTGTTCAGAGGTTCTTTAGACGCGGCGCCAGGTCCGGTTGCGCTGGCGCACGCCTTCGAGCAGCGCAGAGTCGAAGGTTCGCGCTTGCGTGAATCCTTCGGGCTGCGGATTCTCGGGCGTGAAGCCCAAGGCACGGCGCACCTTGGGGCACGTGTAGTGCGCGTTGTACGTCTGTGTCACCAGAGCGGTGAAGACTTCGGGTTGGGCGGCCTCAACCGTTCGCAAGATGTCGGGTCGGGTCGCCGGATCGCATGCAAGAAAACCGCGCGCGCCGGCGGCGATATCGATCGCCCGCAGCGCGTTGAGCACCGGCCGCCGGACGTCGGGGCGCTCGGCCAGGATGGCGTCCAAGCGCTGGGCGCCGCCGGCCTCGCCGGCTCCCGGCTGCTCGCCGTCGGGCGGGATGATCTCGTCGAGCACGGCCGTCGCCAGGCGTAACTGCTCGTCCGTCAGGAAGCGCAACTCGGCGTTCATGCGGCGACCTCGCGGTGATGGGCGCCGATCCAGCTGGCCGTGCGCAGGGCCAGCGCCTGAATCGTGCTCGTGGGGTTGACCGGCGCGCCGGTGACGAACAGGCTGGCGTCGACCACGAATAGATTCGGCACGTCGTGGGCCCGGCCCCAGGCGTCAACGACCGAGGTTTCCGGGTCGTTGCCCATTCGCGCTGTGCCCATCAGATGCCAGCCCGACTCGGGAACGCATGGCAGCTCCCGGACCTCATGCGCGCCGGACGCTTCGAGGAGCTCACGCGCCCGCGCGACCACGAAATCGATCGCGCGCCGGGTGTTGTCGCTCAGCGTGTAGCTGATCTTCGGCGCCGGGATCCCGTGGCTGTCGGTGAGGGTGTCGTCCAGCGTGACCCGATTGTGAAGCTCCGGCAGATCCTCGGTCATCGCGGTGATCGACAGCGTGCGGCCGAGCCGCTTGCGCATCACGCGGTGGTGATCGGCGCCCCAGGGCACACGGTGCGCCGTGAATCCCCCGAGCGCCGTGGTCAGCGGGCCGAAATCGTGATGCAACTGCATCTGGCATCCCCGGACGAAGCCTCGCGCCGGCTCGGACTCGTAGAACTCCTGGCAGTGGAGCAACACGCCGAGCGGACCCTGATAGCCCACGAGATCTTCGTCGAACTCACCGCTGACGAAGCCGATGGGATGAAACATCAGGTTTCGGCCGACGTATCCGCTGGAGTTGGCCAGCCCGTCGGGAAATAGCGACGAGGCGGAGTTGAGCAGCAGACGCGGCGTGCCGACGCCGTTGCACGCCATCACCACCGCGCGCGCGGCATGATGTCGCGCCACGCCGTCCCGGTCGTAGTAGACCGCGCCCGACGCGCGGCCCCGGGCATCCACCGTGATCTCGCGCACGCGGGCGTGCGTCACCAGGCGCGCGCCATGGTCCAGCGCCTTGGGCCAATAGGTGACATGGGCGCTCGACATGGCGCCGTTGGGGCACCCCAGGTCGCACGGTCCGCAGCGGTTGCACACGTCGCGGCCGTCGCCGTAGGGCGCGGTGAGCAGCGCGCCGTCGGCCGGCCACCAATGCCAGCCGAGCTTCTCGAGTCCGCCAATGAAGACGTGGGCGGCGTCATCGAGCGCGACCGGCGGCAGCGGCCGCGGGCCGCGCGGGGGATTGGCCGGATCGCCGTTGAGTCCGGCCACGCCGACGTTGATGTCGTTCTCCTCGTAGAAGGGCTCCAGGTCCTCGTAGGCAATGGGCCAGTCGTCGGCCACCCCGTCGAGGGTGCGCACGCGGAAGTCGGATGGCCGAAATCGCGGGAAGTGGCCCGCCCAGTGGATCGTGCTGCCGCCCACGGCGTTGAACATGAGCGGCGCAATCGGCGTGTCGGCATTGTTGAGCGGGTAGTCCTCGGGCCGCCCGCGCACGTTGGGATCGTTGGAGAAATCGGTCTGCCGATGCATCTCCCAGTCCGGCAGCTCGTGCGGATAGTCGGTGGGATCCAGCCATCCGCCCTGCTCCAGGCAGGTGACCCCGATGCCGGCCCGAGCCAGGGACCAGGCCACGGCGGCGCCCGACGCGCCGGCGCCGATGATCAACACGTCGGTGGCGTCGCGGTCGTGTGACATATCGCTGGGCTCGTAGGCGAGACGGCTCATGCTAGCGCGTCGCGCGCGGTCACCGGCGAGGTGGGCGCAGGGCTATCCCAGGCTGCACGCAGCCTGGGCCACCGGAATTGGCGCGCGGCCCTACTAGTTCGCGTCGTCGACGTCGGGCTGGCGGGCGGCTGTGCCGCGCCGGCCTTCGAGAACCTCCATCGCCAGCAGCACCGTCTCGTAGGCCTCGGTCGCCCGACGGCCGTCGTCATCGCTGAACTGTGGCGGCAGGCGTTCGAAATCGCCGTCCGCCATCTGCGCGATCTTGCGCTGGAGCCAGCCTCGCAGGCGCTCCCACTGGTCGGCGGCGCGCGGGTCGGCGCTGGAGGCCACGGCGTTAGGCCTTGGCCGATGCGGTCGGTACGCCCGATTCGCGCTCGACCAGCTCGCGCGCGATCTCCGTCGCACCTTCGGTGTCGTCCGGGGCCAGCTCACCGTCGAGCACGAGATTGAGCAAGTGCTGCTTGACGGGCTTGATCCATGGGCCGGGCGGGCGCTGGAACAGCTCCATGAGGGCATGGCCGTCCAGGGGGCTGTCGAGGGCGGTGACGTCCTGCTCGGCCATCAAGCTGTCGCAGCGCGCCCGCAGCTCGGCCACGCGCGCGAGTCCCGTTTCGATGCGCCGCGGCCGATAGCTGGTGATGTCGGCCCGCGAGAGGGCGATCAGGTTGTCGAGCTCCTCGCCGGCTTCGCGGATGAAGCGCCGCACCGCGCCGTCCGTCCAGGTCGGCTCGTAGCCGTTGGCGCGCATGTGCAGCGCCACGATGTGCGAGACGCGATCGGTCAGCCGGTTGTCGGCGCGCAGTCGCTCCAGGATGACGCGCGCCATGCGGGAGCCGACCTCGGCGTGGCCGTAGAAGTGCACGCGCCCGCGGCGCACGGACTTGGTGGCGGGCTTCGCCACGTCGTGCAGCAGGGCGCCCCAGCGCAACTCCAGGCGATTCGGCGTCCGGGCGAGCACCCGCATGGTGTGGGCAAAGACGTCCTTGTGCTCATGCCGCTCGTCCTGAACGGTGGATTGCATGGCGATCATCTCGGGAATGACGAAGTTCATCAGCCCCAGCTCCAGCAGGGCGATGATGGCTAGATGCGGTCGATCCGACGCCATGATGAGGTGCATTTCGGCGCCGATCCGCTCGGCGCTGATCGTCCCCAGCCCCGTGGCCTGGCGGCGCATGGCGGCCATGGTGTCTCCGTCGATCGTGAATCCGAGCTGAGCGGCGAAGCGCACGGCCCGCAGCACGCGCAGGGGATCTTCGCGGAATCGGTCGTCGGGGGTGCCCACGGCCCGGATTACGCGCCGCGCGATGTCGCCAAGCCCGCCCAGCGGGTCGAAGATGCGGCCCGTGGCGATGTCCTGCGTGATGGCGTTCACCGTGAAGTCGCGGCGCGAGAGATCGCCCTCCAGCGAGTGGCCGAAGGTGACGGCTGGCTTGCGCGAGCCGGGTTCGTAGGTCTCCGACCGATAGGTCGTGACCTCGACCGGCATCTCGCCGAAGACCGCACCGATGGTGCCGAAGCGCTCGCCGACGGCATAGATATGGTCGGCGCCGGCGCGGCGCAGCAACACCTTGATCTCCGGCGGTCGCGCGTCGGTGGTGAAATCCAGGTCCGTCGACTCGCGCCCGAGGACTCGGTCGCGCACCGGTCCGCCGACCAGATAGAGGGCAAACCCCGACCGCTGAAATGCTTGCGCGAGGCGCCCGATGGGGTTATTCACAGGACTGAGACGTTGCTAGGGGCGCTGTCGGAAGCGCGGCAGGCGGCGCAGCGAACGAAGCGCCGTACGCAGCGATTCTACACGCTCTCGAAGCTGGCCCCAGACCTCGCGCGGTGTGCCGCGAACCCGGCGAACGCCGACGTCGGCCACGGCGCACAGCAGGCCGATGGTGAGAAACAGCGGCCATCCCAGGTGCTGACCCCCGGGCGTGGCGCGGAGGGCGGTGCGGGCAAGATCCGTCGGCGTCTCGACCACCGCGCCGCCCGTGGCCGCCGCGATGCGGCGCAGCGTGGCCATGTTGGGCTCAATGCTGCGGAACTCCGCGCGCGCCGGCACCACGAGCGATGTCTGGCTGCTCGCCACCAGCGCCCCGGCGGCGCGTTGCTCGATCTGGACCTCGTAGACGCCTGGCGGAGGACTGGCCGTGTCGAGCGTGTAGCGGCCGGGCGCGGATTGACCCGCGGTGTAGGCCAACTCCTGCCTGCTAGGTGCGATCAGCCGCACGCTCGTGTCGAGCCCGTTCCGAAAGCTTCCATCGGACTCCAGCGAATCGATCGTGATCGTGGTGCGCTCGGCCGTGGCCTCCACGACCGGATGCAGGCCCTCCGCGAGCGTTCCGTCGGGCGCCGGCATGACCCAGTCCACCGCCTGGCGCAGATAGGCGTTGAACATGGCCCATTGGGTCCAATCCTCGGCCCAATCGCCTCCAAGATCCGACGTCCAGGCCACCGCGCGACCGCGGCCGAACTGCCACTGCGCCAGGATGGGATCGTTGCTGTCGGAGGCCAGCACGACCTCGGCCGTGGGCTTGGCTCGCGTACGGACGTATCCCGTCAGGTTGGGCAGCGCCTGTCCCTGAAGCTCGCCGGAAAAGACCGGG
The DNA here is from genome assembly GCA_022821645.1 of Chloroflexota bacterium. GTDB lineage: Bacteria > Chloroflexota > UBA11872 > UBA11872 > UBA11872 > UBA11872. The sequence goes on from JAJEDE010000015.1 coordinate 86,094, forward strand.
CTGGCAGTCTGGAGCCGCGGCTGAAACTCCCGCTCGACGATGGCGAACTCGCCGGCCAACTGGGTCTCTTGCGTCAGGACTCGCGGCAGGTCGCTTGCCGTGGGCGCGAAGTAGTAGCGGCCGTTGCCCAGTCGCGCCATCTCGGTCAGCAGCTCCTTATCCGCGTCCTCCCCGATGGCGATGGACGAGATGGTGATATCGCGCCGACGCATGGAGCGGGTCATCGCGTCAAAGTCGCCGCGGTGGGCTTTGCCGTCCGTCAGCAGGATCACGTGCTTGACGGAGGCATCGACCCGTTGCAATCGCTCGCGGGCGGTGTACATGGCCAGGAACAGGTCGGTCAGGTTGCCGATCTGAATGCGCTGGATGGCGTCGACCACGCTCGAAAGGTCGGCGCCGCTTTCCATGGCGCGCGGCGGGACGATCCACTGCGTGTTTTCGTCGAAGGCGATCACGCCGATGATGTCGCCCTCGTCCAGCACCTCGACCGCCTCCACTGCCGCCTCGATGGCGAGGTCGATCTTGACCTTGTCGTCGGGCGTCTCCCGCGACATGCTCGACGACCGGTCGATCAGCAGCACGATGGCCAGGCGGGGGTCGGGCCGTGCCTCGGTCGGGTTCGACCACACGGGCAGCACCTCATCCAGCGGCGTGCCTTCGTACCCGCCGGCGGCGTAGCTCCGGGCGCCGCCGGTCACCACGAGGCCATAGCCGTCGCGCACGTATTCGCGCAGCGAGGCCATCAGGGCGGGACTCAGCGATTCCGCGGCGGTATCGGCCATCACGACGGCGTCGAAATCTCGGAGCGCCGAGGACTCGAGGTCCGCCGGGCGGACCGGGGTGATGTCCAGGCCGGACGCCGCGAGCGCGCCTTGCATCGCCGGCGCCACGGCGTCGCCGACGAGCAGAATCGATCCCGCGGGCTGCACCCACGTGGCGGCCTCGGCCACGTTGTTGGCCCGCCGCACGTCGGCGTCCTCCAGCAACTCCGCCCGCAGGCGGTGAAAGCCGTCGGGCAGGCCGGTGAGATCCGCGATGAAGGTCTGGCGACCCGGACGAAGCTCGACCTGGGCGTCGCTGAGCAGCGTGCCCGCGCTCCACAGCCGGAGTCGCGCGCTGGTGAGGCGGCCCGACACGACCGTGATCTGCGCCTGGGCCGCGGCGCCCCGGCGCACCGCGTGCGGCACGTCGAGGCCGTCAATGGCGAGGTCGGTGCCGGCCTCGCTCGCCACCGGCATCGGGGAGACCGTGACGCCCCGAACGACCGCCGCGTTGATCGCCGCGTCGAGATTGCCCGCCGTTGGGTTGCCGTCGGTGACGAGCACGATCCGGCCCTCACGTTCCGGCGGCACGAGGGCCAGGGCCGCCGAGAGGCCCTGCGCCAGGTCCGTCGCGTCGGTCGGCACCGCTGCCGTGAGCGGCGGGGCCTCCTCCAGGCGATCGGGTGAGGCGAGCACCGCGGCGCGGCCGGCGAATTGGACGACGCCGACCGGCGTATCGGAGCTGAAGGCCCGTGCGAAGTCTTCAACCTGCCCCATGGCCAGGGCCTGATCGGCCAGCGGCACGCTGGCCGACGTGTCAACGGCGAAGATCGTGACGGGTGGCCCGCTGCCGCCTCCGGGTCCGGCAAGCGCCACCACGATGGCCGCAATGGCCACCGAGCGCAGAATTGCGGCCACGGCTGTGCGCCGCCGCGAGAGTCGGGCGCGGCTCGCGTGCGTCATCCAGACACAGAGCGGGATGAGCGCCAGGAAGGCGAGCAGCCAGATGCGGTCCAGCGTCATGGCGCTAGCGCAATCCGCGCACGCGGTGAAACCACCACCACTCGGCGATCAGGAAGAACAACGCCAGCGCGGCGAAGACCGGCCACAGCCGGACGGTCTCCGGCACGCCCGCGGTCGCGCCGGCCGTGGGCGCCGCGGCCCCCGTCATGGTCTGGGCGGAACCTGCGCCAAGCTCTCCCTCGGGCGGCTCGACCACCAGGCGTGTCTGCGCCAGCACCTGTCCATCGCGGTATTGCCGCACGACGTAGGTCCCAATCTCGCCCGCGTCGAGCACCGCCGGGGCGGTGACCGGAAACTCGCTCCGGGCTCCGCTCGGGTGAACCACCTCGAAGGTGTCGGCCAGCGGGTGCGGAATCAACCGTGCGGGCCGATCGGGGCTGAGCGGCGCATCGCCCCCGCGCGGGTTGAACGGATCGGCCCACTGCAGGACGTTGCTCCAGAGCACGGGGTACCAGGGGGCGATGGTCGCGCTCGGAGACAGCAGATCGAGCCCGATCAGCACCAGCCGACGCCGGTCCATGACGCCGTGGGCCAGCACGGCGCCGCCGTCGACGTCCAGGTCGACCGCCATCTCGGCGGGCGCTCCATAGCGCCGTGCCCGCGGCAGGGCGATTTCGATCGGGTCCACGTGCCGCAGCAGCACGCTGTCCCGGGCGGCGCGGGGCGCGGACTCCAGCGCGGGGAGCTCCTGCATTCCGAGCGCCTCGACATCCGGCGGGTTCACCAACACCACCGAGGCGTTGGGCAGAAATTCGGGCAGCCAGCCCTGGAACACATAGACGTCGTGCGGGCGCTCGGTGTCGAACTCGGCCGGCGTTCCGCCCGCCGCCGTGACCCTGGCCGACGCCTGCAGCGCCCGGACGATCGGCTCGGTCTCCTCGCCGACGACGAGGACCCGCAGGTTCCGCGGATCGCTCAACTCCGCATACGCGGTGTTGTCCAGCGCCAGACCGTCGTCGCCGCGCACCACCGTGGCGGAGTAGCCCGGCGCCGCGCCGAGATCTTCGATGAGCAGGGTCTCCCGGGCGCGGGGCTCGACGGTCAGCTGGCGCTCGGCAACGCCGATGCCGGCCGCATCGATGCGCACCGCAACGTCGGCCGCGCGCGTGCCGTCGTTGCGAATCACCACCAGGCCCTGGACGCCCCGCGCCTCCGCGAACTCCCGGCGCACGGAAAACTGCTCCAGCGCCACATTGGCCGCGTCCCCCGCCACGATGAACGCCGTCACGTCGTCGTAGGCGCGGCCCGGCGGCAGCTCGAAGGCGCCGTCGCTGAACAGCGCCACCATGCCGCCGGTGGCCGGCGGCGCCAGGGACAGCGCAATGTCCAGGGTGCCTGGGATCGCGCCCTCGGCGGCCGTTGGCCGAATGCCGTCGATCGCGGCCTCGATCTCGAATCGGTTGGCGCTATGCGTCACTAGGGGCCGCGGCGCGCCTTCGGCGCTGAGCACCGACACGCGAACGTCGGCGGGCAACGTGCGTACGAACGCGATCGCCTGATCCTTGGCGGCCTCGATCCGGGGGCGGCCCACGTCGGCGATCTGCATGGACATGGAGGCGTCCAGCACCACCGCCACCGGCGGTCCGACGGTGCGCGTGCCGGTGCACTCGGGCCGTGCCAGCGCCAGGGCCAGGGCCGCGACCAGGAGCAGCTGGAGAATCAGCAGCAGGTGGCGCTTGAGCCAGTCGAGCCACGATTCGTCGCGCTCGCGCTGCAACGTCCGCCGCCACAACAGCAGCGACGCCACGGCGACCCGTTGCCGCTTCGGCCGCAACAGGTAGAACAGCCCAACCAGCGCCATGAGCGCCAGCCATCCGAAGGCGAGCGGCGCGGCCCAGGTCATGCCAGCACGCGATGCGCCCGCAATCGCCGCAGGAGCACCTCCTCGACCGGCCATTCCGACTCGATGGGGATATAGCGCGCATGCCGCCGGTGGCAGAAGGCCTGGAGCTCGCTCGTCCACTCCGCCACGGTGGCCCGGAAGGCCGCCAGGAGCGCCGCGTCCCCGTAGAGATCGAGGCTGACGCCGGTCTCGACGTCAACCAACTCGACCTCTTCGGCGAAATCCGGCTGCACGGCCTGCCCGTCGAGCACGTGGATCACCACAAGCTCGTGGCCACGCTCGACCAACAGGCCGATGGCCTCGGTGGCGTCGTCGGCGAGCAAATCCGATATGAGAACCGCCACCCCGTGCGGCCCGCCGCGGGCGGCATGGGCGCGCGCCGACGCCGCCAGGCGGGTGGGACCGGTGGGCGATTGGGCGTCGAGAAAGTCGTAGAGGCGGCTCGCCGCCGCGCGGCCCTGCTGGGGTGGGAAATGCTGGGGAGTTTCGCCGCCGATCAGGGTCGCGGCCAGATAGTCGTGGCTGGTGAGCGCCACCCAACCGAGCGCCGCCGCCAGACGCTGGGCGACGTCGAACTTTGACGGCCGGCCCGTCGCCATCGAGGCGCTGGCGTCCAGGAACAGGTGGACGACGAGCGTCTCCTCGGATTCGCGGACCTTGACGAACAGCTCGTCGCTGCGGGCGTAGACATTCCAGTCGATCTGCCGGAAATCGTCTCCCGGCGTGTAGGAGCGGTAGTCGGCAAACTCGATGGACGATCCCGACTTACGGCTCCGGCGCCCGCCCGTGTGGAGATGCCCATGGGGCCGGTTGGAAACCACGGCCAGCCGTTCCAGCTGGGCGCGCAGCCCGGCCTCCGGAGCGAAGGCCGGTTCGGCCCGTCGGGCCACGGTGTCTCAGCCGCCGTCCGGGCGCGTGGTCATGAGAATCTGGTCCAGCACGCCTTCGCTGGTCACCCCCTGCGCCTCGGCTTCGAAGTTCAAGAGAATCCGGTGGCGCATGGCCGGCTTAACCGCGCGCCGGACGTCGTCGAAGCTCACGTTGTAGCGGCCGTCCAGCAGCGCGTAGACCTTGCCGGCCAGCACCAGGGCCTGGGCGGCGCGGGGCGAGGCGCCGTAGCGCACGTATTGGCGCGTCATGTCATGCGCGCGGGAATCGGATGGGTGCGTGGCCTTGACCAGCGTGACCACGTAGGACTCGACGTGCGGCGCGATGGCCACGCGCCGGGCGAACTTGCCCATGTCGACCAGGTCGTCGCCCGTGGCGACCTTGGAAACGTCGGGGACCTGGGCGCCCGTGGTGCGTCCGATGATCTCGCCCAGCTCGTCGCCCGAGGGATAGCCCACCACGAGCTTGAACATGAACCGGTCGATCTGGGCCTCCGGCAGGGGATAGGTGCCTTCCATCTCGATCGGATTCTGCGTCGCCATGACGAAGAACGGCCGGTCGAGCGCGTGGACCTGGCGGCCCACGCTGACCTGCCGCTCCTGCATTGCCTCCAGCAATGCCGACTGGGTCTTGGGCGTGGCGCGGTTGATCTCGTCCGCCAGCACCAGGTGGGCGAAGATCGGACCGGGCTCGAAGCGAAAGCCGCGGCGACCGTCGGCCGGCTCGACCAGGACGTTGGTGCCCGTGATATCGGCGGGCATCAGGTCGGGCGTGAACTGGATCCGGCTGAAGCTGAGATCGAGCACCTGGCTGAGGGTCCGCACCAGTTGCGTCTTGCCCAGCCCCGGGACGCCTTCGAGCAGCACGTTCTGGCCGGCGATGAGGGCGACGACCGTGTCGCGAATGACCTCGGTTTGGCCCACGATCACGCGCGAAACCTCGGACATGATGCCGTGCGCGAGCTCGCGGAGATGCTCGGCGCGGCGTTCGGTGGTCATGGTCGTCATGGTGGCACCCTACGGAGCGGAGAAGTAGCGGTCGAGCAGAATCTGCCGGTCCGCCGGCAGCGCGCGGCTCATGTCGGGACGACCCACCGCCGTGCCGCGGCTGCCCGCCGAAGGCTCGTACTCGCGAGACACGTCCGTGCCCAGCTCCAGCACGGGCCGCATCACCGTCTCCTGGCCCTCTTCGGTCGGATCGATGGGCACGATTTCGAGCCGGCCTTCGGCGTCCAGCCGTTGATTGGCGGCCAGGTCCTCGATATTGGCCGGGACTTCCTGGCCCTCGGCCGCCGAGCCGCCCAGGCCGCCGCCTTCGCCGGCCGGTTGATTCAGCATGGCCGCGTTGCCGTCGCCGGCCATCGCGCCCTGCCCCGGCATCGCGGATCCGTCCGGAGCGGATTCGCCCGGCAGTTGGGCGCCCGCCCCGGTATCGGCGAGCATCTCGGCCAGGCCGGCTTCAAGGGTCGCGAGCTCCTGCCGCATGGCCGTGTTGCCGGCGGCCGATTCCTCGACGGCTTCGAGCATGCTGGCCAGCTCCTCGAAGCTGGAGCGGGCGTCGCTGAGCCGGCCGCTCTCCAGGGCTTCCGCCAGGTCGCCCAGCGGTTCCGCCAGGCGAGGATCCGTGGCGGCGGCTGCCGCGGCTTCGCCGAAACGCTCGCCCAGCTCCTCCCGCTGGGCCGCGCTCATCTCGGACAGCTCGGCGGCGAGGCGGCGCAGCTCCGACGCCGCGGCCGCGTACTCGCGATTGCCAAGCTCGCGGCCGAGCTGCCGTCCCTCGTCCGACAGGCGCAGATGCTCCGAGGCTTCATGGAGCGCCTGCTCCGCCGTGCCCGCCTCGGGATCGAGTTGCGCGCGAAGCTCGTCGATCGCCGCCTGCATGCGCTCGATCTCCGCGGCCGTTGTCGGATCGAGCGCCGCCGCTGAATCGCCGGGCGCTGCCGGACCCGGAGCCGCCGCGTCGGACTGCTCGACCTCGCCGCGGTCGAGGGAGAGCGGCGGGTTGATCGTGCGCCAGAACGGCGTGAGGGTGATCGCGGCCGCCCACGCCGCAAGGGCGGCGGCCGCCAGCGCCATGGTCAACAGATCGCGCCTGGACACGCCGTACGGCATGGCCCCGCCGGGATTCAGGCGACCCGCGGCCGCCAGCGCGTCGGCGTGCTGCAATTCGCGCACGTCGGGATCGACGTTTCGAAGCTCGGCAATCGCCGTCGAAAGACGTTCCTGCAAGCCGGCGCGGTTGTCATAGGCCAGCGCCACGTCGTGGGGCGCCGGCACATGGAGCGCCACCCCGGCCAGCACGACGACGCCGGCCAGCGCGAGGGCGATGCCGGCTGGGACGAGGAGATCGGGACCTCCCATCCACGCGGCCGGCACGGCGATGACGAGCGTGCCGGCGATTCCCAGCGTGACCAGGCGCGGCGTCAGGGCCAGCGCGCGGGCGCGTTGTCGGCGGCGCGCCAACTGCAACAGCCGAAGGCCCAGCGCCTTCCGGCCGTAGGCCGTTCCGCGAAAACTGGGCCGCGGCAGCGCAAAGCCCGACCATGCCGCCCGGCGAGCGCTGGCGTTGATCATCCGAACTCCGGTCGATGCCGGGCGTGCGGCGCGCGTGGGGCCTCAATTGCTTCGCACGCGGGAATCGCGCCCCGCCCCGGCGGGGCAGGGTGCCGCGAGCCTAGCATCGGCGCGCCGCCGCCTCCGTGGCATATCCACCGGAATCTCCGGCCTGGCCGGCGTCCTTCCACGCCACCGCGTCGGCCAGGAGGTCGCGTGCCACGCGCCGTCCGGCGGTGGTGCGGCTGCCGCCCATGGCCGCGATTTCTTCGACGACGGCGTCTGGGTCGAGCCGGCGCACGTCGGTCACGGTGCCCGCCGCTTCCTCCTGTTTCTCCACCACGAAGTGCGTGTCGGCGAAGGCCGCGACCGAGGGCAGGTGGGTCACACACAGGACCTGGTGGGCCCGCGCCAGCCTGGCCAGCTTCTGTCCCACCACGTCGCCGCTGCGTCCGCCCACGCCCACGTCGATCTCGTCGAAAATCAGCGTGGGCGTCTCGTCGACCGCGGCGAGCGCCGATTTCAGTCCCAGCAGAATCCGAGACATCTCCCCACCCGAGGCGACCGCGGCCAGCGGCCGCACCGGCTGACCGCGGTTCACGCTGAGCAGCATCTCCCCGGCGTCCACGCCCGATCGATCGAAAGCCACCCGCTCCTCGCCCTCGTCGAGCACGAGGCCCGCCGCATCGGCCCGCGTGTCCAGAGGGAACTCCACGTCGGCGTCGGGCAGGTTGAGGTCCGCCAGCTCGCGGGCAATCGCGCGTGTCAGCCGCTTGGCGGCGCCCAGCCGGCGCCGGCGAAGGTCCCGCGCGGCGTGCGCGAGGTCCGCTTCGAGGGCGGCCTGCTCGGCGGCAAGTCCCCGCCGCCGGTCGTCGGCGGCGCCCAGGTCCGAGAGCTGGCGGCGCGCATCGTCGGCAAAGGCGAGCACGTCGGCCAGCGAATCGCCGTATTTGCGCTTGAGCGTGTCCAGCACGTCGAGCCGGGCGTTGATTTCCTCCAGCCGGGCCGGATCGGATTCGATGTCGGCGGCATAGGCGGCAATGGACTGCGCGGCGTCTGTTATCACGGCCTGCGCCTCGGCGATCTGATCCGCCGCGGGCCTTACCGCCGGATCGAGGTCGGCGATCTCGGCGAGGGTCGCCATCGCCTCGCCCAGGCGGTCCACCGCCGCCCCGGCGTCGTCGCCCGTCAGGAGGCGCTCGGAGACGCCGGCCAGCTCGCGCAGGCGCTGCGCGTTGGCCAGCACGTGACGCTCGACACGCAGCGTCTCGTCTTCGCCAACCGACAGGCCCGCCCCGTCGATCTCATTCACCTGGAAGGACAGCAGGTCGATCAGACGCGCGGTCTCGCGGGCGTCCCGCCGCAGCTCCGCGTCCTCGGCCTTGACGGCGCGCCAGCGGTCCACCAGCCGGGCCACGTCCTGCCGCTCTCGCGTGTGACCGCCGTAATGGTCCAGGTACTCGAGCTGACGGGAGGTGCGAAACAGCGATTGGTGTTCCACCTGCCCGTGGATGTCAATCAGGTGGGGTCCAATCTCGGCGAGGGCCCGCACCGGCACGGCGCGCCCGTTGACGCGGGCCACCGAGCGCGCGACGCCGTTGACGATGACCTCACGCGAGATCAGCAGCGACTCGTCCGGCTCGATGCCATACGCCTCCAGCCTGGCGGCAAGGCCCGCGCTCTCCGGCGGCGTGAACACGCCGTCCACGTAGGCCGCCCGCGCGCCGGCGCGCACGTCCTCGGGCCGAGCGCGGCGGCCCAGCAGCAGGTCGATCGCGTCGATGAGAATCGACTTGCCCGCGCCGGTCTCCCCGGTGAAGACGTTGAATCCCGGTTCCAGCGCAAGCTCGACGGCGTCGATCAGGGCCAGGTTCTGCACCCGCAGCCGGAGCAGCACGCGACCTAGGAATCCGAGTTGGAGGGACGCGCGAGTTGATGGGGCACGCGCCAGCGCAGCTTCTCGGCCAGGGTGGCGTAGAAGTAGCTGCGCGACTGCACCCGCGCGAATTGGGCGATGTGTTCGGATGCGCGGCACACCACGCGGTCGCCGGCGTCCAGGAGGTATTGCGTCTGGCCGTCGATCGACAGCGTGGCCTCGTGCGTCGTGCGCACGCCGATGTCGATGGTGACGTCCCGGCCCACGACGATTGAGTTCGCGGGCGTCAGGAACGGCGCGATGGGCGTGACGACTAGCTCGCGGACCTCGGGATGCAGCACCGGCCCCCCGGCGGCCTGGGTGTAGCCGGTGGTGCCGGTGGGCGTCGCCACGATCACGCCGTCGGCGGTGTAGGTGGTGAGCTCGGCGTCGTCGATGCGGACCTCGACCTCGATGACTCGGGCAATGCGTCCGCGGCCAACCACCACGTCGCCCGCGGCAATGCCGCGAGCCTCGGCCCCGTCGCTCCCCGTGTGGGTCCAGTCGATGAGCAGTCGGGGCTCGATCCAATAGCCGCCCGCCACCAGGTCGGGCAAGCGGGCGTCCAGGTCGGCGCCGCTGAACTCGGTGAGAAACCCGATGCGCCCATAGTTGACGCCGGCGCAGGGCACGCCGAACGGCGCCGCGGTTCGCGCCGCGCGCAGCACGGTGCCGTCGCCGCCGAAGGTCAGGAGGAGATCGGAACCCTCGATCGCGTCCGGTTCGTCCACGATCTCGAACGACGACGACGCCCAGGCATCGACGCCAAGGTCTCCAAGCCGCTCGCGCACGCGGTCCGCATGGCGAACAGACGCCGCGATATGAGGCTGGTAGAGCAATCCAACGCGCATGGCCTGGCCCGTCGTCGGCTTTGCCGCATTCTAGTGGGGCGCGGGCCAGGGCGGCGCCAGGTGCACGAACGTCTCCCGGTTGCCCCCGACGCCCGGCACCGGGCTGGGGCAGGTTCCAACCTCGACGAAGCCTGCACGGGCCAGCCACGTTCGAAAGTCCTGAAGCACCGCGTCGCGCTGCGCCTGGCTCTTGACCACGCCGTCCGGAGGCACGGATCTGCCGGGCAATTCGAACTGCGGCTTGAGGAGCAGGACCATCCATTGCGCCGCCGGTGCCGCGCGGACCAGGGAGTCGAGCACGTCGCGCAGCCGGATGAACGCGAGGTCGACGACCACGGCGTCGACCGGCGGCTCGATGGCGGCGACGTCCCTGATGTCGGCGCCTTCGCGTACGTCAACCCGTGGGTCCTCGCGCAGGGCCGCCGCAAGCTGCCCGTGCCCCACGTCCACGGCAACGACGTGAGCGGCGCCGCGCTGGAGCAGCACGTCGGTGAATCCGCCCGTGCCCGCGCCCACGTCGAGCACGCGGAGCCCGCTCGGATCCAGGCCGAAGTGGTCCAGGGCGAAGGCCAGCTTGCGTCCGCCGCGTCCCACGTAGCGCGACGCTTCCGGGTCCACCTCGATGGCGGCGTCGGACGCCACGGTGCCTCCCGGGCGCCGAACCGGCGCATCGTCGACCCGCACGAAGCCGTCACGTACGTACTGGCGGGCCTGGGCTCGCGTGGGGGCCAGTCCGCGTCGGACCAGCTCAACGTCCAGCCGGCGCTTCACCGGCCGCGGCTAGGTTTCGAGGGTGCCCTTGGTGCTGGGCACCTGGCCCTCGCGGCGCGGATCGAGCGCGGTGGCCGCGTCGAGGGCGCGCGCCAGGGCCTTGAAGATGGCCTCGGCCTTGTGGTGGTCGTCGCGCCCGGCGAGCAGCCGCACGTGCACCGCCGCCCCGAGGTGGCGGGCGAACGACCCGATGAAGTGCTCGATGAGCGACGATTCGAGGTCGCCGATCGCGTCCTGCCGAAACTCTGCGTCGAACGACAGATGGTCGCGCCCGGCTAGGTCCACGGCGACATTGGCCAGCGCCTCGTCCATGGGCACGGTGGCGTCGGCCATGCGCGCGATACCCACGCGGTCGCCAAGCGCGTCGTTGCACGCCTTCCCAAGCGTGATGCCCACGTCTTCCGCGGTGTGGTGCCCGTCGACGTTGAGATCGCCCGTGGCGTTGACGTCGAGGTCGAACATGCCGTGCTTGGCGATCTGGGCCAGCATGTGATCCAGGAAACCGATGCCCGTGGATCCCTCGAAGTGGCCGGTGCCGTCGATGTCAACGGTAACCGTGACGTCGGTCTCGTCCGTTGTTCGCTGGACGGAGGCGGTGCGGTCAGCCAATGACGGCGACCCCCTGGTGCGCTCGTTGCCGCGCCATTGTAGTCACGGGCCGGCGGGGTTCTGACGGCGCTCCGCAGCCCGCGCGTGGCCTTCCAGCCGTTCCGCGCGCGCCATGCGGGCGGCCACCGGCGCCAATCGCTGGGAGTCGGACGCGTCGAGCCGCACCACGCTCATGGACTTCAGGAAGGCATAGACCCCGCACGGCGACGCGAACCGCGCCGTGCCCCCGGTGGGCATGACGTGACTGGGACCGGCCACGTAGTCGCCGTGCACCTCGGGCGAGCCGGCGCCGACGAACACGCCGCCGGCGTTGCGCACCCCGTCGAGCAGCCGCTGCGGATCGGCCACCAGCAGGCACAGGTGCTCCGGCGCATATTCGTTGGCCAGCGTCACGGCCTCGTCCAGATCCGCCACGACGCCCACGCCGCCGCGGACGGCAAAGCTGTCCGCCGCCACCGCCCGGCGCGGCAGCGATTCCAGCTGGCGCTCGATCTCCTGGGCAATTTCGCCGGCGAGCTCGGCGGAGTCTGTGAGCGCGATGGGGCTGGCCGGCCCGCCGTGCTCGGCCTGGGCGATGAGGTCCGCCGCGACATCCGCCGGATCGGCGGTCGCGTCGGCGATCACAAGGGTTTCGGTTGGTCCCGGCAGCACGCTCACGCCAGTGAGCCCGAACACCTCGCGCGTCGCCAACACTACCCAGGCGTTTCCGGGGGCGACGACCGCGTCGCAGCGGGGCACCGACGCCGTTCCCACGGCCATGGCGGCAATGGCCTGCGCGCCGGACACCAGGAATACCCGATCGACTTGCGCCACGTGCGCGGCCAGGGCGATGACGGGATCGACGCCGGAGGCGGCGGCGGGCGTGCAGACCACGATCTCGCGCACGCCGGCCACGCGCGCGGGGATGGCCGTCATGAGCACCGACGAGGCCAGCGGACCGGATGCGCCGGGAATGTGGATCCCCGCTCGCTCGACCGGCATCCAGCGCTGCCCCACGCCGCTTGCCTCATCGAAGAAATCTCGCGGCATCTGGCGCTGGTGAAAGGCCCGGATGCGCTCCGCGGCGACCTGGAGATCCGCCGCCAGGTCCGCCGGCGCCTTGGCGCGCGCGGCTGCCAGCTCCGCCGGGCTCACTTCGAAGCGCGATGGAATGTGGTCGCCCACCCTGGCGGCGATCTCTCGCAGCGCGTCGTCGCCGTCGGCCCGCACGCGCTCGACGACCTTGGCGACGAACTCCCGCGGGCTCAGCGACTCGCCAAAGACCGCCGACGCGCGTTGCCGTGCCGCCTCGTCGACGACGGCCAGCTCGCCGTGCCTGGCGATCAGCTCCCGGCGCACGGCGTCGACGCCGTGAACGATACGTATGTTCACGGCTGATCCCCGCCGGGGATGGCCGGTGAACTAGGCGCGTCGACGCGCGATGTGCCGGTCATGGCTATCCAGGATGATGGTGACGGGACCCTCGTTGACCAATTCGACATCCATCGCGGCCCCAAACTCGCCGTGGCTCACGGGCACGCCGAGCGCCTCGAGGGCGGCGCCAAACTCCTGCACCAACGGCTCGGCGACGGCCGGAGCGGCCGCGCCGGTGAAGCTGGGGCGCCTCCCCTTGCGGGTTTCAGCGATCAGGGTGAACTGCGAAACCACCAGCACGGCGCCGCCCGTGTCCAAGACGGACCGGTTCATGCGCCGGTCCGCGTCCGGCATGATGCGCAGATTGGCGACCTTCTCCGCGAGATAGCGAACGTCGTCGGGACCGTCGCCCTCCGCCGCGCCCACCAGCGCCAGGAATCCCGGACCAATGGCCGCCACCTCCCGGCCGCCGACGGATACACGGGCTCGCGAGACTCGTTGGATGACGACGCGCATGGGGATCGCGCCTCAATCGGACGCGGCGCCCTTTGCCGGCTCGGCCTTCGCTTCGGACTTGGCCGCCGCCGTCTCCTTGGCGGGAGCGTCGGTGGTCGCCCCATCCTTGGCCGGCTTGTCTGCTTTGTCCTCGCCGGCGTCGCCGGACTCGGCTGGGGCCTTGCCGTCGTCCTTGAACTTGTTCTTTTCCGAGCTGGCGCGGCTGTCGGTGGCGTACCAGCCATCACCCTTGAAGATGATGCCGACCGGATGAAAGACCTTGCGCACGCGGCCGCGACACTCCGGACACTGGGTCAGCGGATCGTCGCTGAACCGTTGCATCACTTCGAAGCGATGCGTGCAAGCGGTGCATTCGTACTCGTAGGTCGGCACGCCGGAGGACTCCTTTGGGGGATTCAGGGGCCGCCATCGGTTGCCGGAACGCGGCGGCGCCAGCGGGATTATACGAACGTGCCGGGTTGTCCCAACGATCATCGGCATCTCCCGGCGAATGCCTCGGGCATGTTGACTGGAACCTTCGGGACCGGCCGAGTCCGTGGAGGGCCGTCCCGATGCAGGTCTCAATTGGCGCGTTTCGCACCGATCGCCGGAAAGGGCGGGTGCTAGGATTGGCGGCCAGCGGCAAGCCGTAGCAGGTCGGTATCCATGCGGTGTCCGGAGTGCAGTCATCAGAACACCGAGGGCGCCTGGCTGTGCATCAACTGCGGCGAGAAGCTGCCTCGACCCGAGACGGCCGAAACCGATCTGAGTTCCGAGACGGCCACCCCGGACGAGTCCGGCCGGTTCGCGCCGAAGATCAGCGAGAATCTGCGCCGATTGCGTGAGCAAACGGAGCGCGAGCGAGCCGCGTCGGAGCCTCGCGCGCGCAAGACCACACCCAGCACGCCGTCCACCACCCTGCTGGGGTTGCCGCTGACCGTGTGGGCGGCCGTGGCGATCCTCATCATCGCCTTCGTCATCGTCGTCTCGAACCTGCAGTAACGTCCCGCGGCCCCCTTTTCGAGTCGCTTCGCCGGCGCATCGCCGCCGAGGGCCCGATTTCGTTCGCGGACTTCATGACGTCGGCGCTCTACGACGAGCGCCACGGCTTCTACAGCCGCGCGCCGTCCCGAGCCGGCGACTACTTCACCAGCGTCACCGTGCACCCGACGCTCTTCGGCACGCTCCTGGCGCGGCATCTCGACGACGTGTGGACGGCGCTTGGTGAGCCTCGACCATTTCGGGTCGTGGAGCTTGGCTGCGGGGACGGCACGCTTGCCGGGCAGATTGTGTCCGCCGCCCGGGGACGCCCATGGCGCGAGCACCTCGCCTACGTGGGCGTCGAGCGCTCCGCCCAAGCGCGAGCGCGGGCCCGGACGCAGGTTCCGACGGCTACGTTCACGGCATCGTTGGACGCCATCGATGCCGGTCCGACGGCCGCGTTTCTCAGCAACGAGCTGTTCGACGCCCTGCCCGTGCGGCTGCTGCAACGCGACGGCGGCGACTGGGTCGAGTTGCGGGTGGGCATGAGCGACGATTCCCTGGCCCTCGAGCCATTCCGCGCGGATGTCGAAGCCATGGCTTATGCGCGGCGCTATGGCAGTGACGTTCCAGACGGCGGGATCATCGAGATGCGCGAGGGAGTGGCCGGCGTCTATGCAGACGTCCGTCGCATCGCCCGCCGATGGGTCATGACGAGCATCGACTACGGAGGCCTCGCGACCGAGATGCACGGCCCGCGCTTCAATCAGGGAACGCTGCTGGCGTACCGCCAACACCGCGCCTCGGAGGACGTGTTGGCCGATCCCGGTTCCTCCGACCTGACGGCGCACGTAAACTTCTCCGAACTCATCGACGCGGGCGCGCGCGCTGGCGCGACGGCGGCGCTCTTGGGCACGCAGGGAGACTTTCTGACGGCACTGGGAATCGGCGAGCATTTGCCGGCGGTGCAGCGCCGTCCGGACCTTTCGGTCGCGGACTACACGCGTGAGCGCGAAGCCGTTTTTCAGCTTGTGTCCCCCACCGACCTTGGAAGGTTTCGCGTGCTGGTGCAGGCTCGCGATGCAGTGATCGACCGATTGCGTGGAGTGCCGGCAGCCGCGGCCACGCCACAGCCCGCCACCGGGAAGGACGACGGATGACGACACGGACCGAAACGGACCCCCTGGGCGATCTGGAGGTTCCAGCCGGCGCGCTCTACGGCGTGCAGACGCAGCGCGCGGTTGAGAACTTCGACATCAGCGGCATCGGACCGCACCCGGCGTTCATTTGGGCGACGGTGGTGGTGAAAAAGGCTGCGGCCATTGCCCACCGGCGCACCGGCCGGCTCGACGCCACGCTGGCGGACGCCATCGTGCAGGCCGCGGACGAGGTGCTGACGGACGGGCTGCACCAGGACCAGTTCGTCGTGGATGTCTTCCAGGCCGGGGCCGGGACCTCGCACAACATGAACGCGAACGAGCTGCTCGCCAACCGCGCCAACGAGCTATTGGGCGGCGAGCGCGGCGCCTACGCGCCGGTGCATCCCAACGACCACGTGAACATGGCCCAGTCGACCAACGACATCATCCCCACGGCCATTGCCCTGGCGGCGCTGAAGCTATTGCAGGACCTGTATGTGTCGCTGGACGGCCTGGCCGACGCGTTCGACGAGAAGGCGCGCGACTGGGACGGAATCGTGAAGTCGGGCCGAACCCACTTGCAGGACGCGACGCCGGTGCGCCTGGGCCAGGAGTTCGGGGCCTACGCGGAGGCCATCCGCCGCGACGCGGCGTTCATTCGCGACGCCGAGACACAGGTCCAGGAGCTCAGTCTGGGCGGCACCGCCGTCGGCAGCGGCCTGAACGCGGAGCCCGAGTACCAGGTCGAGGTCATCGACGTCATCGGCGAGGTCACGGGACTCGACGTGCGACGCGCGGAAAACCTCTTCTACTCGATGCAGAGCATGTCGCGGTTCGCCATGTTGTCCGGAGCGCTGCGCGCGCTGGCCATCGACCTGAGCCGCATCGCCAACGACTTCCGGCTGCTGGCGTCCGGCCCCCGCACGGGCATCTCCGAACTGCGGCTGCCGGCGCTGCAGCCGGGGTCGTCGATCATGCCCGGCAAGGTCAACCCGGTCATGGCCGAATGCATGAACATGGTCTGCTTCCACGTGTTCGGCAACGACGCGGCCGTCCAATGGGCCGCCGAAGCCGGGCAACTGGAGCTGAACGTGATGATGCCCTGCATCGCCTACAACCTGTGCCAGTCCCTCGAGGTCTTGACTAACGCCACGCGGGCGTTCGACACCCGCGCCGTCCGCGGGTTGGAGGTGGACGAGCGGATGCTGCGCTACTGGCTGGAGCGGAACACCATGCTGGCGACCGCGCTCGCACCGCGCATCGGCTATGCGGCCGCCGCCGAAATCGCCAAGGAGGCCGTCGCCACCGGCGAAGGCGTGCCGGAGGTCGCGGCGCGGCTCACCGACATCCCTGCCGACGAGCTGGCGGAGGCGCTCGATCCAACGCCCATGACGGAGGCCGGCGTGCGCGCGGGCGGCGGCGGAGGCGGCTAGCGTCTCGTTCGATTTGAGCCGGTGCCGTTCGTGGTGAGCCTGTCGAACCACAAGCGGCGCCGGCGCCGCGCAGACCGGGATTGGCCCATGCCCAGGTGATCCGCGAAGAACATTCCAAAATTGTGGCGGCGAACGCCGCATCCCGTGGTACTGTTTGCGCAGTGTCGGGTTCCGCGTGGAACCTGCAACGTTGGATTCTTGGCTGCGACCGCGGAGTGTGCGGCGGGCAAGGTTGGCGGATCAGGCGAGCGTCGCATGAGTTCCGCGGAAGGTTTAGCTGGATGAATATCTTTGTTGGCAATCTGCCGTTCGTGACGACCGATGACGAGCTTCACGAGCTCTTCGCACGATACGGCGAGATCACTCGAGCCACCGTGATCAAGGACCGCGTGACCGGAAAGTCGCGCGGTTTTGGCTTTGTCGAGATGATGGACGACGAGATGGCTCGTCAGGCCATCGAGGCCCTCAACGGCTCCGACCTCATGGGTCGCGCGCTGACCGTGAACGAGGCGCGCCCGCGCGAGTCTCGCCCGCGTAGCGGTGGCTACGGTGGTGGCGGCGGCGGTGGCGGCTACGGCGGCGGCGGCGGTGGCTACGGCGGCCGTGGCGGTGGCGGTGGCGGCTACGGCGGCGGCGACCGCTACTAGGCGGCTAGCTCCGTCGGGCCACGAGCCCGACTGACATCTGATTCGGAAGCGCCGGCACGTCCGGCGCTTCCGGCCGTTAAGCGACCCCCAGCTCCGCCAGGCGGGGCGACTCGCCCAGGTAGTACCCGACGTCAACCAGCGCGCGCTGCAGCCGACGGATGTCGACGTGACGCGGCGGCACGCCCTCGGCCACGGCCCGAGCCGCGGCCATGCCCGCCACGCCGCCAGTCACCTTGGCGATCCAGCGCCAGCGCAGGCTGGCCGTACGGTCCCGGCCAATGGAGCGTCCCGCCGCCAGCATGCCCTCCACGCCTTGGGGCAGGAACTGGCCCAGCGGCATGTCGAAGTGGTGGCCCTCTTCGCGCTCGCGCAGGTTGACCAACTGGCGGGTGCGCCCATCCTTGCGCACCGAGTCGTCGTAGCGGTAGAGCGTGGTCAGCACGTGCACTACGTCGTCAAATCGCCGCTCCGCCACGATGTCGTCGCGGCTGAGGGTGTAGTCGGGGACGATGGTGCGGCTCCAGCGCGTGCCCATGTAGGGCGCGATCTGGCTGACGCGGGCGTTCTCGAACCCTGGCACGTGCCGCTTGTAGAACTCGATGGTGTCGTACGCGTGCAGCCGGGCCGAGGACTCGATGGTTGACCGCTCGATCGCGTTCAGCGCCGACAGGGTGTGATCCGGCCAGCGCGTTTCGATGGTTGTCACGTCCTGATCGTGGGTAGCGAACGGGATCTTGTAGGCATGCGCGCCGCCCGGGATTGAGGCCACGTACTTGTACTCGCCGGACTCCCAGTCGGCCATCATGAACGGCAGCAGCTCGCGCGGATAGTTGGCCCAGACGCGCTCGAGGGCGACGAACAGCACCTCGTCCACCCAGCGCTGTTCCTCGTCGCTCAGCGGCTTGTCGCGCTCGGCCGCGCGGAACTCCTCGTAGGTCTCCCAGTCCACGTCCTCCACTCGGAAGAACAGCCCGAAGCCGGCTTCGGCGCTGGCAAAGGCATCCTCGGTCTCGGCACCGGCCGCGGCGGCCACGTCGGCTTCGCCGGTGGTGTCGATGACGACCTTGGCCGTGATCGCCCGCCGGCCTTCACCGGTCTCGAAAATCACGCCCCGAACGTGGCCGTCCTCAACGATCGCTCCGGCCACGGTGGTGGACAACAGCAGGGAGACGTCCAGGTCGCGCAGACGCTGCAGGGCCAGCCGCTGGAACTCGTTGCGGTCGATGACGGGAATGTGCGCCATGCCGTCCCAGCGCCAGGGCACGTTGTCGCCGCCGCTGATGAAGTCGAAGGTCTTGATGCCGCCGCGCGCGTCCAGACGGTCCAGGAAGTCGCCCACCTGGCCGCCCAATCCGCGGTCGTGCTGCTGCGGCGCTTGCCAGAGGTCGTGGCGCGAGCCAAGCCCCGGCCCGTAGTTGCCGCCCACGGCCGAGTACTCGTCCACCAGCGTGGTACGAGCCCCCGCCGCCGCGGCCTCCAGCGCCGCGTACAGCCCCGAAATGCCCGCCCCCGCCACCAGCACCTCGGTGTCATGCAACACCGGCACGTCACGCGCCGGTTCATGGATCACATTCGCCACGGCGGACCTCTCTCATGACTGTCGGCTGCGGCGCGAGTCCGGCGCCGAAGTTCGTCTGGCCGGGCACGGTAGCAGAGAGGGGCTCGCGGGAACTCATGGTCGAACGTGGCGCCTGACTTTGTGCGCGGCCCTGGTCGCTTCTGTAAGGGAAGTCTCAACAGCGACCGCTCGCATGCGTCATGATCTGCCGGTTGCCAAGCGAGGGCCGGCTCAGGGCGGACGCCGACCGGAGACATTACAGGAGCAGAGGATGACCAACGGTCCGGCGGTCCTGGTGGAAGGACTGGGCAAGACCTATCCAGGGGGCGTGCGCGCCGTGGACGGGATCGACTTTGAGGTGGAGCGCGGCGAGTTCTTCGGCTTCCTGGGGCCGAACGGCGCGGGCAAGACCACCACCATCAAGATCCTGGCCACACTGCTGCCCAAGTCGGAAGGGCGCGTGGAGGTGGCCGGCCTGGACGTGACCCGCGATCCAAAGGCGGTGCGGCAGGCCATCGGCGTGGCGCTGCAGGAAGTCGGGCTAGACGATCTCTCGAAGGGTCGCGACTTCCTGGAGCTGCAAGGACTGCTGTACGGGCTGTCGCGCGCCGAGGCTCGGAGCCGGGCCGCTGAACTGCTGGAGCTTGTAGGCCTGTCGTCGGTGGCCGACCGGCGCGTGGGGTCCTACTCCGGTGGGATGCGACGCCGGATCGACCTGGCCGGGGCCCTGATGCACAACCCCGGGGTGCTCTTCCTGGACGAGCCGACCACAGGGCTGGACCCCCAGAGCCGGATTGCCGTCTGGGAGCACCTTGAAGAGCTCAACGCCCAGGGCGTCACGATCTTCCTGACCACCCAACACATGGACGAGGCCGACCGGCTCTGTCGGCGGCTGGCGATCATCGACCACGGCCGCCTGGTCGCGGAAGGTTCGCCGGCGGAACTGAAAGCCGGCGTGGGCGGCGACATCGTGCACGTGGCTTTTGACTCGAACACTTCTGCCGACGGCAGCTTGGACGCTGCCCTGGCGGCCGTGCGCGACCTGCCGGGAGTCACGCAAGCGGACATTGCGGAGGGTGGCCTGACCGCCACCGTCAGCGACGGCGGAGCCGCCGCGCCCGCCATCATGAGCGCGTTTGCCGAAGCCGACTTTTCCATCGCCAACCTGTCCATCACCCGCCCATCGCTGGATGACGTCTTCCTGCAACACACCGGCCGCCAGATTCGCGACTCGGACGCCGACGGCGACGCGGAAGACCGCGTGTGGAGCCAGTGGATGGGCGTGAACCGGAGGTAATGCCAATGCTGATCCTGCGCGAGAGCTATTTCATCTACGTCCGCAACCTGAAAACCTGGCTGGCGCAGCCCTGGATGATCGTGGCGGCGGTGCTGTCGTCCGCTTTCATGTTCCTGTTCTTCGGCGAGCCGTTGCGCGGCATCACGGCGCTGCCCGGCTTTCCGGCCGACGACTACCAGGCCTTTCTGGCCGCCATGGTGATCGTGATGGCCGTGGTCTTCAGCGGCAGCGACATGGCGATGGTGCTGCTGACGGACATGATGTCGGGCTACGTGGACAAGCTGCTGCTGTCGCCGGTGAACCGCTTCTCGATCCTGCTGGGCACGCTGCTGATCGGCGGCACGCGGGCCATGGCGCAGGTGCTGGCGATCATCCTGGTGGCCACCGCCATCGGCGTCCGCTTCGAGGGCGGAGTCCTTGGCATCCTCGGCGTCATCGTGGGCACCACGCTGCTGGGCGTGGCGATGGGCTGCGTGGGGCTGATTGTGGCCATGCGCACCCGCAGCGTGCAGGTGACGGTCAACAGCTGGCTGCTCTTCATGCCGCTGGCGTTCCTGACCTCGGCCTTCATGCCGCGCGACCTGCTGACCGGCTGGTTCCAGGTGGCCGTTGGGCTGAATCCCATCGAGTACATCATGGTCGCCGTGCGCGCCGTGATCATCGAAGGTTGGGTCTGGGACAGCATCCTGCCCGGCATCTGGATCCTGCTGGCCACCACTGCGGTGCTGGTTGGCGCGGCGACCTACGAGTACCGGCGGGCGACGAACTGAGGATTTGCCTGAGGCATTCTGACGTCGTCCCTGCCGCCCCAGCACCGAACTTGGAGGAATCTCGCCAATGACCGCCAGTCGCATGCGCGCGAACATGACCCCCGCGCACCCCGGCGACTTTGTCCGCACGGAGGTCATCGAGGAATTGGGACTCAGCGTGACGAAGGCAGCCGAGATCCTTAGCGTGCGGCGGGCGACGCTTTCTGACCTGCTGAACGGACGCGCCTCGCTCTCGCCGGAAATGGCGCTGCGCATCGAGAAGGCATTCGATGTACGCATGGACCTGCTGCTGCGAATGCAGGCGTGGTACGACGCCGCGCAGATGCGCGCCCGAGGCAGCGAAGTCAGCGTTCGGCGCTACCAACCCGCCCAAGCGTCGGTTTCGCCGCGCTTGGCGAAATGAGGATCTGGACCAGTGTGGTACTGATCGGGAGCCGGCGAGGAGTCGGCGTCCCGAAGTGCCCTATCGAGAAAGCCTGGCGCGGGTAAGCGATCTCGAGACCGCTCACGCCTTCACCCATCTACCTGAACGATGTGATGGCACGGCCTATCCGGCCGCGTATGCCGTCACTTTCTGCAGGCGGTGGGCCAGCCGGTCTTCGGCAGTCTCCAGGTCGTACTGAGTCTGGAGCCCCATCCAGAACGCGGCTGAGTTCCCGAAGAAGCGCGCGAGCAGTAACGCCGTCTCAGCCGTGATGGCTCGCTGGCCATGCACGATCGCGTGAATCCGGCGTGGATCGACGCCAATGCCCTTGGCCAGCCGGTACTGGCTGAGAGTGAGCGGCCGCAGAAACTCCTCGTTCAGGATCTCGCCCGGGTGGATAGGAGCCATCCTGGCCGGCTGCCGAGCAGCCGCCGAGTTACTCGGTCCCTTCACGTTGTTCACGTCGTGCCCCACCGGCAAGTCCGAGGACTCACCCTCTCTATACCCCGCCCAGACTAACCGTCTGAGTCTGGCCCGTGTCCGACGCCCTCCGGGCCGCCCAGGCGGTTTCGTGCATCCAGAGGCCGTCGTCGGCGCTGATGGGTGGTTCGCCGTTGCCCAGGCAGGCCTGGAAGAACTCGTGCTTGAACTGGTCGAACCCGCCGCTCACGCCGGTGTCGGTGAAGCTGAGGCGGCGTTCGGGCGCGGTGACGCCGGTGCCTTCGCGCGTGAACCACTCAAAGCCGTCGTCGGACTCGGGGTTGAAGCGCAGCCAGCCGCGGCTACCCCAGATTTGCAGGCCGTCGTGCTTTTGCGAGGACGGTGTCATGAAGCCGCCGGTGAAGGTGCCGACCATGCCGTTGTCGAATCGCAGGCTGATGGCGTAGGCGTCCTCGGCGTTGATGGGTTCGCCGCCCACGTTGTCGGCAAACCCGGCGACCTGGCGCACGTTGGCGCCGGTGATGTAGCGCATCAGGTCCAGGTAGTGACAGCCCAGGAAGATCAGGTGCCCGCCGCCGCGGTCGCGGTCGTACATCCAGCCGTCGGCCAGTTCTTCCCACAGCCAGGTGCGCGGGTGCTCGGCCACGTAGTGCACCTGCATGCCGAACAGCCGCCCCAGCGCGCCGCTCTGCACGACCTGCCGAGCCTCGCGCACCGCCGCCAGGCCGCGCATGTTGAAGGCGACGCAGAGGTGGGCGGACGAGCGATTCGCCACATCGACAACGCGCCGATAGTCCTCGATGCGCCCGCAGGCCGGCTTCTCGTGAAACACGTGGACGCCGGCTTCCAGGCAGGCGATCAGCACCGGCGGCATCTTGCGCGGCTCCATCGTCACCAGCACCGCGTCCGGCTTGTATTCGTCCAGCAGCCGGCGATGATCCGTAAAGCTGGCGACCAGCTTGTCGCCCAGGATGGCCGCGGTGTTGACCTCACGCCCGTACTTCGTCCAGCCGGGGGGCGGGCCGGATCCCGGCTCGTGCTCGCGGGCCTGCCAATGCGGATCGGGCGAGGACCCGGTAATGGGCCGAAAGACGCCGGCGACCTGGCCGGTCTGGTCGGCGACGGCGACTTCGCCGACCTCCGGATGCTCGGCGCAAACATTGATCAGGCCGTCCAGGTGCCAGCCGGCGGGCTCGGCGATCAGACCAACGCGAAGAGTGTCAGACATAGCGAAGTCTCGAGCTTGGCGGTGAGGCCGGATTGTAGGTTGCCCCGGTCCGCCGCTACGTCCTGACTCGCGGCTCTACTGGGAAGCGGCCACCGCTCGTCGACGCCGGCGCCGGTTGCGGCGACGCGGCCTGTCCGACTCACCGTTGGCCGACGGGGTCCGATCGGCGTCTGCCGGCGGCCGGCTGGCGCGGCGATTGGCGCTCAGGCTTTCGCCGGGCAGCACCTTGAGTCCACCCGCGCCGACCGTCGCGGCGGCGGCCAGGTCGCGCGCTGTCCGGCCGTTGGTTGAGCCGTTGTCGCCTTGAATGTCTCGCCAGGTTCGCCTGACCAGCTTGCCGCCCAGGATGCGTTCGATGGCATTCAGGGCGCCCAGGTCCGCGCCGCTGACCAGCGTGATCGAGCGTCCCAGGCCGCCCATGCGTCCCGTGCGGCCGGTGCGATGGGTGAAGAGGTTCGGGTCTTCCGGCACGTCGTAATTGATCACCTGTCCCAGGCCGGCAATGTCCAGCCCGCGCGCAGCCACGTTGGTGGCCACCAGCACGTCGATGCGTGAACTGCGCAGACGCTCGATCACGCGGCTGCGCGCCTGCTGCGCCATGGCGCCCTGGATCGAGTCGACGCGTATGCCCGTACTCTTCAGCCGCGCGCCGAGGCGCGACACCTGGTGCCGGGTCCGTCCAAAGACGATCGTGGGCGTACCTCGTGTCTCGTCCAGGATGTGCTGCACGGCCGCCAGGCGCTCGACCTCCGGCACGATCCAGACCTCATGGTCGATGTCGGGCCGGTCGTCCGGCTCGGTGTCCAGCTCGATCCACCTGGGATCGCTGAGCTGACGCTCGGTGATGCGCCGCACCCAGTCAGGCACCGTGGCCGAGAACAGCGAGGTCTGCCGGTCCGCCGGCGTGTGGCGCAGGATGGCTTCCACCTGCGGCGCCATGCCGATGTCGAACATCAGGTCGGCTTCGTCCAGAACCACGACGCGGATGGACCTGGTGCTAAGGCTGCCGCTCTCGATCAGGTCCAGCGCCCGGCCGGGCGTGGCCACCACGATCTGCGCGCCGGCGTCCAGGGCCTTGCGCTGCGGGCCATAGCTGACGCCGCCCAGGATTCGGACGACGCGCATGCCCAGGCGGGCGGCCAGCGGCTCGGTAACCGAGGCAATCTGCTCCACCAGTTCGCGCGTGGGCCCCAGCACCAGGGCCTGCTGCTCTCGGCTGTCGGCGTCGATGCGTTCCAGCAACGGCAGCACGTAAGCCAGCGTCTTGCCGGATCCGGTGCGGGCCTGGCCCACGACGTCACGTCCGTCCATCAGGAGAGGGATGCAGGCGGCCTGGATTGGTGTGGGATCGGTAATGGACTGGTCTTCGAGGTCGTCGGCGAGATCTTGGCGAACTCCGAGGTCAATGAAACTAGCGATGGGAAGTGCTCCCTGGATCAGGCACGCAAGCTCAACATGGCGATAGGCGCGCAGTTTCCGATGTTCGCGCGCACTGCTTTTTCTGCTGCGCGCGGTGGCTGGTTATGTTTCAACCATACCCTAAAGCCGTCGCGCTTGGTCCGGCCCCTGTGAAGTGGCTCACGCGGCGGCCGACGGATGGCTAACCGCTATCCCTCGTCCGTCCAGACTTCCTGGAGCGCGAACCAGCTTGGGTAGGCACGACGGATCAGGACGGTCAACGCGTCGGCCATGCGCTGCACCCCGATGGCGATGCCCTCGGCGTTGGGCTCGAGATCCGAGAGTTCGACCTGATCCAGGAACTCGACAAAGACCGTGCCATCGGGCTGCCGCTCGATGGCCGTTGGGAGCATGGGCGCGCCGTTGCGCAAGGCCAGCCAGACCGGCCCGACCGGCAGGCGAGCCGTCCGGCCGCACAGCTCCACGTCCACACCCGGCCCTGCCACCGGCCGGTCGGCGACGAGCCCGATGATGTCGCCGTTGCGCAACGCTCGCAGCAATGGACGGGCCGCGTTCATTGGATCGTAGAGCCGCGTGCCCGCCCCGCGCCTGACCCGGTTCGTCAGCAGGCCCAGCCAGGCCGGTTCCACCGATTCGCCGGCGCTATGAAAGGCGCCGTAGCGGCGCGCGCACTCCGAGGCGGCCAGGTCCCAGTTGCCCGCGTGGATGCCAAAGAGCACCACGCCATTTCCCCGGCGCTTGGCCTCCCGCAGCGTCGTCTCGTCAACGACCAGCCGGCGCCGCCGCCCCCACAGGTCGGGCCAGTGCATGGTGAAGAACTCCGCCAGGTACTGCCCGTAAGCCGCATACACGCCCCCGGCCAGCGATTCGATCCGCGAGTCCGGCGCATCGGCCCCAACGACCACCCGCAGGTTGGCGCGCAGCCGCTCGGCGCGGGAACCCGCGCGTCGATAGACCAGCCGGCCAACGCGCGCGGCCAGGGCGTCGACGAGTCCGGCGGGAATCAGCGCCACTAGGCCGGTCGCCAGCAGCGCCAGGCCGTAGAACGCTGTGTCGCGGAGAGATCGCAATCGGTCAGTCATCGGCGGGCTGGCGCTGGGCCACTCTCCAATCTTCGACGTCTCCAGGCGGTGTCGATCCGGCGCCTTCGGGGCGCCGCCCCTCGGACAACTACGACCAGGCCGCCAGCAGCCCCGTCATGAGAATAAGTCCGACCAGGTGGTACGCGTTGTTGAACGCCCACAGGCGCAGTCCGCGGCCGGCAAAGACGTAGACGCCCAGGCTGGTGGTCGCCACGATCCCGACCAGCAACCAGATGCCCAGGATCACGCCTTCGCCAAAACCGGCCGCGCCGGTCATCTTGACCAGAAGGGCCAGCACGTAGGACTGCACCAGCGCGCCGATCAGCGTCAGTCCCATCGCGGGCCCCGACCCGCCGCCCTCGGCAATCTCCTCCTGGGTCATGCCCACCAGGCCCAGCCAGATGTCGCCCAGGCCGAACCTGGGTGCGTACCACCACATGCCGAGCGCCATGGGGATAAGCGCCGCCACCACCACGGCCACATAGTTCAAGTCGCCGGTCCAGAGGGTCATGTCGTCTTGCCTTTCGTCGCACGCGGACGCACCGCCGCTCACGGTGTAGTCGGCGCCCACGCCATGCGTCAAGCGGTGGCGACCGTCGTCTCCTCGTTGAGCCGATCCAGACCCGCGGAACCTCGCGACGCTGAACGCAGCCTTTGTATCCTGTCCGCCGGCCGGACGCGGGCCCACGGGCCGTCCGGCCGCAACGTACATTCACCACGAGCCGCAGCTGACGGGCGGAGCGCAGCTCTTCCCGGAAGGTTGTGGTGTGGAACCGCGCTGGCTGTCGGCCGTTGTCGTGCGCTGGTGGTGGGTACTGCTGCTCGGCCTGGCCGCCGGCGGGTCCGCCGCCTGGGGCGTCTCGCAACTGGTCAGCCCCACCTACCGCGCCACCGCGACCATCGTCGTCAACCAGTCCGCGTCGCCGGGCACCGTCACGTATAGCGACGCCCTGCTCAGCCAGCAACTCGTCAAGACCTACGCCCGCATGGCAACCCAGCGGGTGGTGCTGGAGCAGGTTGCCGAGGAACTCGACCTGGCCATTGGGCCGCCCGAGCTGGAAGATCTGCTGAGCGGCTTAGCGATTTCGCAGACGCAGCTACTGGAAATCCGGGCCGAGACGCCGGACCCAGAGCTCTCGCGCGACGTGGCGAACAGCGTGGCGCGCGTGTTCATCGAACAGCAGCAGCCGTTTCTCCCGATCGGACGCGGCGATCAGACGCTGCGGATCGCGCAGCCGGCGAACCTTCCAAGAGCCCCCATCGCTCCGCGCGTGGTTCTCAACACCCTGCTGGGCGCATTGGCGGGCCTGCTGGCTGCCGCCGGCATTGCGGCGCTCGTCGAATACCGCGACGACACCATCAAGTCGCCGGACGACCTGGAGCGGCTGGGACTGGCATCGCTCGGCGTCGTCGGCGTTCTGGCTCCGGGCAAAGACCGTGTCCTGCCTGCTGGGCATTTGCCTCCGCCCGCCGCCGAGGCCTACCGCAAGATCCGCACCGGCATTGACCTCTGGGGTCTGCAGCCGCCGCTGCGCCTGCTGGTGACGAGCGCCGGCCAGGGCGAAGGCAAGTCGACGACCGCGGCCAATCTGGCCGTCGCGTTTGGCCAGGCGGGAAAGCGCGTGATCCTGCTGGATGCCGACCTGCGGCGGCCCCATCTGCACCGGATCTTCGAGTTGCGCAACTCGCGCGGGCTCACCAGCCTGCTGGTCAACCACAAGGCCACGGCGCACGCGACGCTGCGCGCCACGGGATTCCCGTCCGTCCACCTCATTCCGGCGGGCGCCGCGCCGCCGAAGGCGGCCGAACTCGTGGCGTCCCAGCGCATGCGCGCCGTCTTGGACGATCTGTCGGCACTGGCCGACATCGTGATCGTGGACAGCCCGCCGGTACTCGGGGTATCCGATTCCGTCATCCTCGCGGCCGCGGGTGGGGCGGCCTTGCTGGTCGCGCAGGCCGGCGTCACCAGGCCCCGGTCGCTGCTGCGAGCGCGGGACGCACTGCTCAAGACTGACGTTGTGTTGCTGGGCGTGGTCGTCAATGCCGCCGCCAGCCGGGTGACCGCCGCGTTCTACGGCGACTACGTCTACGGCGAAGACCCGTCGGGCGCCGGCGGCGCCGATGCCCTGAAGCCGCCGGTGCGTGACTGAGGGCGGCCCCGCGCCGGTTGGTCGCGGCGATCCAGGCTCCCCGGCTCGCCGCCACCGCGGGGCGCTCGCGGCGCTGTTGCTCCTGGCGGGAGCGGTCATCGGCTTCACGGCCCGTTGCGGGCTTGCCGCCCTGCTCGTCAACGTCGGGAATCTGGCCGTGCTGCACGGCGCCGACGACCTGGCCGCTTCGGCGTTCGAGGCCGCAACCAGTGTCAATCCGGCCACGCAAGCCGCAAGCAACTTCCGAATCTCGCGGGCCCTCCTGCGGGGCGACTACAACGCGGCGGCCGACGAACTGGTCGGGTTGCGCGCACTCGGTGGAAGTCCGCGCGGAGTCGCCGCCACGTCCAGCGTGCTGCTGCACCTGGAGGCCATCCTGGCCGAACGGGCGGGGGACTCGGAGCGGGCGCTGTCGCTAATCCGGGAAGCGGTCGCGCGTGTCGGCGTCAACGCGCCCGGCCCGGCGCTGCGGTTGCTGGACCAATTCACGCGGGAAGTTGCCGACCAGCCCTACGGCCGGGAGATTGTCAGCGTCCGGTTTCCTGTCGACCCTCGACGCAACACGTGCGGCGACGGTCGTCGCCTGGCCCAGGTACACCTCAATCGCAATGCGGTTGCCGCGGGTGGCCCGCTGCTCGTGGACCTCGAGTGGACGGATCCCAACGGTCGGACCGGGCAAACGCAGACGCGCCGGCTGCGCAACCTGGCGCCCAACGGCGCCTTCACCTGGGGCATTTCCGACGCCGACCTCCCCTTGGGGTTTACGGCCCATCCGGATCCGTCCCCCGGCGCCACCGCCGTCTATGTCGGCGTCGCGGACCTGGACGGCCAGCCCCTGTCCGCTTTGGTCATGGACAACCGGCACGGACCGCCACGGACCTCGCGTCTCCGCAGCGACTGGATTCCGGCAACGCCCGACGCCTGCTACCTGCTGGCCAGCGAGGTCTGGACTGGCGGCGGCAATCCGCACTTCGGAGTGACTCCGCGCAGTCCGGCCGGCGCGCTGGGGCCGGTGTTCGGGTTGCAGGGGCCGCTGGCGCAGGGCTGGCGCCGCGAGGCGCGGCTGGTTCGGCTGGCCCCGGATACCGAAGCGCTGCAGGTGTTCTTCTGGAACTTACGCGCCAGCCGCGCCGTGGCATTCAGCCTGGCGATCGTGGCCCGCCTGGATGCCTGAACCCGTCGCCCGAGCCGTGGTCACCGTGGCCATCGGCCGGACCTATGGGCTGTACCGCGTCGCGGAGGCACTGGCCGCTCGCGGCGCGTTGGTGCGTCTGCACACAACGTACCCGCGCTTCAGCCTGGCGCGGTTCATACTCCCGAGGTCGGTTGTGACGTCGTACTGGCCGCTGGAGGCGACGGCGCGCGCCGCCGGCCGGCTCCCGCTCGTTGGGAGGCGGCCTGAGATCGACCGGTGGCGGAAGGCCGGCTTTGACCGCCTGGCCGCCCGCGGGCTCCGGGACGCCAACGTTGTGTTCGGCCAGGCCAGCGCCTGCCTTCACACATTGCGCGCCGCCCGGCGCCGGGGCGCGGTGAGCGTCGTCCACCGAAGCTCGACCCACGTGACGTTCCAGCGCGACCTGCTACACGCTGAATTCAGGGCGCACGGCCTCGCAGGCGACCCGGTGGACCCATGGGCGCACGACCGGGGGCTGGCCGAGTACGCCGAGGCCGACTACATCCTCGTGCCCTCGCGCTTCGCCGCCCGTAGTTTCGCGCCTTACGGTGTGCCCCAGTCCAAGCTGGTGGTGGTTCCCGAAGGCGTGGACCCGACGCAATTCACCTTGTTGCGGGAGCGCACGTTCAACCCGCGGCGCTTCGTGGTCCTGGTGCTGGGGCGCGTAGGACTGCGCAAGGGTGTGCCCTACGTATTGCGGGCCGCCCGCGCGCTCGACCTTCCCGGGCTGGAAATCCGGCTGGTGGGCGCGCTGGAACCCGAAGGCGCCGCGCTACTGGCCGGTCGACCTGACCACGTGACCTACCGCGGCGTCGTGCCCAGTGGAAGCGTGGCCGCCGAACTGGCGCAGGCCGACGCGCTGCTGCATCCGGCCATCGAAGACGGCTTCGGTCACAGTGTGGTGGAAGCCCTGGCCGCCGGGCTGCCGGTGATCGTGTCCGAGCACACAGGCGCCTCCGAACTGATCGCCCACGGCCACCACGGGTTTGTCATCCCCATTCGCGACGCCGCGGCCATTCAGGCCAGCGTCGAAACGCTGTACCGGAACCGCGAGTTGGCGCGTCACCTGGGGCAGGCGGGCCGCCGCCGGGCGGCAGCCGCCTCCTGGTCGGCGATTGGGACGCGCATCGCAGCCTGCGCCGACCGACTGGTGGCTGATGCCTGACGCTCCCCGGTCTCCCCGCCCGCCGGGCGCGCCGGCGCCGCTCGTCTCGTTCGTCGTGCCCGCCTACAACGAAGCGCCGCGCGTTGCGAACATTCTCGACTCGATCAACCGGCAGACCCATCGGAACATCGAACTGGTATTCGTCGACGACGGGTCCACCGATGACGCGCTGGCCCGCCTGGCCCGGCTCGCCGGAGACGTGCCGTTGCGCACGGTCCGCCATCCAGGCACTCGCGGCGTCGCCGTCGCCCGCAACAGCGGCGCGCGCATCGCGGCTGGCGACATCCTGGTGTTCATGGACGCCGACCTGGCACTGCCCGGCGATTTCACGGTCCGCATCCTGGCCCATTACGCGGCCGGCGCTGACTACGTGCTGGTCGGTTCGCGGGTCGTCGACCGGTCACGGGCGCCGTCGCGTTACTTGCAAAGCGAGTACGAAATCGCCCTGGCCGCGCCGGAGTCGCAGCGGAGTTCCCAGGCGTTCTCGGCCCGCCGACGGGTCGTCCAGGCGGTGGGTCCCTTCCGCGAGGACCTGCCGCGCGGCGACGACTCCCAATTCGGCGAGCAGGTAATGGCGGCCGGGTTTCGGCGAGTCGAGGACCTGACCATCGAAGTCCTCCACGACCGCCCGCGAACTTGGGGCGGACTCCTGGCCCTCCAGCGCCGCCGCGGCCGGAACTTCGCCTACACCCGCCGAAACCTGCGGGGGCACGGCGCCGTCCACCTTCTGATGGCGGCGCTGGCGCGTACATGCCTGACCGTGCTGCAGATCGCCACGCTGGCCATGCCGTTGCGCACCGCCGTTCGCTTCGCCAAACGCTCGCCGCGAGGACCAGCCGACCTGGCGAGCTTCGCGCTGCTGGACGCCTCGGCGCGGGCGGCACGAGCCGTCGGTGTCTGGCAGGGCGTTCGCGAAGTGCTGACCGGGACTTACAGCCCCGACTGAACTCGAAACGTGGCGCCGGCTAGGTCCCGCGCGCCCTGGTGCGGCCGAACAACGGTCCGGCATAGGCGATAGACAGCAAGACGATCACACCTACCACCAGGGTGCGAATGGCCTGGACGTAGACGGGAATTAGCTCGGCGTTCACAAAGATAATCCGCCAGAACAGCGCCACGTACAGCACGGCGCCCACCGCCGTGGCGTCTGGCCGATCGACCAGCCAGCCGTACAGCAGCCGGTACAGCAGCCCCAGCGCTAGGCTCCCGATGACCACGCCGACCAATCCGTGACGCAGGTACAGGTCGCCGGTGTGCGTAATGCCAAACGAAGTTCGGTTGCCCTCCACCCCGCGGAACGTGCTGCTCACCTGGGGCGAAAACGGCGCTGGCTTGTCCGGCCAGATTGCGCGTGGCACGAACGCGAAGGCCGGGATTAGCGCCAGGTCGACGCCCGTGGCCTCCACGTTCACCGCGTCTCCATACGCCAGGATCGAGGCGACCGTCTCGCCTGACGTCTGCCGGTTCACCAGCGTCCGCAGCGCGACCTGTAAAAACTCGCCGGGCCCGGTCGCCAACACCTCGCCGGCCAGCCCGGCGGGAGCGGCCATCAGGTCCGCGACGTCCGTCGGGCGCTGAAGCACGCCCTGGTTGACCCGGTCGCGGTAGATGGTGACGACGCCGAACATGACGATCACGGCAACCGCAGCCCCCAGCAGGAACCTGAACCCGCCAAGCCGTCGAATCCGGTAATTGCAGAGGCCGGCCAGCCCCACGAGGAGAAACACAAACACGTGCTTGGCCCCAAACGCCACCGTGAAGACCGCCTCGATGGGCGCGATCACCGCGAGAACTGCCGCAACCACGCCCACGCGCGCTCGATCCCGGCCAAGCGCATATACACCCGCCAGCAGCACGGCGAACTGGCTGAAACCGCCAAGCTGTAGCAGCACGTTGAAGTCATCGGTCAGCGCCGCTTCGAGGTCCAGGCTGGCAAAGGTTGCCCCGTGCTCCAGCAGCAGCACGCCGCGGGCAACGACACCCGCCGCGTAGATCAGGATCAGCGCCGCCCAGGGCATGTGCCGGGGCAGGGCCAGGTGCGCTGCGGGTAACGTCCTGACCGCCCGCCGCCACCAGGGCGCGTAATAGCCCGCATACGTCAGGCCGAGCGCCAACGTGGCCAAGGCAATGGCCGCCCCCCGCGTATCGTCGATGTTCACGAAGACGAACGGTTCCGCCAGGTCGCTCCCCGCTTCGACCAGCAGCGTCCGCATGCCGAAGTCGAGAAAGAAGAACAGCCCGATCGGCACGATCGGCTGAAACAGGTCGCCGCCCCGGATCAGCGCATGCAGGGCCGGCGCCAGCGCCAACACCGACAGTCCCACCGCCAGCCCGGGAACCGCGGATTCGGCCGGCAGCGCGCCGCTGAGAAGCGCGACGGCCGCCCCTGCCGCCGCGGCGACCGCGACGGCTGGGAAGGCGACCAGGAGCCGGCCTGAGCGGCCCGAATCTCGAGTCGGCGCCATGCGCCGACCAACGACGTCCGCCCGGCTTGCAAGCACCAGCGGGCGCCTCCTGGGAGCTAGGCCATTCGCTCCACTTGCTCGCGCGAGATCTCGTGCCGCAGCGGCTCGCCGGCGACGTGGCGCGCGATCTCGTCGACCATCCGGCCCATTTGCCGCGCCCGCGTTTCCAGCGTGAAGCCCGCGATGTGCGGCGTCAGGACCGCGTTGGGCAGGTCTCTGAACGTCGAGTCCGCCGGCAACGGCTCCTCGTCAAACACGTCCAGCACCGCGTCGATCTTCCCGGCGGCCAACGCGTCCAGCAGCGCGTCCTGATCCACCAGCCAGGCGCGCGCGCAGTTGACGAACAGCGCCCCCGGCTTCATCAGGTCCAGTTCCCGCCGCCCGATCATGTGGTGCGTCTCGGGCAGGATCGGCGCGTGCAGGGTCACCACGTCGCTGGTGCGCATCAGCGTGTCCAGGTCCGCCAGCTGCACGCCCAGGTCGGCGGCCCCCTGCTCGTCCACAAACGGGTCGTAGAGCACCACGTCGGGTGTGAACGCCCGCAGCAACGGAATCACGCGGCGCCCCACCATGCTGGCGGCCACCACGCCGACCCGCCGCTCGGCCAGCAGCCCGCCGACGTTCGAACCGCCGCTGGATTGTTTCCAGCCGCCGGCTCGGAGCGTCTCCTGGTGACCGATATACCCGCGCAGTGCTAACAGGATGGCGCCAATGGTGTACTCCGCCACCGCCTCGGCGATCACGTCGGCCGCGTGGGTTACGCGGATACCGCGATCCCAGGCCGACTCGTCCACGTATGGCCGCACGGACCCGGCGGCGTGCGCCACGATCTCCAGGTTCGGCGCCGCGGCCAATGCCTCAAGGTCGAGCTTGGGACTGCCCCAGCCCGTAACGACGGCCCGCACGTCGGGGTCCAGGTGCTCCAGCAAATCGTCTTGCGTCCAGGGTTCGTCGCCGTCGTTGCTGACCACGTGGGCGGCCAGCGTTTCCAGGCGGGCCTCGTCCTCGGGCTTCAAGGTCATCTCGCGCAGTGGCCGGTGCACGGTCACCACGATGGTTCCGGTAGCCATGGGGCGGCGTTCACTTCCTTGGCGTGGAGTGGCGAAACATACCGCGCGGACGGGCAGCGCTCATGTCGTTGCCGCCACACTGGCGTAGATTTCGCCCAGCTGGCGCGCGGTTCGGTCCCACCGAAAGCGCTGGGCCACTGCCAGGCCACGAGCCTGCGTGGCCCGACGGAACTCGTCCTCCTTCAGCAGCCGTGCCGCGGCTGCCGCCAGCCCGCGCGTGTCCGTGGCGTTCGCCTGGAGGGCGGCGCCACCGGCAGTCTCGCGAAAGGCGGGACAATCCGAGGTGACCGCCGGCGTTCCACAGGCCATGGCTTCCAGCGCCGGCCAGCCAAAGCCCTCCCAGTGCGACGGCGCCAGCAGGACCTGGCAGCTGGCATAGAGCGCGGGAAGGTCCGGCTCCGGCACGTAGCCGGTCTCCACGATCCGGGGTTCCAGCCCCAGGCTTCGCGCCAGCCGTCGCTGGTCCTGGGTCAGGCGCTGGCCTGCTTTGACGAAGCCGCAGTCGATCCCGTGCGAGTGGCGCAGGGCATGTACCACCCGCAGCGCGCCCTCGATGTTCTTGTAGGCGTCGGCGCCCCCGACGTGCAGCAGCAATGGGATCTCCGGCAGCTCGAGCCGTTCACGGATCCGGGCTACGCGCTCCGCCGCCGGAGCCCGAAAGTGGTCGGCCACACCGCT
The DNA here is from genome assembly GCA_022821645.1 of Chloroflexota bacterium. Taxonomy (GTDB): domain Bacteria; phylum Chloroflexota; class UBA11872; order UBA11872; family UBA11872; genus UBA11872. Next base: position 120,276 of record JAJEDE010000015.1, read on the forward strand.
ATGCACCACATGCACTCGCTCCGGGTCGCAGGCCAGGTAATGCTGCACGTCGTCGGCGGTGGCTTGGCTGACACAAACGACGCGGGCGGCCCGCGGGAGATGACGAACGGCATAGCGAAAGGCCGTCAGTGCGACGCGAGGGGTCCGCGCGCCCGGTATTCGACCGTCGTCCATGCGCAGCAGCATCAGGTCGTGACAGGTCACCACCGTGCGCCGTGCCCACAGCGCGGACACAAGGTGGGCGTAGGAGTGATCGACCACGTGATGCACGGTGGCCGATTCGCCGGACACCCGGCGCGGGTAGTCGGCGTAGCGCACCCGGTACTTGCCCACGTTCTCGGCCAGGCGGCCGAACGGGCTGTCGTCGTGCTCCGGCCATGGGGGCGGGGTGACGGTGCGGACGTCCAGCGGCGGGTCCAGGTATCGCAGCGCGCGCTCCAAGGTCCGGCCATAGCGGTCCATGGACGGCCGGCACTCGCTGGGATTGACGAGATAGAGATTGACGCGCGGCCGCGCCCCGGAAGCCTCATCCGAGGAATAGTCAACGCTCACGGCTTGCGCACCAGGACTTCCCAGCTGGTGGCCCAGACCTGGTTCAGCACCGGCAGCCGCAACAGCCAGGGGACCGCACGAATCAGATTCAGCCGTGCCGCCAGCGGCAGCGGACCCATGCGATCCACGCGCATGACGTCGAACCCGGAGTCCAGGAAGAGCAGCCGAATCGCCACGGCGGTGAAGCCGCGGCGGTGCGAATAGTCGTTCCAGACCACCCGCGGCCGCGCCATTGGAACCGAGGCCAGCGCCAGCCCGCCGGGCCGGAGCACCGCGCGCATCTCGCGCACGGCGTCCCAGGGACGGTCCAGGTGTTCCAACACATCCCTGGCAATCACGGCGTCGAACCGCCCGCGCGGAAAGGGCAGTCGGCGCCCCGCCCCGGCGTCCCAGGCCAGGACCGCGCCGTGTGGACCGGCGAGTTCAAGAGCCCCGCGGTCGTGATCGACCCCGATCACGCGCACGCCGCACGGCGCCGCCCGCGAGACACCGCCCGTTCCGCAGCCCAGGTCCAGCACCAGCGAGACGGAACCCAGGCGGCGAAAGTACTCGCGCACAAGCTGAGCCGGCGCCCCGGTTCCGTGGTAGTACGCGCGCTTGCGAACCCGCCGATCCCGCCCGTCGTTCATCCGGCGTGGTTCCGGGCGGGGCGACGGCGGACCTGCGCCAGGCACTCCGCCAGCCGTTCCGCGACCACCGAGTGCGTGAAGCGACGCTCCACCCGCATTCGACCGCGCGCAGCCAGGCGTGCGCGCAGGTCGGCGCATGCAATCAGGGAGTGCAAGGTGGCTCGCAGCCGCCCAACGTCACGCTCCGGAACCACGATGCCGGCGTCGCCAATCACGGCCGGAATCTCACCCGAATTCGTCCCCACCACCGGGCAGCCCGCCGCCATGGCCTCGATCAGCACGTGCCCGAACTGCTCGGCCCAGTCCGCGGTCGCGTACGACGGCAGGACGAGCACGTCCAGCGCGGCCAATAGGGCGCGTACCCGATGGTGGTCGGCGTCCGCGACAAGCTTCAGTCGCCTGGATAACCCTGCGAATGCGAAGCGCATCTCCAACTCGTCACCTAACGGTCCCCGTCCGACCGCCAGGAACGTCCAGTCCAGGCGCCCGAGCCCAACCAGCGCCTCCGCCAGGTCCAGCACCCCCTTTTCGGGGATCAGCCGCCCGGCAAAGCCGACCACAACGCCGGACAGCCCCAGTTCCCGTCGAACCCGCCCTCGCGTCCGATCCGGCCGGTCCGGCAGATCGACGCCAACCTGGGGAATGCGATGGATCGGGTGGACGAAGCCTGACGCGCGCAGGCGGTCGCGGGCCGTCCGGTTCCCGGCAAAGGCCGCTCGGGCGGCGTGCAGCGCCCCACGCTCCAGAATGCGCAGCGGCAGCGCCCGCCGGCGGTTCGGCGGGCTGCCCCACGTGAAGAACGTGAACGGCGGACACCCGGGCAACCGCCGGGCCAGCCAGCGGCCCTGCAGGGCCAGCAGCGAGTGCGGCTCCTGTTCGACCAGGACCACGTCCGGCCGGAATCGCCAGGCCGCCAGCGCCAGCCGCGGGTCGACGTGAAAGCTCAGCGTGCCGTGCCCGCGAAACAGCGCCCGAGCGACGACCAGGCGCACGCGGGGGTGCGCTGGCGGCTCAGGGTTCACGCGTCCGAAGTGCGGATCCAACCAGCCGTTCGGGACCACCAGCAGGACGGCGTGGCTCGGCGTAAGGTCGGCAAAGGCCTCCCACTTGCGCTGGTTGAACCGTCGCAGATAGGTGTGACTCAGCACCAACACGCGCACCCGTCGTCGTCCTTCCTTACGCCGGGTGGCTGTGCGTGAATCTGGCCGGGACCGACGCGCTCGAGACGCTATGACCGCTGCGTCTCGGCCCGCCGTGGAAAAATACGCGCGCGTAGCGCGCCCCGCCGCGCAGCGCCCATACGGTAGCGGTCTTGTGCCCGCTCTGTCTCCGCCGGATGGCTGGAGACGCAGAGCCGGCAGGGCTGGCGGACCGCACCCGGGCTCAATTCATCGCGGGGAACCCTGAACGAGCGGCTGGCCAGCCATGCAAACGCCCGACATCCACGATCTGCTGAAAACACGCTTCGGCTACGACGAGTTCCGCCCGCTCCAGGCCGAGATCATCCGGACCGTGCTGGCCGGGCGCGACGCCCTGGTGCTGATGCCGACCGGCGGCGGGAAGTCCCTCTGCTATCAGCTGCCCGCGCTCTGTCTGGATGGCCTGACGCTGGTCGTATCGCCGCTGATCGCGTTGATGAAGGACCAGGTGGACGCGCTGCGCGCCAACGGTGTGGCGGCGGCCTTCGTCAACAGCACGGTTCCGCCCGGGGAGGCCCGGGAGATTCTCGCGGATGCCAGGGCAGGTCGGGTCAAGATCCTCTACATCGCCCCGGAGCGACTGGCGGTGCCGGGATTCCGTGACTTCCTTGGATCCGTGGACCTCAGCCAGATCGCGATTGACGAAGCCCACTGCATCTCGGAGTGGGGCCACGACTTTCGCCCCGACTACCGGAATCTGCACGTCTTGCGCCAGCGTTTTCCCGAGACGCCCGTCATGGCCCTCACGGCCACGGCGACCACCCAGGTTCGGGACGACATCGTGGGGCAATTGGCGATCCCGCGAGCGCGCCAGTTTGTCGCCAGTTTCGACCGTCAGAACCTGACGTACCACGTCCGCATCAAGCGCGGGGCCTTTGAGGCACTGCTCGATCTCCTTCGGCGGCATGCCGACGGCTCGGCCATCGTCTACTGCCTCTCGCGTCAGAACGCCGAGGACCTGGCGGCGGACCTCACCGACGAAGGCATTCGCGCGCTGCCCTACCACGCCGGGCTCGATCCGGCCGTCCGGCGAACGACGCAAGAGCAGTTCATTCGCGACGAGGTCACGGTTGTCACCGCGACAATTGCCTTCGGCATGGGCATCGACAAACCGGACGTGCGGTTGATCGTCCATTACAACCTGCCCAAGACCCTGGAGGGCTACTACCAGGAAACGGGACGCGCCGGCCGCGACGGGCTGCCCAGTACCTGCGTGCTCTTCTACGGCGCGTCGGACCGGCACGCGCTCACCGGCTTTATCGAGCAGATCCAGGACGAAACCGAGCGCGCGCGTGCCAGGCACAAGCTGCAGCGAATGGTCAATTACAGCCAGTTGCAGACCTGCCGCCGTGCCTACCTGCTCGACTACTTCGGCGAGGCCTACGACCAGGCGTCCTGCGGGGGCTGCGATATCTGTCTCGGCGAACGCGAGGAGTTTGACGCCACCGAAATCGCCCAGAAAATCCTCTCGGCCGTCATCCGCACCGGCGAACGTTTCGGCGCCGACCACGTAATCCAGGTTCTGCGCGGCGGTCGCGGGCGTCGGCTGCGGGAAGCGGGACACGACCGCCTGTCGGTGCACGGCATCGCCCGCGACCAGGGGCGGATTGAACTGCACGACATTGTGAGCCTGCTGGAAGACGCGGGGCTGGTCGGACGAAGCGCCGATCGCTACCGGTCCCTCGCCGTGACCCCAAACGGCCGCGACTTCCTGCGCCGGCGCGAGCCGCTGACGCTCTCCCGCGTCAAGCCGCCGGAGGACGACGCTTCCCAACCGCCGCCTGGGCTCGATCGCCTGGATTTCGACCGTGGCTTATTCGACCACCTGCGCGACCTGCGGTGGCGGCTGGCGCAGGCCCGGAACGTTCCGCCCTACGTGATCTTCGGCGACCAGTCGCTGCAGGAGATGGCGCACTACCTGCCGCAGAGCCGGGCGAGCTTTTCAAACATCTCCGGCGTCGGGCGCGTGAAGCTCAACGAATTCGCCGACGAATTCCTGCGCGTTATTCGCGACTACGCCGAACCCCGAGGCCTGGCGGAACGGCCCAAGACACCGGCTCGGACCAGGCCTGACCGTGCGATTCGACGCCGGGGTTCGACCTACCGCCAAACGCTGGATCTCTTGCACAGCGGTCTCTCCATCTCGGAGGTCAGCCGGCGGCGCGAGCTCACCGAGGGCACGATCATGTCTCACCTTGAACGCTTGATCGCCGCCGGCGAAACGCTGCCGCTCGAGCGCGAGCTGCCGCCCCCGGAGCGACTCTCTCGCATTGAGCAGGCGTTTGCCGACGCGGGCTCCTGGAACCTCGCGCCGGTCCGGGAGCGCCTCGGCGACGACTTCTCCTACGAAGAGCTGCGGCTCGTGCGCGCCTGGCTGGACCAGCAAGGCCGAATGAAAGGCGAGGGCGCGGACGGGAACGCCCGGCAGCCGCCGGCCTGACGCACAGCCTCGGCCATTCGTGCGAAGCTCGGGGCGGCCATCCCGCCGCCCCGGTTGACAACGCGATGACAGAACTGCTGGAAGACGAATTCGGCGACATCATCGGCAAGGCCCGATTTGGGCTTGACCTCTCGGCGGACGAGGTCGCCCTGCAGGTCGGGATCTCGACCGACGACCTCGAGGTACTGGAAGACTGCGTACGCAGCCCAACCGATGCCGAGAGCGACGCGCTGGCGGCGGTTCTGAACCTTCACCCGGAGCGCTTGCTGGCCGTGGCCCGCGACGCCTACGTGCCCAATCCGGTACCGCTGGACCATGGCGGCGTGCGCATCCGCGTCATTCCCTATCCGCCCATGCGCGTCTATCAGTACGTGGTCGGGGATGTTGAATCCGGGCAGGCCGTCATTGTCGATCCCGGCGCGATCCCGGACCAGATTCTGGGCGCGCTGGCCGACGACCAATGGACGGCGGCCGCGATCCTGGTAACCCACGCGGACGCCGATCACATCGACGCCCTTCCGGCGATACACGAGGCACTCAACGTCCCCATTTGGGTCCATCCGAACGAACAACCCCGGATGCCCGCGCTCAAAGGGGCGGATATTCGCAACTACGACCACGGGCAGCGGTTCCAGGCGGGACCGTTCGAGGTCGAGGCCCGCCGGACGCCGGGGCATGCCCCGGGGCATTCCTCGCTGGTGCTGCGCGACCTGGTGCTCGTAGGCGACGCCGTGTTCGCCGGCTCCCTGGGACGAACCTCGCTGGGGCCTGCCCACTACGCCGAGCACCTGGCCGCCGTTCGCTCGCAGATTCTCACGTTGCCGGCGACCACGCGCCTTTTTGCCGGTCACGGCCCGCCCACAACGGTCGGCGAGGAGCTGGCGAACAACCCGTTTTTTGGGGGCGTGAGCAGCGAATAGCCGAAGTTCCCCTTAATAGGCGAGAATAGGGGGCGCGCTCCAGCGACGGTATGTCTGCGACCACGAACCTCTCATGTTCGCTTTTGACATTTCAACCCGATTCGCAGGTTCTACCCTGCTCTTCCGATCGCTGTCGTTGGACGACGCCCTGGCGGCGTTGGCACAGACCGAACTGACGTACGTGGACCTCTGGGCCACGCCGGGGGTGCTTGAGCACGTGAATCCCCTGAGCGATTCCCCGGACGAGGTGAAGGCGCGCGTGGAGGACCACGACCTCCGGCCCTCCTCAATCTCGGCTTACGCCACCTTCGGAAACGACCTGGTCGCGCGGCTGGAGTTCGCGGCGGCTATTGGCGCTCCGCTGGTGATCGGAACCGCGCCGGAGCGAGACTACGAACGCCGTGAGGCCGCGGACGACGTCCGGGCGCTGGGTCGCGCCGCGCAGGACCTGGGTGTGACCCTGGCCCTGGCCAACCAGATTGGGACTTGGCTTGACGAGCCGTCCGAAATCGCCAGCTTCCTTGACGACGTTGGGCATCCACGCGTGCAACTCAGCCTCACCCCACCGCACGCGCGGTTGGCCAGTACCACCCTGCGCGCCGTGGCCGACGCCGCCGATGGCCGCGTGGGCCATACCTGCCTGTGGAGCGTCAGCCCCTCCATGCGCGACGCGGACAACCTGGGGCCGGCGGAAGACCAGGCGCCGGGCCAGGGAACGGTCGATTTCCGCGCGCTGACGTCCATGCTCGACGAGCGCAACTACTTCGGCATGTTCACGTTCATTTGGGGCAGCACCGAGGATGTGCCTGCCCACGAAACCGTGGCAGCGATCAGCGCCGCTCGCGCGCATGTGCTGGACGTTTCCACGCCATCCTGACGGTCGCTCGACGTGCCTCACGACACAAGGGCCGGTTGCCCCCTCGTGCTACGCTTGCCGCCGCTCACGAGATTGTGAAACGGTGCACAAAGCCCGGCGAAGCGTGACTCGCGCAGACAGGGACGAGTGCCGTCCCATTCAAGGGCGACGCAGTACACCATTGACTCGTAACCGCCGCATCTACGCCGCGCTCCTGGTTCCCGCCTTGGCCTTGGCGGTGGCCGCCTGTGGCGTAACTCCCCAGACCACCCTCGAACCCACCACCGAAGCGGCCCGCACCGCCCGCGACCTGCTGCTGTTCGTCTTCTGGGCAATGGTGGTCACCTTCGTGCTGGTGGAAGGCGCCCTGCTCTACATCCTCATCCGCTTCCGGCGGCGCAGCGGCGACGGCATCCCGCCCCAGACCCACGGCAACACGCCGCTCGAGATCGGCTGGACCATCGCCCCGGCCATCCTGGTCGTAATAATCGTGGTCCTCACCGTTCCCGCGATCTTTTCCAACGCCCGCGCCGCCAGCCCGGACGCCCTCAAGGTTCGTGCCATCGGCCACCAGTGGTGGTTCGAGTTTCAGTACCCCGACATCGGGGTGGTGACCGCCAACGAACTGCACCTGCCCGTCGGCCGCGACGTGGAGATTCAGCTTGAAAGCAACGACGTGCTGCACAGCTTCTGGGTCCCCAGCCTGCGCGGAAAGCTGGACATGGTGCCGGGCCGCCAGAACAAATTCACCATCAAGCCCGAGGTCACCGGCACCTTCCCGGGCCAGTGCGCCGAGTTCTGCGGAACCGCCCACGCGCTCATGAAGTTCTATGTGGTCGTGGAGACGCAGGCCGAGTTCACCGCCTGGGCGGAGACCCAACGCGCCGAGCGCGTTCCACCCGCAAGTGATCTGGCCAGGCAAGGCGAAGAGACGCTGACCCTTGGCGGCTGCGTGGCCTGCCACACCATTCGCGGCACCGATTCGGCGGGCGTCCTGGGGCCGGACCTGACGCACATGGGCAGCCGCAAACACATTGCGGCCGGAATCCTGGAAAACACGCCCGAGAACATGCGCGCCTGGCTCAGCGATCCACAGGGCGTCAAGCCCGGCAACACCATGGTGATTCCCGAATTGACCACCGAGCAACTCGACGCGCTGGTGGCCTATATGCAGGGCCTAAAATAGGCATGCGCGTGCGACGCGGCGCACAGACGCCGAACGGAGGGTGACCGGATGGCGACGGTAACGGCAACCGCCCCTGACACCCGCACGTTTGCTGGCACGGCCTGGAGCTGGATCACCACGGTCGACCACAAGCGCATCGCCGTGCTCTACCTGGTCACCTCGCTCGCCTTCTTCATGCTCGGCGGGCTCGAAGCCCTGCTCATGCGCCTGCAGCTGGCCACGCCGGAGGCCGATGTCGTCTCGGCGGAACGGTTCACCGAACTGTTCACCATGCACGGCACCACCATGGTCTTCCTGGCGCTCATGCCGCTCAGCGCGGCCTTCTTCAACCTGCTCGTGCCGCTGATGATCGGCGCGCGCGACGTGGCCTTCCCGCGCCTGAACGCCCTGAGCTACTGGATCTACCTCTTCGGCGGCATCTTCATGAACATCAGCTTCGTGGCCGGCGGCGCGCCCAACGCCGGCTGGTTCGGTTACGCGCCGCTCACCGACACGGCCTTTGAAGCCACCCACGCCATCGACTTCTGGGCCTTCGGCCTCCAGATCCTGGGCGTCTCCTCCATCCTGGCCTCGATCAACTTCATCGTCACCATCATCAACATGCGCGCGCCGGGCATGACCCTGAACCGGATGCCCATGTTCGTATGGATGAGCATGATCACGGCCTTCCTGATCATCTTCGCCTTCCCCGCCATCACCATCGGCCTCGTCTTGTTGATCTTCGACCGCTACATCGAAACCAGCTTCTTCATTCCCGAAGGCGGCGGCGACCCCGTGCTCTGGCAGCACCTGTTCTGGGTCTTCGGCCACCCCGAGGTCTACATCCTCATCCTGCCGGCCATGGGCATCGTCTCCGAGATCCTCCCCACCTACTCGCGCAAGCCCCTCTTCGGCTACGCCGTGGTGGCCTATTCCGGCGCGGCCATCGCCCTGGTCGGCTTCGGCGTCTGGACGCACCACATGTTCACGGTCGGCCTGGGCCCCATCGCCGACACCGCCTTCGCCATCTCCACCATGGCCATTGCCGTGCCCACAGGTGTGAAGATATTCAACTGGATCGCCACGCTCTACGGCGGCTCCATCAGCTTTAAATCGCCTATGTTGTTCGCCGTGGGCATGGTCTCCATGTTCATCATCGGCGGGCTCAGCGGCGTCATGCTCGGGTCGCCGCCCATCGACTCACAGGTGCAGGACACCTACTTCGTGGTCGCCCACCTGCACTACGTGCTGTTCGGCGGCACCGTGTTTGGCTTGTTCGGGGGCATCTACCACTGGTTCCCCAAGTTCACCGGACGCTTCATGCACGACGGCTGGGGCAAGGTGCACTGGCTGCTGATGCTTGTCGGCTTCAACCTGACCTTCCTGCCGCAGCACATGCTCGGTATCGACGGCATGCCCCGCCGCGTCCACACCTACGCCGCCGAGATGGGCTTTGATCTCTGGAACATGATGTCCACGGTCGGCTCCCTCATGATCGGGCTGTCGTTCCTGATCTTCACGATCAATGCCCTGCGCTCGATCCGCCACGGCGAACCGTCCGGCAGCGACCCCTGGGACGGCGGCACGCTCGAGTGGACGATTCCCTCGCCGCCGCCCGTCTACAACTTCGCTGAGATTCCGGTCGTCGATAGCCGTTACCCGGCCTGGGACATCAAGCGCGGCGGCGGTCACACCGGCGCCGTGGCCACGGCCCCCGAGGCGGACGCCGAAGCCGATGAGCCGGACATTCACATGCCCAACCCGTCCTACTGGCCGATCGTGATGGCCGCCGGCATGGTCCTCGCCGCCTGCGGCCTGATCTTCCACCAGGCCTTCATCCTGCTGGGCGCGATGCTCTTCGTTATCTCGCTCCTGGGCTGGATCGAGGAACCGGCCGCATGACCGCGGACGCCCACGCCCACCACGAGGAGCACCACTCCTCCACCGGCCTCGACAACCGCAAGCTCGGCATGTGGGCCTTCCTGGGCTCCGAGACGATGTTCTTCGGCAGCCTGATCCTGGTCATGCTGATCAACAAGCACAACACGCTCGGCGGACCGGGTCAGGAAGTGCTGGACCTGGTCCTGACCTCGTTCACCACCTTCGTGCTGCTGACCAGCAGTCTCGCCATGGTGCTGTCATTGGCCGCCTTCCGGAACGGGTCACTGCTCTGGGGCCGCATCTGGCTCGGCATGGTCATGCTGATGGGTCTGATCTTCCTCGGCGGGCAGGTCTACGAGTTCACCGAGTTCGTGACCCACAAGCACCTCACCCCCTCCACCAACCTCTTCGGCGCCTCCTTCTACACCTTGGTCGGCTTCCACGGCGCGCACGTGGCCATTGGGGTTCTCTGGCTCGGCACCGCCTTGGCCTATACGTTTCGCGGCCGCTTTCAGCCCGGCATGGACATGTGGGGCATCGAGCTGGTCGGGTTGTACTGGCACTTTGTGGACCTGGTCTGGGTCGCGATCTTCACCCTGATCTACCTGATCTGATGAGCGACACGCACGCCGCGCACGGAGATCACGGCGGAGACATGGCGCACGACGCCGAGCATCGCCACGGCTACGCCAAATACCTCGTCGTCGGCGTCATCCTCACGGTCATAACCATCGTCGAAATCATGATCCCCAGCATTCCCGCCGTCGCCGAGGCCTTCACCCGCCCTGGCGTCGTCGCCTCGCTGCTGATCCTCTCGTTCGCCAAGGGCGCGGGCGTGGTCGCCTACTACATGCACCTGCGCGACGACAACCGCCTGTTCACCGCGCTGTTCATGTTCCCTTTCTCCATCGCCTCCATGATCGTGCTGATCCTCTTCCTCTTCTTCTCCCTCTCGGGCGGCTAGGCTGGAAGGTAGGAGCTAGCGCACGCTGCCGATCCCTGGCAGGCGCGGCGTTGCTATCGGCCAACACGGCGGGTGAGGAGGCGTTGACGTGACCTTCTACCTCATCCCTGAAATCACGCTCGGCGTGGTCGTGCTGGTCGGCGCCTACGCCTACGCGGTCAGTCCCTGGAACCCCGACCGGCCCGGCCGAGTCGACCCTTGGCGCATGGCCCTCTTCGTGACCGGAGCCGCCATCTTCTTCGCGGCCCTGCATCCGCCCGTCGACACCCTCAGCGCCGAGTTCTTCAGCATCCACATGATCCAGCACCTGATGGTGACCTTCATGGCGCCGCCGCTGCTGCTGCTGGGCATCCCGGCCTGGATGGTGACGCCGCTACTGCGTCGACCGACCGTTCGAGCCGCCTTCCGCTGGATCACCCAGCCGCTGGTCGCCGGACTCCTCGGCGTCGCCGTGTTCTGGGGCTGGCACCTGCCGACGCTTTACGAGGGTGCGTTGAACGACCGGATCATTCACGACGCGGCGCACGTAACCATGGTCGGCTCCGCGCTGCTGATGTGGTGGCCGGTGGTCAGCCGCGTACCGGCTGCCCCCGCGGCCAGCGTGCCCATCCAGATGTTCTACCTGTTTCTGCTGACCCTACCCTCGGGTCTGCTGAGTTCCCTCTTCGTCTTTGCCGGGGAACCGCTCTACCCGGCCTACCTGCTGGCCGCCGATCCCGGCGGACTATCGGCCCTGGAGGACCAGCGAATCGGTGGCCTGATCATGAAGCTCGGCGGCACCGCCCTGCTCTGGACCGTCATCACCGTCAAGTTCTTCCGCTGGATGTCGCAGACGCCGGGCGAACGCGAACTGCTGGGTCGCGCCCCAAGAGGCGGCTAGCTGCCGGTCCCCGCCACGATGCTGGCCCGCGCCCCGCGCACCGCATGCCCCGGCGTGGGATCCAGCGCCTCGTACGTGCCGGGCTCAATGTCGGCTTCCAGGTAACCCGTCTGTCCCGGCCCGATCCGCGGTGAGTTGAGAACGCCACCGGGAAGTCGAACTTCCAGGCTGTGGGTGTAGACGCCAATGTTCGTAATCGCAAACCGAACTCGCGGAGCGCTCGTACGGATTACGGACGGCAGAATCGCGAAATCCGCTATCTGAACCGCCAACTCCTCGCAGGTCGGCGGCGTGCAGGTCGTTTGCAGCGCCGTCACCGGGTCCGGCGTGGGGTTCTCGATCACGGTCTGCATGGCGCCAACTTCACAGGCGGCCAGCACGACGACAGCGGCCACCAGCGCGACCAGCCGCAGGGCATGGGCTCGGACTCGGGACATGCGGGAACAGCGATCCGTGGGGAATCGGGATTGATTCAAAGCTTAGGGAAGCCCCCCACCACGCCGCAACACAATTGAAAGCGGCTGCCCGTGGCTAACCTCTGCCAGCCGCGCCTTGAACCTGCACCCTTGTTCGAGCGACGAGCGGTGCCCCCTCAGGTCCACAGCCGATCGACGGCCACCAGCATGACGCCCAGGGCCGTGAGACCTACGATCAGTCGAAACGTGAAACGCGTTTCGAACGCGTACAAGTCGGCCTTCGTCAAGAGGTCGCGGAATGCCCAATCAGACTCGCGACGCAACTCGCGTCGCAGGTCTTCCAGGGTCAACGGCCCGCTGTCCGCGGCCATTACACCAGCTCCATGCCCGCCCAGAGACCGCCCCATCACTTCAGCCATGGTAGCTGCCGTCGCCGTTCACAGTCGCATCCGACTGGCGCGGAGTCTCCCAGCCTCGTCGCGAACGAACGTTCCCTGCAACCGAGCCAACATATCGGCGTATACTTGGGTAAGCGGTGACTTGCGCACCGCTGGGTCGGACGATGCGACGCGCGGGCGTTTTCGGCACAAGCGCCTACCGCTTCGACAGGCGAACCATCCCTGTCCTCTTTCCAAACGCAGCCGCGCGACATCAGGCCGTCGGGAAACGCGCACGCCCGCGCGGCGGGTCGTCGTGTCTCCTGAGCGGTGGATATCCGGCGGGGTTGAGGGTTAGATTCAGGGAGCGCCGGGCACCCAACACGCCGCAAGCGCGTCGGGAATTGCCGTAGCAGGGGGATGGTGAATGATCCGTGGCGGTTGAAGTCGCACTACATCTGAACGAGGAAACGCTCGAAAACGCCCTGGCCGAACTCGTGGCCCTGGGCTCGGACCCGGGCTATCTCAACAAGTCTGAACTCAAGAAGGTCCTGCCCGACGAGACCCACATCACGAAGGAAGTCGAAACCTGGTTCCGCATGCAGCTGGCCGAGGAAGAGATCGAGCTGCGCGACGAAGAACCGGAAGACACCGAAGGTAACGACGCCTCCAAGGTCACCACCATCCAGTCGCGACGGGAACGCGACCTGGAGCTCGAGTCCGCCAGCCAGGACACCGTTCGCAGCTACCTCAACGAGATTGGCCGCATCTCGCTGCTCACCGCCAAGGAAGAGGTCGACCTGGCGCAGCGCATTGAGCGGGGCGACGAGTCCGCCCGCGAACATCTCATCACGGCCAACCTGCGCCTGGTGGTGAGCGTGGCCAAGAAGTACACCGGCCACGGCATCCCGCTGTTGGACCTGGTGCAGGAGGGCAACGCCGGTCTGATGCGCGCGGCCGAGAAGTTCGACTGGCGGCGCGGCTACAAGTTCAGCACCTACGCCACCTGGTGGATCCGCCAGGCCGTGACGCGCGCCATCGCCGAGCAGAGCCGCACCATTCGGCTGCCGGTCCACGTCCACGAGAAGCTCACCAAGTCCTACCGCGTGCAGCGCGACTTGCAGTTGCGCCTGGGCCGCGAGCCGACCGACGACGAGATCGCCCACGAGATGGAAATGAGCGAGGAGCAGATCGGCGAGCTTAAGCTGGCCGCCCGCCTGCCCATCTCGCTCGAAACGCCCATCGGCGAGGACGGCGACACCGAAATCGGGCACCTCATCCCCGATGACGACGCCGTGGAACCGGTCGAAGCCGCCACCTCCCAGATGCTCTCTGAGCACCTGGAAGGCGTCCTGGAGATGCTGGACCCGCGCGAGCAGAAGATCCTGCGCATGCGCCACGGGTTGGACGACGACACGCCCCGCACCCTGGACCAGGTCGGCCAGGAATTCGGCCTGACCCGTGAACGCATTCGCCAGATCGAGTCACAGGCCCTCCGACGTCTCCGTCACCCCCGCCTCGCCCGCAAGCTCAAGGACTTCCTCACCTAGCCCCCAGCGGGCTTACCCGTCTGACGCAACAAGCCCCGCCGGCCACTGGCCGGCGGGGCTTGAGAGTTTCCTGGTGGGGTGCGGGCTAGAAGCCGCCCATGCCTCCCATGTCGCCCATGCCACCCATACCTCCCATTCCGCCCATGCCTCCCATGCCCGGGTCGGGCGGCATGGCGGCGGCGGGCTTCTTGGTTTCGGGTGCGTCGGCGATCAGCACTTCGGTGGACAGCAGCATCATGGCCACGCTGGCCGCGTTCTGCAGGGCGCCGCGCACAACGGTGAGCGGGTCCACCACGCCGGCCTCGCGCAGATCCTCGATCTGGCCGGTGTTGCCGTTCCATCCCATGGCGTCGGATGCGGTGAGCACGCGCTCCACGATCACGTCGCCAACCTCGCCGGCGTTGGCCGAAAGCTGCCGAAGCGGGGCCGCCAGGGCGTCGCGCACGATCCGCGCGCCCATGGCCTGCTCGCCGTCCAGCGTTTCCAGCAACTCGTCAACGGCCGGAATGGCACGCACGTAGGACGTGCCCGCGCCCGGCACGATGCCGTCGGCCACCGCCGCCTGCGTGGCGGACAGGGCGTCTTCCACGCGGTGCTTCTTCTCCTTGAGCTCAACCTCGGTCGGCGCCCCGACCCGGATAACCGCCACGCCGCCGGCCAGCTTGGCCGCTCGCTCTTCCAGCTTCTCGCGGTCGTAGTCCGAGTCGGTCGTATCGACCTGCGACTTGATCTGCGCGATGCGCCGTGTGATGTCGAGGCGGGTGCCGGCGCCCTCAACGATCGTGGTGTCGTCCTTGCGAACCACGATCCGGCGCGCCTGCCCCAGCACATCCAGGTCAAGTTCCTTCAGGTCTTGGCCCAGGTCCTTGGAGATCACCTGGGCGCCCGTCAGGATGCCGATGTCATCCAGGATCGCCTTGCGGCGGTCGCCGTAGGCCGGGGCCTTGATCGCGCAGACGTTGATCGCGCCGCGCACCTTGTTGACGATCAGCGTGGCCAGCATGTCGCCTTCCACGTCTTCGGCCACGAACAGCACGTCGCGACGCCCCGACTGCACGATCTTCTCCAGCAGCGGCAGCATGTCCTGCGCGCTGCTGAGCTTGTCGTCGGTGACGAAGACCGAAGCGTTCTCCAACTCGCAGGACATTGAGGTCTCGTCCGTGACCAGATACGGCGAGATGTAGCCGCGGTCCAACTGCACGCCGTCAACCAGTTCCAGCTCAAGCGCGTTGGTTCGACCCTCTTCAACCGACACCGCGCCGTCCTTGCCCACGCGGTCCAGCGCCGTGGCGATCTGCCTGCCGATGGCCGGGTCGCCGGACGAAATAGAGGCCACCCATTCCATCTCCTGCGGCTCGCTGATCGCGCGGCCCTGCGCGTTCAGCGCCGTCTCGACCGCCGCCACCGCCTTCTCCATGCCGCGCTTGATGATCATCGGGTTCATCTCGGCGGCAACCGCGCGCAGGCCGTCCTGGATCATGCGCTGCGCCAGCACCGTGGCTGTGGTGGTGCCGTCGCCGGCCACGTCGTTGGTCTTGGTGGCCGCTTCCTTGATCAGTTGCGCGCCCATGTTCTGAAAGGCGTTTGGCAGGTCAACGTCACGGGCGACGGTCACCCCGTCGTTGGTGATGATCGGCGACCCGAATTTGCGCGCGAGCCCGACATTACGTCCCTTGGGCCCCAGCGTTACGCGCACGGCATCGGCGACCGAGTTGACGCCGTTCAGCAGCGCGCTGCGCGCGGTCTCATCGAAAATCAGGTCTTTAGGCATGCCGGCCAGACTCCTTCGTGGCGGTCTCGCACTCCAGCGGTTGCGTTAGATGGGATAAGGCGCTGCGCGCCAGGCGGCACGCTACCGCGCACCGACATTCGGTCCGCAATTGTAACCCAGGAGAGTCCCAGATTGGGCAAGAATGACCACTCGAGCCGCCAACAGCCCGACGCAGCCGCTACAGGGTGCTGATCCAGCGCGGCGATCGCGGCCACCGGCCCGGCTGCAAATGTCACGGACGTTACCTCGCGGGTGAGACGTCTCGTCGGGCTCTCATTTCGAGAACAGCAGCATTGAAGTCTCAGGCAGGCTGCCAACCGCGCGCGACATCGTAGACCTGATAGGACACAGTCCCGCTCTCCGCGACCCCAATTCGCAGCACCGGAACAATGAACGCCGGCTCCTGCACCCCCTGATCCACCCAACGGTTCAGGCGCAACGCCAGCATCCATACTCCAAGGGGCGTTGTCTGGAGCGTGAAGCTCTTAGACGCCAGAATCCAGCGCTGCCGCGTCGCCAGCATCCAGGCGCTGGATTCGGGTACCCGTTGCGATGCCTGCACGGTCGTGAACCCGCCCTCCGCCCCGCGCACCGCCAGGCTCGAATCCCGCGCATCGAACGTGTAGGTGTGGGTCGTGGTTTCGGCCCCCGCCGCCGCCTGGCCGGCGAACCACTGTTCGATCACGGGTCGACCGTCAAGTCGCAGTTCCGGAATTGCCCATGGCGACGAGTCAGCCGGCACTAAAACCCAGTCCTGCCCCATCCAATCCAGCGGTGGGCGCACGTCCAGCCTGGCCGTAAACGTCAGCCGCGCGGCCATGGCGTGAACGTCGGTCAATTCGACGCTCACTGGCGACGGCGCGGCAGCTGCCACCGCCGCGCCAGACGGCGGCGGCGCGTAGACGGCGACTCCTCCCGGCACGTTCCGCCACACTTCGCGCCAGCCCGAAGGTGGGTACTGCCACGCATCGTGCAACCGCGGCAGCGCCACCATGTCGGGCGTCTGCGCGCCCGGCGGCGCCACCACCCAGGGCGCGGGCGTCCGCAGTATGTGCAGCGGCTCCTCGTTCACGGTGCCCGCAAGTCGAGTGTGGGAAAGCGCCGACGCTACGCGCAGCAGGCGCACTTGGTTCTCCCTTGCGCGCTGAGGTGGAAGGAAGACAAGCGTCGATGGCGATACAGCCCGCAGCGCCTCGAATGAGTTCGGACTGGGGGCCGTCTGGAGCGCCAGGAAGGCCGGCTGGATTCGGTACAGCGCCTCATCCCCGTCACGCACCAGCGGGTCAAAGTAGTTGGGGTCCGCCAGCCAATGCCGCGCCCGCGCCGGCAACTTCGCCTCCCATGCGGCTGTCGCATACACATACGCCAGGCCCAGCCGGCGGAACGCCGACGGCTCCAGGTAGTAGCGGGCATCCAGGTATTCCGGGCCCCAGTGCTGTGAGACCTGGCGGAGACCGTCAAATCCCCAATTGTCCGGGCGGCCGGTGACCAAACGAACTGGGGCGGACTCAGCCAGACTCGCCGAGGTGTCCAGCACCCGCGCGTCTGCGGCTGTGTGGGCCCGGATATATGCCGCCACGCGGCGAGACATTTGCGGCATTACCTGCCGATGCAGCGCCGCCGAGTCATCCTGGGCCCGTGCCGCCTCCCAACCCCAGCCGGCGTTGGCCAGCTGGACGCCGTGGCCGAGTGCGATACCCAGGCTCCGAGCGGGTGCCGCCGCTGTGGGCCAGACCAGCAGGCCTACCAGCAGTCCGACGACCGCATACCGCCAGCGTTTCGACTCCAGGCGGACCAGCTGCGCGCTCAGCGCCAGCAGCAGCGCCACCAGCGCCAGGTTGCGCGCGTGACCCGCCAGGCGGTCGACGTCATACGGCCGTGGTGGGTATTCGAGCGCCACCCAGGCCACGGCCAAGAGGCCGGAACCGACTACCAGCGCCAACACCAGCCGATCGCGCCACGCCAGGGCCGCAGCGGCAATCGCAACGGCCACCGGCCCCAGGCGCAGTAACCCAAAGCCGCCGGGGCGCGCCTCAACGCCGCCGAGTGCCAGCCACGAGCCTGCGTTGAGGCCGGCGGTCCAGGTCAGGCCTGACGATCCTGCGCCGCCCCCCACGATTCCCGAAAGCGCCCCTCCACCAAACAGCAGCAGCACGCCCGCCACCGCCAGACCCGCGCCCGACGGCCACGCTGACGCCAGCATTGCGCTGCCGTCGTGGCGCACGTGGACGAGTCGCCAGGCCGCAAGGCCCGCCCAGAGCACCACCACCACCGGCGCCAACGTCGTCACCAGAAGGCCCAGGAAACCGACCAGCCCCGCCAGCGTCAGCGATCCCGGAAGCGTCACGCGCGTCGCTCGCGCCGCGTGCGCCAGAACGACCACCGCAATCGCATAGCCCAGGGCAAACGCCGGTGTCACCACATCCGGCAGCGATCCCAGGAAACTCCCGGAAGGCTCGAGCGGTGCCCAGTAAGTCTCGGCCAGGGAGGCGCGCAGACCTGCGGCCGGCGGCCCGGTTGGCAGCGGGAGCCGCAACACGCCCATGACGTTGCCGGCGTCGTTCCAAATGAACGTTTGCCGGCCGTAGCTGAGGAGAAGCGGCGCCAGCGCCAGCGTGGTCAGCCACGAGCCGCGCTGGCGTAGGGCCGCTGCGACCACCAGCGCGAAACTCACCCAGGCGTAGACGCTCAGCAACTCCCAGCCGAAGGCCAGGTCCGGACCCCACGGAGGGACCAGCAGGCCCACCAGCAGATTGGCGCCGTAGTGGTAGACCCCCGTGGCCTCCGGGTGCGAAGGCAGCGCCACCGGAAACCCACCGGCCCGAACGGAGGCAGCCATTCCGAGGTCGTTGTATGGATTCGCAGTCCCGATGAGTTGCCGGCTGGCCAGAGCCACCCACCCCAGGACCAGGATGACGCCGGCAAACCCGGCCACCGTTCGCGCCGGCACACGCACGCAATCGGGCGACCGCCAGGCCAGCCCGGCGCCCAGCATCAACGTCGCGCCCCAGCCCACCGCCGCGGCCGCCAGCCCTGGCGCCGCGTACATCACAAAATTGACGATGATTCCCCAGAGCGCCGGACCCACCACCAGCCCCTGCGCTAGGGCTGACAGGTCGTCGTCCTGCCGCAGCGCCACCCGCACCACCACGTATCCGAACGCGGCCAATGCCGCCAGCTCCAACGCCAGTGCCAACAGCCCCGGCAGCACCGCCGGATCAACTATCACGTCCAACGCTCCCAGGCGCTCGTTGCCCGTGGGCAATGCATGCTCATCGCCCCACGGAAAGCCTAGAGTGGACGCCAGCCGCGAGTGGCCTCGTAGACCTGATACGACGCCGTTCGGTCGGGCGAGACTTCAACTCGCAGCACCGGGGCAATGACCACCGCGTCCTGTATTCCCTGGTCGCCCGGGCGCGTCAGCCGCAACGCCAGCATCCAGGCGCCCGACCCCGGCGTCTGCGTCGACGACCTCACCGCGGTGAAGACGCCGTCCGTCCCGCGCACCGCCAGGCTGGCTGCGAGTGGATCAAACACATAGGTGTGCGTCGTCGATTCGGCGCCTGCCGCTGCCTGCCCCGCGAACCATTGCGCGATCAGGGGTCGGCCGTCCTGTCGCAGAGCCGGAATGCCCCACGGTGACACGCCGCTGGGCACAAGTACCCAGTCCTGACCCGTCCACTCCTGGCCTTTACGGGCCTCCAGCGTGGCCGTGAAGGTCAGCCGCGTCTCGTCAGCCTGTACGTTGGCCAGCCCGACATGGATCGTCGGCGGCGCGGAATCCGGCAGGGGCTCGCCGGCCACTGGCGGCGCGTAGACCGCGATCCCGCCGGGTGGATTGCGCCACACCTCGCGCCAGTCCGCCGGCGGAAACTGCCACGCGCCGTGCAACAGCGGCAGCGCCACCAATTCCGGAACCCGCGCACCCAGGGGCTCCACCACCCAGGGCGCGGGCGTCCGGAGATGCAGCTCTGTCGGGTGAATGGCTCCCACCAGCCGCGCGTTGGGCAGCACCGACGCCACGCGCAGCATGCGTGCCCGAGTCCTCCAGTCAGCTTGCGAGCGCGGCGAGAGATACACCACGGTCTCTGGCGCCACGACAGCCCGCAACGCCTCGAACGAGTCCGGATGCGGCGCGGCCTCAAGCGCCGGAAAGGCCGGCTGGACTCGGTACAGCGCCTCATGCCCGTCACGCACCAGCAGGTTGAAGTAGCTGGGGTTCGCCAGCCAGTCCCGCGACCGCTCCGGTAACTCCGCCACCCACGCGTCTGTCGCGTACACATACGCCAGCCCTAACCGCCGGAACGCCGCGGGCTCCAGGTAAGAGCCGGCATCCAGGTATTCCGGACCCGAGTCCACGATGAGCTGGGTGACGCCGACGAAGCCCTGGTTGGTCGGACGGCCGGTGTTGAGGAGAACGGCCAGCTCCTTCGACGTGTCCAGCACGTGGGCGTCCACATCGGTCTGGTCCCGGATATAGGCGGCGACGCGGCCGGACATCGCCGGAATCCGATATCGACGCGGCCTCGTCTCGTCCTGCGCTCTCGTTGCCGCCCATCCCCCGTCGGCGTTGGCCAGCTCCACGCCCTGCCCCAGCGCGCCGCCAAGACTGCGCGCGGGCGCCGCCACCGTGGGCCAGACCACCAGGCCCACCAGCAGCCCGACGGCCGCATACCGCCAGCGGCGCGACTCCAGGCGGACCAGCTGCCCGCTCAGCGCCAGCAGCAGCGCCACCAGCGCCAGGTTGCGCGCGTGCCCCGCCAGTCGATCCACGTCCTCAGGCCGCGGTGGGTAGTCGAGCGCAAGCCAGGCAAGCGCCAGCAAAACGGCGCCGGTTGCCAGCGCCAGCACCAGGCGATCACGCCAGGCCAGCGCCGCCGCAACCATCGCAACTGCCAACGGTCCCAGGCGAAGCAGCCCAATGCCGCCCTCGCGTGCCTCAACGCCGCCCAGTGCCGACCAGTGCGTCGCGTTCAGTCCGCCGGTCCAGGTCAGGCCCGACGATCCCGCACCGCCACCCACCAGGCCCGAGAGCGCTCCGCCGCCAAACTGAAGCAGCACGCCCGCCGCCGCCAGACCCACGCCCGACGGCCACGCTGCCGCCGGCAGCGCGCCGCCCGCGCGGCGCACATGGACGAGTCGCCAGACCGCCAGGCCCGCCCAGAGCACCAGGACCACCGGCGCCAGCGTCGTCACCAACAAGCCCAGGAAACCCACCAGCCCCGCCAGCGTCAGGCTGCCGAGCCAACGCGTGCGGTTGGCGCGCGCGGCCTGCCCCAGGGTCACGACGGCTGTGGCGTAGCCAAGCGGAAACCCCAGGTTCCATACATCAGGGAGTGATCCCAACCGACTTCCGATGGGCTCCACCGGCGCCCAATAGATGTCGGCCAGGGTCGCGCGCAGGCCCGCGGCCGGCACGCCGACTGGAACCGGGATCGACAGGATCCCCGCCACCTTGTCCAGGTCGTGCCAGAGAAACGTATGCACGCCAAAGCCCAGCAGCATTGGGGCAAGCGTCAGCACGATCAACCACGATCCGCGCCGGCGCAGGGCCGTGCCCACCACCAGCGCAAAGCTCACCCAGGCGTACACGCCCAGCAGCTCCCAGACGAACGCCAGGTCGGGTCCTGCCGGTGGTGTCAGCAAACCCGCCAGCAGGCTGGCGCCGTAGTGATAGCTCGCCGTGGCCTCTGGGTGCCAGGAGAGCGCCACTGGAAACCCGCCGGCCCGGATGGAAGCCGCGATCCCAAGACTTGTATGAAGATCGGCAACAACCCCCAGGAGCTGCCGGCTGGCCAGGGCCACCCACCCGAGGACCAGGAGGACGCCGGCAAACCCGGCCACCGTCCGCGCCGGCACACGCAGGCAACCCGGCGACCGCCAGGCCAGCCCGGCGCCCAGCATCAAGGTGATGCCCCAGCCCACCGCCGCGCCCGCCAGCCCCGGCACGGCGTACATGACAAAGTTGACGACGAGGCCCCACAGCGCCGGGCCCACCACCAGCCCCTGCGCCAGCGCCGACAGATCGTCGTCCTGCCGCAGCGCCACCCGCGCCACGACGTATCCAAATGCGGCCAACACCCCCAGTTCCGCCGCTAGCAGCAACAACCCCGGCAGCACCGCCGTATCGACGATCACGCTCGCGGCCCCACCGTCTGCGGGACTGGCGTTCCGGCCAGCGTGAAATCGTGCACGGCGCCATCAGCGGTCGTGAGCGCCTGCCAGCCGCTGGCCGTGTCGTAGACCTGATACGACACCGCCCCGGAAGCCGAAACGTCGACCCGCAGCACCGGGGCAATGACCACCGCGTCCTCTATTCCCTGGTCGCCCCGGTGCGTCAGCCGCAACGCCAGCATCCAGGCGCCCGGCTTGGGCGTTCGTGTCGACGCCTCCACGGTCGAATAGGCGCCGTCTGCCCCCCGAACCCCCAGGGTTGACGCCAGGGCGTCAAACACGTACGTGTGCGTCGTCGTCACGGCCCCGGCCGCCGCCTGGCCCGCGAACCATTGCGAGATCAGGGGGCGTCCGTTCCTGCGCACGGCTGGGATACCCAGGGGTGAGGGGTCAATGGGCGCCAGCACCCAGTCCTGCCCCGACCACTGCGGCGCCGCGGACGCCTCAAGCGTGGCGGTGAAGTGCAGGCGCGTTTCCTCGGCGCGAACATCGGCCAGCCGGACGTTTACCGGCGCCGGCGCCACATCGGCCGGCGGCGTATTGGCGGTGAGTGGCTTGTAAACGGCAACTCGACTGGGCGGATGGCGCCAGACCTCGCGCCATCGCGCCGGCGGATACAGCCACGCCTTGGGCAACAGCGGCTGGGCCACGAACTCGGGCATGTGCGCGCCCAGCGGCGCTACGGGCCAGGGCGCGGACGTCCGCAGGGCCAGGTGCTCGGGATTGACCGCTCCCACCAGCCGCGCGCGTGACAGCGTCGAGGCGAGGCCTAGCATGCTCGGTTGGTTTCCCGAGTCGCGCTGCGGAACCAGGTACACCACCGCGCCCGGCGGCACGACGGTCCGCAGCGCTTCGAACGAGTCGGGATGCGGCGCCGACCTCAGCGCCAGGAAGGCGGGGCGAACGCGGTACAGGGCCTCTGAGCCGTCGCGCGCCAGGAGTTCGAAGAGACCGGGGTCGGCTAGCCAGCCTCGTGCTTGCTCCGGCAATTCGGCAACCCAGGTGTCTGGGGCGTAGACGTACGCTAGGCCCAGCCGCCGGAAAGCGCCCGGTTCCAGGTAGTACCTGGCATCCAGGTACTCGGGCCCCGGACGCCAGCTGAGCTGAATGACGTCGGCAAACCCCTTGTTGTTCGGGCGGCCGGTGTTGAGGAGGACGGCAAGGTCCCAGGAGGGATCAAGCACGCGCGCGTCTGCGGAGGTGTGGGCCCGGATGGCGGTGGCAACCCCGTCGGACAGAGTTGGCATGCGCTGTCGAAGCTGCTCCTCCGTCGCGTCCTGCGCCCGGTCCGCCCGGTCGGCGTTGGCCAGTTGCACGCCGTGGCCGACCGCGCCGACCAGGCTGCGGACAGGCGCGCCGACCGTGGGCCAGACCACGAGGCCGATCAGCAGGGTTACGGCCGTATAACGCCAGCGCACGCCCGGCAAGCCGGCAAGGCGCTGGCCGAGCGCCAGCAGCAGCGCCACTAGCGCCAGGTTGCGGGCGTGACCCGCCAGCCGGTCGACATCAAAGGGTCGCGGCGGATAGTCGAGCGCCAGCCAGGCCAGCGCGAACAGCCCCGACCCGGCCGCCAACGCCAGCACCAGGCGGTCGCGACGCGCGAAAACCACGGCCGCGCCGGCGACCGCCAGCGGGCCCAGGACGAGCAATCCGACACCGCCCTGGCGTGCCTTCACGCCGCCCAGCGCCGCCCAGTGGCTGGCGTCGAGACCGGCGGTCCAGGTCAGGCCCGACGATCCGGCCCCGCTCCCCACGACCCCGGACAGCGCCCCGCCGCCAAACAGCAGCAGCAGGCCGGCCGCCGCCAGCCCCGCGGCCGACCGTAGCGCCGGCCCCGGCATCGCGCCGCCCGCGCGGCGGACCTGGAGCAGCCGCAGCGCCTCCAGACCCACCCAGACCAGAACGACGACCGGCGTCAGCGTGGTCACCAGCAGACCCAGGAATCCGACCAGGCCGGCCAGCGTCAGGCTGCCGAGCCAGGTGGCGCGGTCATGGCGCGCGGCCTGCGCCAGGATCACGAATGCTGTCGCGTAGCCCAGGAGGAACTGGGGCTTCCAGATATCCGGAAGCGATCCCAGGTCAGTGCCCACAGGTTCCACCGCTGCCCAGTAAATGTCGGCCAGGGCCGCCCGCAGACCCGCGGCCGGCACACCGACCGGCATCGGGATCGACAAGATCCCCGCCACCTTGTCGGGGTCAATCCAGAAGTAGGTCGTCAGGCCGTAGCCCAGCAGCAACGGGGCCAGAATCAGCGCGACTAAGGAGGATCCGCGCCTCCGCATGGCCGTGCCTGCCACCAGGGCAAAGCTCACCCAGGCGTACGCGCCCAGCAACTCCCAGGTAAACGCCAGGTCTGGCCCGTGCGGCGGCATCAGCAACCCGGCCAGAAGGCTGGCGCCGTGGTGATACGACGCCGTCGCCTCCGGATGCCAGGGCAGCGACACCGGAAATCCGCCTGCCCGGATGGAGGCCGCCAGTCCCAGACTGGCATGTATGTCAGTAGCCGGTAACAGCTGCCGGCTGGCGAGGGCGACCCACCCGAGCACCAGGACGACGCCAATAAACCCGGCCACCGTCCGCGCCGGCACGCGCAGGCAACCCGGTGACCGCCAGGCCAGCCCGGCGCCCAGCATCAAGGTGACGCCCCAGCCCACCGCCGCGCCCGCCATCCCCGGCACCGCAAACATCACGAAGTTGACGACGATCCCCCACAGCGCCGGGCCCACCACCAGCCCCTGCGCCAGCGCCGACAGATCGTCGTCCTGCCGCAGCGCCACGCGCACAACGATGTAGCCCACCGCCGCCAGCGCGGCCAGCTCCGCCGCCAGCAGCAACAGCCCCGGCAGAACCGCCGGATCGATGATCACCCGTCCCATCCCCGCATCTGCGTCACTGACGGGCAGGAAAGGCCGAGAGTCTGAGTCGCAACAGTTGCCTGGAAGTCGCGTCGCAGGTCGACTGGCTTCGGCAAAGAGGCTGTCAGGAGCGCCGTCCCCATCTGCTCGGCTTCGTCAAGGCTACGAGAGTAGCGTCGCACCCGTGTGGCGCTGGTGAGTCATCCCAACACGTCGCACCGCTTGGATGCGCGGCACAAATGCGTCCGGTGTAGCTGGTCGTCACAACGTCCACCCGCTGGCGACTGGTCGGTACGCAGTCGAGCCCATTCGTCCGCGACGGCCAGGAGCACAGGGCTTCTCCGCCGACGGAACGCAGGCGGCGCTCGTTGATCGAAGGCGGGTGTATCGGCGAACCGTCTACTCTCGCGAGAGTTCCGTTGGACGTCCTTGGGTCCAAAAACCCTCTCGGCCACGCTTCAGCCGGACTAGCGGCCCTTCCAGTACGGGTTCGGGGACCAGTAGCGGCGGTTCTTGATGCCCAGGGCGAAGGTGGCCTCGGTGCTGAACCGGATCGATGACGTTAGCCGCGTCAGCGCGTCCTCACGCGTCGCCGCGCCCATCGCCCGATAGTCGCGGCCATCGATGACGGCGTTGGCGTTCCAACCCGACATGCCTTCCCAGACGCTGACCTCGACTTCAATGTCGTCAAACTCGATGTAGGTGACCTCGCGGTCGTCGCTCGTAGGCGGGTCGGATGACACGGCAGTCCAGACGGTGGCGAAACGGTTCGCGATTATACGGGTGCGCCGGCATGGACCGGTGACCGCATCGAGCGTGACAATGCAGCCAGGCCGCTTCCCGCCCGCACCCGCCGCATGACCACGGACATCTTCTTCCAGATCGTGACGCCGGACGAGGCGATGACTCGCCTGTTTGACCTCCTGCCCACCGACCCTCAAACCGAGCGCGTCGGGCTGCACGACGCCCTGGGCCGCATCATCGCCGCGCCGATCATTTCGCCCGAAGACAGCCCGGCGTTTGCCCGCTCGGCCATGGACGGCTACGCCGTCCGCGCCGCCGACACCTACGGGGCATCCGAAGGATTGCCCGCGTTTCTCACCGTGGACGGCGAGGTGCCAATGGGCGCAGCCGCGGAGCGGCCCCTGCAGCCCGGTACCGCCCAACTCATCCACACCGGCGGCATGCTGCCTCCCAGGGCCGACGCCGTGGTGATGGTGGAGTACACCCAGCCGGTCGACCAGACCTCCGTCGAGGTTCTGCGCCCGGCGGCTCCCGGCCAGCACGTCATCCAGGCCGGCGAGGACCTGGCCGCTGGCGACGAACTGCTGCCCGCCGGACACCAACTGCGCGCGCAAGACCTGGGCGCGCTGGCCGCCCTCGGCATCACGGAAATCGACGCGGCAGTGCGCCCCGTAGTCGGCGTGCTTTCATCGGGCGACGAAGTCGTGCCCGCGAGCACCCAGCCGGCGCCCGGCCAGGTTCGCGACGTCAACGCGATCACGCTATCTGCCCTTGCCCGCCAGGCCGGCGCCGAGGTCCGCGAGTTCGGCGTTGCGCCCGACGTGCGGGCGGAACTGGAACGGCGGACCCGTCAGGCCCTGAACACCTGCGATCTCGTAGTCATTTCGGCCGGCAGTTCCGTCAGCACGCGCGACATGACCGCCGACGTGATCGGCAGCTTGGGCCAGCCCGGTCTGCTGGCCCACGGCATCGCCGTCAAGCCCGGTAAGCCCACCATCGTCGCCCTGGTCGATGGCAAGCCCGTGTTTGGCCTGCCCGGCAACCCCGTGTCGGCAATGGTGGTGTTTGGGCTGGTGGTCGCACCCACGATTCGCCGGCTGCTCGGACTGAAACTCAACGAGGAACCGCCGCAGCGTCCGGCCCGTCTGACCCGTAGTCTCGCCTCGCAGTCGGGTCGCATTGATTTTGTCCCGGCGGTACTTCAGCGGCGCCACGGCGAATGGTGGGCGGATCCGGTGCTTGGCCCGTCCAACCTGATCGCCACCCTTGTGCGCGCCTCGGGTCTCATACGGATTCCGCTGGACGCCGGCGGACTGGCGGAAGGCGCCTGGGTTGATGTCGAAACCTTCTAGCTTCGACCAGCGCGCCGTCTACCTTTACGACGTGCCCCTGGCCACGGCACGCGAACGAATGGCGCAGGCCTTGGCCGAACTCCCCGACTGGCCGCCCCGCAGAACGCTCCGCCTGCCCCTGGACCAGGCCCTCGGCCACGTCACCGCCGCGCCCGTCTGGGCCGCCCTCTCCAGCCCGCACTTTCCCGCCGCCGCCATGGACGGCGTGGCGGTGTCTGCGGACAGCACCGTAGGCGCAGCCGAGACCTCGCCGCGGCGACTCCAGCTGGACGCCGAAGCCGTCTGGATCGACACCGGCGACGTTATGCCGCCCAACACCGACGCCGTGATCATGATCGAGGACATCCACGACCGCGGCGACGGCTCGATCGAAATCACGGCAGCCGCCGCCCCCTGGCAGCACGTCCGGCCGATGGGCGAGGACATCGTGGCCTCGGAGTTGGTACTCCCCCAGGGCCGCCGCCTGGAACCCCGCGACCTCGGCGCCCTGGCCGCCGCCGGGCACGCTGAGGTAGAGGTTGTCGCGCCGCCCCGCGTGGCCGTGATTCCCACCGGCAGCGAACTCATTCCCGTCGGCCGGAACCCTCGGCCCGGCGAACTGATCGAGTTCAACGGCCTCATGCTCGGCGCCCTGGCCGAAACCTGGGGCGCCACGGCGCAGCGCGGCGACATCGTCGCCGATGAATTCCACGCCATCCGCGCCGCCACCGAGGCCGCGCTCAAATCCGCCGACATCGTCGTCATCAACGCCGGCTCGTCCGCCGGCCGTGAGGACTACAGTGCCCGCGTCGTCGCCGATCTGGGCCGAGTCTTCGTCCACGGCGTCGCCGTTCGACCCGGGCATCCCGTCGTCCTCGGCGTGGCCCGCGGCAAGCCCGTCCTTGGCATCCCCGGCTACCCGGTCTCCGCCGCCCTCACCTTCGAGCTCTTCGTCCGTCCTCTGATCGAGGAGTGCCTGGGCCGCCCGTCCCCGCAGCGCCGCACCGTCAAGGCCGTCACCCCCCGCCAGCTCGTCTCCCACGCCGGCGACGACGAATTCATCCGCGTGCGCGTCGGACGCGTCGGCGAACGCATCGTCGCCGCCCCACTGGAACGGGCCGCCGGCGTCATCATGTCGCTGGTCCGGGCCGATGGCCTGGTCACGGTCCCCCGCTTCTCCGAAGGCATCGCGGCCGGCTCCGATGTGGAGGTCGAGCTGCTGGGCGAAGCCGAAGGCATCGAGCACACCGCCGTCGCCATCGGCAGCCACGACCCCGCCCTCGACCTGCTGGCCAGCGAGCTCTCCCGCCGCTCGCCGCCCATGCGGCTGGCCTCCACCAACGCGGGCAGCTACGGCGGGCTGGTCGCCCTGCGCCGCGGCGAGGCCCACTTGGCCGGCTGCCACCTGCTGGACCCGGCCACTGGCGTCTACAACGAGACCGATGTGCGGCGCGTGCTACCCGGCCGCGCCGTCACCCTGGTCCACTTCGCCCAACGGGAACAGGGCTTGATTGTTCCAAGCGGAAACCCCAGGAACCTCCGAACGCTGCGCGATCTGGCTCTCCCCGGCATCCGCTTCGTCAACCGCCAGCGCGGCGCCGGCACCCGCATGCTGCTTGACCACCTGCTGGACACCGAGGGCATCGACCGCGCCGCAATCGAGGGCTACGACCGCGAGCAATACACCCACCTGGCCGTGTCCGCTGACGTGGACAGCGGCATGGCCGACGCTGCCCTGGGCATCCGCGCCGCCGCCCGCGCCCTTGGCACCGACTTCATCCCCGTGGGAATGGAGCAATACGACCTCGTCATGCCCAACGAGCACCTGGCACACCCGCCCGTCGCCGCCTTGCTCGACATCCTCCGCGATCCAACCTTCGCCGAAGCCGTACGAGCCATGGGCGGCTACGACACCTCACGCATGGGCGAAGTCATGGCCGACTTCGGCGAAGATCGCTAGCGCCCGATGGCCCTGCCAGATCCCCAGGTCGCACACCCCGCCGAGCTACCCTCGGCCGCCACCGAACGCGCCGCCAGCCGTCGAGGTCTGGGCCTGCTGACGGTCACGGCAACCGTCGCCGCCCTGGTCTTCAGCATCATGCTGGCGGGCACGCGAGCGCTGCCCGAGTCGGCCCCGACTTCCACGACGACGCTCGGCATGTCGCCCGCTACCGAAGCGGAGGGAAGTGTCGCCGTGAACACGCTCTCGGTGGACGACCTGGCCGCCTGGCTACCGGGAATCGGCCCCGTCTACGCCGCCCGGATCGTGCATACCCGCACGTTCTTCGGCCCGCTACGAACCGCCGACGACCTCCGAGCGCTCGGCATTCCCGACGCCACCATCGAGCGTGTCCTGCCGCTGATTAGCTTCCGAGTTCAGGGTCGTCCGGGGCTCGGGTCCAACGCATGACGAGCAGCGCCACCACCAGCACCACCACCTCGGTCACGACGGGCAGCACCGGACCAACCTCACGGGCCCATGCGATCACGCTGATCGTGATGGCGACGAAGAAGAGCCAGAACACCCGGCGCAGGTTGCGTCGCAATGTCGGCGTCAGTCGCCGCCCGCGAAGCGCCAGCAACGCCATCGTGCCAACCAGAACACCTTCCACGATGATCGGCGCCGGTCCCGACTGCAGCGACCACACGAAGACGATCAGCGTGATGAAGAAGATTGAGAACATCGCGGCGAACAGTGCGCGTATCTGGCGGCGATCCATAGGTTTTTTCGGCGCAGAGGCTGGCGTGGAGAATCATACGGGGCGGGGCTGGGGCCAGGCGCCCTGATCGCCGGCGCCAGCGGCGCATTTCTCGCTGGCGTGACCGCAACCGCCTGGTGGGGCGCGACCCCGGGCTGGCTGACCGCAGTCCTGGCGGTGGCGATTCTTGCGGCGAGCGCGGCTCGCCCGAAACGCCTGGCCGTCCTGCTCATCCCGGCCGCCCTCGCCCTGGGCCTGGCCCGCGCCGCTCACCACCAGCAGGCGCAGGCGCCCCTGGTTAGTGCGCCGGACGGCGTCGAACTCCGCCTCGAAGGCGTAGTCGTCGACGAACATCCCGGCGCCCGCCGAACGCTCCAGGTCCAGCGCGCCTCACATCCTGACGCGGAAGCCGTGTCGGCGGCCGGCCGCGTGGAATTCTTCGCCCCCGGCGGCGCGGCCCCGGCGGGTGCCCACGTCGCCGTAACCGGCGCGTTCGAACCCTCCGAGCCACGCGGCTCGCCGCAGCTTCGAAGCACAGACGAGACCTTCGCCGGACGCATCGACACCCAACTCGTCCGCATCCTCTCGCCGCCGCCCGATGCCAACCCACCCTGGCTCACCCGCCTGCGCGATCACATCGACCGCAGCGTGCGCGGCGTTCTTCCCGAACCCCACGGCGCCCTGCTATCCGCCATCCTGGTCGGCAAGCGCTCCAGCCTGCCCGACGACCTGCGCGCCGACTTCCTGGCCTCCGGCTTGATCCACGTCGTCGCGATCTCCGGCTTCAACATCACGCTCGTCGCCCTGGCCGTCCGCCGTCTGGCCGGCTGGCTCATCGGCCGCTACAGCGTCCTGCTGGCCATGCTCGCCCTGCCCCTTTATGCCGCCCTGGCCGGCGGCGAACCCAGCGTCGTGCGCGCCACCCTGATGGGCGAACTGATCCTGCTGGCCTGGCTGCTCGGCCGCGACACCGACGCCCTGGTCGCTCTGGCCGTGGCGGCGCTCGCCATCGTTCTCGTCGACCCGTCGGCCCTGGCCGACGTCGGCTTTCAGCTCTCCTTCGCCGGCACGCTCGGCCTTGTCGTCATCGCGCCGGGTGTGTCGGAGTGGCTCACAGCCCGTGCCCGCCTGCCGCGGCTTGCCGCCGAACCGCTGGCGGTCACCGCCACCGCCAGCCTGATGGTCACGCCGATCATCGCCCACACCTTCGAACGCCTGCAGCTGGCAGCCATCCCGGCCAACCTGCTGGCCCTGGCCGCGCCGGTCTGGATCATGCTCACCGGCGCGCCCGTCGCCATCTGGGCGGCCGCCGGCTGGCCGTTCGGCGAGGTGCTCGCCTGGGCCGCCTGGGTTCCGCTGGAATACCTGGTCCAGGCCGCCCGCCTGGCCGCCGAATTGCCCGGCGCCTCAATCCCAATCCCCGGCTTCAGCCTGGGACACGCCGCGGCCGTCTACGCGGCCATCACTGTGCTGGTCGTGCTCGGCGGACGCCAGCCCTGGCGAATCCCACAGGTCCGGACTCGGCGCATCAGATCCCTCGCCCTTGGGCTGGGCCTCGCCGCGTTCGCGCTGCCGCCCCTCCTGGCCCTGGTCGTCGCGCCGCGTCTGTTCCACGACCTGGCAACCCGGCTCACCGTTGACTTCGCCGGCGCCGCACCCACCGTCTACGCCCGCCACGTCGACTCCAGCGTCGTGGTCGCCGGTGACCGCCTGCGGCCGCATGTGCTCGACGCCGCATTGCCCGCCTGGGACCCGACCGTCGACCTGCTGGCCATGCCGCGCGGCGACGGCCGAGCCAGCGCAACGGCCCTGGGCTTGCTGTCCGAGCGTCCGGTAGCGCTCGCGGCGGCGCCGAAGCTGCACGGCCTGGGGCCGGCCCTCGTCTCGCAGGACGGCTCCCGCCGCGCACGGGTCGACGCAAGCGGCAATGCGTCCAGCGGCGGCCTGACGGTCGAACTGCTGCACGACGAATCCGGTGCCTGGACGAGACTCTCCACCACAAACCTCACGACCCTGGTAGCCCCATCGGGTGCCGCTCGCCCACCCCCGGGCGAATCAGCAGACGTACTTGTCCTCACGCGGCGCACCACCCTCCGACCCGCCGACGTCAGTTCTCTTGGCGTAGCCGGAATCCGCCTGCTGATGGTCCCCCATCCCACTCGCGCCCGGACCGCGGCCGTCGCCCTCAGCCCCGAAGGAGACCCAGGCATTCGCGAGGTCGTCTCCGGCGCCGTCGTGCTCATCCGAGCGGACTCCGGCGAAATCGAGGTCCGCCAACCGAGTTGAAACCTCTCGCGGGGTACGATCCTTCGCGGTTCGGCCACGATTGGGGCATATCAGTGCATACAGCGGTTGTCGGCGGCGGGGCCATGGGTGCGGCCATCCTGCGCGGCCTGATCGCCCGCGGCGGGCTCGAGCCGGCTGACCTGACGGTGGCGGAAGTCGTCGCTGAACGGCGCGCCGCGCTCGCCGAGGACTACGGCATCGGCGTTACCGCCGAAGCGGACGACGCCGTCTCGGGCGCGGGCCTCGTCATCCTGGCCGTCAAACCCCAGAACTTCCAGGATCTCGCCCCCACGCTCCGCCCGGCCCTGGACGACTCCGCGTTCGTCATCTCCATCATGGCCGGCGTCACGCTCGAGACACTGCGCACCGGCCTGGGGACCGACCGCGTGGTCCGCGTCATGCCCAACATCGCGGCCCAGGTCGGTCGCGGAGCCTCGGTCTGGACCGCCGACCGCGGCGTCACCTCGGCCGACCGCAACCGCACGCGTGCAGTGCTCGGCGCGCTGGGCATGGAAGTTGAAATCGAGGACGAGTCGCTGATCGACGTCGCCACCGCCGTCCACGGCAGCGGTCCCGCCTACGTTTACCTCCTCGCCGAAGCCTGGATTGACGCCGCCGCTGCCCAGGGCCTCGACCGCGACATGGCCACGGAACTGGTTCGCGAGACCATCGCCGGCTCGGCGGCGCTCTGGCAGGCCACCCGCAGCCATCCGGCCGCCCTGCGCGAAGCCGTCACCTCGCCCGGCGGAACCACGGCCGCCGCCCTCGAGGCCCTGGACAACTTCGACTTCCCGGCCGCCATGCGCGCCGCCATCGACGCGGCGACCCGAAGGGCGAAAGAACTGGCCTAGACGCGACGGCGCCTGCCTCTGCTAGCGTGCGCTCGAACTCAACCGGAGACCCAGCCCCATGGCCGCCACGCTCACCGACGCCCAACTCGACGAACTCAGAACCTTCGACTCCGCCACCATCGCCAACGCCATTGAGCCCTTCAAGGTTCGCGACCAAACGCTCGGCTACGTCGGCTCCAACGTGCGCGCGCTGTTTCCCGGCAAGGAAGAACCGATGGTCGGCTACGCCGTCACCGCCAAGGGCGACAGCACCACCTACGCCCGTCGACGCGACCCCGCCCTGCAATTCGGGCTCTGGGAAGCCATGGACGCATCCCCCAGGCCGTCCGTCGTGGTCATCCAGGACTCCGGCAACAACCCGTCCAAGTCCTGCCACTGCGGCGACGTGATGGGCACGCTGATCCGGGCCCTGGGCGGAATCGGCCTGGTGACCGACGGCGGCGTTCGCGACCTGCCCGAAGTTGAAGCGCTTGGTCTTCACTACTTCGCGCGCGGACCTGTGGTGGCCCACGGCACGGCCGTCATCTACGACGCCGGCGAACCCGTGGTAATCGACGGTGTGCCCATTAAGACCGGCGACCTGCTGCATGGCGACGTGAACGGACTGGTCACGATCCCTGCGGAAATCGCCGGGGAGGTGGCCGACGCCGCCCGCGAGGTCATCGCCGACGAAACCCGGCGCAAGGCCTACGCCGACTCGCCGGAGTTCACGATCCAGGGCTACCGCAAGCTGCTCGGCTTGTAGCGCCGCGGCACCTCAGCCGTGGCGCCCGCTGACAGCCGCAAGGCACGGGCGCTGGCCGAGGCGTGGGCTCCGGCCGGCTGTTAGTCATGCGAGTCGCCGTGGACGCCGTGGCCGCCGGCTCCGGTCTGCTGCCCGGCGCCGGCCCCCTGCGCCACACCACGGTCAACCTCGTAACTGCGCTGGCCGACTTGGCGCCTCGCTCAACCTGGCACGTCTTCTGCCCCGCCTTTGCCGTGCTCGACGAACTCTCCGGTCGCCCCAATGTCCCGATCCATCCGCTTCGCGCCGCCGTCCGCAATCGCCCCATCCGGATCCTCTATCAGCAGACCGCCTACGCCCACGCCCTCCGTCGCGTCCGCCCAGACGTCACCCTGCACACCGTCAACATCGCGCCAGTCGCAGGTCCGCGGCCCCACGTCGTTATGCTCCGTTCCCTGCAGTGCTTCACCCACCCACACCAGTTCCACTGGCTGCGACGCCGCTACTTGCAGTCCGCGATCCGTCGCTCGCTGCTCGGCGCCGACCTCGTGGTCGCCGGATCCTCAGCTTCCGCCGCCGCCGCGACTCGCTTGCTTGACCTGGATCCGACCCGCCTCCGCGTCATCCCCCACGGCTTGGCCCCGGACATCGCCAGCGCCCTCGACAAGCCGCTACCGGAACGCCAGACGCAACGTCCGTACCTGCTCGCCGTCTCCACCCTCTACGGCCACAAGAACTATCCACGCCTCTTGCAAGCCTTCGCCTCGATCCGCCGACGCAACGCGATTCCGCACGAACTGCACATCGCCGGCGCCGACGCCGATCTCACCGCCGCCGACCTGCGTCGCATGGCCGAGGATCTGGGCGTAGGCGACGCCGTCAAGCTCCTCGGCCCGGTCCCCCACGACCGCATCGGTCCCTTGTACCAACAGGCGGACGCCCTGGTCTACGTCTCCCTCGCCGAAACCTTCGGCCACCCGCCCCTCGAAGCCATGGCCTGCGGCTGCCCCGTCATCGCCTCCAACACGACCTCCCTGCCCGAAATCACCGGCGACGCGGCCGAGTTGGTCGACCCGACCGATGTGCAGGCCATCGCCTCAGCCATCGAACGCGTCGTCACGCAACCGCGCCGCCGCGCCGCCCTGGTAGCTCGCGGCAGGCAGCGTGCTCGTGATTTCACCTGGGCCCGCACCGCCGAACGACTGCTGGCGGTCCTCGAAGAGGTCGCCCGGTAGCCAGCGTCGTTAACCTCCCGAGCAACCCCGCCGCTCAAGCTCCCCGGCCATCCGCATCGCCGCCTCAACCCGGTTCGGACCCTTCTTGTTGTAGAAGATCACGTAGCTGGCCGTCTCCGGCCCGTGCCGCGCCACAACCAGGTCCCCCAGTTCGCCGATCTCCGAGTCCGTGTAGACGTGCCCCGCCCGCAGCGCCCGGCGCTCGCGAGCCGAGACCTCGCCGGCATCGTCACGTCCCATGAAGCGGTAGTAGGCAACGTTCGGCGCCGTCAGTTCTCGCACGGGTTCGGGCAGCCCGGCAGCCGCCGCCCGAGGCTCGTCGGAAATCACCATGGCCAGGCCAAGCGCCCGCAGCAGCTCCGGCGTTTCGACACGACGTTCACCCTCCAGCCAGCTCGCGTGCCGGAATTCAATCGCAACCGGATCGTCACCCAATCCATCCCGCAATGCGGCCAGGTGCTCGTACGTCTCGGGTCGCGGGCGAACATTCGCGCCCAACTGCACCAGGAACCCGCCAAACTTCCCGGCCTCCCGCAGCGGCTGCACGCCTTCGTACTGGTTCTTGATGTACTCGGCGGCGAGCCGCGAATCCCGCGGCCGGTTCGCCACCGCCCGGTGCGCCTTCACGAGGAACCTGAACGCCTCCGGCGTCTGCTGGGCCCACTGCGCGTAGACCGACGGTTCGATTCGCCGGTAGAAGCTGGCGTTCACTTCCACCACCCGCAGCCGCGACGCGTAGTACGCCAACCGCTCCCCCGCCTTCGTCCCCCGCGGATAGAACCCCGTGTGGTCCGACCAATTGGCCGTACCAACCCAAACGCGACCGGCGCCAGGCTCAGACATCAGCGGGACTGTCTCCTCGGAGCGGCGTCACACGCCGCGCGTGCTCATGGGAAACCGCGCGGAGGAGTTTCCGACGGCGCGTCGGAGGAACGGCCGCCAGCCTTCGCCACCGGCCGTGGCGGCAGGGGGATGCCCACGGCCCTCAACAGCGCGTCCGGCTCTCGGCCGTCCGCGCGCGGCAAAGCCTTGGCGAGCGGGTTATTGGGGGTAACGCGCCGCCGGAACCTCCCTCACACGGTCCACTCACTGTACCGTACAAAAAGCGAACGTCAAGCCAGAACTCCGCCTCGGTCTCGCCGTTGCTACGATGCGGCACCAGCTTCAAGGTGAACCCCATGGCCCGTCCCAAGGTTCTCGTCACCGGCGCCGCCGGCTACGTGGCGGCCCAGATGCTGCCCACCCTCCGCGAACGCTACGACTGCACCCTCATCGACGTCACCACCACCGACCGCAACGGCGGCGAGGTCCCCGGCGTCCAGGTCCGGAGCATGTTGGACGACCGCGAGACCCTGCGCCCCCTCTTCACCGGCTGCGATGCGGTCATCCACCTGGCCTTCATTCGCCACACCGAGGACGTCCGCGAGCACTTCGAAGGCGAGATGGAGAACATCCGCATGGCCTACAACGTCTTCCGGCTGTCGCTGGAAGAAAGCGTGCGCCGCGTCGTGATGGCCAGCTCAAACCACGCCGCCGACTTCTACGAACACCTGCTGCGCAGCCGCGAGATGGACATGCTGCAAGCCACCAATGACATCCGTCCGCTCTCCGACAACTACTACGGCTGGGCCAAGGAGTCCTACGAGCACATGGGCTTCGTCTTTGCCACCGGCACGCTGGGCCGCAAGCTCCAGAACGTCCACATCCGCATCGGCGCCCCGCGCCAGCTCGACCCAACCGAACTGTCGGGCGACATCCAGGGCTATTCCGTCCGCCGCAACCTGGGCGCCTACATCAGCCCTCGCGACTTGACCCAGCTCTTCGTCAAGTCCATCGAAACCGAGAACATCGACAACGAGTGGGGCGTCCCCTGGCAGGTCTTCTACGGCATTTCCGACAACACCCGCTCCTTCTGGGGTCTTGAGAACGCTCGCCGCGTGATCGGCTACGCGCCGGAGGATGATTCCGAGGTGACCTGGGCGCGCGAAGTGCACGACAACCTCACGTCCAAGGGCGTGGTCGGACGCGTCGGCCACGCGCCATGAGCATGGACCCGCCCGTGGAACGCCGCTGGGAACGCTGCCGTCCCCAGCAGATCTGGGACGCCCTCGCCGAGTTCCCCTGCGTCTATGTGCCGTCCGGACCTCTGGAATGGCACGGCCGCCAGAACCCGGTCGGCCTCGACGCCGTCAAGTCCGAGGCCATCTGCCGCCGCGCCGCCGAACGCACCGGCGGGCTGATCTATCCCACCGTCTTTCTCGGGGCCTGGGAGGTCCCGTGGCCGCTGGGCATGCCCGCGGCTCCCGACCTGATCCAGTCCAACACCCAGACCATCCTCGACTACTTGGCCCGCAACGGCGCAAAGGTCGTCATCTGGCTGGGCGGTCACGGCGGCAGCGAGGACTACCTGGCCTATCGCCGCGCCGCGCTAAACGCCATGCGGCAGTCCGACCTTCTGGTCCTCGCCGCCGTTGACGCACACCTTCTGAGCGACTTCGAGAAACCAATGGACCACGCGGCCGCCATCGAGACCTCCGTCATGATGTACCTCGAACCCGAAACCGTGGACCTAACCGCCCTCGATCCGGCCCCCGACAAGTGGCCCGAAGGCGTTGGCGGCGACGACCCGCGCACCCACGCCAGCCACGAAAAAGGCCGGCACTACGCCGAGACCCTGATCGACCGCATCACCGATGCCGCCCGTCGCCTCGTGGCGCTGGACGACCCCGTCGAGCGCCGCAAACACCGCCAGTGCGTCGCGCAACAGGTGACCCTGGACGACATGGTCGTGTACTGGCGCGCCTACCTGGCCTCGGCCGATTCGCCCGGCAAGACACCGGACGAGTCCTGGAACGAGCACCTCGAGGCATTCCGCGTGGGCGATTACGACCGTGCCCTGCAGGCCGGCGGCAAGTCGATCGAAGCCGCGCGCCAAGCCACCGCCGGCCGCCGCCCTGCCGGTCGTGAAGGCGAACGCTACGTCTGATATCCCCACAGGCGGGTCCGGTCGAATAAGATAGGGTCGCCCAAAAGAGGCGATACCGCACCGACCCAAACATCCCGGCCCGCTCTAGCCGCGCGCCGCACTGTCGACACCGACCAAGGGAGCCACACGACCGCCATGGCAAGCGACAAGAACCTCGACGACCTCGGCCTTACCCATACCGGCGACATCCACTGGAACCTCAGCACTGCCGCGCTGTACGAGCACGCGGTGCGAAACGGCGAGGCCGAACTCAGCAACTACGGCCCGCTGATCGCCATGACCACCCCGCACACCGGGCGCTCGCCCAGCGACAAGTGGGTCGTGCAGGACGACGGAAACAAGGACGAAGTGTGGTGGGGTCCCAACAACCAGCCGTTCGACGAGGCCAAGTTCGATCCGCTGTTTGCCCGCGCCTGCGCCTTCGCGCAGGGCCGCGACCTGTACGTGCAGGACCTCTACGCCGGCGCCGACTCCCGCTACCGGCTGCCTGTGCGCTTCGTCACGGCGTATGCCTGGCATAGCTTGTTTGTCCGCAGCTTGTTCATTCACCCCACGGCCGAGGAACTGGAGAACCACGACCCGCAGTTCACGGTTGTGAACCTGTCGCCGTTCCAGGCCGACCCGGCCGTGGACGGTACCGGCACCGAGACCTTCATCGTCGTCAACTTTGCCCGCAAGCTGGTGGTGATTGGCGGAACGCGCTACGCGGGCGAGAACAAGAAGTCCATCTTTACCGTCATGAACTACCTGCTGCCCCGGCAGGGCGTGCTGCCCATGCACTGCTCCGCCAACGTGGGATCGGACGGCGAGACGGCCCTCTTCTTCGGCCTGTCCGGCACTGGCAAAACCACCCTCTCCATGGACCCCGACCGCCCGCTCATCGGCGACGACGAGCACGGCTGGAGCGACGTGGGCATCTTCAACTTCGAGGGCGGCTGCTACGCCAAGACCATCAAGCTCTCCGCCGAGAACGAGCCCGAGATCTACGCCACCACCCGCCAGTTCGGCACCGTCCTCGAAAACGTGCCGATGGACCCGGACACCCGGATGGTCGACCTCGACTCCGAGGAGATCACCGAGAACACCCGCGGCGCCTACCCGCTGACGCAGTTGACCAACGTGGTTCCCGACGGCCTGGGCCGCCACCCGCGCAACGTCGTGTTCCTGGCTGCCGACGCCTTCGGCGTGCTGCCGCCCATCTCGCGGCTCACCCGCGACCAGGCCATGTACCACTTCCTGTTGGGCTACACCGCCCGCGTGGCCGGAACTGAGCGTGGCGTCACCGAGCCTGAAGCCACCTTCAGCGCCTGCTTCGGCGCCCCCTTCCTGCCGCGTCCGCCCAGCGTCTACGCCGAAATGCTGGGCGAGAAGCTGGACGAGCACGGCTCAACCGTCTGG
Source organism: Chloroflexota bacterium (assembly GCA_022821645.1). GTDB lineage: Bacteria > Chloroflexota > UBA11872 > UBA11872 > UBA11872 > UBA11872. Next base: position 159,159 of record JAJEDE010000015.1, read on the forward strand.
CTGGTCAACACTGGTTGGACCGGCGGGCCCGCCGGCGAGAGCGACCGCATCTCGCTGCCCTACACCCGGGCCATCCTCGGTGCCGCCCTCTCCGGCGCGCTGGACGACGTGCCCTACGTCACCGACGAGATCTTCGGCCTCCAGGTCCCCACCGCCTGCCCCGGCGTCCCCGACGACGTGCTGAACGCCCGCGGCCAGTGGTCCGACTCGGCGCGCTACGACGCCCAGGCCACCGAACTCGCCGCCCTCATGCACAACGCCTTCAAACCCTTCGCCCCCGGCGTCTCCCAGGCAGTCCGCGACGCCGCCCCCCTGGCGGCGCGGCCCACGTCATAGACGGGGCAGGCCTGCGCCCGGCAGAAGCCCCAACGCGGCGACGGGATGAGTCGTTGGTTTGAGTGATTCGCGGTGCGTCTGTCTTCGGTCAACCCGTCGCCAGGCAGCGCTCGCGCTCACCCTGCGTCCAGGACGACTCCGGACAGGACGCTCACGAGCCACCCGCTATGGGCCAAACCTCGGTCCAGGTTGAAGTCGAACCCCGCCGCAATGGCGGGTGCGGCCGGGAAGTCACTCCTGGAGCCTACGACTTCCGGAATTATGGTCTCGATCAGGGCCAGGGCAGTCACGCCGACGCCCAGCACCCCGGTTACCAGACCGGTGGTGAGCAGCTTCCGGCCGCGGTCCAGGGTGTGCCATCCCCGGTGGAGGAACAGGATCCCGTAGATCAAGCAGAGCCCGCCCACCGCAAATACGCCATACGCGTTAATGTTCATCGGCAGATCCTGAAGGGTCGGAGGATCCAGACCGTCGCGACCGCTCACGATGACCAGTGCGACCACGCTGAAGCCCACCAGTCCCGAGAGCGTTAGACCAAAGAGGATCAGCGAGCCCACTGTCCGGCCGGGACTCAACCCGAGCGCTTGGCGAACGGCCACGAAAGTTGCGACCAGCACCCAGACCTCGGTCCCTGCCTCAACGCTCCAGACGAGCGTCCGTACCAGCGACGACGGGAGCACCTCAGCGCCGAAGACTGGCAGGATGACTTCCACCAAAGCGAAGGTCGCTAGACGGAACACCGCCGGCGTCTGCGCAAAGGCCAGGGCTCGCGCAAGCGCCCAGAAACTGCACGCCTGGCTGGTCGGCGCCGCGAGGAGCGTACCGATGGTCCACAGGCCGAGAGTCCAGGCCAGCCACGCGCACACGTGGGCGACTGCGTTGAGTCCAATACTCGGGATTGCGAACGGCGCAACCACGCCGCCGACAATGGCCGTGGCTTCGGACTCTGCGGTTTGCAACGTGTGGATGGAGAGCGTGCCCCAGGAGAGACTGGAGGCAACAGCCGTGATCAGGATGATGACCACCGCCTGCCGTGTGCTACCGCTGGCGGCCGCGACCTCGCGGTACAGAGCCGGGTCTAGCCGCAGGGCGCGGACGAATCGGGTACCAAGACCGTCGCGACCGCCGCTATCCACGAAAGTCCACGTCCTTCTCGTGCAATCCGTCGATCATCGACCCGTCGCCGGCTAGCAGACGAACGTCAAGGTGAGCCGGCGAGCATGTCGACGGTGCGGTAGAACGACATAAGGTTCAGACGAAAATTAAGATTAAAGTCAAGGCCAAAGGCGGCAGATTGTGCGCCGCTGGACACAACCGACGGTGGAGCCGTGCCGCCGGACTCGGGTGCGTTTGGTGCCGACCACCACCACCATGCGGAATCGAGAAAGGCAGGCTCGGTGCCAATCGCCACGGCGATCACGGTCACGAGGACCAACACGAAACCCAGCGCTAGCGCGACAAAGGCGCCCACAGTGATGAGCGCACCCAGAGCCCGGCCGCTGCTCAGCCCCAGTACTTCGCGAACGGCCTGATAAGTTCCGATGAGCACCAGGACGAGGAACGCTGACCGAGCAATATCTGCAAAGAGGCCGAGAAGGATTCCTATGCCCACGAGCCCTGCGGGTGCCAGAAATAGCCAACCCACAACGGCGAGGACGGCGACCAGCCCACCGACAATGGCCGGCGTCTGCGCAAACGCGAGTGCCCGGGCGACCTGTCGGAGACCCGGTGACTGGCCACCCGCCGCGGTCCAGCGCTTGCCGATCGCCCACAGACCAGTGGCCCAGATTGGCCAGGCGGCTATGTGGGCGATGATGATGGATCCGGCCAGACCAGTCGCTACGTCCTTAACGACCCCTCGGCTCTCGTGGACGTCTGACCAACCAAACCAGGTATTCGTCCAGTAGGTGGCGATCGACGTTCCATGGAATAGCCCCGTGCTCACGGCCGCAAGCAGCAGCACCAACGCCGCCTGCCAGGTGCTGCCGCCGGGGGCCGACACTTCTCGGTAAATCGTCGGGTCCAGGCGCAGGGCGCGGAGCATTTGACCGCCAAGAGAGCTGGTTGCCCGTGCGTTCATCGCGTCTTCTCGCGGCTTCCGGCGCAGACTCGGCGCGAGTATCGCACCCGGAGTCAGATCGGCTGCCTACCGGGAAGCCGTCTTTCGGCCGCATGTTTGACAAGTCGTCGCGGTTTGATTCCAATACCGAGGCCGGAGTTCTATCGGCGGCGCCCCTATGTCCAACCAGTACCTGGCCTTCATCGGCACCTACACCACCGGTGCCAGCGAAGGCATTTACACCTATCGGTTCGATGCGGGTACCGGCGCGCTCGAGCGCCTGAGCGTTATCGGCGGCATTTCCAATCCGTCGTGGGTGGAGGTCTCGCCGTCAGGCCGGAATCTCTACGCCGTCGGTGAGGAATCGCATGGCGTCATCAAGGCCTACGCCATCGACCCTTCCACCGGCGCCCTGACCTACCTGAACGAGCAACTCACGGGCGGCGAGGTTCCCTGCCACATCAGCGTGGATCCCACGGAGTCGTATGCGCTATTGGCCAACTACGGCAGCGGCAGCGTGGCCATGCTGCCGATCCAGGCGGACGGAAGCCTGGCTCCGCTGACCGGTTTCGTTCAGCACCAGGGATCCAGCATCCACCCCGTGCGTCAGACCGGGCCGCACGCCCACTCGATCATTCTGGACGCCGACAACGGCCGCGCCTTCGCCCCCGACCTCGGCATCGACAAGCTCCTCGTCTATGACCTCGATCTGGACAACGGCACGCTGGCGCCCCACCACGTCCCCTGGGTCCGCACCCCGGCCGGTGCCGGACCACGGCACTTCGACATCCACCCCAACGGCCAATACGCCTACCTCATCAACGAACTTGCGTCCTCCATCACCGTCCTGCGCTATTACGCGGACCTGGGCGTGTTCGGCGAAATCGAGACCGTCAGCACCCTGCCCGACGACTTCGACGGCGAGACCACCTGCGCCGACATCCACGTCGCGCCCTCGGGCAAGTTCGTCTACGGCTCCAACCGCGGCCACGACAGCATCGCCATGTTCGCCATCGACCAGGCCACCGGCCGCCTCACCAGCCTCGGCCATGAGTCCACCCAGGGCCAAACCCCCCGCAACTTCGCCATCGACCCCTCCGGCACCTGGCTCCTCGCCGCCAACCAGGACACCAGCACCATCGTCACCTTCCGCATCGACTCCCAAACCGGACACCTCCACCCCACCGGCCAGGTAACCAACATCCCCAACCCCGTCTGCATCAAGCTCCTGCCGGTCTGAACATCGCAAGGATCGGTCGGATTGGCGTCTATGTTCGAGATGCGCGGCTTATTGACCCGTTCTTCAACTCGCTGACCGTTGGCGGGTAGAACAGGCTCGGACTAGACCTCGGTCTGACATACAGGCGCTGAGCACAGCCCTGACTCGTAGATGCAGCACCCGGCCGAGAAAGACACGGAGGGGTTGCTACGACCCACCAGCGAAAACCCGCATGAAGCCGTCGATGAGTCCAAGGTTGAAGTCGAAACTAAGGGCTACGGGCAAGGCATGCTCAATCGAAAAGGTGGCCAGGGGTCCGGATCCGCCGATTCCAAGGAATGAACCACTTGAAAGCGCCGGATTGAACGTCCAAGGTGGCGAAGGGACGGCGAGCGCAATCGCCGTTGCCAAAACACCCAGGAGCACGGCGACGGCGACACCGGCGGCCAGCATCGCGCCAAGCGTTCGGCCATTGCTCAGGCCCAGCGACTCGCGAACGGCAAGATAGGTCCCGATCAGCACCCACCCGGCGATTAACGACCGGAAGCCGGAGTCGAGTGACGGCGGAAGTTGCCAGGCCACAAAACCCCAGCGTGCGATATCGGTCGCAGGATCGGTGGCCAGGCCGATGATCGGTACGAAGGCGCGAACGAAAACCGGCGTGAGAATGAGAAACAGGCCCGGCGCCTGCGCAAACGCAAGGCTGCGTGCGACTGACCCGAACCGTGGCGTCTGACCGCCGGCTGACACCAGACGCCCGCCAATGATCCACAGCGCCGCGGCCCACACGGGCCAGGCTGCCAGGTGCACGGCGGCGTGTAGCGCGGCGATGGGCAGCGTTTCGTCCACAAACGTGTACCACAGGAGGAGCTCGGTTCGACGTTCAAATGGCGCGACTCTCAACATGGAGAGCAAGGTCCGGCCGCTTTCGCCAAGACCCGCGCCGACCGCCGCAAGCATCACGATGAGCACCGCCTGCCGCGTGCTGGCGCCGGGTGCCGATACCTCGCGGTAGAGGTCTGAATCCAGGCTCAGAGCGCGAATCGTTCGACGAAGAAAACCGCCGCCGCTTCGTGTCTGCACGGTCGGCTCCGCTCGGTGCCGGGAGTCCTCCCCAGCGGGGTGATCGGTGTTATCCACTGACAAATGGAATGAGACGGAACAGATAGCCCATCACCGCGCTGCCGAAGTCAAGGCCCAGATTGAAGTCAGACCCCGACGCAACGTCAAAGCCGGAGGGAGTCCCACGCCAATAGGCGGTTGCGTAGTCGAGGTTCCCGCCGCGAGCTACCGAGGTGACCGCGGCCCCCACCAGCACCGCGACGATGCCGGCTCCAACGCCGGCGCCGCACAAGGTGACCAGGGTGCGGCCGTTGCGTAGTCCCAAGACCTCGCGCGTAGCCAGAAAGGTCCCTATGAGGACCCAGACGGCGACCACGCTCCAAACACTGGAGGCCAGCAGCCCCAAAGGTGCTTCGCCCACGCCGTCGGGGTCGACGCGTCCGAGCCAAAAGGCTCCCGCCATGATCGGAATCACGACCACAGACGCGACGGGCGTCTGCGCGAATGCCAGGACACGGGCGACAGCCCGAAATCCCGGCGCCCGGTCGGATCGGGTCATGCGCCGACCAATGGCCCAGACTCCGGCCGCCCACACCGGCCAGGCCATTACCTGCGCAACGGCGCTAAACAGGACCATGACGTCTACCTCGGCCATCGGCGAGTCCATGCCCACGAGCGCTGGTTCGTTCCGTTCAATGAAATGAAATGTCCTGGCGCCCCATGCAATTCCTGAAGCTGCGGAAGTGAGGACAACAATCAGTACGGCTTGATAAGTACTGTTATCTGCGGTGGCGACTTCCCGATACAGCGTCGGATCCAGCCTCAGGGCCCGATACAGCCTGCTGATGAAGCTGTCCTCCATCGCCCGTCTGCCTCGCTCCCGCGCCGCCTCTGCCGGTCAGTCTGTCACGCGCGGACCTCCGATGCCGCGTTGCCTCACCGATCCTCTGGACCCCGCCAACGAAGTTGAATTTGATCGATTCGCTCCGGGCGCTAATCGGACGGCCACGACAGCCTCGCCAATTTCGCCATCAACTCCTCCGGCGCCTGGCTCCTCGCCGCCAACCAGGACACCAGCACCGTCGTCACCTTCCGCATCCACCCCCAAACCGGCCACCTCCACCCCACCGGCCAGGTAACCAACATCCCCAACCCCGTCTGCATCAAGCTCCTGCCGGTCCAGTCGTAGTTGATCCGCGCATCGCTGGCACCATCGACGGCGCATTGGTTCGCCTTGAGGCTGTTGAAGGGCGGATTGGACCGGGCTATCCCGGGATGCGCTGAATCCGAGGTCTTCTTCGCTACGGGATGATTGCAGGCGCGAGCGGCGCGACGAATTCCATCACCAGGCTGCTGAGGCCCAGGCCAAGGTTGAACTCGAACCCTTGCGCGGCTGGGATCCCGAATCCGTAGGCAAACAGCCAGGGGCCGGCCCAGACATCTCTATCGGGCCAGTCAGGGTAGAGGTCAAATACCGTCGCCACGATCTTGGAAACAAGAATGATCGCGACAGTGGCCATCCCCAGCAGCACCGCATTGGCAACTCCCGCAGCGAAGATCGTGCCCAGGGTTCGTCCGGTGCTCAGCCCCAAAATCTGACGCACAACAAGAAACGTCCCAACCAGCACCCAGGCCGACAGCAGCGTCCGCACCGTGCCCGCCAGCAGCAACACGTTTGCCGTCCGTGACCCAATCCTCAGGGGCTCAGGGTCCGCCGGTAAGACCCACTGGAGCATGAGCAACAGCGGGACCAAGACGCCCAACGCGCCCGGCGCCTGTGCGAACGCGATAGCGCGGGCCGTCTGGCCGAAATCCCGCGCCTCGCAATCGCTCGTCGCCAGCCACTTACCGGCCAGCCGGATCAGGCCCGCCCAAAGCGGCCAGGCCAACAGATGCACAATCGCCACGAAAACCGCGTAGAACACGAACCGCAGCAGGTCCCCCTCAAACGTCGTGTCCCGTCCAGTTCCCCAGGCCAATGGCAACGTCGAGACCGCGCCCAGGGCGGCGCCGGTTCCCAGCGCCGCGAGCGCCACCACAGCCGCGGCGTGACGAGTGCTGGCGCCGGGGGCCGCGACTTCGCGCCAGAGCGTCGCGTCCAGCCGCAGGGCCCGCAGCATCCGGCCGATCAGACCATGGCTCATCGCCGCCGCTTCCCCCTCAGCGCGCAGCTTCTAGCGATCAGTCTGTCATGCGAAACCGTGCGCGGCCCGCATTTGAGTGGCTTCGCGCCGAGAACCGGCTCGGCGACCGCAGCGGTTCCGTCTCGAATCGAGCGGGCGGCGGGGACAGTGCTCCCTGGTGAGACCGTTGCGTTACCCTCCGTCACTCCCTCGAAGTCGGGAATCCAGGCACCGGACCTCCTGATCCGAAACGAGTTACGCAGAGGCTTCCAATGGACGAAGTGAAGATCTGGGCGCTCGATGGTGACTCGAAAGTCACGCCCTTGGTGTCCAGGGACCAGACGGATACGGAGTCCTTGCTGGAGGAGACGCTTGTCAGGAACCCCGACCTGCTGATTCCGGGACTGAGGCTCGTCGGCCGACAGACGCCGACCGACGGCGGGCCGCTCGATCTGCTCGGAGTGGATGAGGACGGCCGGCTGGTCGTGTTCGAGTTGAAGCGCGGGACGCTATCGCGGGACGCCGTTGCGCAGATCATCGACTACGCCTCCGACCTGGACGCCAAGACCGACGTTGCATTGGCCGAACACATCGCCGCCAACTCCGGCGTGGGCGGCATCGATCGCATAGAGGACTTCGAAGAGTGGTATGGCGAGAACACCGACGGCCAGGGCCTCGACTCCCTCAGGCCGCTGCGCCTGTTCCTGATCGGCTTGGGAGCCGACGAAAGGACCGAGCGGATGGTGCGATTCCTCGCCGCCAACACCGGCATGGATATCTCCTTGCTGACGTTCCACGGCTTTGCCTACGACGGCAAGACGTTGCTTGCCAGGCAGGTGGAAGTGGAGCCCGGCCCTCCCCCTCGAAGGAGACCGAACGCGGAGGAGAGAAGAGAGCGGCTAAAGAAAAAGATAGAAGACTCCGGCATGTCCGAGACCTTCAGCGCCGTGGAGCGCATGTTCGAAACGAATTGGCCCGGATTCAGCACAAACCCGACGAGCTTGGGGCTAAGTATTAGATTCAAGAACCGGTCATTTGCACGCATCGATCCATGGAAGGGGCACGTGACGATAGTCTTCTTCGGCCGCGCAAAGACACTCTGCCTGGACGAGTTCAGGCAGCTGGTACAGGAAATCCGATACGAGACATACCCGAGGAATCGAGACCCGTTGGATCCCAGAGCCGAGCTCAAGTTCCCATTCACCGCCGACGAATGGAAGCAACACAAGGACCGCCTGTCCGCGCTAACGTCGGCGGTATACGAAGCCTGGAATAACAGCGGCCAATAGCAGGCTGCGGACCTGGGGCCCGGCAAGCCAAACCGGCCACCGTCAACCCCACCGGCCCTCAAACCCAAACCCCCAACCCCGTCTGCATAAAACTCCTGCCGGGTTAGGGAGGTCCTGCACCAAGCCGGACGCATACAACGCTGCATGCGTGCGCACCGGATGGATACACGCGCACTTTCGGCGCGCGCTCCATAGCCCCGCGCGCAGTGGTTTCGCCTGTGGAAGCGCCTAAGGGAAATACCTGAAGGAGAATGGGTTATGGACGGAGACTATGAAGGCGTCAACGAGTCCGAGATTGAAGTCAAGCCCAGCGGTAATCCCCAGCGGGGGCTGCACCGCGAGAATCACCACCGGCCCTTCGCCTCCGACCCCAAGGAAGTCGCCACGGTCATACTCCGGTCCAAACTCAAAGGGTGGTGAGGGGATAGCTAGGAAAGCTGTGGTCGCAAGGACTCCCAATAGAATCGATATTGCTACGCCGGCAAGTACGAGTGCGCCCAGGGCGCGAAAGTTGCTCAGCCCAAGCGTTTCGCGCAGGGCCAGAAAGGTTCCAATCAGAACCCAGGCCGAAACCAGCGTCCGACCGCCGAACTCAAGCGTCCGCAATTGAGACATGTCAAGGATTATCGGGCTGCCGGGTTCGGATCCGGAGGCCGCGGCAAACCAGACGATCGGGACGGCGATTCGGATAAGCATCGGACTGAGAAGCAGAAAAACAGCCGGCGCCTGGGCGTAGGCAAGAGCACGTGCGACTGACCAGTACCCGGCGGACTGGTCGTTTGACGACGCCAAGCGCCCACCGATGATCCACAGGGCGGAGGCCCACACGAGCCAGGCGACTAGGTGAGGGACGGCGCTGAGGACGGCTATCGGGACCGCTTCGCGCCAAAATAAGGTCAAGACATATCCTGTCCACTCCTCCAGATCTCGCAGCACAAACGTGTCGAGCAGGACCCGGGCGCTTCCACCCAGGCCAGCGCCTACAGCAGCGAGTAGCACCACTAGCGTCGCCAGTCGACTGCTGGCTCCTGGCGTCGCCACCTCGCGGTACAGGGCAGGTTCCAGCCGCAGGGCGCGAACAATCCGACCGATAAAGCTGCTGCCCGGTCGTGCGTTCGTGGCACTCCTCGCCCAACTCAGGACGCGAGATCCAATTGCGCGTTTGCCACCGCCTGCGTGGCGGGCGCTAGAGCCAGCCATGCGACGCTAAACGGAGGAGATAGGCCATCACTGCGCTGCCGAAGCCGAGACCAAGATCGAAGTCAAAGCCGTACGCAACGTCGAATCCGGAGGGGATGCCGCGCTTATAAGCCGTGTCGGCGAGGCCCCAGCCGGGAGAGATCGCTGCCACGGCTGCACCCAGCAGTAACGCGACGCTAGCAGCTCCAGCGCCGGCAGCTACCAGAGCGCCCAGCGTCCGTCCATAACTCAGATCCAAGACCTCGCGCGTGGCTAGAAAAGTTCCTATGAGAACCCAGACGGCGACCGCGCTCCAAGCGCTGGAGGCCAGGAGCCCCAGTGGCGCTTCGCCTCCTCCGTCAGGATCGACACGTCCGAGCCAAAATGCCCCCGTCATGACGGGGATCATGACCAACAGAATCCCGGGCGCCTGCGCGAAGGCCAACACCCGGGCCACGGTCCGGAATCCCGGCGCTCGACCGGGGGAGGCTATGCGACCACCGACGGCCCAGACTCCGAAGGCCCACAGCGGCCAGGCGACCACATGAGCAATCGCGCGCAGCGCGGTCTGAAGGCTGAATTCGGCCATCGGCACATCCAAATGCAGAAGCGCCGGTTCGTAGCTGCTGATGAGGTGGAAACCGTGAGCGCCCCACGCGATGCCCGAAGTCGCTGCCGTCAGCACAACCACCAGGACCGCCTGCCACGTACTGGCGCCCGGTGCCGCCACCTCGCGGTAGAGACTGGGATCCAGCTGCAGGGCCCGACCGACCCGCCGAGTCAGACCGCCTGGCGCCGTGGCCTCGCGGTACAAAACAGCGCCCAGCGGAATCGCGTGCGCCGCACGCTCAACACGCCCACCGCCCTGGCTCCTTGCCATCGGAGATCCACCCTCTCCGTTGGTCACGCGATTAACGTAGGCGCTTACGTCGCCTCGCCCAGCCTCCGCGCCTGCTCAACGATGTTCACGCCCACCGTCTCACTCCAGGCGTCGATCAGGCGCGCGAACAATTCGCCGGGGTGGCCGGTGCCGACCTGGGTGCCGTTGACGCGGGTGACGGGTAGCAGGCAGTAGGGCGTGCTGCTGAGGAAGGCCTCGTCGGCGGTGAAGACGTCGTAGAGGGTCAGGTCGGCTTCGCGGACCTCTACGCCCAGGTCCAGGCTGAGATCGCGGACGGTCGAGAGGCTCACGCCGGCCAGGCCGGTACCGGTGCGCGGGGTCAGGATTGCGCCGTCGGACACCACCATGAAATTCGCGCCGGTGGCCTCGGCAATGCGGCCCTCCGTGTCCAGCAGCAGCGTGAAGGCGCCGGGCGCCAGGGCGTTGACTTCCTGTTCCGCCAGCGCCAGGAACATGCGGCTGCGCGTCTTCATCCGCGGGTCCTGCGTGGAGATGTTGACCTGGCGGATCGAGGGCGTCACGCAGTGCGCGCCTTCCTCGTAGGCGCGGTACCAGTACTTGAAACCAAGCTCGTGCGTCCAGACCAGCACCGACGGCCCGGCGTCGCCGCGCCCCACGCCCGGGAACTGCGGGTGCGAGCCGCGGGTGATGTTGTGGAAGATCCAGGTGTCGCTGCCCTCAGGCAGGTCCGGGCGGTTGCGCTCCACCACCTCCAGCGTGACCTCGGTCAACTCCTCGGAAGTCAGGCCCGGGTCCAGGCGGCAGTAGTCCAGCGAGCGGTAGAGCCGGTCGATGTGCTCCTTCAGCTTAAAGGGCTTGCCGCCAAACGTGCGCGTGGCCTCGTAGACGATCTCGCCGTAGATGATCGCCAGGTCGTTCGGCCAGTAGCGGGCCTCTTCCAGCGGAACAATCTCACCGTTCGAATAGGCCCAGGCGCTCGCGCTCATATCAAGAAATCCCTACCGGCGACTCGCGCGAGGGAGCCTAGCACCGGCTTCCTGGCGCCCAATGTTTCACGTGAAACATTTGGGGATAGGCGACTAGGACAGCGGCTTGCGCAGGCGCCAGAACACGGCGTTGATGGTTGCGTTCACGGTGCGGGCGTAGAAGGCGTACGGTCCCGCGCCGTAAATCACCCCGATGTCCACGCCCCGCGCGCGCAGGTCGGCCAGGGCTCGCTTCAACAGCACTGTGCCCACGCCCAGCTGTCGGACTTCGGGCGAGACCCCCATTGGACCCAGGCGCTCGGGTGCGGCCACGTCGGTCACCGCGAATCCGCAGAACTCGCCGTCCTTCTCGGCCATCCACAGGGTGGGCGGGTCCAGCTTCAGGCCGGAAGTCGCCAGGTAGGCCCAGCGCCGTCCGACCGGGGCCGTGGCCAGGGCGCTGGGGTACTCGAACTCGCGCGCCACGTAGTCCCATGCCTTCTGGTAGTCGTCCATCGTCACCCGCCGCACCCGCAGGCCGTGGTCTCGTTCCAGTTCCTCTTCCTTCTCGCCGGTGTCCAGAGGCGTGGTGCGCAGGTCCACGTCCATGTCCATGCCGTCGCCCGCACGCTCGTAGCCCCGCGCCTCCAGGAAGCACAGCGCCTCGGTGTAGCGCAGGTCCAGGCCCTGCATGAAGCGGTTGTTGCCCGCGATGATCGCCACCGACTCGCCGGCCCCCAGGCCGGTCAGCCGGTCCTCGATGTGGTCGAACAACCGGGTCGCGATGCCCTGTCGGCGCAGGTCGCTCGCGACCGCAAAGAGCTTGACCCCGCCGACCGTCTGCAATTCCTCGCTCGGCGGCGCCCCGCAGGCCAGCCCGACCAGGCGGTCGCTGTGCCAAACCGTCGGGTTCAGGTCGGGATCGAAGTCCGGATCGTCGAGGATGCGGTCCTGCAGAATGGCTTCAGAAAACGGCAGGAAGGCAATCTCGCGCTGGCACAACGCCGCCGCCTCGGGCAGATCCGCGGCGCCCAACGGCCGCAGCTCCAGATCCGTCACAGCGCCTCAATCCAGCGGCTCAGCGTCTCGAGCTCACGCTCGGCTAGCGTACGCCCCGTCGGCACGCCGGGCCCGACTTCCGACTCCACGATCAAGTGTCCCGCGTAGCCACGCCGCTTCAGTTCCCTCAGGATCGACGGCCAGGGCACATGCCCCTCACCCAGCGCCCGCTTCGCAAACCAGCCGGGTCCTATTCGGCGGCGCGGCGGCTCCATGCGCTCGATCCAGGTGCCGATGTGATCGAGATAGAGGCGAAACGGGTAGGCGCCCAACTCGGTGGAGCCGACGATGGAGTGATCCTTGACGTGCACGTGCAGCAGCCGGTCCCACACCGCCCCCACGCAGCGAGGCCCGAACGGCGTCGGCGTCTGCATCAGGTTGGCCGGATCGAGGATTAGTCCCACGGAAGGTCGATCGACCTCGTCCAGCAGCCGGTTGGCGCCGTCCGCCGATTCGGCCAGCGAGCCGTGGTGCATTTCGATCGCCACCATCACCCCCAGGTCGGCCGCCGCGTCGGCGCACCAGCGCAGGTGGCGCGCCGCCCGCGCCCAGTGCTCCGGCTCCGCTTCCGGCGCCGCCACCCACCCCGGCCAGATCCGCACGCTGCGAGCCCCCAGCACGGCGGCCCATCTGAGGAAACGGTGCGCGATCTGCCTCTCGGCCAGCGCATCCGCCTCATCCAGCAGCCCAAAGTTGCCGGCATGGGAGGCAATGTTCGCGATTTCCAGCCCCTCGAAGAGTTCTCCCAAGAGATCAAGCCGCGCGGCATCCGCATCGGGCGGCAACTGGTGACGCGTGCCGCGCAGCTCCAAGCTGGCGTAGCCGATCTCCCGCGCCGCGGCGGCGAACTCGGCGGCAGGCGCGTGGTCAAACAGCAGCCCCGACAAGGCCAGCCGCATGCCATCCCTCCGTTTCCCGCGGCCAATCTCCAGCCGCACCGTACGTCACCTCGGGGTTTTCGTGTCCTGGCCCGCGGTGGCGCTTACGATGCAGGGAGATGATCTCCAACCCCAACCCAACGTGCAGCGCCGCCTGAGACGCCGGACGGTGCTGGCCGCCGGCCTGGCGCTTGGCGCCGGCGCCCTGGCCGCCTGCGCCGACCCGCCCGCCCTGCCGCCGCTGCCATTCGCGGACTCGGATCGCGGCAACGTGACCTATCGAACCGCCGACGGCATCCAGGTCGTCGCCACCTTCACGCCGCCCGAAACCCCACCGCCCTGGCCCGCGGCCGTCCTGATGCATCAGTACCAGGGCACGCGCGCCCAGTGGGACGAGATGACGCCACACCTGTTGGCCGCCGGCCTGGCGGTGCTGGCGCCCGACGCGCGAGCCCACGGCGAGAGCCTGCGGCACGTCCGCGCCGACGGCGGCTACGACATCGAAACGGACAGGGCCAACACCCTGGACGGCTGGCCGACCGACGTGGCCGCCGCCGTTGAATGGCTGGCCGCTCGCCCGGATATCGACTCAGACCACATCGGCGTCGGCGGCGCCAGCGTTGGAGCCAACACGGCCTGGATCGCATCCTCGGTGGTGCCCGCCGTTCGACGGGCGGTGGCCGTAAGCGGGCGCTTCGAACCCGGCCGCCTGCTGATGGGCGAGGACATCCCCAACTTCCAGCCCCGCGGCGTCCTCTTCCAGTCAAACCGCGAAGAATCCCTCCAGTCGCAAGCCCTCTACAGCCGCACCGCCGAACCCCGCCAGGTCGCCGTCTACGACACCCCCGGCCACGGCATCAAACTCCTCGAACACCCCGACCCCCGCCGCGACTTCATCGCCTGGCTGGCCGACGGGCTCTAGCTGTCTGAAGTCCTGGGCGGCCAGCGGTCAAGCCGCAGACCCTAGACTGATTGCCGAGCCTTCGAGTTCGGAGTGGCGCGCCAGTGTCCGCCTGGCTTCGGTCTAGAGTTACAGGAGCGGCGCTGGGCCGGTCGCGACTGGTCCATTGGTGTGCGGCGCTGTTGGTCGTTTCCGTGGGACTTAGTGCGTGCGCCGACGGCGCAAGGCCAGTTCAGTCGCGTACGCCCGGCTCGTGTTCCATGAGTCCCGAGAACGAGCGGACGGTTCGGGAGGCCTGGACGAACCCTGCGTTCTGGCGCGCTGCGACGGTCGCCCAGGTGCATGCCGCCTTGGACTGTGGCTCAGACATCCAGGCAACGGATGATCTGGGATTGACACCATTGCATCTTGCGGCGGCGTATAGCCAGGATCCAGCACTCATCAGAGCGCTGTTGGCCGAGGGCGCACACGTTGAGGCCCGGGACCACGACGGCGGTACTGCGTTGCACCAGGCGGCAATTTCGGGTCACGAGTCGGTCGCCAACGCCCTGCTCAATAACGGCGCCGACGTCAACGCCCGAGAGAATTTCGGCAAGACTGCGCTGCATCTCGCCTCGGCCCACAACCCTTCCCCGGGCACGATTGCGTCATTGCTGGAACGCGGCGCTGACATTGAGGCCAGGGACGAGTACGGCTTTACCCCGCTGCACTACGCCGCAGGCTATGACAATCGCGTCTCGATCACCGTCTTGCTGGAACACGGCGCCGAGATTGAGGCGAAGGGCGACTCGAGACTTTCGCCCCTACATGTGGCGGTACGCGACGGCGGATCCGCCGCTGTAGAAGCTCTCCTTGAACAAGGTTCGGAGTCCAACGAGGCGGACAGCCTTGGCGTCACCCCGCTGCATAGGGCGGCAGCGCGTAGGAATCCAACCATCGTTTCATTACTGCTGGACTACGGCGCCGAGATTGAAGCAAGAAACGTCCAGGGAGAAACGCCTTTGCACGTAGCGGCGCGTCAGGCCGCCGTGCTTGTCGTCAAGATTCTGCTGAGCCACGGCGCCGACATTGAGTCGAAGGACGATTACGGCAATACTCCGCTTGAAGCGGCAGCCTTCGGAGGCGACCGCGACACAATGTCGGTTCTGCTGGACCGCGGCGCTGTTGTCGGCGATCTCTACTGGAGCGAACCAACGCTGCGCCAGGTAGTTGATGAGCTGAGGCCCGACGCCAGGCCAGCGGCTCCCGCCGCATCCGGCGGGACATAGGCCGACCGTCGAGCGGCCAGTGGGAAGCCTAGGACAGCGGCAGCGGAAGGTCTGCGCGACGCTGCGATGGAGACTAACGCCGCCCGGCCAACTGCTTCTCCTTGGTCTGCTGGCCGTCATGCCGACGGCCTGCGATGGAGCGTCAACCCCAGAGCCGGCGCCTGCCCAGACTGCAATATCGGCGGCAGCGCCAACCCAGGCAGCGACTCGAACGGCCAGGCCCTCGCCTTCACCAGTTTCAACCCCGGAACCGCGTTTGGAGGCCGAAGCAACGCCTTCGACGGCGGCAGCCGCGACCCCGGAAGCCGCGGCGCGTCAGGAGTCCACAGCCGAAGCATGCGCCGAGCCAGTGGACGAGTCTCGCTGGCTGAGCAAGGCGTTCTGGGTCGCGGCGACTGCAGCCGTCGTGCACGCCGCGTTGGACTGCGGCGCGAGCGTCAGCGCGACGGACGGCAATGGCTTTACGCCGCTGCATCTGGCGGCGGCGTTTAGCTCGGAGCCTGCTGTCATCGTTGCCTTGATTGAGGCGGGCGCTGACGCTTTGGCGCAGTCCGGCAGCGGGTTTACTCCGCTCCATGTGGCAGCGGTGAAAAGTCCCGAACCGGAAGTCCTGGCTGTCCTGCTTGATTTTGGCGTTGATCCCAACGTGCGAAACGACAGGGACTGGACGCCCGCGCACGCGTGGGCGGTCCTTGGCACGCAGCCGGAATCGCTCAAATTGCTGGTGGCGCGCGGCGCTGACCTGGAAGCACTGGACGACCAAGGCTTGACCCCGCTGCTGGCCGCCGCCGCCGGCAGCGAGATTCCAGAGAGGGTTGACGAACTGCTGGTTCTCGGGGCCGACCTGCAGGCGCGCAGCAATTTCGGCTTTACCGCTTTGCACTGGGCAGCGGCCTCCAACCCCAACCCGGGGATGGTCGAGCTCCTGTTGGAACGCGGCGCCAACCTGGAAGCGCTGGCCGACAATGGATTAACGGCTCTGCACTGGGGAGTCTCGTTCAACAACGAGCCGTCCGTAGTCGCCGTACTCCTGGACCATGGCGCAAATCTGGAAGCGCAGGCCGTCTTGAGTGCGACACCGCTGCACTCGGCGGTGGCCTTCGACGCTGATCCGGCTTTGATCCAACTGCTGATCGACCGCGGCGCGAACCTCGAAGCCCAGATCGTTGGCGGTGGGACGGCTCTGCACCTTGCGGCCTCGGGAGAAGATCCGGCTCTCGCAAGCCTCCTGATCGATGCCGGCGCCAACCTGGAAGCACGGGCCGACGATGGTTTGACGCCCTTACATTGGGCGGCGGATGCCGGAATCCCAGCCACTGTCACCCTCCTGCTGGGCTATGGCGCCAATGCCGAAGCGAAAGACAACGACGGCGCCACGCCGCTTGACCTGGCGGAAGCCGCCAACAATCAGGCCACCGCTCGCGTGCTGCGGGACCATGCGGCGCAGAACTAGGCCGGGCGCCGCTCATCTGGCGGCGAGCGCCGGTGGTGATCCAGGCATCGTTGCCATGCTGCTTGAGCACGGGGTCGACGTTGAGTCCAGGGACCAATTCGGCAACACCGCGATGAACGTAGCAGCCGGTGAAGGGAATGCTGCTGCCGTCGAGATCCTGCTTGACTACGGAGCCGACATTGAATCCGGGGCCAGATTCCAGAATCCACCGCTTCAGTCGGCAGCGCGTCACGGCGACCGAGCCACGATGTCCTTACTGCTGGACCGAGGCGCAAACGTCGGCGATCTCTACTGGACCGAAGCGAGCCTGCGCCTGCTTATTGACGAGCGAAGGTCAGGCTCAACGGCAACAACGGCTGCCGGTTCCTAGCGCCTCTACCTCACGGGCACGCGGTAGCCAAGCCGGCCAGTCGATGTCGGCGGACTAAGGCTTAGCCGCAGTCGCTGTAGCCGCAGGACACGCATTTCATGCAGCCCTCGGCGTAGTGCAGCTGGCTGCCGCCGCAGGAGGGGCAGGCGCCCACGAATCCCTGGTCGCGCGCGGCGCCCTCAACGTAGGTCTCGGCCGCCGGCGCCGAACCGCTGCCGAACTTCGGCGCGCTCTGGGGAGGCGCCGTCGCGACCGTCGCGGCCGGCTGTTCGGCCGGGTCGGGCGTGTACGTGCCTTCGCCCTGCAGGTCCACCATTGGGACGAAATCACCGTTCTCGACATGGATCCGCTTGGCCATCGCCTGCGCAATCCCGTCGCCGCACGAAAGCACGCGTTCGGGGCCGAACCCGGCGGGCCGGTGGCAGGTGATCCCGCGCAGGGTCTTCTGCACCTCTTCGACCGGCACGCCCGAGCGCAGCGCCAGCGATGCCAGCCGGCCAATGGCCTCGGTTTGCGCGGCCGCGCAGCCGCCGGCCTTGCCAAGGGTCGCGAAGGTCTCGAACGGCAGCCCCCGCTCGTCGTCATTGATCGTGACGAACAGCGGACCGCAACCGGTTCGGATACGGGTTGTCGTGCCGTGAATCTGGTCGGGCCGCTCGCGTTCCACGGCGGCGACGATCGGCAGCGGCGTGCGGTCGGCGTGCTCGTCCGAGGCGCCATTGGTTGCCGGTGTCGGCGTCAGCTTGGGCGCATGGCCGTTGCTGTGGCCATTGACCGGGGTGGCCGCCACAGGCACGGGAACCTCTTCAGCGGGCGCCGGTGCCTCTTCCGCAGGCGCCTCGGCCTCGGCCACTTGCGGCTCGTCGGACTCGTCGCGGCGCGTCTTGTCGCCCGAGTCGCTGGTGGTCAGCACCTGGAAGTCGCGGCTGCCGTCGCGGTAGACGGTCACGCCCTTGCAACCCAGTTCATAGGCCCGCCAGTAGCCGCGTTCCACGTCCTCGCGGGTGGCTTCGTGCGGGAAGTTGATCGTCTTGGACACCGCGTTTTCGGTGTGGGCCTGGAAGGCGCTCTGGATGCGGATGTGCCACTCGGGCGACACGTCGTGAGCCGTCACGAAGATGCGGCGGGCCGACTCGGGCACGCCCTCCAGCACCTGCAGGGCGTCTGCCGGCGTCTCGTCGGTGATCCGCAGGCTGCCGTGATTGGCCTCGATGGCGTCCACCAACTCTTCGCTGAAGAATCCGCGGCGGCGCGCGTACGTCTCGAAAATCGGGTTCACGTAGCGCAGCGTGGTGGCGGCGTTGTCGTCGCTGTCGCGCATCACGTTCTTCCAGAAGATCAGCGCAAAGAGCGGTTCAATGCCGCTGGAGGCGTCGGCGATCATGCTGATCGTGCCGGTCGGCGCAATGGTGGTGACCGTGGCGTTGCGCCGCTCGCCGTGGCCCTTTCGGTCCCAGGCCGAGTTGATGAAATTGGGGAACGCGCCGCGCGCGGCCGCCAGTTCCTCGGAGGCGCGCCGGCCTTCGTCGTTGATGAACTGCATCACGTCGCTGGCCAGCGCCTCGGCTTCGGGGCTGTCGTAGGGCAGGCCCAGGTGGAACAGCACGTCGGCCCAGCCCATCACGCCCAGCCCAACCCGCCGGTTGCCGTGCTTGACGATGGCGTCGATTTCCTCCAGCGGGAAGTTGGAGGCTTCGACCATGTCGTCCAGGAACCGGACGGACAGGTGCACGTCGCGCCGCAGGGCGCGCCAGTCAATGCGCGTACGGTCCTCGGTGAGGTGCCAGTTGAGATTCAGGCTGCCGAGCACGCAGGCCTCGTAGGGCAGCAGCGGCTGCTCGCCGCAGGGGTTGGTGGTGTCCTGCGGCGCAACGTCCGGCGTGGGGTTGGTTCGCTCCAGCCGGTCCAGGAAGATCATGCCCGGTTCGCCGTTGAGCCAGGCGCCGTCGACCAGGCGCTCCCAGACGTCTCGGGCTCGCAGCCGCTCGGTCACCTCTTCAGTGCGGGGGTTGACCAGGTCATAGTCGGTGTCGTCGCGCACGGCCTGCATGAAGGCGTCGGTGATGCCGACGGAGATGTTGAAGTTGGCGATGCGGCCGTCCTCGGTCTTGCATTCGATGAAGTCGAGGATGTCCGGGTGATCGACGTTGAGAATGCCCATGTTGGCGCCGCGGCGGGTGCCGCCCTGCTTAATCTCGCCGCAGGAGTAGTCGATCATCGACATGAAGCTGATCGGCCCGCTGGCCACGCCGCCGGAGCTGCGCACAAAGTCGCCGCGCGGGCGGATGCGGGAGAAGTTGAACCCGGTGCCGCCGCCGCTCTGGTGAATGATGGCCGCGTGCATGTCGGTGGTCTTGATGCTGAGCAGGTCGTCGTCGATGGGCAGCACAAAGCAGGCCGCCATCTGCGCGTAGCCCTGGGGCTTGCCCGCGTTCATCAGGCAGGGGCTGTTGGGCACGAAGCGCAGCCCGCGCAGCAGGTCGTACATGGAGTCCACGATCTCGTCGTGGCCCTCGGCGTCCACCCAGCCCCGCTCGCGCTCGACGTCGACAACGCCGCGCACCACGCGGTCAAAGAACTCGTCCGTGTCTTCAATGGGGTGGTCGATGCGGTCCTTCAGGAAGTAGCGCTTGCGCAGCACGGCCAGCGCGTTATCCGAGAGGTCCGGATACGTTGCGCCGTGGCTATGCATAACGCGTCTTTGATGGGACCGAGAATCGGTAACTCGGTCGCCACCCTCCCCACGTGGCGGAAGGGATCTCCACCAGAGACCCATCCTCGGTATTACCGCGCTCCAGTTCAGTACGAATTTGTCCCAATCCTTCGCTTACCAGCGCCTCGTGGGCGCCCCAGGTGCTGGCCGAGTCCTGCGGGAATGCCACGCCCATCGAAAACTCCGTTTCCGCATGCCGCAAGCCGAAAATCACCAGGTCATACGCTCCGGTGGAGGGGATGATCTCCGCGAAATCGATAGCGAACTGCCGACCGTCGCGCGTCCGATGCAGTTCGCCGAGCAGTCTGATCACCGCCGCGCTCCTAATCTGAGTGCACGTCCCCACCCGTGCGTCACGGCATCGTGAATGAGGCGATCCGTTGCCTCTAAGCTGCGACCCGAGCTGTGGATCAGCCAGGGGCGCATACCACATATAGGTGGGGAGGAATCTTTGCATCCCATATGCTGGGTGTCAACCTGACTTATCAACACTCCGGCAGCGTCGGCTGTCCACAGTCCCACCTGACTAGGCTTGGGGACATTCCAGGGCTCGTCACTCCGTCCGTCCCTTCAAGTGGGGTCGGGAGGACGATGTTCCGCGCGGTGATCGAAGCCACGGACAGGCGCACAGGTTGTCCACCGCTCGTCCACACGCCGGACGAGCGTCCGGGAAACGGATCGTCAGCCGGCGGCGGTCTGGAGTTCGGCGATGCGGCTGTCGCGGCCGACCACGATCAGCATGTCACCCTCGATCACGCGCTCGGACAGGCCGGGGGTGACGATCAACTCGTTGCCGCGCTTGATCACCAGCACGTTCACGCCAAACCGGGCGGCCAGGTTCAGGTTGGCCAGCGACTGCCCGGCGAATGGGGTGCCGTCGATCTCGGTAATGCCCAGGTGCGGCAGCAGTTCCAGGTAGTCCAGCATGCCGGGCGTTGAGACGCTCTGGGCCAGGCGCAACGCCATGTCGCGCTCGGGGAATACCACGCGGTCCGCGCCAACCCGTTCCAGGATCAGGCGGTGCACCTCGCTGGAGGCCTTGGCGAAGACTCGCGGCACGCCCAGGTTCTTCAGGTGCGTGGTGATCAGGACACTGGCCTCCACTTCGGCCATGGCCACGATGGCGAGATCGACATCCGTGGCGCCAACTTCGCGTAGCACCGCCTCGTTGGTGGCGTCGCCCACGACCGCCTGATCCACGACGTCAGTGGCCATTTGGACGGCCTGCTCGGATGTGTCGAGCACAACCACTTCGTGCCCGGTCTCCGCCAGGGTGCGGGCCAGGCTGCTTCCGAACCGTCCCAGTCCGGTTACCAGGATCTGCATGGGCACGGTCGGCGGCTAACCGACCTTGATGGCCTCCTCCGGGTAGCGGACCAGCGGTTGATGCTCGCGCGTGACGAGCGCCTGGGCAAGCGTCAGGGCTCCCAGGCGGCCGACGAACATGGTTCCGATCAGCACGAGTTTAGAAGCCACGGTCAGATCGGCCGTAATGCCGGTGGAATAGCCGACGACGGCAAAGGCGCTCACGGCCTCGAACAGCAGGTTTGACAGCACTGTTTCGGAGCCGCGCTCGGCGATGGACATGAGCACGGTGGCCAGGAGCACCGCGACGCCGGACAGCCCAACGACCGCCAGCGCGCGCATGACCGAGTGCTGGGCGATGCGCCGCCCGAAGGCCTCCGGAAAACGGCGACCGCGAATGTGCGAAACCATCGCGATAAAGAGCACGCTGAAGGTGTTGACGGTTATCCCGCCAGTGACCGCGGCCGAGGCGCCGCCGATGAACATCAGGACGATGAGGACGATCAGCGTGTCGGTGTGGAGACGGCCCATATCGATGGTCGAGAAGCCGGTCGTGCGCCAGACCGCGTGATTGAGCGCGGCGTTCGACCGCAGGCCAAGGTCGTCCTCGGGCACCGCGCCGCCGAAATCCGGCGAAAGCACCAGCAGCAGCAGGAATCCCGCGATCAAGAGGGCCGGCATGGCCGTCAGGACGATGCGGGACTCAAGCCCCAGGCGCCGCCACAGTCGCCGGCGCAGCACGTCGAAGATCACCATGAACCCGATGGCGCCAATGATCGCCAGCGCCGCCAGGATGCCCACCGTGGTCGGATCGTCGACCAGCCGCGCGAAGCTGGTGGAGCCGGGCTCGATGTCGAACCCCGCGTTGGTGAAGGCCGAGACGGCGTGAAAGATCGACCACCAGTGCGGATTGTCTACGGCTGAGTCGCCGCGGACCCGCAGAAACAGCAGCACCGCCCCCACGCCTTGCAGGAACAGCGTGAAGATGGCGATGCGCCAGAACAGCCCCTTCAGGCCGCCGGGTTCGCCGCGACCGATGTGCTGGCCGAACATCAGGCGTTCCCGGGTGGACGTGCGCCGGCCGGCCAGCGAGAAGATGACGATGGCGCCCACGATGAAGCCCAGGGCGCCGACCTGGATCAGCCCCAGGATCACGATCTGCCCGAACAGCGACCAATGGTCATGGGTCGAGACGACCGTCAACCCGGTCACGCAGACAGCGGACGTTGCGGTGAACAGGGCGACCAGCAGGTCCGGCTCCTGGCCGTCGGCCAGCGACAGCGGCAGCGCCAGCAGCACGGTGCCCAGGAAAATCAGGCTGGCGAAGGCGACGATGAGGATGAGACCCGGCCGGAAAGGGCCGCGGCGCGCCAGGGTGGTGTCTACCTCCAGGCTCATGGCCACCCGCCGCGGCACGCGAACCACGCGGTCGCCGGCGCCCAGCGGATGCGGTGCGCCGTGGTGGCGGCGCGGTCCCGGCGGCATCAGACGCCTCCAGCCCGTGCTCGCTCAACCACGGAGCGAGCCCCGGCGCGATCCAGTTGCGTCAACCGGCACCACATCACAGCCGGGCAGTGTAGACCCGCGTTGACGCCGGGGCGGCGCGGCCCCTAGGCTTCGGCGGCCCGCCGCCGGATCCGAAGCCGTATGCCTGAGCCATCCCCCGTACGCGTTGCCATGATCGGTGTGGGCGGTATCGCCTCCATGCACCTGGCCAACCTGTGGAGCATGCCGGAAGCCGACGTGGTGGCGCTGGCGGACATTGATCTCGCGCGGATTCCGGACACGCTGCGCCTGGCCGCCGCCAGGATGTCGCCGCCGGTCGAGCTGCCCACCATCGAGTCCTTCGACGACACCGGCCGGATGCTGGCGGCCGTTGCGCCTGACGCGGTGTTCATTTCGCTGCCGCCGTTCGCGCATGGCGAGGTCGAGTACCAGTGCATTGAGGCCGGCGTGCCGATGATGGTGCAGAAGCCGGTTGGTCTGGACATGCCCACGGTGCGGGGAATCGAGCGCGCCATCGCCGATCGCGGTCTGATCACGGCGGTCGGCTACCAGACGCGCTACAGCCAGGCGGCGGACACGGCGCGTGAGTTGCTGGCGGACCGATCGGTGGGCATGGCCATCGGCACCTACCTGGGCGGCATGCCCCGCACCGCCTGGTGGCGGGTGCAGGCGCAGTCGGGCGGGCAGGTGGTTGAGCAGGCGACCCACATCGTGGACCTGCAGCGCTACCTGGTGGGCGAGATCGAGAGCATCCACACCGCCGCCGCGACGCGATTGATGACCGACGTGCCCAATCTGGACATCGCTGACGTCTCGGCGGCAACGTTCCAGTTCGCCAACGGGGCCGTCGGCACGCTGCTGAACACCTGTGGCCTGAACGATGTGCCCGTGGAGCCCTGGGACCATGGGGTGACCATCGTGGCGCGCGATCTGTCCATGTGGGTCTGGCATGAAGGCGGCCGGATCGCGCGGCCGGGCGAGGTACGCGAATTCACGAACAGCGCCGACGCCAAGTACCTCTTGGATGAGGCGTTCGTGCGGGCGGTGCAATCAGGCGACGCTTCGAACATTCGCTCGACCTATGCCGACGCCGTACTCACCCTGCGCGCGACGCTGGCGATCGAAGAGTCCGCGCGCTCCGGCTCACCCGTGCGTCCCGCCGACCTGGGCTAGAGGTCGCGTTCGGCCAAACGCTCTCCGGTCTTCGCCTACTCGTAGGCGAAGTTGGCCCGCACGGTGGCCCGGATACGCAACTCGCCGGCTTCCACCGGGACCGCGGCCGCGGCGGGCGCGGCTGCCATCGGCCGTGCCATGGCGAACTCGCTGCGCGCCACCGGCACGTAGATGCTGTCTTCCTGCAGCGAGATCAGGCCACGCACGCTGCCGCGCAGCGCGTCGGCCACCGCGCGCGCCTTGTCGGCGGCGTCCAGCGTGGCCAGCCGCAGGGCTTCGGCCTTGGCCGGGCCGTCGTCCTGCAGGGTGAAGCTGATCGAGCGCACGCTGTTGGCGCCCGCGCTCAGCGCCGCGTCCAGCACCCGGGACGTCAGCTCGATCTTGTCGATCGTGACGGTGACCGTATTCGCTGACCGATAGCCGACGGGATCGGCCGACACGGTGCGTTGTTCGGGCGCGGCGGGCGGGAAGACGGGCGACAGGCTGAGGCCGGTGGTCTGGATCAGGATTTCGCTCTCGTTCGAACTGACGTCGCGAATGGCTTCGATGAGCTTTTCGGCTGTGGAGTTCGCTTCGTCGGCCGCTTCGGCGGCAGTCTCGGCCGAAGCCTCGACGCCCAGCGTGACGATGGCGCGGTCGGGTGGCACCACCACTTCGCCCTCGCCGATGACGTGTAGACCGAAGGGTCGCTCGCCTGGCGGGATCAGCGTCGCGGCGCCGCCCACGTCCACTGAGATTGGTTCCACGGAGACGTTCGGGTCGCCGGCCTGGAACTGCCGCAGGGCGAGGAAGCCGATGACGATAAAGACCGCGACGATCGCGAAGATCGTCAGCAGCTGCGCCTGCCAGGGGGCGCGCCGGTATAAAGCGAACATGCGTCAATCCTAGCCCGTTTGACCTAGACCATTCGTGCGAAGAGCCGACGGCTCACAACCGGGCCGCCGGCTCTTCGCAACGCTGGGGTCGGTTTAGCCGAAGCGGCGCTCGACCTCTTCCCAGTTCACAACGTTCCAGAAGGCCGCGATGTAGTCGGGGCGGCGGTTCTGGTAGTTGAGGTAGTAGGCGTGTTCCCACACGTCCAGCCCCAGGATCGGGACGCCACTGCCGTCCATGAGCGGGCTGTCCTGGTTGGGGGTGCTGGTCACGGCCAGCGAGCCGTCGGCCTGCTTGATCAGCCAGGCCCAGCCGGAGCCGAAGCGGGTGGTGGCCGCCGCCGCGAACTCGGCCTTGAAATTGTCCAGGCTGCCGAAGGCCGCGTCGATGGCCTCTTCCAGCGCGCCGTGCGGATGCCCGTGACTGTCGCCGGTCAGCACCGTCCAGAACAGCGAGTGGTTGGCGTGGCCGCCGCCGTTGTTCTGCACGGCCGTGCGGATGCCCTCCGGCACCGCGTCCAGGTTGCTGATCAGGTCTTCGATGCTCTGGGCGGCCAGGTCGTCGTGACCTTCCAGCGCGGCGTTGAGGTTCATGACGTAGGTCGCGTGATGCCGGTCGTGGTGGATCTCCATCGTGCGTGCATCGATGGTGGGCTCCAGCGCGTCAAATGCGTAGGGGAGGTCGGGTACTTCGTAGGCCATGTTGCAGGTCCTTTGCTAGCGTCGGCGCCGCCGACAATCCGGCGGGTCGAGGGCTTGAATCAATCCTAGCCCGTTGCGCGAGACTGCTAAAGCGTCGACCGGATCAAAACGGGCCGGGATTCCACGCCGGCCACCATATAATCGGTGGCGCCCGCGTTCGCGCGGGCGATTGTCTGTCCGTTCTGTCCGTTCGAGCACTCCAGGGGGAAGTGTCGGAACTGGTAGACGAGCGTGACTTAGGATCACGTGGAGAATTTCTCCGTGAGAGTTCGAGTCTCTCCTTCCCCACCCGCCTTGCGATCGGCCGGTGGATTCCGCCCAGGGGATAGGTATGCCCGCGACCGCTGAGAAGCTTGAAGGCAGCCGCGTTCGGCTCGCGGTCGAAGTGCCGCCTGAGGATCTGCAGAAGGAATACGGACGGGCCATTCAACGTGTCGGTCGCCGGGTCAAGATTCCCGGCTTCCGCCCCGGCAAGGCGCCGCGCCGCCTCGTCGAGAACGCCGCCGGTGTCGGCGCGGTGATGCAGGACCTGCTGGAAGCGGTGGTGCCGCGGGCCTATACGTCCGCGCTGGACGAGACGGGCGTGAACCCGATCGACCAGCCGGAACTGGACGTGCCGGACCTTCCGACGCTGGACGCGCCGTTCCTGTTCTCGGCCGAGGTCGCCGTCGCTCCGACCGTCGAGCTGGGCGACATGGACGACGTGTCGCTGGAAGTTGCGGTCGACGAGGTGACCGAGGACGAGATCGAGGCCGAGGTCGAGCAGGTGCGCACGACGCAGGCCGCCTGGGAGCCGGTGGAGCGTCCCGCCGTTGCCGACGACATGGTGCAGACGCGCATTCAGATTGTGGGCCAGGGGATCGAGCCCGAGGACCCACAGCCCTACAACGTGCTGGTCGGCAATAACGGCTTTCCCGTGGGGTTCGATGGCGCCGTGACCGGCACGGTCGCCGGTGACCAGGTGTCGTACGACGCCCAGATCCCGCCAAACGACCCGAACGAGGCGCTGCGCGGCAAGGACGTGACGTTCGAGATCCAGGTCGACGGCGTCAGCGAGCGGCAGTTGCCGGACCTGGACGACGAGTTCGCGCGTAGCGTGGGCCCCTTCGAGAACCTGGAGGGGATGCGCGAGCGCATTTCCAGCTCGCTGCGTGAGCGCAAGACGCACGAAGCCCGGCAGGAACTGGAAGAGCAGGCCGTGCAAATCCTGGTGGATCGCGCCACCTTTGAGATCGCCGACGTGCTGATTGAACGCGAAAGCGCGCAGGTTGTGAACGAACGCACGGACGCGCTGGTGCGTCAGGGCGTTCCCGTGGACACGTATCTCGCCATGAGCGAACAAACGCGGGACGACTGGGATCAGGAAGCGCGGAACGAAGCGGTTCGCCGCATTCACCGGGGCCTGGCGCTGGATGCTTACGCGGACGCGCATGACATCACCGCCATGGTCGAGGAAATGCAGGCCGAGGTTGACCGCGTGGCCGAGTACTACCCGCAGGAACGACGGAACCTGATTCGCACCAACCTGATGCGCGACGAAGCGCGCCAGCGCGTGGCGACGACCGTTCGCTCTCGAAAAGCCCTGCAGGCGCTCGTTGCCGCCGTTAGCGACGGCGCAGTTGCGCTGCACGACCAGGACTACGACGACGAGCCCCCGCCAGAGCTGGCAGCCGCCGCCGAGACGGAGGATGACCCCGACGCCGAGCAGGCTTAACGCCAACGGCAGGGAAAGGACTTTCGCATGGGCATTCTTGTCCCGTACGTAATCGAGCAGACCGACCGCGGCGAACGCGGGATGGACATTTACTCGCGCCTGCTGCGCGACCGGATCATCTTCCTGGGCACGCCCATCGATGACGCCGTGGCGAATACGGTCATCGCGCAACTGCTGCTGCTGACCAGCGAGGACGCCGAAGCCGACATTTACATGTACATCAACTCGCCGGGCGGCAGTGTGAGCGCCGGGCTGGCCATCTTCGACACGATGCAGTACGTGCCGAACGACGTGGCCACGACCTGCGTGGGTCTGGCCGCCAGCATGGGCAGCGTGATCCTGGCCGGTGGAGCTAACGGCAAACGGGCGGCGCTGCCGCACAGCACGGTGCTGTTGCACCAACCGTCGCAGGGGTTTGAAGGCTTCGTGCAGGCCGCCGACCTGCAGATTCGAGCCCGCGAGATCGGCAAGGTCCGCGACCGCATCGAACAGATCTTCGTGGACGCCACCGGTCAGCCGAAAGACCGCATCCACGCAGACTCGGACCGCGACTTTTACCTCACGGCGGAAGAGGCCAAGGAGTACGGGCTGATTGACCAGATCGTGACGCCGCGCTCGGCGAGCGTGGGCCAGGACAGCAACGGCTCGGACTAGGCGACATGCCCCGACCTCGGTACCCTGCCGGGACCTCTGTCCCTCGGAGCCGACATGGCGCGTAGTCGCTCCAACCGCGCGAGCTACCGCTGCTCGTTCTGCGGCAAGACGCAGGACCAGGTCCGCCGCCTGATCTCAGGCTCGGCCGGCGTCTACATCTGCAACGAGTGCGTCAACCTGTGCCGGGACATCATCGACGAAGAGCAGACGCAAGCTCCCAGTCCGCACGCCATGGCAGGTCGAATCCCCACGCCGGAACGCCTGTTCGAACTGCTCAGCGAGTACGTGATCGGCCAGGACCGGGCCAAGAAGGTCGTCTCGGTGGCTGTCTACAACCACTACAAGCGCGTGGCGGCCGGCGCCTCCGACGACGAATTTGAGCTGCACAAGAGCAACATCCTGCTGCTGGGGCCCACCGGCGTGGGCAAGAGCGAGATCGCCCGAACCCTGGCCCGCATTCTCAACGTGCCGTTCTGCATCGCCGACGCCACCGCCCTTACCGAGGCCGGCTACGTGGGCGAGGACGTGGAGAACATCCTGCTGCGCCTGCTGCAGGCCGCCGACTTCAACGTCCCGCGCGCCCAGACCGGCATCATCTTCATCGACGAGATCGACAAGGTCTCCCGCAAGGCCGACAACCCCTCGATCACACGCGATGTCTCAGGCGAAGGCGTGCAGCAGGCGCTGCTGAAGATCATCGAAGGCGCCCAGGTCAACGTGCCACCCCAGGGTGGCCGCAAGCACCCGCACCAGGACTTCATCCAGATGGATACCCGCGACATCCTGTTCGTCTGCGGGGGCGCGTTTGAGGGATTGGACCGCATCATCTCCCGGCGCATCGGCCAGGCGGCCGGCGTGGGCTTCGGCAAGCGCGCCCACGGCGAGAAGGCCGAGAGCGTGATGCACGAAGTCGCGTCCGACGACCTGCTGAAATACGGACTGATCCCCGAGTTCGTCGGCCGCCTGCCGGTGGTCGCCGCCCTGGACGAATTGGACGTTGAAGCGCTGGTCCGAATCATCTGCGAACCCAAGAACGCGCTGCTGCGCCAGTTCCAGAAGCTGTTCGAAATGGACGGCGTGGAACTGGAAATCACCGACGATGGCCTGGAGGCCATCGCCCGCCGCTCCCAGGAAACCAACACCGGCGCCCGCGGCCTCCGCACCACCCTGGAAGACCTGCTGATGGACACCATGTTCACCCTTCCGTCCAAGAAGGGCGTGAAGAAAGTGGTCGTCACGCGCGACACGGTGGAGTCCAACAGCGCCCCCATCCTGGTCACCCAGCCAGGCCACACCGAAACCCAACAGCAACAGGCCGAAGAATCAGCCTGAGATAGGCCCCGCGCCCTACGTCCAGTCCCACTCGGGCGGCTTGTGGAACGAGCCGCGGTGATCGGAAAGCTCTCTCGGAAACTGGCACTCCGGCAACAACGTGTGGTCGAGCAACGTGTAGGACGTGGCTGCCGCTTGCATCCGTCGGCTGCGTATACGGTGCGGGCTCACCACGTGCACGGGCAGGCTGAACGTCTGACGTACGAGCCGGATTGGCTCAACCAGATCAGTGTCATTCGATAGAACATACGCAGCCTGGAAGTCCCGCTGCGCGGCGTCCAGCATCAGATGGGTCGCTAGATTGACGTCCGAGCCTTTCTCTTCGACCCGTTCCACCCGTATCCGCTCGAGAATCCCCGGGAGTGGGTTGGCCAGCGGCATCCAGTGCCGGTTGCGAACGAATCTCCCCTTGTGAATCTCCGTCTCTGGGATCGTGCTCAGCGCGCGTTGGTACAACTGCTGGCGGACGTTCTTTTCCTGGTCGTCTGACGTGGACCTGACGTCGGCCGTGAAGTACCGGATTCGCCGCAGCGCGTGCCCTGACCCAAGAATGCGCCGGAACAGTTCGCGCAGATCAAGCCAGCGGTAAGGAGTCCTGCGCAGCGCGCCATAGTAGAGGTTGAACCCGTCAACGTAGACGTTGGTGCGCATGCGGTCCCGTTAAAAATTTCAGGGGCCACCCGGAGGTGGCCCCATCCCAGCCGTCAGAGACAGATGGGGGGATCAATGACAACAGTATACCGGCCTCTCACCTAGGTCATGACGATCTCTCCGACCTGACGTCCTGAACCCCGGTCGACTGCCCGTACACTCACCCGCCGACCCTCGAACCGGAGCCACCCGCATGCGCGCCGTCGTCCTTTCCTACAGCCATCACGGGTTCGGAATGGGCCGCACCGCCCTCCAGCTTGGGCACGAGCTTGTCGGTGCGTTCGACCCGCTGGAATCCGAACGCGCAACCATGGCCGAGACCTTCGGCTGTCCCGTCTTCGACACCGCCGCCGAGTGCCTGGAAACGGTCAAGCCCGACGTCGCCCTCGTCTCCGGCCGCCACACCCTGGCCCCCGACTACCTGCAGGCCTGCGTGGACGCCGGCGTGCCCTGCCTGTTCGACAAGCCCTGGGCGGACTGCGCCGACCGCCTGCGTCCCGCCGTGGAGGCCGCCGAGGCCGCCGGCCTGTGGGGCGCGCTCACCCTGCCCACGCGCGAACTCAGAGTGTGCGAGGTGATAAGCAAGTCGATCGCCGACGGCGCCCTCGGCGACCTGGCCCACTTCCACAGCCGCTTGAGCACCTCTACGCCCGCCCGCTACGACAACATGCCCTCCGCCTGGCACAACGATCCGTCGATCTCGGGCGGCGGCTGCTGGGCGGTGGAGTGCCAGCACGGCATCGACATCATGCTGGACGCCATGGGCGGTCAGCCGGTGAAGGCCGTGGCCGGCGTCATCTCCAACGCCATGTTCCAGCGCCCGTTCGACGACTACGCCGCCGGCCTGTTCCGGGCCGCCGACGGCAGCACCGGCCTGGTGGAATGCAGCTACGCCTACCCGCTGGGCGACCACTCCGGCGAGTACGTCATCCGCGCCGTGGGGACCAACGCGATCATCCTCGGCCAGTACACCGCCGACCTCGTCGGCCAGGTGCAGGTGCATACCAGCCAGGGCGTGCAGGTCTACGATGAGACGCCGCGCTCCGACATGATGGCCAGCATCATGGGCCGCTCCATTCAGGCCCTGGAAAACGGCGACCCGCCGCCTATCCCGCTACGCCAGGCCGTCCGCGTCCTGGAACTCCAGGACGGCGTCTACGACCTCGCCCGCCAGTCCTCCGCCACCAACGGCCCCCACCTCATGGCCGCCCCCGCGCCCCGCCCCGCCTGAGCGACCTCTACAAAACGCCCCTCGCCCTCGAGAGAGGGACGGCTCTTGCTCCCTCTCCCTGTGGGAGAGGGTTGGGGTGAGGGTCTTCCGCGCAACCAAGCCGTGGCTACGCAAAGATCTCGCCTGAGCAAGACCCGGAACGAGCCCCCTACCAGTTCGTCACCGACCCATCGGGTCGCGTCAGATGCGGAGACTCCCAGTGACTGACCGGGAGTTCCTTCACAACATCCAGGTCAATCTCCACGCCCAGACCCGGCGTGTCGGGCACCGGGTACCAGACGCCGTCCAGCTTGTGCTGCACCGGGAAGAGTTCGTCCGAGTAGAGCCGGCCCAGGTCCGGGCCGCGGTCTTCCAGCCAGGCCCAATTCGGCACCGCCGCGCCCATGTGAACGCTGGCCGCCGTGCAGACCGGACCCAGCGGGTTATGCGGCATCAGGTCGATGTAATGGACCTCGCACCAGCCCGCCACCTTCATGGCCTCGGTGAATCCCCCTACGTTGCAGATATCCACCCGCGCAAAGTTCGTCAGGCCCTGCTCGATATACGGCGCGAACTGCCACTTGCTGGAAAACTCCTCGCCGATCGCAAACGGTACGTCGGTCATCGTGCGCAGCGTGGCGTAGGCGTTCGGGCTCTCGTCGCGGATCGGCTCTTCCAGGAAGTCAATCGTGCCCGGCGGCATGCGCTGGCAGTAGGAGGCCGCCTCGGCCACGCTCAGCCGGTGGTGATAGTCGGGACCCAGCACCGGCCCGGACCCCACGGCCTCCCGCAGCGCTGTGTGCCACTCGGCGGTCACGGCCACGGACTCGCGCGGCTCAAAGCGGTTGCTGCCGTCGCTGATCCCCGGGCCGTACATGGAGGTGCGGATGCACTCCCAGCCATCCGCCACCAGGCCCTTCACTTCCGCGATCAGCTCGTCCAGGTCGCTTGACCGCGTGGTCACAAAGCACGGCACGAAGTCCCGGTGCTTGCCGCCCAACAGCTGGTAGACGGGCACGCCCAGGCTCTTGGCCACCAGGTCGTGCAGCGCGATGTCGATGGCCGACATCGCGGAGGTCAGCACGCGCCCGCCCTCGAAGTACTGGCTGCGATAGACCTCCTGCCAGATACGCCCGATCCGCCGCGGGTCCTGCCCGATCAGGAACTCCCGGAAGTGCGACACCGCGCCGCCCACCGCCAGGTCGCGGGTGCTCAGGCCGGCCTCGCCCCAGCCGTAGAAGCCGTTGTCGGACTCGATCCGCACGGTCTGCACGTTGCGAAAGCCCGGGTTGAAGGCATGAAACTGGATGTCGGCAATCTTCATAACGGCGCCTCACGCGGTGGCGGACCACACGCCTCATGGTGCCAGCCGACGGCGCGACTCGGAGCGTGCCTTGCTACTCGGCGATCAGAAACCGAATCTCGCGCGGATTCTGAACCACGCGCGATGCGTCAAGGATCTCGAAGCGCACGACCTCACCCGCCGCATCGAAATCAGCAATCACCCCCGGTCGAACCTCGTCACTCTCCTCAATATCGGACTCGCGCAGGCTTATGACCACGGTGTCCGTCCGTGGGTCATGAGTCACTTTCACGTATGTAGGCCTCCGAGATACCTGGAGCTGCGGGATGTCCAGCACACGGCAGCGCGCTACCTCAGAAATTCGTCACCGACCCATCCGGTCGAACCGTGTGCGGGGTTTCGGTCTGGCGGGAGGGAATCTCCTTGATCACGTCCAGGTCAATCTCCACGCCCAGGCCCGGGCCGTCCGGCACCGGGTACCAGGTGCCATCCAGCTTGGGTTGGACGGGGAAAATCTCGTCGGAATAGAGCCGGCCCAGGTCAACGGTCCGGTCCTCCAGCCAGGCCCAGTTCGGCACCGCCGCGCCCAGGTGCACGCTGGCCGCCGTGCAGACCGGGCCCAGCGGGTTATGCGGCATCAGGTCGATGTAGTGCGTCTCGCACCAGCCCGCCACCTTCATGGCCTCCGTAAATCCGCCGACGTTGCAGATGTCCAGGCGGGCGAAATTGGTCAGCCCCTGCTCGATGTACGGCGCGAACTGCCACTTGCTGGAGAACTCCTCGCCGATCGCAAAGGGCACGTCAGTCATGGAGCGCAGCGTGGCGTAGGCCGCCGGCGTCTCGTCGCGGATCGGCTCTTCCAGGAAATCGATGGTCCCCGGCGGCATGCGCTGGCAATACGAGGCCGCTTCGGCCACGCTCAGCCGGTGGTGATAGTCCGGCCCGATCACGGGACCCGGCCCCACCGCCTCGCGCACCGCCGTATGCCACTCGGCCGTGATGGCCACCGACTCGCGCGGCGAAAAGACCTGCCCCTCGGTCTCCCAGAGGCCCCAGACCAGCGTGCGGATGCACTCCCAGCCGTCCGCCACCAGGCCCTTCACCTCCTCGACCAGGTCGTCCTGGTTCCGGGCGTTCGTGGTGACGAAACAGGGCACAAAGTCCCGCTGCTTGCCGCCCAGCAGTTGGTAGACCGGCACCCCCAGGCTCTTCGCCACCAGGTCGTGCAGCGCGATGTCAATGGCCGCCATGGCCGAGGTCAGCACCCGTCCGCCTTCGAAATACTGGCTGCGGTAGGTCTCCTGCCAGATACGCCCGATGCGCCGCGGATCCTGGCCGATCAGGAAGTCCCGAAAGTGCGCAATGGCCCCGCCCACCGCCAGGTTCCGCGAGGTCAGGCCCACCTCGCCCCAGCCGTAATAGCCGTTGTCCGACTCGACCCGCACCACCTCCAGGTTCCGACGGCCCGGGTTGAAGGAATAGAACTGGATGTCGGCAATCTTCATGGCAGCGCCTGGCACGGTATCGACCAACCAACCTCATGGTGCCAGCCGTCAGAGGCGAGAAGCGAGCCGGCGAGTCGCCAGCGGCGTACCCGTGCAATCGAGGCGTTTCGTCTATGAACGGGACTCCACATTCTGATGCACCATGTTCTTCGGAATGACACCCTGTGGGCGCTTCCTCGTCGTCCCTGCGGCGCAGACACCGGCGAGGCAGCCCCTTCTGGGCTACGAATCGCGCGCCACAGTCTAAGGCTGTCTACGTAGCCTGCCTCGCACAATCAGGAAACTATTCTAGACTTCAACGACCCTGATTACGCGACGGCCGATTTGGCTGAGGTCACTGACTTAGTCGATCTCTTCGATAGCTATTTCGAAAAGCGTCCTGTCGATTTCTGTCTTATACCGCAACGCCGAGTCTTGGTCACGGAAATCAACACTATCATTGAACTTAGACTAAAATTGAAAAGTGTCCGGTACTTGTCATTCCTTTCCCGGATACCTCGGATACAGTACGGACAACTGAATGTATTGCCCAACTGAAGTTGACTGAGGGATTTTACAGTATTCTCGTGGCATTGCGGACATGTGTATGAATACTCGACCTCCGCCGGATCATCGCCTAACATCGCGAAGAACCCTTTAGCAAGGATTTGAAATGATACCAAGAGCTCGTGCCCACTTTCCTCCGGCTGGAAAGCCACAGCGCCGTGACGTACAGCGGCAGCGTGTCATTGGACTACGCTTCCCGGATAGGCGCGGCTGGCCACATTTAAGTTTAGCGTTCAACAGATACACGATATGAGGGCTGCAAAGAAATGGAAACGTTAGAAACAAGTCGTAGAGTAAAACGGGACGAGTGTGCCAGTCATTTCTCAGTTGTGGAGACAATGATAGAATTCAAGTATACTGGTTCACCTTGTCTAAGGATGAAAGACACATGGACCCTACCGCCATCTTGGCTGGCCTTGTTAATTTGTTGGAAGAACGATATGGACGATTTGGTCGTTTTCTTTCACACATTGTGCTTCTATCGTTGGTTTTCTCCATTGCGTGTTTGCCGATTGCCACATTAGGCTCAATCTTCAATTGGACGCCTCTTGACTTCGGTGGCAGAACCTGGGGCAATATTATAGTATCGGTTGCCATTATGTCCTCGGTTGGACTCATGATGTATTTGCTTTGGTGGTTCACCATGCGCAAACTACAGCGGAGTGTATTTGCGTCGTTTGATAACGTCTCTAAAATGCTAGAGAACGTAAGGGAGGATCGCAAGCGATCTAATGCTGCGCTAAGTATGGCTGTCGAGAAACTAGAGGAGGCAGAGGAAGTGCGGAATGAGATTGTACGGTATTTTGGCTATGATAGCATAGATGCGCTTCTAGAAGCGTTTGAAAGGACGCAGGACGGATGCTAGGCCACGGTCATAGTAGGTACCCAAAGCACTGGTTGAGCTTCTTGATGGAGGGAATCAATGAATCGAAGCGATGATAAATTGATTCCTGACGCTTCTAATATATTTCGCATTCCCAAGATAGGATTAGATAACCTGATGGGCACGGAGAATATGAAAGAGATTGCGGCTATATATGAGAAGCATTTTGGTGTACCTGAATCTAAGACAACAGTCGGAGACATCACACATCTCCCCCTTGGCACAGTTACTGACCCCACTCGGTTAGAAAGTGAAATTCTCGCTTTGACTCCGGCGAACGTTTTTGTTCGAATTGTGGACAACATCCAGAAGTTGCTTCAACGCCATGGGTTTGCCAAGACGGACGGAAGGTTACGAACTCTCGGTACTATGCGGATGCGCTATGAATTCTCTTTTGTAGATAACGAAGAGTACAGGGTAATCATCAGGGCTTGTGCGCGACGCGATAGTAGGGCTAAGATTGGACGCTTGTTTCATGCTATTAGAGAACGGCCTCTTGTTATACTGTCTGCTATACTAAACTATATAATCACTCATGCTAATCAGCTATTTCTTATGGTTGTCGCAAGTGCTGCTGGCGGTGTCATTGCGCTAGTAGTCTCTCATTGCTTTCTTAGTTCATGAGGCAAACCTTCCGGACCGCCCCTCTTCCTTTTCTTCAGGTATTGGTGGCAGTTTGTCTGGTGACGTGTTCAGGACGGCCGTAAGAAAACTATTAGACGCTTCACTGGAAATTCCTTACTGATCGCTTCTTTCCCTTTCGCTTTCTTCATCCTCGCTGTTTGATCCCTGTTCGCAACTGCTGCACTCGTCGTCATAGAAACACTGGCCGGTTTTCACGACGATGAAATGCTTGATCCGGGCTGCGACCTCAGCACGTTCCTCGTAGGGGACTACCGGACCCTTCCGAGGTATCGCGCCGTCATCGGCGTGATAGCGGGGGACGACGTGCACGTGAACGTGCGGAATCTCGTGGCCCGCCCCGACGCCGTTGTTCTGATAGATGGTCAAGCCGTCCGGCTTGAAGGCCCTGGTCACGGCCCGCGACGCGCGCCGCGTCTCCCGCATGATCGCCGCCGCCTCCTCGTCCGTGAGGTCAAACAGCGTCGGCGCGTGCCGCTTGCTGATAACCAGCAGCCGCCCCAAGTGCTGACGCCTCGGCGCAACGAACGTCAGCGTCAGCTCGGTCTCCGACACCACCGCGCAACGCACGCCCCCTTCCGTCTCGCGACCGGCCACGTTGTCGCAAAACGGACACCGCTCCCGCCGAGGCTCCGGCAACTCGAAATAGCTCATCCCCGAATCCTACGGACCCGCGTCGGTGAGAGGCGGCGACGAATCCGGGACAGGTGCGCGTTGCTTGATCCTGCTGGAATGTTGCCGGTAGCACCGGACATTCAGGCGCGGGCGGGCACGTTCAGGTCCGGGACGGCCAGTCGGGGTGTTTCTCCAGGAAGGCCTGGACTTCCAACTCGTCGTTGAGTTGGTTGAGCTTCAGCGGGTCAATGCCGGGACGAAAGCCGCTGCGAAACGGCCGGACACGAAACACCGGCCGGTCCTCGGCCTCCTGCGCCGCCAATCCGCGGCGCAGGGTCTCGTTGACCACCTGGTTGAACGACACACCAAGCCGCTTCGCCCGCTGCTCAAGCGCATCGGCGACATCGTCGTCAATAGTGAGAGTGATTCGCATGCGGACATCACAGCGTCAATGAAGCGGGGCGTCAAGGATTTTGCCCGGGTCGGCCCGGACGCTGCCGGCGACGAATGAATCCTTGATCCTCAGTTTTGGGCTATCATTCGCCGCAAACCGAACGAAAACCGGACATAATCGTGAATCCCTGCGGCGGCGAAGAGGGCCTCTGATGCCTCGACAGACTGAGCCGAGCGCGAACAACGCGCTGGGATCCCTGTTGCAGGGGATGTTGCCGACGTACCAGGTGCGGACGGAGAACACGCAGGCTATTGAGGGGCATTCGGGGCTGCGGCCGGATGTTCTCGTCACGGCGACCGCACGGGCGCCGGTGGTGATCGAGGCTGAATTCGCGCCGGCCGCCAACGTGGAAGCTGAGGCTCGCGAGCGGCTGGGTCTGCGAGCCATGGGTGACCGACGTCTGATCGAGGCGGCTATTGCGCTGCGGTATCCCGCATCGATGCCGGACGCCGAGGACCTGGAATCGGAACTGGCCGACGCGCGGTTGTCCTACGTCGTGTTCACGCAGGACGGCGACAGCCCCAGCCGCTTTCCTAGGTCGGGATGGCTGGACGGGTCAGTTGAGGACCTGGCGGACCTGGTTCGTCTGGTGTCGGTGCCTCAGCACGCGGTGGATCGAGCGGCGCAGGCCTTGGAGGAAGGCATCGACCGGGCCGAGAAGGTCATCGAGGAGGTAGCGGAACTACGGCCCTTTATCGCCCTTGAGATTGCCGGGCTGCTGGGCATGACCAATGTGAGGCAGACGTGGCGCATGGCCGGGGCGATCATCGCAAACGCGTTGATCTTCCAGGAACGATTGATGGGCGTATACGAAACCGTCAGGCACCTGGACGATGTATGCGGCGAAGACACGCTCAACCCAAAGCGTGAAGTCCTAGCGGCCTGGAACGCAATCCTGGAGATTAACTATTGGCCGATCTTCGCGATAGCCCGGGACATCGTCCGCCAACTACATCCGCGTGACGCGGCGCGGCTCCTGCGGACGCTGCGGGAAACAGCCGAAGATGTCAACTCTACCGGCGTGTCCAACTCACATGACCTAACCGGGCGGGTTTTTCAGCGGCTGATCGCGGACCGCAAGTACCTCGCCACCTTCTACACGCTGCCCGCCTCGGCGGCGCTGCTGGCGCGGTTGGCCGTGGCCAAGATGGACGGCGTGGACTGGTCCGATGCGGAGGCCATCGGCAAGCTGCGGGTCGGCGATTTCGCCTGTGGCACCGGGGCGCTGTTATCCGCCGTATACGAACAGATCGCGGCCCGCCACGAGCGGGCCGGCGGCGACGCCGCGGCTTTGCATTCCGTGATGATGGGAGAGGTGCTGTACGGCTGCGACGTGATGCCCTCGGCTATCCACATCACGGGGTCCACGCTGGCTGGCGTACAACCCGGCGGCCAATTCGAGAACTCGCGTCTCTATACGCTGGCGTACGGACGGCAGGATGACGGCAGCGTGGCGATCGGGTCGCTGGAGCTTTTGCAGTCGTCGCAGACCCTGGCGCTCTTTACGACCAGTGACCCGGCTAAGCGAACAGGTGGCACTGGCGAGGAGACCGCGAGTCAGATTATTGCCGAAATCCGTGACTCAGAATTCGATCTCATAATCATGAATCCTCCATTCACTCGAAACACGACGCATGAAGGAGCGTACTCAGAAGTAAGTATGGCGGCCTTTGCCGCTTTCAGTGCTTCCGAAGACGACCAAAGGGATATGGCGAAGCGGATGCTATCGCTAAAGAAAGACACTTGCTATCACGGGAACGCCGGATTCGCCTCGGCATTCGCTGCGCTGGCCGATAGCAAGCTTAGGCCCGGTGGCGTGATAGCTCTTGTTCTACCGATCTCCGCAGCTGCTGGATCGTCCTGGAGTAACTTTCGAAAAATGCTGACGCGGGGCTACTACGCGATTTCGGTCTTGAGTATCGCTGCAAGCGGGAACGACGATCTATCGTTCTCGTCGGACACCGGCCTAGCTGAGTGTCTTGTGATCGCTCGGAAACGAGAGAATCGCGATCTCGGACCAGGGAGCATTCAATACTGCTCGCTGTCACGCCGACCAAGTAGTTTTGCCGATGCTAGTGTGCTCGCTGCAAACATGGTTTCTAGTACGGGCATTCGGGGCTTGGATGACGGGCCATACGGCGGAACTTCGCTGCAAGTAGGCGATGAAGAGTCGGGCGCGATGCTGACTGCATCTATTCCCTCGGGCGGCGAGGCCTGGAGCGCAATTCGCTTAGCCGACTATTCGCTTGCACAAACCGCCCATGCGCTCGCCGAATCGAAACTCTGGCTTCCCGGAATGCCCGGCGCTGAGTCACTCAGCGTCGCAAGGCTGAGTAACCTCGGAAGCCTCGGGGCCTATCACCTCGATATCGTTGGCGCTCCTCCGCGCGGTCCCTTTAGCAAAGTGGCAGCGAGTCCCACCGCCACGTATCCCGCTTTGTGGAATCACGATGCACGTAAAGAGACGCGGATGGTGTGTAAGCCCGATTCGCAGCTAACGGTTCGACCAGGAATGGAGGCTAAGGCGGCAGAAATTTGGAACGTGGCCGGTCGTGCCCACTTGAATCTCGACTTTCGGTTCAACTCGCAGCCTCTAGCGATCTCAATCACCGAGCAGGATGCGATGGGTGGTCGGGCTTGGCCAAATGTCAATTTCTCTGATAGTAGATATGACTACGCTCTTGCTGTCTGGTGCAACTGTACGCTAGGCCTACTGTTGTTCTGGTGGCACGCTAACCCACAGGTGGCAGGTCGAGCTACGGTAACTATTCGGTCAGCAGAAGCAATGCCGGTTTTGGACTTTCGCAAGCTCAGTGACTCACACCTCTCCACAGCCGAGGTGATATTCGAGGAGTTTCGAGACAAGGAACTTCGGCCTGCTTACCTGGCCGACGCTGATCCGAACCGCGCTCTGCTGGACCGATACGTGCTCTGTGACCTGCTGGGGTTCGATGAGAGAGTCTACGGGGCCGTCCGACGGCTTGCGGCCAAGTGGTGTGCGGAGCCGTCGGTTCATGGAGGGAAACAGCGGCCGACGAGCTTAGAACTCGTCAGCTAGACACCAATTGTCGATAAGAGGACAAGGTCTTGGTGCGAGCGAGTTACACGAGAGGCAGAATAGCTCACCAAGCATGGAGCGATGTCAGGATCAATCTAAAACCAACCGGGTTGCGGAATCAGTCTAAGGGTATTAGTATTCTCGACGCGCAGGCTAGGACAAGGTTATTGCACATCATCTACGCTCAAGAAAGGTTCTGATTTCAGGTTCAGCGCTTGGATCTTTGCACGAAGGAGATTGGTAAAGTTAATGCTGCCCAAAAGCACCGCACTGATGTCTTGACCA
Organism: Chloroflexota bacterium; assembly: GCA_022821645.1. Classification (GTDB taxonomy): domain Bacteria; phylum Chloroflexota; class UBA11872; order UBA11872; family UBA11872; genus UBA11872. The sequence continues at coordinate 199,305 of JAJEDE010000015.1, forward strand.
TTGACTAAAAAGACTCGTTTTTCTTGGTTCTGTTTCAGAAGATCAAGCACATGATCAGACCAACCGTTCACAGAAATGAACACACCCATTGTCTGATCTCCGGAGCGCCCAACCTTTCCACATAACGCGTCGACATTCGATTGGCCTACTGCACCAGAGGTCCATTTGCACTCGAGCAGATAATGATGACTGTCGAGAGTGAACGCCCCGTCTATCTGCTCGCCACCACGATTTCGCCTGAATGGCTGTACCACCGGGATCTCAAAAATCTCAAATAATTCCGAGAGCACCAGTTCAAATCGGCGCCCTCGTGTCTGCCGAGTCACCTTGTTAGTGGAAGTCAAGAAGTCATACTTGGTGCGTAGCATCCGTAGCGGCGTTCCTCGCTTGGTGGCAAGTGTGGGATCCAGTTCGTTTAGCTGATCGCAAAGTTTCAAATAGACAGGGGCATCAAGGCCTCTAATCATTCCGACATACTCAATCTTACCCTGTAGCACTCGAGAATAATCTGGTGGTTGCTGCCATGCTGCGCCGCTAGGAGTATAAAATCTTCTAGTCCACTCTTTCTGTGCAGCGACTAAGCCATGAGTCTTCCATGCATGTAGCATGGCACGGATCTGGTTGAGATGACGCCTTGGAACATTTGGAAAGTCATTGACAGTAATGCCAGTAACCACTTGCCTGCGATGCCTTCCAGCAAGCCATACTTTGTCCGAATTTATAGAGAATCCGCTCTTCTCTATAATCTTCGCTAATGCATCTCCTGGACGGACCTGCCCCAGCGGATCGAAGGTTGCAATTGGTGCAGGGAAAGTGCGTCGTGTAGTGGAAAATGTAATGTCGTCCGCATAGCGAGTGTAGGTGGCCTGATTCGACTGAGCGAGCTTTTGTAGATGGCTATCCATTTGGGCGCAGATCATGTTGCTCACGATAGGTGATGTGGGTGCTCCTTGCGGCAAGTGCCTGTGGTGGCAGCATAGATGGGCAAGAATCGTGGCTGGCTTTAGAGGGACGTGATATGGAGGTCCCATGAACATGCCTCGAACTCGACCAAAGTTGATCCAGTGGAAGAAGTCTCTGAGATCAACATTGAATATCCACTTCTTGCCGACATGAGGCTCGGCGTTAGTTCTGACGCTTCTAGTCAAAGAGAAGCCGTGTGCACTCGGCTTCGGATGGTACACTGATTGTAGTATATAGTTTAGCTTCTGTTGAAGGATCTTGATGTTTGAGTTAGGGGCTAGGATTTCTCGAGTGCCGCCGGTCTTTTTGGGAATGTGAATAGTGGTGTATCGATCATGTTCAGGTGTTCTGTAAATCCAATAGACTAGACTCCTATGGGGTACAGCTAGCATTTTAGCCACATCCTCGGGGCGATCGAGACTAAAGAACAGCGTTGCTGCTCGCCGTCTGGAGTAGGGTAATTCGATCTGCATTAATGTCTAATTAACAATAATATTGAGGTGCCCACAGCTTGATTTAGCCTTCCGCGCCAAAGGATGTGGAGCATGGCGGCGGCCGCGGCGCGCGCGCGTAGAGCATACGTAAGCGATGATCACCGCTGGATCAGCGGCAATAATTAATCCCTCGCCGTGGGCACCTCGAGAAGATTGTATCCAGGGATTGTATGGGTAGCAAGGGGTCATGGACGGTGCCTACAACCAGACGATTATAGGTTTTCGCTCCTGGGTCTTGTTCTTGTGCATAGGTTCGAGTGACAAGACTTAGGGAGTTTCGTCTAGAAGTGCACGGGTTCGGGTTGGCCGAAGAGGGTGGATTGGAGGAGCGCGTGGACGGCGCCGATGATTCGGAGAGTTTTGGGTGCGCCGTTGATCCACTCACCCCAACTCTGCATTACGATCACGTCGAGCGGTGGGCGCCGACATGATGGACCTCATCCCTCGCTACCCTGTCGAGAAGTGACCACCGACCCTGGACGCTGCTCGAGGCGCATGATGCACGGGTCGACTTTGGAGGGAGACGCACTATGGATCTGGTGAATGGAGTGCCGCGGAGTCCGTACGAGTCCATGCATGGGATCGTGTTTTTGCCGCGGGCGATCGATAAGGTGCGGGCTGAGATTGCCGGTCAGCTGGGGGACTACATTTCGCGCACGTTTTTTTCCGGGATGCTGCTGGAGTTCCTGGGGATCGAGCCGCAGGACTTCGTGGACGCCGTGGCCGCGCGCGCCAGCGACGAGGAGGTCTGGGCCTGGGTCAAGGCGCGGATGCGGCCGCGGTCGGCCACCGAGATCATGGCCTTTAACCGCGAGATGATGATCAGAACGCCCGACGACGACGCGGCGCGCGAACGCTTCTGGCAGTTCATGGCCGAGATCGGCCAGTCGCACCGCACCGACGTCAGCCGCCAGTTCGACCGCCTGGACCTCGACGAAGGCCGCGACGTCCCCCTGGGAGGCCGCCAATAACCCCCACCCCTCCGAGCCGCGGCCGCTCCCCTTCCCTCTCCGGTCCGCTCTAACTTCTCACTTCTCTCCGCTCACTCCTCGCCTTCTGATGAGGGGTCTTCCGGTCGAGACCTCCCGCCCCACCCGCGCCGCTGTCGCGCTCCCGCGTCGAGCCGCCGCTCTTTCCCTCTCGTCCCCGCCTCATCTCACTACTCTCCCCTTCCGCTCTCCCCTGCCGTAGCCCGAGCCGGCCGCGGTGTAGTCTCGCTGTACAGTGGTCTGCGGGCCGCTAACGGGTTTGAGCGCCTGTTGTTCGGTTGCCGGGAGCGCGGTACATGGTTCGCCAAATCAAGGGCAGATTCTCCGGCGGCATCGTTCTGCCGCTGGAGGAGATTGATCTGCAAGACGGCGCGGAAGTTGTAATCGCCGTCAACGACGAACCGTCACTGGACCGAAGGCGCAAGGCCTTGCGAGCCAGCGCTGGCGCCTGGAAGGGTCTGAACGACCCCGACGTGCTAATTCGCAATATCTACGCGTCTCGGCTGATCCAATCTCGTCCCGAGCCAAATAGGACGCTTGCGCTCGGCGGGAAACCTCATCGGTGACTTTGATCTGCTGATCGGCGCAACCGCGATTCGCCACGACCTGACCCTGCTGACCAACAACCGTCGCCACTTCCAGCGAATGCACGGCCTACGCATCGTCTCCGTCTAGCCAACCGCCCCTCGCTCGACAAACACCCTCCACCCCACAGCCTCAGCCCCGCCTCCCCCGTCATCCCCCCGGCCCGGATCCAGCGGCAACCAACCACCAAACCTCACCTGGCGTCCCTGCTGAGCCTGTCGAACCACACCCCTGCCAACCCTACCCTGACCCAAAACCCCCAACCCCCGCCTCTCCCCACATCCACTCCCCCGTCCTGTCCCACTCTTCTCCCCGCTCCCCTCGCCCCTTCCCCCTCTCACTTCTCTCCCCGCTCCCCTCTCCCCTTCCGCCCACCCCCCCGCCCAGCGCAACGACAAGTCGGCGGCGATAGACCGGGCGCTGGAGCGGGACCCCGGCGCGTAGATTGCTACAATTTCGAAGCAGGCAATCTGACGAGCGTGCGAGCGCAGGCAACGTGGACCTCTTCGCATCCATATTCGCTATCACCCTGATGTCGCTTGGGCTCATCGCCTTCATCGTGGCGGTCGCCGGCATTCTTGGCTATCTGCCGCCGCCGCCTCGTTGGAGCGGCGAAAAACGCCGCACCGGTGACCGCGTCTAGGTACGCGCCGCCTGCGTGAATCATCGAGACGTGCCCGCTGGTTGGGTCTTCCTTGCCCTGTTAGCCGTCGCCGGTGTCGGCCTGGGTCTTCTTGTATGGCTTTCGAACATCCCGGCTGACAGCCTCACGGCCCCTCAGGAAAGTCTGGCCGATGTCGCCGACTGGATGGTCAAGGTATCCATTGGCGCCATTGTTGGATTCTCCACGGCACGGTCCGCAAACGGCGCCAGGAGCGCATCGCACGACGAGTCTTGAGTGCGTTGACGGTCGAATCTCTGGAGAGAATCACGTTTGATCCGGCTGTCATGGGCGGCAAGGCCTGCATCCGCGGAATGCGAGTCACGGTCGGAACGGTGGTGGGTCTGTTGGCGTCTGGGCGTTCCCACGCCGAAATCCTTCACGCCTACCCCTACCTCGAGCAGGAAGACATCCGCCAGGCCCTCGCGTACGCCGCCTGGCGGCTGCAGGAGCGCGAGGTCCCCCTCTCCACGTCGTGAGGCCAAGGCTCCTCCTTGACATGAGCCTTTCCCCTCTCGTCCCCGACTTATCTCACTACTCTTCCCTCTCCCCTTTCCCCTTGTCCAGTCCGGGTGGACACATTCCCAGTCCGAGTGGACACATTTGGGGTGATCTGCCCCGAAAAGTGGACACATTTGGCCGAAAACGGGACACATCCGGGCAAAAACTGGACACCTGGCCCAAAACACGGTGAACACCTGCGCGGGCCAACGGACGCCCCGCAATCCAAGCCGTCCCAGCCCCCAGACACCATTCGGAACACCACGACCCACAACCCCGTCGCCCCCCGCCTTGCCTTTCGTAATCACACGGTGTACAATGAGCGCCCATACCCATAGCTCGCCCCTCGGAGCTTCCCGTTCACATGGTCCTCGTCCGCCTGCCATTCCTCCTTCTCTGCCTGCTGACTCGCCTCATCTTTCCGGCGCCCCCACCCCGCCGCGGCCTCGCCCAGCCATGTCCGCGCCCGCGCACGGCCACCCGCTGTCCCGCTCCCCGTCCCACGCTCCCATCAACCCCCTCGGCCCCCCGCCACGCCCCAGCCGCGCCGGTCTCGCATCCCCGGTCTGCCGCCCGCGAAACTCCCGAATCTCCCCCAAAAAACCGGCCAAAACCGTCTCTCGCCAGCCCGACCCATAAGGGTCGGGCTGGCGAGAGACGGTTCCCCCTTCATCCCCCGCTGCGCGCCCAGGCTGAGACCGGCGATACTCGCCAAACCACCCACGGCACGGCCATGACCGCCGCAGCCAACACACGCAAGCGCAGAGCCTGACCAATGCCTGAAACACGTCAGCAAACCAAAGCCGCACCAGTCGCCGAATCAGCCCGCATCACCAGTCTCGACCTGATTCGCGGCGTGGCGGTGCTGGGCATTCTGCTGATGAACGTCGTGCACTTCGGGTTCGGACGCGTGCCCTACCTCAACCTCAGCGCAGGCGGTTCGGAGTCCTGGTTGGACTGGGTCGTGGGCATTGGCGGCGAGATCTTCGTCGACCAGAAGTTCATGGGGGTTTTCTCGCTGCTCTTCGGCGCCGGGATCCTGCTGTTCATCGAACGAGCCGAGGCCAAAGGCGGTCGTCCCGTCCGGCTGAACCTCTGGCGGAATGCCCTGCTGCTGGGCATCGGCATCCTGCACAGCCTGCTGTGGGAAGGCGACGTGTTGATCGTCTATGCCGTATCGGCCCTGTTCCTGATCGCCCTGCGGAGGCTCCCGGGCCCCTGGCTGATCGGCGTAGGCGCAAGCGTCTTCCTGCTTTCCGTCCCCGTGCTGCTGGTGAATCAAGCCGTCACCAACGCAACCGACATCGCGCTCAGCGGCGTTTGGACGCCCTCCCGGGGAGACGAAATCGATGCCGCCGGACTCAACGGCGCCGTGCTGGGACTCTCACTCTTCGGCTATTTCCTGCGCGGCCTTGGCGTGATCCTGATGGGCGCCGGCCTCTACCGCCTGGGCTTCATGCAGGGCGACTGGTCGGCCAGGACGTATCGGGTGGTGGCGGGCGTTGGCCTTGGCGTCGGCCTGCCGCTGGCCGCGCTTGGGGCGCTTATCACGGCGCTGGGCGACTATTCCAGGGACGTGGCGTTCATCGGCCAGGTCCCCAACACGCTCGGCACGATTCCGGCCTCGCTGGGCTATATGAGCCTGATCGTTCTCTGGAATCGAGGCCTGGACAGCGCCCTGAAACAGCGCTTCCGAGCCGTTGGCCGGATGGCCCTGACCAACTACCTGACGCAAACGGTGCTGGGAGTGCTGATTCTCACGCTACTGCTGAGCGATCTCTCCGTAAATCGGGCCGGCCTCCTGCTCTTCGTCCTGGCCGTCTGGGCGTTGCAACTCTGGTGGTCGCAAGCCTGGATGCAACGCTTCCGCTTCGGTCCGGCGGAATGGCTCTGGCGCGTGGCGACCTACCGGCGAGACCAGCCCCTGCGCCGGGCGTGAGGCCGCAAACGCGGACCTACCAGACGGTGAACCCGCCGTCCACGATCAGGTCGTGGCCAGTGACATAGGAGGCGGCGTCGGAGGCCAGGAAGACGGCGGCCCCTTGCAGTTCCTCCACCTCGGCCATGCGGCCCAGGGGCGTGTCGCGATTCCAGATCGGCTGGGCCTCGCGGGTGCGCGGGGCGTCGGCCATCTCGGTGCGGGTGTAGCCCGGACTCAGCGAGTTGACCCGCACCCCATGCGGCGCCCACTCCGCGGCCATCGACTTGGAGAGCTGCACCAGCGCGGCCTTGGACGAGTTGTAGTGCGACTGCGGCTGCGGCCGGTTGGTGATCCGAGCCGAAATCGACGCTAGGTTGATGATCGAGCCGCGTCCCGCGCCAATCATCACGCGGGCCTCGGCCTGCGAACAGAGAAACGCGCCCTTGACGTTGGTGTCGTAGATCCAGTCCCAGTCCTCTTCGGACATTCCGGCCGCGTCCACCCAGTTGTTCACGCCGGCGTTGTTGCAGGCAATGTCCAGCCGGCCCCAGGCATCCGCGATCCGGTCGACCAGGGAGTCGACCTCATCCGCCTTCGTCACGTCAGCCGTCAGCGCCAGGGCACGCTGGCCCGTGTCCTCGATGGCGGCAGCCGTGCTGTCCAGCGTTTCCTGCGTGCGCCCACAAACGGCCACATCGGCCCCAGCCTCCGCAAACCCAATCGCCAGCGCCTTCCCAATCCCGGTTCCGCCGCCTGTAACCAAGGCGGTCCGACCAGCCAGGCTGAATTGATCCAGGACACCCATTTGCCAACCTCAGACCAGAGACACCGCCGTCGCCAGCGGCGTGCGCAAGCCTACGAGCCTAGCTGCCTCCGCCGGCGGGGGTTGCCTGCTGGCTCTCGCGTTCGGCCTGTTCGGCGAGGGCTTGCTGGCGGAGCTTCTCGCGCTCTTCCTCACTCATGTAGTCGTCGCTGCTGGGGCGCTGCTTGGGAAAGGCGTAGCCGCCGGGGGCGTCAACCCGGCTGCCGCAAGCGCCCAGGGCCGTCAGCCCGAGCAGGGCGACGGGCGCGAATCTCAGGATGTTCCGACGTGACGTCATTGGACTGACTTCGGCTCGTTAGCTACCGGTTTGGGGAGTCGGAGTGTAGCCAGCGGCGGCCTGCGCTTGCAGTTTGGCGCGCTCCTCTTCGGAGATGTAGTACTGATGCCCGTCCCCAACCCTGGGGAAACTGTACCCCCCAGGTGCGTCGGCATCCGAGCCGGCGCACGCGACGCCCGTCCCGGCGCCCAGGGCGACCAGCGCCACAGGCGCAAGACGAATGAGGTGACGCCTGGAGATCACGGCTTGAGTCCAACGGCCAGTCGCCAATAGTACCCCGATTCACCGGAGCGGCGGACTATAGGTCGGCCGACATGTGCGAGTACGCGATTCCCTGGCCCGCTAGACCGACGCGCAATGCCGCCGCGCTCAGCGAGGCCTCAACTCCACAGCCGATCGGCGGCTACGGCAATGGCGACCGCGGTACCCACCGAGCCGATCATCAAGCCGATCATCCACCTGATCAGGCGCGACTCAAGCGAGTGCAGGTCCGCCTTGGTGGCGTAGTGGGTCACAATCTCGGTGCGTAGCAAGCTCATTTCGAGGCGGAAGTCATCCCGCGTTTGGCTCATCTCGGCCCGGAGTTCTTCCCGCGTCTGGCTCAACTCAGCGCGGAACTCATCCCTGACACTTCGAATCTCTTCCCGTGTCTGGGTCAGCCCGGCCAGAAAGTCCTCGCGAGTCCGGCTGAGTTCAGCCCGGAACTCATCCCGCGTCCGGCTCTCCTCAGCACGGAACTCCGCCTGTGTCCGGCCCAACTCGGCTCGAAACTCGTCCTGCGTCCGGTTCAACTCGAACCGCAACTCGTCCTGTGTGATTGGGTGCGCGTCAATCGTCACGTCCCTGATTCCTTTGTACGCCGGGCGATCACCCGGCATCTCGGCGGCTGGACTCGAGATCCGGGTCGCAGCCACGTCGGTACCAAGCGCGTCCCACCCTTGGCACGGCTGGGCCGCTTGACGCGCATTCAGATCATAGCCGTCGTTGCGGAGGGTCCGCCGCCTTTTGGGGCCGCTCGCCGGTGCGCTCAGGGAATCGTCAGCGTTCGGAATTGACGCCCATGCGCGTGGCTGGCACGGTCCGCATGGCTGCTCGCCGAGGTACCCGCCAGGATGTTGCGAGTTGGAATGATCGGCCTGGGCGGCATCGCCCGTTCTCACGCCCAGGGCATCGCCGAGTTGGACGACGTGGAGATCGTGGCCTGCGCCGACCTGATCGAGTCGACGCGCGCCGAGTACATGGACGCCTACGACGTCCCGAAGGGCTACGCGTCGCACACCGAACTGCTGGAGGATCCCGACATCGACGCCGTGGGCGTGGTGCTGGGTCATCACCTGCACCACCGGCTGAGCGTGGATGCGCTGAACGCCGGCAAGCACGTGCTGGTGGAGAAGCCGATGGCGCTGACGCTGGAGCAGTGCGACGAGATGATCGCGGCCGCCCACGCCAATGGCGTGAAGCTGATGGTGGGCCTGACCAACCACTTCTTGCCGGTGAACATCAAGGCGAAGGAGATCCTGGACTCAGGCGAACTGGGGCCGCTGATCACCATCGTCAGCTACATGTCCAAGAACTGGAACCACGCCAGCCGGCGTCCCCAGTACCGCAGCCGCTATCACGGCGGCGGCATGTGGCTGAGCAACGGGGTGCACGTGGTGGACCGGGTGACCTGGTTCATGGGCTCGCAGGCGGCATCGGTGTCGGCCTCGATCGGCACGCGGGCGCACTACCAGGCCGGCGACGACTCGGCCACGGCCTTTATCCGCTACAAGAACGGGCTGGCCGGGGTGGCGGTGTCGGTGGGCTTTGCCGACGGCGGACCGATCCACGACACGCACGTTATCTGCGCCAACGGCAGCCTGAAGTTTGCGCACAGCGCCTCGGGCCGCGGCCTCTGGATCGGCAAAAACAACTCCTGGGACGAAGTGGAGTACGACTACTGGCCGCAGAACATGCGGCTGGAGTGGGGACGCTTTGCCGAGGCCATCGCACAGGACATCGAGAGCCCGGTGCCCGGCGAGTACGGCCGTCACATCATGGAGATCCTGCTGGCCGCGGAGACCTCGGAGCTCAGCCGCAGCGAAGTCCTGCTGGATTCGGGCGAGAGCTGGAACTCGCAGGCCGCCGGCGAGCCCGTGCAGATTCAGCACGGCTGGGTGTAGCCCGATGAGCGCACTGGAACGACGCCGCCTGAGCCGGACCAACCTGTACCCGACCCGCCTGGCCCTGGGCGCGGCGCACATGGGCGGGATGGTGCACGCCATCACCATTCCCGAGGTGCGCGCCACGCTGCAGCGCATGTACGACCTGGGGGTGCGCTGCCTGGATACCTCGCCGCTCTACGGCAACAGCCAGGCGAATCTGGGCAAGGCCATGGAGGGCATGGACCTGCCGGAGCTGCTGATCTCCACCAAGGTCGGCTCGCATCCAAGCCGGCAGTTCAGCTACAAGGCGGAGGACCTGCGCTGGTCGCTGGACGACAGTTCACGGCTGCTGGGTCGCCAGAAGCTCGACCTGGTGCTGATCCACGACCCGCCGACGATGGAGCCGATATTTGCTGCCGGCGACGGCTTCGACACGCTGGAGGCCTTGCGCGACGAGGGCCGCCTGGAAGCTATCGGGCTGGGCGTGCGCGACCTGGGCTTCCACCGCCAGGCCATCGACGCCGGGCGGGTGGACGCGATCCTGACCTACGCCGACTACAGCCTGGTGCGCCAGACGGCCGCGCCGCTGATTCGCCACGCCAAGGCCAACGGGGTTGGCGTGATCCTGGGCTCGCCGCAGTTGCAGGGGCTGCTGGCGCACGGCGACCCGATGATCGCCCTGAAGGTCCGGCCAAGCCTCACCGACCTCTATCCGCCCGAGGACATCCAGGCCGCCCGCGACTGGTACGCCTGGTGCCGCGAGCGCCAGGTGGACCTGCGCCACCTCAACATGCGCTTCGTGCTGGCCAACGACGACATCGACGTGGTCCTGACCGGCGCGGCCTCGGCCTACGAGATGGAAACCAACGTCCGCGAAGCCACCTCAGCCATCCCGGCCGATATCTGGGCGGAGGCGCTGGAGCGGGTGGCGGAGTTGGAGGACAGGCGGGCCGGGTAGCCGGATAGGGTCGCCGAAACGCCGCGAGTCGGAATGGCCGCTACTGGTTGAACCCTCGCACCCGTACACGCTTGTTGGTGTCGGCGGTTGTGGCCTTGACGGTGGCCATATCTGCCATGAGCGTTGCGACGTTTGATTCGAGCGCTGCAACCCTTGATTCGAGCGTTGCAACGCTGGACACGAGCGTTTCGACGGTAGATGCGAGCATTTCGACGGTAGATTCGAGCGTTGCGACCCTCGATTCGAGCATCGCGAGGCGCTGATCCATGCGTTCCAAGATATGCAGGACGCTGTTCATCGTGTCGTCGTCTGAATGAGCGCGCTGCTCAAGTCGCGTAACGCGAGCTTCAATCGTCGTCGCGGACATGGTCCAGGCTCCTCGACTGGGCCCGCCCGGACACCCTTAACTCTTGGCTCAAGAGTAGCATCGTCGGACTTGCAGAGAGCGCCAGCCATCTCCACAGTGACTTGCCCTTGGCGCACGAGGTGAACCCAGCCGCCCGCCGGGCGCCAGGGCCGAATCCCCGCAGTTCCTGACCGAAATCCGTGAGCCGACGGGTGAGACGTCGGCTTCGGACCTACTGATCCACCACCGCCCCATCGGCCCCTAGCCGCGTGTGGATTTCGCGGGCTTTGTAGGGGGCGTTCTGGGCGGCGTCGGGTTTGAGGGTGACGCCGATGCCGGGGCGGTCGGTGAGGCGGATGTAGCCCTCGCCATCGTGCGGGTGGATGCCCTCCACCATGGCGCTCTTGGGCGGCACGGTCTCGCCGAGCGGAAGCTCCTGGAGCGCGAAGTTGGGCACCGCGGCGGCCACCTGCAGGCAGGCCGCCGTGCTCACCGGACTCAGCGGGTTGTGCGGCACCACGCCCACGTGCCGTGCCTCGGCCAGCGCGGCGACCTTCTTGCTGCCCGTGATTCCGCCCACCATGCACACGTCGGGCCGCACGTACTGCACCGCGTCGCGGCGCAGGCACATGTCGAACTCCCAGATGGAGCTGAAGCGCTCGCCGGTGGCGATGGGGATGTTGATCTTGGAGGCCACGTAGGCCATCTCGTCCAGGTTGTCCGGCGTGACCGGGTCCTCGAAGAAGTAGGGGGTGTACTTCTCGATGGCGCGACCAAGCTGGACGGCCTCGGTGGGAGTCATGCGGCGGTGGATTTCGACGCACAAGTCCACCTCGTTGCCGGCGGCTTCGCGGTAGAGCCGCACGGCCTCGGTGGCGTCCTCGATCTTGTCGACGTGGGTTTTGAAATAGACCACGTCGCGTTCTTCGTCCAGGAAGGGCGAGAGGTGGCCGACCGCCGTGTAGCCCTCTTTTCGCGCGTTGGCAACGCCCTGCACCAGGGCTTCGCGGGTGTCGCCGAGGACGTGGTAGTAGACCCGGCAGCGGTCGCGCACGTGGCCGCCGAGCAACTGGTAGACGGGGACTTCGAAGTACTTGCCGGCGATGTCCCAGAGCGCGATGTCGATGGCGCTGAGCGCGCCCATCACCGCCGCGCCGCGGAAGTGGCTCCAGCGGTACATGTACTGCCAGTGGTGCTCGATCCGCAGCGGATCCTCACCGATCAGATAGCGGCCCATCTTCTCGATGGCGGCGGCCGAGGCTTCCAGGAAGCCCCAGGAGCCTGACTCGCCCAGGCCCACCAGCCCGTTGTCCGTATGCACCTGCACCAGCAGGTATTGGTCCAGGAACAGCGGTTCGACTTTGGTGATTTGCATGAATGCTCCAGGTACGCGCCGGGAGCCTGCATCGTACGCGCCCCGAGCGGCTGTGGCAGGCTGCCAGTGCTCGGATGGCAGCCCAAGGCGGCCGGTCGCATGCAAGCGCAAGTCCTGGTCAGTCACTCGGTCGAGACGATTCAGATGGAGACGATTGAGCTGGGCGATCCGGGCCCCGGCGAAGTGCTGGTGCGCCACCACGTCACGGCCATGTCGCCCGGCACCGAGCGGGCCTCGCTGCTGGCGCTGCCCAACACGCCCTCCCAGATCTGGCCGCGCAACGTGGGCTACAGCGCCGTGGGCGAGGTTGTCGCCGCCGGCGCGGGCGTGGACCTGGCGCCGGGTACGCGCGTGCTGACGCGCGGCCGGCACGCCACGGCCGACCTGGCCCCGATGCGCGACGTGTTCCTGGTCGACGACGACGTGCCGGACCAGGAGGCCGCCTTTCACACCATGCTGCGGATCAGCATGCAGGCGGTGCGCAAGGCCCGCGTCGAGATGGGTGAGACCGTGCTGGTCATCGGCGGCGGGCTGATCGGGCAGCTGGCCGCGCAGTTCGCCTACGTGGCGGGCGCGGGGCGCGTGCTGGTGGCCGACCTGGATCCTTCACGGCGCGAAATGGCCGAAGCCGTGCCGTGGCTCGAGTCCATGGACCCGACCTCCGAGGACGAACGCGCCGCCCTGGCCGAAGGCCACACCGGCGGGCCGCAGGTCGTGATCGAGTCCACCGGCTTCCCGGCGCCGATCAACGACGCGTTCATCCTGGCCGGCCACCTGGCGCGGGTGGTGATCCTGGGCAGCACCCGCGGATCGACCGAGCAGGTGAACTTCTACCGCGACGTGCACAAGAAGGGGCTGACGATCATCGGCGCGCACGACTCGATCCGTCAGCCGGATGCGGGCGACAACCCGTTCCTCAACGCGCTGCCGGTGCACTGGTCGCCGCGCCGCGACATCGCGGTCGCGTTGCGGCTGGCCGTGGCGGGCCGGATCACCCTGGACCCGCTGATCACGCACCGCGTGAAGGGCGGCGACTTCAAGGAGATCTACGACCTGCTGTTCGACTTCGAACCGTCGCTGGTGGGCTGCCTGTTCGACTGGCGCTAGCAGACCAGTCCAGGCTCAGTTGTCGTCGAGGCGGCGCACGTAGTGGATCTGGCGGGCGACTTCCCGGAAGCCGAACCGCGGGTAGAGGGTCTGGCCCTGGGCGTTCTGCAACAGCGTCTCGATCTTGGCCACGCGCATACCGCACGACCGCAGGTGCTCCAGCGCGTGCTCGATCAGCCGCGAGGCCACGCCCCGCCGCCGGTACCTGGCATCCACGGCCATGTTGGGGATCTGGCCGATGCCGGCGTCCGGCTGCGGATTGGTGGTGATGTAGCCGATGACCTCGCCGTCCAGCACGGCCACGAAGTGGTCGGATGGCGAGGCTTCCAGCTCGGCCTTCACCCCCGCCCACTTGCGCGTCTCCCACAGCGGCTCCGTATCCAGGCCCAGCAGGGCGTCGGCGTTCTGGTCGATGCTGACGCCGTCAAAGCCTTCCAGGGTCAGCTCGCGGATGCGGTCATTGTCGCGGCGCTCGTAGCCGCGGATGGTGATGGGCAAGTCGGGCTGGGGCATCTGATGATCTGCTTCTTCAGGGCTCCCTGAGCCTATTCGTAGCCATTCCTACCGTCGAACCGGGGACGGGCGTTGTAGCGTGCCTGGCATCCGACTTCACAGGATCCGCCCACGTCATGCGTCAGGAACCGACAGCTCTCCTCGCCAACGACGAGGAGTTGATTGACCCCGATCCCTTTGCGATCGCACTAGGAATCATGGGCGTGGTGGCGGGCGGCGCCGCGTTCCTTGAGACCCGGCGAGCGCGCCGATTCCATGAGCGCGCGCAGCGCGACCGCTTCCGCGCCGCGTGGTTTGAGGCGCGTCGGACGCTCATTCACTTTCAGCAGGTACTCACGGAGTTTGAACTGTTCATGCTCGAGGACGGTTACGGTGGAAAGTCCTTCCGGCTTGGTTCCGTTCAGTTGCGGGTCGATCACTATCGCCACCGCGCGCTGCGGCGCATTCATGCCCAAACCCTCAAGACAGCGACGCACTTGGCGGACGATATCGACGATCTCTCCGAGTTCCTGGGTCCGGAAGACCAGGAGCGCGTCGATCACATCAAGGCGCGGCTCGCCGAGATGGCCATGCCCGAGAGGTTCAGTCAGGTCGTCCAGCTCGCCCGCGACGGATTGGCTTTGTTCACGGAACTGCTTCAGTCAATCGACAACTGCGAGCGATTCCAGGAGGACTAGGTCTGCGGCTGCCGACGGATTGACCGGACGATTTCGGCAGCGTACGCTCAGTTCAGGTGAAAAAAGGTAAGTTTGGCTAAGGCAAAGACAAGGTAAGTCTGAGGTTTCGAGAGGGGCGCCGGGAGCATCCCGGCGCCCCTCTCGGCATATTCAGGGCTAACGCGCGGACTCGGCCCAGTTAGCCGTGGCAACCCCGCTGCTCAGGCGCCAGTCGCGCAGAACATCCAGCATCTCGCTGCGGATCTGCGCGGCCGCGGGGTCGTCCCACAGGCTGCGTTCCTCCGCTGGGTCGTTCCGCAGATCGAAAAGCTGCCCCTCATCCTCGCCCAGCAAGTGCACCAGCTTCCAGGTTTGGCTGCGCACCGCCGTTACCAGATCCACGTGGAGGCCGTTGCCGTCGTCGCGGCCTTGTTCGGTGAAGACGTACTTGCGTTCCGGCGAGCTGCCGCCTTCCAGCGCGGGCAGCAGTGAGCGGGCCTCCATGTTGGGGTCCGGCTCGCAGCCGGCCATTTCCAGGATGGTCGGGCCCAGGTCGAACCACTGGACCAGTTCGTCGATGCGCCGGCCGCCGGCAAACCGCTTTGGCGACCAGACGATGCACGGCACGCGCGTCACCACGTCGTACATGGTCCATTTCTGGATGTGACCGTGGTCGCCCAGGCAGTCGCCGTGGTCGGAGGTGAAGATGACCACGCAGTCGTCGGCGTAGCCGTTGCGTTCCAGGGCGTCCATGAGTTCGCCCACCTGCGTGTCGATCATCGTTACGTTGGCCAGGTAGTGGGCCCGCTGGCGGCGCCGCGACTCCAGAGGCGGATCGACGATGTGGATCACGGAGTCGTGATCGACCTCGGTGTTGTGCTCGCGCATGACGCGCATCGCTTCGGGCTGGCCGTCCAGATCGGCCTGTGACACGGGCTGGATGGGCAGGTCGCGGTCCAGGTACGGCGCCAGCGCCTCGGGCGTGGGGTCGTAGGGCGGATGCGGGCCTGGGAACCCGACTTCAAGGAACAGCGGCTGCGTGGTCGGGTAGGTGTCCAGCCACCAGCGCGCCAGGCCGCCCACGAAGTTATCGCTGTGCATGTCGGCGGGCAGGTCCCAGGTAAAGGCGCCCATGGCCTCCTGGTAGTCGGGTCGCTGCCGGTACAACTCGCGCTGCTGCTTGACGAGGCCGCGAGCGGCCAGCGCCTTGTCCCACTCGTCGAAGTAGTAGCGGCCGTCCAGGAACCGGTCCTTGTTCTCGACGACGTAGCGCTCGTGGAAGCCCAGCGGCGTCTCGAAGGGGACGGTGTGCATCTTGCCGACATTGACACAGTGGTAGCCCGAGGCCGCCAGCTGCTCGACCCAGGACCGCCGCCACTCGCAGCCGTTGCGCAGCACGCCGGTGGTGTGTGGGTAGAGCCCGTTGAAGAGGCTGGCGCGGGCGGGGACGCAGGAGGCGGCGGTGACGTGGCACTCGTCGAAGCTGACGCCCTCGCGAACCAGCCGGTCGAGGTTCGGTGTGTCGACGTGCGGGTGCCCCAGCGCGGCGATCGTGTCGTAGCGCTGCTGGTCGGTGATGACCAGGACGATGTTCGGTCGCCCGCCGGCGGCCGTGGGCGGCATCAGGCGGCGGCGAAGCGCTTCCAGGCGCGCGCGTAGATCTCGGCCGCCTGCACGACTTCCGCCATCGGCACGAACTCGTCGGCGCTGTGCGCGTAGGCAATGTCGCCCGGTCCGCACAGCACGCTGGGGATGCCGGCGGCGGCCAGCGTGGCGGCGTCGGATCCGTAGGACACGCCGATCACGTTGGCCGAGCCGCACACGTCCGTCACGGCATCCCGCAGCACCTGCACGATCGGCGCGTCGGCCGGTGTGTCCAGCACGTCCCCGAACACAAACGGCGCCTGCACCTCAACCCGCAGGTCGGGGTGGCGGCGGCGCGCGATGTCCAGGACCTCCGCGAGTTCCGCTTCCACGTCGTCGACCGACTCACCGGGGATCTGCCGCCGCTCGATGATGGCCTCGCAGCGGTCGGGAACCATGTTGAACGAGGTTCCGGCCTTGATGATGCCGACGGAGAAGGACGAGTTGCCGACCAGCGGGTGCGTGCGACCCGCGAGCCTTCGCCCATATTCCTCGCGGAGCACGTGCAGGACGTCGGCCATGCGCAGGATGGCGTTGTCGCCAAGCTCCGGCGTGGAGCTGTGGACGGCCGTGCCGTGGGTGATCAGGGGCCAGTAGCGGCCGCCGCGGTGCGAACGAACCACCTCCAGGCTCGTCGGCTCCCCGACGATGGCGCCGTCCACCTTGACTCCCGAGTGCGGCAGCGCCTTGGCGCCGGCACTGCCGGTTTCCTCGTCCACGGCCGCGGCGACGGTGAGCGGCCCGGCCGGATCGGAGACCTCGGCGGCCCACTGGAGCGCCAGCAGCATGGCCGCCAGCGAGCCCTTGGTGTCGCAGGAGCCGCGGCCGTGTAGCCGGCCCTCGTTGTCCATGTACGGCTCGTGACCGTTGGTCATGGGCCCCAGCGCCACGGTGTCCATGTGCGCTTCCAGCATCAGGTGCGGGCCTGGCGCGTCGGCGGCGATGGTGCAGATCACGTTCTCTCGCCCGGGGAAGACTTCCTGGCGGGTGATCTGTGCGCCGATGGAGCGGGCGAATTCCTCGACAAGGTCGCCCATTGCCGCTTCGCCGGTGCCGCCCTCGACGTCGGGCGTGACACTGGGCGTGGCGACAAGCCGGCTCAGCAGCTCGGTGGCTTCGCGTTCGGTTGTGACGTGGGCGCTCATGGGCGCGTCATATTGGCACCCAGGCGCGCACCGCGGCCAATCGTCGAGCCCGCGGTCCTACGGCCGGCCGGGCCTGCTATGTCGACTCTTCGAAGAGGCTGGCCGGGAGTTCCAGGTCCACGAGGCGGTCTTCCATCTGGCTGGTGACGGATGCCTCGATGGTGTACATGTTCACCACGGTCTGGATCAGCGGCATCACAGGCTCGGCGACGCCCTGGGCCACATCGGCGAAATTCTCCATTTGCCGCCGGTACATCTCGACGCTGGGGACCGGGATTTCCCGGACCTCGTCGGCGCCGTAGTAGTGCTGGATGACCGGCTCGGCCTGGGGTCGCCAGGCTCGGCGGATGCCCAGGCGGCCTTCGCTGCCGGCAATGTGCAGTTCTTCGCTGAGATGCGACTGGCGGCTGCCTTCCACGTAACCCACGCAGCCGCTGTCGTATTTGATCAGGCCGAACTGGCGGTTCAGGGTGCCGTAGACCTCGCTGATGCTCCCGACCGACCACACACGGGTCGGCCGGGCGGCCACAAGGCTCTTCGCGTCGGAACCGAGCGTTCCATCGGGGTTGGACCCCTGGCCGGTGCCGCGTCCGCCCGCCCCCATCGAGGCGAAGTGATTGACCGCGTTGATGGCGTAGCAGGTGATGTCCCAGGGCGAACCGCCCAGCCGCTCGGGATCGCGCCGCCAGTTGCGGTTCGGATCGTCGGCGCTCTCCTCTTCGTAATCGAAGATGCTGAACTTGGCGCTGACGGAGTCGATCCGGCCGATGGTGCCGGCGGCAATCTGGCGCTCCAGCTCCGCCACGAACGGGTGGTGGCGGTACATGAAGCCTTCCATCAGGTACGCGCCGGCCGACTCGACCAGTTGCGACAGCTCCAGCGCTTCCTGCCCGTTCGCCGTGAGCGACTTCTCGCTGAGGATGTTGCGCGCGCCGGCATTGAGGCAGCGCTCGACCTGTTCCCGGTGCTGGTTGGGCCAGGTGGCCAGGACCACGCCGTCCAGGTCCTGGTCGCGAATCATCTGTTCGTAGTCGGTGTACCAGGCTTCGCAGTCGTAGGTCTCGGCCCATTCGCGGGCGACCGACTCGCGGATGTCGCAGCAGGCGACGAGTTGGAGCTTCTCGGACTCCAGGCCGGCGCGACCGTGGCGGGAACTGATCCCGCCGCATCCAACTACCCCAATGCGAAAGGCCGGGAGATCGCTGGCTGACATATCTCAACCCCCTGCGAGAGATCAGCGCGCCAGGCGGGTGCCGCGCGGGCCGCCGACCGGTTCGAGCGGCATCATCGCAGAATGCCGGGCAGCCCACGGAACAAACCCGAGGCTCTGGACCCTAGGGGTGGCGGCTGGCGGACCCGCGCCCGAATGTTTCACGTGAAACATCGAGCCTGCCGGGAAGCCCGCTACTGGTCATCCAGGGGCTAGCGAGCCGAACGGGAACTGATTCCCGCGAGCGTGGCGACTACGCCGTCCAGTGATCGAAGGGATTCTTGCCGTCGGGCAGCGGCAGGCCCACGCGCGCGCCCTGCATGTGCGAGGCGTGGGCCAGCATGGCCATTTCCAGGTAGAGCCTGGCGTTGGGTAGCTGCACCAGGTCCCACTCCGGCTGCTTGCCCTCCAGCATGTCCATCATCGAGCGGGCCATGCGCCGGTGCGCGCGCAGCCACTTGTGGCGGTCCGGGGGCGGCTCTGCGGGGACGACCTCCCAGCCGTCGTCGTCGATCAGTTCCGGGTTGGCCCTCGGATGCAGGTATATATCGGGACCGCGCCCCATTGGACCCGGCAATGAGATCGTGCCCTCGGTGCCGTAGATGTCGACGCGATACGGGTCCGAGGCGCCGTCGCCCTGGTAGGACTCGAAATCGGCCGCCACGCCGCCCTCGAAGCAGTAATAGGCCTTGAGGCCGTTGCCGGCCACCAGCCCCATGCCCTCCCAGCCGGGCCTGAGGTCGGACTGCTCGCAGGTGCGGCCGTCCTGGGTCAGGTGGGCGCTGCACCAGAGCGGAGCGCCGAAGAGCTGCCACAGGAAGTCGAAGAAGTGCGGATACAGGTCCAGGAACATCTCGTCGCCACCGCGCTCGCCGTCCTTGCCGAAGACGCGCACCAGGCGCGGCTCGCCGATGCGTCCCGACTTGACCAGCGGGATTGCCACCCGCTGGATCGGCGGATGGCCGCGCCAGGGATGCGCGACCACGCACATGACGGATGACTCATCGCAGGCCGCCTGCATAGCGTCCACGTCCTCGGGCGCGGTGGCCACCGGTTTTTCGAGATAGACGTTTGCGCCCGCATTTGCGGCGTCGATGACCAGGTCGCGGTGATCGCCGACCTCGCGCGAAGCCACCACGGCAATGTCCGGCTTCTCGACGTCCAGCATCTCGCGGTAGTCCGCGTAGGCCGTGCGCGCCCCGGTCTTCTCGGCAGTCTCGGCCCGACCCTCGTCGTCCGGATCGGCCAGCGCCGCGATATCGGCGCCCTCCACCCCGACAAACGCCATGTCGAGATAGTGCCCATAGTTGCCATGCCCGGTATGCCCAATGATCCCGACTTTGAAGCTCATGCCGGTGTGCTCCCTGAGGGCCTTCCGAGGCGGTGCGGCCGGCAACCGGCGAGACTCGCCGCGGATGGCGTCGGCAATCGGAGCCTATCGCAGCGCGATGCTGGACCACCGCACCGTGGCGCCGGAGTTTCGGCCTTAAACGACCCGTCGGCCCGGCGTATGCCGGGCCGACGGTCTCTCACCCGCTGAAGCGGACGAGTGTCTGGCGCTTAGGACGAAGGCGGCAGAGCGTCGATCCAGGCCTTCCACTCGTCGTACTCCGACTTGGTGTTCTCGAGGACACGGTCGGAGGTGTTGATGATGTGCTGCATCCCCTCTTCGATCGACATGTCGCCGATGAAGGGCGGGGTTGCGGCGCGGAAGGACTCGTACCACTCCCACCAGTTGGGGTGGCCGTTCTGCCAGTGGTGGTGGTCCGTCTTGTCCATCCAGGTCTTGTAGTACCCGTGGTTTTCGGGCGGCCCGGCCTTGAACTCGTCGGACTCGACCACTGTCTTCAGCATGGGCAGCGAGCCACGGTCAATGGCGATGCGGCCCTGGACCTGCGGACCCGCGAAGAACAGCAAGGTCTCGGTGCACTCTTCCACAAGCCCATTGCGCTCGGCCGTAGCCGTGCAGTACTGGCCCTGGTTGGTGAAGTGATGCGGCGCACCGCCACGGTCGCCTTCCTCGATGGGCCCAAGGCCCCAGGAGAAGCGGTCCTTGATGCGCGGGATGGTCCCGCCGACGCCGCCACCGGTCCAATAGGTGGCCATCTTGCCGGCCGAGAACGGGTCCCCGAACTCGCCGGCGATCTGCTGGACCTGGTCGAACGGCGGAGCTGTGCCACCCAACACGGTGTTAACCGCGAAGGCGAATCCGCGGTCGCCGCCGTCGTTGAAGATGTCCCAGTGCAACTGGTCCGGCGCGCGGTACATGTGATTCCCGGAGCCCTGCAGGGCGCGCGCCCAGCTACCCCAGACGATCCAGGCGTTGGACGACATGCGCACGCCGTACGTCCCGGCCTCCGGGTCGGACGACTGCGCAAACAGATCCGCAGCCTCACGCTCCAGGTGGTAGGAGCCCTCGACCGGCATGGGAATGCCCAGTTCTTCGAGCAGCGTGAAGTTGTAAATCTTCCCGTTGATGTTGCCCTGGTAGGGCATCCCGAACTGGGCGACTCCGCCGTAGCCCGTGGTGTGCGGGGCCGGGCGGGAGACGCGGTCGTCGTCGAACTGACCCACGGTCATTTCGTCCGGCGGCGCGTACCACTTGGTCGGATCCCAGTCCGGGTGCTTGTTCAGCGCGCCGTCAATGCGCGCGAAGCCGCCGCGGTGAACCCAGGTGTTGAAGAACCCACCGTCCAGCAGCGCCAACTCGGCCTGCGTGCCGGCGGCGATGTGAATCGAGAACGAGTCCACGTACAGGTGGTCCTGCGGCTCGAACTTGATGGCGATGTGCGGGAACTCGCCGTGGAACTTGTCCAGCGCCCAGTTCATCGCCGCGCCACGGGCGCCGGACGAGTGGTCGTTGGCCAGCCGGATGACCGCGCGCGGACGCTGCGGCATCGCCTCAACCTCGACGACCTTCTCGACTTCGACGACCTTCTCGACCTCGACGACCTTCTCAACCTCGACTTGCTGGGTCACGACCTTCTCGACGACCTTCTGAACCTCAACGACCTTCTCGACCGGAACTTCCTCGCGGACGACGCTCACGACTTCTTGCGTAACGATCTTCTCAACCTGCTGGGTCACGATCTTCTCGACCGGAACTTCCTTGACCACGACCCGCTCGACGGGGACTTCCTTGGTGACGACTTGCGTCTCGCCGCAGGCCGCCAGCGCTACGGCGCCGGAGATCCCCAGGGCGGCGGTACCGCCCATCCGAAGCATTTGCCTTCGTGTAACCATTCCGCGCGTGCGCTCCCTCCCGGTTGGCCCCTGTCCAGCGACCCCAGCGCCCGCATCAGGCTGATACGGCACGCAAGGCCCGCCACTTCAAGGGCGAGAAAGTAGGGCAGACTAGCGAGCGAGGGCGAAACAGGTCAAGCGTGTCGGCTTGTCTGCCGTGTCTCGTCTCGTCGCCCCAACCAGGATTGTCCATGCAGATTCACTTCCAGGAACCCCGATTCTTCAACCGTCTGCGAGTGCTTGATGGTGAGCGCACGGTGATGGCCCTCAACCTGGGCGGCGCGGACAAGGATCTGTTCCTGATGCGGCCCTGCGTGCATCCCCTCTATACCCCGGCCGGCTATCCCGTCACGGAGATGGGCGCGCATAACTTTCCGCACCACAAGGGCGTCTGGATCGGACACGCGAAGGTCAACGGCCTCAACGTCTTTCACGACCTTGTCGATGCCGGCTGGATCGTGCCGGTTGACATCCAGTCGGAAGCCAGCGCTACGGGCGCGCGCATAGACCTCAGCCTTGAGTGGCGCGACCGTCAAGGAACCGTGGTCGCCACCGAGCTCCGCTCGCACGAGGTTCGGCGCGAAGGACAGGCGCATCTGCTGGACATGGTTTCGACGTTGCAGGCGTCGCATGGCGCACTGGAACTGGGCGTGGATAACCACTCGTGGGCGGGTCTCCGCCTGATTGACGCGCTCGATCAGGATGACGGCGGCGTGATGCGCGACTCGGAAGGGCGGCAGGACGCCGACGCGATCAACGGGCGCCCGGTCCGCTGGGTTGATGTGCGCGGGGCCATCGGCGAGCACGCCTGCGGGGCCGCGCTGATGGCGCATCCCGCCTCGGCGCCGGTCCCGACGTTCGCGCGCTTTTACGGAACCAGCCTGCTCAATCCCACGATGTACGAACCGCTGACAATCGCGGATGGCGACTCGTGGACATTCGGAACGCGGGTGGCGGCGTACGACGGATCGCCCACGGCGGCCGACCTGCAACGCTGGTGGTCGGGAGCCGGCCAGGAACCAGCCTGACGCCAGGGGCCTACAGCCGCTCGGCGTGCTCCAGCTCCAGCACGAACATGGCCGCTCCGCCCACTTCAACCTCGACGGGGAGCGAGAGATCGATCTCGCCCGTCCACGGCAGCGTCACCAGTTCGGTGCGCGTGATGCAGGTGCGGGCGGTTAGCTCTTTGAGCTCCTCCAGCCGCTCGGCCTCCAGCGCCACGATGAAGACGGCATTGGTGGCCTGGAGAAAACCGCCGGCGCTGGCCACGCGCGTGTGCGAAATCCCGGCCTCGCGCAGGGCGGTGGAGTATTCGCCGGCGTCGTCGTCCTGCACGACGCAGAGCACCATCCGGTCGTAGGCCACGGGATCAGACACGACGGGCATTCACCTCCCAGGCGCTCACAGGCGGGCGAAGGCGTCGACGCGGACCACAAACGCGATGCCGTATGCCGAACCGCTGCTGGATTGCCCCGACGCGTGCCGAGCCGCCCCACGAATCTTCTCGATTACGTCGTCAACCTGCTCGACCCCGACGCCCACCATGAACACGGCGTTTCCCCGGCGCAGAAACCCCCCCTGGGCGTCAATCCTGGTTGCGCGATAGCCGGATTCGACCAATACGCGGGTCACACCCTCGGCGTCGTCCCGATGGACGACGGCAAAAATCAGGCGCTGAACTTCCTCGGAACTGCCCGCCACCGCGTATCCGTCTCCCGGTCAGACTGCCTATTCACCATAACGGAGCGATCGGGCATTCTGCTATGTCAACTCCCGGGTTCACGGGTTGCGGGCCTTCAGGAACTGTCGTTGGGACCAAGCGCCTCCCGCAGAAACCGACGATCGTCAGGCGACAGCTCCAGGTCAAGCGCAAGCGCCCGCGCCTGATCGGACATCTTGTCCCACGTCTTTCGAAGAATGCTCGCGGTGCGGTCGTCCGTCTGGCGGGTACGAAACTCGCCGAACTGCGTCTCCAGGAAGACGAGGCAGAGCGCGTCTTCCAGGGCCTGGGCGTCCGGGTCACGGCGCAGGTTCTTCTTACGCACCAGGTCCTGCGCGCGTTCGATGGCGGCCACGTCATAACCCGCTTCAGTCATCACCTCGCCCAGCGTGGCGGCGTGCAGTTCCTGCAGCGCCTGCCGCCAGCGCAGGTACCCGCGGCGCCCCAGCGGATACTCGGCTCGCGGGATGGCCCAGCGCCGCACGTGGTGTCCGTGCGCCGCGATACGCAAGGCGTCATCCGCCTCTGGACGCAATTGCTCGATCCAGCCGGAAACCATGGCGGCGTGGGTCAGTTCCTTGGGCCGGGCTTGACCGCGAATCTGAATCCGCTGCGGGTCGTCACTGTTAATCGCGTCGATGCGATCCAACACTCGCATGAGTCGCGCTGAGGTCATCGGCCCTGCCCGTTTCACCGTGATCCAATTGTGAAGGCATCGCCTGCCTGCCGCCACTCGCAGGCAGGTGCGACGGAAGGACTCCGGCTTTCCACCGAGCCGGTGCACGGACGCACGGGCAGCCGGCCGGGATTCAGCCGCCGCGCCGTCGTATGCTGAACTCGCGCAAGACGATTGGAGAATCCCCGTGGCGACTCGCACCGCTGAGAAGCCGTTTGTGGTGACGCCCGCAGACGCTCCAACCCTGGATGTCTCACCCGACGGCGTCGGTACCGTTATCAAGCACGATCTGGTCGCCAGCCAGGTGTCGCCGCCGAACTTCGCCATGCGGCTGTTCGACGTCGCGCCCGCCGGCGCGACCCCCTACCACCAGCACCCCTGGGAGCACGAGGTCTTCATCGTGGAGGGCGCGGGCGAACTCAAGACAGCCACCGGCGCCGAGCCGTTTACGGCCGGTGAGGCGGTGTACGTACCGCCCGACGCCATGCACCAGTTCCGCAACACCGGCGAGGGTCCCCTGAAGTTCATCTGCGTGATCCCCAATAGCGGGGATTACTAGACGGCGCGGGGCAATCGGGTACCCCCGAGGGAAATCGAATCCCTGTCTCCACCTTGAAAGGGTGGTGTCCTAGGCCTCTAGACGACGGGGGCAGGGCGCGCAGCTGCGGCTAGATCTCAAGCCTAGCACCGGGCGCTTGCCTTGCGGCAGGCGCGCCTCAGGCCGCACACTGGCCGTCCAAACCAGCTTCCGCGGCGGTCTCTGCGTGGCCGCGAGGTCGAGAGGACATTCACAGATGGCCAAAGTCGTTGCCCGCCAGGTGGTCTCGGGTTCCCAGGAACTCGTCTGGCATGTGTTATCGGATTTCGAGCGACTGTCCGAGTGGTTGCCGGGGGTGTCCTCGATCGAGCACACCGGCGGGTCGCCCAAGGGTTTCGGGCGTGAGCACCTGGCCCGCATGGACGACGGCCTCGAAGTACATCACCGCGTCGTGGCCTGGGATAACTCCCGGCGCATCGCCTGGCGGATCGTGCGCGAGGTTCGTGACGGCCGCGAGGTCAGCTCGCTCCACAACGTGCGCACGACCATCGACTTGCGCCCCAGCGCGGCCAACACCGAGATCACGCTCACCGGCACATGGTCCGGCGGCGGCCCGCTGGGCTTGATCAAGTCGTTCACCAACCGCGGCCGCATGAAGAGCGACTTTGAACAGGCGCTGGCCAACCTGGACAAACTGATGGCCGACGCCGCGAGCGGCGATTAGAGCGTCCCCCGACCCGCCGGCCGGGGCGCCAGGTATGGAGTCCTTGTCGCGACTGCCCGACGAGGCAGGCCTCTTGACGGCTAGGCGCAAGGTCGCCCAGGCGCGTGGATTGCGCACCGGCAGCGACATCATGCAACTGCGCGCGGCGACCGACCTGCTGATCGAAGCTGCCGATGCCTTTGACCTTGCCGTGCTCCCGATTGAGTTCGGCGCGCTGCACCTGGACCTGGCCGACACGCTGAGCCTGCGGGCGCGTTTGGGCGATCCCGACCTGCTGGCCGAGGCCATCGATAGCTATCAGAAGGCAATCGTGGTCTTCAACCGCGACGAGTTCCCGGAGGCCTATGCACGGGCATTTCACGGCCTGGGCCTGGCCAACTGGGCCGGCGGGCAACTGGACGCGGCCCGCTGGTGCTTCGAGACGGTGCTGGAGGCTCTCTCGCCCGATGTATCGCCGCTGGATCACGCGCGGGCGCAGGCCAACGTGGCGGCGGTGCTGGCGGCGTCGCCTGACGCCCGCGACCGGGCGCAGGCGATCGGCGCCTACCACGCGCTGCTCGAGGGCGTGTCGCCCGACGATCACCCGGCCGAACACGCCGAGTTCCTGCTTGGCCTGGGCCAGACCCAGCGCGTGCAAATGGAAGGCGAGCGGCGCGCCCACCTGGATGCGTCGGTGCGGGCCTTCCTGCGGGCGGCGGACCTGGCGGCCGCGGGCAACCGGGACGACCTGCGTTCCGCGGCCCTCGCCGAAACCGCCCTCACCCAGGTCGAACTGACCTCGCTCGACCCATCGCGTTTCGAGCGGGCCCGGCGGGCCTTTGAGACGGCCCTGGCCGAGGTTTCGGCCGAATCGCAGCCCGACCGGCACGCGGAACTCCGGCTCGGGTTCGGCCGGCTGTGGGCGGGACGGCTGCCCGGCGGCGGCGAGGCGTCCCGCGATGCGGCCCTGGAGCAATTCGAGGCCGCGCTGGCGCTGGCGCCGCGCGTGTCTTCCGCGTCCATCGTGGCGCCCGCCCTGATCGAAGCGCCGCGCGCAATCGTGGAAAGCCCGGCGCCCACGCAGCCGCGCATTGCGCGGGCACTCGAAATCTGCCGCCATGCGCTGTCGGCCTGGCCGCGCGCCCAGTTCCCCACCGAGTACGCGCGGGTGAATCTGACCCTTGGGTCGGCCCTGCTGGCCTCGGCCGCCGGCGACCGCGCGGCGAACGTTCGCGAGGCCATCGAGGCGTACGAGGCCGGGCTGGACGCCATCAACCGGGAAGCCGAGCCGGTGGCCTACGCCTCGCTGCAGGTCGCGCTTGCCGAGGCCCTGGCCGCACGGACCGACGGTGACCGGTCGGACAACCTGCGACGAGCCGCGGCGGCGGCAAATCGAGCGCTGGAGGCTTCCGATGAGGACCGCGCGCTCGTCGCGCGGGCGCACCACCTGCTTGGCCGCCTGGCGCTGGAGCGAAGCGCCGTTGAGCCCCAGGCCCTGGCGGAAGGCGCCGCTCACCTGTCCCGGGCGCTGGAGGATCGGCCTCGCGCCGCTGACCCGGTTGCCTTTGCCGAGACGCAGATGCTGCTCGGAATGGTCCTTGCGTCCCAGGCCGCGCGCGGCGAGCCGCACGTGCTGCCGGCGGCCATCGAGGCCTACCGGGCCTCGGCCGAGGCCTACGACATCGAAACCCACCCGCGCGAGTCCGCCAGCGTGCATTTCAACCTGGCGGTCGCGCTCATGCAGGCGGGCGGTGGAGCCCCGGATCTGGGCGAAGCTATCCGGAGCTTTGAGGCAGCCGCGAAGGTATTCCACGCCGCCGCCTACCCGCAGCAGCATGCGATGATCAGCAGCAACCTCGCGCAGGCGCGCACTCGACTCGAGGCTCTGGCATGAGCACGCATCCGGTCGACGGCCTTGATGTCGATGTCGCCGTCATCGGCGGCGGGCCGGCCGGGTCCACGGCCGCCACCCTGCTGTCGCGGGCCGGGTTTCGGGTCGCCGTCCTCGAGCGCGAACGCTTCCCGCGCGAGCACATTGGCGAGTCGCTATTGCCCATCGCCTTCCTGGCGCTGGACCAGATGGGCATTACCGAGAAAGTCCTGCAGGCCGGCTTCGTCCGCAAGTACGGCGCCACCTACATCTGGGGCCGCTCGCGAGAACCCTGGACCCTGCGCTTCTCGGAAATGATCGACGACGCGTTCTTCGCCTTCCAGGTGCGCCGGGCCGACTTCGACAAGATCCTGCTGGACCACAGCGAGGACTGCGGCGCCGCCGTCTGGGAGGAGACCCAGGTCACCGACGTCACGCAGGTGGGCGGACGCGTCACCGGGCTGCGCTGGCGCGGCCCCAACGGCTCCGAAGGCAAGCTGCAGTCCCGCTATATCCTCGATTGCTCGGGCCAGTCCTCGCTCCTGGGCAAGCGCTTCAACCTGCGGGAGTTCAACGAGGAGATGCGACACATCTCCCTGTCCGGCTACTACCGGGGCGCTCGCAAGCTCTCCCAGGTCTACCCCGACCTGACGCTCAACGACGATGGCAACTTGCACATCGTCTCCAGCGAGGCCGGCTGGTTCTGGCACATCCCCCTGGCCAACGAGATCAGCAGCGTCGGCTTCGTCACCGACCCCAGCCACGTGCGCGGGATGAACCCGCAGCAGCGGGTCGACTTCTTCCTTGAGAACGTGGCCATCACGCCCGAATTGCTGCGCCTGTTGGATCAGGCGGAGTGGATCTCGGACCGCGTGGAGATGGACAGCGACTGGTCCTTCTTCTGCAAGTCCTTCCACGGTCCCGGCTACATGCTGTGCGGCGACGCCGCCTGCTTCGTGGATCCGGTGCTCTCCACCGGCATCGCCCTGGCCATGAACGGGGCCATCCGCGCGGCGCTGACCCTCACCGCCGCCCTGCGCCAGCCGGAACTGGAACCGCTGGCCATGCACTGGTACGACAGCGAGTACCGGAAAACGGCGCAGGACTTCCTGGAACTGGCGCTGCACTGGTACCACGGCGAACGCAACCGCGACGACTGGTTCTGGCAGGCCCGGCGCATCGTCGACCCGTCGCAGAGTTTCTCGCTCCAGCAGGCGTTCTCGCTGATTGCCGCCGGGGTGTCACGCAGCCCCGGCGCCACCAGCCACCTCAAGCTCAAGCACGCCGGTGGCTTCAGCCCCGAACAGCTCAAGATCATCTACCAGAACTTCGAGCTCGAGCTCAGCGACGAGCAGCAGTCGCAACTGGAGGACTTCCTGGAAGAGGAACGCCAGGCCCGCGACTACCAGCCGGTCACCGTCGAGCAACTGCTCGGCGGGATTCCCACCTGGATGGACGGCGTGGAGTGGCAGCCCTACATGCTCAACGACCAGGAAGACGTGCTGCGCCCGGCCACGCTGGTCGAGATTCCGGACGGCGACAGCACCAAGACGCACTTCCTCTCCATTGCCGCCACCTCGTTGCTGCAACTGATGGACGGCTCCCGAACCGGCCAGCAGATCGTGGACGACGCGATCGAAACCTGGGGCGCCGCCGTGGGCAAGTCCGCCACGGCCGTCCGCGCGCTGGTTGCCGACACATTGCGGGAGTTGCATGAAGAAGGTGCGCTGACCGTCGCCTGAGCGGCCGCTGACCGCTGCGACGTTGCGCGCCATGCGCCGATGTCGCCCGTCAGCGGCGATGCGGTGAGCTTTCGCTTCCTGACCCTGGGTGCGAACCCGCGACCTTGTCCGCCGCAAGCCTGCGTTGACGCGTCCGCAGCCGACCACTACGGTACGTGGTGGCTAAGCTGTGGCTGCCAGTCCGGTGCGGCGTATTCGTGGGCGGTTAAAGGCCTGGAATAGCTATGCGGCGTGTGATTCTCGCGTTGGTGAGCGGGCTGCTCCTGCTCGTGCTGGTCGCTCCGGCGCACGCGATCGACTGCGATGGCATCGCGCTGGACGACGGCTGCCTGTTTACGGCGACCGGCAGCGACACGGCCGAGCCGAACGACGGCTTTGCCGTCACCAACGACAACGACGTGCCGATGTGGGCCTTTGTCCGCGGCAAGAGCCTGCAGTCGATCGGGTACCCGATCAGTCAGCGGTGGGTGGAGGGGCCCTTCACGCTCCAGGCCTTCCAGAAAGTCATTCTGCAGTGGTCGCCCGGCGAAGACCGGATGAACTACTACAACACGCTGGATGCGCTGGCGAACAAGTACCCCGACGTGCGGCTGCCGAATGTTCCCCTCCATCAGGTCTTCTACACCTCAGGACTGAGCTTTTCCGAGGTCAAGGATGTTCACCTGGCGATCCTTGACCGCAATCCGAAGATCAAGGCCGCCTTCCTGGCTGAAGCGGACTGGCTGAACCTCTTCGGACTGCCGATTCGCTACGAAGAGCGCGAGGTCAATGGCAACCCGCAGGGCCTGCAGTTGCTGCGAGCGCAGCGCATCGTGTTTGAGGTCTGGAACGTCCAGGCGCCGGGGACGACGGTGGGGGCGGTTGGGCGGCAGAACGTTCCCGACAAGGTGAAGCGGCTGTCCAACGTGATCATCCCCGACGCGGCCAAGGCCCCGATTACGGCGACCATGGTCTCGAGCCAGCCAACGCACACCCTGCCGACGCCCACCCCCGACCCGACGCCGACGCCCGCGCCAACACCGGCCCCGGCACCCCAGCCCGCACCGGCGCCCGCCGCGCCAACCCCGACCGGACCGCGCACGTTGTATGCCAACGACCGCATCGACTGCCGGGCGGAAAACGACCAGGGATTCGGAATCCTGGCGCGGATTCGCGCTTCGTCATTTGACCTCTTCACGAACCTCAGGACTGACAACAACATCGCGGCCCAGTTCTATATTATTGAAGGTGAAAACATCGATATTATCTACCTGGGGCCACATCTCTTCGACGGCAAGAGGTCGTACTTTAGCTGGGATAGGTTTCGAGATCCGAACTGGACGACCATAAAAATTGAGGACAATGCAACTGGCATTCCATTCGATCGAAGCCTCTACAACGCGAGGCTCGTCTACCAGAACGGAAGTATTGCTTTCTACATTAACGGCGCGTTGAAACACTCGGAGGCCGGACTTCCATATTCTTCATTTACGCTGGGATTCGGCTGCGCGACAACCCTTGGTGAAGGTGATCCACACGTGACCTTCTCGGGTCTGCGCGTCGTGGGTACGTGACGCTTGTGCAGCGCGACCGTCGACGTTCAACGCTCGCCGGCGTGCCTTCTGATCGCACGGAAGTCCGCGGCACGTGACCCGCATCGGACGCTAGCGCCTGAATCTCGGGTCCAAGCCGCATGGCGCGCGGACCGCGCATTAATCCGTCGAGGGTCGGCAACCGGCCGTTGAACGATTGATCCGGCACCCTGTAGTTTGAAACCGTCGCCGCTGTAAGCACGCGGGTGGCCGACACGCTGCGGGAGTTGCACGCGGAAGGCGCGCTAACGGTTGCCTGACCTGGATGCCCGCAGTCCTCGGTAGTACCTGGGCAAGCACTCCTGCTAAGCCTGATCGTTAGGCGACTACAAACGGGTGGGTGGCCAGGACTTCCCGATGGATCAGCTCGTAGCGATCGAGCCAGAGCCAGCCGTGCTTTTCGCCACGGGGCCGGTCAGGTCCTCGAGAAAGTCGGCGTCGTATTGCCATCGTGAAATCTCCGCCGTCTCCCGCATCTCGCCAGTGGCGGTCCGATCCAGCATCTCCGCAGTGGACATCTCGTAGCGCAGCTCGAACCGCGCGATGCGGCGCCGTAGCGTGCGCACAACGTCGCTACGCCGCTGGACCTTCAGATGCGGCGGAAAGAGAGACAGCGAGCCATTTTTCGTGGCCATAGCGATGCCGGGACCTTGTGCGTCGTCCCCATCACGATGCGCCCGCGCAGCCCTGGCCGCAAGTTTCAGATGCCGGCGAGACCCGCGTACATCGCCAGCGGGCACAATTCGCCAAAGCCATGTTGACCAAGGCCCGGTTGGGCGACCACAGGAGGCGCACCGCGTGATTTCGCTCATCCTGGACACCGATCTCGGCGACGACGTGGACGACGTGTTTGCGCTCGCCTACGCGGTTCGAAACCCGCGCATCAATCTCTGCGCCGTCACCACCGTTCTGGGCAATACCCGCTGGCGGGCCGCGCTGGCGCTGCGGCTGCTCGACGAACTGGGCGTGGACGACGTGCCGGTTGCGGCCGGTGCAGCGGGCGGCGAGGTCAACATCGTGGCCCTTTCCGGCGACGTGGTGGTGCCACCGGGCGCCGACGATCCGCGTTGCGACACCCGGTCGGTTACGCAGCTGATAGCCGACGTGATTGCCACGGCCCCGCCGCCCGTCTGGCTGGCGACCATAGGCCCGGCCACGAACGCGGCAATCCTCCTGGCCGAGCGGCCGGAGGTCGCCGACGGCCTGGCCGGCATCGTGATGATGGGCGGACGGCACGAGGCGGCGTTCCCGCGCGAGCACAACTTCGGAACGAACCCCGAGGCTGCGGCCGCCGTCTGCAATAGCGGCGCGACTGTCCTGGTGGGCGACTACGTGGTGACCTGCCAGGCCCGGTTGCGACGCGACGATCTTCCGCGGGTGCGACAGGCGCCCGGCGTCGGTGCATCCCTCGCCACCATGCTGGAGACCTACTTTGACCGCCGCGAACGCGACTGGACCTCCATGTACGACCCGGCCGCACTGACCCTGGCGCTGGACGAGACGTTCCTGTCGCTCGACCCGACGCCCATGCACGCCGATGTAGTCGACGGCCAGGTGCACTTTGCTCCCGCCGACGAGTCTTCGAACCTGCGGCTGGCCGGCTCGATCGACACGGACTCGTTTCACGAGGAGCTGCTCAGCGTGATCGAACGGCCCGCGTGAGCCTGCCCCCCAACCCGGACCTGCCCCCCGACGGTCCGCACCTGCAACTGGTCAAGTCAGCGCAGAACGTCCTGGCTCGCGATCCGCGCGTCAAGGCGCTCTGGGCCGGCGGCAGCCTTGCCGTTGG
The DNA here is from genome assembly GCA_022821645.1 of Chloroflexota bacterium. Classification (GTDB taxonomy): domain Bacteria; phylum Chloroflexota; class UBA11872; order UBA11872; family UBA11872; genus UBA11872. Next base: position 231,469 of record JAJEDE010000015.1, read on the forward strand.
CGCCGCCGATCGCTGGTCGGACATGGACTTGCGGCTGGCCGTTGCCGACGAGGACCGGCCGGCCTTCATGGCCGAGATTGAGGACACGCTGAACGCCATTCATCCCATTCTTGGCTGGCGCATGCGGTCGATGCGGGGAGACGACCTGGTGGTCGTCACCTTTGAAGGCCCGCTGCGCGCCGATTTCGTCGTTACGGCGCCGGTTGACCTCGAACGGCATCGCTACGAACCCGTCGCTCCGCTCTTCGATCCCGAGGGCCTCGGCGCTCGGCTTGAGCAGGTTCCGTATCGGCCTCGACGTCGAACTCCTCAGGAACTGCTGGAGCGTGAGGCCGCACAGGTTCCGGCCGAGGCCGGTCGCCTGCAACACGCCATCGAGCAGTCCTCCATCGTCGCCGCCGTGCAGGCGCAGGCCAACCTGCTGGAATCGGCCCAGCGCCTCTTGCTCCTGTTATGCGACCCCCAGGCCGCCGGCCTCCTGGGACCCAAGCACGCGGCGGACGCGCTGACAGCCGCTGACATCGAGCCGTTGCTCTCCCCCTTGGCCGCCTGGAGCGGCGGCTGGCCCGACCCTGCGTTGGACTCCGTCGAACCCACGCTCGCCGTCGTGCGGCCTCTGGCGGCCCGGGCCGAATCCCGCTACGGCATTGCCGTGCCCCTGCAGCCATCGCCGCCAGGCCCCGATTCCGACGCGCGTCCGGCCGCGCAGGTCGTCGCAGCCGGCTGCTCGCTGCTGGTCCACGCCATGGTGGGCGCCACCTACTACAACCGCGGCATGTACACCGGCCTGCTGTGGGGCTATGCCGGCGCGGCCCGCTTCGTCGCCGAACTGGCCCACGTGGCTGCCCACGGCGAAGCGCCGGTGCCGGCCGACGCGCCGGATTGCCTGCCACCTGAGGATGCAGCGGCCATTACGACCGCGCTTCGTCCGCTGCGGCAGGGCGGCGTGTTGGGCGTTCGCCGCATGGCGACACGAGTCGCGGCGGCCTACAGCCGCTACCTCGAGCGCGCCTGCGCCCGGCTGGACCTGGAGTACCCGCAACGCCTGGACTCGGCCGTCACTGCCTATCTCCTGCGCGAAGGCGTGTTTATCCCCGACGCCGCTTAATCCCACCCGCTGGCGGCTCGCGTCGGGCACAATGGACGCCCCCTGACTTGCACCAGAAGGCCGGCCCGTGAGGATCTCGCAGCGTGTTCAAGATTTGGCGGAATCGGGAACGATCGCCGTCAGCAACAAGGTCGCCGCCCTGCGCGCTCAAGGCGTGGACGTCATCAGCCTGGGCGCCGGTGAGCCCGATTTCGACACGCCTGACCACATCAAGCAGGCTGCTGACGACGCGCTGGGCCGCGGCGAGACCAAGTACGCCAAGCCGGCCTCCGGCGTGCCCGAACTCAAGCAGGCCGTCTGCAACAAGCTGGCGCGCGAAAACGGCCTGACCTACACGCCCGATCAGGTCATCGCCAGCGTGGGCGGCAAGGAAGGGCTCTACCTGGCCTTTGCCACCCTGCTGGACCCGGGCGACGAGGTCATCATCCCCGCGCCCTATTGGGTGTCCTACCCCGAGCAGGTCAAGCTCTGCGGCGGCGTGCCGGTCATCGTCAACGCCGGCGCCGACCAGGACTTCAAGATCACGCCGCAGCAGTTGAGCGACGCGCTGACGGACCGCACCCGCGTGTTTGTCTTCAATTCGCCCAGCAATCCCACCGGCGCCGCCTATTCCCCCGAGGAGACTGACGCCCTGGTGGAGGTGCTGGCGGACACCGACGTCGTCACCTTCAGCGACGAGATGTACGACCGCCTGCTCTACGGCGGACGCACGTTCAAGAGCTTTGGCGCCGTCTCCGACCACGCCTACGACCACACCATCACCTTCAACGCCGGCTCCAAGACCTACTCGATGACCGGCTGGCGCGTGGGTTACGCGGCCGGGCCGGTGGAGTTGATCAAGGGCATGGCCAAGCTACAGTCGCAGACCACCAGCGGCGCCGCCACCTTCACCATGCACGCTCTGGCCGCCGCCCTGGATGGCGACCAGGACTGCGTGGAGATGATGCGCAGCGAGTTCGAACGCCGCGGAGAGTTCGTCAGCAACGCGCTGAACCGGATCGAAGGCGTGATCTGCCCCGAACCGGGCGGAGCCTTCTACGTGTTCCCGGACGTGTCCGACACCTACGAGCAGGTGGGCGCGTCAGGGTCTACCGAGTGGGCCAATCGCCTCCTGGAAGACGCCCACGTGGGCGTGGTCCCCGGCAGCGACTTCGGCGACGACAACTGCGTCCGCCTCAGCTTCGCCACCAGCATGGAGAACCTGGAGGAGTCGCTGAAGCGCATGGAGGCGTTCCTGGAGTAGGGATCGTCTCCGAGCAGGTTGTCGACAGCGGGACACTCAGGGTCGCAACCCAAGCCGCAAAACCTGACGATCGAACGCGCTGAACGCGCGGGATGAGTCTATGCCGTGAGGATGATCGCGGTGATGATGCCCATCCCCGCCAGGAGGATTGCGACGCCCCCCGCCACCATTGCGCCCATGCGGATCGTCAGGCGCTGCTCGAGCTGTGCAAGGTCATCCTTCGTGGACAGGTTGGTACCAACGTCTTCGGCGAAGATGGAGACGATCGCCTCGGCCTTCGCCTCATCGAACCCGGCTTGCTGTAGCCGCCGGGATGCTTTGAGGGTGTCGAACGTCACAGCCATACCCAATCCTAGGCGGCCCATTCCGGCAGTCGCAACCCAGCGCGACGTCCGGATCGGGATGCGTACCGGCGCCCGTCCATAAGAATCCGCACGCGCCGGCTTTGCAGACTCCGAGGCTGCTCCACCTGGCCGCCCTCGGCAATAGCCGTCACGTCCCCCGGGTCCAGCCTCACCTCGGACGCCAAGGCCAACACGTCGTTCCAGGTCGCATCGGGCGATTCCACGCCCGCCGCCTGCCACGTCGCATCAGCCGGCGTTGCGACCGCCCTTGATGTAGATCTCGCCGTCTAGATCCGCGAGCGAGTGCCGTGTGCCCGTGACACCGCTATGCACACCAGTTGTTTCCTCCGGCAACTTGATCTGCTGCGCGCTTCCACTCCGGTTGTACACCGCCCACCCGTTGGTGAACTCGCGGATGAACAGCCCTTCCCGACCTCGGTACAACTCGCCCTTGGTCTCGTCTCCGCCAACGGGCCGGCCAAGCGGCGCATCCCAGAAGGCATGCCAGCTCTTCTCATGCGTGTGCTCGTGCACCTCACCGGCCGAGTGCTCCGCTGCGTGTCCCTCCCAGACTTCGTAGCCGTGCTGGTGCTTGAGTGCGCCGTCGAAGCCGATCACATACGACACGTAGCCGTTGGAGTGGGTCAGGCTCAGCGTCGTAAATACGCGCATCCATTGCTGATTGCGCGGAGAGTTGAGCGGTTCTTCCAGGATGCTCCACGCCTCATACCCGTTCACCTGCGGAAATCTGAAGTTCGTTTCCGCCCAGAGCAGGGTGCTTTCGACGTCGGCCAGGTATTCCCGCGTATGCCGGCGATGCCCCTCCATGAACGCGCCATTGACGTAGGGAGCGGAAAGCGGGATCTTCTCCGTTCGCGAATTCACCACAATAAGAAAGTCGTCCCCAACCGCTTCGCGGATTCGTCGCAGCATCGACACCTCGGCGCTGATTCTGTTCCCGTGATAGAGGTGGGCTATCTCTAAATTCGAGTCCTCTTCTTGCGTCCACCAATCCATGAAAATACCGTCAAATAATCCGCACTTTGCTACCGCAATTGCTTGTTGGACGAAGTGGTCTTGCGCCGCGGGATGCGTGTAGTCGATCAGAAGCTCACCCCAACCTTCGTCGGCTATTCGCTTTCCCGACTCATCTCTAAGCCAGTAGGGCCAATCTTCCGGGTAATTCTCGGGATGGGCGCCGTAGTGGTAGATGGGAACAAGATGTAGCCAGTACGGATTCCGAGCATGCAGCCGGTTCTTTTGCTCCATCGCAAACTGCCACGGCCCGACAACTCGCATCCCATCTGGCGTCGAGCCCCACTCTAAACCGTGACCCATGCCAGCCCAGAAAAGATCGTGATAGGCCCGCATTTGCTCAACGTATTCGAGTTCCCAAATGTCGTCCGGTATCGGCAGATTCAGAAGTATGTGACTCCACGCCCCAAAGACCGACGGAAACTCTCGATTCACCACCCGCTCCACCGTCCCGTCCGGATCGATCTCACAGACTTCGTCGTCCGCGACCTCTTCAACGACTTCCCTAACTTCCGCGGTAACGACCTTCTCGACCGGCGCTTCCTCGGTCACCACCTTCTCCACCGGAACTTCAACGCGCACCACTCTTTCGACTTCCCTCGTCACAATCCTCTCGACCGAGACTTCCCTTATCACGACTCGCTCGACCGGCACTTCAACGCGGACAACCCGCTCCACCTCTCTCGTAACAACCTTCTCGACCGGCACCTCCTTAACAACAACCCTCTCCACCGGAACCTCCCTGGTCACGACGTTGATATCGCCGCACGCCGCCAGCGCCGCAACCCACAGAATCCCCAACGCAACGGTGCCGCCCATGCGAAGCACCCGTCGGCACGTGACCACTCCCACTAGCCGGAACCTACGACGTGGCGCCGCCACAGAAAGTCGCTCGCTCGCCGCCGCTACCCGCCCGTCGCGATCGCGTTCACTTCCGCCGGGTCCAGCCCCACCTCCGCCGCCGAGCCCAGCACGTCGTTCCAGGTCGCGTCCGGCAGCTCCACCCCCGCCGCCGCCACCGCCTCGCGCGAGCTGCGCTCGATATCACCCGGCACCAGCACTTCGTCGAATCCCGGCGCCGTGGCCGTCTGCTTGACCCGGTTGATCGTGGCGTCGTTCATCGCCGCAAACCCGTCGCCCGCGCCCAGCGCGTCCGGGTCGATGGCCAGCGCAAACGTCCCGATCGGCGACTGCGGCTCGCCCGTAATCGTGTCGCCCACCAGGTTCGACGCCAGCAACTCGATCATCAGCATCAGCCCATAACCCTTGTGCCCGCCAAACGGCAGCATGACGCCGTTGTCGTAGAGATCGTTCGGATTGGTCGAAGGCCGCCCCTGGTTGTCCAGGATCTGGTTCGGCGGAATCTCCACGCCCTTGTCCCGCGCCACCCGGATCTTCCCCTCCGCCGCCGCCGTCGTCGCAAAGTCCAGGATGATCGGATCCGCGTCCCCCGCCGGCGCCCCAAAGCTGATCGGGTTCGTGCTCATCCGCCCCTCGCGCCCGCCGAACGGCGCCGTGCGCATCATGCCCGGACCGCCCGCCACCATCAGGAACACCGCCCCCATCGAGACCGCCAACTCCGACCACTCGCCCAGCCGCCCGATGTGGTTGCAGCGCGCGATCCCGCCCACCGCCACCCGCGAAACCCGCGACTTCTCCACCAGCCGGATCGTCAGTTCCTCCGCCGCCAGGTGCCCGAACGCCCCGCCGCCTTCCATCACCACCGAGGTCTCGCTCTCCGAGATCACCCGCGGCCGTTCCGCCGGCCGGTAGGCCCCGTCCTTTATCTGCGCCAGGTACTGCGTCACCCGGATGACCCCATGCGAGGGATGCCCGGACAGATTCGCGTTGATCAGCCAGCGCGCCAGCTTGCCGGCAATATCCTCCGGCGTCCCCGCCGCGCCCAGCACCCGGGCGGTGGCCTTCGTCAACGGCTCAACGGCAAAAGTCGGCATGCGATCCTCACGTCATACGCGGCAACAAAGCCCAGCCGCATACTACGCAGCCACCCGCGCGGCTGCACGAATCTGCTACGCCATCGCTAGAGCTCCACCACCTGCACCCGCACCATCCCATCCAAGGCTTGTTTCAGATCCCTCTGCCAGAGATGCGGACTGCGAGTCCCCGGCACTCCGCCGACGCTCTACGAAACACTCCGTATCATTGGCGGATCGACCACTACTCCCCACGCACGTGAGCGCTTCCCGATTTCCTCGCCTCTTCAAACGTGAACGACACCTGCTTGCGTTGTTGGATGCCCTTGGCGGTGATGTCGGAAATCAGGACTTTCAAAAGCTCCTTTTTCTCTACTGCCAGGACGTATCTTCATCGCATTCATCGACTGAGACAATCTATCAATTCGTTCCCTACAAGTATGGTGCATTCTCATTTACATCCTACGCTGACCGCAGAAGATCAGTTGACAGGAGGATTCTTGCTGATAACGATCAGCGCTGGATTCTGACCGACCTTGGACGTCGAGTAGTCGATCACTACGATGTAGAGCCGCCACCGACGTTTGTACATCGACACCGCAACCTGCGTGGTGACGAGCTCATTGCGAAGACCTACCGCGACTTCCCGTACTTCGCGACTCGAAGCGCGATTGCCGACCGTGTGCTTCACAATGACCCGGACACGCTGAGTGCTATTGCAAATGCCCGCCCTGAGAAACGTGATCCGGGGCTCTTCACGATTGGCTACGAGGATCGATCGCTCGAGTCATATCTCAACGAACTCCTCCAAGCAAGCGTTACCCTGCTCTGCGATGTTCGACGGAACGCTATAAGTCGAAAATACGGTTTCTCAAAGACCACGCTATCTCGTGCTTGTCAAGGTGTCGGCATTCGCTACGAACACTTACCCGAGCTAGGTATCGCTTCGAGTCTACGTCGAGATATAAAGGACGAAGCTGACTTGGCGCGTCTGTTTCACACATACACGAATCAATCTCTACCAGAACAGCCAGATGCACTTCAGCGTATCCGCGACTGGCTCGACGCGGGTGAATCAGTCGCCCTCACGTGCTACGAGCGTGATCCTCGCCACTGTCACCGACACTGCGTCGCGAACGCACTTCGAGACACCTCTCCCGTGCAGGCGGGCACAGCACCCTCTCAGCCGCCCGTTGAGACGGCATCGCGATTGACTCACCTCTAAGACTGATGGCCAGGGAGCGAGTCCTTGTAACGGTCAAGACCTATCCGACTCTCTCCAGAAAGTACGGTGAGACCGTTTGTACGGCCGGTATCCGCGAGGATGGATCATGGGTGCGCATATACCCGGTGCCATTTCGCCGTCTCGGAGAAGCCGAGAGATACAGCAAGTACGATTGGGTTGAATGCAATCTCCACCGTAGAGTGGCTGACCCTCGTCCTGAGTCGTTCACTCCTGCTGACGTCAGCGACCTCAAGCCGATGGGGAGAGTCAGCACGGCTGACAATTGGAGCGAGCGACGCCGGCTGCTTCTCGAGAGTGCCCGAGTCTATGACCGACTTGACGACGTCATCGAGGGCGCCAAGGCAAACGAGATTTCGCTGGCCGTCTTCAAGCCCACAAGAATCACAGATTTCATTTGGGAGTGTGAAGATCGAGAGTGGGATCCCAGGAAACTCCAAGAGATGCGTACTCTGCACAGCCAGCTGGACTTGTTCGAAGACAATAGCTGGCGAGAGACGTTCAAGATAATACCTAAACTTCCCTACAGCTTCTCGTACAGATTTCAGGATGCGGCAGGCCGCAGAAGTGAGCTCCAGGTTCTTGACTGGGAGACCGGCGCCTTGTTTTGGAACTGCCTGAACTCTGCCAATGGTGATGAGACGCAGGCACTCCGCAAGGTGCGCGAGAAGTACTTCGATGCGTTTCTGAAGACTGACCTACACTTTTTCCTCGGAACCACCCAGCAGTTCCACAGCTTTGCCCCAAACCCATGGGTGATTGTCGGAGTGTTCCCAATTCCCCACGACGCGAGGCTCCGCCTTCTCTGAGGCAGTGCTAGCCGCCTGGGCATCACGCCGCCCTCTCGCGCGCAACCTCCCGGCCCTGCTCGCCATCCTCGGCGCCGCCTGCCTGCTCTCTTTGATCGGCATCCCAACCACCGTTGCCGCCCAGCACCCGTCGACCAGCGAATCGCCGGAGCCCGCAGCTTCCACGACAGCAGCCGCTGACTCACAAGCCGTCCCCGTCACCCTCGTCCTCCTCGGCCACTCCGTCCAGGGTCGCCCAATCCGCGGTGTTGAGATGGGCGCCGGCCCCCGCTGGCTCGCCGTCATCGGCGGCATCCACCAGGGCCGCGAGGCCAACTCCACCGTCCTCGCCAACCTCCTGCTCCACCACTTCCGCCACAACCTCGCCGAGATCCCCGAAGGCGTCGGCCTCGCCGTCATTCCCGATCTCAACCCCGACGGCGCCCTAGCCGGCACCCGCGCCAACGCCAACGGCGTCGACCTCAACCGCAATTGGGACGCCGCCTGGCAGCCCGACGCCTACGGACCCTCCGGCCTCGTCCCCGGCGCCGGCGGAACCCGGCCCTTCTCCGAGCCCGAAACCCGCGCCCTCGCCCGCTACCTGCTCGACCGGCCGTTTGTTGCCGCCATCTTCCTCCACAGCCGCGGCGGCCTCGTCGTGCCCGGTCCCGGCGGCGGCTCCGTCCAGCTCGCCAACACCATCGCCCGCGCCGCCCAATACACCTACCTACGCGGCTGGACCGCCTACCCCCTCAGCGGCCAGGCCTCCAAGTACCTGGCCCGGCGCGGCATCCACGTCGCCATCGTCGAGCTCACTACCCACACCCACCCCGACTTCCCCCAAAACCTCCAGGGCCTCCGCGCCGCCCTCGCCTGGACCCAACACCTGCCCCCGCCCACCGAACCCCGCGGAGTCGCCGACGCCGAGTTCTCCCACATCTGCCGAACCCTGCCCGGCCCCTACCGCGCCGGCCTCACATCCCCCCTCTGCCCCTGGTGAGAGACCTCGGCACAACTCCCCTGATCCTCTAATCTTCGGCCGGTCTTAATCCCTCTCCTGGGGGAGAAGGTCAGGGTGAGGGGTCTTCCGGTCGAAACCTACGCCCCACCTCAATCCCCTGCACCCCCGCCCTCATAGGAGACGCCGTCCTATTCCCTCTCCCTGGCAGGGAGAGGGCTAGGGTGAGGGTCGAAAGCCCGCAGCCCCTCCCAACCCCTGAACCGAGCTACGCCTCCCGGGTTCCGCAAAAGCCTCCAGTCAGCGCCACCGGCCAGTCCGCTACCGCTCGTTCGACGGCTCCTGATCGTTCTTCACTATCGTCGACGCCAGCGCCAGCATCGAGGACAAATCACTCAGATTCGCCGGCACCACCAACGTGTTCCCCTCCTTCGCCAGCTGCCCAAACTGCGCGATGTACTGCTCCGCCACCCGCAGCCGCATCGCGTCCATCCCGCCCTCGCCGCTCACCGACTGCCCAATCCGCGTAATCCCTTCGGCCGAGGCCGTCGCCACCGCCAGAATCGCCTCCGCCTCACCCTGCGCTTCATTGATCTGCTGCGTCCGCACCGCCTCCGACTCCTTGATCACCCGCTGCTTCTCGCCCTCCGCCTCATTGATCTTCGCGTCCCGTTCACCCTCCGAGCTCAAAATCACCGCCCGCTTCTCGCGTTCGGCCCGCATCTGCTTTTCCATCGCATTCAGCACGTCCGTTGGCGGGTTGATATTGCGAATCTCATAGCGCAGCACCTTCACCCCCCACGGCGCCGACGCCTGGTCCAGCTCATTCACGATCAGCCGGTTGATCGACGACCGCTCCTCAAACGTCCGGTCCAGGTCAATCTTCCCCACCTCGCTCCGCAGCGTCGTTTGCGCCAGCTGCGAAATCGCAAAAATGTAATTCGTAATCCCGTACGAGGCCTGCCGCGGCTCCAGCACCTGCAGGTACAGCACCCCGTCCACCCCCACCTGCACGTTATCGCGCGTAATGCAGAGCTGTTCCGAGATGTCGACGGCCTGCTCCTTCAGCGTGTGCTTGTAGGCCACGCTGTCCAGGAACGGCAGCAAAATGTGGAACCCGGCCTGCAGCGTGCGGCTATAGCGACCCAGCCGCTCGATCACATACGCCGACTGCTGCGGCACGATCACCGCCGTCTTGAACAGCACCGCCACCACCAGCAGCACAACCGCGCCCACCACAATCAGGCCCACAATTCCCATCGCTTCCACGTTTAGTCCTCCTCCGCCCGCAGGTCCACAACCAGGTTTTCCACCCGTTCAATTCTCGCCCGCTGGCCCTTCGTCAGTGTGATGCGGTCTACATTCCGAGCCGTCCAGTCCGTCCCGCGCAGTCGCGCGCGACCCATCGCCCCCGGCTCAATCGTTTCCGAAACCGTCGCGATTTCCCCCACCACCACCTCATACATCGGCGGCGGCGACCCGACCATTCGCCCATACAACTGCCGACGCAACCCAAACATCAGCACAACCGCCAGCACCACAAACAGCCCCCACTCCGTATACGGCTGCCCCGGCAGTCCAATGGCCACCCCCAACCCCGTCAACAACGCCGCCACCCCCAGCAACACCAGGTAAAACTGCGCCTCAATCGCCACCAGTTCGGCAGCCAGCAGGATCACCCCACCAACAACCCACACCCACCACGGCATCACCCAACCCCCACGACGTCATCCCGGCGTCCCCGGCCGGGACCCAGTAGCAACCAGGCAAGTCCAGCGCAACCCGCCACCCCTACCTCCCTGCCCACCAGCCACTCGATCCCTCCCCCTCAGCCTACTCCCAACCGTTCCTGGTGATCTTGCGTACGGGCGGCGTCTCCGACCCGCCCGTCTTCCTCCCCTCCGCCATCCCGGCGTCCCCGGCCGGGACCCAGCAGCAACCCGGCAAGACCAGGGCAACGCGCCACCCCTGGCAACCCCCTCAGCCCAAGAGCTCCCAACCCTCCGCTCCCCGTTCGTGGTGATCTTGCGTACGGCCGCCGTCTCTGACCCGCCCGTCTTCTCTTTTCTTCTCCCCTCCATCCCCGCTCTTCACCCTCGCCTGAGGGAGAGGCAGATTCGGGCGTCTTCGGCCGAAATCGGTGAGGGGTCCCCCGGTCGAGATCTCACCCACCGCTCGTGGTGAGCCGGGCCGCAGTCCCTCGTAGAACCTGCCCTGAGCCTGTCGAAGGGAACCACACCCCTGGCAACCCACCCTGACCAAATCCTCGCAACTGCGGCTGCATCACCGTCCCTGGGCGGGCGGCACGAGAGACGTGCGGACTCGTCCAAATCCTCGATCGACGCTACGTCCGCCTCAGAAGCCTGTCGTATTCGTGGTGCGGACCGATCCAGAACCACACGATATCGCCTTGGCTCAGCACGCCCAGAGCCCGATAGCCCATGCTCACGCGAACCGAGTAGACCGGACGCCGCTGACTCACGCGCTTGAAATCCAGACTTGGATGATTCGGATTCAACGCAAAGAGGCGATAAGACGCCTTCGCCTGCCGCCGCACGCGGTCGGGAAGGCGCCAATATGCATCCCAGAAGCCCTGCTGCGTAAACGAACGCACACCTACAGGTCGTCCACAATCAGCGGCCGAGTCCGCCCCGCCCGGTGCTCCGACAGCGCCTCATCGGCCAGGCCATCCAGCAGATCCTCCGATTCAGGACGGTCAAACAGCTCAGCCCATCGCTGCTCCGACTCCAACTCAGCCAGCAGGAAGCGGGCGAATCGGTCTTGTTCCGCCTGTGGCAACTCGCCGGCTCGGGCAAAAGCCTCCTGAAGAAGCTGGGTCATCGGCTTCTCCTCCGTTTCACAAGACAACCCCCCTCCTACATTAGCCAACCACACCGCTCGCCTCCTTGCTTCAGCAAGGCATACACACCCAAGGCCCCCTCCTGTCATCCCGACGGTCCCCCGAGAGCCTGCCCTGAGCCTGCCGAATGGGGATCTCGACTTCTCTTTTCCCCTCCGCCTCTGAATCCTCAATTCTTGCGTAGGGGCGCGGTCTGTGACCCGCCCGTCTTCGTCCCCTCCGCCATCCCGGCGTCCCCGGCCGGGACCCAGCAGCAACCAACTAGCTCAGCGCACCCACGCCACCCCTGGCAACCCAGCCTGACCAAAACCTCCCAACCTCCCCCTACCCGATCATGGTGATGCTGGTCACAGTCCCCGAGAGCCTGCCCTGAACCTGTCGAAGGAGATCTGGCATTCATTCCCTCCCCGTCTCACTCCTCCTCCAATCCTCTCGACTTCCCCGCACTCCCGACGTCTCTGCACCGCCCATCGTCCGCAGCTTCCCGCTTCCGGTGTTTCGAACTCGACATCTACTCTCCGCAAAGCTAATTGGGCACGTTGCGCGGGCCTATATGGGTTTTTGGGTCACGCAGATTCCATGACTCTTGCAGTAGCGCGCCGCGTAAGCTCTGAAATCTTTCTCTTCCATTGAGGGGCGTCCTGATTGGCCTCCATTCGACACTGCATCAGCAGATCACGCAATCGACGAGCGGACTCAGGTGGCTTCAGGAGAATCGCCTGGAAGAAGTCTCGAAAGTCTCTCAGTTCCATAGGAACGATGTGCACATTGATCTTGGAGTCATTGGGACCGTACCAATCACCGCTGCGAAAGGTGTGCGCGGTGTTCGTGTCTACTGTCGGTGCGATAAACAATCCGTATACCTCCTTTGGAGTCGTGTTATCTTGTGCATATTGGGCAACGTGTCGACGAACCGGCTCTCCTTCTGCTGCCTCTTGTCTCGATGATGATGTGAGCGTCACTTCTACGACCACTATAGCGTCCTCGAATACAAAACTCATGTCTGGGCCTCCCCCTGGGGCATGCCCTATTGGCAATAAGTCCTGGTCAACGTCGAATCGCCGAGCCTTCCAAGGCTTGTTTTCCAGAGAATCAATAGCTAAGAAGGCGCGCCAAATGACCCACTCCATATAGACGGCGGTCTCTCCCTTAGGAATCAATATTAGATTGCCATCCGCGAGCGTCTTTCGTCCTCTCGCTAATATCGCGTCCATCAAGTCAACTATTTCCGCTACTTGATTCAGTTGCTCAGCAGCAAAGTCACCTTCTTTAATGCGTTGTAGTTTAGCCTCAAGCCGATGTCGAGCCAGCCGTAGGTGCTGATCGTCTAACGTATCAAAATTGACTGTCTGAGGCTCTGCACCCTTCTCTCGAATCAACTGTTCAAGATGCCGCACAAAGGCTATTGCCGTCGGCCTATCATCCGTCGGAAGTGATGCTCCTTGCCAAAGCTGTCGCAAGTATCCGTTATCATCCAGGGTGATGTTGGCCTCATCTTTGAGATGCTCGACTATGTGACTTCGCTCCGATGACACCGTAATGCCACGTCCCTTGCTGCTGAATAGACCAGTGGCTTTTAAGTAGCGGATATTTAGGTCAGCATAATCATCCCAAGTGGTTGTTCGCCTTCTAATGCCGCCAGGATCGAGCGTCGGACTATCGTCCAACGCTGCTTCGGAATAGGCCTGTCGAAAGAACTGTCGCATGGAAATGTCTGAGTCTTGGCGAGAAACTCGTAAGTCTCGAATTTTCGCAACGGCTGATTCAGCACCTTCGTTAGCTGTGCTCCGCTGCACTATAAGGGCCATTTCCTCGAACGAAATAACTGGCTCCATCTGACGTTCTTCTAGGCGGCCTAGGATGTGCAGGATGAACAGTAACGGTGAAAACTGGCTGTGCTGATAACGAGTTTCCAAGGGTGAAGGTATTCGGTACGCTGCTAGAGCTCTCAGAAATACTTCTTGCTGTGAAACTATCTCATCTGCTTCAATCAGCAGTCGCCCGACGGGCGTGATTTCATAAGGACGGCCGGTCAGATCAGCGATTCCTTCCACGAAAGGACGAAGTCTACTATCCACCCCATGCCGATGCCCTCGAGTGAAGTGGTAGGTGACGAATCCGAGTTGGGCGAGAGCAACGCGCCACTTCCGTCCCAAGTCCGAACGATCTTTGGTTGGAGACTGTTCCCTGCGGAACGAATGAACCACGCCCGTTTCATGCAGGAGATCCCCAAAGCCACTCTCGTTCTCCGGCCCGAGTAGATTCCCGTGAAATGAAGAGTCTCTCAAGGCAATCAATCCAGACCGCAATCGGTATGGTGATCTAATCGTGGTGTTGCTTATATGCCACGGCATTCGACCTATGCTCCTATAAATAAGTACTCCTCCGCCCGATTGTTGTTGTTACCAACCTTATGTCCTTGATTGCCGAATGAATACCGATAGTCAAGCGAGTGCACACGTACCTGCTGCTTATACCTAGACATCATTTCGACGATGTCGTCGCGATGAGGCAGTGCATTCGACGAGTAGGAGACCACGATGATGCTCTGCCTGAATCGAGCAAATAGCTCGCCCAGAGCACTCCGAGCACCATCACGAGATGAGAATGGGGTAGGGTAGCTCTTGAACTTACGCGTCTTTGTATGCCACTGGATGTCAACACCTGACCAATCGCGCGCTAACCCCTCAACGAAATGATATCGGCGCACATATTCGTTATCAGATAGTGGGCTAAAATACGGGGGATCAATATAGACCAGATCTGGAGTGCCACGAACTGACATGGCATCGCCGCACCAGGCCACGTTACTCTGACCGTTGTCAAACACGGCATCGTTAATTACCGCAACTGCCGCTCGAAAGTGCTCCTCTATGCATAAGCTGAGGTCCTTTCGACCATCGTCGTATTTGTCTCCGACATATGCAAAAATCCCACGAGGTCTTCGCTTGATACATGCCCGTACGAGCGCCGACAGTGCAATTGCCCGTTCGTAGCGATCTTCAAGTCTTGCTATGTTTGCACGTATTGTGTCTATGCATCGGTTGTCTTCATCGCTGAAGTAGAGGCCTGCGAAAGTGCCTTGCACGAATCCGTCAATCGTCGGATGTGGCCGCAGCAATGCGTCAATAGAAGCGTCATTTAATCTAATTTCTCCATTTTCGACTAGGGCGGTGGCGATGGCACCACACATATGCATATAATCATTAGTGATCACTTGCTTTCCAGCGGCCTTGAGCATGTACGATACAACCCCAGAGCCCGAGAATAGATCTAAGGCAGAGTGAAACGTATAGTCTCTTAGGGCTTCCCATATATGGTGTACTATCTTTTCCTTGGAACCCATGAAACGTGTCGATGGAAACTTGCTTATCTGGTCGAGCATCTATGTCTTACTAGGACTGTAACGCAGGACTGCATCAGTATTCGTACTGACGATGACATCCGTTCCGGTTCTCAAGTCTCCCCTACTATTGATATTTCTCTTTGAGCTTACGACCTCGATTGCAAGGTCGTCGTAGAGTTCATGCACCAGAGGGTGATTGGAGTTGGTGAGAATGACGTGACTGGGAAGACGGCTGAGACGGCGCACTTCGTGAGCAAGACGCGAGTGGTCATCTTCGGTGAACTGCTCTACGGTGTAGCGCTTGAAATCGGCAAACTTGCCAGTCGGCAGATACGGTGGATCTAGAAAGATCAGATCACCTGGTTTCGCATGTTCTCGAAGGATGTCCTGAAAGTCTCCTCTACGTATCTTGGCAGTCTTCAGGACCGCGCTGGCCGCTCGCAATGCTGATGGATTGCAGATTCGAGGATTCCTATAGTTTCCAAATGGAACATTGAATTCTCCTTTCTTGTTCAGCCGATAGAGCCCGTTGAAGCACGTACGATTCAAATATATTGTGCGAGCTGCAGCCTTAACAGGATCGAGGTGTCGAAAGTGCGTTCCCCGTACCTCAAGAAAGTCATCCTTGTCGTTCTTTAGAGGACGCAGGGCCTCTATAACGTCTTCGACATTTCGAGCAATCTGTAGATAGAGGTTTATGAGTTCTGGATTGGAATCTGCAATGACAGAGTTAGCTCGGCGTAAGGCAAAGAAAAGGGCACCTCCGCCAAAAAACGGTTCTATGTACTGGTTGTAGCGTTCGGGAATGTGCCGGGACAAATGCGGTAGCAGTTGCGTCTTTCCCCCCGCCCACTTGAGTATTGGCCGCGGTGTGGTATCTCTACGCGAGCTTAGGGAAGTCTCGACCGACATTGCGTTCAGCGTGTATCCAGTAGTATTTGTGACAGGTCCGGCAGGTGATCTTAGTCTGGCAGGCTGGCTCTGAGCGCGCAATTGAGGCGCGAGACGCAAGTGCCCAATGGGTGAGTTTGCGGCCAGCAGATAACTCTGAGTGGTCGGAGTCGGTTTCCGAGGCCTCGTGAAGACTCGTTGTAACTCGTTGAATCTCCGATGCCCACCGGCGAGTCTGTCCGCGGCCCATATAGCTTGCCCAGAGGCTCAAATCTCTCGCCTCCTCACTCCAGAGTGACGGTAATGAACGAATACTCGCATTCGCACCCTAGCCGCTGCATGTCCGGGTCCAGTGTCGCCACCTGCCTACCGAGATGCATAGCCGTCGCCTCGCCTGCCCGCCGAACTCCGGTACCCCGCCGCGCCCCAGGCTGCACCCACTCCGCGCCCTCAGCCACCGCCCCTGCCGTCAGCCGGCCGTCCGCGGCCGGGACCCAGCGGCAACCAACCACCAAACCGCACCTGGCGTCCCTGGTGAGCCTGTCGAACCACACCCCTGCCAACCCAACCCGACCCAAAACCCCCAACCCCCGCCTCTCCCCACATCCCCTCCCCCGCCCCATCCCAGTCCTCTCCCCGCTCCCCACTCCGCTTCCCCCTCTCACTTCTCTACCCTCTACCCTCTCCCCTTCCTGCCCGTCTCACTTCTCACTTCTCTCCCCTCACTCCTCGCCTTCCCCCGCTCCCCACTTCCCTCGCCCCTTCCTCACGACACCCAGGACGGCCGCCCGGGCGTCGCGCACCTTGCCATCCCGGCCCGCCCTGCTGGCACTGCAATCAACGCACGCACTGAGGGCAATGCCAGCGTTGCTCGCACCCCCCTTCACCCGCGCTCGCTCGCCCCATCTCCCCGGCCGGCCCCGCACCGTCGCGGTTCACGTCGCGCGCCAGGAGCCACCAGCCACCACCCCCTCGCCGATACCCTCGCCCCAGCCCCGCTCAACCAGTGACGACCGCTCACCCAGACCCACGCGGCGAGCGCTCCCCGAGCCGCCATCCCCTGTCCCCGCCCCCACAACACCCCGTCCTACCCCGCCCCCTGGCACCCACGTCGATTGCATGTCGTACTCACTTAACCAACGAACCAACGCGAGCCTCCACACCCCAATCACCCGCTACCTGACGACGCCCAGGGCCGCCGCCCCAACCACCTGGCGGTCAAGCTCGGGGTGGCGAAAGACGTGCTGGACACGGAGGTGTGGCCGACCGAGGCCAGCTGGGCCGTGCCGCGCGCGCCGGCGAGCCTGCGCCGATAGCGGGCCCGCATTCAGGCCCTGCGGCCGACCCGCATCGTGCTGGCAGCCACGGGCGAGGACGAGCCCGCGGTGGCGGCGGCCCTGCCGGGGCTGCCCCTAGTCGAGGTCAATCTGCGTCAGACGCGCGACTTCGCCCGCGCCGGCGGTCCGGGCCTGACGCGACCTGGTGCGGGCGCTGGCGGCCGCCCGGCAGGTCGATCCCGACCCGCACGCCCCCAGCGCCTGGCTGCTCAGCAGCCCCAGCATCAGCCCCGCCTCTGCCCCACCCGCGGCATCCAGTTCAAGTACATGTCGTACTCACGTTATCAACGAACCACTCGACGACTCCCCACCCCAATCACCCGGCTACCTCACGACACCCAGGGCCGTCGCGCCATCCGACCTAACGGTTGAGCTCAATGTGGCGACGAACGTCCTGGACGTGAAGGTCGACACCTGGCCGGTGCCCCACACCTAGCGCGGCCGGCTGCGGACCGACCTCCGCGAACTGAACCAGGAGCTGCCGGCCACCCTGCCCGCGGATCCCACCCGGCGCTCCCCCAGCACCTGTCTGCCGAGCCCCCCGGCAACGCCCCCACTCCCGCCGCACCCCGTCCTACCCCGACCCCCTGGCGCCCACTTCGATTACGTTCCGTACTCATTTAACCAACGAATCAACGCGAGGCTCCACACACCCATCGCTCGACTACCCGACGACGCCCCAACCGACCCAGCGGTCGAGCTCAATGTGGCGACGAACGTCCTGCACGTGGAGGTCCACACCAGGCACATCCCCACGCCCGCCGCAACCTGCGACCCTGGCAGGCCCGAGTCCCCCCGGCGCTCCCTCAGCGCCTGGCTGCGCAACACCCCCCAGCATCGCCTCCGCGCCACCCCGTCCTACCCCGCCCCCTGGCACCTATCTTCGATTACATTCCGTACTCACTTAACCAACGAATTAAGCGAGGCTCCACACACCCATCGCTTGGCTACCCGACGACGCCCCAACCGACCTAGCGGTCGAGCCCGAGGCGCCGCAGGACGTCCTGGACATGAAGGCCGACACCTGGCGGTGCCCGCGCCCGCCACGACCTGCGACCCTGGTAGGCCCGGGTCCAGGCCCTCATCGTGCTGCCAGCCACCGCTAGGTACCAGCGGGCGGTGGTGACCCTGCGCCTGCCCACCCAGCCCCGGTGCCCCGGCGTCCCCCACACGCCGATCGCGCCGCGACGACCACCCGGCCCGGCCGCGCGCCGAACTCCCCGAACTGAACCGCGAGCTGCCGGCCGCCGTACAGGCGGATCCCCCCGGCGCTCCCCCAGCACCTCGCTACTGAGCCTCCACGGCATCGACCCCACCCCCGCCCCATCCCCACTTAGCGACTTCGATTACCTTTCGTACTCACTTAACCAACGAATTAAGCGAGGCTCCACACCCCCATCCCCGGCTATCTCGCCACGCCCACGGCCGCCCCAACCGTCTTCGCGGTCGGGCTCGAGGTGCCGACAAACGTCCTGGACGTGAAGGGCCACACCTGGCCGGTGCCCCACACCCAGCGCGGCCGGCTGCGGATCGACCTCCGCGAACTGAACCAGGAGCTGCCGGCCACCCTGCCCGCGGATCCCCCAGCGCCCCCTCAGCACCTCGCTACTGAGCCTCCACGGCATCGACCCCGCCCCATCCCCATTTAGCGACTTCGATTACATTTCGTACTCACTTAACCAACGAACCACTGGAAGGCTCCGCACCCCAATCTCCCGACGACCTGACCACGCCCAGCGCCGCCGCCCCAACCGACCTAGCGGTCAAGCCCGAGGTGGCGACAAACGTCCTGGACGTGAAGGTCCACACTTGGCCGGTGCCCCACACCCAGCGCGGCCGGCAACGCTGGCAGGCCTGGATCCCCCCGGCGCTCCCCCAGCGTCTGGCTGCGCAGCACCCCCCAGCATCGCCCCCGCACCACCCCG
>JAJEDE010000028.1 GCA_022821645.1 Chloroflexota bacterium
CGCCGGCAAGCCGGCCAAGGTGGCCCTCGTCGCCTGCATGCGCAAGCTGCTGGTGCTCTGCAACGCCCTCTGCCGCGACCGCACCATGTGGGATCCCACCATGGCCTAACCCTTGACCCCCAACACAGGTGCTCTCCCCTCACTCCTTCCCCACCCCACCAACCACTTGCCGCTCGCCCTCAGAAAGTGTACACTATCCGAGTAAGCCCTGCAACCCCCACTCCAAATGCCCCCCGACCTCCTCGCCCTGAGCCTCCCAGCTCTCCGCTTCCCGCTCTTCCGTCCCTTCCTCGCTCCCCTCTTTTCTCACTCCTCTTCCCTCTCCCCTCTACCCTTCCGCCCCCGTTCCCTTCCCTTTCCGCTCTCACTTCTCACTTCTCTGCCCTCTCCCCTCGCCCTTTTCCGCCTCAGCCTGGTGCCTCGTCGCCCGGCCTCCCTGCCAACCCCCGACCTGCCGGTGCCCGATCTGCCCAATCCGCGCCCCAGGGCCGTAATCCCGTCAGCCCGCGTCGCCCCTCGCCCCCTCGCCGCGCGGCGCCCGCCGCCCCCGTGGCGGTGCGCGCCAGGTCCTCAAAACCGCGTCAATCCCGCAAAAAATCCGCCCAAACTGTCTCTGGCCAGCCGGCCCCCTCTAGGGGCCGGCTGGCCAGAGACAGTTCCCCCCTTCACCCCCCACCAATCTCCGCCCCCTGCTTCCCCCGCCACCCACCCTGCCGCCCACGCGTCCGCTCATTCACCCTCACCCTTGTCCGCGTCCGACAGCCCGAAACGTCAGCCCACAGAGCGCCGCACCGATCTCCCACCCCTCCCGGGAGACCCCTGCAAAACGCCCCTCGCCCTCGAAGCTGCGGCCCTTCTTGCTCCCTCTCCTCGGGGAGAGGGTTGGAGCCTGCCCCGGACTCGATCCGGGGGTGAGGGGTCTTCCGAGCAACCAGGCCGGGGTTATGCAACGGTCTCTCCTGGGGGAGAGGGCAGGGTGAGAGGTCTTCCGAGCAACCAAGCCCGAATTACGCAAAAGCCTCTCCTGGGGGAGAAGCAGACCCTGTCCCGAGCCCGCCGAGGGATTCGGGCGTCTTCGGCCGAAATCGGTGAGGGATCTTTCTCCCCCGACCGTTCGATGAACCACCCCACCCCAACCACCCCCCAAACTCACCCCAAAAAGCACCCCGCGCAACCTCAAGAGTTTTTTGGAAAAAACTCTTACGCGCACGAGAGCCCCCAATTCCCCACCCCATCCAACGCCGCCCACCCATCAGCGCCAGCTCCCCCCGCCTATCATGTCCGCGCCGCCACGCCACGGACCCCTCACGTGACCACCACCAGCGCCGTCCAGGTTCAGGTCAACCGCCGCGTCCGCATGCGCGACGGCATCTACCTGTCCGCCGACATCTACCTCCCCCGCGGCGCCGGCGAAACTCCGGACTCAAGCCTTCCCACCGTCCTGATCCGCACCCCCTACAACAACGCCTCCTACCAGAACATCCGCAAGGGCCGCGCCCTCGCCGACAACGGCTACGCCTGCGTCATTCAGGACGTCCGCGGACGCTGGGACTCCGACGGCGCCTGGTCGCCCTTCATCGCCGAACCCGAGGACGGCTACGACACCCAGGCCTGGATCACCGAACAGCCCTGGAGCAACGGCCGCATCGGCATGTCCGGCCGCTCCTACCTGGGATCAGTCCAGTGGCTCAGCGCCCCGCTGCGGCACCCGAGCCTCACCTGCCTCGCCCCCCAGTCCATCTGCATCGACTACCTCACCGGCCTCATCCGCCCCGGCGGCGCCTTTCAGCTTGGCGTGATGATCAACTGGGGTCTCCGCGTCGACGGTCGCACCGCCCAATCCATCGACTTCGAAAACTGGACCGAAATCTGCCGCGGCCTCCCGCTCCAGGACATCCCCGGCCATGCCGGTCGCGATCTGGACTTCTGGAACGACTGGCTCCACCTGCCCGCCGCCGACCCCTACTGGGCCTCCATCGACACCCGCCCGCACTGGAACGAGATCACCGTTCCCGCTTTCGTCATGGGCGGCTGGTACGACCTCTACGCCCCCCAGGCCTTCGACCAGTTCAACGGCCTCCGCCTGCACGGCGGATCGGCTGCCGCCCGCCAGTCCCGCCTGATCATGGGCCCCTGGCCCCACCACCTGGGCAACGACCTCCCCGGCGCCCCGCGCTGCGGTGACATCGACTTCGGCGCCGGTTCCGTCGTCAACATCAACGGCCTCGAACGCGCCTGGTTCGACCGCTGGCTCAAGGGCAACGGCGACCCTTCGTCGGACGAGCCTCCGCTCCGCCTCTTTGTCATGGGCGTCAACCAATGGCAGGACGAGCACGAATGGCCCCTCGCCCGCACCGACTGGCAGCCCTGGCACCTCCACTCCGGCGGCGCGGCCAACTCCGCCCGCGGCGACGGCACGCTCTCCCTCGAATCGCCCGCCAGCGAACCCGCCGACACGTTCGTCTACGACCCGGAGTTCCCCGTCCAGTCCCTCGGCGGCGCCAACTGCTGCACCCCCCACATTGAGCCCTGGGGCCCCTACGACCAGCGTCCCGTCGAGGCCCGCCACGATGTCCTTTGCTACACGTCCGCACCGCTCGAGCAGGACCTCAAAGTCATCGGCCCCATCAAGCTCGTCCTCCACGCCGCCACCGACGGACTCGACACTGACTGGACCGCCAAGCTCGTCGACGTCTCACCCACCGGCTACGCCATGAACCTCTGCGACGGCATCCTCCGCGCCCGCTATCGCAATGGTCAGGATCAGCCCGATCTGCTCACGCCCGGCGCCGTCGAGCAGTACGAAATCGAAGTCGGCGTCACCGCCAACGTCTTCAAGCGCGGCCACCGCATCCGCCTCGAAGTCTCGTCCTCAAACTTCCCCCGCTTCGACCGCAACCTCAACACCGGCAACAACCTCGCCACCGACGCCGAAATCCGCGTCGCCCACCAAACCATCCTCCACAACCCCACCCACCCCTCACACCTGCTCCTTCCGGTAACTCCCGCTGCCTCGTAGCAAGGCTCGGTCAGGAATGAACCCTGGGTCCTAAACGCATTCAAATAGCCCCCGCTACTCGAACCACCAGTAGTCAACAGGTCTCAGCGCACGCTCCGAGGCAGCCTGCTCACCGCAAAGTGGACGCAGGTCGGCGAGGTCGTGCGTCCAGCTGCCGGAGAAACCCTCCCGCGCGGCCAGCGCCGCGACCACAGCATCGCGCCGGTCGTCGTTCGATTCGTGGACGAGATTTGGCCCAACCATCAACCCAGAGTCGCGAGCCAGAGCCTCGAATCCTTGCTTTCTTGCGTGCATCAGCAGCTTCGGATGCGCCTCGGTCACAGGCAGATCCGGGAATCGCTGACGCAGCTCGGCCGCGAAAAGGAAGCCCTGAATCAATACCCCGCCAAAGATGCTATTGATCAGCATCACGCTGTTTCTGGCTTTCGGGTATCGCCCCCGTAGCCACCGATCAGCATGCCGCGCGCCGGACTCTCCCGATGACCACCACAGCGGCGCATCAACCCCGACGCCTAGCAGGTCCACATTCAACTCGGCAACCCACACCACGGCCTCGCGAGCGCAGGAGAACCGAGTCGACTCCACGTGGCCGTTGGGTGACAGCGCCGCAACTCCGAACTTGCTCCTTCCGCCCGGATCCGCGCCGATCCATACCGCTTGGGGCTCGGTACTCTCAAACCTCAGAGGCCGGTCTGCTGTTCCCTCTATTTCACGCAGAGACTTAACTCGCTGTCACCCGCGCGTGAATCGCATTCACGGCCGCGTGGGCGGCGAGGACAGCGCCTTCCTGCCAGCCGGGTAGGGCTGTGGCCTGGTCGCCGGCGAAATAGATTGCCCCATCGGGCTGTTGCAGGGCGGCCGGCGCCTGGTAGTTCTCCGGCCAGCCGCCTTTCTGAAACGGAACCTTGGGCCAGGCGCGGCTGACGCCCGACTCAATCTCATCCGCGTAGCCGGGATGCATGTGTGCACCCTCGGCCATAGCCGCCTTCAAGCGCTCAGGCGGAGTCATCTGGCTGTAGCGCAATCCCTGGCCGGGCCGGTCGTCCCAGATGTAGGCGCCCATGATGACGCCCTTCTGACGGTGATAGCCGTAAGCCGGGTACCAGATTTGCGTGATGTCCTGGTCGGTCCAGGAAATTCCGCCGTAAATGGCATGATCTTCCTCCCAGAAGCGCCGGCGCGTCTGGAACCCAATCTTGACCGCGGGCACGAACTCGATCGAAGCAATCGCCGCCTGGGTCTCGGACGCGAAGTCGCTGGGAATGTCCTTCAGTACCGGCGCTGGAATCGTGCAAATGGCAAAGTCCGCCTCGACCGCCTCGGTCGCATTGCGCCGCTGATCCCGGTAGACAATCCGAACGCCCCGCGGCGTCTTGCGAATCTCCTCCACGATGCTCCCGAAGTGAATCAGGTGCCCCACGCGCGCCTGGAAGGCCTTGGGGATGGCGTCCATACCGCCAACCGGCTGAAAGAGCGTAGGGTTCTGGTTGAGGAATTGACTGAAGTGGAGCTTGTACTGCCAGAAGTCCGAATTAAGCAGTTCACCGAAGTCCAGCGGGTCATTCACGTCTCCCGGCGCTAGCCCGGTATGAATCTGCTCGCCCTGATAGCCGCCGCGATTCGACCCGATGTAGAGGTGGTCTGGGTCAAGCCCGCCGAACGAGGTGAGCATCGCCAGCACGCGCTCCTTGTCATCACCCGTTAGCTCGTCGTCCAGCGCGTTTCGATTGACCGCCTTGGCGAGGAGCTCCGCGATATAGCCGCGCAAGTCCGTCATCACTTGGCGGCCAACGACCGACTGGCCGCCAAAGCGCTCCGTGTTGTGGAACAGGGCGCCGCGGTTGTCGTTGGTGAAGACCTCAAGCTCAACCCCGAACTCCTTGCAGTAGCCCAGGATGGCCCGGTGGTGATACGGAATGCGCGCCGGGCCCATGTTGGCGTACAGGTGATCCTCCCGGTCGAAGTCGACCCACTGACGGCTGTCGACTTCGCGGATCACATCCCCGCCTCGCACCGTCAGATTTCGACCGCCGGATCGATTCGAGGCTTCGAGAATCGAGCAGTCGTAGCCGGCCTTCGATAGTTCGTAAGCCGATGTCATGCCGGAAATCCCGGCACCAAGGATCACCACGTGTTTGCCGTAGCCCGAACCGAGCGGAAAGTCAGGCGCTGCAGTCTGGGCCTCGGCGGGTCCAAGTAAACCCAGGGCGCTCATCGTGTGGTACGCCGCGCCAACCCCGGCAACCGCGCCGACGGACCGCAGGAAATCTCGCTTGGTCATCCCCATTGACAGGCTCTCCCTCGTTGGATCGCTTAGGAGGATTCTATGCGTCGCGTGGTGAGTTTCGATCGGTCGGTGCTGCGTGTGCGGTCTCGGATGGGCTTATCGCTCGTTCGGTCGCGTCCCCGCGATGCTCAGCCCGCCATCCACCACCAGTTGCTGCCCCGTCACGTACGACGACTCGTCGCTCGCCAGGAACAGCACCGCGCTGGCAATGTCCTGGGCCTCACCGATTCGCTGCAGCGGAATGCGTGAGGCTGACTCATCGATGAGGGCCTGAATGTCCGGCACCGCCGCAACCTCGGCCCGCCACATCGGGGTGTCGATTCCGCCCGGCAGCACGGCGTTCACGCGTATGCCGTGGCACCCGTAGTCCACGGCCATCTGCCGGGTCAGGCCGAGCATCCCGGCTTTGGCGGAGGCGTAAGCCGAGTACGTGTCGAAGCCCATGATTCCCTGCACCGACGAGGTGTTTATGATCGACCCGCCCCCTTGCGCCTGCATGATGGGAGCCGCCACGTGGCAGCCTCGGTAGACGCTCAGCAGGTTGATGTTGAGGCACTCCAGGAAATGCTCCTCGCTGGCCTCGCCGATCAGCGCGTGGAAGTTCACGCCCACGTTGTTGTGCAGCACGTCCAGCCGGTCCCACCGATCCGTCGCCGTCTCGATGGCCTGCCGCACGTCATCCATCACCCGCACGTCGGCGGTAACCCCAATGGCTTGTCCCCCCGCTTCCTCAATGTCCGCCGCGTGCGCCGCCACGGCCTCGCCCATGTAATCCGCCAGCACCACCCTTGCGCCCTCGCGCGCAAACAACCGTGCCGTCGCTTCGCCGATCCCACCGGCCGCACCCGTAACAACCGCCACCTTGCCGGCCAACCGTCCGCCGCTCATGCCAGCGAGTAAAACTCTCGCGCGTTTCCGCCCAGCACTGCCGCGCGTTCGTCCGCGCTCAGCCGGTCCAGCGCGCCCGTAACCTGCTCGAACGTCTCCTCGTATCCCGCTGCCAGCAGCGCCACAGGCCAGTCGCTACCCCAGATCAGCCGCTCGATTGGAAAGCTGTCCAGCACAGGGTCCACCGCCGCTCGAATCGTGTCGGTCGTTGGCGACGTCGGGCATTCCACCAGCAGGCCTGAGATCTTGATCCGCAGGTGCTCGTAGGGCGCCAATGCGAGGAACCGTTCCTGCCACACCGCCATCTCGGGCGTCTCGAACGGCGGCTTGGCCAGGTGGTCGACGACCAATCTTCCGCCCTCGTTTTCGCGCGCGATCAGCGGCACGTGCGGCAAGTGCGGTGTCTTCACAAGCAGTTCCACCACGTGCCCGCGGCTCAGCACGGTGCCGATGCCACGCCGAACGTCGTCGCGCGCCAGCCAGGCCGTGTCCACCTGGTCCTCGGCTCCCGCCCGGACTCCCCGAAACCATCGGTTCGCTGCCAATTCGTCAACACGGTCGCCCAGGTCCGGCGCCTCCAGGTCCACCCAGGCGATCACGCCGGTTACGTAGTCATACGTCTCAGCCATTTCCAGGTACGCCAGTTGGTCCTTCCACGCGTGCGACGCCTGCACGATCACCGACTGCGCCACCCCAACCGCGTCCATGTGCGGCTTCAGGTCCGGCGGTAGATAGTCCTGGCCCAGCACCGGATGCGTCGGATCGTCCAGCCAGTACAGGTCGTCGGTCCCCACCTGCCAGTAATGGTTGTGCGTGTCGACTACGGCTGGTTGCTCAGGCGCCATTGCGTACTCGGTTCATTCGGCACTTGCCAGAGGCTAGCAGCGCCCTGCCCATCACGCGCCGGAGCCATCGTCGTCGTGCAATTCCTTACCGCAGTGCGGGCAGATGTGAGCCTCGGGTTCACCGGCACGCCGCCGGTCCAACTCCTCCACGAACGCCGACCCCAAGATGCCCGCCGGCAACGCGAACAAGCCAATCCCCAGCAGCGCCACCACCGCGCCGAATCCGCGCCCCAGCGGCGTAACCGGAAACAGGTCGCCGTATCCCACCGTGGTCAGCGTCACCATCCCCCACCACATTGCCGCCGGGATACTCGAGAAACCCTCAGGCTGCGCCTCGCGTTCCGCGAGGTACATAAGCGACGACGCGAACAGCAAGAGCACGAACCCCACGAAGAGCGTCGAAATCAGGGAATCGCGTCGGCTGCGCAGCACGTCGCCGATAATCGACATGGATTCCGAGTACCGCGTCAGTTTCATCAGCCGCAACAGTCGCAGCACGCGCGCGAAGCGCAGATCCTGGCCCACGTAGAACGGAAGGATCGCCAGCAGGTCCACCAGGATGAGTGGTTGCACGGCAAATCGCAGGCGGCCTTTGAGCGGGTGCGCGAATCCCGGGTCTTCGGTACACGACCACACTCGCAGCACGTACTCAAGGGTAAAAACCGCCACGGTGACGACTTCAATGACGGCGAAGGCTCCGGCGGCAGCCTGGCGGATCGGCTCTATCGTTTCCAACACAATCCCGAACGCCGTGAGTCCGATCAGGACAAAAATGGTCTGATCGAAGATCCGGCTCGCACGCCCGCCGTCCTCCGGGCTATTTACGATCTGGTGCGCGCGGCGCTTGGCTCGGCTGTACATCGTTGCTTAGCTCAGTCCGTCCAGGCGTGAGCCTCGGCCACCCTTGGAGTCACGCCCACCGCATTTAGAATCCGCTCCGCCAGCGCATCCACGATTGCTTCGACTGAGTCCGGACGCAGGTAAAACGCGGGATCCGGCGGCAGGATTACCGCTCCCGCCTCCGCAAGCGTTGTCAGGTTCCGCAGGTGGATCAGCGACAACGGCGTTTCCCGCGGCACCAACACCAAGCGGCGCTTTTCCTTCAGCGTCACGTCCGCCGCCCGGTGCAGCAGGTTCTGTCCTGCCCCCGAGGCAATCGCGCCCACCGTCGCCATGCTGCACGGCACGATCGCCATGCCTCGCGTCGGGTACGACCCGCTGGAAATCGGCGCGGCCACGTCCTGCGGCCGGTGCACGGTCACCCGGCCCCGCTTCGTCCAGCGCGCCACCGCGTCTGCAAACCGCTCGTCCGTCTCCTGGTGCCACATCAGCGCCCCGTAGTCGCTGCACACGACCTCCAGCGCCACGTCCAGATCCTGCAGTTTTCGTACCGTCGCGTCGGTCAGCACCGCGCCGCTGGCTCCGGAAACGCCAAGCACCAGCCCCGGCGGATCAGCCAAGCCACACCCCCAGGATGGTAAACACCAGCGCCGCCACGGCCACGTACCCGTTGATGTTAAAGAACGCCAGGCTCAATCGGCTCAAGTCGTCCGGCTTCAGCAACCTATTCTCGTAAACCAGCAAAGCCGCGATCACGGCAACGCCGACCCAATACGGCCAGCCCAGGGCAGCCACGAATCCCAGCGCCAGCAGCACCCCAATCGTCAAGGCATGGGAAGCCCGCGCCACCCACAGCGCCGCCGACAGCCCAAAGCGCGCCGGAACCGAGTGCAGCCCCTCGGCTTTGTCGAACTCCACGTCCTGCGTCGCATACAGCACGTCAAACCCGCCGATCCAGAACGTCACCACGAGGGCCAGCAGCGCCGCCTCCATCGAGAACTCACCGGTCACCGCAATCCATCCGCCTACCGGCGCGATCCCATCGGCCAGCCCGAGAATCCAGTGACTACTCCACGTGAACCGCTTCGTATACGAATAAAACGTCACCGCCACCATCGCCACGGGCGCTAGCACCAGCGCCAGGCTGTTCAGTTGCCACGCCGCCACGTGCAGCAACGCGAACCCGCCCAACGCCAGCCCCAGCATTTCCGGTCTTGACATAATCCCCATTGGGATTGCCCTCGAAGAGGTCCGCGGATTCCGGGCATCCAGCTCGGCGTCGATCAAACGGTTCGCCGCCATGGCTCCGGTCCGTGCGCCCGCCATCGCCAGTGTGGTCCAGATGAACACCGGCCATCCTGGCCAGCCCCGCGCTGCCAGCACCATTCCCAGGTACGCAAACGGCAGCGCAAAGACTGTGTGCTCAAACCGAATCGCATCCAGGTAAACCCGAGCGCGCCGCACCGACGCCGCCAGACTCATAGAACCGGCCTGTGGCGCTCCATCAGTCCAACCCGAACCAGGGCCCGCTGTTCAGCAGCCGCTCGAACACCGCCCGCTCCTCGGCATCCTCGATCAGTTCGCCGGCCTGCCGCGCCGTTTCCCGTCGATTCGCGGCGTCCGCCAGCCCCGCGCAGGCGTGCGACCGGGCCAGGCACTCGAGCGCTGCCGCCAGATCAAACGCCGTCTGCGCGTCGCCGTTCGCATCGCTCAGCTTGATGCACGCATCGGCGTGATGCACCGACAGCGAGACAATCCCAAGAAACGAAACCGCCGTCGCTACCAGGTGCTCGGCGCGCTGCTTCTCCAGCGGTCCGCCAACCTCGAACCAGTGCCGGTGCGAGGCATAGGCCTTCGAGAGCAACTCCGAGGCATGCAGGTAGTCGGGGCTGCTCTCGATCAGCTCCCACGCCTGGTTGTTGTTCTCGACTGCAAGCCGGCGCTGAGCTGGGTGAATGTCAATCTCCGCGTCCTTGTCAGATTCCATAGCTCGACCACCGCTCGTCCACGAGCTTTACGATCTCATCGTCCATCTTGATCTCCGGCGGCCATTCCCGCGGGAACCCTTCCTGCGGCAGCTTGCGCGTCGCGTCGATACCCAGCTTTCCGCCAAAGTGCTCCGTAGTCGTCGCGAACTCCAGGTGGTCCATCGGCCCGCGAGCCTGCTCCAGGTCCCGTGCCGGATCCGTGTTTGCGCCCACCCGCCACATCACTTCCTTGAGGTTCTGCACGTCCACGTCGTGGTCCACCACGATGATGTACTTCGTGAACATCAGTTGGCCCACGCCCCAGATTCCGTGCATCACCTTGCGTGCCTGTCCGGGATACCGCTTGTTGATCGACACGATGCAGAAGTTGTGGAACACCCCGTGCACCGGCAGGTTCATGTCCACCAGTTCCGGCACGAACAGCCGCACCAGCGGCAGGAACAGCCGCTCCGTGGCCTTGCCGATCCAGGCGTCCTCCATCGGCGGTACGCCCACGATCGTCGACACGAAGACCGGGTCCCGCCGCCGCGTCACCGCCGTCAGGTGGAACACCGGAAACGGCTCCGCAAGCGAGTAGTACCCGATGTGATCGCCGAACGGCCCTTCCAGCCGCGACTCCGACGGATCGACCCAGCCCTCCAGCACGATCTCCGCGTGCGCCGGAACCTGAATATCGACCGTCTTCGCCTGCACGGTCTCGACCGGCGCGCCCCGCAGAAATCCCGCGAACACCATCTCGTCGATGTCCGGCGGCAGCGGGGCGCTTGCTGCGTACATCAGCGTTGGGTCCGCCCCAATCGCCACCGCCACTTCCATGCGCCGGCGTTCTTCCTTGCTCCGCCGCCAATGCTCCGCGCCGCCTTTGTGCCGTTGCCAGTGCATCCCCAGCGTGCGGTCATCAAACTTCTGCAGTCGGTACAACCCCACGTTGCGTTTGCCTGTCAGCGGGTCGTGCGTCAGCACCAGCGGAAACGTGATGTACGGCCCGCCATCCAGCGGCCAGCAGGTCGGAATCGGCAGGTCAGCCAGCGAAGGGTTCTCGGTGTCGAATACCTCGTGCACCGGCGCGTTACTCACCTCGCGCGGCCCGATCCGCCCGACTTTGATGATCTCGTTCAGCACCTGCAGCTTGCCCAGCAGGCTCTTCGGCGGCGGACCCATTGCCATCGACAGTAGATCGTCCAGCCGCCGCTCCAGTTCCGACCATTCCTCCATGCCGAGCGCCCAGGCCATGCGTTGCGGCGATCCGAGCAGGTTGATGGCAAATGGGATGTTGCTGCCCTTCACGTTCTCGAAAAGCAGCGCCGGCCCCCTGGCCTTCATCACCCGGTCCGCGATCTCGGTGATCTCCAGGTGCGCGTCCACCTCCACCTGGATACGCCGAAGCTCGTCCCGCTCCTCCAGCAGGTCCAGAAACTCGCGCAGGTTCTTGAAGGCCATGGCCATCCCCGCCTACGGCGCTAGCAGAAGGTCGAATGGAAGCTGATAGAGATTATCGATCACCAGGTTCGGCCGTAACTCACCCGTTGCCGCCTCAGCGGCTTTGCGCGTTGTACTCCCCGTCAGCACCAGCACGCCCGTCGCCCCAATGGCATTCGCGCCGGCGATGTCGGCGTCCAGCAGATCCCCCAGGATCACCAGTTCCTCTGGGGGTACGCCGCTCCGCTCCGCCGCCAGGCTGAACAGGTGCGGCGATGGCTTCCCGACCACCAGTGGCTCGATCCCGGTGGCGGCTTTCAGCGCTCCTACGATCGCCCCCGCACCCGGCATTGGTCCGTTCGCCATCGGCAGCAACGAATCCTGGTTGACCGCGATGAACGCCGCGTCGTGCAACACCAGACCCCGCGTCGCTCGCGACAGCCGGTCGTAGGTCAGCCCAAAGTCGCAGCCGGCCACCACCACGTCGACCGGCTCATCGTCGTCGAAGCTAGCCAGTTGGAAGCCCGCCGCCTCTATGTTTGCCGCCAGCCCGATCCCGCCCAGTACCAACACAGAGCCAGGGATGGGGTCCAGACGCTTCAGGTATTCCACTGTGGCGACCACCGCCGAGATGATCTCTTCCGGACCCGCGTCCACTCCCATCTGCTGCAGCTTGGCCGCAAGTTCCACCGGCGTTTCGCGGGAGTTATTCGTCACAAAGAACAGCGGCAGCCCCAGGTTGCGAACCGTCGCCACCGCTTCGGCGGCGCCGTCAATCAGCTGACCGCCGCGGTACATCACCCCGTCCATGTCGAACACGAACGCCCGGCGCCGCGCCGGCACCACGGCGGGCTCGCGGTCCGAGTGCTCGTGGTGGTGGTGCGTGTTGCACGCACCGCGGACGGTCACGCGGGATAGACCCCGTTCACCACCATCTCGCGGTCCCAGTCGCCTTCCAGCACGCCCACCACATTCCTGGCAGCGCCAATGGCCATCCGCTCCACCGACTCGACGGCGACGCCCGCCATATGCGGTGTCGGCAGCACCTTCGGATGGGCGGCCAAGTCGTCGCCGTCAGGCGGCGGTTCACTGGTCCGTACGTCCAGCGCCGCGCCGGCCAGTTGACCGGAATCCAGCGCCGCTCGCAGGGCTGTTTCGTCCACGAGACCGCCCCGCGCCGTATTGACCAGGAAGGATCCCGCCTGCATAAGCCCCAGTGTTCGTTCGTTCACGACCTCGCGCGTTTCGTCGTTCATCGGCGTGTGCAGCGACACGAATCTGGCGCGACGAAACACCTCGTCGATATCCACCAACTCCACCCCGTGCTCCGCCACGAAGTCCGCGTCCGGGTACGGCTCAGCCGCCACCACATCCACCTCGAATCCCTGCAGCCGCTGCACAACCGCACGGCCAATCCGGCCAAGGCCGATTAAGCCGATCGTCTTGTCGCGCAACTCCGTGGTCGGAGGACGAACCCAGCCGCCCGCCCCAGTCGTCTCGAAGTACCGGCCCAGATCACGCGTCAGCGCCAGCAACAGCGCCACCGTCGTCTCCGCCACCGTCGTGTCGTTGGTGCCCGCCGCGATCATCACCGGCACCTCGTGATCTCGCGCCGCCTCCAGGTCTATGGCGTCATAGCCCAGACCCATCCGCGCGACAACCTGCAGCTCCGGGAACATCTGGAAGGTCTCGGCGGTGTACGGCTCGCTGCTGGCCATCGTGCCGGCGATCCCGGAAAGCTGCTCGTGCAATTGCTGGCCGTCCAGGTATGCGCCCGGCACGGAGGCGATCACAGGCTCGTGCCCGGCGTCTCGAAGGATGTCCAGCGCTGCTTCCGCCGGGTTGGAGGTGAAAATCCTGGTCGTGATCAATACGCGCGCCACAGGGGATCCTGTCAGTGGGTGGGCGAAACTGCGCGCATTCTAGCCGCGAGCCGCGCGTGCTCTGCGGCTTAGCCTGCGGTAGAAGAGGCGCCTCGCTACAGACCCTCCGGCCGGTCCACAATCGCGAAACTGATTTCCCCCGAGGCGCACAGCTTTCCGTCGATACTCGCTCGACCCGCCGCCCGGCCGAACCCGCGTCGGTAGCGGATGACCTCGGCCTCGAGCCGCAACTCGTCCCCTGGACGCGCCGGATGCCGGAACTTCCACTTGTCCAGACCCGTCAACATGGCGATTTTTCCCGAGTTCTCCGGCATCCCCAGCGCCGCCACGCCGCCGACCTCGGCCACTGCCTCCACGATGATC
This sequence comes from Chloroflexota bacterium, assembly GCA_022821645.1. Taxonomy (GTDB): domain Bacteria; phylum Chloroflexota; class UBA11872; order UBA11872; family UBA11872; genus UBA11872. Next base: position 13,533 of record JAJEDE010000028.1, read on the forward strand.
GCGCCCGGCAGTACGGGAAACCCCGGGAAGTGCCCACTCAGCACGTGCTCGTGGTGTGCCGCCACGTCATTCATGACCCCGACCGCTCGCTGGCCGTACTCAAGCTCAACGATGCGGTCCACGAAAATGAAAGGTTCCCGGTGCGGGATCAGCGCCTCAATCCCGTCTCGGTTCAGCAGCGCGTCAGACATGGGCGGCCTCGTTCGAAACGTCGTTCCGGCCAGCATGGCACAGGCCGCAGGTGCCGGGTCAAAGGGCATCGACCGGATCGAATGGGTGCCCTCCCAGCCGTCCAGGCCGACTTTCGCTGCCGATGCCACTTGCGCAAAACGATTCCAGACCGTATAAATGCCATACCGAGTTTGTGAATCCCTTCACAAACTCGCCAAATCCCCAATCGGCCGAGCTTGGCAAAGGTGCCGCCGGCCCAATGTCTCAAGAGAGGTGTTCCGATAGCCGCGCATCGCAACGGGTCCGCCAACGGGGCGGCCAATGGTCATCACAGTCTTCAGGAGTCCACCATCCACCGCTTGCTGGTTGGATCACACCGCCTCGCCGGTCACCTCAACTCGGCCTGCGACGAGGCTGGTGTCTCCCTGCCGCTAGCGCGGGCCCTTCAATTCCTCGCCGGTGCCACCGAGCCGGTCACGCCGACCCAGCTTTCGCGTGAACTCGGCCGCAGCCCGGCTGCAACGTCCGAACTCATCAAGCGTCTGGTGAAGACCGAGCAGATCACCGCCGACGTAGACCCGGACGACCGTCGCTCATTTAAGCTCATGCTCACCGAGGCCGGTCACGCCAAGTGGAATGAAGTCCGCGGCGCGCTGCAGCAGGCGGAGGCCGTGATTGAGAGTGGCTACGGTGGCCACCGCCTCGAAGCCCTCGCGGGCGAGCTCGACGAACTCATCACCGCCCTCGACAAAGTTCCCGCATAACCCAATGTGCCGCTGCCCCAGACAGCGGCGTCCCCGCCCCTCCCCCAGGGCGAGTCCGAACGATGTTCCGGCTCGCTCTGGGGGACTCTTCTTCCTCGCCCCAACGGGACCGATGCTGTGCTGTACGTCAGGGGGGTCTGCCCTTCGCTTGACTCCGGCCTGCGCCTCTCCGTAGAGCCAATCCCACGCCTCACCCCGAGGTTGCACTCAAGATCCGTGCTCGGCCCTCGCCGTCCCTCGCCTCGTAGAACACTCGGGACCGCCCATCCGGCAGCTCAATCACGCAGGGTTCCGAGACCATCCCGCAATCCAACTCGACGTCCAGGTCCAGCACCGGTTCCGGCGACTTCGTCCACTCGATCCCGTCGTCCGAAACTGCGGTGAAGATTCCCCCGTCGATCCCCTCGGCCCATCCGGCATAGAACATCCTGAGTCTTCCGTCACCCAGGCGAATCACCTCGGGGGCGTACACGGCGTACGTCTCCCGCTCAGTCTCCTGCGCAATACGCACGCCCGGCTCCATCTCGAAGATCAGACCGTCCCGGGACACCGCGCTCACGATGTGATTCTGCGCGTCTAGACCCGACGCCATCGGAAATGAGTAATGGTGAAAGTAGAGCCGGTAAACCAGCCCCCGATCGGTCGGGAAGTACACGCAGCGCGGCGACCCGTACGACCACGCACCGTCGCCAATTCTGACCCCCTCTTCCAACTCCCAATCCAGCCCGTCGGCCGACGTCGCACTCAGAATCACCGTGGGAGCGTCCGGCCGCCGGGCCTCGTAGTACATGCGATACCCGCCCCCGGGAATCGGCACCACATCCGGGCACAGCGTGCGCTGCCTCGCGTGCGGACCGTGGACATTGATCCTCACGCCGTCATCGTGCGCCCACGCCGACCCGTCAGGTGAGGAGGCACTCAGGATGTGGCCGAGGAGGTCGGACTGCGTAACCTCGGGCGCAAAGCCCGTGTAGTACATCCGGTAACCGCCCCCGGCCAGACCCACGACATTCGGAGTCAGCACTCCGTTCGCGGGCACCAGCGGGTTGAACTCAATCGCGGGCATTGCATCTTTCGTCCATGCAACCCCTGGATCGGTCTCGTGAAAGTGGACCGAGGTCAGCGGATCAAACTCGACGCTCGACATTTCAGCCCCGTTTCTTGCCTGGACCGCAACTCATCGCTAGTACTTCTGCCGAGAGTCGCGTCTGCGACAGGATCTCGTCGGGAGTGTCCAAGCACCCGACAACCTATCTGCCCAGATACCCCTCCACCGCCCCTGCAAACTCCTCCGCCTCGTCCTCATAACTCTCGAACGGATCCGGCATTTCAAAAATTCGCCCCCGCACTCCAATCCCGTCCCAGTCCACCAGGTACGGCACGAACGACCAGCCACCGAACTCGTCCAATTCCCGCCAGTGCTCAATGTACTGATACACCAGGTACAGTTGGTTTTCCCAACTGGCCAGCGCGCCCAGGTTGTGCTGGATGTCCTTCCAGTCGATGTGCGAGTCCGCTCGAGCCTCGGAGAGCGCCCGCACGATCCGCCCACGCGCTCCGGCCCGAGTCCCCTCGGGAATCGCCAGCGGGTTCACTGGTCCCGAGACCAGCCGATACATCAGCCCCCTGCGCTGCAACTCGCTAAACAGGCTTACCGTTGGATCAACGTGGTGATACGCCAGGTCCAGCTTCACGAGGTCCGGGTCCGCCCACCCTTCCGGCGAGTCGTCCGCGTAGTCCCGCAATTCCGCCAGCTTCGTCACCCAATCAACCTTGCCTACCAGGCACTCGGGATCTGACTCCAGCCCGTCCATGCACTCGCTCCACGCCGCCAGCGTCCAGTCCGTATCGGCGTCACGCCCCGCAAAAGCCGACGCTGCCGCCTCCAGATAGATCCGCTGCACGTCTATCGCCGAAATTGTCCGCCCGTCCACCAGTTCCACCGGCCACGGTCCGCCCGGATTCCGCGAAATCGATTTGATGGACCGCACCGCCTCGTCCAGGTACAGCTCCGGACTCCAGCCCGCTGCCAGCAGCTGCGCCACCAGCGCCGTGGTGCCCACCTTCAGGGCCGTCGCGTACTGCGACTGATTCGCGTCGCCAACCACCACGTGCAGCCGCCGCAGCCCCGTCCGCTCGCTCAGCGGTTCGTCCCGCAGGTTAATGATCGGCCGTCCCCCGAACCGCACGCGGTGGCTCACGTCCACCGACACGAACGCGGCCCGCTGCGACATGTGAAACGGCAGCCGCCCGCCCGCTTCCTGCGGATTCAGCGTCATCCCCGCCCCGGCATACAACTGCCGCGTCGTGAGAAACGGCAGCAGCCCCAATACCAGGTCCCGACTGCGTGGACTGAGAGCAATCGAGTAGTTCTCGTGGTACCCGAAGGTATTCCCCAGGTGGTCCGTGTTGTTCTTGATGAAGAACAGCTTCCGGTTCATCTCCTGGCGTTCCACCGTGTCCAGCAGCACTGCCGCGGCCGCGTTCTCCTGCTCCACGATGTCCTGCAGCGTCCGGCACTCCGCCGAGGCGTACTCGATGTGACCTGAGTCCAGGTACAACCGTGCCCCGTTAAAGAGGTGACCGCCGTTCCCCGGTTCCTCGTCCCACTCCCGCGGCGCCGGATCGATCAAACCGAACCGCCGGTCCTGGAACAGGATCGACTTCACCAGCCGTGCCGCCTGCCCCGGCGGCAACGCCCCGGCCGACGCGAACTCGATCTCCGTCCCAAAGACGATGTCGTCCATGCGCTGGCGCTATTGCCCGCCGGGTTGAGGTGTCGGGTCGGGAATCTCGCGGATAATCCGCCGCCTTCGCTCCCGCAGATCTTCCTCTTTATCCGGCGCCGCCGGCTCCGTCGGCGCTTCCGCCGGCTTCGTCGGCGCCTCGGTCTCGCCCCGCCACGCCGGACCCACGCGCAACAACTGCCTCATGTCATTCACCTTCCTTCCGCGTCCAGCGCGGTAAGCAGTCCCTCCAAAGTCTCCGACTCGGCCACCAGCCGCCCCAGCCGATCCACTTCCGGCCCCACAACATCGTCGAACCGCAGCGTCACGTCATACCCGTTTCGACCAAACACCACCCGGTCCCATTCCACCGCGCTGATGTCCTTGCCGAACCGCCGCAGCACGTCCCCGCGCACCGCCGCCCGAGTGCCCGCTGGCGGCGTCGTCAGCGCCCGCTCGATGTCGGCATCGCTCACGATCCGCCGCATCTGGTCTTCGTCCACCAGCATGTCGTACACGCACCAGTCCGGATCCAACACGTGGTACCCCAGGTCGACCCGCCGCGCGTCCTCGTCGTTCCACTCAGGACCAAAGTCTTCGCGCATCTCTGCGATCAGGTGTTCTTTCGCCACCCAGTCCACCCGATCCGCCGCCAGCATCCGGTCCCGCTCCAGGTCGTCCAGTACCGCCGCCCACTCATCCAGCACCCACGTCGTCTCCGCGTCCCGACCCCGGTAGCGCTGCGCCGCCTCGCAATACCACCTCTGCACGTCCAGCGCCGAAGCCGGTCCGCCACGCTCCAGCTCCACCACGCCGCCAAAGCCCAGGTCGTGCGACACCCGTCGCACTGCACGCACCGGGTCGGTGGGACGCTCCGAGGGACGCCACCCCTCCATCGCCAGGTCCAGGACCAGGGCCATGGTTCCCACCTTTATCGCCGTGGCCCACTCGCTGCGATTTGCGTCCCCCGCTATGACGTGCAGCCGCCGGTACTTCCCGGCATCCGCGTGCGGCTCGTCCCGCGTGTTGAAGATAGGTCGCCGCGCCGTAGTGTTGATCCCGGCCACTTCCTCGAAGAAGTCCGCCCGCTGCGACATCTGCAACTGCAACGGGTCGCCCCCCTCGATTCCAACCCGCCCGGCTCCCGCAAACGCCTGCCGCGTCGCCAGGAACGGCACCGTTACCCGTATCAGGTCATCAGTCGGGATCGTTCGCGACGTCAGGTAGTTTTCGTGGCAGCCATAGCTACGCCCGTGGTAGTCCGTGTTGTTCTTCAGAAGCCGGATCTGCCCGTAACCCAGCTTCGCGTTCCGTGCCGACTCCGCCGCGAACATCACCCGCTCGCCCGCCTTGTCCTGGGCCACCAGGTCCTTAAGTGTCAGGCAGACGTCCGTGCAGTACTCGGGATGGTTGTGGTCGTTGTACAGCCGCGCCCCGTTGCGCAGCACCGTGTTCGACAGTAACTCGTCGCGCGACATCCCCCGGCTGCGCTCCGTCGAACCCGTCAGGTCGCGCGGATCCCGTTCCAGCCGGTCCGCGCGCCCGCCCCGCAAGTCGCGGTACGGGTCTTCGCCCACGTAATCCCAGCCGCGGAACGCGCCCTCAACCGGCGCAGCCTGGATCAGTCGGGCCGCCTCGTAGGCGAAGTCAGGCTCGACCGCAAAGCCCTCGCAGTTGAGTCCGTATTCGGTCTCGATGCCTGCGGGACGGTTCATGCGCCGCTCGTGCCAGGAAGTGACTCAATACTAGCGCCGGCTATGGAACCTGAATGCCCCGCCCGGCGGCCTCCGCCCGTTCCACCACGGCCTGCGCCATCGCGATATCCCACAGCGCGATCCCCTGTGAGGCAAACAGCGTGATCTCCTCGTCCGCTCTGCGACCCGCCACCTGCCCGGCCACCACCTGCCCAAGCTCGATCACCTGTCCCCACTGCAACACCCCGGCCCGCTCCGCCGCCATCAGGTCCCCGGCCTCTTCGTGCGCCCCATCCAGGTCGTCCACGAATACACGGTCCGCCCGTGCGACTGCGGCAGGCGCCACTTCGCCGTGGACGGGGTTATTGCTCCCCATCGCCACGACGTGCATCCCCGGCTCGAGATCTTCCGCCAACAGCACCGGTCCCGCGGCTGACGTCGCCGTCACCACGATGTCCGCACCCCGCGCTGCCGCTGCCGCCGACGTGCAGGCAACCAGCTCCACGTCAACCCGCTGGCTCATGGTCTTGACATAAGCTTCGACATTCGCCGGATTGCGCGAATACACCTGCGCTCGCGCCAGCTCGTGAACACCACTTAGCGCCTCCAACTGCGTCCGGGCCTGGCGTCCGCTGCCGATGAGTCCAACCACTCGGCTGTCTGGCCGCGCCAGGTACTTGCTTGAAATCCCGCTCGCCGCCCCCGTCCGCAGTTCGCCCAACCGACCGGCCTCAAGCACTGCCCGCAGCACTCCCGTTGCCACGTCAAACAGCACCACCACAAACCGTGCGCCACCGCCGAACGTCCCATAGATCTTCGCTCCCGCCGCACCCAGTTCCTCGTCGGCGCCGCCCATAACATTCAGCGACCCGGCCGGAACCGTCGCCCGTCGTCGCCCAACATTCCCGGCCATGCCCCGGCCCTGCCGGTCAAACGCCCCCTCAACCGCCTCCAGCGCCAAGTCCATATCCCCCAACGCATCCACATCCGCTTCGGTCAAGTACAGGGGCATCACATCTCCAATCGTCCGCTGCGCCACGGCCTTGTCTCGATTTTAGGCAGCCTATCCGCCCATTAGGCCCGGGCAATGGAACGAAGCATCGACTTCCCGCGTATTCATCTATGCAACCGCTGCGTCCCACTCACAACACGAGGCGTCACATGACCGAGTCTCAGGTGCTGCGGCGCTGCCAGCACGGCGCCCCCCAGGCCTTCCGCCACTTGGCCCACCGCTGCCAGGACGACCTCTTCCGCACGGCCACCCTGATGACCGGGAACCAGACCCTGGCTGAATTCCAGGTTCGCGAATCCCTGCGTACGGCCTGGCGCCGCACGCAGTCCGTCGGCCTCGGCGCCCCGATCAGACTTTGGCTCCTGCACAGCCTCATTCGCCAGGAAGCCACTCGGACTCCTGCGTCATCGAATCCCGCCGACCGATCGCGCCACCGCGATCCGCTCGGAATTCCCCCACCGCCGCAAGAGCCCGGCGAGCTCGACCGCAAGAGCAATCAGCTTCATCGCGCCTTGGCTTCCCTCGATCCCGCCCATCGCCACATCCTGATCCTGCGCTACTACGCCAATTGCACGGTCCCCCAGTTGGCCGTTGTCCTGGGTGTCCCGGAGGACACCGTTGAAACGACGCGGCGCCACGCCCTGGGTCAATTGCGCCGACGCCTTCGCGCGATCGTTGCCTACCCACACGACGAACCGGATCTCAATGCCTCCGACCAAGCGCTGATCGAGGCCCTCCGTGAATACTTCCGTTCGGCCACGGCTGCCCTCCAGACTCCTGGTGACCTGTGGGACGTCTTCGAATCCCGCGCTCCGGATCCATCCTGTACGGCTCGGATCCGACGAAGGGTCCTTGCCGCCGTTTCCCGCTTCTGGACGCCCCTCTCGGCTACCGGCGCCGCAGCCGCGCTGGCCTCGGCCGTGATGTGCGCGTCCACGGCCTGAGCGTGCCCCGGCCAACGGCGACCGACAGCGTTGCAGACGACTCGGTGGAGAATCTGGACGACCTCGGAGTCAGTCTTGTCCAGCAGGAACCGCACCACCGGCAACGCCGCTAGCCCCGCCTCACCCGCGGCGAACTCTACATCTCGCGCCGCTGTTGCACGCGTCCGGCGTCCGCCTATTGCACCCGGTGCGCTGCGCCCTGATCATGCGCCCTTGGCATGGCCCTCCTCGCGCTCCACATCGTCTTCAATGTCGGCTTCGCGCTCAGCACGCGCGTGGCCCAATTCCGGCGTTACGACTACTTCCTCGTAGCCGCCGTCAACTACGGCCTTGCCGCCCTGCTTGCCTCGGTCTGGGCCGTCCTTCGCGGTCCCTTGGACTTCGACGCCCCGACCCTCATCTTCGGCGCCGTCCAGGGCATCCAGTACGCCGGAACCATGATCGGCGTCTACCTATTACTCGTTCGATCCGGCGTCGGCATCACATTCATATTTCTGCGCCTGTCCGTCGTCGTGCCCACGCTGGCCGCCATCGTCTTCTTCGCCGAACGACCCACAGGCCCCGCCATCGGCGGCCTCCTCCTCATGCTCATCTCAATCCCGCTGCTCGTCGGCCCCAGGTCCGCCGTTCGCGGCCCACGATCCCGCTGGTACTGGCCGCTTGTCGCCTTGATGATGGTCTTCACCGGCGCCGGCCTCACCGCCTCCAAGGCCTTCAACGAACTCTCCACGCCCGACCGCGCCCCCGACTTTGTCATGGCCTCATTCCTCGTCTCGGTGCCCGTCGCCCTCGCCATCTTCGCCATGCGCCGCCGCTTCCAGGCCCGCACGCCCCCGCTGCGCCAGAGCCTGTCAACGCCCGGCGCGCTCGCCACCGGTGCCGCCATGGGCCTGTGCAACGTCATCCAACTCGCACTCCTGGTGGCCGCGCTCGACCTCATCCCCGGCACCATCGCCTTCCCTATCCAGACCTCCGCCTCGGTCCTCCTCACCACCGCTGCCGGCGTCATCGTCTGGCGCGAACGCCACGGCCCCATCGTCTGGCTCGGCGTCACCGCCGCCCTCGCCGGCATGGTCATCGTCAACTTCTGAAGCCGCGCGATCCTCGCGCCACTATGCTGGCGTCCGCTATATCCCCGCGTCCGTAGCCCTCAGTCGAACCGAAACCGCCAAACCCCAATCGCCGTGAACACCGCTGCAAAGATCAGCAGCACACCCGCTTCCACCCAGACGCCGCCCAGTCCCTGGCCCCGTACCAGCACGTCCTGGTAGCCCTGGATGGCCCAGGCCTGCGGTGTCGCGTTCCCGATCTGCTGCATGGTCTCCGGCATGATGAAACGCGGAATCATCACGCCGCCAAGCGCCGACGTGGCCAGCACCACGATCACGGCCAGGCCGGTTCCCTGCGTCTCCGAGCGCGCGATCCCCGCCAGCGCGATGCCCAGCCCCGTCGCGGTCAGAGCCAGCGCCGCCGACACCACCAGCAACCCCGGTACGGAACCAAGGTCCAACCCAAACGCCAAACGCGCAATAGCGAACATCAGCACGATCTGGACGAAGTTCACAACGTAAAAGGGAATCAGCTTGCTGATCACAATCGGCGCCCGTCCCACCGGTGCTGCTCGCAGTCGCCGCATCGCCCCGCTCCGTCGCTCCCGGAAGATCGACTCAATCATCACCGTGGCGATGAAGAACACCCCCATCACCGTGTAGCCTGCCGCGTTCTGCTGGAACTGGTCCGGGAACTGCTCACGCTCCACGCCCGGCGGAACCCGCCGCCGCGTAGTCACGGGCAACGCACCGTCGCCCTCGCCGTCCTGCTGCATCGACGCGGCCAGCTGCTCCCGAACCTCGGCGGGTAACCCGGCCGCTACCTGCTCAAACCACGCGGCCGCCCCCGCCTCGCCCAGCCTGCGGCCCACCACCTGCTGCAGCACCGCGCTCAGCGCCCCTTCCAGCGGACCCGTCACCTGCGCCGTCGTCGCCGGATCCACAATCACGTCCACTTCCAGCGGCTGGACCTGTTCGCCCCTCAGGATGCGCGGATCTTCCAGCAGCGCGGTCAAGCCTTCGGGGAACACCACCCCCACCGGATACTCGCCGTCCGCTACCAGCTGAGCTACGGCGTCGGCTGTCAGCGCCTGCCCGTCCTGCTCCCGCACCATGGCCAGCCCTTGCGTCGCGTCCAACTGCTCCACGACCTGTTCGGCCACTTCGCCCGCGCCGCCTGTTGCCACTGGTACCTCCAACGCTCGGGCTGAACCGCGCGCGGCCCCTTCCTCGAACAGCCCGCCCAGCGCCAGGCTGAAGATCACCATGAACATCACCGGCATCAGGAACAGCACGAAAAGGCCGCCCGGATCCCGCAGCAGGAGCAGGAACTCCTTGATCGTGAACGCCAGCGTCACCCGCATCGCTCAGTCCCTCAGGCTGCGACCCGTAAAGCGCAGGAACACGCTCTCCAGGTTCGGCTCCAGGATTCGCACGGTCTCCACTTCCAGGGCTGACGCGTTCATCGCTTGCATTACGTCCACCAGCGCATGTCGGGCGCTGGCCGCCTCGATGTTCAGCAATCGCTCGTCTGGCCCCGGCCCCACCGCCTGCACCGACTCCAGAGACGCCAGTGTTTCCGTCACCTGCTCCCGCTGCCCAGGATCGATCCCGATCTGGATCACCCCGCCGCCCAGCGACTCGATCAGCGCCCGCGGTGTGTCCAGCGCCACGATCTTCCCGTGATCGATGATCGCTACCCGGTCGCACAGCCGCTCGGCCTCTTCCATGTAGTGGGTCGTGTAGACGATCGTCACTCCCTGGTCGCGGTTCAGACGCTCCACGTTGTCGAAAATGTGATTCCGGCTCTGCGGGTCCACTCCCACCGTCGGCTCGTCCAGGATCAGCAGTTCCGGCTCGTGCAGCAGCCCCGCCGCCAGGTTCAGTCGCCGCTGCATCCCGCCCGAATAGGTTCCGGCCTGGTCGTTGCCGCGGTCGCTCAACCCCACCACGTCCAGCACGGCCTCCACCCGTTCCCGCAAACGCCGCCCGCTCAGGCCGTAGACCCGTCCGAAGAACCGAAGGTTCTGCCGGCCACTCAGCTTCTCGTATAGCGCAATGTCCTGCGGCACAACGCCGATCCGCCGCTTGGCCGCGCGCGACGTCGGTGACATCTGGCTGTCGCCCACCGTCACTTGCCCCGCCGTCGGCTCGAACATCCCGCTCCAGATCGAGATCAGCGTCGACTTGCCTGCCCCGTTCGGACCTAGCAGCCCGAACACCTCGCCCCGCCGCACCTCCAGCGTGACGTCATCCACCGCCGTCAGATCCCCGTACCGATGCACCACCCCACCGGCGCGCAAGAGCGCCCCGTTATTGGCGCTACTCACGGGCAACCTACAAACGCGGTCAGATCCAAGTCAGCCTCAATCTGCGATCACTAAGTTTGCTTCACAAATCAGTTTGCCTTGCGGCACGAGGGTGTGCAAGCCGCTCAGTCCCCGCACCCCGTCGGCATCGCCCACCTCCGCAAACTATCCGAAGCCTCCAACCCCGCGTCCTGCCCGCTCGCAAACGCGCTCGCGATCAGATTCCTCTCACCCGCCACGATGTCCCCCGCCGCCCACATGCCCGGAATCGGCTCGCCCGACGAATCCAGCACCTCATGGTCGGGACTGCACCGCAGCAACCCGTCGTCAGCGTGCGCCACGTCGAACCGGTGCAAGAACTCGTCGTTCGCCTTCAGCCCCTCGTCCACGAAGAACCCGTCGAAGAACAACTCCCGCCCATCCGCCATCCGGAACCCCAGTAGGTTCAACCCCTGCCCGATGTGCGCCTCAATCCGGCCGTCTTCCAAATCCGCGCCCCGCTCGCGCAACGCCTCCAGCACCCGTGGCGACATCCCATGCGGCCGCCCGTTCGTCAGCACCGTAATCCGGTCCGTGAAGTCCTGCGCCCCCTGCACCACCTCGAAGATGTAGTCGCCCACCCCCACGATCGCCAAGTGCTCGTCCACGTGCAGGTGCCCGTCGCAGCGAATGCACAGGTGCCACCCCCGGCTGTTGCCCGCGTACCGGTAGACCAGTTGGTACTTGCGGTACATCCGCGCCGCCGAGTCGTCGGTCTCGATGTCCGGCCACCCGTCCTCGAACCCGCTGGCCACCACCACCGTTCGGCCCAGCGCCGTCGTTGTCGCCCCTACCTGCCCGTCGCGCGACAGCGGTTCCGTGGCGTACGTCAGTTCAAACGTCCCGTTGTCCAGTCGCTCCAGGTCCATTGCGAACCCATCGGCCCGCCGAATCCCGGCCATCCGCTCCTCGCCGCCGCGCTCGATCGACCGTTCCGGTTGACCCTCTGTCCATGCCCGCAGCGCCTTCGCAAACTGCACCCCGGTAATCCCCGTAAACACCGGCGCGTCCTCGATCTTCACCGTCTTCGACCAGTACGCGCGCCCCCGCCGCCGGCTCACCTTGCTCGCGTCCAGCAGCAGCACGTGCCGCATCTGGTGCGCCGCGCTCACCGCCGCCTGGGTGCCCCCAGGCCCGGCGCCAATCACCAGGACGTCGAACACCTCGCGCATCAAACTGCTCCTCGTCGCGCCGCGCCCTGTCTCAGCTCGCCGGTTTTGGCGCCCACTCCTCGGCCCCCGTGATCTCATCGATCATCTTCATCGTACGCACGGCGTCATCCAGCGTTGGTGCAGGAAACGACACAGGCTCGCCCGTCTGAACCGCCCGCAGAAAGGCCCGCGACTCCCCCGGAAACCCCGGCTTCAGCCGCCGGTCCAAACCCGTCAGACCAAACCGAACCGGCTCACGCCCGTGTCGTTCCAACGTGCACGAACTCAACCGGTCGCCTGGCGACGATCTGGCCTGCGACGTCAACACCGCGCTCGCTGTTCGCGCCTCATACCAGTGGCTGCTCCCTTTCGGCCCAAAGTGATCCGCGATCGCTCGCCCCACCGCGCCTGACTCGTACTCCAGCAGTGCGCTGAAGCTGTCAGGCTTCGGCAGCCGTCGCTTCCGCACCACCGACGTCACCTTCGCGACCTCCCCGCCCAGGTACCGCAGCAGGTCCAGCGCGTGAATGCTGTTCGCATACGCCCAGCGCATCGACACCTCCGGCGGAAACTTCTCTCCGAACCACTTGTCCCCGGCGTCTTCGTCCGCGTGCACCGTCACCGAAACCACGTCCCCGGTGTCTAGCAGCGCCTCGCGCCCCGCCTGCAAGCACGTATAGAACCGGCGGTTGAACCCAACCATCGCCGTCGTCCCCGTCTCCCGCGCCGCCTCCGCCAAGCGCTCCGTGTCAGACGAATACAACCCCGGCGGCTTCTCAAGAAACGTTGGGATCCCCGCCCGGATGAACCGCTCCGACACCTCCGCCACCGCCAGCACGCTCACCAGCACGTACACCGCGTCGAACTCGCCCCACGTCTGCAAGTCCTCCACGCTCGTAAAGGTTCGCTCGATGCCGAACCGCCGCGACGTCTCCCCCAGCGCCTCCGCATCGATATCGCACAGCGCCGCCACCTCTGCCTCCGGCAGCGTCTGCAACACCGGAAGATGCTGACCTGCAATGGTCTTCGTACCGATCACGGCGCAACGAACGGGATCTGGCGCTGACATCGCAGCCTCCTCGGAACCGGGGTCGTATCCTCGCAGGCTTCCAGTATCTAACTGTCACACATGGTTCTCACCCGCGACCGCCTCGCCGCCGACCTGCGCCGTCTCGGTGTGCAGTCCGGCGACCTCCTGATGATCCACAGTTCACTCCGCAGCCTCGGCCACGTCGTGGGCGGCGCTCCAACCGTCGTTGACGCCCTCCTCGAGATCCTGGGGCCCACGGGCACTCTCGTCGGCCCGTCTTTCAACTATGAAACCGCTCTTGACCCCACCTTTGTGTTTGATCCACTCAACACCCCGTCCGACATGGGCGCCATCGCCGACGAGATTCGCCGACGCGCCGGCAATCACCGCAGCCGCCATCTCACCCACAGCCTCAGCGCCATTGGTCCCCAGGCCGAGACCATCGTCACCGCTGGAGGCCCCACCGCCTGGGCTGCCGACGATCCGCTGGGGACAATCTTCAAGCTCAGCGGACGTTTCCTGTTGCTTGGCGTCACGTACCAGACCTTTACCGCCTGCCACGTCCTCGAGGTAGCCTTCCGCCTCCATCACCGCAAGCTCGACACCTTGCGCCGCCGCCTCCGCCAGCCCAATGGCCGCCTCGTAACCATCCAAAACACCGTCTATCTACGCGACGTCAATTACCCCGGATACGACTTCAACCGCCTCGGTCAGGATATGGAAGACGCCGGAATAACCGCTGTCGCACCTGTCGGCAACGCCATCGCGCGCCTCGTCCCCGCACAGCCAATGCGCGGATTCGCCACCCCGCGGGTCAAACGCGACCCCGATTACCTCCTCCAGCAGGGCTCCGAAGTAACCCCGCTCACCCGCGGCGTCATCCTGACGCTCCCCGACGGAGTCCTCTCCGTCGTCGATCCCGAGGCCACCTTTCAACCCAGCCGACTCTGACTCGAGCTTCCGCCGCGCCGTCTATGCTTAAGCAGTCAGGTGGAATTTCCGTATGGAGTCCGACATGCGTCGCGACCAGACGGACAACCGTGCTCGCACGATTCGGCCCACGCGCCGACGAGTCCTGCTTGGCGGCCTGTTAGCTGCTGCCGCCCTCGGTCTCCTGTCGGCCTGCGGCGATCAGGAAGTCGAGCACGGCAAGTTCAAGCTCCGCAGCCACATCAACTGGTAACCCGCCCGCGCGGTCGGCGACCAAGGCACGCGCCGGACCGGCAGACAGCATTCGCCCCCAGCTCTTGGGCAGCGGGCGATCCGTGGCGCTCGAGAGTCCTCGCATCCGACCGGTGGTGCCGCCGTCGCCGCTGTGATGCCCATTCGCTCTTCGGCTATGCTCGTCCTCGGTTTTCCGTAATGGCGCGGACGCGCTAAAATCCGATTGGCTCGTACAAAGTGCCGCGGGTCCTTCGGGACGCAGGAGGGGATATGCGGAATCTGACACGTCGAGAAATGCTTCGAACCGGGAGCGCCGGCGCCATTGGTGCAGCTGGCGTTGCACTCCTTGCGGCCTGTGGCGAAGGCGAAGTCGTTGAGGTCGTCAAGGTTGTCACGCAGGTCAAGCAGGTCGAGAAGATTGTTGAAAAGGAAGTCCCGGTCACCCGTGAGGAGATCATCACGGTTGAAGCCCCCGAGCCGGCTGCGGGACCGGTCAGCGTTCGCTTCGCTACGGACCACACGTCCGGCCCGCGTGGCAACGCCATGAAGTGGGGCATGGAGCAATTCTCGCGCCAGTTCCCCAACATCCCGGTCAAGATCGACGTCATCGGTGGTGACTATTTCGACTCGGTCAACCTCCAGTTGGCCGCCGGTAGCATGGCCGAGGCCATCCTCTTCGAGGGCAACCTCTTCCAGGCCCACTACGCCGCCGGTTTCTTCCCTGACATCACCGACCAAGTGAGCAAGCTCGGATTCTCCCTGGACGACTATTGGGTTCTGCCGACAGGCTGGCTCCCGTGGGAAGGCGCTCTCTACCAGGCCAACGGTCGCCTGCATGGCCTCCCCTTCCAGGGCGGCATGAACGGCATCGTCTTCAACGTGGATCTGTTTGATTCCAACGGTGTGGGGCAGCCCGCCGAGGACTGGGACTGGAACGACGCCATGGAGGCCTCGCGGCAGCTCACCGATGCCGACAACGACCAGTACGGCATGTGGGCGCCCACCAGCGACCAGTTCGGCTGGGGCCCAATGCTCTGGTCCAACGGTGTTGAGTACTGGTTCAACGAGCAGGGCGTATCCCAGTTCGACACGCCCGAATCGATTGAAGCTCTCAGCTGGGCGCACGGCACTATGCACACCGAAGGCGTGGCCTTCACCAGCGAGATCCGGCAACGCGTGGCCGGTGAGTTCGGCGACCCGTTCTCCGCCGGCAAGGTCGGCATCTGGCCCGGTGGCCGGGTGTACAGCACCGGCTTCGGGATTCCGCGCATCAAGGACCGGTTCACCTGGTCCGTCGGTCCCATGTACGTGTCGCCAAACACGGGCCACGCGCGGCATGGCTGGAATGACCAGCCGCACATCGTCACCATCGCGGCCGAGCGGCTGGGCAATCTTGAGCAGACTGTCCAGTTGGTCACCTACCTCGCCGGTCCGGAATACCAGACCCGCGTCGGTATCGACCGCGGGCACTTTCCGGTCTTCAAGAGCGTGGCCGACTCGCCCGAGCAGCTCGCGGCTCCGCCCGAGGGCATGCACTGGCTCAAGACCTACGCCACCACGCCCGAACCGCGCACGCCGGGCTACTTCCCGTACTGGGACGAGTTCCGCGGCGCGCACCGCGTGTGGCAGTCCAAGCTCTGGGTCAACGAGGTTGGCCCCGAGGAAGCGGCCGTCAACATGGCCAGGGACACCAACGCCGTCATCAACTCGTACGGCGATTGGGCCCCCGTCCCGGCCTAGTCCACGACCGTTCGCCACAACGGCCCGCCGCTCCCAAGCGGCGGGCCGTTTGGCATTCCCCGCGCCTCGGCTCCTCGTACGTCGGGTTGTGCTTCGACCAGTTGGTGGTGAGCCCAGACCGGAGTCTTTCGGAAGCCCATGTCGAATCACCCCAGCTTCAGAAACAACCCCTCTTCGTCTTTCTTAAGCCCTTACTAGTCTTAACTCGCTACTCCTTAAGACCCACCGCCCCCTCTGCCGCCAGCTCTGCAATCACCGACCCGACAATCGGCCGCAGCGCCGCCGCATCTGTCGGGACACTCTTTCTGAACCGCTCCGCCATCATCCGTGCCACCTGATCGCCGCTCCGCGTCCCATCCATTAAATTCAACACCGACAACGTCGGCAGTGACATCAGAATCTCTCGCTTGTCCCCGGGTGCCGCTCCAGGAACTTCCACACGGGTCACTGGCTGCAAGCCCGTCTCGGTCTCCTGCATCCACGCCCGCGCATCCGCCCCCGGCACAAACGCCGGTTTGCCGGCTAAGGCTTCCTCCGCCGTCACGGCCATTCCTTTTGGCGTCACACGTTCGTGGTGAGCCTGTCGAACCACAGCTACCTGCTGCGGAGCTCCAGCGGCGCCTTCCTCACTCCCCAGTGCCTCATACGTCACTGCCAGTTGCCCCGGCGTAAACCCGCCCATGTAGCGGATCGACTCTTCCGGCGTCTCCCGCGCCAGCCCCGAAGAAATAAACACAAACGCCTGCCGCAGTGACAGGTTTTGACTCGGATCTACCAGCCGGTGCGCCGTCCAGAACCACGACTCCTGCAGCCGCTGCCCGTGATACCAGTGATTCGCCATGTCCACGAAGTCGTTGGCCTGCTCCAGGTACCCGTCCTGGTACCAGTCCATCGATAGGCCAGTGAGATCCGGCGCTTCCAGCGATGTCCGAATCGCCTTCGTCGCCCGCAGCACCCCTTGCAGCGCCAGCGCGATGCCCGACGCCAGTATCGGATCCACAAAACACGCCGCGTCCCCCACCAGCAGGTACCCCGGCCCATGGAAGCGCTTACAGATAAACGACCAGTCCGACACGATTTCGAAGTCCCCCGCCCAGCGACCCCCTTCCAGCAGCTCCTTGTACTCCTCGCATGACTCGATCTGCCGCTGCCAGTACTTTCGACGCTCCGTCCGCGACATCCCCCGAATCCGATCCGGATCCGTTACCAGACCGATACTGCGCAGCCCTCCGGCCAGCGGGATATGCCACAACCAGCCGTCCTCCACCGCCACCACGTACACATTCCCCGCGTCCGTCGGCTCCATGTCATCCAGTACATCCGGCAGCGACGTCGGACCCCCGTGGTAATGACCGAACAGCGCCACGTGCCGCAGATTCTCGTTGTGCTCCCGCAGGCGGAACTGCCGCCCCAGCACCGACCACTGCCCCGAAGCGTCCACGCACATCCGCGCTCGAACCTCGCCCGACTCACCGTTCTCGTTCGTAAACGACAGCCCCGTGGCCCGGCCGTCCGTCATGTGTGCACGCGTCACTTGGTGACCTTCCCGAACGTCCACCCCCTCGTCCCTGGCGTGATCCAGCAGCAGCTTGTCGAACACCTCGCGGTCACACTGAAACGTAAACGTCCGGTCCTGCGGCACCTCGGAGAATCGAATCGTCCACGGGTCCCGACCCCGACCCCAGATATAGGTCGCCCCGTACTTCTTCGTGAATCCGGCCTTTTCTACCCGCTCCAGCGCTCCCGTCTTGCCCAGCGCAAACAGCACCCCCGGCAACATCGACTCGCCCACGTGCGGACGTGGAAACCGCTCCCGCTCCAGCAACGTCACCGTGTACCCGCTCTGCCGCAGCAACGTCGCCAGCGAAGACCCCGCCGGCCCCCCGCCAACCACCGCCACATCACACTCAACAGCCCGCATCCGGTCCACCCCCTGCCTGTTTCTGTCAGTGTGTCAGGTCAGACCGACCCATTCCCTGCCGCCTGCCTTCTCCGCACCAACGCCAGATTGTTCGAAATTACCTGGTGTTGCTGCGGATTTGTCGCCGGTGTATATACGGCCAGCGCCTGCTCATAGTGATACGCCGCGTCTCGCAACAGCTCCGGCTCGTTCTGCTTTGCCATGCCAAGCAGCATGCTGCCCAGGTTCGCGTGCGCCACCGCCGCCTGTGGCGGAGCGTCTGGACCCCTCCACACCTGCAAGGCCGCCCGAAAAGCCTCCACACTTGCCACCAGGTCCGTCTCGTCACTGCCTTGCGCCCGAAACGCTAGCGCCATTCCCAGGTTGAACTGCGCGACAGCGTGCGGAGCCGGGTGTGTGGCCAGCGGACGCGCCGCCGTTGCCCCCTGCAGACGCTCGATGGCATTGTCCAGGTGCGCCCCGTCCTGTTCCGTCGAGTGCAGCGTCATGTACACCAGCCCCGCGTTCAGCTGGCTCGCTCCCGCGTCCTCCGGCTGCCCGAGCGACATCCAGAGCTGCGCCGCCCGGTCCAGCGCCTCTGCCGCCTCTGCCAGCGAAGCCTCCAGTCCCTGGCCGGCAGCCGTCATGATCGCCGATCCCAGGTTGTTCGCCAGCTGAGCCGCCAGCGGTGTCGCCTCGCCCCCGCTGGCGGCCTTCAGACCTTTCCGGAACGCCTCGACTGCGGCGCTCGTGGCCCCCGGAATCCCTCGCTGCGATAGCTCCGCCTGCGCCAGTCCTCGCTCGCTCCACATCGACGCCCGCTCGCTGGGCGGCGCGTTGTTCGGCAGTAGCTCCAGCGCTGCTGCCAGCGCGCCATCGGCCTGCCGCAGATTCTGCGCTCGGTCGCCGCCTGGACGCTGTCCCCAGGCCATTCCCAGCGCCCTGTACAGGTGCGCGGCCTCAACCGGATGCTCTGAAATGCCTGGCAGGTGAACCGCCCGGTTGTAGCTCGCAATCGCCTCTTGCAGGTTCGTGTCCCGATCGCCGCGCTCCCGCAACCCGTACGCCGCTGCCCGGTTCGCGTGAACCGCCATCGCCACGCCCACCTCCGCGTCATCCGCCGCCTCCGCCGCTTGGTCGAACCGCGACAACGCCTCGTCCGCCGACGCCGGATTGCTCGCCAGCAGCCGGCCCGAACCGTTGAGCAGCGACACCAGCAAGCCCGTCGCCTCAGCCATCCGCGCCGCGGCGATGGCCGTGTCAAACACCCCAACCGCCTGGCGAATGCTGAACGGATCGTCCGTCGCCGCCGCCTGGCCCGCGGCCCGCGCGTAACCCGCCAGCAACCGCGCTTGCAGGCCATGCTGTCCAACCGCCCCCAGCGCCCCCGCCGTCTGCCCATACGTGCGGTTCGCATCGTCGCGACGCCCGGCCCGCCACTGCGCCTGGCCCAGCCGGTCGCTTGCTCCGGCAAAGAGATCCGGAAGCTCCTGCGGCGTAAACACCAGCAACGCCCGTGCCGCCGCCTGCGCCGCTTCTTCTAACTCGTCAGTCGGCGCATCCCTGTCCAGCAGCGCCCCGGCCAGGTCATAATTCGCCAATCCAAACTCAACCGGCGCCGTCTCCACGCACAACGCCCGCGCCGCCGCCCGCAACTCCCCAACTGCCGCATCAGTCATCCCGAGTCCCTCTAGGCGCCTTCCCTGGGCCTGTGAGAGGCGATCCCGCCCTCAGGGCGTCCACCGACGGATTCCCTTTCGGTCAACACCGCAGTTCCCGTCCGAAACACGTCGCGCACCAGACTCTCGAAGAATCGATCAGTCTACGAATCCAACCCCGGTGACCCACTTGCATCTGAACCTGGTTAGTGGACATTGTCAGCGCTCCGCCTGCAACCCGCAGGCGCCAAACTGACCACTCCGCATCCAAAGAACCGCCGAATCTCGCCAGTTAGTCCCGAACCCGCATCGCGGTCACCCAGGCCGTGAAGTCGGTGTCGGGAGTTTCCCCAAATGGCTCGCGCCGGACTTCCAGGATCTCGAAAAACGACTCGCAAGAGTTGGCAATTGCCTTGAGCGAGTGGCGCGGATAACCACGTGGATCCGGTTCGCCGGTTTCGGGATCCCGATTGTCGGCACAGCCAGTCAGGCTGATCCAGTGGCCGCCGGGCACGAGCCATTTGGCCACCTGGCCAGCGAAGGCGGCGCGGCCCGACTCGTCAAAGGTGGCCCAGACGCTGCGATCGAACGCGAGGTCGAATGGGGTGTCGGGTGATTCCTTGAGGAAGTCCGCGCGGCGGAGTTCGAGTTCGCCGTCGGATTCGGCGGTGAGTCGGCGGGCCTCGTCGATCGCGGCCTGGGAGATGTCGACGCCGAGGACGCGGTAGCCGAGGGCGGCCATCTGGGCGGCTTTTCCGCCGAGGCCGCAGCCAATGTCCAGCAGGCGTCCGGCGGGCGGGGCGTAGCGGGCGAGCAGGTCAGGCAGCGGGCGCCAGGGCTGGCCGTCGTCCCAGGGCGTTTCGCGTTGTTGGTACCTGGCCTCCCAGTGCTCGCGGGTACGGCGAGCGGCGCGTTGTTCGGCGTCGTCCGTCACTGGGACGACCGGGCCTGCATGGCCAACCGGTAGATCTCAAGGTCATCGTCACCGAAGACGACAAAGTGGACTTCGTCGATGTCGAGATTGGCGACGGCAGTGGTCACAGCATCCAGCGCGGTCTCCGCGGCCAAGTCTTTCGGATAGCCGTAGACACCTGTGCTGATGGAGGGAAAAGCGACGGTGCGGGCGCCGTGGGCGGCAGCGAGTTCGAGGGAGCGGCGGTAGGCGGAGGCGAGGAGGTCGGGCTCGCCGGCGTTTCCGCCGGACCAGACGGGGCCGACGGTGTGGATGAGGTGGGCGGCGGGGAGGCGGCCGGCAGTGGTGCGGACGGCCTGGCCGGTGGGGCAGCCGCCGATCCGGCGGCAATCAGCCATGATGTCTGGGCCGCCGGCGCGGTGAATGGCCCCATCCACACCACCACCGCCCCTGAGGGCGGCATTGGCGGCGTTCACGACGGCGTCGACCTGCTGGACGGTGATGTCGCCCTGGACCAGGGTCAGACGGGTCGACCCGACCTGTAGCTCCATCATTTCATCCTCATCGTATTCGGCTGTCATTCGGCAACAGGCCGGACGTGGACGAGGAGGCGGCTGGGATGGTCGGGGTCGTGGTAGACGGCCTGGTGGGCGATCTCGACGCGTCGCGATACGCCCAGTGCCTCGCCGGTGTTGGGGTTGGCGTCGAAGCGGGGGTAGTTGGAGGAGGAAATGTCCACGCGCAGCCGATGGCCGGGGGCGAAGCGGTTGGCGGTGGGATAGAGGACGATGCGGAAATCGTAGATATCTCCCGGCTCCAAGAATTCCTCACGGTCGAAGCCGTTGCGATAGCGAGCGCGGAGGATGCTGTCGGCCAGGTTGAGTTCGTAGCCGCCGGGCGTTTCATGGCTGTGCGGATAGACGTCCAGCAGCTTGGCGGTGAAGTCGGTGTCGACGGCGCTGCTGGAGGCGAACAAAACGACTTCGACCGGTCCAGCGATCTCGAACGGCTGGTCGAACGGGGCTGTTTCGAAGCTGAGCACGTCGGGACGGCTGGCGAAGGAGAGGGTGTCGTGGTGGCCGTGGAAGCGGCCGGGCTGGCCGCGCTGGTCGAAGCCGCCGGAGGGCAGCGCCTCCTCGGCGGCGCTGATGGAGCCGCCGGTGGTGAGGACGGGATTGCGGGGGTCGAAGGTGTATCGGGTCGGGTCGGTCGGGACGTCGGGTGGGTCCGTGGCGAGGGAGCCGTCTGCTTGCAGGTAGAGGGCGGTCTCGGCGGCGTCGGGCGGGGGCCATTGGTCGGCCGATTCCCAGCGGCCGCCGTGCCAGAGGCGACCTTCCAGGTCGGCCGGCGAGCGCCCGAGTTGGCCGCCCATGACGAAGTAGCGGACGGGGGGCTCGCGATCGAGGCCAGTTTCCATGTCCTTGAGGTGGTGATCGAAGAAGCGCAGGCGCAGGTCGTCGTAGAGGGGCAGCGCGGATTCGAGGCCGAGGTCCACGTCGCCGGCGGATGTCTCCTCGGTGGTGGGCTCGCCGTGGCGCCAGTGACCGAGGAGCAGCGACATGGGGCTGGATTTGCGGCGGCCGAGGGCGTGGAAGTTGGCGATGGCGCCGCGGGGATAGGTGTCGTACCAGCCGCTCTGGAAGAGGACGGGGACGTCGGCGTGCTCGTGCCAGTACTCGTCGATGGTGTAGCCGCGCTGGGACCAGTAGGGGCCGCTTCCGCCGTGGGTGAGGATGTCCCAGGCCCATTGCTCGTAGAGCGGCAGGAAGCGGAGGGCGGTGTGGCCGGGGCGGAAGCGAAGAGGCGGGCCGAGGATCTCGGGAACACGATCGAACTCGGCGCGCAAGACGCGTTCGAGATCGGGGTCAGCTCCGGCCTCCTGGCTGGTGATGGCCATGCGGTAGGCGTAGCTGATGAAGCGCTGCTCGAGGGCGCCGCCCTGTCGCATGGAAGAAATCAGGTAGTTGCTGGTGCCCTGGCCGACGAGCTGGGCGCGGAGGTGGGGCGGGTTGAGGGTGGCGAGGGCGCTCTGGTCGGAGCCGGCGTATGAGGCGCCCATGGTGCCGACGCGGCCGTTGCACCAGGGCTGGACCGCGATCCACTCCACGGCGTCGTAGCCGTCGGGGGCTTCCTTAGCAAAGGGATACCACTCGCCGCCGGAGCGGCCGCGGCCACGAACGTCGTTGATGATGACCGCGTAGCCGCGACGCGCGAACCAGTGCGCCTTGCGGGCGTAGCGGCCGGAGTCCTTGAGATAGGGGGTGCGCTCAATGAGGGCGGGGAACTTTGCGTCAATCGCGCGTCCGTTGAGGGCGGGCAGGTAGATATCGGCGGCCAGTTGAACGCCGTCGCGCGCTGGAATCATGACGTCCGGCAGCACGACGGAGTCGTAAGCGCGGTGCGAACCTTGATATCCAACGTCGGTCATGCGTGGGTCCGTCCGGTTCGTAATCAAGTCTTTACCTCGGAATGCGACGAACGCCGCGAGCAGGCCCAATGATGCCCGGTCGAATCGAGCAAGGTCGGTATCGACGAATTGCGACGGTCAGGGGCGTGGCATTCTCTCGTCGAATGCTGCCTGGGCTGCTCCAATGAACCTGGACGATATGCGACTGACTCCCGAGGACTATCGGCCGAAGCCGCCGAGTGGGCGGCACTACCGGATTGGGTTGATCGGGTGCGGGGGGATTGCGAACGGGGCTCATCTGCCGGCGTACCGGGACTTTGGGTACGAGGTGGTGGCGTGCAGCGACATCGATGCGGCGGCGGTGGAATCGACGCAGGCTCGGTGGGGGATCGAGGCGGCGGGGACCGATCCGCGGGTGGTGCTGGAGAACCCGCAGGTTGAGGTGATTGACCTGGCGGTGCATCCGCATGCGCGGCTGGAACTGTGGCCGGCGTTGCTGGAGGCGGGGAAGCCGATCCTGTCGCAGAAGCCGTTCGCCATGACGTGGGAGGACGCGGCGTGGCTGTCGAACTCGGCGAGGGACGCCGGGGTGACGCTGATGATCAACCAGCAGGCGCGCTGGGCGCCGGCGCATACGGCGATCAAGCTGTTGATCGACTCGGGCATCTGCGGGCCGCTGTTCAGCGTGGCGCACGTGCGGCGGGGGTACCAGGACCAGCCGGACAAGTGGTGGCGGGACGTGGTGAACTTCAACATCGTGGACCACGGGGTGCATTTCCTGGACCTGATCCGTCACTTCAGCGGGCGCACGCCGGACGCGGTGAGCGCGACGACGGCGATGATGCAGGGGCAGAACGCGGTCTCGCCCTTGAGTCACACGCTGGCGCTGCACTTCGACAGCGGCGACCTGACGGCCATCGATCACTTCAACAACATCGTGCAGAGCAAGGCGGGGCATTCGGAGTTCTGGCATATCGACGGGGCGCACGGGTCGATTACGGGGACGCCGCAGTGGGTGGAGGTGACGCAGCGAGACGAGCCGGAGCGGCGAGTGCGCTTTGATATCGAGGGGGCGTGGTTTCCGGAGGCGTTCGGCGGGAGTATGGGCGAGTTGATGGCGGCGCTGAATGAGGGCCGGGAGCCGCTGACGTCGAGCCAGGACAACCTGAATACGATCCGGATTGCGGCGGCAGGGGTGCGGAGCAGCGACGAGCGGAGGACGGTGCGGTTGGAGGAGTTTGTGGCCTAGCTGCGTCTCGCAGGGACTCTTGTGGCTTGCGGGAATGCCCGGCATTGACATCTGAGTGACCCAGGGCTTTTCACCCTCACCCCGGCCCTCTCCCTCGAGGAGACCTTTGCATAACTCGACCGGGCGGCCACTATGACGCTGACGGGAGCTGACGGGAGCAAGGCCATGCATCGGCAGGTGGGAACCCCCTCGTTCGCGGACGCGTTGTTGCCGGCGAAGGTCGGCCGCAACGCCCAGTTGGAGCAAGTGGACGCGGTGCTGGACTGGGAGCCGGTGGCGGCGGTCGTCCGTGACCTCTATGCCGCCCCGGAGGGGCGCCCCAGCTATCCACCGTTGGTGATGGTCAAGGTGCTGGTCT
>JAJEDE010000017.1 GCA_022821645.1 Chloroflexota bacterium
CAGCCGCACCGGCCGCAGCCGCACCGGCCGCAGCCGCGCCCGCGGCAGCCGCGCCCGCGGCAGCCGCGCCCGCGATGACCGCGGCCCCTGAAGCGATGATGGCCAAGGAGAACGTGGAAATCCGGTTCGTCACCGACCACACCGCCGGCCCGCGTGGCGCGGCCATGCAGTGGGGTCTGCAGCGCTTCTCCGAGAAGCGACCGGACATCTTTGTGAAGCTGGAACCGGCCGCCGGTCTGATTGACAGCCTGGCGATCCAGTTCGCCGCCGGGACGGCCCCGCATGTGGCGCTGCTCTCGCAGTCGGACTTCCTGCGCTTCCACGAAGAAGGCGCCTTCACGGAGATCACCGAAGAGTTGGCCAAGCGTGACGACTTCGTCCCGGAGGACTACTACTTCCTGCCGGACGCCTACACGTTCAACAACATCGACCACTCGTTCCCGCAGCCGGAACTGATGACGGGTCCCCAGTTCGGGATGCCCTTCCAGTTCGCGATCAGCGGGTTCGTGGCCAACCTTTCGCTGGCCGAAGCCGCCGGCGTGACGTTGCCTGACAGTGACGGTGGTTGGACCTGGAACGACTGGACGGACTGGGACGCCAAGATGACGAACCCCGACAACGGGGAATACGGCACCTGGGCGCGCGCCGACTACGAATTCCAGTACATGCCGCAGATGTACTCCAACGGCATGGCCAAGCCGTTTGACGACGGCCTGACCAAGACCATGTACGACCTTCCGGAAGCCGTGGAGGCCTGGAAGTACCTGATCGACAAGATCTTCGTGCATGAGACATCGCCTGCGGCCGACCAGGTCAAGGAATTGGGCGGCGAGTTCGGCAACCCGTTTGCCGGCGGCAAGATCGGCATTTGGCCGTCGGGCCGTGTGTACTCCACCGGCTTCGCGGTTCCGCGCATCAAGGACCGCTTCGCCTGGACGCTGCTGCCGGAAGTGATTGCCAACAGTGGCGGTCCGCCGGGCCACAGCACCAACGACCAGCCGAATCTGGTGACCAACAGCGCCGAGCGTGACGGCTCGATCGAGCAGTCGACGGCGTTGTCCGTCTTCCTCGGTGGCGAGGAATACCAGGGCCGCGTCGGTATTGACCGTGGTCACATGCCGGTGCATCGCGCCGCCATCGGCGCGCCGACCTCCGTCGCTCCGCCCCCGGAGGGGATGAAGTGGCTGAAGGTCTACGCCGACCGACCGGACAACCGCAGCCTCTACCCGTTCAACACCTGGCGGGAGTGGTGGCTGCAGCACCGAGCCCTTGGCGAAAAGGGCTGGGTTGGCGAACAGACCCCCGAAGAGTCCCTGCAGGCCTGCCAGGACTGGGGTGTTCGGCACCTGTCCAGCTACGACGGCCCCGCGCCGTTCGTCAGCTCGCCGGTTTACCCATAACGGCGTAAACCCTGCGGCGCCTACGCGCCGCCGAATGGCCGCGCCCGGCCGGATTTTTCTCCGGCCGGGCGCGACGCTTAATCGGCAATGCGCGTCGTTACGCCATGGATGGACGCTGCGAGCCGGAAGCGGCAGGCGCGCGTAGTGCATCCGGACCAATGCGTCTGTAAGCAATGCGACGGTTGCCCCCGTTCTCAGGCCGTACCGTTGCGCCGAGCAACAGCCGCTGCGCCTCGGGCGAACGCATCGGACCTCTACGCGCATCACGCGCGGAGTTCAAAGGTGTTCTTCCGGTGACGAGCCGTGGCATTGACGTGGCGGGCTCATCGTTCCAGTTAAGCAATCGGGAACTCAACGCCACGGTTCGTGACTTCTGGGCGGGAAAGTGTGGGTCAAAAGGCAGGCTCGCGCCTGTCTTCGAGCAGCCTTCGGCGTTCGAAGGCATGTTGAGGTTCGCTAAGCTCGCTGTGGACGCGAACCCGCACACGCCCAGCCCTATCTGTGCGCGCGGGTTCATGCTCGTTAACGTCCTTCGTGTCATTTGCTCACCCACTGCCCGGACCGTCGGCTTTATGGCGGCCCGCAGTTGCCGTGACATGGAGCAGCATCTCCGGGCTGTCTAGGGTCGCTTCGTGCACCTCATCCGGGTGCAAGGCCTCCGCCCGGCTTTGCACCCGGAACTTCGTTAACCGGCAGAACGGCTGCTAAGGCTCAATCCTCCACGCGCGCCTGGCGGTGTGAGCAAAGATCCACTCTCGATCGACGTTGCCGAGGAAGGGGAGATTCCAGGCCGAGTCGAATGCCTGCCGGTAGGTCGCGCCGGTCAGGCACACGGGCCAGTCGGTGCCCCACATGAGTCGCTGGGGGCCATAGGCGCGGTAGACGCGCTCGATCAGGGTATGGGCCTCGGTGTAGGGATAGGCGGCGCGCGTCCCGTTGGGATAGCCCGAGAGCTTGACGTACACGTTCGGCCGCTCGGACAGCGCCAACAGGTTGGCCAGCGAGTCCGGGTCGCGGTAATCCGGGGAGCCGAGGTGGTCGATGACGACCGTGACATCGGGATGCCGCGCAGCCATGGCATCCGCTTGCGGAAGCAGCCGCCAGTTGATCAAGAGACCGATGGTGGCGTTGGTGTCGGCCGCGGTTTCCCAGAGCGCGTCCTGGGCGGGATCGTCCAGCCAGCGGATCTCGGGATCGGTGTTGGGGGCCAGCCGGATACCACGAAGCTGCGGGTGTTGCATCAGCTCGCGTAAGGCATCGGGCGCGTCCGCCAGTGAGGGATCGACCCGTCCCGCAACCACCAGCCGGTCCGGATGCGCCTCCGCCGCCTGGATCAGGTACGAGTTGTCCCACAGGTAGTAACGCGGCTGGATCAATACCGTCCAGGCCACGCCGCCGATCTCGTCCTGCGCCCGAAACAGGTCCGCCGGGGCCGCCTCGATATCCGGCGTGAAGTCGGACTCCGGGTGCCGCCCAAACCGAGGATCCCGAATCGTCCAAATGTGTACGTGCGATTCAACCAAGTCCATAACGCACCCCACTCCGGCAAACTCCCAGCATCATGCCAGCCCGGAACGCCGGGATGGCCAGCCCTCAGAGCAGCAGGTAGGGCTGTTCGATCAACTCCCGGATGCGGGCGAGGAAGCGGGCGGCGGGGGCGCCGTCGATGATGCGGTGGTCGAAGGTGAGGCTGAGGGTCATGGAGAGTTCAGCGTTCACCTCGCCGTCGCGGGCCACGGCCTTTTCGCGCAGGGCGCCGACGCCGAGGATGGCCGACTCGGGCGGGTTGAGGACCGGCGTGAAGGCGTCGATCCCGTAGATGCCCAGGTTGGAGATGGTGAACGTACCGCCGGTGATGTCGTCCAGGTCCAGGCGATTGCCTTGGGCACGGTCGACCAGGCCGCGCAGGTCGGAGGCGATCTCCACCAGCGACTTGCAGTCGGCCTGCTTGACGTTGGCAACCACCAGGTCGCCGCCGGCCTCGATGGCCAGACCGACATTGACCACGTCGTGCAGCCGAATCGCGTCGCCTTCCAGGCTGGAATTCGCGCGCGGATGCTCACGCAGCGCGTGGGCGCAGATGCGAATGAGCAGGTCGTTGTAGCTGATGCGGAAGCCGAGGGCCGATTCGTGGCGGCTGGCGAGCTCGGTTCGCAACTCGTGGAAGCGCCGGGCGTCGGCCTCGGCGACCAGGGTGACCTGAGCGCTGCCCTGCAGGCTCTGCTGCATGCGCTCGGCAATAACGCGGCGCACGCCTTCCAGCGGGATGACCTGGCCGGCGGCCACGTCGGGCACGGCGGCGGCGGGAGCCAGCGGCGGCGCCGCGGCAACCGGCATGGGCGCGACTACCGGAGCGGCGGCTGCGGCGGATACGTCTTTCTCGATGATGCGACCGCCGGGGCCGGATCCGACGACGCCTGCGAGGTCGACACCCAGTTCGCGGGCCACACGCTTCGCCAGCGGGGAGGCCTTGATGCGGCCGGCGACGGCTGGGGCGGCGGCTACCGGCGCGACCGCGACAGGCTGGGCGGCCACGGGCGCGGGGGCCGGGGCGACCGGAGCGGGCGCGGGCTGCGCGGCAACCGGCGCGGGGGCTGGTGGCGGAGGCGCTGCAGGAGGCGCCGCTGACGCGGCCGCGGCGGCCGGCGGGTCTGGATCCTCGGCCGGCGGGGTTTCACCGGGCTCCAGGATCCAGGCCAGGAGTCCCTGCACTTTCACCAGGTCGCCCGGACCGGCGGCGATGCCGCCCAGGATCCCGGCGGCTGGCGCTTCCACGCGGGCGTTGATCTTGTCGGTTTCGAACTCCAGGATTTCCTGGCCCTTCTCAACCTCGGCGCCCTCGTCAACCAGCCACTCGGTGACGGCGCCTTCTTCCATGGTCATGCCCATCAGGGGCATGCGAACCGCGGTAGCCACGGTCTAGTACACGCCCTGGAGCGACTGGCGGATGGACTCGACCACCTGGGCCGTGCCAGGGAAGGAGGCTTGTTCCAGTGGCTCGGAGAATGGGACCGGCGCGTGGGCCGCGCCAACGCGCAGCACCGGGGCATCCAGGTCGTCAAAGGCCAGTTCCTGGATCTGCGAGGCGATCTCGGCGCCGAAGCCGCCGAATCGCACGGCCTCGTACAGCACCACCGCGCGGTGGGTCTTGCGGACCGAGCGCAGGATGGTGTCGGTGTCCAGCGGGTAGAGCGAGCGGATGTCCACGACTTCCACGCTAATGCCCTCGGCCGCCAGTTGCTCGGCGGCTTCCAGCGCGTGGTGCGTCTGGCGCGCGTAGGTGATGACGCTCACGTCGTCGCCTTCGCGCTTCACGTCGGCCACCCCGATGGGCACCAGGTACTCGCCTTCGGGCACGTGGCCGCGCATGGCGTAAATGGCCTTGTGCTCGAACATGATGACCACGTTGTCTTCGCGAATAGCCGACTTGAGCAGGCCCTTCGCGTCGTAGGGGGTGGAGGCGGTAATGACCTTCAGGCCCGGGACGTGGGCGAACCAGGCTTCCAGACTCTGCGTGTGCTGGGCGGCGTTGCCGGTGCCGGCGCCAAAGGGCGCGCGGTAGGTGAGCGGCAGCTTGGCCTTGCCGCCGAACATGTAGCGGTTCTTGGCGGCCTGGTTGACGATCTGGTCCATCGCAATGCCCATGAAGTCGCTGTACATGAACTCGGCGATGGGCCGGCTGCCGGTCAGGGCCGCGCCGATGCCTAGGCCGGCAATGGCGGCCTCGGCGATCGGGGTGTCGACGATGCGGTCGGGGCCCCACTTTTCGAGCAGACCCTGGGTAACGGCGTAGGCGCCGCCCCAGACGCCGACTTCCTCGCCAACGACGAAGACGGCTGGGTCGCGGGTCATCTCCTCGTCGATGGCCTCGCGCAGGGCCTCGCTCATGAAGATCTCGCGCGTGGCGGTCTCGGGCGCTGACGCTTGGGCTGTGCTCACGGCCATGGTCGTTACTCCACGTAGACGTCGCGCTCGATAACGTCCACGGTCGGCCAGGGGCTGGCCTCGGCGAACGCCACGGCGTGTTCGATTTCACGCTCAATCTGCCCGTCAATCGCCTGGAAGTCGTCCTCGTCAAGCCGCTCGGACTCGTTGACGGCGCGGACGAAGCGCTCGATGGGGTCGCGGGCAACCCACTCGGCGATTTCTTCCTTCGTGCGGTAGTTCTTCTGGTCGAGAACGGTGTGGCCCTTGTGGCGGTACGTGCGGGCCTCAATGAGGGTGGGACCTTCGCCGCGGCGGGCGCGGTCAATGGCCTTCTTGGCGGTGGTGTAGACCTCGAAGAGGTCGTTGCCGTCGATGGAGGCGCTGGGGATGCCGTAGGCCGGGCCGCGGTTGTGGATGGCGGCGGCGTTGGCAAAGTCGGCATGGGTGGCCATGCCGTACTGGTTGTTCTCGCAGACGAAGACGGCTGGCAGGTTCATGGTGGCGGCGACGTTGACGCCCTCGTGGAAGGCGCCCGTGGGGCCGGCGCCGTCGCCGAAGAAGGCGACGGTGACCTTGCCGTCCTTGCGCAGCTTGGAGCCCAGGGCCGCGCCGGTGGCGATGGGGATTCCGGCGCCGACGATGCCGTTGGCGCCCAGGTTGCCGAGTTCGATGTCGGCGATGTGCATGGAACCGCCCTTGCCGCCGCAATAGCCGGTGGTGCGGCCGAAGAGTTCGGCCATCATCTTGTCCATGCGCGCGCCCTTGGCGATGCAATGGCCGTGGCCGCGGTGGGTGCTGGTGATGAAGTCGCCATCGTCCAGGGCGGCGCAGACGCCGGTGGCGGTGGCTTCCTCGCCGATGTAGAAGTGCAGCGCCCCGCGCATCTTGGCGGCGCGGAAGGCTTCCTCGGCGGTTTCTTCGAAGCGGCGGATACGCCGCATGATGAGGTAGATCCAGCGGAGCTGGTCGTCGCTAAGCTGCTCCAACACGCCGTTGGAAGCGTCGTCGCCTCCAGCGCGGCCGTTGGTGGAGACAGGTTGTTGCTCTGCCAAGGCGCGCCTCCGTGTTCGAGCGGGCGGAACGGTGCCGCAGCCGCCGGGCCGTGCCGGTTCAGGTGACCGGCGTCAGAGTATATCCGGGCGTCACCAAGATTCGCTGGGACCGCAGCAGGCAAACGAAGCCTGCGACGACCTAGACATGCAATGATCGGCAAAGCGTCGGCCAGCGCTGCGCGGCCGTTCCGGGGCGAGAGCATGGCGGACCGCCACTAGACTAGGCGCGGGCGCTTCCCAGGATTGGCTGCGTGAACAAGGTTGCCGTCGTCGGCTCCGGCAGTTGGGGGACAACCCTTGCGATCCTGCTTACGCAAGCCGGCCAATGCTGCGCGCTCTGGGTTCGTGACCCGGACGAGGCGCACGACATGGCCGCTCGTCGCGAGAATGTTCGCTTTCTGCCCGGGGTCACGCTGCCCGACACCCTGGAAATCAGCCACCACGCCGCCGCCGTGCTGCGCGACGCGGACCTCGTCATTGTCACCGTGCCCATGCGTCAGTTGCATGAGAATTGGCAGGCCATCGACGGACACATCGAGCCTCACGCCGCCATCGTGAGCGGCATCAAGGGACTCGATCCGCGGACCGGCCGACGGGTCAGCGAGCTCGTGGCCGGCTGGGCTGGCGACCAGATCCTGGACCGCCTGGCTGTGCTCTCGGGCCCCAACCTCGCCCGCGAGATTGCCGCCGGCGAACCGGCCACCGCCGTGGTGGCCGCGCGCATCCCGGAGGTTGCCCGCACGGTGCAGCAACGGCTCAGCGCGCCGACCTTTCGCACCTATATCAGCGATGACGTCATCGGCATTGAACTCGCCGGGGCTGTCAAAAACGTCATAGCCATTGGAGCGGGCGTGGCCGACGGCATGCGCTTCGGCGACAACGCAAAGGCGGCGCTCATGACTCGCGGCCTGGCGGAAATGACGCGGCTGGGCCTCACGGCGGGCGCCGACGCGCTCACCTTTGCCGGCCTGGCCGGCATGGGCGATCTCATCGCCACCTGCGCCAGCCCCCACTCGCGCAACCACTATGTGGGCCAGGAACTCGCAGCGGGCCGCACCCTGGATGACATTCAATCCCGCATGGTCATGGTCGCGGAAGGCGTGGATACCTCCCGAGGCGCCCTCGCGCTGGCGCGCCGGCTCGGGGTGGAAATGCCCATCGTCGAACTCATCAATCAGGCGCTCTTCGACGGACTTCCGGTTGCCGAAGCCGGACGGGTGCTCATGGCCCGGGAACTCAGCCACGAGCTACGCGGCATCCGCCAGCACCACTAAGGAGACCTCCACGTTCGGTTTTGGCGGAGGCGTCGTGTGCCAGACTCCCCCGTCGGTCCGCGGTCGGAGGTCTGACCATCACTAGATCCGTCGTTGAAACGCTCGCCGGCCTGGTTGCCATCAACAGCGTCAACGCCAGCCTCGAGGGCGGCCCCGGAGAGGCCGAGCTGGCCAACCACGTCGCCGACCTGGCTCGCGCCGCGGGCGCCGACGTGGAGATGTACGACGTCGAACCCGGCCGGCCAAACCTGCTGGCCTGGATTCGCCGCGGCAACCGCCCGACCCTGATGTTCGAGTGCCACCTGGATACCGTCGGCCTGGATCCAATGCCGGATGCCCTTAACCCGCGCATCGCCAACGGCCGCCTCTACGGCCGGGGTTCCGCCGACCCCAAGGGCTGCATGGCTGCGATGCTCCACGTCCTCCATGCGGCCGCCAACGACCCGGACTTCCCCGTGGACCTCTGCCTGGCCGGCGCCGTCGGCGAGGAGATCGTCATGATCGGCTCACGGGTGATGGCCGAACGGCGCCCGCCGGTCGATGCGGCCGTGGTCGGCGAACCGACGGAGCTGCAGATCATCACTTCCCAGAAGGGCGCCGTCCGCTGGCGCGTCCGCACCCACGGCGTGGCGGCCCACAGCGCCATGCCGGAGCAGGGCCACAACGCCATCCAGGACATGGCCAGGGCGCTTCCGGCACTCGCCCGCGGCATCGAGCCCCACCTTTCCGCCCGCCCCCACCCCGTGCTCGGCAACGCCACCTGGAACGTCGGCACCATCCGCGGCGGCGCCGGAGTCAATGTCGTCCCCGACCTTTGCGAGATCGAGATCGACCGCCGCCTCGTCCCTGGCGACACCGCGACGGAGGTGCTGGAGCACGTTGACGCGGCGCTCGACGACCTGCGTGCAAGTAACCCGAAGCTCCGCGTTGACCGCGATTCGCCGTTCGTGGACATCCCACCGCTGGAGACGCCGCACGACGCGGCAGTCGTGCGCGCGGCCCAACGGGCCGTTGCCGCCGCCGGTCTGTCGCCCGACCCGCTGGGCGTCGCCTATGCCACCGACGCCGCCATGCTCTCCGGGATCGGCGGCATCCCGTCCGTGGTCCTCGGCCCCGGCAACATCGCGCAAGCCCACACGAATGACGAGTGGATCGAGATCGCCCAATTGGAGCAGGCGGTCGGCGTCTATTTGGGCGTGTGCGAGGCCTTCGGAGAAATCGCCGCCTGATGCGCCTGACCCGGCGCGTGCACCTGGTCGGCAGCGGCGCCACCGGCGCCGACCTGTCCAACCCCTACGACTGCCACGTATACCTCGTCGACGGCGGCGGCCCACTGGCGCTGATCGACGCCGGCGTCGGCCTTGAACCTGAACTCATCCTGGCCAACGTGCGAGCGGCCGGCTTTGACCCCGCGAACATCGAAACCATCGCCCTCACCCACGCCCACGCCGACCACGGCGGCGGCTCGGGGCCGCTGCATGAGCTGACCGGCGCCGACGTCTTGGCCCCCGGCCCCGCCGCGGGCTGGCTCAAGCAGGCCGACGAGGAAGCCATCTCGCTTCCCCGCGCCAGGGTCGGCGGCACCTATCCCGCCGACTATCGGCTGGCTCCGTGTCCGGCAGCCGTCTCTATTTCGGGCGGCGACACGATCAAGGTCGGCCAGGCCCGCCTGACCGCCATCGCCACGCCTGGCCACGCCCGCGAGCACCTCTCCTACGTGCTCGAAGGCGACGACCGAACCGGGCTGTTCGGCGGCGACGTGGTGTTTCAGGGCGGCAGGATCCTGTTGCTGTCCACGCCCGATTGCTCCATCCAGGACCTCGTGGCCACCATGCGCCGACTTGGCGAGTTGGACTTCGAAGCGCTGTACCCGGGTCATGCCGGCATCTCGCTGCGACGCGGCCGCCAGCATGTGGACGCGGCCCTGCGCGTCTTCGACGCCGAGGAGATTCCGCCGAACTTCAATGCCTGAAGAACCTGGCTTCAAGCGGCGCACTCCTACAATGCCGGTGGCAATCCAACCAGATCGGCGGACCTGATGCCCCTTCAGGCGGACGTTTGTGTGATCGGCGGCGGACCCGGCGGCTACGTCGCGGCGCTCCGCGCCGCGGCCCTGGACGCGCAGGTCGTCGTGGTCGAGAACAGCGGCCTCGGCGGCGTCTGCCTCAACCGCGGCTGTATCCCGTCCAAAACGTTGCTGCGCAGCGCGGAGGTCTTTCAGCTGGCCAGGAAGGCGTCCAGCTTCGGTGTCCGCGTCAAGGGCGTCGAGGCCGACTACAAGGCCATGGTTCGACGCAAGGACCGGGTCGTACGTCAGCTCATCCGCGGTATCGAAGGGCTCCTGAAGGCCGGCAACGTCACGGTGTTGCAGGGCACGGGACGGCTCGCTGGCGTCGGTGCCGTCGAGGCGTCGCTGGCCGACCGCACCGAACTGATCACGGCCAAATCGATCATTGTGGCCACCGGCTCGTCATCCGCCGCGCCGCCGATTCCCGGCGTGGACCTGCCGGGCGTCATCGACAGCGACGGCGCGTTCGAACTCGACGAGGTGCCCGAGCACATCCTGGTGGCCGGCGCCGGAGCCGTTGGTGTCGAGTGGGCGACCCTCTTCGCCCTGCTTGGCGGCCAGGTCACGCTGGTCGAGATGCTGCCGCGCGTCGTGCCCAACGAGGACGCCGCCGTCAGCGCGGCCATGCGCAAGATCCTGATCCAGCAAGGCGTCAAGGTCCACACCGGCTCGCGAATCGAATCGATCGAGCAAGCCGACGCGCATCTCCAGGTGACGCTGGCGACGGACAACGACGCGGAAACCGTGCAGGCCTCGCACGTGCTGCTGGCAACCGGTCGTCGTCCCAACGTGGCGGACATTGGTCTTGAGTCGGCCGGCGTGCGTTTCTCCCCGCGGGGCGTCAGCGTCAACGAACACCAGCAGACCAGTCAGCCGGACATCTACGCCATCGGCGACGTGATCGGCGACAAGCTGCTGGCGCACGTCGCGTCCCACCAGGGCGTCGTGGCCGCCGAGCACGCGCTGGGCCGCCCTTCCGTCTACGATCCCAACGCCGTGCCGGCCTGCACCTTCACCCACCCCGAAATCGCCAGCGTCGGCCTCACCGAGGACGCGGCCAGGGAGGAGCGCGGCGACATTCAGGTCGGCATGTTCCCCTTCCAGGCGCTGGGCCGAGCCCGCGCCTACGGCGACACGGACGGATTCGTGAAGATCGTGGCCGGCCAGCCGCACGGCGAGATCCTGGGCATGCACGTCATCGGCCCGGGCGCCAGCGACATCATCGCCGAGGGCGTCCTTGCGATCAGGCTGGAAGCCACCGTGGACGACCTGCGCGAGACGATCCACGCGCATCCCACCTTCGCCGAAGCCACGGCTGAATCGGCCTGGCAGGCGATCAACGCCCCGATTCACCTGCCCTTGCCGCGGAACGGGCGCTGAGCAGTTCGAGCGTGCCACCGCTGCGACTCGCGATTGCCGGCCTGGGAGCAATCGGCGCCGAGGTCGCACGCGCCGTCCGCGCGGGCGAAGCCCCGGGCGTCCAGGTCGCCGCCGTCGTCGAACCGATGGAAAGCCCCATCCGCGACGACCTCGCAGCCGCCGGCGTACCCGTCCACACCGACCTGGCGACTCTCGACTGGCCCAGTCTCGACACGGTCCTTGAGGCCGCTTCACAAGCCGCGCTGCGCGTGATCGCCCCGCAGGTCCTGGGCCAGGGAGTCGACCTGGTGGCCCTTAGCGCGGGCGCGACCCTCGACCCAGGTTTTCTGACCGCCCTGATGACGTCAGCCCAGGCTTCCGGGGCGCGAATCTGGGTGCCATCCGGCGCCATTGGCGCGCTGGACGTTGTGCGCGCGGCTCGGGTCGGGGAAGTCAAGTCAATCACCCTGACCACCACCAAGCCTCCGGTGGCCCTGGCCGACGCGCCCTGGGTCGTCGAACACGGGATGGACCTCTCGACGATCGACGGCCCGCGCGAGATCTTCGCCGGCGGCCCCGTGGAAGCCGTTCGCGGCTTTCCGCAGAACGTCAACGTGGCGGCGCTGCTGGCGCTGGCCGCGGACGGTCCGGACCGGCTGCGCGTGACCGTGGTGGCCGATCCCGCCGCGCCAGGCAACGTGCACGAGGTGGAAGCGATCGGATCTTTCGGCAGCATGCGGCTGCGCCTCGAAAACCGGCCCAGCGCGACCAACCCCAAGACCAGCGCCCTGGCCGCCCAGAGCGTCATCTCGCTCCTCCGCCAGCTCGGCTCCCCGCTGCGC
This sequence comes from Chloroflexota bacterium, assembly GCA_022821645.1. GTDB lineage: Bacteria > Chloroflexota > UBA11872 > UBA11872 > UBA11872 > UBA11872. Next base: position 11,923 of record JAJEDE010000017.1, read on the forward strand.
TTCGCCTAACCTCGCCCGGCGCGCCGGCCAGCACGACTGTCTAGTTGACGAGCACTTCCAGGCGGCGCTTGCGCACGACTTCATGGCCGCCCAGGTACACGGACACCGTGCGGGCGACATTGCAGATGTTCTCGGCCGCATCCCCGTCCACGACCAGCAGATCGGCCTGATACCCGGCACGGAGCGATCCCGTCAGGTTGCTCAGTCCTATAGCGTCCGCGGCGGCGCCAGTCACCAAATGCACGGCGTCCACCGGCGTGGTATCCAGCGCAACAACGGCGCTGATGACCGAGAGCGGGAATTCGTGGAACGGCGTATCGATGACCCCTGCGTCCGTGGAAACAACGTGCGGCACCCCTCGCTCGCGCATGTACCGGAAATTCGCCCCGGCGGCCCGTATGCGTTCGCGCTCATCGGCCGGTAACGCGTCCAGGTGCGCCATGTCACGAAACGGCGTGCGATTCATTGCCGCCAGCGTCATGTGGACCGACTGATGGGTCGCGTCGATACGCTCCACGGCCTCTTCATCCATCGTCGACTCGCCGCGAATCCCGTCGGACGTAAGCCACGAGCAATGCTCCAGGGTGTCCACGCCCGCGTCGATGGCGTCACGGCATCCATCCGCACCCAGCACATGGGCGGCAACGTGACGCTTGAGGCGATGAGCGTCCGTGACCAGCGCACGGAGGGTCGCCAGGTCGTATTGCGAGTGCCCGGCCTGCGACCCGGGCGTCATCATCCCGCCGGTGGCCATGACCTTGATGAAGTCGGCCCCGGCTTCGACCATCTGGCGAACGGCGCGAATCACCTCATCGCACGTGTCGGCACGCAGCCCGCACCAATGCAGATGTCCGCCGGTCGTGGTGATCGGGGCTCCGCATACGAGCAGGCGCGGACCCAGGAACATCCCGGCACGTTGCGCGTCGCGAATCAGCATGTTCAGCGCGCGGTAGCCACCGGTGTCACGCATCGTGGTCACCCCGGTCGCCAGCGCCCGCTGGGCGTTCTGGACGGCGGTAATGACGCGTTCCTCATTGGACGCCGACTTATGCACGGCCAGCGTCTGTTCGTGGCTCGAGTACGCGCCGAACTGCAGGTGGCAATGGCAATCAATCAGGCCGGGCATCAGCGTGGCGTCGCCGTAGTCCACGACGTCCGCGTCGCCCGCCAGCGGACGAGCCGGGCCCGCATAGGTGATGAGGCCATCGCTCATCACGACCTCGGCGTCGTAGCACGGATCCGCCCCCGTGCCGTCAATGAGCGTGGAAGCACGCAGGACCAGATCGGGCATCGATTCAAAGCTCGCCGCCATGGTCGGGCGCAGTATCTTAGCCGCCCGCCAGAGTGTCTCTTGACCATGCAGGCCCGCGATCTCCCCCCTTCGCGAGTCGGTCCGAGCGCCTTGAGCTTGGATCAACGACCAGGAAGGTGATGGCCTGCCGGGTGCCATGTCGGCAAGAGAGTGTCGAAGGCAGTGCTGCGATAGGGCAGTATGGGCGCATGGCAATCCAGCCCCCCGCACCCGTGCTTGTTGACATCGAGCACCTGCTCGACAGCGTCAAGAAACCCGCCCAGTACCTGGCGGGCGAGCACAACGCGCGCCAGAAGGATTGGGACTCGTCCCAAACCCGCCTCGCCCTCTGCTTCCCCGACGCCTACGAAATCGGCATGTCCAACCTGGCCATGGGCTTGCTCTACGAGCTGATCAACGACGACACCCCCCACCTTTGCGACCGCTGCTTCACCCCACTCCCCGACATGGCCGACGCCATGCGCGACCACGACCTCCCGCTCTTCGGCTGGGAATCGCGCCGCCCGCTCCGCGACTTCCACATCCTCGGCTTCTCCATGAGCTACGAGAGCGGCAACACCAACGTCCTCGAAATGCTCGACCTCGCCGGCATCCCCATCGAGCGCATTGACCGTGCCGACGACGATCCAATCGTTCTCGGCGGCGGCTCCGCCGTCTCCAACCCCGAGCCCATGGCCGACTTCTTCGACCTCATCGCCGTCGGCGAAGGCGAGGACCTGTTGCAGCAGGTGCTCAACCTGCACGCCGAGTTCGACCGCTCTCAACCCGGCTGGCGCCACGACTTCATCGCCGCCGCCGGCCGCACCATCCCCGGCATCTACGCCCCCGGCCTCTATGAGCCCCAGTACTCGGAAGACGGCGCATTCCTGGGCCACCGGCGCCTGCGGGACGACCTGCCCGAGAAAATCGCCCGCCAATACGTCGATATCGACGAATACAGCGGCCCTCGCCTCCCCGTCGTCCCCAACACCGGCGTTGTCCACGACCGCATCGCCGTCGAGCTCGACCGCGGCTGCGCCCGTGCCTGCCGTTTCTGCCAGGCCGGCTACCTCTACCGCCCCGTCCGCCACCGTCGCAAAGACCTCGTCGAGCAAGCCGTCGACCGCTGCCTCACCGCCACCGGCCAGAGCGAGGTCTCCCTCCTTTCCCTCAACGCCGTGGACTACCAGGGACTCGACGGCCTGATCAACAACGTCTACGACTCCGCCGAGGACTACGTCCGCGTCTCCATCCCCTCAACCCGCGTCGAGACCTTCAACGTCGACGTGGCCGACGCCTTGCAGCGCGGCGGCAAGCGCGGCGGCAGCCTCACCTTCGCTCCCGAAGCCGCCACCCCCCGCATGCGCCGCGTCATCAACAAGGAAATCTCGGACGAGGACCTGCTGGAAACCTGCGACATGGCCTTCCAGCGCGGCTTCCGTACCATCAAGCTCTACTTCATGATCGGCCAGCCCACCGAGACCATCGAAGACGCCCAGGCCATTGCTCACCTGGCCAACCGCGTCATGGCCCTCGGCCGCCGCCACCACGGCAAGCGCGCCAAGGTCAACGTCACCGTCTCCACCTTCATCCCCAAGCCCTTCACCCCCTTCCAGTGGCACCCGCAGGACCGCAGCGACGCCATTCGCGCCAAGCAGCAGGCCTGTTTCGACATCGCCCGCGACCGCAACATCCACCTCATGTGGCACGACCCGCAGGAGAGCCACATCGAGGCCCTCCTGGCCCTCGGCGACCGCCGGGTCGGCCGCGCCATCAAGGGCGCCTGGGAACGCGGCTGCCGCTTCGACGGCTGGATGGAACACCTGGAACCCAACCGCTGGTACGAAGCCATCGAAGCCGCCGGCCTTGACCTCGACTGGTACATCCACCGCCAGCGCGACCCCGACGAACCCCTCCCCTGGGACCTCGTCGACATCTTCGTCAGCAAGCGCCTCCTCCAGCGCGAATACCAACGCGCCCTCGCCGAATCGGCCACCGAGCCGGTCCCCGCCGCCTGACCCATCCGGCGGCAAGCCACGCCGCCACGCAGAGCTTCATCGCGCCGCCACTCTTGCTCAAGGGCACGTACAATCACACAGGCGTGGGCGGTCGCCAATCATCTGAACTTCGTCGCCTGAACCAGCGCAACGAAGACTTCGCCCACGGAGCATTCAATGACGGACGCGACCGCCCTGGACTCCGCCCCGGCAACGCAAGCCGACATAGTCGAGCTACGTGCGGATATCGACACGCTCCGGACCGATGTCGACCAACAGTTCGTGGAACTGGCAGCCGACCTCAACACACTCTTCCAGCAGGCCGAGGATCGCGAAGACGACTTCCGCCGGGCCGTCGTCGCCCGGTTTGACCGCACGGATCAGGTTATCGAGGCTGGACTTGAAGGAATCCGCCAGGATTTCGGGACGCGGCTAAGGGACACCCGCCAACACCTCGAGGGCCGGATCCAAGACACCCACCGGACCCTCGGGAGTCAGATCGAGGACACCCGCCAACACCTCGAGGGCCAGATCCAGAACACCCACCAGACCCTCGAGGGCCGGATCCAGGACACCCGTCTCGCTCTCGAGGGCCAAATCCAGGACACCCACCGGACCCTTGAGAACCAGATCCGCGACACCCGTGTAGCTTTCGAGGCCCGTCTAACAGACACCCGCCAGGCTCTCGAGGCCCAAATAAACGACAACCGTGAGGCTGTCGACGCCCGACTTGACGGCATCACCGACGGTGTCAACCGCCTACTTGAGAGTCAAGGCCTGCCCGGGGTCGGCGAGCACGACTGATTGAGAGTTGCCTCACCGGCCAACGACCCCCGGTTGGCTAAACACGGCATCGAAACCCAGGGAGGGCTACGTCCCGACTGGGCGCTATCCCCGCGCCGGCTCGCCCATCTCCTCCCGCGCCTTCGCCACCAACCCCGGCAGATGGCCGTCGTTCGCCATCCGCTGTTCCAGGTGCACCATTCGCTCCGGCCCGGCCGTCCTGACCATCGCCTCGCCGTAGGCGCTCTCCGCCCAGAACCGCACCAGCGATGCAATGTCATTTCGCAGCGTGTCCAGGTCGTCCTCGTCAAAGCGCTCTGCCATGTTGATCGTGAACATCCGTCGCCGCGTCCCGCCGCCGTACGAGGCGTGCTTCAGGTCCTGGTTGAACATGATCAGGTCGCCCGGCTGCGTCTCCAGCGCCACCGCCGGCACCTCGGGACCGGAGACGCCGAATGCCTCCTCCGTCTGGTCAACCCGGCTGGTGCTCATCAGCTTGTGCAGCCCGTTCGCATACCCGTCGCGCCGATGGTGGCTGCCCGGAATCACCCGCAGGCATCCCGATTCCGCCGTCACTGGATCCAGGTAGAACGCAAACTTCAGAAACCGGTACTTCGTCCGCGCAAACCCGTCCGAGTGCCAGCGCGTGTCCCCCACGTAGAAGTTCCCGTCGCTGGTCTCATAGTTGTAGTCGTCCCCTAGCAGCGCCGACGCCACCCCATCGATCCGCGGATCGTCGATCAGCGCGCTCAGGTATTCGCTCTGGTCGATAAACGGCACAAACGCCGACCGCTGCTTGTGATCATGCTCCCGTCCCTGGTGGCCGCCCCCGCGCTCCGCCCAGACCCGCTCGAACTCCTCGCTGATCGCCTCCGCCTCGTCCGCAAACGCCTCCGGAAAGCTCAGATACCCAAACGTCTCGAAAAACCGCACCTGCTGTTCCGAAATCTGCATCCCACCGACCTCCCGCGCCTGGAGTGGTGCCGCACCCAGTCTAGGCCCACCGCCAACAGTCCGGACTTCTCAGACGTGCGGCCTACGCTCGCTCATGGAGAACCTTGCCTTCGTGAAGAGCAGCGTGAATCACGGTTCCCACCACCTGTCCGCGACGCTCGACCTCCTCCGGTGTGGCCACGATGATGTCCTTGCTAACCGGCATGTCGGCCAGTAAACGCCGAATATCAATAGCGGCCTTTCGCTTGTCCGCGACATTCGGCATTACGACTAGCAGGTCCACATCGCTCAACTCGCTCGCGCTCCCCCGTGCGCGCGAACCAAACAGCACGACACGCGCTGGCTGAAATCGTCCGACGATGCGGTCAACCATCGTCGAAGTTATTGCGTCGGCGTTCATGTCCCCATCTTGCTCCTCCGATGTCACCCCACCGGCGGCAGCCGGTACTCGATCAGCGTCGGACTGCTCCGCGCCAGCCCGCGTTCCACCGCCGTCCCCAGCGCCTCCGGCGTATCAACGCCCTCAGCCGCCGCCCCGAACGACTTTCCGAACGCCACGAAGTCCGGGTTGTGCAACCGCACGTCCACCGTACGCCCGCCAAAGTTCCCGCGGAAGTTCCCGTCAATCGCCGCGTACGACGAGTCATTGAAGACCACCGCCACCACCGGCAGCTGTTCCCGCACCGCCGTCGCCAGTTCCTCCGCCGTAAACAGGAACCCTCCGTCCCCGCTCAGCGACAACACCGGCCGTTCCGGACACGCCACCTGCGCCCCGATCGCCGCCGGCAGGCTGAATCCAAGCGTCCCGAAGTAGATCGGAAACATGTACGAGCGCGGGTGATCCACCGGAAACAGTCCGGCCGACCGATAGCTGGTCATCGTCATGTCATTCACCAGCACGCCGTCCTCCGGCAACACTCGCCGCAGTTCCGCCAGGATGTCTGCCGATCTCGGGTCGTCCGCGGCGTCCTGGGGATTGCGTCGACGAACGCGCATTCCCTCCGCAATGTCCGGCGCCTCCGGCGGCGGCTCGTCCGGCAGCGCCTCCAGCAGTTCGCTCACCGCCGCGGCGGCATCGGCCTGGATTGACACGGCGTTCTTCCGGTGCCGTCCCAGCTCGGCCGCCGACCGGTCGATCTGGATCAGCGCGTCCGGCAACGGCATCCGGTCGTCATCGGTCACCCGCGCCCCCAGGCGGCAGCCCACCACCAGCGCCACGTCGCGCGTCCGAAGCAACTCGTACAGGCTCTCGTCCAGCCGGTGCTTGCAGCCCAGCGACAGCGGATGCGACTCCGGGAACGCCCCTTTGCCCGTCTGAGCCGTCAGCACCGGCGCCTGCAGCCGTTCCGCCAGCGCCTCCACCTCCGACCCCGCGTCCATCGCCCCGCTGCCCAGGAAAATCAACGGAGCATCAGCCGCCGCCAACAACTCGGCCGCCCGATCCACGGCGTCCGAATCCGGCGGGGACACCATCGCCGCATCCGTGCTTGCCAACGCAACGTCGTCGGTCGCCGTCAACAGGTCCAGCGGGATCTCGACGCTGGCCGGACCCGGCCTGTCCGTCGTAATCGCGTCCATGGCCCGTGTCACCGCGCCTGGGATATCCGGCACCGTCTCCACCAGTTCGTGGTGACCCACCAGCGCCCGCAGAACGCCCGACTGGTCGCGCAACTCATGCAATTCACCCGCTTCCGGGTTCCGTGAGGCCGGCCCCAGCGCCGTCGCGATGTGCAACACCGGCGACGACTCCGCATACGCCTCGCCCAACCCGGTCGCCGCGTTGGTAATCCCCGGCCCCGTAATCGTGGCCACGCAAGCCACCCGACCAGAAGCCCGCGCATACCCGTCCGCCATGAACGCCGCGCCCTGCTCGTGACGCGTAATCACTACCCGCATGTCCGGCGCGTCCAGCAGGGCGTCGTACAACCCGCCGTTATGCACGCCGGGAATCCCGAACAACGTCGTCACGCCCGCCTGGCGCATCCCGGCCACCAGGGCCTGCCCACCCGTCAGTTCCGGCATCGGCGCCAGCTCCCGCGTTTGCTCTGCGAACGCCACCGTAGCGCTCCCGGCCAGCCTAGCGAACCCACCCCGGTCGCTCAGGCCGCCCGTAGAATCCAACTCTTGGGCCCAGGCCCGCCAATCCCCGATGAACCCCGGCGCCTCCACCACCGACACCATTGCCGCCATCGCCACCCCCGTGGGTGCCGGCGGCATCGGCGTTGTGCGAATCAGCGGACCGGAGTCCCTCTGGATTGCCCGCCGCCTCACCCGCCGCGCCCGCGACCCCAAACCCCGCTACGCCCACCTCGCGCGGGTCTACGACGGCAACAACGAGCTGATCGACCAGGCCCTCCTGCTCTTCATGCCCGGCCCCCGTTCGTACACCGGCGAGGACGTCGCCGAACTCAGCTGCCACGGCGGCCCCGTGGCCCTTCGCCGCGTCCTGGACAGCGCGCTGGCTGCCGGTGCGCGACCCGCCGGCCCCGGCGAGTTCACCCTCCGCGCCTTCCTCAACGGCCGCCTCGACCTCGCCCAGGCCGAGGCCGTCGCCGACCTCGTCGCCGCCCCCACCCCGGCCGCCCTCGCCGTTGCCGCTAATCAGCTCGCGGGCCGCCTCTCCGACGCCGTCGGCGACATGCGCAGCGCCTGCCTCGACCTGCTGGCCCAGATGGAAGCCGAAGTCGATTTCGACGAGGACGAAGTCCCGCCCATGGACCGCGCCCTGCTGGCCTCCACGCTGGACTCGCTGCACCAGCGCCTTGAGGACGCCCTCGCCACCGCCGGACGCGGAATCATGCAGCGTCACGGCGTCCGCGTTGCTTTGGTCGGCAGCCCCAACGTCGGCAAGTCATCGCTCATGAACGCGCTGCTCAGCACCGACCGCGCCATCGTCACCGAGATCCCCGGCACCACCCGCGACGTCCTTGAGGAGTCCTTCGACCTCGACGGCGTCCCCATCGTCCTCAACGACACCGCCGGGCTGCGAGAGACCCGTGATCCCGTCGAAACCCTGGGCGTCGAACGAAGCTCCCGCGCTCTCGAAGGCGCCGACGCCGTCGTCCTCGTGCTCGACGCCAGCCGCCCTCTCCTCGGCAACGACGAGACTGCCGCCGCCCGCGTTCGCACGGCCGCCAAACCCACCATCGTCGCCCTCAACAAGCGCGACCTTCCCCACGCGGTCCGGGCTGCTGACGTCCGCGACTTCGCTCCCAACGCCCCCGTCGTCCACACCGCCGCCATCCGCGAGGATGTCAACGAACTACGCGAAGCCCTTCGCCACGTCATCGGCTTGGCAGGCGCCGACGGCGGCCTCGCCCTTGTGGCCAGCGTCCGCCATCAGGAAGCCCTCACCCGCGCCCGCGACGAACTCGCTGCCGCCCATCGCGCCGTGTCCGACGATCAGCCGTCCGACCTCGTCAGCATCGGCGTCCGCGGCGCCGTCAACGCCCTCGGCGAAATCACCGGCGAATCCGCCACCGAAGACCTGCTCGACGTCATCTTCTCCAAGTTCTGCATCGGCAAGTAAGCGGCAGCCGCTCGGTCTAGTCAGTACTAAGCGTCACCGAGCCGGTTGGCCCGTCATACGTCAGCCGTGCATGACGCAGAAAATGCCGGCCAATCAGCGCGTGGAACGGCATGCCCTCCGAGGCGAGTTGAACACCCGCAAAATACCCGGCGATCACCCAGTGCAAGCTCGGAATATAAAGCTGGGCGCGATATGTGGTGACCTCGCGACTCCCCAGCACACCGGTCACGCGCTGACGTCCGGCGACCGGGAGGTTGAGCGCGAGGGCCAGATCGGCGTCGATAGAAGTCTCTTGGGCGCCTGTATCCACCAGCGCGGCGTGGGGAAACGCTGGGACCGTGGGGACGGGATCCCCGGGTTGGTAGGAATGGTCGAAACCGATCCGAACCTGTAGCGTCGGTCCGAGGCGAGCTAGGTCCGCCGGGAAGTCCGCAAACCCGCACTCAACCGTCGGCAACGGGGATGACGAACTGCGGCGGAACCCACGAAGGCGATGACATATCGACGCCAACCTCGCGGATCAGGTACGGACCCCGCCCAAATCGCCGAGAAGCAACAGCGGAGGCGTCCCAGAAGTCGTCGTAGGCCCCGATGAGTTGCTCGTCTTGCACGACCACCCACTTGCCCATGTGCTTGCGCTCCAGGTCGCCCTGCATGCGCTCGTACGCCGCGATCTCAACCTCAATGTCAGCCATAGTCGTCCCAGGTGGTGCCGGTGCATTAGTTATACCCCACGCCACCAACCGGGCGCACAACACCGACTGCTAGGGCCACGAAGCCTAAGTCGGTGCCTCACCCGCGCTTCTGCCACCATCCGCCTTCCGCCGTCCCGCGACACCGACGACCGCCAGCGCCGCAACCGCCGACGTCAGCGCCCAGAACGTCGCCGCCAACTCCGGCAGAAAATACGTGTGATCCACCAGCCCGTGGACAAGCGCCGCCGCCATCGCCCCCGCCAGCCCAAAGGCCAGCGGATCCAATCCGCCAGCGCCAGCCCGTCGAATCCTCAACCAGTCCCGCCAGAACAGCACCAGCACCCCGATCAGCGCCACCAGCCCGATCACGCCCATCGAGACCCAGGCGTCCAATACCAGGTTGTGCGGGTGCGAGATGTTCGGCTCGCGCCACGCCTCCGGCCGCATGTACTCCCGGTAATGCGTCAGGAAGTTGTCCGGACCCACCCCAAACAGCCAGTTCTCAAGTCCCATCCGCCAGGCGCTGTCCCAGATGGCCAGCCGCGACACCGCCCCGCTATCCCCGATGCGCAGGAGCTGACCGATCCGCTCAACGCCCGTGACCAGCACGATCCCCGCCAGCGCCGCAAGCGAGAATCCCGCCGCCGTCACCCGGCGTCTGAACCCGACCTGCGCCCACAGCGGCCGCTCCGCCACCGCCAGTCCCACCAGTGCCCCCAGCCACGCGCCTCGGCTCCACGTCAGGATCAGCACGACCAGCAACACGGCCAGCGCCAGCAGCCAGAACCCGCGCGTGCTCGCCACCCGTCCCCAGCCCCAACAACACCGCTGGCTGACCAGGGTGCTCGCGCCCGCGGCCAGAGCCAGCGCCAGCGCCACCGGCGCCGCCCGTTCCAGCACCAGCGCCAGGTTGTTCGGCGACCCGAACGTGCCCCGCACCCGCGGCGGAAATACCTCCGTGACCACCGCGCCAAACGGAATCAATGCAAGCGCAACCAGGGCCGCCAGCGCCGCGCCCGCCACCAGCGCCGCTGCCAACCGGCGCACGTCATTCCGGTCACGCAGAACCGAGACCAGTACGACGAAGAATGCCGCCGGCTCCAGGATCACCGTCCGCAGATCCCGTAGCGCGAACTTGGGGTAGTCGGCCAGTACCGCCGCCACGATCCCGGCCGCGGCAAAGACGACCACCGCCGCCAGCCAGCGAACCGGCGGCAGGCGCGGCGGCCCGCCCCACAGCACCCGCACGATCCATGCGGCCACCACCGCCAGGATCAGGACTTCGCCGACCGGCCGGTCAAACACTCCCGTCCGCCCGATCACGCCCACAAATGGAATGGCCGCCACCGCCACCAATGCCGCGTCCCGCAGCCGCGCCAGGGCCAGCACGCCTATGCCGAGCGCCAGTAGCACCCGAATAAGCGTCCACGCGGAGGCCAGTCCACCCGCCGGCAACACCGCATACAGCACCGCCGCCACCCCCAGCACCGCTTCGCCCAAGCGCAACGGGCCAACCCGCCGGTCCATCCACTTCCACGACAGAGCTGTCAACGCACGCCGAGCCCAAGTCCACGTCCGCGCCGTCCACAATCCCAGCGCCCCAACCGCCGCCCACAGCCCGCCCAGCGCCAGCCACGGCCACGTGGGCCGCGCATTCCCCACCAGCAGCCCGTCAACAATCACCAGGCCCCCGCTCGAGGCCGGGTTCGACTCGGCTAGCACCGTCAGTTCCAGCGTGTGTGTCCCCTCCGGCAGCCGGGTCGCAATCGGGATCCGCGCCAGCGGCTCCACGCTCGGCGCGTACAGGTCCAGGATCGCCTCGCCGGCCGGATTCCGCGGCAGCGCGTCCGCCAGCGCGTCCTGCCCGTCAATCCGCGCCAGCACCCGCCCCATGTCGGGCCCTCGCCGCGTCAGCAGCCCTACGTCCGTGCCGTCAAACCGAAATCTCAGCGTCGCGCCCGCGACCCCGGTCTGCCGCTGAAGGGTCAGCGATGCCAGGTCGCTCGGCACTCGCGGCCACGGCCCCTCATAGCTCAGCGCCGCGTGCGTCTCCTGGTGCAAGCCGGCCCCCGCCGCCACCGGCCCGCCAAAAGCCGCTCGCACCGCCTCGAGATTCGGCCTCGGCGTGAAGTCCTTGTCCATCAGGCGGAAATACGGCGTCGGGTCGCGCGGCTTCAGGTCCTCCGGCCAGCGTGAGGCCCAGATCACGATCGTCGGCATCCACGGCCACTGCTCGCGCGCCCGCCGGATCCCATCCACCGTCCAGGCTGACTGCACCTCGATCGGGTGGTTCCCCCAGATCCCCGGGTCGCCCGCCCATCCGGCCGGCAGTGACATCCATCCGTACTCGGTTGCCCACACCGGCGTCCGCGCGTCGCCAAACTCCACCATTACGTCGCGCCACAGCACCGCCCGGGGAAAGTTCACACGCTGATCGTCGATCCGGATGTCCCGCGGTCCCGTCCACAGCCCGTACGACATGCTGGCCGCCACGTCGAAATCACCCTTCGCGCCCAGCAGGTACAGCTGCCGCAGGAACAGCAGGTCGCTCAGGTTCTCGGGACCCGTCTCGATCGTCGGCGCCAGCCCGGCCAGCACGATCCGCGCCTCCGGATCGGCCTCGCGAATCGCCCCGCCCACCGCCCGCAACATCGCCAGGTACTCGGCCGCATTCGGCGGCTGTCCGCCCCACTCCCCGAACAGGTTGGGCTCGTTCCAGACCTGGTAGTACCGGACCTTGCCCCGGTACCGCGCCGCCAACTCCGCCGCAAAGCGCGCAAATTCCGCGTTGTCGGCCGGCGGCGCCTGCATCCACGGGTTCTCCCGTGGATCGAAGCCCGGCGTGGCCCAACTCGGCGCCCGGTCCAGCCGCGCCAGGATCTCGATACCGGCCTCCTGCGCCGCGGCCACGATCTGGTCGTACTTGATCCAGGCGTCCTGACCGAGGTCCGGGCGCTCGTCCGGGTCCAGCGGCTCGAACTCCGCCCAATTGAACTCCTGCCGGATCAACCCCACCCCGGCCGCGCGCAGCACCGCAAGCTCCTGCCGCACCTTCCCGGCATCCGGCTCACGGTGCAGAAAGGTGTTGGCACCGATGGCCGGGGCTTCCGCATCCCGAATCTCGCCCAGCGCCGCCGTGCCATAGGTCACGCCGCGATCCAGCAGCGCCATCAGCCCCACCGCGCCAACCGTAACCACGGCCGCCACCGCAACGGCTGCCGGCAGCAGCCAGCCGCGCTGCGGTCGCAGTAGGTTTCTCAGCTTCGTCCTATGGGAATGAAGCACCGGTGGCGGCGCGTTGCACGGCCCGATACACCAGCCGTGGCGTGAAATCCGGTTCGACCATCCGGAAGTAGTACTCGCTCTCGTCCGGCTGCAGGGACGCCAGCGGCTTGCGGAAGAACCACAGATTGAACACGCCGGCCCACGGCCAGTGGGCCAGGGCATACCGCACGCCCTCCACGGTCCACTCGGCCTGCGTCTCTTCGGAAACTCGTCGCCATACAAGTTTGGCCGGGCTCATGTCGGCCGGCGAGGCGTTCCAGCCGTACTCGTTGAACCAGATCGGTCGGTTGCGCAGACCAAACTCCACCATCAGCTCGCGCACAAACTCCACGCGCCTGAAATTCAGCACGTCCGGATCGGGTGGCGCGTCCGGCGGATGCTCCAGGCCAAACGCATTGGCTGCCTGCACGTCCAGGTAGTCCCCGGCGCCGGCCTCATATAGCTGCTGCAAATAGCGCAACTCGTCCATCGCCCGCGGACTGTTCTCCAGCGTGGCGGCCATCGGCGCGGCGATTACGACGTTCTCATCATCCACGCTCTTGAGGGCATGACTGGCCTCTTCCAGCATTCGGGCATAGCCGTCCGGCTGCGGCGGCGACCCGCCCCACTCGTGCGCCAGGTTCGGCTCGTTCCAGATCTGGTAATGACGCACCCGCCCGCGGTAGCGCGTGGCGAAGGCCGCAAGGAACCGTCCGTAGTCGCCCAGGTCTACGGGCGGCGCCGTCGGGTTGGTTTGATTGCCGCGCGCCCATTCCGGCGCTCTGTCGATCCGCGCAATGATGTCGACACCCGCTTCCTCAGCCAGGTCCACGATCTCGTCATACTTGTCCCACGTGGATCGGCGCGCCGCCACGTTGAAATACTGGCCGCGTGCCGGTGTCTCGATATCGGCCCAGGGCGCATGTTGCTTGATCCAGCGGATGCCGGCGTCGCGCACCATTTCCAGCGTCTGTCGCCGCTTCCAGGTCTCGACTTCCAGATTCAGGAACGTGTTCGCGCCCCACGGCCATACGTTGGCCAGGGCGATTTCACTTGGCTGCGTTCGCCGCAGTGGCGGATCGCCGCAGGCAGCCAACGCCGCCAGCGCCGCCGTCGCGGCACTCCCGGCCAACAGGTCGCGGCGACCGATGGCGCGCCTCACGTAAGTTCCGCCTCGAGCTCCAGACCCAACCCCACCAGGTAGTCACGCGAAATCTGAACGCTGGCCGAGGGATCGCGTCCCGGCCGGTCATGTCCCACCGCCAGCCAGCCCTCGTAATCCCGTTCCCGCAGCAGGCTCACCACGCCTTCAACGTCCACGTCCCCATCCCCCAGCTCAAGGAATCCACCGGCCTCCCAGAACTCTTCCAGCGAGCCCTTCGCCCACATGTGCTCTTCCAGCAGGTCCGCGTCCAGGTCCTTCAACGTCACGTAGCCAACGCGTTCAAAATTCCGGCGCACGAAATCCAGCGGGTCCACGCCCGCGTAGGCCAGGTAGCCGATGTCCGGCGCCAGCCGCAGGTTCTCCGGATCAGTCATGCCGATCAGATGGTCCAGCTCGTCGCCGGACTCGACGTAGGACCCGAGCTGATTCCGAAACAGCAGCGGCAGTTCAAAGTCTCGCTGTGTGATATATCCCGCCTTCGTCAGCGAGTCCGCCATCTGTGTCCACTGGTAGTCCAATAACCCATCCTGCCGCTCTGTTGTGACGTGACCGGCCGTGAGCATCCGCTCCGGCACCGGGCGCGACGACGTAATCAGGAATCGCGCACCGATGTCCGCATAGAACTCGGCTGCCCGCTGCAACTGGTCGAATTCGATGTCCTGGTACATCTCCGCAAACCAGTTGGCGAAGAACCGTCCGGCCGTGACCTCCAGGCCTTCATCAGCCAACACCCGACGCGCCATCGGCACGTTCCCGGCCAGGTCGCCCACGCCCTCAATCCCCGCGTACCCCGCGTCGCGCGCCTCTTCGGCAACCTGCCCGAACGGGCTGTCGCCCCAGATGGTGGCCGTGACGGCGACCCGCATTTAATCCTCGCTGGATGACTTCCGCACGGACCGTCCGGTAAGCGTCTCCTGCGGCAGCACTTTCACGGACGGCCTGGATGGCGCCGGGCCTGCCGACTCCGCGGGCGCTTCCGGCGCGGCTCGCGTCTCTGGCTTCTCGGGAGCCGCCGGCGCCTCGCGCGAGTCCCTGGCGGCAGCTGGCTCCTGAACGGCCGGCTCGGCCTCGGGTTCCGGCTTGGCCGGCGACCGTCGTCGCGAGCGCCGCCGCGGCGGCGGGTCCAGGCGCGGCCGTGCGTTGCCCCGCTCCGTTGGCAGGTCGCGACGGCCTCGGCCTTCGCTCCTCACCGCGTCGAGCACGCTCGCAATCTCCACCACGCCATCCGCCGCCTCCACCAGCGCCGGCGGCGCCAGTTCCTGGCTGGTCACCACTTCCACCCGCACCCCGCGCCGCTGCACCGCCTCGATCAGCACGACCAGGTCGGCGTCCGTGGTTATCAGGCTCAGCGAGTCGATGTGCGGCGCAAGTTCCAACGCGTCCACTGCGATAGCTATCCCCAGGCTGGCCCTTCGCACCCCGTCCGCTCGCAGCCGCAGCGGCTTCGCAATCACCTTGAACCCATCGGCCGCCAGCTGGCCCAGCCGCTGCTCCGTATCCGGACGGTCATCGTCACGCACACCGTAGGCCGCCGCCCGCACCAGCCGGCGGTTCTGGGTCAACTGTTCGCGCAGCCGCCCATACACCACCCGCACGCCGTGATGCCCCGTCATCATGTCCAGCGACGCCAAGTCGACAAACAGCGCCCCTCGCGGCAATACGTCCATCAACTGTTCTCCTTAGCGCGGGGGCCGCCCGCGCAAAATGATAGTGGACGCCAGCGGCCGGCCTCTGGCGGCCGGCTAGCGTTTCCTGGCTCTCAGCGTGTTCACCACGTCCACCGTGTCCACCGTCCCCAGCACCCGCTCCTCCTCGACCACGAAGAAGAGCCGCCGGTCCGTCTCATACGCCTTATCGATCACCACGCTCAACTGATCGTCCGGCGCCACCACCGCCATCAGGTCCACCGGGCGCGCGATATCCCGCAGCACCGTATACAGCCGTTCTTCCAGTGGAACATCCCGGACGTCGTCCCCTTCCAGCATCCCAATAAGCTTCCCCGCCGAATCCAGCACCGGCCGCAGGCCAAACCGGTCGTGATACAACCCGCGCTCGATGAACTCCTGCACACTCCCGTCGCCCGGCACCGCCCCGGTCTCCGGTCGAACCAGGTCCCGCACGCGAAACCGGTGCAGTTGCTGCCGCAGAATCGCGTCCCGATAGCCCCCGCGCGCCGCCGACCACAGGAACCACCCGATCACCCCTGTCCACAACGACTGCACCGCCCCGCCCAAAACCAGGAACTGGATCAGCCCAAAGGCCATCAACGCCGCGCCCAGCGCCGATCCCACGAAGCTCGCCACCCGCGTCCCCCGCACCACGTCGCCCGTCACCGCCCACACGATCGACCGCAAAATCCGCCCGCCGTCCAGCGGGAACCCCGGCAGCATGTTGAACACCGCCAGCGCCAGGTTCATCTCCCCCAGCCAGCGCGCCGTCACGGCCGGAATCGTCGCCGCGTCCATCTGCTCGCCCAGCGCAAAGAACAGCCCCCCCAGCGCCGCGCTCGTCAGCGGCCCCACCACCGTGATGACGAACTCCTGCCCCGGCCGGTCCGGCTCCCGTCCCATCTCCGCCAGCCCGCCGAAGATGAACAGCCGGATGCTCCGAACCGGAATCCCCATCCGCACCGCCACCACCGTGTGCGCCGCCTCGTGCGCCACGATCGACCCAAAGAACAGCAAACTCGTCACCACGCTCGCCGCCCAGATCGCCGGCCACGTCACGTCCGGGGCAACGCCCGCCGCCACGCTCGCCTCGATCAACCGCCGCGGGATCAACGACGTCGCCGTCGTCCACGTCACAAACCCAAAAATGATCAGCCAGCTGGCGTCAATGTTGAATTCCGTGCCGCCAACGCTGAACAGCCGCCACAGACCGAACGGCGTCCGCCCGCGACCGCCGGCCCGCTCTTGGGTCCGGTTCTCGCGTGTGTCGCGCAGTGCCTAGCCTCCGACTCCTGTGCCCAGCGCGGGCGCGATCAGCGACACAATCAGCATCAATACCGCCAGCAGCGCCAGGATCGACCACACCCCCGACAGCGTGATCCACCGCCGCGGGTTAAACCGCCGAGCCTTGCGCTCCTCGTCCGGACGAATCCGCCGCCGCCCTCGCCGACGCCGCCGCCTGGCGCTCACTGCCGCCCGCCCGTAAGGCTCACGCCCTGGCCGCCACGCGCCGCGAACTCCGCGACCCGCTCTTCGACCCCACGTGCAAACTCGTCGCCGACGACAAATCAAACCACTCGTTCGCCGCCACTCGCAAGTCCTCCGACATCGCGTCCGCGAACGAATACGCCTCCACCCGCAGCCCGTGCTCCCGCAGGTAATCCACCATCGGCACGTAATCCCCGTCGCCTGAGACCAGCGCCACCACGTCCATCGTCGGCAGCCGCCGGATTACATCCATCACCAGCACAATATCCAGGTCCGCCTTCCGCGTCCCGTCCGCAAACACCTTGATCGACTTCGTGACGATGTCATACCCCTTCTCCCACACCGGCGACACCGACCGCTGATGCTCCAGCCGTCCCGCAAAATCAGCATAGATCGGACAATACGCCCGCGCGTGGATCAGCCGCCGGTCCGCCGTCACCTCATCCAGCAACTTCTTGAAATCCAGCCGAATCGGATCGTCCGGGTCCCGGTCACTCACATTCGCCGTGTCCACAAACACGCCCAGCCGCAGTTGCGGCCCCGAATTCGTGCTGGACGACTGATTCCGTAGCGCCCCCGCCATGCGCGTCAGTTCCCGCGCCGAATTCGCCAGCGCCCGCTCCCCCGGCCGTTCCTTTGAGATCACGTCCTTCAGCTCGTCCACCAGCATTCGTAAGTCCTGGCCATCCGACGACACCTCGTCGCCCATGTCCAGGTCAATGTCTTCGGGAATCGCCGATATGCGCCGCATTACGACTCGCTCTTTCGCTTGGAACCCGAGGCCGCCGCTTTCCGCGGCGTACGCTTCGTCGAGCCGTTGTCCTTGGCCTCATCCGCCAGGTCCTGCAGTCGGCGGTCGATCTCGTCCTGCCGCGCTACTTCGCGCTGCTCGCACTCCGCGCGACGCCGCTTGATATCCGCCGCGTCCGGCGCAAACGACTCCAGCGCCTCCCAGATCGCGCTGATCCGGTCCGTATTCCCTTTGATCTCCAGGTTCGAGTTGAACGCCACCTCCGTCATCTCCTCGATGAACCCGACCAGCCGCTTCTCCAGCGCTTCAACCTGGTTCCGCGTCTGGAACAGCGACGTATCCAGCGACTTATCGCCGCGCTTGTACTGCCGCTCCGTGTCCACCACCTGCTTGCGTAATTCGCCAAAGTTCTCGCGCAGCGCATTCAGATTGCGCGCGATCATCCGGTGATGCGTCAGGTGCGAGACCGTCTTATCCGAACTTCCCTTCGCGGCCGCCTCCGTCCCGTTGGACGAAGTCGCCGCGGTATCTGGTGACGCGCGCCGGCTACGCCGTGCACGCGAACTCCTTGATGCCATGAGTTACTGCTGTCTCCATTTCGTTGGTGTTCAGGTTTCGTCCAATCACGTCGATGTACAGCGGCGCCGGCCCAAACCGTCGGACCTCCCAGGCGCCCAGCACCACATCAACCAGCGCGCAGCCCTCCGCGGCGGGCACAAACCCCTTCGCGCGAACCACCTCGCCATACACGCCCGCGGCCAGGTCGCCCACAAACGAGTCGACCCGCTCGGCGGGCAAATCGCCGGTGTCCAGCACCAGCCGTTCCAAACCACTCGCCGCCAAATCGTCATGCGGAACCGTCGAGTGAAAATCAACCTCGACTCCGGGCCCCGCCCTGCGCACGCCGCCTTGACGGATGGCGGCCAGCAAAAGGTCCGGATCCACCTCGCAATACACCGTCTCCAGAATCGCCGCCTCGGCATTCAACGCGCGCGCCCAGGCCCGCGCATCCAGCCGCTGCGCCTCACTCGCCATGTCCGCCTTATTCACCAGCACCAGGTCCGCGTGCCGCACCTGGTTCGGGAAAAAATCACCCAGGTGATCCCGCACCAGCGCATACCGTGTCGCGTCCAGCACCGTAATCA
The DNA here is from genome assembly GCA_022821645.1 of Chloroflexota bacterium. GTDB lineage: Bacteria > Chloroflexota > UBA11872 > UBA11872 > UBA11872 > UBA11872. The sequence goes on from JAJEDE010000017.1 coordinate 30,652, forward strand.
CCGAGTCCACGTCCACAATCGACCGCACCGAGGGACTCGCGAACACGTGCGCCAACGTATCCGGCGAGGCCAGGCCCGTCGGTTCGATCACCAGCCGCTCGGGACTGATGGAGCGGTCAAGCTGTTCCAACGCCGTCAGCAAATCGCCCCGCACCTCGCAGCACACGCACCCGCCCACCAGTTGACGCACCGTCAGGTCATCCGAGGCCAGCACCACTTGATCCACGCCCTCAACCCCGAACTCATTCACCAGCAGCGCCGTCGACTCCAGGGCGGCCAATTGAGGCACCAGCGAACGCAACAGCGTCGTCTTGCCCGCCCCCAGGAACCCATACACGATCGTCGCCCTCATCGCGTATCGGCTCCTTCGCCGTCGGCAGCCCATCCGGGGCGTTCTGTCCACCCGGCGCGCGGCACACAAGCGCCCGGCAGACCATCAAAACCTAAAAAGGATCATCGCCCCCAAAAACCCCACACCCCCAAGTATCGCACGCCCCCATTGCCATCCCTGAGCGTGTCGGATAAACCGTTCGTGGTGAGCCGGGCCGTAGTCTTTCGAAGGCCCGTGTCGAACCACCCCTCCGCGTCCCCATCCTCGACTTTCGTAGGGGCGGCGTCTGCGACCCGCCCGTCTTCCTCTTCTCCCCTCCCCCTCCGCTCTCACTCCTCTCCCCTCTCCCCTCTCCCCTTCCCCAAACCGTTCATGGTGAGCCGGCCTGTAGTCCTTCGAAAGGCCGTGTCGAACCACCCGCGTGGATGAAGCACCCAACCCTCTCAGGAAGTCCCTCTTTGTCCGCTCTCACTTCTCTCCCCTCTCCCCTCTCCCCTTCTTGCCCCCCTCACTCCTTCCCCACCCCGTTCGTGGTGAGCCGGTCTGGAGTCCGCGCAAGACCGTGTCGAACCACCCCTACGGCTGAAGCAACCACCCTCGTTCCCCCGTCCCCGCCCCCTCGTGCGTACCGGCCGGTTTCTAACCGGCCTCCTCCGGGCAACCAACCCCCAACCCACCCCACCCGTTCATAGTGAGCCAGCCGAAGCGGCCGTGCCGCCGTGCCCACGCGCAGAGCCCGATGGCGCGGAACCGTCACGCTATGCGACTCCTCGTCGCCGCTTCTGGTCAGCGTCATGTGGCTGCCGCGCTGCCGGACCAGTTCATACCCATAGCGGCGACGCAACACACGTGCCAGGTCTTCGCCCGACATATCGCGGGGAAGCCTCATACGGCGATGGCTTCGTCCTTAACGAAATGCAGCCGGACCACCTTCACCTCGCCCGTGTCGCCAAAGTGGCAGGCCACGGCATCCTTCACCATCGCCTTCAGGTCCGCCCAATCGTCCCCCTGCGTGAAAATGCTGTAGCCAAGCGCCCGCGCGTCAAACCCGCCCTCCACGGCCTCCGTCACCTCAAAAATGATCTCTGCGGGCGCCTTCACGTCAACTCCAGTACTCGCCGGCCCAGGAACTGCCGCATCCCTGGCCCCGAAACATCGCCTGCCAAAGTGTAGAAACACCCCCACCGGCACACAACAGCGCCACAAGCACCCAATATCCCGGCATACCCGGCCAGCCTCAACTCAATCCGCCTGGCCCCCCGTTCATGGTGAGCCGGGCCGTAGTCTTTCGAAGGCCCGTGTCGAACCACCCCTCCGCGTCCCCATCCTCGACTTTCGTAGGGGCGGCGTCTGCGACCCGCCCGTCTTCCGGTCGTGATCACCCACCCAACCGTTCGTGGTGAGCCGGGCCAGAGTCCCCGGCGGCCCGTGTCGAACCACACCCCCAGCCACAGCAACCACCCTCGCCACCCCGTCATCCCCGCCCAGGCGGGGACCCAGTTCCGATCTTGCGTACCGGCCGGTTTCTAACCGGCCTCTTCCGGGCAACCACCCCCCAAACCGTTCATGGTGAGCCGGCCTGTAGTCCTTCTAAAAGCCTGCCCTGAGCTTGTCGAAGGGGCCCGTGTCGAACCACCCCTCCGCGTCCCCATCCTCGCCTTTCGTAGGGGCGGCGTCTGCGACCCGCCCGTCTTCCTCCCCCTCCGCCATCCCGGCGTCCCCGGCCGGGATCCAGCACCGTGGTCACCTCGACCGCACCCTGCGTCCCTGGTGAGCCTGTCGAACCACACCCCCGGCAACCCACCCCGACCGAAACCTCCCAACCTCCCCCTCCGCCTCTCACTCCTCACTTCTCTCCCCTCACTCCTCGCTTTGCCCCGCCCCCTCATGCGTACCGGCCGGTTTCTAACCGGCCTCCTCCGGGCAACCAACCCCGAACCCACCCAACCGTTCCTGGTGAGCCTGCCGAAGGGGATCTCGACTCTCCCTTCCTACCCTCCCTCCGCCCTCCGCACACAACCCAACCCCGGCACCGTGCTCCGCCCGACCGCCTCTTCCAATCGTCTTCCTGGAATCGTTGCTGCTTTCCCGCAACGAGACGCCGATTTACAGGCCATGACCTGATCTTGCCGAACCCCCAGTGACACCCCTTCTAGAGAGTGTGCAGCCTGTTGACGGCGCGTCAGTACTCGTAAACAGGGATCATTCAGTCAAGAAGCATCGAACGTACATCATCTAGCTCGAGAGGAGGCTGTCGTCGGTGGACTATGGCGTGACAGTTAGGACAGATGGGACGCAAGTCTTCAATTGGATCAACCACATAATCTGAATCGACGCCGGAAATGGGAACCAGATGATGAACGTGAATGAAGCCAGCTCCCGTTTCGCCATATCGCTTTCCAAAGTCCACACCACACACCAGGCACGCCGCACCGTAGTGCCGAATACACGCCTGCCTAGCGGCGCGATTGCGTTCGAAGACGTTAACTGACACCCTTCGGGCGAATCCTTCGGTATATCCGCCCGGTGGAAGCTCATCCGGCCCCGGGAAAGTACTCACGTCCGGTGCGTTGTAAGAAAACGACCACAGAATCTCCACTGGTGATCTGTCTACGACTTCTATCGCCGTGGCATAACCGGCATATACGAATGGATCAGTATCAGATCCACGCCAAAACACATGTACAACTCTGTCCCTCTCAAGCAATTTCTGAACACTCGGCCAACCGAGATGAGAATCTCTCTGGTGACTCCAGCGAAGCAATGAACCCTCCCACTGATTGTCATAGTCATGACCGGTACGCCCAGCCGTGCCTACATTGGCGAAGAGAATAAACTCGTCATCATGTTCTAAAACCCCGGTATGCCACGGCCCACCAACTGAGTCCCTCGGGACCCCAGCCAGCTCCTTCACATCGCCACGCGAATACTCGTTTCCGACGACAAACTGCAACATCCGCCCGTTGCCTATTCACTTCAGAGCTCGCACCGCCCAGCGAGCTCTCCAATCTATCTTAGTACACCGTCAGAGAATTCAGCAACTACACGACCTTAACGCTCACTTTCAACTATCTTCCTAGGCCGACCTTAAACTGTCTCTAAGAAAATACTAGCGCTGAGTCGCCATCCGACTCCGTCCCTCATCCGACTACCAAACCCCACCCAAGCCACCATCGCCCGTGTCGCCAAGGTGGCAGGCCACAGCGTCCTTCACCATCGCTTTCTGGTCACCCCAATCGTCCCTCTGCGTGTGGATGCTGTAGCCAAGCGCCCGCGCGTCAAACTCGTCCTCCGCGGCTTCTGTCACCTCAAAGATGATCTCCGTGGGCGCCTTCACATGGACTCCAGTACTCATCGGCCCAGGCTATGCCTCATCCTGACTCCGGAACTTTGCCTGCCAAAGTGTAGAAATGCCGCCGCCGGCGCCTAACAGCGGCGCAGGGGACAGGGCTCATTTCAATCGGCCGGTTGCCCATCTCCATCTTCTGGGTGTGTTGCCCACACCGCGTCTCCGATCCGCTTGTCTCTCTCCTCGTTCCGTCACCCCGACGTCCGCGGGCGGGATCCTGTGTGATAGTCAATCGCCATCCACCAAAGCCACACCGCCAAATCAGCGACCTCCAGGCTTCGCATGCGATCATCGCATCAAATCCGGGACGGCTGAAGCGGCTCAACGGGTAGCCTGTCTGGGTCCTACCACTGACGAGATCAATGTCGTTTCACATAGCCAAGCCACTCAGAAAGCGACTCTCTGAACGCAGAAATCCTCCTTGCAGAGGAGAAGAACCCGTTGGATAATGTTATAGAATGTCGTTTCCGCAGAACCACTCTATGCGAAGGTGTCCAAATGCTGCCACCACCCGATCGCTCGCAAGCCCACACAATTGGTCTGGATAAATGCGAGATAACTTCTCTCAGTTCAAGTCTCAAATGCACTGAAACCAATAGCCGAGACAATTCTTCGTGACGCTCACCTGGAGACATCATTACCGCACAAACGGCACCTTTTGCAGCACAGAAGGGCTAGCCGTCGACTCTGCGGCGTCTTTTCGCAAATACCTTACGGAAACTGTCCGACCTGAGTGGGAGCGTTGGTTAACTCTAGACCCAACTATGATTCAATCGATGGACCAATCAGGATTCTCATCTGCGTTCATTGAAAAACTTCGACAAAGCGGGATTGGAGAATCATCTGACACAGCTCTAAAAGGTGACTTTGGTGAAGTGTTCGCATCACTCTTCCTAAACTCTCAATATGGGATGGACTTTCCTTGGCCTGCCTTTTGGGATCGCAAGACGCCCGAAGCGAGTCTGAGTGGCAGCGACCTTGTAGGAATTGCACGAGATAGAGAAGGGGCATTATTTGTAGTCGGGCAAGTAAAAGCTTCGTCTGAGGATAGATGTCCCCCAACGGTCGTCTCCAATCGCCGGCACGGTCTAGTAGCGCAGCTACACTGTCTCCGACGAGACTCCCAGGCCATCAATTCACATTTGAAATGGCTACTCACTCGAGCCGCCGGTGCTGCGTGGGAGCAAGACTTCCTTCATGCACTTCAGCGTGTGTCAACTGAACCTCTGGACGTGATGCTAGTTGGTGTACTGGTAAGAGATACAACTCCTTCAGACTTGGATCTCAAACGAGCTCATGATTCGTTTGCCGAAAACAAAGGTGCGAGGGTTTTTCTGTTTGGCTGCTATTTGCCATTGAGCCTTCATGAGTGCATTCAGCTTGCCGGCCGCTCTTCTGACCACGGATCGCCTCATGCCAACTAGATTGGAAATCGGAGACAGGGCTCAGCAGACTTTGGATGAAGCTGAGCTTGTTGCTAATCATCGTCTCGTTAGGCACGCCTTAGAAGTAGTGAGGATTCGAGAAGAAGATGAGTCGGCGCACTACCGGGCGGAAGAGAATCTCCTTAGAGATGCAGCTGAAATCGCTGAAATGATGTGTCTCGATCTACTGTCTCAGAGTAGCGCAACGGATGAGCTCAGTGAGGAGTCGAGACAGGCGTGTGAGGTGGCATTCAGAATTTTACGATGGATGAATCGTCCAGAGGATTGGGAGGAGCAGCTCAAGCACACACTTCGGGTAGCATGCTTCGGACTACTTGGAGAGCGGACAGCCGATACGAAGCGTTGGCTAGGAGAATTGGGAGAATTTTGTCTGGAGAGTGGTGATGACAGTTGGGCAGATAGGGTCTTTCGACACGTAGCCGGGTCGTTTCTCCGCGACATTAGACAGCAAGGCTGGAAAGATCTCGATCATGTCGTAGAGGACATTCAGTCGCTACGAAAGGCACAAGCGGAGTATGAGGAGAATTATCTCAAGTCTTTCGGCGACGCGGCTTCTCGAGCGGCTTTGGAGCTGGTTACCTTTTATCATTGGGCTAAAGCGACGGAATTAGTATCTCAATTCTTGGCACAGGGTACGCCGTCAGACATAGAAGCCCAATTGCGGTTCCACTTTAACAGATCACATGAGGCAGCTTCGGCCGGCTGGATCGGTGAACTCGGGACACTGATCTTCCTCACAGAGCGTGCTGCACTGGTGATGATCTCCAGAAGTGTCTGGAGGTCTGTGCGACCATTGGGAGAGCGCTTTGTGCGCTTTCTTGAGAAAGTAGTTGCCAGAGATAATCTAGAGCCTATATTCGAGCTCTTGCCACCTCAAAAGCGGGCCCTTGAAATGCGGTTACTAGATGTGGCCCAAAGAGCGGTCGTCATTCAAATGCCGACAAGCAGTGGCAAGACTCTCTTGGCTGAATTCCGGATTCTACAGGCCAAGCAGGCATTTGCCGACGCCATGGTCGTTTATCTCGTGCCGACAAGAGCACTTGTTAACCAAGTCACAGTGAGTCTCCGCCGAGAGTTAGCTCCCCTAGGATTCAATGTCGAGCAAGCAGCACCAGCCTTTGATCTTGATCCAAGTGAGGAAGAGTACCTCTTTAGTCCTCAGGCTTTCGATGTTCTTGTGACAACTCCTGAAAAGATGGACCTACTTACAAGATCTGGACGGCTAGCCGAAATCAATAGACCATTAGGTCTGGTGATTGTGGATGAAGCACACAATATAGGAGCCGATGCCCGAGGCCTACGTACAGAGATTCTCTTGGCTACTATTTCTGGAGAATTTCCTGACGCACGGTTCTTACTGTTATCACCGTTTGTACCAAATGTGGACGAATTGGGTAGATGGCTGGGGGATAACAGAAATGTCTCCCTCTCAATCCAATGGCGTCCTAACGATAAACTCATTGGTATGTGTTCTCCGGCGGGGAGGCGCCGAAATTGGGACATCAGAGTAGAATCGCTATTCACACCGTCGGATATGCAGAACGTCGATCTATCAGAACCGACAATCTTAGCGGCCAGTGAGGTCCGATCCGCAATTGACAAACCAGTTTCTCGGTTGAGCAAGGGTGACATTTCTGCTGCGACGGCCGCTGTACTTGCGAGACGCGGCAATGTTCTGGTTATGACTGCCGGTCCTAGCGAGTCTCACCGAGTGGCTCAAGACGTTTCGAGCTTGCTACCAGAAGGGAATAGTGACAGTTCGGACGTCGACTTAGTAAAGCGGTTCGTGTCAAGCGAACTAGGCGATGACTTCCTTCTAACCAGTCTACTTGACCGCGGAGTCGCTTTTCATCATGCCGGTTTATCTCCTGAAGCGAGAGTCCTCGTCGAATGGCTGATGGAAAAGGGCGATTTAAGTGTACTGGCCGCGACTACGACTCTAGCACAGGGCGTGAATTTTCCAGTTGCTTCAGTTCTTCTGACCAGCCATACACAGCACCGCGGCGTCGGAATAGGGCGGCAGCCGATGCCTATTGATCAGTTCTGGAACATAGCAGGACGATCTGGTCGGCTAGATCATGATTCCTTAGGTTTAGCGCTATTCGCGACGAAAACCTCTAAAGATCGTGCGGCAGTCAAGGACTACGTTCGTCAAGAGATTGGGGCTCTCGCGTCATATCTTGAACACATGGTTGACACCGCGCTTGAGTCAGGAGAACAGTTAGACCTTCACACGCTAGTGCGTTATCCCGAGTGGTCCACGTTTACTCAGTTCATCGCTCACGCCTATAGAATAGCCGACAGGCCTCATGAATTCGTTGCAAGAACAGAGGCGCTTCTGCAGGCTACTCTGGGCTATCAACGGTTGCAATCAAGCAGACCACAGATTGCGCGAATCCTGCTCGATGCGACACGAGACTACGCCGCCCGGATTCAGAATATGGAGTCGGGTGTCTTGGCCCTGGTAGATCGGACGGGGTTCTCCCCAAGTACAATTCAGACACTCTTGATGGATAAGCAGGCGCTTACAACGAATCTGGCAGAGTGGAGTCCAAGCGGATTGTTTGGCTCTGACAGCCGTGCTATTAGAGATCTCGTAGGCGTTCTCCTCAGAGTAAATGAACTAACGTTTAGCACGGACGAGGGTAGTTATGGAGGCAACATTGGGCGTATCATAGCTTCCTGGGTGCGAGGCGTTAGTGTGTCTGATATTGCACGAAGTTATTTTTCCGATGAAGATGCAACCAAATCAGTAACGAATTGCTGTCGGCAGCTTTTCGGTACTATTTTGCCGAATGCCACTTGGGGGTTCGGTGCATTGCAGGCGATGGGCGTTGAAAGAGACCAACTTAGTAGACTGCCGTTGGCTCAACAGCTCGAGATACGTTCGGTGCCTGCCATGTTGTTCTATGGAGTCGACACGGTCGACGGCGTAGTAATGCGTAACTTGAACGTACCACGAATGATTGCACGGCGAATGGGTGACCGGTTTGGTGGAGATGTTACCGATGTCAAGGGTCGGATGAGGCTAGCAAAGGAATGGTTGTACGATCAACCGGAGGCGACATGGCATGAAGTGACCCCTAGCAATTCTCAGTTGAGTGGCGGTGACTATAGAAGGATTTGGTCACTTATAAGCGGTATAGAGTAGATGTATTAAATATTACATGACTGGACCTACCTATCACAAGATATCTTTCGTTCTAGATAAGCGGCTAGGATTTGAGATGGAGGAGCGACTCTTTGGATGTTTGTGACCTCCTGCTTGCTCGAACCCGCGACGCATGAATGACCCATTTAGTAAGAGTGAAACGTGGAAAAGACCGCAGATGTAACTTTGTTATACGCCAACCAGTAACATAGTGGTCCTTTACAGCTGACAGTAGTTCAAGCTAGCGGTTTGAGTAGCACTGTTACTCTCGACGCCACAATGTAACTTCGAATCTCTCTGACTGAGCTATCGGCCCTCTTCTCCCACAGACCTTGATCCCAACGACCTCTGCCGTCGTACATCAACGTGGGGCATCGACCGCCTGTGCAAGGACGCCTTACACGACACCCCTTACCGCTGGCTTGACCTGCGAAAGATGAGCCGAGGCTAGCTAGACGCTCCGTCCGTCGAACCACCTGAGCCTTCCGTCACTCGCACAGAATCCGGACCTCCTCTTCAGCGCCTCGCTGCCCTGCTATCCCTGCTAGGTTTCCCCACATTGCCTGCACCCGCCATCACCAGCGCCGATTCGTCCCTCACCCCCTCCACTGACTGCTCACTCCCCTTCTCCCCAACTTGACTCCCGGCACTTGATCGTCAACCAACCATCCACTGCCCCGGCCGAATCGCCGGCCGAAAGCGAAGCCCTCTTACTGGGGGCTTTGCATATTTCAGGGCTCGTATGGGCAGACTCGTAAGGGGACGCTCGTGCCAAGAGTCAACGTCTACATTCACGGCCTCGGGGGTGCGGTAGAGGCGCAAGGTCATCTCGACGTTTAGGCACGCCCCGTTGCCAAGTGGTGCCGGCTGGCCGCGATCGGGGAAACGAGCAATCCGGTGACCAACCGTCAGTTCGTCGCTACCTAGCCACGCGTGGCCCAGATCCGCGTCCGCGACCAGTTTGAAAACCTCGCGAATGCGCCGAAGAAAGTCCCTGGCCGCGCGTTGTCCGCTACGGGTCGATCGGCTCGGCAATCAAGTCGGCGAGGAAGCAGAGCGAATTGAACACCGGGTCCCCGTGGTATCGCTCGGGCGGGTCTCGAAAGATGCGAAGAAACTCGTCGGCCGACAGACCAAAAAGACGCCGCGCTTCCTGGTCCAGCGCCTGCCGGACCTCTTCGCGCATCAAGACAACCGGCTCGTCTTCGTCAGACACCCGCCCAGGCCGCGTCTCAACCGTTGTTGCCATCAGGTACGCCTCGCTGCTCCTGGACACAGCCTAACTCGGGAGACTCAGGCGTCCGGAGGTCCCCGGTCACACACCCAACCCATCGAACCATCACACGCTTCACCCTCGATCAGCGGACGAACTCCGACCACAAACATAGTCAGTCCTACCTCCCGCTCGCCCTGAACGTGCCGCCCACCAAACCGCGTTCTCTTCCCATTCGCCCCAACAACGCTACCTCAATTCGTACTCAGATCGTCCACCCACCGTTCAATCCCCACAACCCCGGCACCCCGACGCCGGCCTCTCGCTCCCTCCCCCATCCCATCCTCTCCCTTCGACTTCCCCCACGCTCCCGTCTTCTCTCACTGCTCCCAGTTCACGCTTTCTCGTCCCCTCCGCCTCTCACTCCTCACTTCTCTGCCCTCACTCCTTCCCCACCCCGCCTTCCCCGGCCCCGGCTCGCCCCCAAAGCTGCGTCCGCTCGTACTCCCGCTCTCACTTCTCTCCCCTCTCCCCTCTCCCCTTCCAGATGAGGGTCTTCCGCGCAACCAAGCCTGGGTTACGCAAAAGCCTCCCTGGAGGGAGAGCGCAGAGCCTGCCCCGGACGCGATCCGGAGGTAAGGGTGGCTCTACCCCTCAGCACCCAAGCCCAGCCCCCAGCAACCCACTTGCCCTCACCGGCCTCTTCCTCCTACGCCCGGTGAGTGAGGATCGCCCCCGCCTCCGCCCCACCCGCAGCACTCGGTCAAATTACATTTCGTACTCACTTTACCAACGAACCACTGGGACGCTCCGCTGCCTGACGACGCCTAGGGCGGCTGCTCCAACGGACATCGCGGTCGGGCCCGAGGTGGCGAAGAACGTCCTGGACGTGAAGGTCCACACCTGACGGCTACCCCACGCCCGCCGCGGCCGGCGACGCTGGCAGGCCCGGATCCAGGCCGTGCCCCCCCGCGAATCGCGCTGGCAGCCATTG
>JAJEDE010000002.1 GCA_022821645.1 Chloroflexota bacterium
TTCGGGCTCTGCGCCAGCGTCTGGGCCGGGACGACCCTGCTCTCCCACGGTCTCTAACGACCAAGAAGCGATCGGTCTGTCCCGGCCCTTGCTGTGACCTTGGCCAATCCAAGGTTCGAGAGAACGTACAAGAAGTGAGAAGTGAGAGCGGACGCAAATGCGAGGTCGGAGGGTTCGGGGCGTTGTGCAATGGTCTCTCGGGGCGGGGGGCGACGGCTATGATGGGGGCAGAATCAAAGGGGCGGCCCCGGTGCGTGCAGCGGGGACGGATGAGATTGGGTCGGCTGGTGAGCCGATACAGCAAAGGGGCGCCCACGTGCGAGAACAAGTCCGGAGCCGAACAGCAACCGTCGTTCGGAGTATCCGATGACGGCCGATTTGTCCGCGCTCGACATCGAGCGACGCTTGACGGCAATCGAGTCTGCGCTGCCGACGTTTGCGACCAAAGCCGACATTCAGGCGCTGCGAGTCGAGATGCAGGCGATGCGGACTGAGTGGAAGTCTGACCTTGGTGAGTTGCGGTCGGAGTGGAGGGCTGAGTTTGGGGAGTTGAAGGCCGAACTGCACGCGCGTGAGGCGCGGCTGATCAAGTGGGTTGCCGGGCTGGTGGTGGCTGGGGCGGCTGCGGCGGCCGGGGTGGCTATTGCCGTGAACCAAGTTCTTGCGGCCGGCGTGGGGGGCTGATCGAGGCCCACGCAGGACGCGACATGGGCTATGGACGCGGCTTCGAAGGGGCGGCCCCGGTGCGTGCAGCGGGGACGGATGAGATTGGGTCGGCTGATGAGCCGATACAGCAAAGGGGCGCCCAGGTGCGAGAACTGGTACCGAGCCGAACGGAAACCGGCGTTCGGGAAAACCGATGACGGCCGATCTGTCCGCGCTCGACATCGAGCGACGATTGACGGCGATCGAGGCCACGCTGCCGACGTTCGCGACGAAAGCGGACATTCACTCGCTGCGAACTGACATCCAGGCGATGCGGACTGAGTGGAAATCTGACCTTGGCGAGATGAAGGCCGACCTGCACACGCGGGAGGCGCGGATGATCAAGTGGGTTGCAGGGCTGGTGGTGGCAGGTGCGGCCGCGGCGGCCGGGGTGGCGATTGCCGTGAACCAAATTCTTGCGGCCGGCGTGGGGGGCTGATCAGGGCCGTCGGGCGGTGGGGCCGGGTGTCGGCGGTACACTTGATCAGGGTCAGGAGGGTCACGGCTAGCAGACCCGTGGGATTCGTCCCCCTGGCCACGTTCTTTTCTCAACGCCAGCCCTGAGGTAGCCGTGAGTACGGAGAACGCGGGCCGCGACTTCCCCGGCGAATACCGCCTGGACGTTGAAGACTTCGGGCCGATTGCCAAGGCCAGCGTGGACCTTAGGCCGCTGACGGTTTTTATTGGTCCGAGCAATACGGGAAAGTCGTACTTGGCGATTCTGGTGTATGCGCTACATCAATGCTTACAGCAGGTCAATATCTATCCGTATGGACCAAGGCCACGCTATCGATCTGAACCACTAGCATCCGAAGTGCACGCGTTGCTCGATGCTGATGATAATAGCTACACCATACTGGACAGTTTCCGTAACTGGATTATTGATCGATACGACAATAGATTTCAACAGCGTTTGGCCTTTGATATCGACTCCGATTCAGAGTCCGAAAGGAATGAGACCAAAACTGATTCGTGGAATGTTCTTCCCAAGGATTTGGAGTCCTATCTGCGATCCGCTTTTCAGAAAGCACCCGGCGTTGGTCGATCTGCCCTGCGGGAAATCGGGCGGTGCTTTGGCGTCGATTACACGCGATCACTAGTGAGACGATCAGGCTCCGGTTCCTTTGCGAAGGTTGCTTTGTCCATTCCACGGTTATCTGGAGATGAAATAGTCAAGTACGAGTTCCGTCTACATGATGATCGCGTCGAACTATTTGGGGAAATTGGGGGTAAGCAATCGCTCTCGAGTGAGATTGATGACCTCGATGAACTGACTGACAGACGGGCTTACGCGAGAAGGTATCAAGTTCTTCCAGACAGCGGGTATGAGGAACTTAAGTACTCACTTTCCCGTGTAGCCGAGGATATATTCGTTTCGTTACTTAGACCGATATGCCGTAGCGCCTATTACTTGCCGGCCGATCGTACGGGCGTAATGCACAGCCATCAGGTCGTAGTGAGCACATTAATACAGAATGCTACGACGGCGGGACTCAACCCATCTTCTGGCATACCGATACTGTCGGGAGTGCTTGCAGACTTTCTGAGTCAGCTCATCGAGATGAGTGCGGAACGTGAGCGCATCCGACTAAGTTCACCATACGATACATCAGCCGTAAGCGAGAAGTTGGCTAGGCAGCTAGAACAGGATCTCCTCGGTGGGGTCGTTGAGGTGGAGGGCAAAGCGACCGGCTATCCAACCTTTGACTATCGCCCGACAGGCTGGGGCGAGTCCTTGCCGTTGATGCGAGCCTCGTCGATGGTCTCAGAGCTTGCGCCGGTCGTGCTCTATTTGCGACACCTCGTTCGACGAGACGACGTCGTCATAATTGAGGAGCCAGAGTCGCACCTGCACCCCGCAATGCAGGTCGAATTTACGCGGCAGCTTGCGGGCCTGGTGCGAGCCGGGATTCGAGTGATTGTGACGACGCATAGCGAGTGGGTGCTGCAAGAGTTGGCCAACGTGGTGCGTGCGTCGGCGCTACCGGAAGGGGAGCGAAAGGGGATCGCCGGGGGCGACGTGGCGCTGGATGCCAGCCAGGTCGGAGCCTGGTTCTTCAAGCCAGACCCGAACGGCGAGGGTTCCACGGTAAGCGAGATCGGTCTGGACGAGGAGTCCGGCCTTTACCCGACCGACTTCGAAGAGGTGGCCCGCGCGATGCACAACGATTGGGCGGAGATTTTCAGCCGGCTTGGGGAGGCTGAGTGAGCGGACTCGTTCAATCGGTCCGCGCAGAGGTGAAGTGCGAATGCGAGGCCACGCGGATTCAAAAAGAGGGCTGCGGAGTATCCCTAGATGGAGCACCAACAGACCGCCTGATCGTTGACTTGGATCATCCAAACTCGCCTCTCCCACCACCGAACCAGCGGTGCGACTACCTAGTGGTTGTAGAAGACAGTTCGGGTGCTGGATGTCTAGCTCCGATTGAGTTGTCGAGTGGTCGCTTTCAGGTCGGCAAGTTTGTAGAGCAGCTACGAGCAGGATCTAGAGCCGCAGAGCATATTGTGCCCGCAGGCGTCGCCGTCAGTTTCAGACCAATCGCAGTCTATGGGGGAAGCATCCACAAGAATGAGAGGACGAGGTTGCGGCAGGGCTATAGCAAGGTGAGCTTTCGTGGCATGCGTGAGACTCCCCGCCTGCTGAAGTGCGGTTCAAGACTGACCCAAGCACTTCGATAGCGAGGCCATACGTCGGCCATAGAGCATCTCGGAATATTCCATCATTCGACTGAGCATGGCGTTGAAGTTCGGGCGGTAGATGGCGAACGGCTAGTAGGAACGAATCAGGACGGGCTCGGTCCACGGGAACGGCGGGAGATAGCGCGGCGCGGTGGTTTGGCAGACCGCCCTTCGCGCCGCCAAAATACGCGAAACCCCCGTGACGAGGGCTTCACTGCCAGCCGGCGATTCGGCTGGTGCGGTTATGAGATTGTCGCTGGCCAAGCATTGGTGGTCAAGGTCCGGCTCGGCCTGCACAGGTCTAGTCACCGGTACGGGCTGTCGCACAACGCGCCCTAGTACAGATTCAGGCCGTCAATGTAAACGTTGACCGCTCGCACGGGCGTCACCCCACAAAGGCCGCCCATGAACCCAAGAAATATGCGAAGCCCCCGTAAGGGGGCTTCACGTCCGACCGGCGATTCGGCCGGGGCAGTGCATATAAGGTGGCTGATGCAGTGCCGGGTGTCAAGTTTCAGCACCGGCAAGCGGTGGAATCAAACCGTGGGATGGCTAGATAGATAGATTAGCCACAGAAGCGTCGTGCGATTCCGGTAATGATCTGCGGGCGATATTATACGTTAGGCTTCCCGCAGTTTGGCGATCGGACTACTTTAAGGCTGATCTACTGGTCTGGTTGCAGAGTGCCGAGGCCATGTTGATAAACGGGCCAATCGACTTACCAAGTATTGCAAAACCAGCATCATGTGGTGGGAGTATGCGTAAGTGGCTAACCGCCATTCCGTTTAGAGCAAAAGCGCAGCCATTTATGTTTACGATATAAAAGCGCTTTCGCTGACACTCGACTATGACCTCATCCACTCGGAAAGGCCACTCATCGGAAAACTCCGACTTTGTAACCTTACGTGTTGGCCACTTACCGGATAGAATCTCGTCCTCGGATCTCTCAATCAAATTCCAATCGTCTTGTGCATAGGTCGGTACAGAGCGTCGATAATCAATGGTTCCAAGTTCTTCATCGCGAAGGTTGCGGAAATCCGTATATTCACCTGAAGATTGACTGATCCTTCCGTTTCGATCAGCGTGACCACCAATGGTGAATTGTAGAGAAATGGCTCTTACGAGACGCTCCAGTCTGCCAATCAATTTGGAGTGAACTCGTGGATAGTAGTCTCGATAAAGAAATTCCAAGTTATTCACATACGGTGTAATGTCCTCAATGCTGAACTCGAGAGCCTTCCATTCACTTCTCGGGTCAATTGGTCCCAAATTGCTGCCGGCAACAATATCGAGATTGTAGTAGCGACCGGTCTTGCCAAACAATGAAAGAATTCTAATACATTCCTTCAGCGTGTGATCTGATGTAATGAACTCGAACTCACGCTTGATGAGAGGGCGAGATGTGCCACCGTAATAGTCTGCACAGATCTTCTCAAGTAGATTTTCCAAGTCATGGCCAAGATTCTTCATATATCTCATATCTGGAAATGATCCACTGTGATCCTCATATATCAGTGAAATATAACATTTCATTAGTCGCTCTAGCCCACTTGCCATCAGTTGATGGGGCACATGGTAAAGGTCATTGCCGATGTTTATCTCCTGTAAGGAGCCGAAGCCGTACTTTATCAATTCGTGTGATATCCGCAACTCTTCAAGAAGAGAAGCATATCTTTCAAGTGCTGTGCTCAAAACGTCTCCTCAGGCAAGGACCGACAGGGCCCAGCTTGGATCAGAGCCGACTGTGTGTGGGTCATTGCTGACGCAAAAGCCCGACTGGTCCTAATGCATGGACGCTCAAGACCAGGTCTATTCGAAAGCCACGACATAAGTGGCAATTTGCTGAGCCAGTTGAATAGCCTCTTGAGCCTTTTCGATGTTGGGTTCCGGGGCGGCCTCGGATGGGTAGCGTACGGTGGCTACGTAGGGGTTCAGAGTGACGGCGGCGGGCCTGAGGTCGGCAAGGGCTGGATCGAGGTCCGCGCAGAGGTTGATGAGATAACCGAGCTCATGCACGAATCGGAACGGGATGTCGTGGGCGACGAGGTAGCCCTTCAGGTACTTCTCCGCGCATTGCTGGGCGTGAAAGCAGGCCATGTCGGAGAGCGGCCGGTCCGGGCCGAGCGCGCGGCGGGCCAGTTCCAGGTCGGCGTCGGCTTTGGCGAACCAGGCGAGCTCAGGCCGCTTGTCGCTCATAGAGCACTTCGGAGTCTTCGAGCATGCGGCTGAGCATGGAGTTGGGGTTCTGGCGGTATCTGGCGAGCACGTCGGCTGAGCGGATCAGGATGTCGACGGGCAGGACGAAGTTCTCGGCGATGGCGAGCCGGATGGCGTAGCCGTCGCGGCCCTCTTCGTCGTTGTGGCGTAGGACGATCATGAGGTCCAAGTCACTGTTTTCGTCGTCTTCGCCGCGGGCGACGCTGCCGAAGAGGATGATTTGCTCAGGTTGGAAACGCTCGACGATGAGCTCCGTGATGGCCTGGATGGTGTCGCGGTTTAGGGGATCTTCGACGATGGGCATGGGGCTAGACCGCCACCTGGGATTCGGTATCGCCGGCTGCCAGGGCGTTCATGTAGGCGAGGATAAGGTCTTTCGTGCGGAAACTGCCGAACTCGGCTTGGTCCTGGCGTTGGATGATGGGGAAGGTGGAGAGGATGTAGGCGGCGTCGTGGCGGGTGAGGCCGTAGAGGTGGAAGTAGAGAGCGTCGAGGCGGGCTCGGAGGTGGCGGCGCTCCTCGGGGTCCCAGGGGAAGGGTGGGCCGTGGTGGTTGAGGTCGCGGGCGAAGGGGGCCATGTCGTCGGAGGTGTAGGTGAGGCGGAGGACGTGGTCGCGGACGAGGTCGGCGGCGGTGCGCTGGCCGAAGGGGCGGTGGTAGGCGTCGGCGGGGAGTACGGGTAACTGCTCAACCACGAACCAGTTCAGGTGTTGGCCCTGAACTTTCTGACGGGCAATGAAGTCGAATGCGAAAGAGTTCAGGCAGGCAGCCCAATGCCAAGCGTTTTCCTGGTAAACCGCAATGTCGTCAGCGTCGGGCATCAGCATCGGCAGTGTGTTTCCGACGCCTGAACGCGGGATGATCGAGGCGATCATGGTTCGGACGTTGGTTGGCGCGGTGACGTCCTTGAATCCCACCGCCCATTCCAAGCCTTCGGGCCAGTCGGCCTCTTGCTTGTCCACCCAGAATTGAGGGGCAGGAAGCCAAGCAGGGTCGGCGTGTTCCTCTGGCGTAGATTCGCGGGGCTGGGCGGGTCGGTTCAAGTTGTCGGGATTCACCACCACACTGGCGGCGCGGTGATCAAATGCCTGCACCATCTTGCCCTCGTACAGGGGTAGATAGAGGACCTGGCCGCGCTTCCAGCGATTGCCCTGGACCGGGTAGAAGCCGTCGTCTTCGAGTTGCGCCGATGTGCGGAAGAGGTGGGAGTCGTTGGTCATGTCCAGCATGCGGACGTAGCGGACGGGCCAGACTTTGCGTTCGGCGTCGCCGGAGCGGTCCACGAGGACACGGTGGCGCTGGTAGATGCGGCGGGTAAGGTCGGCGTCGCGGCGGGTGCGGAAGACGGGGGCGGTGCCGGTGTTGGGGTTGACGCGGGCGAAGTCGTCAGGCGACAGGGTGAAGGCGCGTTCGGGATCGGTGATGGTGTCGGTGTCGTGCAGGAAGAAGGCGCAGGTGGTTTCGGGGAACGTGCGCTCCATGCCGCCGACGATGAGGGCGCAGAACTTGAATGAGGCGTGGATGTCCTTGAAGAAGATTTTCCGGTTCTCGAAGTCGTAGATGCCGGCGACGCGGCCGGTGGTGGAAACGGACTGGAAGAAGCGGGCGGCGGTGCGGTCGGCGTAGATGCCGGAGGGGGTGAGGAGGCCGACGAGGCCGCCGGGTTTGACGAGGCGGAGGGAGCGTTCGACGAAGAGGGAGTAGAGGTTGATGTCGCCGCCGCCGAGCAAGGGGTAGTGGCCGGAGGCGCGGACGACTTTGCCGAGCTGGTCGGCGCGGGCCTTGGCGGCATCGAAGGCCGCGGCCAGCGGGTCGCCCTGGTCACGCAGGCGCTTGATGCCTTCACGGCGGGCGGCGGCGGTGGAGGCGCGGGCCAAGTCAGGATCGCGGGTGGCGAACCACTCGACTTCCTGGAGCTTGATGCGGTCCCAGGGGGGATTGCCGATGACGGCGTCGAAGCCGCCCTGGGGGGTGTGGTTTTGCCAGTGGCGCCAGACGCCGGGGAAGGCAGCCTCCCAGTGGAGGAAGGACTCGGTTTTGGCTGTGGATTTTGTCTTTTGGAGGAGAGTGGTGAAGGCGGGGTCTGGTTCTTCCTGCGTTGGGTGCTGGGGCGCGCAATCACGACCGGAAGACCCCTCACCCCCGGATCGAGTCCGGGGCAGGCTCTGACCCTCTCCCCCGGGAGAGGGAATAGACGGCGGCTCCAGTTTGGTTGCTGGGGAAGGTGGTTCGACACGGGCCTGCGAGGGACTACGGCCCGGCTCACCACGAACGGTGGGGGTGGGTGGGGTTGGTTGCCAGGGGTGGCTTGGGTGCCCTTTTGTGGTGGGCTGCTGCTGGGTCCCGGCCGGGGACGCCGGGATGGCGGAGGGAGAAGACGGGTGGGTCACAGACCCACCCCTACGAAAGATTGGAACCTGGCGGGGTCGGCCGTGACAGGGGGCGGGGTTGGGCGGAAACTAGGGGTTGATTGGGGACCGCAGGGCTGGGATGGCAGATGAAGTACCGCGAGGTTGGGAATACGGGGATTGAGGTTTCAGAGGTTGGGTTTGGGACGTGGGAACTGGGCGGGATGGAGTGGGGGGACATTTCGGACGAGGATGCGCTGGCGGTGTTGCGTCATGCGTATGACAGCGGGATCACGTTTTACGACACGGCGAACGTGTATGGGCCGGGGCGCAGCGAAGAACTGCTGGGGCAGGCGTTTGCGGGGATGGATGACGTGATTATCGCCACGAAGGTGGCGTTTCCGATGGACACGGACGGGCATATCGTGGCGGGCGGGCCCGGTCCGGTGCACAACCTGTCGCGCGAAGCGATTTTGATGGAGTGCGACCTGAGCCTGAAGCGCCTGCAGCGGGAGACGATTGACTTCTACCAGATGCACCGGCCGCCGGATCACCATGAGTGGGATGAGTCGTTTGGGGCGATGGAGGAGTTGCGGGCGGCGGGGAAGATCCGGCATTACGGCGTGGCGCTGGGGTCGATGGCGGACGGGTTGAAGGCGGTGCGGGAGAACGACATCGCCTCGATAATGACGACGTTCAATTGCCTGAACCAGGAGCCGGCGGAGGAGTTGCTGCCGGCGATGCTGGCGAAGGGCGTGAGCCTGTTTGCGCGGGTGCCGCTGGCTTCGGGGTTCCTGACGGGGACGCTGACGGCGGATACAGAGTTTGCGTGGAACGACAAGCGCGGGGTGATTCCGCGGGATGAGTACCTGGCGACGCTGGAGCAGGCGGAGCAGATGCGGTTCCTGGAGGATGAGCCGGGCGTCAGCTCGATGGCGGAAGGGGCGCTGAAGTTTGTGCTGGCGCATGAGGCGGTGGCCTCGGTGGTGGCGGGGATGATGCGTCCGTTTGAGGTGGATCTGAACGTGCAGGCTTCGGGGGAAGGGTTGTCGGAGGGGGCGGTTGAGAGGGTGCGGGAGGTTTATAGGGAAGGGTTGGGCGTTTAGGGAGGGACTGAACAGGGGGTGGACGTGGTGGGTTGCTGGACTCCTGCGTGGGCGGTGGGGCTGGCAGCCACCCTCTCCCCAGCCCTCTCCCTCAAGGGCGAGGGAGGAAGAGGCGACCGGTGGGTTTGTCGTGGGTTGCTGCTCTTTGGCTTGGGTGCTTCACCGAGGCTGCCACCCTCACCCCAGCCCTCTCCCTCAAGGGCGAGGGAGGAAGAGGACGGACGGTGGGTTTGTGGTGGGTTGCTGCACCGGGGGGGTGGTTCGACACGGCTCTACGGGGACTTCGAGCCGGCTCACCACGAACGGGTGGGCGCCTCGAGCGGAAGAGGCCGGTTAGAAACCGGCCCCTACGCGAGAGGGGACGCGCGTCGCGCGGAAGACGGGGGACTGGATCCCGGCTGAAGACGCCGGGATGACGGATTGGCTCTCGGAGGGTGTGGTTCGACACGGCCCTCCTAAGAGCTCCGGGCCGGCTCACCACGAACGGGTGGGGCGTTAGTGGGGGATGCCGAGGGCGTGCATGCGGTGGTGGATGGCCTGGCGGGCCTGGTGGAAGGGTTCTTCGAGGTAGGCCTGGTGGTCGTGGTGGCCGTGGTGGTGGGCGGCGTGTCCATCCGGGTATTGGGTGCTGCGGTGGCGGATGTATTGGATGCTGCCGTCGATGAGGGTGAGCATGTAGCGGGCGGTTTCGTCGCTCCACATGGACCAGTCGCCTTCGCCGGTGGTGACGTAGACGGGTGAGGTGTGGCCGAAGCGGTTGCGGTGCCAGCCGTCGTGGTGGGCGGGCGCATCGAAGTAGCTGGGGCCGCCGGTGCGGGCGGCGATCCAGGAGTCGGCGGTGACGCGCACGTCGGCCGTCAGGTCGAGGCGGCGGGCGCCGGCGACTTCGCGGGTTTCGGCGACGATTTCGCCTTCCTGGACGATCTGAAGGCTGTGGATGGGGAGGATGGATTCGGCGCAGGCGCGGACGGTGACGGTGCCGCCGCCTTCGGGGAGGCGGATGGTGTCACCGATGTCGTGGCCGTCGACGGTGAGTTCCATGAGCGGGCCGCCGCTGAGGTAGGTGCGGCCGGCCGCCATGTTGCGGCACCAGGCGTCGTAGTCGAAGTCCTCGCCCTCGGGCAGGCGGACGTAGGTGCGGTAGAGGCCGACGGGTACGTCGGAGGACATCTTGTCGGTGCCGCCAGCGAGGGGGAGGCGGTAGCCGCCGTTGAGGTAGCGGTAGTACTCCATGTGGGGGAAGTTCTGCTGTCGGAGCATCTCGACAGCATCGACGCGGCCGGTGGCGATGAGGGTGGCGGGTTCGCCGTTGGGGCTGGGGAGATGCGGGATGACGACGTGGCCGCCCTGGGCGTGAGTGGCGTCGGCCCAGTGGGAGAGGGCGATTTCGAGGGAGCCGCCGGCTTCGGCTTCGCCGGGTCCATCGGAGCACCAGGGCATGATCGCTTCCTTGAGGCCGAGCAGGGTGAGGTGGCCGAGGAAGTGCTGCCGGTTTTCCTGGGAGACGTAGACGATGGTGCGGCCGTCATCGGAAACGCGGGGGCGGCCGATGAAGTCCTCGGTGTTGGTGAAGAGGCTGCCCCACTGAGAAGCGAGGACGTTGACGACGTTGAGGCCTTCGCCGGCGGCTTCGAGGTTGGCGCCGTCGCCGGAGAGGAAGTGGACGTGGGTGTCGCCGGAGTACCAGCCGCGGGCGTTGGGGTCTGACCAGCGGCGGAGGCGGAGTTCGAGCTCGCGCTGGCCGGGCTTGATCTCGAGCTCGGTGCGGAGGGGTTGGTATTCGAAGCCGCAGGCGGCGTCGACCTGGACTTTGCCGACGGGGAGCCAGCCCTGGCAGCGGCCGTCGATGTAGGCGTAGGTGGCCTGATCTAACCGCAGGTCGCCGCCGACGTCGGTGTGCCAGGTGTCGTGGCCGGTGTTGAGGTGGCTGTGGTGGCCGTGGGGCTGGTAGGGGACGCCTTCGGGCGAGCGGAAGTGGACGCGGCAGGGCAAGGGCTGGCCGGTGGCGTCGTCGACGACGCGGGTGTGGACCCAGTTGCGGCCCTGTTCGGCGAGGCGGAGGCGGAGGCGGGGGGAAGCGTCGAGTGGTTGGCCGCCTTCGAGGTCGGCGAGGCGGGCGGCGCCTAGTTCGTCTTCGCCGCGGGAGACGTGGATCTGGGCGGAGGGGACGCCGGCGATTTCGGTGTAGGCGGGGCTGTTGGATTCGTTGCGGGGTTCTCCGAAGCCGGCTGTGTCGGAGGCGAGGAATTCGGCGGGGTCGCGGGTGATGGGGTGGGGGAAGGTGGCGATGCCGCGTTCGACGTTGACTTCGAGGTCGAAGGGGGCGTCGGCGTCCTGGGGCTCGGGGAGTTCGATGACGACGGCGCGGCGAGCGGCGCGGCGGAAGGGATCTTCGTCGACGTGGCCGAGGCAGAGACCGCCCAGGAGGATGCGGCGGTCGGTGGGGCGGAGT
Organism: Chloroflexota bacterium; assembly: GCA_022821645.1. Lineage (GTDB taxonomy): Bacteria > Chloroflexota > UBA11872 > UBA11872 > UBA11872 > UBA11872. Next base: position 11,508 of record JAJEDE010000002.1, read on the forward strand.
TCGACGTGCTGGATGGCGAGGTCGGGGCGGGGGTTGCGCCAGGGCCAGAGGTAGAAGTCCTTGGCGGCGACGCCGCCGTTGACTTCGGTGAGGGCGCGGCCCATCTGATCTCGGTCGGCGGTGTGGCGGGGGACGAGTTCGTCGTCGACGTCGGGCATGGCGACGAAGGGGGCGCCGGGGGAGCGGACGTCGGAGATGAGGTCGTGGGTGGAGGTGAGCCAGCCGATTTCAAAGCGTTCGCGGATGGGGAGTTCGGTGTGCTGGCCGTCGGCGTAGTGGACGACGTAGGTGGCGACGTGGTCGCCGGGGAGGCCGCTGGCGTGGAGCTGGGCGTCGACGAGGACGTGGGCGAAGACGAGGGTGTGGGCGGTTTGGCCGACTTGGATCGTGACCGGCGCGGTGTGGCCGGTGTGGCCGAGGAGGGGGAGTTGGGCGGCGGCGGGGTGGCCGATGTGGAAGGGGACGCCGCGGTAGGTCTGCGGGCCGAGGGTGGCGGGGCCGTCGGGGCCGAGGAGGTCGGCGGAGGCGTTGCAGAGGGGGGTCAGGTCCAGGGGCTGGTAGTCGGACATGGCGGGCTCCGCGGGGGTGGGGGGTGGGCGGCCGGTGGGTGGATGTTGGGGGGAAACGGCGGGGGCGTCAATTTCGGGGGTGAATTTGGGGGCCTCGCGCGCAGTAAGAGTTTTTTCCAAAAAACTCTTGAGGTGCGGCGGGGTGCACTTTTGCTGGGTTTCGGAGCGTGGGAGCGGGCAACTTTGGCCTCTGGACGGCGTCTGGGGCTGGGGCGGCGGGGTGGGGCGCGGGGTAGGTAATCGGGGATGCGGGGGTGGTCGGCTGATTGGGTGCTGCCTGGGCAGGACCAGGAGTGCCGGGGCGACGGGCGGAAGGATGAGCCCGTGGAGAAGCCGGAGAACGAGAGCCAGGAGGTTGGGTAGAAGGCGGAGGGGCGTGGGCATTTCCGAGGAGTTGCGAGGCTTACCCGGCCAGTGTACACTCGTTGCGGACAGGGAGCAAGGCGAGGGCGGAAGAGGAGAGAAGTGAGATGAAGAGCAGGAGAGGGGAGGGGATGTGAGGAGAGGCGGAGGTTGGGAGCTCTGGGTCAGGGTGGGTTGGCAGGGGTGTGGTTCGACAGGCTCACCAGGGACGCCAGGTGCGGTTTGGTGGTTGGTTGCTGCTGCGCAGACGCCGGGATGACGGTGGGGGCGGAAAGCGATGGCTGGGGGCGCGGATGCGTTATGACGAGGGTTTGGACTAGTCGCCTATCGGGATCGGGATTCTCGTTTCGGGATAGGTGCAGACTTGGTCCCGAAAGTCGGCGTAAGTTCTCGAGTGAGTGTCATGCAATGCTCTCGGTCGAGAGTTCGGCTTGTCGGAGTACAAGTTGCGTCGCGTCTTCCGAGAGATCGGGCGGATACCCGTACCTGGCCAACAGGCGACGAACGTTTCGGCGCAGGGCCGCCCGCACGGATTCCCGCTCGGTCCAATCGAGCTTCGGCATCGCCCTCACCATCTCTGCCAGCTTCCGGGCCATCAGCCGGAGAGTGTCGTTCTTCATGACCTCCTTAGCAGATTCGTTTTCTGCCAGAGCATCATAGAAAGCCGTCTCCTCGCTGCTTAGGCCAAGCTCCTTGCCGCGGCGTTGGGCGTCCCTCAGTTCTTTTGCAAGCTCAATGAGCCGTGTGATCATCTCGGCGGTGGAGATCGCCTTGTTCGTATAGCGGTGCATGGCGTCTTCCAGCGCTTCGCGGAACTTTCGGCTCTGTACGATGTTCGAGCGTTCGGTAACGCGAATCTGATCGTTCAGCAACTTTCGCAGTGTCTCCAGGGCCAAGTTCTTGTGCTCTAGGGCAGCTACCCGACCGAGAAACTCGTCGCCTAGGATTTCCAGCCGGGCTTCCTCCAGACCAGCGACCGCGAACAGATCGATCACAGTGTCGGCCTCGACCGCACCGCCGATAACTTGGCGCACTGCGTTGTCGATGTCACGCTGCCGGCCCGTGGAAACAACGTCGACAGCCTCATCCGATAACCGCTTGCCGATCATTACCACTATCCGCTGAAAAAACGCAAGGTGCGGGGCGACCTGTTCAGTCTCCGGGCGCGGCACTGCAAGCGCGAAAGCCTCGGAGAGCTCCTTAACCAGGGTTCGCAGCCGCTTCCAGCCGTCGTCTTGGCCGAATACGTGATCGATTGTTTGAAGGTAGATTGGCAACACGCGCTCTGGCTCAACCCGCAACGCTGGCTCGTAGTGGCAGCCATGGAAGAATGAACCCAGCTTCTCGAATGCCTCCAGCATGGCCGGGACCGCTTCGTCCTGGACTTGCGCTACGGCTTCACCCGTGCCTCCGGCATCGGTATAAATGGCCAGTGCATCGGCCAAGCGATCGGTCAGGCCAAGCAGGTCTACTATCAGGCCACCTGGCTTTTCGCCGAACACGCGGTTGACGCGAGCGATTGCTTGCATGAGGTTGTGCGTTGCCAGCGGCTTGTCCAAGTACATGGTGTGGGCCGGAGGGCAGTCGAAACCCGTTAACCACATGTCGCAAACGACCACGAGTCGAAGATCGTCATTTGGGTTCTTGAAGCGTTCGGCGAGGCGCTTGCGAGCTATCTTAGTACGCACGTGGCTGCGCAATGGCTCCCGATCGTCGGTCGTGCCGGTGACGACGAGTTTCATCGCGCCAAGCTCGTCGTCTGCGTCGTGCCAATCGGGGCGCAATTCTCTGATCTCCTCGTATAGCCGTGCACCGATGTCGCGACTCATCGTCACGACCATAGCCTTGCCCTCCATCGCAAAACGCCGATTCTCCCAATGCTCGGTAATGAATTCCGCCAGCCGTTCGATGCGCTCCTGCGCACCGGCTAGAGTCTCCAGCGGAACGCGGATTCGCTCGATGCTGTCGGCGCCCGAGGCATCCGCGGCTACAACTCTTTCTAGCTCTTCTTCCGCTGTTTTCGCGCCAGCCGCGTCTATCGTGAGCTTGATGACTCGGGACTCGTAATACAGAGGCTTGGTGGCCCCGTCCTCAACGGCCTGACGAATGTCGTACACGTCCGCGTAGTCCCCGAAAACATGCCTCGTGTTTCGGTCATCGCGCTCTAGCGGAGTTCCGGTGAAGCCGGTGAAAGTCGCGTTTGGTAGCGCAGCTCGCATCCAGCGAGCACCGCCCACCACGAATCCGTACTGGCTTCGGTGCGCCTCGTCAGCCATGACGACGACATTCGCACGTTGTGACACGACGCCGTGTGCATCGGTGAACTTTTGGATGGTGGTAAACACGACGCCCCCCGAGGGACGGTCTAGCAGTTCTACTAAATGATCACGGCTCGAAGCTTGGACCGGGAACTCGCCCAACAACGCGCGACCGGCGGAAAAGGTTTCGAAGAGCTGGTCGTCTAGGTCATTGCGGTCGGTAATCATGACTATAGTTGGGTTTGCCATCTGGGGCTCTCGAATAAGCGCGCCAGCCAGCATCAGCATCGTTAGTGACTTGCCCGAGCCCTGCGTGTGCCAGATCACTCCGCCGCGCCCGTCGCCCTCGCCAGATGGCGGCTTTAGACGACGCAACACACTCTCTCGCATCTTCCGAACCGCGCGAAACTGGTGGTACCCCGCAATCTTCTTGGCAATTTCGCCACGTTCATCCTCCTCGAAGAAGACGCAGGACCGTAGATAGTCGACCAGCGTTCGAGGTTCAAACAACCCACGAATCAGCGCCTCCAACGTTGGTGCCCCACCGTCGGCCGGACGCCATGGCATGAACCGACTGGGGTCACTGGTGATGGAGCCAACACGCGTTAGAAGTCCGTCCGAAACCACCAGCGCAAGATTCGGAACGAACAAGTCGGGTGCCGTCTCCTTGTAGCGGCCGAGCTGATCGATAGCGACGCCGAGGTCAGCTCCGACGTCGCTTGGACTCTTGAGTTCGATGACTACGACTGGAAGCCCGTTCAGGAAAACTGTTAGGTCTGGACGGATGTAAGTCTCTGACGGTCCACTGATGGTTAGCTGGCGCACAACCAGAAGGTCGTTCGCTTCAGGTTGATCGAAATCAACTACGCGGGCACGACCGCCACGCACCTCCCCGATGTCGGCGTCGAAGTACTCAACATTGACTCCGTCGGTGAGCAGGGCGTGGAGCCAGCGGTTGTTGTGGATAAGCGTCGGGTGCGGTGGGCGAGAGACAACGCGCGCGACCTCTTCCCGAGTGTCATACGGGAGTTCCGGGTTGAGACGATTCAGTGCGGCCGCAAGGCGACCCTGGAGGATGCACTGCGTCGGGTCGCCGCGCTCTCCGGCATCGTCAATCTCTACACCGCGCTTGGTCTGGAGACCCACGACCCCGAAGTACACAGAGGCGACATCTTCAACGAGTTGCTCGGTAGGCGCGGATACCATCATTCGGATTCCTCATTCCGCTCTTCACCCAGTTTGGCGAGACCGTTGCCGCTATCCTCTCGATCTCGTTCAGCAATGAATTCGTTTAGCGCCGTCTTGTACGCTTCGAGATCGGCACCGAATAGCACTTGGCTTGGCAGCAGTTCCAGTTCTCCTAGCTTTATCACTTCATAGGCGCGGTCGAAAGCCTCATTAAAGTCGGAGTGGTCCTCGTAGTGGACGCGTTCTCCTGGATCTTGACTTTGTGCATCTCGATGTGTGCGGTAGAGGAACGCAACTATAGTATCCGCTGCTTGCGCCGCCAGCGTTGCTTGCCGGACGTCAAGCCTAGCGGCGAACACATCGCGACCATGGGAGGCCATACCGAAGTTATTACGAAGTTCGCATAGTCCCTGAATTGTTTGGAGCATTCCTCGTATGGTCTTCTGCACTGAATCCCTTGTCTTCGCTGTACTCGGATGATTGCGAGGTAATAGACTGAGGTGCTTGGTCGTCTCTTTGAGCAGTTTCGGTGCGTCCCAGTTTGGATCGGCAGGCTGGCCTATGTCTGCAAGAACTGTCTTGCACACAGACTCGACCAGCGTCTTTGAAAGATCGAAAGCAAAGTCGGGCACATTGGCTAAGGCGTTCTCAATAGCAAGGATTTGGAGTTCAATCGGCTCAACTATTGGACCCCCCAGTACAGCAGACCGTGCGCCAACCATCTGAAACTGCGATGCGTCAGATTGAGCCATCGGTCATCTTCACGCCGACCTGACCGCTCAGCAGTCTCGGGAGGATATAATCGCGAACACTGGCTAGGCGTAGGCACTCTTCGACACTGGCTGTGAGTAGATCGAATAGCGGCTCGACTGTCTGACGATAGACGTCAATCAAGTCACCAGTAGGCTTTACAACGGGAAGAGGAGCGAAATTCCTCTTGCTGATCTCAGGAAACGTAGTTCCGCTTGCACGAGCCTTGATCGCATCCATCGAGCAGTAGACCCAATTCAAGACAAACGAAGGCGGCAAAGGTCCGTCGCAGACCAGGGCGATGAATCCCTGATTGATGGCAGTCGGCACGCGTGCGATTGCCACGTAACCGACCGGTGCACGAGAAGACATCAAGACGGTTCCCACAGGAAGCAGACCAGAGCTAATACGGTCGACTCCCGCGTCTGTGATATAACGCTCTGTGTCAAGCAAGACTGGATTCGAGAGACGTGACAAGTCTCTTGGAGTTGCCCAACAGTTGTCGCCTCCATCCCAGTAAGCTGGGTTTTTGGTGCTTGGTGTACCACCTCCCTTAACCGTCACCAACTCGCCAATCTCCGTGACCCCCCACGACTCGGGAATGTTTCCAACTTCAGATTCCATAAAGCGCCTAGGGAGGGCATCAAAGACCTCCTGAGGCATGGAGGGGAAAGACGTTGCGCCGGCGGATTTGGCCTTCACGGGCTCGAAGTCCACAAACCATGCCCGATAGATTGCCTGCGCCAGCCTCTTCAGTGCCTGTGCCGTCTGCAGGTTTTGGTCAATCTTGTTGTCGAGAGAACCGAGGGCATCAGTGATAGGGAGCCATGAGTCCTGGGTCGGAAGTGAGAGCTTCCGTGCGTGGGCAGCATTTCGATTTAGGCCTGGCACTGCACTATCGCTATTCATCTGATCCAAGCCAGCGTTCCTCAGCACGTAATAGACGAATCGTGCTTGGTCTAGACCTTCGAAGGCAGTGAAGAATGTCGTGTCAATCGGCCAACATGGAACTGGCGAAAAGTGCACGGCACCAACGGTTCCCTTACGGCCTATTATGACTGTTGGTCCGGTGGTAAATGACTCGTTGTGGTATCCAATAATTCCGTTTGATCCGTATACAGGAACTGCACCGGGAATCCTCTTGGATACGGGCAATCCTTTGCCATACGAAAATGGTGAGAATGCCTCAATAGTTAGTTCATTCATTAGATCGAAGTTCAGATAGGCGAGTTCTTACCTCCGCTGCTAGCCGTTCTCCTCTGGCAAGAGACTGTTCCAGATCGGCAAGCAGCCGCGGGTACTTCTCCGTGAACGGTTCGTCGTCTTCTTCTTGCACCTCCATACCGACGTAACGACCGGGCGTGAGCACGAAGTTCTGCTTTTTGATGCTGTCTATTGTCTCTGCTTTACAGAAACCGGGGGTGTCGTTGTAGTCCCATGCGCCGTGCTCAGCTTGATCCCACCACTCCGGCGGGGGTTCGCCGCGCCACTGACGGAAGACGTAGATAATCCGGCCGATATCGGAATCGTGATTGGGGTCACCCCACCCGTCAACCGACTGCGTTTCGCCGTCCTCATTGCCGGTAAGCACGCGCAGAGCGCGAGTCTGCATCGTGCCAAGCCGGCGGGCATCGATGAAGAGCGTCTCTCCAATGCGGTCGCGATTGCTGGCCTTTAAGTTGCGGCCTGTCTTGTCACGGGTAAGAAACCAAAGGCAGGCGGGAATGCCAGTAGTGAGAAACAGTTGCGGTGGCAATGCGACGATTGCGTCGACCAAGTCGGCCTCGACGATGCGCTGGCGAATTTCACCTTCACCACCAGATTCCGAGGAGAGCGACCCGTTGGCCATTACGAAGCCCGCGACTCCGCCGCCACGACCGTTGGGCGGTGAAAGATGGTGGATGAAATGCTGGATCCAGGCGTAGTTGGCATTGCCAACAGGTGGCGTACCGTAGCGCCAGCGCACGTCGTCCTGGAGCAACTCTCCTGACCAGTCGGAGTCGTTGAAGAAGGGGTTCGCGAGGACGTAGTCGGCCTTGAGGTCCGGGTGGAGATTGCGCAGGAAGGAGTCGGCGGGCTGTGGGCCAAGGTTTGCCTCGATGCTGCGAATTGCGAGGTTCATGTGAGCGAGGCGCCAAGTTGTGGGATTCGACTCCTGACCGAATATCGAGATGCTGGTCTTATGCCCGCCGTGGGCTTCGACGAAATGTTCTGACTGCACGAACATGCCCGCCGAGCCGCAACACGGGTCGTACACGCGCCCTTCGTAGGGCTCTAGCATCTCCACGAGCAGGCGGACAATGCAACGCGGCGTGAAGAACTCACCGCCGCGCTTACCCTCGGCCTTGGCAAATTTTTCCAGGAAGTACTCGTACACGCGGCCGAGCATGTCGCGCGCCCGGGCGCGCTCGGCCTTGAAGCCCACGCCGGCGATCAGGTCGAGCAGCCCCTTCATCTTCTCGGGTGCGATGCCCCTGCGGGCATAATCGCGCGGGAGCTTTCCTTTCAGGTTTGGATTGACGCCCTCCACGGCGAGGATTGCATCGTCGATGAGGGTGGCGATGTGCGGGCGCGTCGCCTGGTTCTGGAGGCTGGACCAACGCGCCTCACGCGGAACCCAGAACACGCGTTCGGCGGTGTACTCGTCACGACTCTCGAGTAGGCGATCACGCTGCTCGCCGATGATTCCTTCAGCTTCCAGTTCGACTGTGAGTTCGTCGCGTCGCGCTTCGAATGAGTCGGAGATGTATTTCAGGAAAAGAAGACCCAGCACAACGTGCTTGTACTCGGCGGCGTCAACTTGCCCGCGCAGCTTGTCCGCGGCCCTCCAGAGCTTGTCCGCATACGCCAGATCAGCGTTGGCCGCCTCGCTTGCCATACCCGCCCCAGTTTCCTGTGTATGGTGCGGGATTCTGGCACGAATGGGCGAAAACGTGGAAGTGGTGTGTGCTGTGCCTGGGCAAATCGGTGGTAGCGGAGTGGTTCGACACGGGCCTCCGAGGGACTCCAGACCGGCTCACCATGAACGGGGGAGCGGAGGGTTGGGAGCACTTGGTCTGGCTGGGTTGCCAGGGATTCGGAGGCATCAAGCGCGTGGGGTGCTGGAAGCCAGGGGTGGCTTGGATGCGCTGGATTTGCCTGGTTGCTGCTGGATCCCGGCCGCGGACGCCGGGATGGCGGAGGGGACGAAGACGGGCGGGTCACAGACCGCGCCCCTACGCAAGAAATGAGGATTCAGAGGCGGAGGGGAAAAGAGAAGTCGAGATCCCCATTCGGCAGGCTCAGGGCAGGCTCTCGGAGTACCGTCAGGATGACAAGGGGGAGCGGGGGTGTGGTTCCCTTCGACAGGCTCAGGGCAGGCTCTACGGGGGACTTTGGACCGGCTCACCATGAACGGGTAGGGGGAGGTTGGGAGGTTTTGGTCAGGCTGGGTTGCCAGGGGTGGCGTGGGTGCGCTGAGCTAGTTGGTTGCTGCTGGGTCCCGGCCGAGGACGCCGGGATGTGGTTCGACACGGTCTTGCGCGGACTCCAGACCGGCTCACCATGAACGGGTAGGGGCGGCGATGTCTAGCGAGAGGCTTCGTGGCCATGACGTGACGCTGCGGGCGGGGGCGGTGACTCTGCGGCCGTTGACGGAGGGGGATTGGGGGTTGGTGGTGGGGTTGTGGAATGACCCGGAGGTTGCGTTTTACGCGGATGAGGAGCCGAGGACGTATACGACCGAGCAGGTGCAGGGGATTGATGGAGGAAGGGGAGAGGGGAGAGGGTAGAGGAGTGAGAGAGGACGAAGAGGGATGGGAGTGGTCCACGAAGGACACGAAGAGGCACTAAGGGCGTGACGGCCGGCGAGGGTGGTTGCTTCGGCCGGGGGTGTGGTTCCCTTCGGCAGGCTCAGGGCAGGCTCACCACGAACGGATGAGGGCGGTAATGGCGAGCGAGAGGGTTCGTAGGCACGAGGTGACGCTGCGGGCGGGGGCGGTGGGGTTGCGGCCGCTTACCGAAGACGATTGGGGGTTGGTTCTTGGGTTGTGGAATGACCCGGAGGTTGCCTCCTATTCCGACTCGAACGAGGGAGAGTACAGCCTGGGGCAGGTTCAGAAGATCATGCGCAGCATCTCTCGCAGCGCTTACTGTTTCGTTATCGAGTTTGAGGGAAGGCCGGTGGGGGAGTGCTGGCTGCAGGAAATGAACGTGGCGCGGGTTCTGCGGCGGTATCCGGGGCTGGATTGCCGGCGGATTGATATCGAGATTCAGAAGGATTTCTGGGACCGGGGGATCGGGTCGACGGCGATTGGGTTGCTGGTGACGTTTGGGTTTGAATCGGAAGGGGCGGATGGGATTTTTGCGGTGGATGTGGGGGAGGAGAACGGGCGGAGTTTGCGGGCGTTTGGGAAGAAGGGGTTTGTTCAAGAAGGGGAGAGGGAGGGGAGGTTGGACTTGGTGGTTTGGGCTGAGGAAGGAGAGAGCTGAGAGAAGTGAGAAGTGAGAAAAGAAGGGATGGGAGTGGTCCACGAAGGGCACGAAGAGGCACGAAGGGCGTGACGGCTGGTGAGGGTGGCTGCTTCAACCGGGGGTGTGGTTCGACACGGGCCGCCGGGGACTCTGGCCCGGCTCACCACGAACGGGGGTGAGGAAGGAGTGAGGTGAGGGGAGAGAGCGTTGAGAGAAGAGGCGGAGGGGGAGGGGAAAGAGCAGCGTCATGAGAGGGCGGGGTGGCTAGCTCAGGGCTTGGTCGGGGCTTCGGGCTTTCGACCCTCACCCTAGCCCTCTCCCTGCCAGGGAGAGGGAATACGACGGGTGTCTGACCAAATGGTTGCCCCTGGCTCCGCGCGCGTCATGGGCGGGGTGGGTGCGCGGAAGAGGCCGGTTGGAAACCGGCCGGTACGCAAGACAAGGACGCGGACGGTGGGGCGAGGGTGGTTGCTGCATCCGGGGGTGTGGTTCCCTTCGACAGGCTCAGGGCAGGCTCTACGGGGGAATCCAGACCGGCTCACCATGAACGGGGAGGCGAGATCTCGACCGGGGGACCCCTCACCGATTTCGGCCGAAGACGCCCGAATCCTTCGACAAGCTCAGGACAGGTTCTGCCTCTCCCCCAGGCGAGGGTAACGAGCGGGGATGGAGGGGAGAAGAAAAGAGAAGACGGGCGGGTCAGAGACGCCGGCCCTACGCACGAGGGGCCGGTTGACGTGGAGATGGTGGATGACCACGGATGAGGAGCCGACGGTGCGTGTGAGTAACGGGATGCGGCCCGTGCATCCGGGTGAGGTGTTGGGCGAGGAACTGGAAGCGCCTGGTATGTCGGCCAGTGCCCTGGCGCGCGAGCTGGCGGTTCCCACCAATCGCACTACGTTGATTCTGAACGGGCAGCGGGGTATCAGCGCCGACACGGCGCTGCGCCTTTCGCGCTATTTCGGCACTTCCCCGCAGTTGTGGCTGAATCTTCAGAAGACGTATGCGTTGCGCGTGGCGCAAACCGCATCCGGGCGGGAGATTGCTGAACGGGTACGGCCGCGAGTGATGGCGCAGCGCGCCCAGATGTGAGCGGATGGCGCCGGATGCGGAAGGGGAGCGCGGAGCGTCGTGAGAAAGCGGTGGAGAAGGGAAGGGTAGCGGGAGGAAGCGTGGCGTAGGGGTGGCGGTGGTGTCGTGCCCGCGCTCCTCCAACTGCCGATTGCGCAGTTAGCCCGGCGGCGTCGTGAACCCGACGGCTTGTGACCACTCGGCTGTGGAGCAGTCCTCCTGGTTGGTGCAGGCGCGAATCATGACCACGTGCCGCGTGTCCGCCGCAAGCCCGGTGAACGTGTGCTGCCAGGCATTCGGGTCGGTGATCTCGAACGTGATGGTCTTGGACGGATCAGAAGTCGGCCTGTACCAGTACCGCACCTGGTAGCCGGTTATCGCCAGGTCGCCCGTGGGGGGCGATGCCCACCAGGTCGCCCAGGTCACGGTGGTGGGGCTGCTTGCGTGGCCCAACAGGCGCGGCGGGAACGGCCGCGGCATCGACCGCACCTGCGCCGCCCGTGCGACGGCATCGCGCACCGACTGCATGGCCTCCTCGGCCGACTCCGCAGATTCCCTCCGGACGTAGCCGGGGATTGGCAACACCGTCACCTGCTGGCTGACGCTGGCCGCAGCGCTGTTGGCCCCGGCCGGGCGCACCGCAATCGTGACCGTGGCGGAGCCCGGCGCGCAGCCGCGCATGAAGAACCACAGGCTGCGAGTCGTCGATCCCGTGATCGTGGTCCATTCCGATGCCCCCAGGCAATCACCGATCCCCACGATGGACGGGTTGCCGCTGGACAGCAGGACCTCGTAGGTTCGCTCAGCATCAAGGTTGGACAGGTCGATCGTGCCCCGGTCCACGATCGAAACTGTGATGCGATCCACGAGGTCGCTGAGGCGGATATCGGGCACGGTCGCCGGAGCCTGGCTCTTGGCGACCTGATCAATCTGGGGAGTTTGTGAACCAGGCGGCGCCTCAGGCGCCAGGGGACAGGCCGCATTTCGCCGCGGGCAGTTCCAGCGCCCGTATTGCACGCCTGAATCTGTTCCGCGGAGGAAGCTGTCGATTGCGCCACGGCCTATGACGTCGGAGGCCACAGCATTGGCAAGGTCCGCATCGCCGCTTCGAGCGAAGGCCGCATTCCGAACGCGTTGATAGTCCGGATGCTCCGTTGGCGGAATCGACTGCGGAGTCGGAGTAGCCTCGGGCACAGGTTCCGGCGTTGGTTCCGGGACATCGGCCGGGATCGCCCAGGCGAACGTGGCGCTCACATTGGCGCGATGATCAGACCGACAGGCGCGCTCGGCCTCAGCATCATCAGTGAAGGCTCGCTGGTAAATGCCGACGTTGCCTGAGTCGCCGCGGGCGGCTTCAGCCAGATCGTTGAGCGCGACGCAGCTGGTTGGCCACGTCCCGACGACCGCTTCGCCCGCGCCTCCCAGGGCCCAGGCGAAGGTTCGGCGCACATCGTCGCGATGATCGTTCTGACACTGAGCTTCAGCCTGATCACCGAACGCTCGCTGATAGATGCCGACGTTCTGTTGGGCGCCTACCGCCGCCTCTACAAGGTCGTTGAGTTCAACGCAGGTTGTGGGCCACTGGGCCTGGGCGATCGATACGCCAAGGGTGACGAGAGCGATCGTGGCCATAAGCAGCGACGCCGCGCGTCGGACTCCCGCACATTTTCGTGACGACTTCGTTTCGCCGATCGCCGGCTCCACTGGACCGCGCTCCAGTGCCCCTCGGCACGCCCGCCCGGGATACGCAGTTGCTCAGCATCGAGTAGATATGAAGAAGCCTACACAACTGAATAGGGCCAAAGGGATGCTGTCGGAAGCTGCGCTGTGCGTATCGCGACTGGAACGATGTGACGACGATGGTGCGAATCCACGAGCGGCGCTGACGAGGCCGGGTCTTTGGGATGAATCGGATTGGTGCCTGGATCACCAGGCCTCGAAGGCTGACGCTGCGAACCTCAAGACGTGGATGGTGGGGCTGTGGCTTGTGGTTGTTATGAATGTGGGTGGGACGGTTGGGCGATGGTGGCGACGGTTCTGACCGGGTTGGTCGCGGCTCGGAGCGACGCGGACGATCACGCGATCACGCACGGTGGATTGGCCTGTTTAGGGCTATGATGAGCCAAATGGGTCGGAAAGGGTTGGTATGCGCGGGCGTGAGGCGGTGACGGAGCGGGTGGCGGCGTCGCAGGCGAAGCGGGATTGGAGCAAGGTGATTAATCGGGCGTTCAGCGGCGAGGTCCGGTTTGTGGTGGAGAAGCATGGGACGCCGGTGGCGGGGATCGTGTCGGCGGACGACATCGAACGGCTGGCCCAACTGGATGCGGAGCGAGAGCGAGACTTCGAGATTCTGGAGCGGTTCGGTCGAGCGTTTCGTGACCAGACGGCCGAGCAGATCGAGGAAGCGGTAGCTCAAGCGGTCGCCGAAGTGCGAGCCGAGAACAGACGCGGGGCGGTGCGTCATCCTGTGCCTGAGTGATTCGGGTCGTCGCGGACACGAATGTCCTGGCGTCGGGCCTGGCCGCCTACGACGATGACGAGAGTCCGTCGGCGCAAATCCTCGACGCGTGGAGATACGGCCCTCTTGAGCTTGTGGCCTCAGCACCGATCGTGGCCGAACTGCGCCGGACGCTTGCCAAACCGTACTTCGCTCAGCGATTCACCACCGAGGAGATCGAACGAGCCCTTTACCTCGTGCGGCATCGGTCGAGCTTCATGGAAGCACTGGCCGACGTGAGGGGAGTCGCCACGACGCCAGAAGACGATCTGATCCTGGCGACGGCGGTCGCCGGCGAGGCGCTCTTTCTGGTTACCGGCGACCGGCAGCTTCGTAACCTAGGTGAGTATCAAGGCGTCAGGATTGCGGGACCGCGTGAGTTCATGGACTGGCTGGCAGCGAAGGAGGGAGTCTGAGGTAATGCCGCGTGGCTTCCACGCACGTATGCGGTTGGCGCCTGGTCAGGCGACGCGGGCATGACCACCCGACGTCGCTAGCGCAACACGACTGGCTCGGGCTGGGAGAGGTCGAATTCGAGGCGCATGTGGCCGAACACGTCGCGACCCAGTAATGAGATCGGTTCGCGACCCCGGCGCTCACTCGAGCGCTCGGCTAAATCCTGGACTTCTGAATAGAACGGAACCAGGACTTGGGACTCCAGATAGACATAGCTTCGGACAGAGACGTCCCAGAACCACAGCCGCATGGGAACTTCCCAATAAGCCTGGGCACCGCCTAGGCCCTCAAGGGTGACGGATGTTCGGCAGACGGCCTCCCAATCACCACCAATCAGGTGGCGAGCCTTCCGAAGCGATAGGACGGTGCGGTCCGCCCCAGTGTCGACCATGAAGGAGACCGTCACGTGATGGCGTCTGTCGGCTCCCGGGTAGCGCGCGTAGACCCAGGTGGGGACGTACGGCGCGGGACTTGCCCCCGGGCTCGGAGGCCTTGCCGTGCCCAGGATTGCCACGGTCGGCTAATCCTGGCGGTAGAGCACTTCGATGGAGGCCGATCCAGGGGCAATGTCGCGCTCCCTGAGGTCTTTAAGGAGCAGGGTGAGTCGGTGTGACGAGCCAATAACCTTGCGGTGACGGACCGCGACTAACTTGATGCCGTACTCCTCCACGAGCGCGGCCATGTTGTCCTCGATCCAGCGAACGTCGTCTAGCTCGCGTTGCATCTCGGCAAGCATGACTTCGGGGTCATTTGGAGGCACGCCGACCTGGAGCGTGACCATCGCAAGGGCTCTTCGTTGGGTGGGTTCCTCAGTCTATCCGAAGTGGTCGATCATGCGATGGACGGTGCGGTGGGGGCGCGGGGGGACGGCGGTCGACTCCGTTTCGGATTACGTGGTGAGGCGGCGGTCGACGCCCGAAATGGTGGCCCGGAGGGATTGAGCGGGCGTCGAGCGGCGAGGTTTGGGCTGTGGTGGAGAAGCAGAAGCATGGGATCCTGAGGGCGCGGAATGGTTTGGCGGAGGATGTTGGGCGGCTGGCTGAATTGGATTTGAGACGGGAATGGGCACTTGAGACTCTTCAACTGACTGCCGAGCCGCTAGCCGCAGCATTGCGCGACGGCTACACCGGAACCATGAGTCCATCTCTGAACTTGCGGTCAGCACCACCCTTGGCAGCCGACAACAGCGATTCGGCGAGATCCATGCCCTTTACCTTGTCAATATTTGCGTTACTGATATCCCACGACTTCGCTGGCTCAATGCAGTTCTGGCAGCCAGATGAACATCGACAATTACGGGCAATATCGAGACCTTTCTCAAGCGCAACATGCCAAACGTTAAAGAGTTTCTTCGCAACGCCAATTCCACCTGGATAGTTTTCGTAGCAGTATGCTGAGAACTCCGATCCCGTCCTTGAGAAGCTGCTAGTATCAAATCGATCCGACGGGATTACGAACATGGCTCCCACCCGAATCATGTGTTCGACTGCTCCAATTCCATTGACGGCTGCCGAACTCTGAGGCAGATCAATCCAAAACGAGTGTAGATTATTCTGAAATAGAGCATCTTCATCTCCGCCAGTTCTCAATACCTCTCCCGACCTATCATCTATAAGCCTATAGCCGGTGAAATTCATGATGACATTGAGCGCGCCATAATAGACACTTATACCACCATAACTGGCTCCGTCAAAGAAGTCCGCCTTGGACAATACAGTATAGAAGCCGGCTTCTGTTCGTAGATGCTGTTCAACGTCTTCAAGAACAACTGCCTGTTCCTCGTGTGATCTGACTCGGTATCGCTGACCGAAGAACGGGAAGATTGCGCCTATATAGGCCTCCCGAAATCGAC
Organism: Chloroflexota bacterium; assembly: GCA_022821645.1. GTDB lineage: Bacteria > Chloroflexota > UBA11872 > UBA11872 > UBA11872 > UBA11872. The sequence continues at coordinate 26,964 of JAJEDE010000002.1, forward strand.
GCATTGACGCGATTTGCCCAACCTCCTCGCTGCCCCTCTTTAGAGCAAACGACTGGCCAATTCCGCCGCGCAGATTGAGACGCACCTGTGGCTTGAAGCCGGAAGGAACTGTTCCATGACTCTTCGCGGCTTCATTGTAGAACGGCGTGCCAAGTATCGACTCTTCATGAGCATGCACTTGCCCGCCAGTCTCCTCAACCAGAGAAGGAAGGTGTCGCCCAATCAACTCCTCGTTGGCCGGGTCAACCACCAACTCGTCAAAGGGTTTGTTCAAGAAGGCATTCAGGTTTCCCACGAAAAACCGGTCAATTGGGTCACTCATTGCATAGAACAAGACAAATGCATCCTTGTCCCAACTTCTACCAGCTCTTCCAATCTGCTGCCAGGCAGACATGATGCTAGCCGGAAATCCGGCCATTATGACGCCATCCAGCCCGCCAACGTCCAGACCAATCTCCAAGGCGTTGGTTGTAAAGACCACCCGGATCTTTCCAGCCTTGATACTCTCCTGAATCTCTTGGCGTCGCTCCACTTTAAGGTCAGCATGGAACGCCGACACCTGATCAGTGTTCAGGCCCCTGTCTCCAACCAGGCGCCTGCAATTGCTAAACGCCGCTTCAAGAAATCGTTTCGTCGGGCAAAACACTAACACTTGGAGGCCTTCAACTAGCGCTGCAAGGGCAGCCTGCTCTATTCGATGTCGAAGGATATCCCAGTACCGGAAGTCTGGGATAGCAGGATCAACAAAAATGAAGTTGCGCTTAGGACGCAGTACGTCGCGGGCAGACACAACCTCGACTTGACGACCGGTGAGGGACATAGCGTGCTCCGCCGGATTTGCACAAGTCGCCGTCGAGAGGAATACCTGAGGATGCGCATCAATACGATTTAGATACAAGAAAAAACGCCGAAGCAGAAGCGCCATATTACTTCCAAAATACCCGCGGTACTCGTGCATTTCGTCAATGACGATATACCGGAGATTGCGAAGGAATCTAGCACCCTGCGGCTGTCGGCTCCATGCTTCACGGCTTCCTAAGAATGACATATTCAAGTACTCGGGATTAGTGAGCAATACGTTACAAGGCTGTTGGCGAAGCATTCTCCTAGCTTCATCTCCAGTGTCGCCATCGTAAGGCCACGAATCAATCCCGAGAGGCTGACAGATCCGTCTAATTTGTTCTCTCTGATCAAATGCCAACGCTTTCATCGGATAGATCATCAACGCGTGGGATCCTGGAGTTCGCCTGAGGAAATGAAGCATCGGAGCCGTGAACGCCAGCGTCTTGCCGCTGGCAGTCGGCGACTCCATCACGACATCGGCGCCGCGCAATGCCTTGACGATGGCCTCGGCCTGATGCTGATATGGCTTGGTGATACCCGCGTTGATGAATTCGTCGCGGACAGCTGAATCGAGTTGTCTAGGCCATTCGTTCGCGTAGGCAGGCCTGATTCGGTCAGTTGTGCCACGATTGATCGTGTCAGGATCACGAAGGGCGCCTAATTCCTTCAGACGGTGCAGAAAGCTGTCAATGTTGGCCTTGTTCATTCGAGATTCCTAGATAAAGAGGCATGAGCCGTAGGTTGGTTGCCGCCGCCGATTGCCCAGGCTGAGCACCCGGACTTTGTTTCTTGCCCGTCCACGAACATGACCGGCATGACCCGCCCTTTCGTCTCCGCCATGACGATTTGTGCAGTCGGCTTGGTCAGTAGGCCTTCTGCTGGGGCTGGGATGTTATCACACGTGCACGTCATATGCCGGCTCGTTGGGACTCGTTCATATGCGAGTGGCGGGATGGGCCAGGCGAATCGCGCCGGAAGGAATTGCCTAAAGCGGTGGTAGCGGCTGGAACCCAGCTGTGAAGGCCAGGATGGGACGGGAACTACCTGGGAGAACTTGGCTGCTGAGTGCTGTGCGGTTCAACGCGGGGCGGTCGGTAAACGGCCTGGCTAACCGCGAACGGTTGCTCTGCCCTTCACTACGTCAGGAGGCAAACCAGGAACGGGTACTGGACGGGGGAGTGGATGGGAGGCTTCGTTGCTCGGGGCTTGGTACCTCGGCACGAACGTCCGACGGGCTCCGGCTCGGCAGAGAGCGCGCGGATACTCACCTCGACAGGCTCAGAGCAGGCTCTCCTTGAAGGCGGGTGGCGAATGGGAGGGTTAGGCCTAGATTTCCTTGTTCTGGGAGGGGATGGGATTGGGTGGGTTTGGTTAGGGGGTTGGGGGAGGTGGGTCGGTGGCGGGGCGGATTTGGAAGCGCGAGAAGAGTTCGCCGCTTTCGGGATCTCGAAGGTGATACATGGCCCTGGTGATTCTCTCGATCTCGCCGCGCCGACCATTCTTGTCAACCACGGTCTGCCCGACCACGAACTCGACTTCGTCGTCGTTGCCCGGTGGCGTGACATCTTCTCCGTCGGCCAGGTTGAGCGCGGCAGCCACCTGATCGAGGGTTACCTGGAAGAATTCGCGGCCCGATGGGACCCGCGATGGTTCAAAGACGGTGTGGAGGGCGGACTCCACCTCGAGGTAGCGGTCCACGCGTCGTGCAATCTCACAGGTAAATGGGGCGGGCACGCCGGTGGAATAGAGCTCGTCCAGGCGGGCCTGCACGTTGGCGCGACTGGTGCCGCCGATTTTGACCAGGCCGGGCATCAGGGGGTTGGTGGCGGCGTAGACGATTCCGGATTCAGTGTCGGCCTGGGTTTCGTCGTTCGTCATGGATTTGCCGGGTTTGCAGCGGCCAGCAACTCGGGAGTCGGCGCGCGCCAGTAGAGGGATTGTGGACGGTTGGGTTGCTGTGCGGGGATTCCGCGTGGTCCGCGCACTACGAACGGGTTGGGGGCATCCTTCGACTGGCTCAGAGCGGGCTCACTACGAACTGGGGTGGAATGCCGGAGAGGGATTAAGGCGAGTTCCCTCGGGGGCCCTCGGGATGACAGAGAAGACGGAAGGGTCAGAGACGCCGCTCTTGGGGAAGGTGAGAGAGACGAGGGCAGAGGAGTGAGAGAGGACCAGGGAATGAGTCATTTCGGCAGACGCAGGATGGACTCATGACGAAGGGGTGGGAATGGCGACTGTCGCGGCGGCTTAGGTGGTGAGGGCTTTGTGGTTCGACGCGGGCCGCAGAGGGACTCCTGGTCGGATCGGCACGAACGGGAGCTGGGGAAGGAGTGAACTGAGAAGAGTGAGCGTTGAGAGAAGAATAGGGACGGGGAGAAGAGGAAGGCGGGAGGGTCAGGGGCACCGCCGGTACGAGAGATTGAGGAGGGGATGGGGAGGTTGGGAGGATTTGGTCAGGATGGAGCAGATTTCTTCGGGTCGTGGACAAGGTTATTGCGCAGGATGGATAGATTGGTCCTTCGATTTGCCTAGCCAAACAGCATCGAAACTACTGTAAGAATCGCTGTCAGGGTAATCCCAATTGCCGATAGTGCGGTTGTGAATACCCATCGACTATGTGACGACATCTTGGTGTCTATCCAGTCTCTCAAGTCGCCAATGGCCTGTTCCATGCTTGCTTTCAGATCGCCGATCGCTCGTTCCACGTCTGCCGTGGTTGCCCGGTACTTCATTTCGGTTTCCATGCCACCCATCCATCGAGCCATCTCAATCTCGGACGCGATCTTCTGCTTGCGACCTTGCTTTCCACCCTTCGCGCTCATGCGACGGATAATTCGATCGTTTCGTGGGCGCTCGTAAGCCATTCCCAGAAGTCTCCGTCTACGTATCCGGAAATACCGAAAGCGTTCGTGTCGAACACGCCTGCCGACCGTTGATCTTTTTTCCCATACGACATCAGCGACCGTGAGATTTCTGAGGGGAGGTCGGACGTCAAGACGACAAACGCGTTCTCGCTGAACTGATAGTGGTTCGGGTATTTCGATTTGATCTCGTTCGACAGCGACTCGACGTCCTCGCTGTCGTCCTGAATCACGATGATGCGGAGGCGCTGTGTGGTCATTCCCTGAGCGGCCATCGGTTCCTCCCCTGGCAAGGGTTCCTGTTTCCTCCCGTAGCCATTCCTGATTGCCGCCGCCCCGCTCACGCAACCAGTCTGCGGACGATTCTATTGCGCCGTGTATGAGGTGGGCGCCAGCTTCCGGCGCTATGACTCGGACCGCTACACAGACCGGTACTGCTCGCGGCTGCGGAAGGATCTCGCTGCAGTTTTGTATAGCAACGGGAACTTCCGCCGAGCATTTCTCGCCGGGGTCGCCTTCTGTCATGCCGGGCTTCCGGGAAGACGCAATGGATCGGAGTGGGAAGAGCGTCACAAGGGACGGACTGGCACGCGGACTCGCCGCATGGTCGGCAGGCCTGGGACAGGCTCTTGGCAAGCTCAGGGCGGGCCTCCGACGGGCTCAGTGGCGTTTCGGGGGCTGGGGAGTGAGCTGAGGAGAGTGAGCGTTGGGAGAAGGAGAAGGGGAGGACGGGTGGGGTGGGGGCGCGGCTGATGGTCAGGCAGGGGTGCGGGTGGGTGTGAGGGGGAGGTGGGCCTGACGAGCCGCTGGGCGGTGAGGGCCAGCGGCTTGCCAGGGGCGGTGGGCGGGTCAGGGGGAAGGACAGGTGAGCCAGCGGATCCGGACCCTGGGCCGGGGGGAGCGCCGGGCGAGGATCACCACGGCGAGGTAGTTGGGCGCGAGCCAGATGCGGCGAAGCGCGAGCAGGCGGCGGCGCGTCCTGCGCATTCGCCGACTGGCGGCGAGCGATAGCGGGCGCGCCGCGGCACCGATCAGGCAACGAGCCCGGCGTCGAAGGCGCCAGACGAGCTGGCGCGGTCTGGTTGTCTCCAGGAGACGGCGCGGCAGCGCGGACATCCAGCGGAACGGGAACGTGGGCATGCATGAACTCCAACTTGTGAAACGGATACGCCTAGTGTACACTTGTTGCATACAGTTCGCAAGCCGGGCGGCGGAGGGTTGGCGCGAACGCACGACGAAAGGGTTTTGAGGTGAGTAAGCGACGGGGCAGGAAGCGGCCGACGAGCGCGGAGCAGCGGTTTCGGTCGGCGGTGCTGGTGAAGGCGGATGAGTTGTCGGACCTGGTGCTGACGAAGGCGTTGTCCGGGGAACGGTGGGCGGTGGAGTTGGCATTTAGCTACGCGTTCGGGGATCCGCCACGGGCGGGGAGCGGACAGGCGTTTGCGGGGCTATTGGAGGATTTACGTGCGGCTGCCGCCAGAGGTTCGTGACGAGCTGTGGGCCCGGATTGGGTACCAGCCATACCCGGAGCAGCGCGCGGCGCATGACTCGGACGCGCGGATTCGTCTGATCGCGGGCGGGGAGCGGGCCGGAAAGAGCCGCAGCGCGGCGATGGAGCTGGCGGGGCGGTTCCTGGAAGGGGATCTGTATTGGCTGGTGGGGCCGGACTATGACTTGTGCCGGCCGGAGTTCAGCTACCTGGTGGAAGCGCTGGAGTCGCTGGACGCGATTGAGACGCTGAGCATGCCGAGCGGCCAGTCGAACCGAATGACGCTGCGCAACGGCACGGTGATCGCGACGCGCACGGCGCAACGGGCGCTGCGGCTGGCGGGGCAGGCGCCGGACGGGATTTTGGGCTGTGAGGCGGCGCAGCTGTCGTATGAGGCGTATCTGCGGCTGAGCGGGCGGCTGTCGGAACGCCGGGGCTGGTTGTGGTTGAGCGGGACGTTTGAGGGGTCGCGGGGCTGGTACGCGGAGAAGTACCGGGCGTGGCAGAGCGAGAACCCGGACGAGGCGGCCTCGTTTTCGATTCCCTCCTGGTCGAACCGCACGCTGTTTCCGGGCGGACGGGAGGATCCGGAGATCGAGCGGCTGGCGTCGGCGTACCCATCGGACTTGTTCCAGGAACGGCTGGGCGGGGTGCCGTGCGCGCCGGTGTCGCTGGTGTTCCGGGAGTTTGAACCGGCGGCGCACGTGCGGTCGATCAGGGAGCCGTTCGCGAGTTTCGACAATATCGAGGTGGCGGTGGATCCGGGCTACGCGGGGGCGTACGCGGTGCTGGCGCTGGCGAAGCGGGGCGAGGAGATTTTTGTGCTGGATGAGGTGTATATGCAGTACGCGATCGCGGCGCAGGTGATTGAGGCGTGTAAGCGGCGGGCGTGGTGGCCGTTTGTGCGGAGCGGGGTGATCGATATCGCGGGGCGGCAGCATCATGCGGCGCCGAGCCAGATGGAGATCTGGGCGGCGCACGCGAACCTGCGGCTGCGCTCGCACCGGGTGTGGATCCAGGACGGGATCGACCGGCTGCGGACGTTTCTACGGGATCCGGGCAGTGGCGAACCGCGAATCACGATCAACCCACGGTGCCAGGCGCTGATCCGGGAGTTTGGGAATTACCGGTATCACGAGCCGCGGGAGCACCGGCCGATCTCGGAACTTCCGATCGACGCGGACAATCACGCGATCAAGGCGTTGTGTTACTGGCTGTATGACCGGTTTGGGGCGGTGTATCGACGGGAGCCCCGGCGGTCGATTCCGTTTCGGATTGTTACGGATTAGGGAGGACTGGGAGAGCAGGGCGGTTGGGGTTCGTGGGTTGCTTTGGCTGGGCGTGGATGGGGTGACGAGGTTGTTTGCTCGGACGACCTCTCACCCTGACCCTCTGCCCGAGGAGAGGAAGCACGAGGGGCCGCAGCTTCGAGGGCGAGGGGTGTTTTGCACAGGTCTCCCAGGAGAGGGATTAAGACGTACGAGAGGGACTAAGGCGAGGACTCGGATAGCCAGGTTTGGAGGTGTTGGGTGTCGGCGGGGGTCCAGTGGCCCTGGTGGGCGTTGGTCATGGCCTGGTTGAACTCGGTGGGGGTGAGGGGTTGGCGCCAGGATTGGAGGTTTTGGCGGTCGTTGCGTTTGGCGCGGGCGTCGGCGTCGTCGAAGTCGACGAGGGATTCGAGGCGGGCGTCCAAGCGTTGGACGACCTGGGGGTGGGTTTGGGCGAGGTCATTTATCTCCTCGGGGTCGTCGTCCAGGTTGAATAGCTGGGGGGCGTAGCCGGCGTAGCGGATGTATTTCCAGGGGCCCTGACGCCACATGGCGATTCCGGTGTTTGAGAAGTTGCTGTGGTATTCGCTGAAGACGTAGTCGGGGTGGTTGGTGGCTTCGCCGCGGCAGAGGGGGAGGAGGGAGTGGCCGTCGAGGCCTTCAGGATGTTCCAGGCCGGCGATGTCCATGAGGGTGGGGAAGAGGTCGATGAGGGAGACGAGTTGGTCGGAAATGACGCCCTGCTGGAGGCCGGGGCCGGCGACGATGAGGGGGACGCGGGCGGAGGCTTCGTAGAGGGCGTTTTTGAGGGTTTGGCGGTGTTCCATGTTCATTTCGCCGTGGTCGCTGGCGAAGATGATGTAGGTGTTGTCGAGCTGGCCGGTGGCCTCCAAGGTGTCGAGGACCTGGCCGAGCATGGCGTCGGTTTCGGCAACCATGGCGAAGTAGTGGCGGCGGATGGCGAGGATTTCTTCGTTGGTGAAGTGGCCGTGGGTGTTCTTGGTGACGCTCATGTAGTCCATGACGGGGTGGAGGTTGGACTCGTAGGGCGGGAGGGTGACGTGGGCGGGGTCGATTGTGTCGAGCCAGTGTTGGGTGGCGCGGAAGGGGGGATGGGGGACGTTGGTGCTGGGGTAGAGGAAATAGGGCGGGTCTTCGGGGGAGTGGTTGGTGAGGAATTGGCAGGCGTTGTCGATCTGGCGCCAGTCGCCTTCGTGGGCGCGTGGGGTGTCAGGCTCCATGACGATGGCCTGGGGGCGGGGGTTATGGGGGCGCTTGATGTTGGCGGCGCGCATCCAGGCGGTGAGGCGGGCTTTGAGGGAGTGGCCGCCGACGCGGTAGTCGGTTTTGCCGAATACGTGGAGGCCGTAGCCGGCGTGTTGCAGATGGGTGCCGAAGGTGGGGGCGTCCATGGGGAGGCCGGAGGGGTTGTTCCAGGCCTGGACGCGGTGGACGTATTGGCCGCTCCAGTAGCTGGCGCGCGAGGGGGCGCACTGGGGGGAATTGCAGTAGGCGTTGCTGAAGGAGGTGCCGCGGGCGGCGAGGCGGTCCAGGTTGGGGGTGTGGGCGGCGGGGTGGCCAAGGTGGCGCATGACGCGGCCGTCCATGCTGTCGGTCATGAAGACGATGATGTTGGGGGGCATGGGGAGAGGACGTGGCTAGTGGTCTGTGGTTAGTGGTTAGAGGATAGCGGGGCGTGGGTTGGTGGGGGTGGTGGTTCGACACGGGCCTCCGACGGACTCCGGCCCACCACGAACGGGTGGGGGCCAGGGGCGATGGACCGAAGCGGCGGTTAGCAGGTGGGTTGGTATTCGGTGGGTTTGAAGATGCCGGCGGTGCGTTGGAGGTGGCGGACGTAGCAGATGACCTGGTCGACCTGGGTTTCGGAGACGCCGGGGACGGGGAGCATGTTGCCGAAGGTCCAGTGGTGCTGACGGACGCCGCGTAGAACGGCGATATGGAAGGCGGCATCGCCATGGTGGCCAGGGTGGTAGATGCGGTCGATAAAGGTGGGGCCGAGGTTGGTGCCGGAGGCTTCGGGGCCGTGGCATTGGGCGCAGTGGGTATTGAAGACGGTTTCGCCCTGTCGGGCTGTCTCGTTTAGCTCGGCCGGGGCAGCGGCGGGTTGGGGGGCGGAGTCGTGCGCTCCGTGTGGTTCGGAGGTTTCGCCGCAGGCGACGAGGGCCAGCAGCGCGGCAAAAATAAAAAGGAGGGACGCCACGGTGGCGGGGTGGCGCCCCTCCGGGGGGGTCCCTGCGTTGGGCGCGCAGGGTGCCTTCCGGGGTGGCGGAAGGCAACTAGATGTCATGTGAGGTTACATGTCGACGATGGGCATGGTAACGCGTACGTTGCCGCCCGCGGAGGATTGGAGGGCGCCGAGCAGGATTTCCATGACCTGGCGGGCTTCCTTGGGTCCACATGAGGGGGTGCCGCCGTTGTTGATGAGGTCGATGAGCTCGACGACGGCGCCGGCGATGTGGCCCTGGGTGTACTGGGTGTGGGGGATGTCGGAGGTGACCAGGGTGCGAGATTCGTTCACGGTGGTGAGGGTGGCTCGTTCCTGGGTGACGCGCAGGATTCCGTCGGAACCGAAGACGTCGACATCAAAGACGCCGGGCATGGGCTTGCACATGTTCCAGAAGGCTCGGACGTCGTTGTCGTATTCGATGAGGATGCTGACGGCAGGGTCGGTGTCGGGGTCGTGGCCGCCGTCGCTGGCGTAGCGGGGGCCGTAGTCCTCGAAGTTGATTTCGTTGACGGCGTAGACGGCGGAGGGGTTGCCCTGGGCGTACCAGTTGATGGTGTCGCACATGTGGGTGCCGTTGCGGAAGAGCATGGCGCGGGGACCGCCCTGGTTGGCGACGACGCGCTTGACGTCACCAATGGCGCCGTCTTCGATGAGCTGGCCGGCCTGGACCCAGGGGAACATCCAACGTCGGGTGTGGTCGACGAGGAGCGGGATGCCGGCGTTGTTGACGGCTTCGATGATGCGGTCAGCATCGGCGAGGGAGGAGGCGATGGGCTTTTCGCAGAGGATGCCCTTGACGCCGGCTTCGGCGCCATCGATGCAGATCTGGGCGTGGACGTTATCGCCGGTGACGACGCTGAGGATGTCGAGGTTTTCCTTCTCGAGCATCTCGACGTGGCTGGTGTAGGTGTTGACCTCGGGGAGGGTGTCGTTCCAGTCGGCGTTGAAGTTGGCGATGGCGCTCTCGTCGAGGTCGCAGACGGCGACGACTTCGGTGTCGGCCACGTGGTGGTAGGCGGACACGTGGGAGTGGGGCATGGCGGTGCCCCAGCCGGACTGTTCTCCGGTGGATGCCGGCCGCTGGCCGATTCCGGTAAGTCCCACAACGCCGGCGCGCAATTGATCGCTCATGACTGCCTCCGTGGCAACCCGCACGCCGGGCCGAGCCGGCGCCTGGGAGTGGATTGTACGGCGCGGGGGATGGAGGCGTGGCCCGGAAGACCGCTGACCCGGCGCTGGGGACAGCTCCGGCCCATAGCCTCACGGCTCTCCAAGGTGTTCACCATGTCTCGGAACGGGTGTTCACGATGTGTCCGGTCTGGACATCCCCACGGGGAGAGGGAGCAAGAAGGGGCGTTTCTTCGGGGGTAGGGGGGTTAGAGGGCTTTTAGGGCGTCGACGATGGCGTTGGCGGTTACCAGGTCGTGGATGCCGGAGTAGATCTGGGACCAGCGGACGATGCCGTTGGTGTCGATGATGAAGGCGGAGCCGGTGGCGAGGTTGTCGCCGTAGAGGTTCCAGACGTCGTAGGCCTTGGGGACGTCGGTGGAAAGGTCGTAGACGACCTGGAAAGGGACGCCGAGGCTATCGATGGCCCACTTGGCGCCTTCGAGGTTGTCGGTGCTGAGGGCGACGACTTCAGCGTTCTGCGCGGCGATCTGCTGGTAGTTGTTTTGCAACTCCACGAGTTGCGTGCGACAGGTCCCTCACCAGAAGGCGCGGTAGAAGACGAGGACGACGTTCTTCTGGCCCTGGAAGCTGGCGAGGCTGACTTCGCCGCCGCGGGCGCTGGGGAGGGTGAAGAGGGGGGCCACGGGACCGGCGGCGACCTGGGGCGCGGGGGCCTCGGTGGCGGCGGGCGGGGCCTCGGTGACCACGGGCGTGGGTTCGGCGGTGGCCTGGGGGGCGGCGGTTGCGGGCGCGGCGGTTGGCTGGGGGGCGGCCGTGGTTGGGGCTGCGGTTGCGGCGGGTGCCGGAGCGGCGGTGGCCGGGGCCTGGGTGGCGGGCGGCTGGGTGGCCGGGGCCTGCGTTGCGGGGGCTTGCGTGGCGGGAGGCTGGGTGGCCGCAGGCGGCGGTTGGGTGGCTGGAGCGGGGGGCTGGGTTGCCGGGGCGGCGGCCACGGCGGTGGCCGGAGCGGCCGTTGGCGGGGGAGCGGCTGGTTGCGCGGCGGGCGTGGACGCGACGGCAGGCGGGGGCGGGGCCGGTTGAGGGTCTTCGCCGCAGGCGGCGAGGCCGACGGCGGCTATGCCGGCGACGGCGGCCGCGACGAGCCAGCGGACCCGTCCGGGTCTCTGTCTGAACGCGTTGGTGATTTGCATGGGTTTCGCTAAGTCTGACAGAACGGGCGGGCGTTGGCTGGCATACGTTCGGCCATCCGTCGCGTCGTCCTATGACCTAAGGTTAGCGCGTTGGGTGGTGCTGTGTGCGAGGACGGTGGGACATGGCGCAGAAGGATCGGTATCGAGCGGCGGTGGTGGGTCTGCGGGGGATTGGCGCGGGGGCTGAGAAGGAGTCGTTCAGCGGGAACCGGCGGGCGGCGCCGCATACGCATGCCTCGGCCCATAGCGCGCATGAGCGGATTGACCTGGTTGCGGGGTGCGACCTGGATGGGTCGTTGCTGGACAAGTTCCGGGAGACGTGGGGCGACGGGCCGGCGCTGTATGACGACCTGGACGCGATGCTGGCGGCGGAGAATATCGACATCCTGAGCATTGCGACCTCGGATCACACACACGCGGCGCTGGGAATCACCGCGATCGAGGCGGGCGTGCCGATGGTGTTTTGCGAGAAGCCGATGACGACGACGCTGGAGGACGCGGACGCGCTGGTTGGGGCGGTGGAGGACGCGGGGACTGCGTTCAGCGTGGATCACACGCGGCGCTGGGACCCGTTTTTCCGGCAGGCGTATGACTTCATCCAGTCGGGGCGGATCGGGCGCGTGGTGCGAGTTGTGGGGACGTGGGGCGGCAAGCGGGCGTTGGAGTACCGGAACGGGTCGCACACCGTAGACGCAGTGAACATGTACGCGGGCGGATCGCCGGCGTGGGTGGTGGGGGTGCATGAGCCGCCTGGCGAGTGGGCCGAACCGGCGCCGAGCGCGCTGGTGCAGTACGACAACGGGGTGCTGGCGTTTATCAACCAGACGAAGTCCATGCCGAAGTTCACGGAGTGGCAGGTGTTCTGCGAGCAGGGGCGGGTGCGGATTGGCGGGGTGCACTCGACGGTGGAGTTCGAGGCGACGACGCCGAGCGGGCAGAAGGAGTGGCTGGAACGACAGTTGCCGACGCAGAAGGTGTATCGCTCGGCCATGTTGAGCAGCATCGACAACCTGATCCAACGGCATGAGGGCGGGCCGGAGACGTTTGCGAACGTGCGGACAGGGTTGATGGCGGTGGAGGTGATTGAGGCGATGCGGCGGTCGCACGCGGCGGGGCAGGCGAAGGTGGAGTTTCCGCTGGCGCGGGGGTAGGCGGGTAACGGCGGAAGGGGAGCGGGCGGGCGCGCAGGGGCGGATTTTGGCGGGGGGTGAAGGGGGGAGCTGTCTCTCGCCCGCCCCACCCCGAGAGGGGGTCGGGCTGGAGAGAGTCCGCTTGGGCGGGTTTTTTGGCTGGTTGGCCACCGTGGTCCGGGCGGGGCGGGGACGGCCGGGGTGAAGGACGGGCGCGGATTCGGAGGCATCAAGCGCCTGGGGTGCTGGGAGCCAGGGGCGACAGGGTGCGCAGTGGTTGATCGGGGTGCTGGGCGCCGGCTGAAGACGCCGGAGTGACGGGTGGAGGAAGGGGAGAGGGGTAGGAAGGGGAGAGGTGCGAGGGTAGAGAAGTGAGAGGAAGAAGGGGAGAGGCGAGAGGGCAGAGGAGTGAGATGAAGAAGGTAAGTGGGGAGAGGGGAAAAGAGGGAGAGGGTAAAAGAGTGGGACGAGACGGGGGAGCGGGTGAGAGGAGAGGCGGGGACGCCGGGGGAGCGCGGAAGCGGCAAGTCGTCGGATTAGGCGGCGGAGGGGCATGGGGGATGGGGTTGCGAGGCTTACTCGGATAGTTTACATTCTGAGTACGGATGTGGTCAAGTGGGTGGAAGTGTCCAGACCGGACACATGGTGAACAGGTGTTCGGAGACATGGTGAACACTCTTGAGCGGGCTCCCGGGGGTCGAGGGTCCTCAGGTCGTCGGTCAGAAAGCGGATCGCCCAGGAGCCATCGGTGGCGGTGGGGCGAAAGGCCACGGCCTGGCCGCGCAACGCCTTGGGCACCCGCAGGTGGCGGCCCTGGAAGGACACCCAGCCGCCGGCCTGGACCTTGCGGACCTGATCGTCGGGGCCGTAGGGCAGGGCCAGCGGCGCCCGCAGGGCGTGCATTGATGGCAGTGCGCGCAGGGCCACCACTGCGGGCTCGTCCTCGCCCGTGGCTGCCAGCACGATGTGCGGGGGGAGGGCCTGGACCTGGGCCTGCCAGCGTCGCCGGCCGCAGCGGGCGTGGGGGATCTGCCTGGTTTGGACCTCCACGTGCAAGACGTCCTTCGCCTCATCGGGCTCGACCGCCAGGTCGGTTGGAGCGTCGTTTGGTAGCCGAGGGATTGGGGTGGGGAGTCTCGCCTTGATTCGTTGGTTAAGTGAGTACGACAAGTAATCGAAGTGACTGTGTGGGGGCGGAGTGGGACAGGAGGTAGTGCGGGGGTGGGGGTGGTGCTGGGGTGCTCGGCAGCCAGGCGCTGGGGGGCGCTGGGGGAGCGCCGGGGGGATCCGCCGGCAGGGTGGCCGGCAGCACGCGGTTCAGTTCGCGGAGGTCGGCGCGCCACACGGCCGGGTGGGCGTGGGGCACCGGCCAAGTGTCGACCTCTACGTCGAGGTCGTCCTTCGCCCCATTGAGCCCGACCTCTATGTCGGTTCGGGGCGCCGGCCTCGGCGTCGTGAGATAGCCGAGGGATGGAGGTGGAGCCTTCGCGTGGTTCGTTGGTTAAGTGAGTACGGAATGTAATCGAAGTGGGTGGTGTGGGGGCGGGACGGGGGTTGGTGGCCGGTGGATGGCGGCTCGGGGAGTGCTGGCCGCGTGGGGCTGGGCGAGCGGTCGTCGTTGGTGGGCCGGGGCGAGGGTAGGGGGTGGTGGTTGGTGGCTCGTGACGGGCCAGACGGATCGGGCGGTGTGGGGCCGGCTGACGGCTACAATGGAGGCAGCATCAAAGGGGCGGCCCCGGTGCGCGCAGCGGGGACGATTGAGGTTCAGTCGGCGAATTCGCCGTCAATCGAGAGGGGCGCCCAGTTGCGATACCCAGTCTACAGCCAAAAAAGCAGCGGCTTTCGGGGTAACCGATGACGTCCGACCCTGAGCGGCTGGCGCGGTTGGAAGGCGCCTATGAGCACCTGGCGACGAAGGCGGACCTGAAGGACCTGGAGTTGCGTCTGACGAGCGATCTCCGAAGCCTGGAAACCCGGTTGACGGTACGGCTGATGCTGGTGGTGAGCCTTGCCACGGGTGTTGTCGTGGCCGTTGACCGGCTGTGGAGTTGAGGCGGGCCATAGCAGGAGACGCTGTGCGGTTCAGAGTGTTCAAGAAGTACATGTGCGGTGAGGATTTGACGAAGTTCCAATTGGAGGGCGGGGCGGCCCGGGGATGGCGAGTGCTGGCAAGGTAGGTAGGGATGCGGCGGCGTGGGTGTGATGGGTGGGAAGCGGTGGCCCCTGGTCAGCGGCGCTGCCGGGCGCCAACCGCCGTCGCTGGCCCGGCCGCAGCGTGTCCAGGCGCTGGAGAAAGCGCTCCCGCCGCTTCTGGCGCGGCTGCCCGTCATACTCCACATTGGCACATGTGCGTAGCGGCGGCATCCTGACCCTCACCCAGTGCCCGTCCCGTGTGCGCATAGGCGCCGACCCGGCCGCCTCGCCTTTTTTCAGAGGTTTCCTAGAGCTGTTGGTTGGAGATGGTGGGTTCGGTGGCTAGGAGGTGGCGGAGGGTGGTTAGGGTGGGGAGGTTGAGGATTTTGGCGAGGGTGTCGTCGAGGTGTTGGCGGGTCGGGCAGTGGTGCATGGCGGTGAGGCGTTGGAACTCGGCTTCGGACATCTGGTCGACGAGGTTGGAAAGGTCTTGGCGCTGGCGCCAGGCCAGACCAGCGCCGAGGGCAAGCACCACCATCCATCCCGCCAAAGCTCCGGCAAGTCCGGGCAGCACGTGTAGAACGAAGTTGACAATCAGCCCCCACAGCGCCAGCCCAATCACCAGCCCCTAGGCCAGAGCCAGCCGGTCGTCGTCTTGCCGCAGCGCAACGCGCGCGACGACATAGCCAACCATCGAAAGGGCCAAGAGTTCGGCGACAAGAATCAGCAGCCCGGGGACGACACCGGGATCGACTGTCATCAAGCGCAGCTCAACTTGAAGGTGTGCGCTGGGCCAGCCGGCCGTCGGGATCGTCAGCTTCGAGCGGATGGCGACCGGCCGGCGCTCTCGTTGTGAGATCCGCCCGGGGATCGGCGGCTGGCACGCGGGGTTGCGGTGCTGGCTCAAAACCTGCCCCGAGGCGAAGCTATGGGACCTGAGGTTGGACGGACGCCAAGCTCTCCCTGGTAGACCTCGTACGATGCGTCGCCACCTTCCGAAATTGAGATCTTGGCAACTGGAACCAGGGCCACGAGGCGATAGTCGTCCCGCAGGCGGACGCTCAGCAGCCAGACGCCCGGGCCGAGCCCGTCGCCAGCCGACGGAAGGGCGACCAGGCTCGACTCATGATCTCGTAGCGCCAACTGACCCGCCTTTGGGTCGTACTCGTAGCGATGCACCAGCGTCCCTGATTGTGGTGCAATCTGCCCGGCGAACCACTGGGGGCTTCGGTCGATCGGCCAGCTGTCAGGAAATGCCCAGGGCGACGAATCCGCCCGCGTCACCACCCAGTCCTGACCTGTCCATCCCTCAGCATTCAGATTGGCGAGAGTTGCGGTGAATGCCAGCCGGCCATTGGTCGTTCGCCAGTCGGAAACTTCCACCCGGAACGGGCGAGGCGGTGGTTCCATGACCGACCCAGCCGTGCCGTTCAACGAGTAGACGGCGATCTCGCTGTTCCGGAAAATCGGATGCCGCCATTCGGGCGGCAGCATGGCAGGCGCCAGGCGAGCCGAAACTACGGCAAAGTCAGGCACGGTGCGGCCGAGCGGTTCCGGTCGAATGTCCGAACTCAGCGGCAGGTCCCGAACGCGCAAGCTGGACCGGCTGCCTTGATCTACGAACTCGGCTTCTGGCATCGCTGCCGCGGCGCGTGCGATGTTCAAAGGGTCAGTCGCTGGGGACAGGTAGACCGTTGACCCTTCCGGTATTGCCATCCGCAGCGTCTCGTACGACTCTTGGTCTGGCCGTGCTTCAAGCCCCTGGAACGCGGCGCGCACCCGGTAAATCGAGTCCGTGCCGACGCGGATCAGCGGTTCAAACAGACCGGGATCGGCCAGCCAGCGTCGTGCTCGTTCTGGAAGCGTAGCGACCCACGAGTCGGGCGCGTGAACGTGCTCGATTTGCAGTCTTGCGATGGCCGCAGGTTCGAGGTAGCGGATCGAGTCCAGGTACTCCGGGCCGTAGGTTGCCCGTCCGTGTGGGAATCGGGTGAATCCTGCGGCGTTGGGCCGGCCGGTCGCCATCGTCAGTGCAAGTGGTGTTGGTGAGAGGATGCGCGCTTCGGCAGAAGTGTGTTCGCGAATCCAGGCGATGACTTCGTCGGCTAGCTGGTCTTGGGGGGAGTAGCGCCCCATGTACCAGTACCAATCGCGAAACTCGGACTGCACCGAGCCTGCGTTTGCAATTTGCACACCGTGACCGACTGCCAGGCCAAGACTCCGCGCCGGCGCGGCTACCGTTGGCCAGGTCACCAGTCCAATCACCACAGCTGCAACGCCAAGGCTCCGCAGGCGAGGTAACGCCGCGAGACGAAGAGCCAGCGCCAGCACGAACGCCAGCAGCGCAAAGTTCCTGGCATGCCCGTCGAATCGAGCTACGTCATGCGGCGCCGCCTCGTATCGAAGCGTCAGTGCGCCAATCAAGAACACCAGGCTTGCGCCTGCCAGCACGAGCACAAGCCGATTGCGATAAGCAAGCACGCAGGCAACGCTGGCCACCACCGCCGTGCCAATGTTCAGGAGGCCAAGTCCACCTGGCTGCGTGGCAATCGAGACGAGTGCGCCGCGGTCACGTGGATCGAGCAGCCAGCCGAGGGTCAGGTCGCCACCGCCCCCAGACCCGGTCAGGACACCCGTTAGGACGCCACCGCTTCCAGCTAGGAGCCCCGCTGCAAGTGCCGGCCCAGCGGCAGCGCGAAGTGTCGCGGGGGGTACGTTAGAGCCGACGCCTCGATCTCGCACGAGTCGCCCGACCTCAATCGCCGCCCAGAGGGCCAGGGCAACTGGTGCAACTGTTTCGTCCACAAGTCCCAGAAATCCAATGAGCACTGCAAGAACGACCGCGCGCGGCCACGGTCTGCTTTTCGAAGCGGCAACCCGTTCCAGGACCACGATGGCCAGCGCGTACCCAAATGGAAACAGAGGCTTCCAGATGTTTGGGGGAACGCCGTGCTGCTCGGAGGGCCAGGGAAGTTCGACACTTGGCCAGAAGGCATCGGTCAACGCGGCGCGCAATCCGGCCGCTGGTATGCCTGCCGGAATGGGCACGCGCAAGAGCGAAGGCTACTCGCCAAACACGAGTGTCCAGGCCCCGGGTGCAAGCAGCAGCGGCGTTAGGGTCAGGATCCCGGCCCAGGAACCGACTCTCATGAGCAGCGCCATTACGAGTATGACGAACGCAGTCCAGGAGTAGGCGCCGAGCAACTCGGTGGTGAATCCCAAGTCTGGACCAAGTGGCGGTCGTAGCAACCCGATCAATAGGTCCATGCCGTAGTGATACGCCAGGTCAAGGTCTGGATTCCACGACCACCTGAGAGGCCATCCGCCGGCACGGATGGTGGCGGCCAGCGTGCCGTGGGCAATTTCGTCCGGAATGATCAGCAGTTGCCGGCTGGCCAGCGCCATGCAGAAGATCACGGCCATGGCGAGGCCGAAACCCATCAGCGTGCGAGCCGGCAGCCGAAGGTCACGTCGCCGCTGCCAGGCTATCCCGGCGCCGATGGCCAGAACGACGATCCAGCCCGCCAGCGCGCCCGACATCCCGGGCAGCACATGCAGGACAAAGTTGACGATCAGCCCCCACAGCGCCAGCCCAATCACCAGCCCCTGCGCCAGCGCCAGCCGATCGTCCGTCTGCCGCAGCGCGACCCGGGCCACGACAAAACCGACGGCGGAGAGAGCAAACAATTGAGCTGCGAGCAGCAGGAGGCCGGGGAGCACCGTGGGGTCGAGAGTCATTCGGCGGTCGGGTGCGAATCCGACAAGACGTCAGGCTGAGGTGGCTCGCGTAAGAAACCATCGGCAGCGATACGTTGGCAGTCGTCGGTGGTCTCGAGGCACCGAGGGCCCAGGGTGATCACAGCTCCTGGGCCCACTTGGCCGCAAGCGCAAGCTGCCCGCCGCGCCGCCGGGCTTTGGGGGACGGGCACGAAGTAGGAACTTGGTCGCCGACCCTGGACAATTTCGCTGGTGATGCCCTGGTCGTCGAAGCGGAAGTGGCGGCGCGGTTCCTGGAAGGGGGAATTGAGCACGGGGTTCTCAATAGTGCGCGCGGTCATGCGGAGCCGGTCTTCACTCGCGAACCGCGGCGCGGGCTGGCCAGGCTGGCAGGACGTCTGCGGAACGGTCGGATGCCGGTAGCGGTGGTGGGGACGCGTTGGACGGCGCGCAAACGATGGCGCGCATCCGCAGACGTGACCGACATGATCCGCTCTTTCGTCGCCGCCCTCGACGATTCATGCAGTCGGGAGGGGATGCCTTCCCGGTGCTTGAAGGGGCGATGTTCGGGAATCTCCACGAGCCCTACTATGTCATTGCTTCATCTTCAATGGGTTTCGGGTGCGAGGGGTGGCGGGGTGGGGAAGGAGTGAGCTGAGAGTAGTGAGAGGCGGAGGGGGAGGTTGGGAGTTCCTGGTCTGGGTGGGTTGGCAGGGGTGGCGCGTTGCCGTGGAATTGCTTGGTTGCTGCTGGGTCCCGGCCGGGGACGCCGGGATGGCGGACGGGAGGAAGACGGGCGGGGTGGAGGCGCAGCCCCGGGTGCTGGCCCTGACGCCGTACGGGGACAGGATTTGGACGGCGGGCAAGGACTGGACGGCAGGGGGCGTGATTTCGGCGGCGGGCGGCCTGAATGTGGCGGCGGGGGCGGGTATTGAGGGTAAGCAGACGAGGAGCCTGGAAGGCGTGATTGCGATGAATCCCGAGGTGATGGTGATTGCGTAGCCGCTGGAGTTTGGCGCGGAGGAATTAAGGCAGCGCCTGTTGGACCATGAGGGGCTGGCTGAACTACCGGCCGTGAAGCACGAGGCCATTTCCCTGGTTGAAGGCACGCACTTCACCACGCTGTTCTCCTGGAACATGCGTGGCGCCGAGGACCTGGCTCGTGTTCTCTGGCCAGAGGCGTTGGGCGATTCCGGACGCCCGGCCTTTGGCCTGGCAGGGTAGGCGATAATGCAGACTGAGCGGTCAGCGTCTATCCGGGCGGACGTTCTCGGCTTCCGGGTCGAGGCGAAGGCGCTGCTCGAGCGCGTGCGGCTGCACGCGGACCAGAGTTAGCTGGTCGGTCTGATTGGCCCGAATGGCGCGGGGAAGTCAACGCTTCTCCGCGCCATCGCGGGCGTATTGCGGCCGCAGGAAGGCGCGGTGTGGCTGGGATCGAGCTTGCGGGGTCCGCCGCGGAGCGGGGCGCGCAGGTGATTGCGACGGGGGTGGCGTTAGGGCTGGGACTCTGGTTCAGGCGACTGCTCGGCGGTATGACGGGCGACACGTTCGGCGCGACCAACGAGGCTGCGAGGTGACAGTCCTGGTGGCCAGATTAGCCCTGATTCAGCTGACGCCGGCGTTTGCCGGCGCACCGTTCTGGTAAGGGACCGACATGAGCACCTGGTATCTCGTGCGGCACGGCGAGACCGAGTGGAATCGAACGGGCCGGATGCAGGGGCATACGGGCGTGCCGCTGAGCGCGGAGGGCCGGCGCCAGGCATCCCTGCTGGGCGAGCGGCTGCGGAGTGTGGAGTTTGCGGCGGTGTATTGCAGCGACCTTCCGCGCGCGGCGGAGACCGCTCGGATCATCGCGGCCGGCCGCGATCTTGCGATCAGGGACGAATCGGACCTTCGCGAATTCTCGTACGGCGAGTGGGAAGGGTTGACGCTGGAGGAGGTCGAGACGCGATACCCGGGCGCGCTCGCCGAGCGGATCGAGGCCGGCGGCAACCTGGGATGGACCGCGCCCGGCGGCGAGAGCGCAGTCGATGCTATTCGCCGGGTTCGCCGCTTCACTATGCGCGCGAGTGAGAGTCTCGCGGCTGGAGAGAACATCCTGGTCGTGGCGCACGGCGGATCGTTACGCGCGCTTGCGGTCTGCCTGCTGGACCTGGCGGACTCCGACTTCTGGAAGTTCCGCGTGGACAACACCGCGGTGGCGATTGTGGCCGATCACGGCGGCAGCCGCGTGCTGGAGTCCTGGAACGACACGAGCCACCTCGCGGACGCCGATTCGGCCGATGCCTCGTGAGCCGGCGCCTGACGCTGGTGCTGGGTGGGGTTCGGGCCGGAAAGAGTCGCTACGCGCAGGAGCTGGCGCGCGAGGGCGACCGGGTGCTGTTCGTGGCCACGGCCGAGGCCGGCGACGAGGAGATGTCCAGTCGAATCGCGGCGCACCGGGCGGAGCGGCCCAGGGGCTGGGCAACGTTGGAAGAACCGGTCGACCTCGTCACCGCTCTTGCTCCGCGTCTGCCGGACTTCGACACCGTGCTGATCGACTGTCTGACGCTGTGGGTCAGCAACCTGCTGCTTCAGGACCCGGACGATGGCGAGACGCCGGCACACATCCGGTCGCAGGCCAGTCAGCTGATCGACTTGTACGAGCGAAGCAAAGCCTCCTGGATTGTCGTCAGTAACGAGGTCGGGCTTGGCGTCATACCGGCAAGCAAACTTGGACGCGACTATGCGGATGCGCTGGGGCGGGTCAACCAACTCTTCGCGGCGGCGGCGGATGAGGCGATCGTGATGTTTGCGGGGTTGCCGGTGAGCCTAAAGGCGCGCGGCCTCGAGAACCGATGAAACGCCGACGGGTGGCCGCGCGGAGCCGGTGCGAATCGGGCGGACCTCGGCTACGCAGCCGCGAATTGCAGGGCGCATAACCGCGCACCGCGCATGGCAATCCGCAGGCGCACGGGCCGGCCGCCGGTTGCGGGCAGCCGTTCGTTGCCAGCCCAGGTCACAACGTGCCGTATGTGATTGCCCAGCACGCGGTCGCACCTGTCCAGCGTGTATCCCTCGATGCCTCGCCCCTCGGAGTCCTGCAGCTCAATCCGCACGTCGCCGCTGGCGGATGCATCGACATTGAGCTCCAGGCGAGTGCCCGAGAAAACCAGCGGCTTCGTGATCAACTGTCCGCCGCCGTAGGCCGCCTCGGCGCTGACGAATCCGTCCAGGCGCTGCTGGGTCCAAATGACCTGGCCGGCCGGGTTGTTCCTGCGTTTGAGCCCATGCGACTGGTCGTACGCGGTCGCGTACTGGTAGATCGAGCGGTCCCGAATGAGCATGCCGAGCGCCGAATAGAGCATCCTGGATCGCGGTCCGTCGGGATCAATACGGACATAGGGTCGACGGTCCGGGCGGTCCCAGGTGATCCCGTCGCGGCTGACGGCAAGTTGAATCTCCATCAGGCCGTCGTTCCGGCGCGTCTCCGCGTCGAGGATTTCGGCCTCGGTGAAGTGCCGGTAGACCGAGAAGGTCGAGATGTAGACGTCATCGGCCCCCGGGTACTTGACGACCGAGGGCGTGTAGATGTCCATGTCAGGTGGGTCCTGCTCGTCGAGCGCGAGCACCGTGGGAAGCTCGCTGGTGAGTCGCGGGCCACGAATATCAACCGGCGAATCGGTGAGCTGCCACCCATCCCGCGACGTGAGGTCGTCGGTTTCCCAGCGCGCGATCGCACGCCGCCAGGGCCCGTTGGCGCTCAGCGATTGCCCGTCGCGCCCGGCAGGGACCCAACTGCGGAAATACGCCACGTAACGTCCGATCCGCTCATCCCAGAAGACCTGGTTCTGCGAGTCGCCGTGCAGCGCGACGCCGTTTCCGCCCTTCCAGGCGAACCGAAGGCCATCGGGCGACACGGAATAGCCGAACCCGAGTGGACCGAGGTCCGGATCCCAGTTAAGCCAATACCCCTTGTAGCGCTCCTCCGGAGGCGCCGTGGGGTCCATCAAGACGCTCCCCGGCACCCCGGGAAGGAGGTTGTTTGAGCGGACGCCGTTGAGTTCAACGAGTCCGAGGTCCGGCTTTCGCCAATGGACGCCATCCAGCGACTCCGCATATCCCCAGCGATACGAGTGGAGATTGCCGGCACCCATGTTGCTGGACGCGTACCACATTCGGGCCAAACCGTTGTCGTCAATCACGGAATTCATGAAGTGGATGTGGTGCTCCCAGGCCCGATCCCGGTGAATGGCCACCCCACCGACAATCGGCGGATTCACTCGCAGCGACACATCGTCCGCTTGATCGATAAGCGAGAAGTCGATAAAGAGATGCTTTCGAGTGCCGAGATCGATTGGCTCGCTCGCGTGGCCTGTCACATTCCTGCCTCGACTTTTATTGCCGTCTGGGTCCTGGCCTGTGCGCCGCGGTGATCCGGAGACGCGCACTGCCAGCCAGATCGTGCCGCGAGCCAAACCCTAATACAAGGTTCGAGGCCGAAGCCGCGGCTCGACGGTTCCGGGTGTCTGAACGCTTCCCCGAGGTCATGTTCGCGCGAAGCGAGCGGCGGCACACCCGCCAATCCCCGGTGGCTGAATCGAATCCGCAATGCCGGGCTGCGGTCAGGCGGTGGGAACCACCGTCCGTCGCCTGCCTCGATACACAACGGCGCCACCGCCAATTATTCGGCAGTCGTGAATCGCCACGATTTCCGGCAGCCGCTGTCGTGCCGAATGTGCGGCCCATGTGATTCGCTCGGCGTCGGCATCGAAGAGCATGCCGATGACGGTGCCGCTGTGGGCGACATTCACCCCGACCGCTCCGGCCGCGCGGCCGAGTTCCAGTGCGGCCGGCAACTGCGGCTTGGGCAGGACCGCCTGGATGGCGAGCCCGCCGGCAGCGGCTGGACGCCATGGCGGGCCATCTGCACGCGCAGCTTGCGGCCGCCCCAGGTGGGGTGCCGCGCGCGCAGCGCCAGCACGGCTCGCTCGATGGCCGGGGCGGTCCGCGCCGGACTGCGGTGCGGCCGCCGCGAGCGGTCCTGCAAGCGCGCCGGCCCTTCAGCCGCGTAGCGCCACAGCCACTTGTCGCCGGTCATCGGGGCGATCCCAACGTGGCGGCACAACGCCCGCCGGTTTGCGCCGGGCTGTTGCGCCAGCGCCACGAACTCCGCCCGGTGCTCCGTCATCGATCGATCCTCGAACGGCACCGGCCCATAACCTCATGGCTCCCCAATGTGTCCACCATGTCTCCGAACGGGTGTTCACGATGTCTCCGGTCTGCACAGGGAGAGGGTTGGGGCGAGGGTCTTTCGCGCACCCAACCTTGGGTAATGCAACGGTCTCTCCTCGGGGAGATGCCGCGAAAGAGCGGTTCTCCGCGCCCGGTACGCCGAAGAACGCAAAGGCCAAACAGGGCGCAATACCACTATCGGTAGAGTATTCGGCAACGAACTCAATAGCCGCGGCGGCCACCAAGGTTGGACTAAGCGACGATGCGTAGCGGCATACCAGGTTTCGAAGGCTCGAATGCGCGGCATTTGGCTGTCCGCGTGAAAGTTCTTGCCCGGCTGCGAGCGCCGCAGATTGAAGCCCAGTGACTTTGAACGTGGTTCGCAGCAACGCGGCACCACCAAGGATGTAAGCAAGAGGATGAATCGATTCCAGTGCGGTCATTGCATTTCACGCCAATATCGTGGCGGATCCGACAACGGCCAGGCGGGATTGCGATTATGGCTTTCTCTACCGAATCCAAGCCGCCATGCGGCGTTCGCCGGTCCGACGACCACACGTGTCCGGCTATGACGCCAAAGATCCTCCGCAGCACCCAACGCCGGCGCTTCCACCGGTGAGTCACCAGCGCTGATGGAGATCAAGGCTGCCGACGGCGGGACGTGATCCAGTGGATCAAGGTGTCGAAAGTTCAATTCAACTCCGAAACCTCGCCTTTCCGTTTCAGTATCAGACTGGGACAGACGACCCGTGCCGATTTTTCGGTCTGCTAGGATGCGCCCGGACTCCGCGTACCCACTCCGATGTAGCCCATAGATCCTGCGGTCGCGCTCTCCGGTCCGGCATCCACCGGGACCGCACGGAGCGATGTCACCGCCACCTTCAGATCGCTCTTGAAGCAGACCGCTCTCATGCACACCGCCTTGAATTTGATACGTCGCACTACCGAGGCGACAGCGTTTGATGCTGCGATCATCGCGATCATCATCATCAACGCGCTATTGCTGGGACTTGAAACATCACCTGAGATAGATCGTAATTTCGGACAGTGGATTGATATTGGACACCAGATCACGCTTATTATATTCATCGTCGAAGCGATTCTGAAGATGACGGTATCGGCTCCTCGTATTCTCGGTTATTTTCGCGATGGTTGGAACGTATTCGACTTTCTGATAATCGTCTTTGCCCTGGTACCGGCAACGGGGCAGTTCGCGATGATCGCGCGGCTGGTGCGCTTGCTGCGGGTGCTGCGATTGATTTCGGCCATCAGGGATCTGCGACTGATAGTAACGGCGCTCGTTCGATCGATTCCGAGTGTCGGACACGTCATGCTCCTGATGGGCATCGTCGTTTATATTTACGCCATTATCGGCTACCATCTATTCGGCGAGCATGACCCGGAGAATTGGCGCGATCTTGGCATTTCATTGCTCACGTTGTTCAATATCGTGACGCTCGAAGGATGGACTGAGGTTATGTATCGCGCGATGGCATTGAACGAGCTTTCCTGGATCTATTTCGTGAGCTTTGTTGTGATTGGAACTTTTGTCGTATTCAATCTGTTTATTGCAATTATTATCAACAATTTAGACGAAGCCAAGCTTGAGCGACTGCGGGAGTTGGAGTCGCCGCCGTCGAGAGAAGAGTTGCTGCGAGAGATTCGCGCCACACAGGACGCGCTGGAGCGACTGGAGCGTCGAATGCGAAACGATCAGGGATAGAGGCGAGGTACCAACGCGCGCTGTTGGCATGGCTGCGCGACGCGGCTACGGTGAGGGGCAGGCTCAGAGCGACGGCGACCCGGCGCGTCGTTCCGATGGGTAAAGGCGGCCTGAGGTGAAGGACCCCCAAACGCATGACGTGGCGAGTTCCTACGCCCTGTGGGAGCGCGCGAACCAGATTATTCCCGGCGGCTCGCAGCTGATCAGCCGACGGCCGTATGCCTTTGCCAATGGCGTGGCGCCGGTTTATGCCGAGCGCGGCAAGGGATCGCGGATCTGGGACGACCGGGGCGTGGAATACCTGGACTACGGGATGTCGGTGACCTCGGCGATCCTGGGATATGCCGATGACGTGGTGGACGCGGCCGTAGTCGAGCAGATCGGCAAGGGCACGACGTACTCGCTGAACAGCGAGCGCGAGATCGAACTGGCGGAGTTGCTAATCGAGCGGATTCCGTGCGCGGAGATGGTGCGGTTCTCGAAGGGCGGCGGCGAGTCGTGCGGGATCGCCGTGCGCATCGCGCGCGGCGCCACGGGCCGGGATGTGGTGCTCTTCAGTGGCTATCACGGGTGGCACGACTGGTACCTGGCGGCGGGTCATTTGCAGGAGGGCGCGTTCGATCCGTTCGCGGTGCCGAATATCCAGCCGACCGGAGTGCCGAAAGCGCTGCGGGGCACCTCCATTCCGTTTGCGTGGGGGGACCTCGGGGCGCTTGAGCAACTCCTCGAACAGCACCGGGGCCAAGTCGCCGCGATCATGATGGAGCCGATTCTGCTGGGGGAACCGCCGCCGGAGGGCTACCTGGCCGGGGTGCGCGAGCTGGCGACGCGCGAGAATGTGGTGCTGATCTTTGACGAGGTCACAACCAATTTCCGGTATGGCGCGACGGGAATCCAGGAGTTCGTGGGCGTGGTTCCGGACCTTGCGTGCTTTGCGAAGGCGATCTCGAACGGGTACGCCATGGGCGCGGTGGTGGGCCAGCGCTGGGTGATGGAGCCGGCCTCGAACATGTTCGTCAGCAGCACCTACTGGAGCGACCTGGTGGGGATTGTGGCCGCAATTACGACGCTCACGGAGATCGAGCGGCGTGACGTGCCGGCTGCTCTGGCGGCGTACGGCGAGCGCCTGCAGTCGGGCATGCGCGAGGTACTGGACGAGATGGACCTGCCGGTCGAGATTTCGGGTCTGCCGGCAACGCCAGGTTTCACGTTTACCGAGTCGTCCGACGCGGAGGCGACGAAAAAGCTGAACGTGCTGGTGGCACAGGAAACCGCCAAGCGGGGCGTTCTGTTCAATACGCATCCGCGCCATAGCTCGGCGCACAACGACCGCGACCTGGGTATCACGCTGGAGGCGTTCCGTGACGCGCTGGGGGTGGTGAAGGACGCCCTGGCGCGTAACTCCCTGGACGACGCGCTGGAGGCCAGCCTAGCGCCGGCGCTGATTCCGAGGCCTTCAGTGGAGCGACGCGGCTCGGAGTGATCGAGGACTGGCCGCCGCTGCCGGAGTGCATCCAGACGGCGCGCTGTCTGCTGCGGCCGTTCAGTACGGCGGACGCGGACGATGTGTTTGCCTATCGGCGTGATGCGGAGGTCCTGCGAAACATGCAGGTCGCACTGCCGTTCCGACGAGAGGACGCAGACGTCTTTGTCGCCACGCAGGTCTTGTCTGATTGGCACGAGCGGTGCGTGTGGGCCATGGAGCAGGACGGCCGCGTGGTTGGCGGGGTGAGTTTGCGGATTGCCCGTGGGAAACGGCGGGCGGAGGTTGGCTACGAACTGGCTCGATGGCTGTGGGGCGGCGGACTCATGACCGAGGCGGTGTCGGCCGTGATTGACGAAGCGTTCCGACGGCTGCCAATCATCAAGATCACGGCCACGGCAACTGCCGCTAATGTCCGGTCAATCCGGCTGCTGAAGAAACTTGGTATGCAGCGCGAGGCGCTGCTGCGACAGCACTGGGTGCACGGGGGACGAGTGCTGGACGAGGTGCGGTACGGACTCCTGCGTGACGAGTGGCAACCGCACGCCGCCGCCCGATTCGAGCAATAGCCAAACCAAATCTCGTAACGCCGCAGGCGGTGACGCAGGGAATCCATCGGCGCCTGGGCACGTTCATTGATCCCGGTGCGGACTCGTGACGAAGGAGACGCTTTGGGGCATATGGGCGCTTGCTGCTGATTCAGTCTCGGGCTCTTCCAGAGCCCTCCCAACCGCGGACCCGTGGTCGCCGCAGGGCGTGTTCGCGACGCGAAGACTCATGTGGTTCGACAGCGACCCGCAACATCCAGCATGATCCGGGCATGCGAATGGCGCAGTATGGAATCGCTCACGATCACGCGCACGATAAGGCGCGCGTGCTGGGTGAGACCGAGGAAGTCGAATTCGTCGGCGTCTATGAGCCTGACAAAGAAAAAATCGAGCGTTTAGGCGGTCAGAAGGAGTACGAAGGCGTTCACTGGTTCGCAGCCAAGGAAGAGATGCTTGAAGACGAGAGCATTGTTGGAATTGCCGTCGAAGGTGAGATCTTCGACAACCTGCGTTTCGCTCGCGAGGCGCTGGAGCATGACAAACACGTCTGGCTGGACAAGCCGGCGGGTAACGACCTGGCCGAGTGGCGGGACGTGCTGGACATTGCGCGTGCACGCAAGCTGAATGTTCAGTTGAGCTATATGTATCGCTACGACCCAGGCTTTCAGTTTGTCCTGGACTGGGCAACGTCTGGCCGGCTGGGCGAGATTTTCTCCATTCGCGGTCGCCTGTCCGCCGCGCCGGGAAGCGCGGACCGGTGGAAGTTGTGGGAGTCGCCCGGCGTTCGCGCCGGCGGCATCGTCTTCATCATGGGCGGCCACCTGGTCGACATTTTCGTGTCAATCCTGGGCCGGCCGGATCGAGTGACCCGGTTTCAGCGGCACGATGCCGAGAGCTTCTCGTCCTTCGCGGAGGGCGAGTGGACGACCGATCCGCCGTGGTATTTCAACAACACGGCCGCCATCTTCGAGTATCCGGAGGCCATGGTGACCCTTGAGTCCACCAACATGGAACTTGACTCGTGGGAGTCGCGGCGGTTCGAGGTCTACGGAACGCGCGGGAGCGTGATCCTGGAGCCGTTCGAGACGCGGCGCGGCAGCAGTGTCCGACCCGAGATACGGCTATGCCTGGACGAAGCTCGGGACGGATACGCCAAGGGCTGGCAGACGGTGCCGGTACCGCCAGCCCAGCGCTACTTCCCCGGCCTGGCGGCGCTGCTGGCGACGATCCGAGGGGAACAGCCGCCGGATCGCACGCTGGAGCACGAATTCCTGGTCCAAGAGACGCTGTTGCGGGCTATCGGGCTAGCCTGAACCGCAGCGCCGTCGTATTGGGCCGCATGTTGACCGCGTTGTCTATGCGCAGACGGGTTCGTCCCCCAGCCAGCGAAAGACGAAGTTCTCACCTTTGGCGGCAAGCCGCGTGCGGGCGTCGTACCAGAGCTGGGCCCACGCCTGCGGATCCCGAAGCTCGCTAGAAGGATCGCGGCGGCTCCGCGCGACGAAATCCGGGAACGCGGGTCGGCCGGTTGGCTGACCGGTGGGGTTGTAGCGCAGGTCAAGGCTGACGCGGAAGTGGTCGCTGACATTGGGGCCAGAGCCGTGACAGGTGTACTTGTTGAAGATGATCACGTCGCCAGGCTCGGTTGGCACCGGCCTGACCCGATCAAGCTCCAGAAGCGCGTCGGGGATTGCGACCGGGTTCAGGCAGTGGGTTCGCAAGGCTCCCCGATGACTCTCCGGGATGACACGCAGACACCCATTTTCGGGCGTTGCCGCCGAGAGCGAGATCCACACGGTGAGCATGTGCGTCTCGTCGGCAATCGGGTCGACCACACCGTTGTCCTGATGCCAGGGGTTCGCCCTCACCAGGACGTCGGTCGCGCCGTCCGGGAGCGCTTTCTCGGGTGGCTTGATGCGCACGTGCTGCACCGGGTTGGACGTTATCTCGGGGCCGATGACCGACTCGACAACGTCCAGGACCCCCGCATGCGTGAGGAGGTGAAAGACCGATGGGCCCAGCCACATGTGGGTATCCGGCTTGACATCCCGGTTGGGCAGGCTGCAGTCGAAGTACCTCGCGTGGTCGCGCCCGGAATCCTGGTAGACACGAATCATGCGGTCGCCGAATGGCAAATCGTCGTAGGTGGAGTCAATCTCGCCGCGCTCGTACAGCTCGTTCGCCAGTCGATCGAGCACCCGTGCGTAGTCGGCAAAGAGCGGGTCAATGAATGTTTCCGGGTCGATGACACCTTCGACCCGGAGGTATCCGTCATGCTCAAACTGCTGTAGCTGCTCGGCAGTGAGGAAGTGGTTCCGTGTCTCGGTACTCGGGGTCATGACCTGGTTCATGGCCGACTTCTCCTCGTTAAGCGGGACCCGGCCGAACTCCCCAAAAAGCCCAGCGTGGCCCTGCGGAAATATAGCACGGGGCAGTTCAGGCCCGAATGATCCAGGCGTTGCCGGATGGCGGCGATGTGGCCCGCGCTCCGCGTGCGGGGCCGAGTCAAGTCGCCGCAGACTCGGCGCACTCAAGCAAGCCGCCTCGACACTCAATCCAGGGACGGCTCCCTTCTTCCGGCTACAATTGCTACGAAGGGCAGATAATTCAGGGGCAAAGCTCATGGCCAGCAGGAGTACTGAGCCACCATCGGTTCATGATTCGAAAGCCTGGCGGCGTCGGCAGTTCCTGGTTTTGCTTGGCTTGTCCCTGACTTCCGCGGGGCTGGCGGCATGCGGTGGCGATGGCAGCGGGGATGGTGGTGGTGCGGCGATCGACACGCAGCAGCTTCCAACGCCCTACTCGTTTCCCGGCACTTCCGACAAGGACAGCGTCCACGATTCGTGCATACCGGGACATCCCGGCTGCTAGGTCCGGTTGCCGAGAGCCTGATTGACACCAACAATGGCCCATTCGTTGCCTATTCGGGATTGTTGCGGTGCCGGCACACATGCGTGAACGGCCGCTTCCAGTGACGCGGGCCGCCGTGATTGGTCTTGGGCGTGTCGCCAGCACGTGGGACGAAGAACGGCACAAGTACGACGGCTGGCCATTGCCGCACGCACACATCGGGTGCATGGCTGAAGTACCTGAAATCGAGATCGTTGGTCTGTGTGACACGTGGCCCGAGCAGCGAGAGGCCGCCCGGATCAAATGGGGGATCGACGCGCTATTCAGTGACTATCGCGAGATGCTGGAGAGAACTCGTCCGCAGATCGTCAGCGTGTGCACATCAATGAAGCCGCGCAAGGACATCATCCTCGAGATTGCCAACGGTGACTATGGGGTAAAGGCGATCTGGGCGGAGAAACCGCTCACATACTCGCTCGCGGATGCCGACGAGATCATTGAAGCCGTCCGAGGAAACAACATCACTTTGGCCGTGAACTGCACGCATCGCTGGCGGGATAGCTTCATGCAGGCTCGCGAAATGATCGATGCGGGCTATATCGGCGACGTAGTGCACGTATCGGGGAACCTCGCCTGCGACCTTTCGCAGAACGGCAGCCACCTGATTACCCGCCTGACGATGTTTACCGACGCCCCGGTTGCCTGGGTGGCCGGCGAAGCGGTGTCAGACGAAGCGGTTCGCGGCGACGACGACTTTGCCGGCAACGGCTACTTCGTGTGCCAAAACGGCGTACGCGGAGAATTCCGGGGCATGCGCACCGGTGGACTGGAGATGACCTACGACATCACCGGCACCGAGGGCATGTTCCGGTTCACCGAAGACGGCCTGGTAGGTGACCTATGGGTGCTCGACAAAGCCATCCCGGGTCAGCGGCGCGCCGCACCGGTGCGGCACATGTTCCGACCTGCCCAAAAGCCGCGAGCCACCGGAGTGCATGCCCTGTATGACCTGTTGCACTGCATCGAGACAGGCGAAGACTCGCGGTGTCCGGGGGAGGATGCGCGCGAGGCTCTTGAAATAGCGATTGCCGTCCGAGAGTCGCACCGACAAGGGGGAGGCCGAGTCGACCTTCCGATCGAGGATCGCAGTCTCGGAATTGTTTCTCGTGAGGTCTTGAATCATCCGCTGCCCCGAGCCATCGAGACTGCTCGTGAAGCAGCAGGCAGCGGATAAAACGTGGGAATGACAAATGGCTAAGCTGAAAGTTGCTGTCATTGGCCTTGGCCGTATAGCAAGCACCATTGATGATGAAATCGAGAAATACGACGGAAATCAACTGCCCTATTCGCACATCGCGTGCTACCGGGCGGTCCCGGAAGTCGAGATCGTTGGCATGGCCGACACGTGGGAAGAACAACGTGAGTCCGCGCGGCAACGCTGGGGTTTCGACGCGCTCTATGCC
Organism: Chloroflexota bacterium; assembly: GCA_022821645.1. Lineage (GTDB taxonomy): Bacteria > Chloroflexota > UBA11872 > UBA11872 > UBA11872 > UBA11872. The sequence goes on from JAJEDE010000002.1 coordinate 58,252, forward strand.
GACTATCGGCAGATGCTTGAGGAAACACGGCCGGACATCGTTAGCGTTTGCACCTCGGCCAAACCGCGAGGAGAAATCCTTACCGCGATTGCCAAGGGTGGCTACGGCGTTAGAGCCATCTGGGCTGATAAACCAATCACCTTGTCGCTAGCCGAAGCCGACGAGGCAATCGATGCTTGCGCAAGGGCCGGCATTGTGCTCGCAGTCAACTGCACCCGTCGCTGGCGCGACGACTATCGGCAGGCTCTCGAGTTGCTCAACGACGGGGTCATTGGTGACCTGCTCTTCGTCCAGTCGAGGTCCCAGTCCGGTCTTTCGCACAACGGCAGCCATCTGATTACCACCCTCACCATGTACATGCCCGGTCGGGCAACATCGCTTGTGGGAGAGGCCGTTCTTGACCCTGAGCATCCGGACAATGACTTCTCCGGCAGCGCCGTCATTTCATTTCCGGGCAACGTCCGAGGACACGTGCGGGCATTCGCGAACGGGCCTGCCGAAAACTCCCATGACATTGTGGGTACAAACGGAGCCATCCGGATCCTGCACGACGGCCGCGAGATCGAACTGTGGACCCAGGAACCAGGGGCCGAGAATTACGCGAGCCAGAAGGGGCTGGGAGCGTTTGGTCGCCGGTTTTTCCCACCTCCTCGCCAGCGTCGGAGCGGCGGTGTGAACGCGATCTACGACCTTCTCGACTGCATTGAGACCGGCGATGCACCCCATTGCAGCGGCGAAGACGCCAGGGAAGCACTGGAGATCGCCATTGCCATCCGGGAATCCGAACGCCGGCGAAACCTCCCTGTCGAGCTTCCACTGCCAGACCGCAGTCTCAAGATCATTTCCACCGAAGTTGTACGCAGTGAGTTGCCGCGCGCGATTCTCCGCCAGCGTGAGGGAATGTCAGCCGCGGACTGGAAGAGGTGGCAGGCCCGGCGCGCCTGACGGCCGAGCTTCATCGAAGGGCCACGGGAGGAATCCACAGACGGAGGACGCAGCTCACCGTCCACGATCCGAATCGGTCAGATGCGCGGGGTCGGAGACGTAGTACTTAGCTCTCTACTCGTCATACTCCGAGTAGTTGAAGACATCGGATGAACTGGTCGGAATCCATCCGAGTTCTTGCTTTGCCGGTGCTGTGTCCCGCCATCGCCAGCGATTTTCAGAAATCGCATCGAAGACGCGGTACCGCATGTCGTCGGGGGCACCGAGGCACTTGTCGATCATCTGCGTTGTGTCAATGTGGCTCAAGTACCCCGAGAACTGCCGACGCGTTACGGGGCGATCGGAAGCCGAGACGTTTCCGAGACGGATAACAATGACGGACATATCGTAGTTGTCAGCGAAGTAGCGCGCGCAGGCTTCGCCAAACAGTTTTCCGACGTGATACGGGCTCGTCGGACGAGCAGCCCAGTCTGATGTCACCATGGGCCACACCTTGGGAACGTCCTCAAATCGTCCTTCCGATATCAGCGCATAGGGTGAATTCTCGTCCCGTTCGTATCCGTTCATCGTGCCCCCGGTGCTCATGAACACGACTCGCGACACACCGGCTTCCTGTGCCGCTCGAAAGACGTTGACGGTGCCGTTTACCGTGATTGACATCGTTTGGCCCCAGCAGTCATCACAAGCGCGGGTTCCGCATGGACAGTTGATATCGTCCGTATAGGCCGCAAGGTGAAGCACCTTTTCCACATTTGCAAATGCAGGTCGGATTGAGTTCAAGTCCGAGATGTCGGCCTGGATACACGGGATTTCCGAAACAGGGCGTCGGTTAATTGCGCTGAAGACGTATCGGTCACTAAGGGCTTCGATCGTGATCCCACCAACCAAGCCACTCGCACCGGTGATCAGGACTCTCTCTTTAGCCATCTCCTGGTCTCCCGACTCTAATCGCAGTCATTCTAACCTGTAGGCCGTGATTTCGTCGGGCTACATACTCCTCGACTTGACCTGGGACCCTGGGAGAGACGTGCTCGCTGCCCACCATTTCAATTGGCGCTGTGTCCCCACCCATGACCAGTCTGCTCGGCCTGATCGGCACCGCCGTTCCTACCAACGATCCGAGTCAGGCGCGTGGTCGACGAGCGCCCTCGCTACAATTACTGCGACAGCCGGATAGTTCAGAGACGAATCTCATGGACAGCAGGCAACGTGACTCACGATCGGTCGTTGCGTCGAACGTCTTGCGAAGGCGGCGGTTTCTGGTGTTGCTGGGGGTGTCCCTGGGCTCGGTGGGGTCAGTCGCGTGCGGCGGCGGCGGCGGCGCATTGGCAACCCCAACGCCCTTTGCATTTCCCGGCACCAAGGAGGGCCACGACGCCTGCGTAGCGAACTGTTCCGGAGGACGCTAGCCACACCGTTCATCTCTGAACGATCGACGGTCGAGCCGATAGGCCGCCTCGCATTCCCGAGAGAACCTGATCTCATGGACAGCAGGCAACGCGACTCGCGACGGGTCCCTGCCTGGAATCGCTGGAAGCGTCGTCGATTCCTCCTTCTCCTTGGGGTCTCCCTGGCTTCCATCGGGCCGGGCGGCTGCGGTGGCGCTGGGAAGGCAGATGCAACGCCAACACCGTTCGCGTTTCCCGCGACCCGGCCGGGTCACGACTCCGAATCTGGTCGGCGCTAGCCGCGCCGTTCAACTCGAACGATCGATAGTGGAGCCGGTCAGCAAGCGGCTGGTCCAAAGGTCGCCGACGCCCACCGTGCCGGGCCGCGACGAATGAAGTCGCAGGCGACGCAACTGCGCTCACCCGAGAGTTTCCTGACGAAGCGGTCTACGCGCACACGGGCTCGTCACCGCGCCAGCGGATGATGAAGTCGTCCGGATGGGCGGCCAGACGCGCCCGTGCGTCGTACCAGAGCTGGGCCCAGGCCTCCGGATCGCGGAGCTCGCTGGTGGGATCGCGGCGGCTCCGTGCCACGAAATCGGGGAACGCCGGACGACCGCTCGGCTGACCCGTGGGGTTGTATCGAAGGTCCAGACTCCAGCGACAGTGGTCGCTGACGTTGGGGAGCGAGTCGTGGCAGGTGTACCTGGTCATGAGGATCACGTCGCCGGGCTGCGTTGGCACGGGGGTTATCCGGTCCACTTCCAGGAGCACATCGGGGATAGCAACGTGCGGGGGTGCGCAGTGGATTCGCAATGCATCGCGATGGCTCCCCGGGATTACGCGCAGACAGCCGTTCTCGACCGTTGCCTCTGACAGCGAGATCCATACGGTGAGCATGTCGGTTTCGTCGGCAACGGGATCAACCGCGGCATTGTCCTGGTGCCAATTGGTCGCTCGCACAAGGACGTGATCCGCGCCCTCTGGAAGCGCATGTTCCGGGGGCTTAATGCGCACATGTTGAACCGGATTGGATGTGATCTCGGGGCCGATTATGGACTCGACCAGATCGAGAACGCGGTCGTGCCGGAGAACGTCGAAGACTGCCGGTCCGAGCCACATGGGCGTATCGTGCGTCGTTCCCCTGCTGGGCAGGCAGCAGTCGAAATTGCTTGCGAAGTCTCGCCCGGTCTCCTGGTAGATGCGAACCATGCGGTCGCTGAAGTTCAGTTCGTCGTACGTCGAGGCGATCTCGCCCGCCTGGTGCAGGTCGTGCGCCAAGCGGTCGAGCACACCTTCGTACTCGGCAATCAGGGGATCGATCGATACGGCCGGGTCAAGGACGCCTTTGACCAGGAGATAGCCGTCACTTCTGAATTGATGAAGCTGTTCGGCCGTGAGGAAGTGGTGCTCGGTCTCGATCTGTTGAGTGATGACCTGGTTCACGACGGACATCTCCTCATGTCGTGGAACCCGTCCAGACCCGCCGGCGTACCGGGCGTCGCCGCAGGGAAAACGTAGCACGACGCGGCACCAGGCAGCGCAAGCGCTGCTTCCGAAACGCCGACCGGCCGAAGCCCGAAGGCGTCGGCCGGTCGAGGCGTGGCACGCACAACGCGCCTCTTCGCATCTAGCTGGGCAGCGTCTTTATGTAGGCCTCGTATGCGTCGTAGTCCTCCTTGGTCGCCTGCAGGACCTTGTCGGACGTCGTGACCATCCGCTCGATGCTCTGTTCGGCGGTCTCCTCGCCGGCGAACCCAGGATCGGCCGAGCCCCACCAGGCCGCCCACTCCCACCAGTGCGGGTGCGCGCCCTGCCAGTTGCGCTGATCGTCACGCTCACGCATGAGCTTGATATGCAACGTGCCGTAGTTGTCCGGCGGCGGCGCGTTGATCACGTCGCCGTCATAGATCTCCTTGAGCACAGGAGTGCTGCCCTTATCGATGGCGATGCGCTCCTGGACGACGGGTCCCGCCATGAAGAGCAACCACTCGATAGCTTGCTCGGTGCTGCCGGCATTGCCCGCCGCATTCGTCACCGCGTGCGGTTGACCGATATACGAGCCCGGAATCTGCCCTCGCGGTCCTTCAGGGGGCACGATGAGCCCCCAGTGGAACCGGTCTTTGATGCGGGCCACATTTCCGCCGACGCCGCCGTTGTGCCACCCGTAGAGGACTTTCCCGGCCGAGAATGGGTCGCCGAACTCACCAGAGAACTCGCCGGCATCCGAAGGCGGGAATGCGTATTTGTCCTTGTGAATGGAATCAATGGCCAGCTGATAGCCCTTGTCGCCGCCTTCGTCGAAGCACTCGAGGTGCAACCCGTCGGCGCTTCGGAAATGCCTGGTCCCGGTGTCGCTCAGGCCGAAGACCCAGCCACCCCAGGTGAGGGCGGGATGCACGTGCATCCACTTGCCCCACTCGCCGGCTTCGGCGTCGGTCGCTTTCATCGCGGTTTCGACGAAGTCGGTGGTCAGACCGAAGCTGCCCTCAGAGGGCTCGGGGATGCCTTTCGCTTCAGCCATGTTGTAGTTGAAGATCAGGCCGGTGCAGGCCCCCTGATAGGTCATGCCGAACTGCGGACCTTCAATGGGCTTGTTGGTTGGGGCCGGGATGGTGTTGAAGAAGTTGACCGTGTATTCATCGGCCGAGAACCACCAGCGCGTGGGATCCCAGTCCGAGTGCTTGCGCATTTCTTCGTTGATCTGCGTGAATCCACCGGGCTGAATCCACTGATTAACGAAGCCTGCGTCGAGCAGCGCAATTTCGGCTTGCGTTCCGGCCGTCATCTGGATTCCGAAAGCTTCCTGATAATCCCCACCCTGAGGCTCGAACTTGATGGGAATGTGCGGGTATGCCTTGGCGAACTGCTCGAGCGCCCACTTCATCGCCGTACCCCGCGGACCGGAGGTGTGGTCATGGGCTACGCGGATGATGGCGGTCACGGCCTGCGGCCCGGCCTGAACCTCTACGACTTTCTCGACTTCCTTCACGACTTCCTTTGTGACGATCTTCTCAACTTCCTTGACAACCTCCTGCGTGACGACCTTTTCGACCTCAACTTCCTTTATGACTTCAACGACCTGAGTCTCACCGCAGGCGGCCAGGGCCACGGCGGCGCTCGCACCTAAGGCGCCGGAGCCAACCAGTTTCAGTATTGACCGTCTGCTCATGTGCCTCTTGCGGTCCATTGGCCCCTCCCACTGCGAATACACGACACCCGGCCACGCCTCGTGGCCGCATATCGCCACTCCAGACTCCGAAGAGATGATGCGGCACCGAAACTCTCGGCGTCAAGAATCTCGATACCGAATCCCTTCTGACCGAAGGCGGTCGAAAGGAGTCAAACCTCAGGTGCATCCTCGAGCGGCAAGCAGCAACTGTCGCCACCGCTGCGCCCAGAGGGCCCGGCCAGCGAAGCTTTTGCGACTTGCGACATTCTCGATCTGGAATGGGGCCCTGAGACCCGTCTGCTAGATTCGCGGCCAGTCGGTGCGACGCTGCGGCGAGCCGCGTGAGGATGAGATGGCTTTCTCGTTTCCGACAGGGGTAGAGCGGCGGACCGATTGTCTCTCGATGATCCTGGGCGAGGATGTCGCCGAGCAGGAGATGATGGCCTGGCGGTTGGAGCCGGGCGAGCTTGACTCCAACAATCCGCTGGTGACGCCGGCGAGGCCGTGGGACAGCGGCTCGGTGTTTGCGCACGGAACCTTCGCGCATGACCCGATCGACGGGTTGTGGAAGGCGTGGCACGTCTCGACGCCATTGACAACGGAGTACTTCGAGAATTTCCGGCGGGTGACGCACCTGGCCTCCGAAGACGGGGTGGAATGGACACGTCCGGAACTTGACCTGTGTCCGCAGCCGGGGTATCCGCGGACGAATATCCTGCTGGACTTCGATTCGGGCGGGCCGAGCAATTACAGCTCGGTGATGATCGACCCGGAGGCGGAGCCGGAGCGGCGTTACGAGATGTTCGTGATGCGCGATCCCGGCAATACGGCGGCAGGGAGTCCGGGGTTCGTTCGCGGGTTGCCGCCGCCTCCGCCGGGCGAGACGCACAAGCGGGGCATTTACCGGTATTTCTCGCCGGACGGGATCAACTGGACGGTGAGCGAAGGCCCGGTGCTGGAAGTGGCGGTGCCGGGGGTGCGGCTGGTGATTCCGTACGAGAATCCGAAGCATACGGCGGATACGACGTATATCTTTCGCGAGCCGGACGGCACGTATATGGCGACGCACAAGCTGGGCGAGCCGGCGCATCCGGGCGGGCTGGTGCCGTACGACATCTTCGCGGAGGGTCGGCGGGTGATGGCGCGGCGGACAAGCCCGGACGGGTCGAACTGGAGTCCGTTCGAGACGATTATCCAGCCGGACATTTACGACCCACAGGACATCCAGATCATGGAGTTGTGCGTGACGCCGGTGCGGAGCGGGTACCTGGGGGTGATCGGGATTTACCTGAACCGGACGCAGACGATGGAGTTGCACCTGGGCGGGAGCGCGGACGGGCGTATCTGGGACCGGCGGGTACGGCTGCCGGCGGTGTCGACGGGTGCGCTGGGGGACTACGGCGGCGGGATGCTGTGGCCTTCGCACAACCTGATCGAACACGACGGCCGGCACTACATGTACTTCTCGGCGACGGAGGGGTTGCACGGGGATCCGGCGTCGAAGAGTCCCTCGATCTGGCCGTTCTTTTCGGCGATCTGCCGGGCCAGTTGGGCGGTCAACCGGTACTGGGCGGCGGTTTCGGGTCCGGGCGGGGACGTGGTGGGGACGCTGACGACGCATCCGTTGCCGGTGGGCGGGAAGCAGTTGCTCCTGAATGCGGCGACTTCGACGGTGACGGAGGGGACGTTGCAGGCGGAGTTGCTGAATCCGGACGGGAACGTGGTGGAAGGGTTCAGCAAGGACGATTACATCCCCTGGCACGGGGATAGCACCTCGGCGACAGCGCGCTGGACCGGTGGGACGCGGTCTCCGATGGAGGAGTGCGCGGTGCGGTTCTACCTGGAGCGGTCGCGCCTGTACGGCTACGCATGGGAGTAGAGCCATAGCCATCGACTCGCTGGAGATGCTGCGACGGCTAGGGCGCGGGGCATCTATTGCGGACGTTCGCTCAGCGGCGGGGTTGACAAGGGATAAGTTCGAAGATTGGTGGGATCGGGAGACGAAGCGCCGGTTGGCGGTGATCGAAGGGGAGACCGCAGGGCCGGTTGGGGCGGCGGTGGAGATTCAGCGGGACGCCTGCGGTGTGCCGCACATCTTCGCGGAAACGGAGCCGGACCTGTTTGTGGGGTACGGCTACGCGATGGCGCAGGACCGGCTGTTCCAGATGGATTACCTGCGGCGGCAGGCGTTGGGCCGGTTGTCGGAAGTTCTGGGGCCGGAAGCATACGAGTACGACCTGCTGGCGCGGACGGTTGGGCTGCATCGAATCGCGGAGGAGGAGACGGCGCGGCTGCCACGCGAGACGGCGGCGAGGTACGAGGCGTTCGCGGCGGGGGTGAACGCGTTTATCGAAGCGAGCCGGGACGCGCCGCCGATCGAGTTCGACCTGCTGGACTACCGGCCGGAGCCGTGGCGGCCGCTGGATTCGATTGCGCTGCTGGGGGAGTTTCGCTGGTATCTGACCGGGCGGTTTCCAGTGATCGCGGTGCCGGAGCTGGCGAAGCGCGCGCTGGGAGAAGGGGCGCTGTACCGGGCCTTCCTGACGGCGGAGGCGATTGACGAGACGATCCTGCATCCGGGGGATTACGCGAGCGCCGGGCGCGGTGTGGGCGAGCCTCCGATGGGTGGGATTGACGACGGTACGGGTAGCAACAACTGGGTGATAGGGCCGAGCCGGAGCACGTCGGGCGGGGCAATGGTGGCGAGTGACCCGCATATCGCGTTTGGCGCGCCGAACTGCTGGTACCAGGCGCACCTGGTGGGCGGGCGGTTCAACGTGGCGGGGGCCGGGTATGCGGGGGCGCCGGGGATCCTGATCGGTCGAAACCTGCGAGTGGCCTGGGGGATCACGAACAACATCAGCTCGCAGCGGGACCTCTACCAAGAGCGGACGGACCCGGCGCATCCTGGGGCGTTTCTCTATGACGGTCAGTGGGAACCGGCTCGGGAGCGGGTGGAAGCCATCGGAGTGCGTGGCGAGGGGGTTCGCGAGGCGGTGGTGCGGTCGTCGCGGAATGGGCCGGTTGTCGACGAGATCCTGCCGGATTTCGCGCGAGGGACGGGGCCGGTTTCGCTGCGGTGGGTCGGAGCGCTGCCGTGCGGGTGGCCGACGTCGATCCTGGATATGAACGCAGCGGAGTCGTGCGACGAGTTCGAGCATGCCCTGCGGGGATGGGCGTCGCCGACGCTGAGCATGGTGTTCGGGGATGTGGACGGGGGCTTTGGGTACCGGGCGACAGGCCAGGTGCCGATTCGGACTCGCGAGGAGCGGGGCTACCGGCGCGGGTGGGACCCGGCCGATGGGTGGCAGGGGATGATTCCGTTTGAGGGCATGCCAGCGGTGCGTGAGCCGGAGCGTGGATGGGTGGCGACGGCGAACAACCTGCCAGCGGAAGCCGACTTTCCGTTCCCGCTGGCCAACATGTCGCCGACGGGTTACCGGGCACGGCGCATCCGGCAGATGATCGAGTCGCGCGAGGTTCATAGCCGCGAGGACATGGCCGCGATGCAGTACGACGTGCTGGCGCTGCGGGCGGTGGATGCGACGCCGGCGCTGGTGCGGATCCTGGACGGGGGCGATGCGCGGTTGCGGTCGGCAGCGGCGGCGCTGCGGGCGTGGGACCGGCGCGTGGAGACCGAGAGCGCGGCGGCGGCGATCTTTGAAGCGTTCCAGTTCCAGTGGGACGAGGCGGTGGCGGCGGAGCGATTTTCAGCGGATGCCTCGGCCCTGGCGGTCGGCGATCCGGCTGCATTCGTAGCTGGAGGGATCGGCAGTTTGTCGCTCCGCCTGCTGGGAGATGACGACGTGGGGTGGTTCGCATCGCCAGAAGCGCGGGACGCGGCGGTGCGGGCGGCGATGGGCCGTGCCCTGGACGATCTCGCGGAGCGGCTGGGTGATGACATGTCGACATGGCGTTGGGGGCGGCTGCACAGGTTGCCGTTGCAACACCTGCTGTCCGGTCGGGGCGACCTGGGACCGTTGCTGGACCGCGGCGGCGACGCGGTGAGCGGGAACGGCCTGGTGGTGTCGAATACCGGTTCCGCGCCGGACTTCGTCTCGCGAAGCGGTGCGAATTATCGGCTGTTGGTGGACCTCTCCGAGGCACCGGCCCAGATGTGGTCGCTGGATGCGGCGGGTCCGTCAGGGCAGCCGGGGAGCCCGCACTATGCGAATCAGACCGGAGATTGGATGAAGGGGCGGTATCAGCGGATCGGCCTGGGTCGTGATGACGTGCGACCGACCATCAGGAATACGCTGAGGATTCAGCCGCGGGCGTAGCCCTGGTCGCGCCGAGGTGCCAGACGATGGACGCTGTCACCATGTGGGATTAAGCAGCCGGCTGCGCTCGGTAAATCGACGTTGACGCCGTGGCTGAATTCACGGCCAGGTTGCCGCAATTTGCTTCGCCGAGATTTGCCGCCGGTGGGATGGACTGCGACGGCTTCTGGGCCGGCACGGGCAAGCGACGCTACTCGCGAGAGAGTGGGTTGCGTATTCTTCGGATCAGGTGATGTCTTCGAACGAAACGACGCCCAGGGGTTTGGCGATGCCTTCACCCAGATACTCCGCTTGCCAGGCAGATAATCGTGTCCTCACGATCGTCGCTGGAACCGAGTGTCGGAGTGCCGGCGGGCAGGTAGATTCCGTGGGGCTAAGCACGGTGCGCCGGCACGTGAGGGCACCGGGCCGGGGGGCATTCAGAAGCTCGAGAGGGTTATGAGAGGGCCAGCAGACGAATCACAGTTTCATGCCGTCCCGGGCGCTCGGCCTGTCGAATCCAGGGCGAGTGCAGGCCAGGGTGGAGAGCCGATTGCGGTTGTGGGGATGGCTTGCCGGTTTCCGCGGGCACCGAGCGTGGTGGACTTCTGGCGGTTGCTGGAAGCTGGCGAGAGCGGGGTGATCGAGGGCGTTCCGGGTTCCGGCGTTGGGCGTATCGGCGAGCTCTTCCCGACCGCTGACGTTCAGAGCGAAGGCTGTCGTTTTGGCGCCTACCTCGACGACATCGACCTGTTTGATGCCCCGTTTTTCCGCATATCGCCCGTCGAGGCGCAACTGCTGGACCCGCAACAGCGGCTGATGCTGGAAACGAGCTGGCGAGCCCTGGAGGATGCGGGGATTGATCCGGATGGGTTGCACGGCAGCCGCACCGGGGTCTACGCCGGGGTCAGCAACCAGGAATACCGCGAACTGACCCAGAACATCGGCGAGACGGCCGGGCCCGCCGCCAGCCTGTATGCAGTAAGCGGCACGTCATTCAACACCGCCATTGGTCGCGTCGCCTTCGCGCTGGGTCTGCAGGGACCGGCTATGGCGCTGGATACCGCGTGCTCGTCATCGCTGGTTGCGATTCACCAGGCGGTGGCCGGGCTGCAGCGGGGCGAGGCGGACCTGGCGCTGGCGGGCGGGGTGCACGTGATGCTGTCCGGGCGGCTGATCGAGCTTCGCGCCAATGCCCGGATGTTGGCGCCCGACGGACGGTGCAAGACTTTCGACGCCGCCGCCAACGGGTATGTGCGGGGCGAAGGTTGCGGAATCCTGGTGCTGAAGCGGCTGCGCGAGGCGGAGGCCGACCGCGATCGAATCTGGGGCGTCATCCGTGGATCGGCGGTGAACCAGGACGGGGCCAGCGCGGGGCTGACGGTGCCAAACGAGACTGCCCAGGAGCAGGTAATTCGAGAAGCGCTGCGGCGGGCGGGCGTTCGGCCGTGCCACGTGGACTACCTGGAGGCGCACGGCACAGGAACCGAGGTCGGCGATCCAATCGAATTACGGGCAGCGGCGGCGGCCTATGGTGCAGAGCGCGAGGCGGATCGTCCGCTGCTCATCGGATCGGTCAAGACAAACCTTGGCCATCTCGAGCCGGCTGCGGGTACCGCCGGCCTGATCAAGGTGCTACTGGCAATGAACCACGGGGTGATCCCCAAGCACCTGCATTTCCGCGATCCCACGCCGGAGTTCGACTGGGAGCGGATCCCGCTGCGCGTCACGTCGGAGGCAACGACCTGGCCGTCGCATGCAAATGGCCCTCCGCTGGCCGGCGTCAGCGGCTTCGGCTGGTCGGGCACCAACGCACACGTCGTGGTGGAGGGGTACGTGCAGCCGGACGTCGCGTCCAACGGACTCGACGAACACTGGGGCCCGCCGGGTTTGCCGCGCACGGTTGCCGTTGCGCCTCGGGAGCCGGCAGTGGACGGACGGGCTCGACGCCCGCTAGATATACGTACGTCGCGGTTGTTGTCGCTGTCCGGAAAGACAGTCCAGGCCCTGCGGGATCTGGCGGGGCGCTACCTTACCTGGCTCGATCAGAAGGCCGAGGCCCTTGCGACTTCGGACGGGGCGGCGGACCACTTGCTCGCCGACATGGCCTGGACGGCAAGCGTCGGGCGCAGCCACTTCCCAGTCCGTGCGGGCCTGACCTTTCGCGACGCTGAGTCGTTGCGGGACGGGCTTCGCGCGCTGGCCGCAGCCACCGAGGAGCCCAGCGAGGCGCCGCCACAGAGCGTGGCGTTCGTCTACACCGGCCAGGGCAGCCAGTGGGTCGGGATGGGCGAGGACCTGTACCGGAGCGAACCCGTGGTACGGGACGTGCTGGACCGCTGCGACGCGGTCTTCAGGAACGAGCGGGGCACGTCGCTGCTTGACGTGATGTTTGGGCGCCCCGGCGCCAAGGGCGACCTTCACAACACGGCCTGGGCGCAGCCTGCGGTGTACGCGTTGGAGTGTGCGTTGACGGCGCTGTGGGCCAGCGTAGGCATCCGGCCGAGCGTGGCCATGGGCCACAGCCTGGGAGAAATCGCGGCGGCGCAAGCGGCCGGCGTGTTCGGACTGGAGGACGGCATGCGCTTCGTGACCAAGCGCGGCGCCTCGCTGTCCCTCCGATCGAAGCCAGGCGCCATGGCCGCGATCTTCGCTTCAGAGCCAGAGGTGACCGCAGCGATGCGCGAGGTCAACGTCGCGTCGGACAGCGTCGGTCTCAGCATCGCGGCCCACAACGGTGCGCATCAGGTTGTCAGCGGCCCGGTGGCCGCCGTTGAAGCCATCGTGGAGCGATTTGAATCCGAAGAGGTTCGGGTCCGCCGGTTGAATACCAGCCAGGCCTTCCACAGCGCCCTGGTCGAGCCGGCCCTGGGTGAGGTGGAAGCCGCCCTGAAGGGTGTCTCCATCGCGACCCCGTCGATCACTCTTGTGAGCAACGTCACCGGTCGTGCCGTGGCGTCGGATGAGTTGCTGGACACGACGTACTGGCGTCGACACACCCGGCAGCCGGTGGCGTTCGGCCGCAGCGTCGAGGCGCTGGCGGCGCTGGGCGTTGACCTCGTCGTGGAGATAGGCCCGCACGCCGTCCTGGGCCCGATGGCGACCCTGGCGTGGCCGGAGAGCGCGGGTGAGACCCCTGCGGCGCTTGCCACCCTGCGGCGGCCGCCGAGGGATGCCGCGACGCCAGAGCCGGAGACCGGCTTTGTCGACGCCGTGGCGGAAGCCTACGAGGCCGGACTGGATATTGACTTCGAGGGATTGTTCGCGGGCGAAACCCGGCGTCGAATCTCATTGCCGGGATATCCGTTCCAACGCCAACGCCACTGGGTCGAGACGTCGAAGCGACGGCGCCAGGACGCCGGTCATCCCTTGCTCGGCATCCGGCACGAATCCGCTCGCGGCGAGATCACGTTCGAGACGGAAGTGTTCCCGTCCGATCCGGCGTGGCTAAGCGACCACCGGGTCTTCGGCCGGCTGATGGCACCGGGCGCGTTCTACGGCGCCATGGCGGCCTCGGTGTCGTTTGCCGAGGGCAGCGGCTCGACGGTCGTGGAAGACATGCAGTTGCAGAACGCCCTGGTCTTTGCCGAGACGACCACCGCGGATGGGACGGACGACGAGGGGCGGAGAGTGCAGGTGGTGCTCGACGATTTCGAGCAGGCGTCGTCGCGTGACTTCCAGATCTTCAGCCAGGGCGGCGACGAGGACTGGACGCTGCACGTGGAAGGGCGCGTGTCTCCGGGCGGTCCGTTGCCGGAAGCCGGCGAGCGAATCGATCTCGATGAATTGAAGGCCCGCTTGTCGCCGGTTGACGTGCCGGCCTACTACCGCGCCAAGTTCGATACCGGCATCGATCTTGGTCCGTCCTTCCGCACGTTGGGTGCGGTCTGGTCAGGGCCGGGCGAGGCGTTGGGCGAGGTGAGCCTTCCCGAAGCCTTGGGGCCGAGCGAGCTCGACGTCCATCCGCTGGTCCTTGACGGCTGCTTTCAAGTCGTGGGCGCGGCACGCAACATGTCCGGCGGCCCGGACGAGCCCACCTATCTGCCGTTTGGCTGGGACCGGTTTTGGCTCGCGAGGCGGCTGCCGGATCGTGTGTTCTGCCACGTGCGCATGAGCGAGGCCTCGCAGGAAGCGGAGGCGGCAGCGGGAGAGCCGCCCGAAGTACAGAGTGGCGACCTGCGAATCTACGATGGGAACGGCGCGGTCATGGGTGGGCTCAGCGGCTACGCCGTGAAGCGGGCTACGCGGGCGGCGCTGCTCTCGGCGGTCGAAGGTGTCGAGGACCTGCTGTACGAGGTGGTCTGGCGCGAACGCGCCCTCGAATCGGGACTCCTGCCAGCACACTTCTTCCCGGGTCCCGCCGAGCTTGCGGCCACGTCTCGGCTGTACGCCGATCACCTGAAGGACGCGGGTGACGACCCTAAGGTCCGGGACGCCCTGCTTGGGGATCTGGAGCGGTGGTCGTGGTCGCGCGCGCTCGCCACGCTGGAAGAGCTGGGCTGGCAGCGCGCACCGGGCGACGTCGTGAGTCCCGAGGAACTGCGTGAAGCACTAGACGTTCTCCCGGAGCACAGCCGCCTCTTCCGCCGGTTGCTCGAGATGCTCGCCAAGACCGGGGTATTGGACGAGACGGACGACGGATTCGTGGTCGTGGTGAGACCGGACGACCCGTTGCCCGACGACATGCCGCTGGATCTCGATGCGCTCGACGCCCGGATGACGGGCTCATATCCCGATGGCCTCATCGAGATCGGGCTGTTCCGCCGGTCCGGCCGCGCCCTGGCCGAGGTGCTCCGCGGTCGAGAAGATCCCCTCACGCTCCTCTTCGGCAGCGGCGAACCGACCGCGGCCGACTTGTATCTGAAGGCGCCGGCGGCGCACGCAGCCAACCGGATGCTGCAAGAGGCGATCCAACCGCTGATCGCCGCACTGCCCGAGGGCCGGCGACTCAGGATTCTCGAGGTCGGGGCGGGTACGGGGTCCGCGACGGCTTTCGTGCTTCCGGAGCTTCCCGAGGGGCGCTTCGACTACACCTTCACCGATATCTCCGCCGGCTTCTTTGCCGAAGCGGAGGCGCGGTTCGGCGACGACGGCATCGAATACCGCCCGCTGGATATCGAGCGGGACCCGATCGCCCAGGGCTTTGATTCCCACGGCTACGACTTGTTGATCGCCTCCAACGTGTTGCACGCGACGCGCTATCTGCGGGAGACGCTGGGGTACTGTCGTGAGTTGCTGGCGCCATCCGGTCTGCTGGTGGCGCTGGAGAACCTTCGCCCCCAAGGCTGGATGGACCTCACCTTTGGACAGTTGGACGGCTGGTGGCGGTTTGCCGACGCCGATCGGCCGCACCACGCCTTTGCTGATCCCGCGGTGTGGAAGCAGGCGCTCGGCGACGCCGGTCTCGAGGAGGCCGTTGTGCTGGGGCCGGACGAGGGCGGGACACCGGACAAAGGCGTGATCGTGGCGCGAGGTCCCGCGAAGGTGATGGAGCCGGCGGGCCTCTGGATCCTGGCGTCGGATCGCCGCGGCGTGGCGGACGAGCTGGCCACGGCGTTGGCGGCGCGGAATCAGACGGTTGTCGTGGCGGTCGGGGAAGAGTCGGCAAGCGGCAACGCCGCACCCGATGACCCGCTGATCCGAACGGCCGCCGTTGACGCGGACTGTCGCGAATCGTGGCAATCGTTGCTGGCGAATCTGCCGGCGGACGCGCCGCTCACGGGCATCGTCCATCTGGCGGCGCTGGACGGACACGGCGCGCAGTCGAACGGCGAGGAGTTTGCGGCGGATGCGCGGCTTACGGGAGCCAGCGCATTGGCCCTGGTGCAAGGTATCGCGGACGCCGACGTGACACCGGCCAACGGCGTCTGGCTCGTCACGCGGGGCGCGCAGGTGCTGGAACGTGAGCGCGGCGGGCAGCTTGCCGGCGCTCTGCTCTGGGGTGTCGGCAAGGTGATACGCCACGAAGCGGGCCACCTGCAACCGCGGATGATCGACCTGGATCCCAGCACGCCGCCGCAGCCGACCGACCTCGTCAATGACCTGCTGTATCCCGACAAGGAAAACCACATCGCGTATCGCCTGGGACGGCGTCAGGCGGCGCGTTTGGTCAGGTCCGAGGCCGAGGATCGGCGTCTCGCCTTGCCGGCGGAATCGTCCTGGGTCCTGGCGCCGGATCCGGACGGAATGTTCGATCGACCCCAGGTCAAGCCGCTACCCACGCGTGACCTGGCGCCGAACGACGTTCGCGTCGCGGTCGAGGCAACCGGCCTCAACTTCTGGGACGTGTTCCGATCGCTCGGCTTCATCCAGGAAGGCGATCTGGGCCGGGAGATGTGTGGACACGTCGTCGACATCGGTTCCGAGGTGTCGACCGTCGGCGTCGGCGACCGCGTGGTGGGTCTGGGTTTTGGCGCATTCGGCCCGGAAATGATCACGCGAGAGGAATTGGTGGCGCCGGCTCCCGCACGAGTGTCCGCGTCGGACCTGGCAACGATCCCGACCGCGTACGTTTCGGCCGCGCTTTCGTACGAATACTCAGGACTTGGGGCCGGAGATCGCGTGCTGGTTCACGCCGGCGCCGGCGGAGTCGGACTTGCAGCCATCCAGCTGGCCCAAGCCGCCGGCGCGGAGGTCTTCGCGACGGCCAGCGCGCCAAAGCAGCCCTATCTCCGGTCGCTTGGCGTCGAGCACGTCTTCGATAGCCGGCAGACGACATTCGGCCAGGAAGTCCTTGAAGCCACCAACGGCGTGGGCGTTGACGTGGTGCTGAACAGCCTCACGAGCGAGGGATTCATCGATGCCAGTCTGTCGTGCCTCGCGCATGGCGGTCGCTTCGTCGAGCTGGCCGCGCGCGACATCCTCAGCAAGGAGGAGATGGCGGCGGTTCGTCCGGACCTGACCTACGACATCCTGGACATGGACGGTCTGAAAAAAACCGATCCCGCGTGGGTTGGGGAGGTGCTGCGAGGCGTCATGACGCGTCTTGCGGCGGGAGAGCTCGAACCGCTGATTCACAGCCGGTGGCCATTAGCCGAGGCGGGAGCCGCCCTGGATTTCATGCGATCGGCCCGGCATATCGGAAAGATCGTCCTCACGCCGCCGCCGCTCATGCAGGGGCAGTTGCGACACGACCGCACGTACCTGGTCGCGGGCGGTCTGGGCGGGATTGGATGCGCCGTGGCCGGCTGGCTGGCGGACCGCGGCGCCGGCGCCATTGTGCTGAACGGGCGTCGCGAACCCGATGCCGAGGCAGTCGCCGTCATCGACGCGCTGCGCAGACGCGGCGTCACGGTCGAGGTGGAATTGGCCGACGTGACCGACGCCGGGGCGGTCGACGGGATGCTGGCGCGCATCGATGCCACGCTGCCGCCGCTCGGCGGCGTGATCCACAGCGTGGGGGTGCTGTCGGACGCCGTGCTCACCAACCAGACCTGGGAGAGCTTTGAACGGGTGCTGTGGCCGAAGATCGTGGGGGCCTGGCACCTGCACCGTGCGACCGAAGATCGAGACCTGGACCTCTTCCTCCTGTTCTCAAGCCTCGTGGGCGTGATGGGGAATCCAGGCCAGGCGAACCATGCCGCGGCCAATGCGTTTCTGGACCAACTTGCCGGTCATCGTCGGGCGCTGGGTCTCCCCGGGCAGGCCATCGCCTGGGGGGCATGGTCGGATATTGGTGAAGCCGAGGAGCAGCGGGAGCGGATCGAAGGGCGACGGGCAGCACTCGGCGGCCGCTGGTTCACCCCGCAGCAAGGTCTTCGGGCGCTTGACCGCCTGATGCGCGAGGACGCCACCACGTCCGTGGTGATGTCGATGGACTGGACAGTGTTCGAAGAAGCCGTTGAGGACCATCCTCCCCTGGTGGAAGAGCTGCTGTCGTCGGACGACAGCGCCGATGACGCGACCGCGGCGGACGACATCCTCACGCAACTGCGAGGCGCGCCTGCAACCGAGCACGAGCAATTGCTCGAGTCGTTCCTCCAGGAGGAAGTGCAGGCGGTGCTGCGGCTGTCGGCGGCGCCGGCGGCCACCGTGGGGTTCTTCGATCTGGGGATGGACTCGCTTATGGCGGTGGAGTTGCGGAACCGCCTCAATCGCGCCTTCGACGGGGAGTACACCGCGTCAAACACCATGGTGTTCGACTACCCCGACATTGCCAGCCTCGCCGGCCATTTGACCGGGGAGCTTGGCGAGGTTGCCGGGGCGACGGCGCTGCCCGAGCCGGAGGCTCCCGAGCCGAGCCCGCAGGTCGAGCTGGCGGACGATGGAATCGCCATCATCGGTATGGGATGCCGCTTCCCCGGCGCCGAAGACCCGCTCGAGTTGTGGCGGATGCTGAAAGCGGGCGTGGATGCGGTGGCGGAGGGCCGCGACGAGGCCGGTTCCTGGACCGGATTTTTTGGCGATCCCGCCGCCCAGGATCCCGTGTTTCGGCGCGGGGCATTCATCGAGGGTATTGAGCAATTCGACTCGCGGTTCTTCCGCATTGCGCCGATCGAGGCGCGCGTCATGGATCCGCATCAGCGCCTGTTACTGGAAACCACCTGGCACGCGCTCGAGGACGCGGGGATCGATCCGGGCAAGCTGCGCGGCAGCCGCACGGGGGTTTATATCGGGCTGGGCGGCAGCGAATACCGGGAAGTGATCGCGGCCAGCGACTTTGACGACACCTTTGTCGGCACGTCAGCCAGCATGACTGCCGGACGTTTGGCCTTTGCGTTCGGTCTGGAAGGGCCGGCGATTCCGATGGACGCCGTCTGCGCCTCATCGCTGGTCGCGGTGCACCAGGCAATGTCGGGCCTCCAGCAGGGCGAGGTTGACATGGCGTTGGTCGGCGGCGCGAACATTCCGCTGTCCCGCGGGGTGACCAGATTCCTCAACGATGTGGGCATGTTGTCGGCCAACGGGCGCACCCGCTCGTTCGATGCGGCCGCCGACGGCTTCGTGCGCAGCGACGGCTGCGGCATGGTGGTGCTGAAGCGGCTGCGGGACGCCGAAGCGGCCAATGATCGAATCTGGGGCGTGATTCGCGGATCGGCGATCAACCAAAACGGCGCGAGCGCCGGCCTGACGGTTCCAAACGGACCCGCCCAGGAGCGGGTGCTGCGGGACGCGCTTGCACGGGCGGGTGTGACGCCGTCGGACGTGGACTACCTGGAAGCGCACGGCGGCGCTTCCACGCTGGGCGACCCGATCGAGGTGCGTGCCGCGGCGACGGTCTACGGTCAGGGACGCGATCCCGACCGTCCCTTGGTGCTGGGCTCGGTCAAGCCCAACATCGGGCATTCGGAACGGGCGGCGGGAATTGCCAGCCTGATCAAAACCGTCCTGGCCATGCACCAGCGAATGATCCCCCGGCAGCTGCACTTCGAGACTCCGAGCCCGGAGATTGACTGGGACCGGCTGCCGGTTCGCGTGGCGTCAGACGACACGCCCTGGCCGCCGGCCGCCGACCGCCCGCCGCTGGCCGCGGTCAGTTCATTCGGGATGTCGGGCGCAAACGCGAACGTGGTCGTTGAGGGCTATGACTCGCCGGCGAGTCCCTCAGTCACATCCGGCGACGTCCGGGTTCCGGCAGGGGCCGCTCGCGCGGTGCCGGTATCCCTGCCAGGCACGCCGGCCGATCTGGCAGCGACGACAGGCGGAATCGCCGAGCGCGGGACGCGGGTGCTGCCGCTCGCGGCACGGTCCGACCAGGCGCTGCGGGAGCTGGCCGAACGCTACGTGTCATGGCTCGGCGAGCAAGGCGAGCCGGACGCGAGCAACGACGCCGTCGACGGCTCCGGCCTCGCGGACATGGCGTGGACGGCGAGCGTCGGACGGAGTCACTTCGACTACCGCGCGGGCGTGGTGTTCCACGACGTCGCGTCGCTGGGCGAACGATTGCGATCCATCGCCCAGAGGCCGGTCGAGCCGCAGGCGGCGACGCCGCGGCGCGTGGCGTTTGCCTACACCGGCCAGGGCGGCCTATGGACCGGCATGGGCCGAGCGCTCTACGAAACCGAGCCGGTGGTGCGGGCCGTGCTGGACCGCTGCGAGGCAGTGGTGCGAGACGAGCGCGGGTCGTCGCTGCTGGACGTGATGTTTGGCCGAGGCGACTCTACCAGCGACTTGCATGACACCGCCTGGGCGCAGCCGGCGATTTACGCGCTGGAGTGCGCGCTGACGGCCCTCTGGGAGAGCCTGGGCATTCGGCCCGGCGCGGTGGTGGGGCACGGCTTGGGCGAAATTGCCGCCGCCCAGGCGGCGGGGGTGTTCAGCTTGGACGACGGGATGCGCTTCGCCCTGGCGCGCGGTGCGCTCATGTCGGCCTTGCCGGGCCCCGGGTTGACTCTCGAAAGCAGTCTGGAAGCGGCGCTCAGCGACATTGCGGTCTCGTCCCCATCGTCAACCCTGGTGAGCGGCGTCACGGGCCGCGCGGTCGGGCCAGACGAGGCGCTCGACGCCGCCTACTGGCATCGCCAGGCGCGCGAGCCGGTGGACTTCGGGCGCTGCGTCGAGACGCTGGCGGCATTGGGCGTGGACGTGATCGTGGAGATTGGGCCTGATGCGGTGTTGCAACCGCAAGTCGCCGCCGCCTGGCCCGCTGCGGCGCCCAATGCCGACGCAGCCCCGCCGCCTACCGTGATCAGTAGCCTGCGGCAGCCGGCCGGTGATGGCTCGACCTCGGAATCCGAATGCAGCTTCGTGGCGGCGGTCGCCGCCGCCTATGAGGCGGGGCTCGCGATCAATTTCCCAGGGCTCTTCGCGGGCGAAGTTCGGCGCCGGGTTTCCTTGCCGAGCTATCCCTTCCAGCGGCGGCATCACTGGGCATAGACCTGGCCGGGCGCGCCCGGCCAGCCACACCGCCGATTGATCGCGTCCATGGCCACCGTTACACTGGCTGCCGCTTTGCCCATCTGGTCTCTCCAGGACAGGACTCCACGCATGGCCACGACCGCAGAACGTGTCAGACAGCTCGTTGCAGACAACCTCGAAGTCGACGGTCAGCCAGTGGCCGTCCCAGCCGATTTGAACGTTAGTCTCACCGAGGTTGGCGTCCCATCGATGGACTTCGTAGCGTTTGCCAAGGTGCTCGTCCGGGAGTTCGACGTTCCGCTGACGCCAGACGACTGCGCGGGCTTCAGCACTCTGAAGGACCTGGCCGCGTACATTGACGGGCAGGCCGCCTAGCCACACAACCCTGCGAGAGCGCCCGACTCTCGCTGACGTCGGGCGGGCAAGGAGCGCGCAGCGAAGCAATGTGCTCCTCGTTTGGCGGGTGCTGGTGGCAGCCGTTCAGAACGGTTGCCGAGGCTACGGTCTTTCACGTTGACCTTGCGGCCCATGCCGCGCATGAGGCGCAGGCCTTGCAGTGGCTGAGCGCTGAAGAACGGATACGTTCCCGTCGCTACGTTCATGCCGGGCCGCGGCGCCGGTTCGCGTTGTGCCGCGCGGCACTGCGAGCCGTCCTTTGCCATCGTCTTGGGTGTGACAGCCAACAGCTCACATTCGGCACGTCCGGCCATGGCAAACCGTTCGCGCGAGTCGACGAGATTCCCGAGCCGATTAGCTTCAACGTCAGCCACGGACGCGGCCACGGGTTGATTGCCGTTGCCGCGGGTGGGCGCCTGGGCGTCGATATTGAGGAACGCCGTGCGCGCGACGACCTGGAGGACCTCACAGGCGCCGTGCTAGGTCCCAACGAAACGCGCGAATTTGCGCTGCTTCGCGGAAATGCGAGAACTCACTTCTTCTTCCGCATGTGGACCCTCAAGGAGGCCCTCATCAAGGCTCTCGGCCTGGGTTTTTCCCAGGACCCAGCGGAGTTTGAGGTGCCCGTGGCAGTTCGCCGGGGCGCACGAACCAGCACGTTCAGGTTTCCCAGCCGGCCGGGAGCCCTCTGGCGTGTCGATGATCTGGGAACCGATGACTTTGCGGCCGCCCTTGCACTAGAGATGATTCCCGACCGTCGTCTGTCGTCTGATGGCTAGTCGCGCACTAGACTCTCGACGCCCGTCGTTGAGGTTCCACGGAGCAGGCCGCCTGCACTTGCCGGTCTTCGATCGGTCGCAGGTTTCCGTCCGAAAGAAGTCCAAGCTGTGACCTCGGATTCGCAACCCACCTGGGAGGTCCCCGAGCCTCTCGCCGTGTGCGAGGTGAGCGTTGATGAGAGCACGCGGGTCGTCCTGCGGCGACACGGCAATCCATCCGGACCGCGCCTAGTCCTCAGCCATGGAAATGGCCTCGCCATCGACCTTTACTACCCTTTTTGGTCACTCCTGGCCGACGACTTCGACCTCGTCATCTACGACCTCAGGAATCATGGCTGGAATGCCCTGAGTCAGTTGGAAGATCACAACGTTCCGACGCTGGTGCGCGACCACGACCGGATTCTGGAGGCGATTGATACCAACTTCGGAGACAAGCCGAAGGTTGGCGTGTTTCATTCCGTGTCGGCGCTGACAACGCTGCTGTCGCCCGCCAAGGGCCGCGGACTCTCAGCGCTCGTCCTGTTTGATCCCCCGCTGTGCAGACCCGGCGCCAGTTACGAGGAGTTTGACGCCGCCGCGATGCGAACCGCCGCGATGACCAGACGGCGCACCGAGCTGTTTCAGTCCGTCGACCAGTTCGCCGATCTCCTGAGCTTCGTGCCGACCTTTTATCGGTCAGTTCCCGGGACCTGGGATCTTGCGGCCCGGACGACGCTTCGAGAGCGCAAGGAGCGGGACGGCTATGAACTGCGCTGTCCGCGCGATTACGAAGCGCAGATTGTCGACTACGCCAGCGCATTTGCCGTGCTCGTGGACTTCGATGCATTTCACTGCCCGATCAAGGTTGTTGGAGCCGACCCGACGTTGCCGTACTCGTATCTGCCAACGTTCGACCTGAGCCACGTATTGACCGTGGACTACGACTTTCTTCCCGAGACGACGCACTTCCTGCAACTTGAGCAACCCGAGGCGTGCGCCCGGTCGATGCGCGATTTCCTGGATCAGATCGCGCCGGACTGAAGCTCGCGCCCAGCCCAGGTTGACGCGACCGGGGCCCGCTGCAGCTACGGGGAGGCGTCGACCCGGACTGTGACGATGTCTAATCCCTGATATTTCTGGTGCCGGACGGACGATGCGTAGTGTCGTAACAGTCGAAACGACAGGTCTCGATCGTCCATCGTCTCGGTCTCCTCATCCAAGTACGCCAGACGATCCGCGAGATTCGCCTCCTCGAACACCGTCAGGAATTCCAGTTCCACGGCCGTGCCCTCGGGACTTGCCGTGACTATCAGGCGCGGCGCCTTTTCTTCCAGGCACAGATCGTCCGGCTGCAAGAGACTCGAGAGCGCCTCCTCACCCGCCGATCGCAGCCGTTCGGTCGAGGCGGCGTTCCAGCGCATCGCGGAGGCAACTTCCTGGAGAAATGCGTCAAGACGCGGCAGGTCGGCCATGTCCAGCCGCGTCTCAAGTCGTCGGCCTCGCGACTTTGTCAGCTCCAGCAGGACTGTCAGCCCAATTGCTGTCGCGGCGCCAACGGTGATGCCGTTACCGAGCAAGGAGCTCCATGGCTCGTCAAGCAGATCTTCGAATACGTTCCGGTTCTGGAAGCCAACGCCCAAGGCAAATGCCAGGCCCACGACAAGGGTGGTTTGACCGTCCAGCCCGGCCCGCGCGACGGTCCGAACACCCTCGATGAATAGCATCCCAATCGCCACCAGCAGGAAGGCACCCATCACGGG
The DNA here is from genome assembly GCA_022821645.1 of Chloroflexota bacterium. GTDB lineage: Bacteria > Chloroflexota > UBA11872 > UBA11872 > UBA11872 > UBA11872. Next base: position 81,727 of record JAJEDE010000002.1, read on the forward strand.
GTTGGGAATGGTGAGCAGCAAGCCTGTGACCTTGGGAAAGACGGCAAGGGCGACCAGGATGATCCCGATGGCGTAGCCAACACGACGTGCGGCAACGCCCGTTAGCGTGATGAGCGAGACGCTGGACGACGAGTAGGAGGTCGTGGGTGGGGTCCCAACCAGCCCGGCTATCAGCATGCCCAGGGCACTGGCGTAGACCGTGCCCTGGATCAGGCGGAAATCTGTGGCCCGCGGACGCCGCCAGGCCACCTGCTGCACGACCACCCCGTCGCCGACAGCCTTGATTGCCTGCACGAGCGTTACGACCAGGAACATCGGGAGCAACGCCCAAAACCCTGGGGCTGGCGTCAAGTCAAGTCCAGGGATGACTGCGTCGGGTATCCCGATCCACGGCGAGTCAAGCAGGCGGTCGAGGTCGTACAGGCCGAAGGCCGCCGCGGCCGCGCAGCCCGTCGCGATGCCGATCAGCGGCGACCAGATTCGCAACGCGCCTGGCGCGCGCAGGGCAAGAATCGTCGTCACAGCCAGCGTCACCGCCGCCACTACGGGTCCCGCGAACGTTGGCGACCCCTCCGGGACCTCCTGAAACCGATCAAACGAGATGGGCAGAAGAATCACCGCGATGAGCATGAGGACAGTTCCAGAGACGGCCGGCGTGATGATGCGGCGCAGTTGTGGCAGCCACGTCGCCACGGCCAGATAGAACAGCGACGAGAGCACCAGCAGACTTGCCAGGGTGGCCGGGCCTCCCTCGGACAGTGCCAGCACGGAGACGGCGATGAAGTTGGGAGTGATTCCGGTCACCAGCACGTGGCCCAGGCCCAGGCGCCCGACCCTGACCGCCTGAAAAACAGTGACGATACCGCTGACGATCAGTGCCGCAAACACAGCCCAGGTCAGGTACCGCTCATCCTGACCAGCCGCCAGTGCGCTGACAGCGACAACCAGCACAATCGGCGCCAAGACCAGCAAAACGCCCTGAAGCCCGACGCCTATCGCCACGAGCGGCGGGCATGGCTCGCCGGGCTCGTACCGAATTGACTGGTCGGCTTGGATCGTCGCCAACATTGACCTCCCCAGCGGCCATCCGACGTAGAGCGTAACTGCCGCCGTCGGGCATTCAGCGACTGGAGATTCGCGTTCGGCGTCCAATTCGGGGGACCGAAGCGATCATTTGGCAAGAGCCGCAGCAATCCCGGCGAGCACGCACGGCAGTCACTGTCACGTCTCGATTGCTAGCAGACGTGTGCAACGTCAGTGGGTCCTGATTCAAAGATCCGAGACACCGCTGGGCATGGGTGGCGCGAGAGAACTCAAGCCAATGGCCTCACGGATGTGAACCGCCACGCCCTCCATAGCTAGGCCACGAGTTCCTGGGGCGCTGCCGCTCGAGATGTACGCTGCGGCATCCGGCGCACTCTCGCTGGAAGACCCGCCCGGGAGTTAGGGCGCGGCTCACCACAAGTACGCTGTCGCCAGAGTTTCCCGGCGCGATGCGGTTTCAGATGGCGCGGAGGCAGCAATTATGGACACGGCAGCGGATGGCGTTCTGATCGTCGTGGGCGACGCCGCCGAGACGGTGGACACGCTCTACCCGATTCTGCGGCTGCAGGAAGACGGCTTTCGCCCAGTGGTGGCCGGGCCTCAGAAGCGCCGGTACCAGATGGTCCTGCACGAGATTCCACAGACCGGCTGGGAAATCACGCGCGAATACGAGGGCTACACCATCCAGGCCGATGTGGCCTTTGCCGAGGTGCAGCCCGAGGCGTACGTGGGGATATTCTTTTCGGGGGGCCGCGCGCCCGAGTACATCCGCTACGACCCTGACCTTGTCCGCATCACGCGGTACTTTTTCGAGCGCGACAAGCCAGTGGCCTCTGTCTGCCACGGCGTGGAAATCCCCGCGTATGCGGGTGTCGTGGAGGGGCGCACAATGGCGTGTGTCCCCAAGTGCAAGTTTGACCTGGAGGTGTGCGGGGGGATCTATTCCGAGGAGACCTGGGCGATCGACGGCAACCTGGTTTCGGGGCGAACCTGGCACGACCACGGGCGGTACATGAAGCACTGGATCGAGCTGCTGAAGGCCGAGCTCGAACGCATGCGAGAGTCGCGTTGATCATGGGTTATGTCAAGTTGGGTGCAGGAACTTACGCCTTTCGGGACATGGATGTGTTTGAGGCCCTGCCAGGCTTGCGCCGGATCGGGTACGAGGCCATTGAGATCCTGGCCGGCGAGGGCTGGCCAACCGCACCGGCGCGCTTGAACCGGGACGATCGGACCAGGCTGTCGGATGCGATTCAGCAGCAGGGCTTCAAGTCGCCGGCGCTCATGGTGTTGCTGCCGCTGTGTGAGGAAGGGGCAACGCAAAGGGCGGTCGACGCCGAGTTCCGCGCCGTCTGCCAGCTGGCCCGCGATCTCTCGTTCTCGGATGACCCGTCGGTTCTCAGCTCTCCCATTGGGCACCAGAGCCCGGCGTGGGCAAGCGGCCGGGCGCGCATCGCGGACCGCCTGGTTGCGCTGGCAGACATCGCGCGGGAGCACGGGGTAATCCTGGCTGTCGAGCCACACGTCGGAAACCCGCTGGACAGCCCGGAGAAGGCCGTTTGGCTGATGGAACAGACGAATCATCCCGCGCTGCGGCTCAATTTCGATATGAGCCACTTCCACGTGCAGGGCATGGATCTGCGCCACTGCATCGAGGCATGCGTTCCGTACGCCGCGCACATTCACGTCAAGGACGGATACATCGACGCCGACGGGCAGGTTGTCTTTCAGCTGCCGGGCGAGGGAAGTCTGGACCTTGGCGAGTACTTCCGAATCCTGGCCGAGCACAACTCCACCATTCCGGTCACCGCCGAGGTCAGCGCCATGATCTGGCGGCGGCCCGATTACGATCCCTGGGCGGCGGCTGAACGGTCATTTGCCGCCCTCGATGCGGCTCGACGGGCCGCCAACAGCTAGCCTGGCGCTTCCGCCGACCGGTCAGTCCCAGGCATCCAGCCCCAGCAGTTTCCTGCCGAGGCTGGTCAAGACGGCCGATGACTGGGTGCGGTGCTCCCGGTCGCGCGGATCGCGGGGCCACCCGGCTCCACCGCCTGGCGACCGTGCCGGCCGGCGTTCCCGCCACGACTCGATGCGTAGTCGCCGCAGTTCGTCGTCGAGTTCTTCGGCAGGCTGCATGGTGATGTACTGGGCCAGGCGCGGTTTGTCCGAGGTGTTGTGACCGTTGCCGTGCGCCAGCATGCGGTCCCAGATAATCAGGTCGCCGGCCTTGCCGGCGATAGACTTGACCTCAAGTCCAGCAAGGTCCGGAGACCAGGGATCGCGGTCGGCGGGTTGTGTCTTCACCCAAGCGTCAAAGGCGCGGTGGAAACCCGGAACACACTGGAAGCCGCCCTGATCCTCGGCCGTGTCGGTCAGATACAGCACCCCTTGCACCCCAAGCGGAATTGTCCGGCGAGAGGTGTCTACGTCCCAGTGGATCATGCCCGTGTGGCCCCACTCGGGCCGGTCGGCTCGGACGGGAGGCTTCATGTTGACCCGGTCCAGCGAGACCCACAGCCGCTCGCTGCCCAGGATCTGCGTGAAGGCCTGATACACCCGCGGATATTGCCGGTTGTCCCACATGGCTTGGTGTTGGTACATCGACACCATGCCGGCCTCGGAAATCGGGGTCCGCGGATCGTTCCGGTCGTACGGGGTCCACTTGTACCAGTCATCCGGGTTGTCCGGGTCCATCTCCAGGAAGTCCCAGATGACGGCGACCAGCGCCGCAAGCTGAGGCTTCGGCACGGCACCGGGCAGCACCACGTACCCGTTTTCTTCCCAGAATTCCAAGTCGCGTTCACCTAGCACCGGCATTGATCTTTTACCGCTTCAGTGGCACCAGTGCACTTTAGCGGCTGGCGCGAACCGGATGTTCGATCCGACGACGGGACCAACGCGGAGATCGGGACCCGGATTCCGTCGGCTTTGGCGCGGATGGGCTGGCGGCAGGGCACGGGCCGCCGAATCTGTAGACCTGCGGTGGAGCCCACATCCGGACTTGAACCGGAGACCTCGTTCTTACCAAGAACGCGCTCTACCGACTGAGCTATGTGGGCCAAGAGCCGTGGCGGGGCGCTGACGCCGCGATGCTGCCGATTGCTGATCGTACCGCGTCCGCCTCGCGAGTCCCGAGGCGGGCGTCACCGAGCTTGCTGGGCTGCGGCCCTCGCATCCAGCAGAGCGACGATCTCGTCCACATGGGTGCTTGGATCCACTTCCGGCCAAACGTGCTCGACGACACCGTCGGGGCCGATGAGATAGGTCACCCGATCGGCGCACGTGACACTGCGACCGCGGATTTGCTTCTGCACCCAGGCCCCGTAGGCCTCGATTACGCCGTGATCCGGGTCTGCCAGGAGCGGAAAGTTCAGGTCGTACTTCGCCGTAAACCGCTGGTGCGAGTCGACGTCGTCGTCGTTGATGCCAAGCACATCCACTCCGCGCGCAGTCAGGTCGCCCAGACTGTCGCGGAAGCCGCAGGCCTCGATGGTGCACCCGGGGGTGTCGTCACGCGGGTAGAAATAGAGCAGGACTCGCCGGCCGCGCAGGTCCGACAACGTGACCCTTGAACCGCCGGTGGCAGTGAGGGTGAATTCGGGAGCCTTGTCTCCGGGAGCTAACAGGGGCATGTGGGCGGTTCGCAGGGATGGCAGTATTGACGCAGGCTCATTGTGCGCGACGGCCGCTTGCCGTGCGAGATGCGCGCATCCAACTGCCCGGTCGCCGCCGCCAGCCTGACCGCTGACGCTGCAAAGACCGCCCCCGGACCTGCCTGATATCTTCATCGCGACGTGCGGAGGAGACAGCCCGATGCGGGACGAACTGACAGGGAGTCCGTTTGACCTGTCTGACCGCGTGGCCCTGGTGACAGGCGCCGGTCGAGGCATCGGACGGGCAATTGCGCTAGGACTGGCCGCTGCCGGGGCCGACGTGGCCGTCTCTGCTCGATCCGCCGACCAGTTGGCCGAGGTGTGCCACGAAATCCGAGCGCTGGGTGGCCGGGCACTCGCCCTGCCCGCCGATCTGGCTGATCTGGACGCACTGGCCGGCGTATTCGAGTCAGTGGAGACCGAGTTTGGAAGACTCGACATTCTGTTCAACAACGCCGGAACCGGCTTCCGCAAGCCGCTGCTGGAGATCACGCAGGCTGACTGGGACCGAGTCGCCGACTTGAATCTGCGCAGCCTTTTCTTCGCATGCCAGCACGGCATCCGCCTTATGCAACCCCGAGGTTATGGGCGGATCATTAACACCGCCTCGCTCACTTCGTTTTTGGGCTTTGCGCAAGTTTCGGTCTACGGAGCGACCAAGGGCGGCGTTGCGCAACTCACGAAGGCGCTGGCCGTGGAGTTTGCCCAGAGCGGCATCACCATCAATGCCATCGCCCCGGGCTACGTCTTTACGGAACTCACGCGTCCGCGCTTCGAAGACCCCGAGACCCGCGACTGGCTCATGGGGCGCATTCCCCAGGGCAGGCACGGGGAACCGAGCGACATGACCGGCACAGCGGTGTTTCTTGCCTCGGGAGCCTCGGCTTACCTAACCGGCGTGGTGGTGCCTGTCGACGGCGGCTGGCTCGCCGCATGAGGGCCTTGGCTCGACTACTTCAAGCATTTCGAGCTCAACTCATTCGCTGACCAGTTCACCAAGCCACTATCCAACCGCCATGGACAGGATGCTATTGACTGCCACTTCTCAGACGCGTGTGGCCGCGTTGTTGATTTTGTTCGCCACGCTGAACGCACTCCTTTGGTCATTTGTGCGCGTACCCGGTAGCGGAGGACCTGACGAAAAGAGTCACTTCGGTGTTGTCGAACAAATGGTCTTTACCGGAAGACTCCCGGAATTCAACCCATACGAACCAGGGGCTTTTTCCGATGGCCCGGTCCGCGCTCAGGTCGCATACGAACTGACGCCAAACCTAGCAGCGATACCAGTAGCGATCACCCTTGCTGCGATAGGATCTGACGACTACGAATTCAACGTACATATCGCCCGACTATTTATGGTTGCACTTTATCCTGTCACACTATGGTACGCATACCTCACATTACGACTAGTCTTCTCCAGTATTTCAATAGCTCCAATCTGGGGAATAGCCGCGATGGCCACAGTACCGATGTTCACTCTCGTACATACATATTACACGAACGATGCCCCGGCTATTACGGCTTCGACGATCGCAACGTATGCACTGATTCGAGCACATCATTCGGCCTTTGCCACTTCCGACACAGTTCTTCTGGGAGTTTCGCTTGCAATCGTCGGACTCCATAAGTACACAGGCTTCTTGATGTTTCCCGTAACCGGCATCATGCTCACATGGCATCTCTATCGACAACCAGCAGTTCTGATTCGAAGAGCCGTAATCATCTTTGGGATCGCGACTGCGATTGCTTGCTGGTGGTATGTCCGGAACTGGATGCTGTACGGCGATCCCTTCGGTGTAAGCTTCACACAAGCCGCCGTCGATGCCTCCGGCGGCGCCCCCAAGCCGCCAAGGGCACGAGGTCTCAACCCGATAGACTTTGCCAGCCAGACCAGCTGGCTGCCTGAGAATTTTGCCTCGTTCTGGGCAGGTTATGGAGTGCACCGCCTTAAGCTCCCTGGTGCTGCATATCTGTCCTTTGTGGCACTAATCGCAGCGGCAGCTTTCGGCCTGATTTTTCGCGTTGCACGATCACTATGGCTTAGGCGTGCCCAGGACGCATCACCAGTTCTCTTCGTATTTGGACTGCTTCATATCGGTCTATGGATGGTCAGTTTCTGGAGCAGCTACACAGTTGATGTCGCCCTGCATGGCAGGTATGTTTTCCCAACATTTGTTGCATTCATCGCTATCTTCATTTCGGGTTTGTCGGTATTTTCAAGATACGTTCGCATATCGTCTTTAGTTGCACCGATGACCATTCCCATTATGCTGGCTGCAAACGGAGCGTATTTCGTTCACTCGATTATCCCCGACGTGAATAGGTAATCACGTGCAGATCCGCAGCCGCATTGACTCTCGCATGGGTCAGACAGCTCTTGCACTCTCGACGGCTGCGGCTATTGCTTGGCTGGTCATTCTTGGCGTTCAACCCGTGCATGTTCCGCTTAGGGATTTCTCCAAAGGCCATATTCCAGCCTTTACCCAAGCTCTGAGTGGCGTCAAGGGTCAAACATTGATCGTTCCGTCCGATAGACTATCTCGCGTTGACATCTGGATGCGTACCCGGATCCAGCCAGACGAGCATATTCAGGTTACATTCGACCTGATAGATATCGTAGATCAAAAGGACGTGTTGGCTTCGGGAATAGTTGTCTTCAATCGTTCGGGAGACCTATGGCAGGTACGTGTGGTCTTCGATCCAGAACTTGTTTCCAAAGGTAATCGGATCTACTTGCGAATGTCGTCAGTCCTTAGTTCGCCAGAAGCGAGTCTCCACTACGCATTCGTCCGTGGAGACTTGTACGTGCCCGGACAATTGCGCGATGCCGATCGTGTGGACTTCCCGGATCAGGACTTACGCTTTAGACTTTACCTTGAGCCTATGCTCCCGAAGCCGTTCGCTTGGCTGGAGACTGTACTGGGGCCAACCGCAACAGCAGCTGTCAAGGCTAAAGGTCCTCCCACGTGGATTGTCACTTCGATAACGGTTGTTATCGGTGCACTGATTGCTGCATCCACAGTACTTGGCACTGTTTTCGCATCCCGCTTCTTTCAAGCCAGATTACAGCTCCTAGGCACAGCTGCACTGCTCTTTATCGAGCTAGCAGTCGTCATGACGATTCTCGCAGGCGCAGAAGCTCCTATAGCGAAGCTCTGGGTACAGCTCACCTAGCATCGTGCGTACCTAAGCGTCACGACGTACACGCATCGCTTCTGCCAACAGGCCCACACTGAATACCTGCACTCCAATTAGGAATGTCACCCCTGCCAGAATACCCATCGCTCCAATCCCCAGTATCCCCCAAACCAGGACTGCTGCCAGTGCCAGTATCCACATGCCAGCCGTGAGAACAGCGAACAGCTTGACGGGATTATGTCGAACCATAGCTTGAATGAGTACTTGGGCAATACGAAACGTGTCTCGAACGAGGCGAACCTTGGACGAACCAATCCGTCTGGCATAGTCGACAGGCACGAACGCTACCGCTCGAGCGTCGCTGATCATGGCCAACGTCAGACCGGTTGTAAAACTGAATCCTGGGCTTAGAATGCCGAAATATCCGACGCAAGCGGATTTATGGAATATGCGGTATCCAGAGTTTACGTCGGGGATCCGCCGGCCGACGACAAAACTCGAAAACACTCGTAGCCCCGTCCGTGCTAGCGCACGGAGGCCGCGACCTCGAAACTGCCGTCCTGTACGGGCTGCCACGACCATGTCAAAGTGCTCGGCAAGGCTGGTTAGATCTTCAACAGCCGAGGGTGGATATGTTCCGTCTGCATCACAAATCAAGACGTAGGGGTATCGAGCGGCGACGATCCCGCGCCGGAGTGCAATTCCATATCCAAGATTCTGCGGCGAACTTACGATGGTCGCGCCCGCATCGGCCGCAACGTCAGCCGTACGGTCGTCAGATCCGTCGTCTACGACCAGAACCTCGAAAGGCAGGCCGATTGTCTCCAGCGCTTTGCGAAGTCCAAGCACAACATTGCCAACGGCTCGTTCTTCGTTGTAAGCCGGCAACACAACCGATACACCTTCAATCACGGCCATTCGCCTCACGACGGCCGATGAGTGTCATGTCGCCTGACCTACGACCACCAACGACTGACCGAACGGGGGTCTGAACACAGATTCCAGCCATCGAAGCACTGGCACCGCTATTCTGTCAAAGACACGCGCCTGAGCGTTCACCGATCGCGCATTGAGATCGTCGGTACGCAGAATCGACCCGTTCACGTACCACGCGATGGCTCCGAGAGCATTCACATACCTAGCCCTGCGAATCTCAAATCCTGTCGATTTCAGCAGCGTCGAAAGGTCTGACCGCGAGTATCGACGGAAATGCCCGGCCGCTTCATCAAGCGATCCATAAAGCCGGCTATGCGCAGGGACGATCAGCAAGAGATGGCCATGAGTTGGCCTAAGGATTTCGCACATGTTGGCGATGGCACTCCGCTCAGCTTCGATGTGTTCGAGAACATTCGAACACAGAATCGTATCGAATTCTCGTGTTGCCAGTTCTGCCGCGGTCGCCGGATCTGCAATGTCGGCGATCACGGTATCAATCTCACGAGCTTCGAGCCGGCGTGCGGCAAACTCGAGTGCCGTTGACGACTCATCGAGTGCCGTTACTCTCGCGTTCGCGGGGAGTAGCCGCGTCAAGTTCCCGCTTCCGGCCCCGACTTCTAGCACGTGCTTGCCCACAAAGTCCTCAATTTGACTGAACATCCAGGAGTGATACCTAGACGCGTGCATAAGGGCGTGTGTCATCGTCTCAAGGCCCGACGGTGCGCATTTTGGTGCATTCGGCAGATTGCCGGGCCGCTCTCCGAAGCTGCTCATGAAGCATCCAGCCAGCGCTCGCGCCACATTTGAAACATCAGAATAGTCCAGATGGCCTTAGCATTGTTACGAGTCCGGCGTGCGTGTTGGTCAAGTAGGGTAGCAACTTCCGCAGGATCAAAAGCTCCCTCTCGTCTCAACCGTGCTTCGTTGAGATACTCATGGACTAGGCTGCGAAGGTCCTCGTTTAGCCACGCCGCGACGGGAATGCTGAAGCCCCGCTTGCGCCTAGTGATGATACTAGCTGGCAGCAGTCCCTTCACTGCCTTGCGCAAGATGTACTTTCGCGTCAAGCCACGGATCTTTAGGGTCACAGGAACTCGCTCAAGGTGCGCCAGCATGTCGCGATTGAGAAAAGGAACGCGCGTTTCAAGCGAAGTCGCCATGCTGGCGCGGTCTGTCTTGGCGAGAATGTCGCCTTCCAGGTAGAGCTTGAAGTCCTGGTAGAGGATTCGGTTCAGCGGATGCGTGGCACCGCTGGCGGCGGCCGTATCGGCCAACGTGGCTTCGAACTTGCCGTCGTCGGTTGCGCCCCTGACATCCGGATGCAGAACGGCAGCCTTGCTTTCGCCGAATAGAGATCCGGTCCACATCTGGTGCTGGCGCCACGGCGGAGCGTCGGCGCCTTGGATGAATCGACGCAGCAGGAAGTCGAAGGCCATGTAGCGCGGCGAGGCGGGAAGCCGCTCCGCGGCACGCTCCACGACTGCACGCCGAAAGGGTTCCGGCAGCATCCTGTACAGGGGCGCCAGTCGATGCGCCTGCAAGGTGGAATACCCAGCGAGCATCTCATCGCCGCCATCTCCGCCAAGAGCGACCTTCACGCGTTCACGTGCAAACCGACTGACCAAGTACGTGGGAACGATCGAGGGGTCGGCGAATGGTTCGTCGACAATTCCGGTAATCGTCGGCAGCGCTTCAAACAGGTCGGCTGGCGTAACTCGAAGCTCATGGTGCCGGGTGCCCAAGTGCGCCGCGACCATCCGTGCGTATCTGCTCTCATCGAAGGATCGTTCGGCAAACGACACGGAGAAGGACTGCACGGGCTCGTCGGCGGCTTGCGTCATGAAGGCCGCCACGGTGCTTGAATCGATGCCGCCGCTCAGCAGCACGCCAACGGGTACGTCGCTTACCATTTCCCGATTGACGGCCCGTCGCAGCACCTCGCGGAATGCGTGGACGTGGTCGTCCACGCTGCCTGGTAGCGGATCGCTTTCGGATTGCGCGAGCGACAGATCCCAATACGCTCGCTCGCTCACATGATCCATCGAAGCGGTCAGCACATGCCCCGGCCGAAGTTTCCGCACCCCATGCACAATGCTGGCCGGGGCCGGAATGTACTCGAGCGACAAGTACTGGCCCAGCGCCTGATAGTCCAACTTGCGAGGAACCAGGCCGCTTTTCAGCAGGGCCTTGAGTTCAGAACCAAAGACAAGGGCGCCATTGGCGTGGGCATAGTAGAGCGGCTTGATCCCGGCTCGGTCGCGCGCCAGCACCAGTCGTGCCCGGTCCTCGTCCCAGAGCGCAATTGCAAACATGCCGTTGAGGTGGTTGACGAAGTCGTCGCCCCACTGCTCGTAGGCATGGACGATCGTCTCGGTATCCGAAAGCGTTCGGAATCGGTGTCCGAGGCCAGCCAGGGATTCGCGCAACTCCACAAAGTTGTAGATCTCGCCGTTGAACACGACATGAACGGTGTCCGTTTCATTGGACATCGGCTGATCGCCGCCCTCGAGATCGATAATGCTCAGTCGGCGCATGGTGAGTCGCACCGGGCCGCGAATAAACGAACCGTGCCCATCAGGGCCGCGGTGAATCAGCGATTCACGCATGGCGCGAAGAGCCGCCCGATCGTCGGGTCTCCGCTCGCCAAGTCGGAGAATCCCAGCTATTCCGCACATGTCAGGTCATTGTCGTTGCGAGCGCGTCCCCAGGCCGCCAGCGTGAAAGGGAACACTATGTCAAAGAAAGCGCTCAAGGGTCCCACCGCTTGCTGGCCGGGGGCCACGGGCCAGCTCGCAGAGTCATGATCCGAGAAAGCCAGCAAGACTCGCGGTCAGATTGCACGCGCCAGGAATGGCCGGCGGAGGGGAGGCGCCGATGCGGTACTGTGATTCTCAGCAGGGACTCGGCTACCACAGCCTATCTGTGCCGGAATCGTCCGTTGCGTCGGCCAGATACAGTCTCCGCGTGTGGCGTCGCAGCACGTTCGTCCTCCATGAATGGCCCTGACCCTTGCAGACTGACGGGAGGCCTCGGGTCTCACGAATCGTGACGCCTCCGGTCTCGGAGTTCCACTTCAGCGGCACGCTCGGAGTGCGCGAGACAGCTTAGTGACCATCGATCCCACAGTCGTGCCCGGCCTTCTCTTGCTGGCGCTTGAGCTTCTGGTTCTGGCAGCCGTCGGCTACATCGTCGCCCGTCTCGCGCTGCGGCAGTCCGACGACCTGGTGGCGCTGGCGCAGGGCATGCTTATCGGCCCTGCGTTGTGGGGGCTCATCGCAAACTTCGTCCTGCATCTGGCGCCCGGGCGGGTCGGGGCGCTGGTGTCTTGGATCGCATTGTTGGCTCTCGTTGCTGGCCTGGCATGGCGCTCGTCGCGACCGCTCAGGCCCAAGATGTTGAATGCGATTGGTCTCGCCACAGTTGCAATCATCACCTTCTGGGCAATGCTGGCCGCCCGACAGTTGCTACATATCACCGACGCGGAAATCCACCTGGGGCCGGCTGCCTACATTGGTGCGGGCGGCTGGCCGCCAGTCATTTCGTTCAACCCCGGTCAGTCGGTCCTCTATCACTACGGGGCCGATTTGCTGATCGGATTGCTGGTCCCGCCCGTCGGTCCCGACCTGCCATTCACGACTGAGTTGTTTGGCGCCTACGTATGGACCGGCTTTGCGCTAGCGACAGCGATGCTGCTACGGCGAGTCGGCGGCTGGATCAGCCTCCCCGTGCTGCTTCCGCTGCTGTTCACTCCTGGCGCCTGGACCCTCGTCGGTTTCATCATCGCTCCACCCGACATCCTGCAAGTCCCCGTCCCAGTCGGTGTGCCGGCAGCCGGCCTTCGCGCCTCACTGGCCGACATGTACTGGCCCGAAGTTTCGCTCCACTGGCAGACCGTCTACGAAGCCTCGCCGCCAAACATCTGGAAACCTCCATTCGTTCTGGCCTACGGGCTTGCGTTGATTGTGCTTAGTTGCGCAGCCAGGCGACGCCCATGGTCATCGTCGGCGGCGACTACGCTGGCCGCTCTGGTCGGATTCACCGGGCTGATAAGCGAAGAGATCGCGCTACTCACGCTGGCGCTGTGGGGCGCACTCGAGGCTGGTCGGGTTGTTAGCTGGCCCAGCCGCCTGACTCATAGAGCTCGCGAGCTCATCGTCTCCGTCCTACCGTTGGCGGCATCAAGGTTCGCCTGCTCGCAGCCACCGGGCGACGGCACCACGCCGCCGCGCGCGCTGGATGGCCACGGGGAGCCGGATGTTCGCTCCGGGCGCTGGAAGACACACTTGCACCCTTTCGCAGGACCCGCGCTGGCCGCGCTGTTGCTAGCGGTCGGCGGCGGGCCGGTTACGGCGCTGCTGAGCGGGGTTTCAAGCGGAACTTCGCTCGGCTTGATCGACGATCTTGGCAGTCGACACCCGTTCGGCACGCCCCTGAAGTCGTGGCCGGGCGGCGTTGGACTGCTGGGGATCGGAGTGGTCCCGGTCGCAGCCACCGCCTTGATGCTGGCCTGGAGCCAGCGGGTCGTTCTGGCTCTGGTAGCCGGCGCCGCCGTGTTTATGGTGGCGGCGATTGCCCTCCAGCACCCAGCAGCCCAGTTTGACGTAACCAGGATGGACGGACACGCCCGCAACTTTGCCCTGCTGGCCCTGTTGATCGCCCTTAGTTGTCGGCTGTCAATGCTACGTCCAAGCTGGCGGTACGCCGCTGGCGCACTCATCGTCTTACTCGTCACCTGGCCTACCGTCGCCGGCGCTCTACGCACGTTTGGCCTTGAGGTAAGCCACGGGATCGAACTGGCCAATGCCCAGCCTGGCCCTCGGGGACGCGATCCCGAATTCGATTCCGACCGCTACTTCTCGGGCATGGGACGCCACACGACCAGACACTCGGTGTCGGAGCCGGTCGCCCAGTACATTCGCAGGCAGACAGCGGTCAACGCTCGAATCCTCTCGCCTCATCCACACGAATTGTCGGCCTCCACGGGCCGTCCCAACGCGTCGGGATTCGCCGGACTCAACCATCTCCGGCCTCGAACAGGTCCCGAGTTTCTAGATTCCATCCGCTACCTTGAGCCGGCGGCCATCCGTCGTGCTGGCTTTGAGTACCTTCACGCTCCAGATGCGTGGGTTGCATCGCTTCCCAACCAAGCTCTGCAGTGGCTGCAGGATCCTCGCTTCTTTGAACCGTTGGTTCGTGGCGACGCCGACTCGCTCTACAGCATCCGGGCGTCGTTCCTTCAGCTCAGTCCCAAGCCAACACCACAGTCGTTCGAGTCCCTTCGCCGGACTGTCCCCGAGTCCGCCACCGTAGCGCTCGTCGGCCTGACCGGTATCGACGCGGCACGCGTAGCGTCGGCGTTGGAGCACGCCAAGTTGCTCGGAGACGCTAACCGGCCCGGCCTTCACCTCCTGGAGCGAATCCCAACAGAGCCTCTGGGCACGCGTATCCCGGACGCATTAGTCCTTCCAGAGGGTTCAGCCAGCTTCTTTAGAGCCGGTCTTCCAGACTTTCCGCCAGAATGGAGAAGCCCCAGGGCAATCTGGCAGAGCCATGGACTCTCCGCCTACGCCGCCAGCCCGACGATTGCACCCACGGTGAATCTTCGTCCCCATCCAGACGATTTTGCAGTCCGTCTGTCCGACGTCCATTCAACGGGTGGCGCGATCACTTTCACCGCCACATTCGCCGATCACGCACCCAAGCAGTGGACGGGCCAGGATTGGCTGGTCGTGCCTCTGGACAATTCCGTTTGGCAGTTGCCGACCACCGTCGAGACCGATAGGTACACGTTATCGGGCGTTATGCAGTGGTACGCCGGGCAAATCACCCCGGGGCGGGGTGTCACCAGTCACGTCTTTCAATTCGATCCCCGCTCAGTCAGCCTTGACTTGGGGAGGTCGACGGGCGAGTTTTTCGAAATCGAATCTTCCGGCGCTCCGCCTGGTCCGGGAGTCTGGGCCCTGACCGTCCGTCTACGGCATGGCTATCGGCAGGCGGCCACCATTCCGATACTAAAGATCGTGGTCGCCGAAAGCGGAGACGTATCGTACAGGCTCTATGAAGACGAACTCCGCGCTAGCGTCGACCCTCGTCTCGAGCACTAGCAGCAGACGGGCGGGTGCCAACGACCATTGTTGGAGAACTAACGCACTCAGCGACGCCAGAACTACGACGCGTCGGCGCACCGATCCGATGCGAGCGTCTGCCCTCAACGGTCGGAGAGACCGCTGAATGACGGTTGACACAGTCGTGGTTCCGGGACTGCTTCTCCTGATGGCCGGGTTGTTCTTGCTGGCAGCGGTCGGCTTCGTCGTAGCGCGAGTCGCATTGGGCCAGACCGACGATCGTATGGCCCTGGCCCAGGGGCTGGTCATCGGGCCGGCGCTGTGGGGGCTGCTGGCCAACTTCATCCTGTACTTCATTCCGGGCCTGGCCGGCGCCCTTGCAACCTGGGTCGTCACCCTGGCCTTAGCCGCCGCCCTGGCCCGCCGCGCCGCGAGCAGGTTCCGAGTGTCGGCCCGCACGCTGGCCGGCTTCAGTCTGGTCAGTCTCGCCGTTTTCTGGGTTGCGCTGGCCTGCCGGCAATTGCTGAGCATTCCCGACGAGGACATTCACCTGGCGATTTCGGCAACGATTCGAGCCGGTCAGTTCCCACCGGTGCTTTCGTGGATTCCGGACCAACGCCTTCCGTACCACTACGGCGCGGACCTGCTGATCGCGTTGTTGACCCCGCCCGTGGGCCCGGACTTCGCATTCACGACCGAAGTCCTCGGCGCCTTCATCTGGACAGGGTTCGTCTTGGCGGTCGCGACTGCCGTGATGCGACATGCGGGCGTCAGCGCTCTGATTCTCGTGCCGCTCCTCGTAACGGCCGGCGCGTGGTCATTGATCTGGTACGCCGACGCCCCGCACATCCTGCAGGCGGCGGCGCCCGCCGGAATCCCCGGCGCGGGAATCCGCGCCTCCCTGGGCGAAATCTACTGGCCATCCGTTTCGCTGCCCTGGACGTGGCCCGGGGAGGCATCGCCGCCGAACATCTGGAAGCCTCCGTTTGTCCACAGCTATGCGCTGGGCTTTATCGTGCTCGAACGGGCGGCCGCGGCGGAAGGCACGACCGGGCGACGCAGGTGGCCGCTGGCGTTCCTGGTCGGATTCATGGGCCTGATGGCCGAAGAGGTCGCTCTTCTCGTCCTGGCCCTTTGGGTTGGCCTGGAGATCTTGCGGTTTATGCACGCCCGGTCAATGGACGCCGCGAACAGGCGCATCGTGCTGCGGGCGGCGGCTGGACCCTTACTGGCAGTGCTCCTGCTCGTTCTGGGGGGTGGAGTCATCACGAGTATGTTGACCGGCGCGGAAGGAAAAGAGCTGTCACTGGGATGGCACGCAGATGCGGGGAGCCGTCGGCCGCTGGGCGCCTTTGACGCCATGCCCGGCGGCGTCGGCATCCTCGGCCTTGGCGTGCTTCCCGTCGCTTTGGCCGCCGTGCTTCTCGCCAGGCGGAATCGCCTCGTCCTGGCGCTGGCGGCTGCAAGCGGCGGATTCCTCCTGACCGCGCTGGTGCTGCAATACGAGCCGGCAGGTGAAGTCACCCGTTTGGACGGACACGCACGAAACTTCGCGCTGCTGGCGCTGTTGGTGGCGCTGAGCGTCAGCCTTCCGCGCCTAAGGCCTCGCTGGCGTTACGCCGCCCTGGCAAGCATTGCGGCGCTCGTGATCTGGCCGACGATTGTCACTCCAACACGCAGCATGGCCCTGGCGCTCAGTCGCGGGGTGCACCTCGCCAACGCGCAGCAGAGCGAGCGCGAATTCGACGAGTGGGTCATGGGACGGGCAGTCATTAAGTCCCTCCGTTCCGAGCGAATCGCTGCCTACATCCGCAGCCAGACCGCGATTGACGCCCGGGTTTTCTCTCCTTACCCGCACAGCATGACCGTCTCCACCGGCCGCCCAAACGCGTCCGGTTTCCCCACGCTTATCCACCTGTTCGCAATAACGGGCGCCGAATACGAGGACGCGCTGCGTTCCCTGGAACCTTCGGCCGTCCAGCGTCTCGGCTTCACTTATCTCCACGCCTCGGACGAGTGGGTCGCGCGCCTGCCCGCCCGCGCGCGGGCGTGGCTACAGCGACCCGATCTATTCGAGCCATTGATCCGTGACGGCCCTGACGCGCTGTTCCGGATTCAACCGGGATTCCTGCAATTGACTCCCGCGCCAGACGCCCAGTCGTACGAGGCGTTGCGGCGCCGCGTGCCCGATGGCGCCACGGTGCACGTGCCAACCCCCACCAGCCCGCTGACAGCAATCCGCGTTGCCTCCGTGCTGCCGCACGCCCGGATACTGGGGGCGCTGGATCCGCACGTCCATTACTCGCTGACCAACATCCCAACCGAGCCCCTGGCCGGCCGCCTGCCCGACATCGTGGTCGTTGAGCGCGACCTATCGTTTGACATCAGCACGCAGGAATTCACCCCGATCTGGTGGAACCACGCGGCTGCGGCCTACTCCACAGGGCCTGAACGCGCGGCCGCCGTCGATCCTCCGCCAGATTCAGAGAGCTACGTCACCGTCCGGCTCTCGAACGTCAGCCGGCAAGACGCCCGGATCAGCTTTACCGCCCACTTCGTGAACCATGCTCCCGGCCAGTGGACCGGCCAGGACTGGCTGCTGGTCCGCGTGGAGGAAACCGACTGGCCGTTGCCCAGCGAGTTCGAGTCCGACGGATACACCCTGGTGGGCGTCCGCTGGTTCGGGGGGCAGCTATCCCCAGACGTCGTCGACACCTCGATCAGGTACCGATTCAATGCCGGAACAGGCCAGCTGGAGTCGGACGATTCCGCCGGCGGCTTCGTTGCGCTTCCGACGTCAGGCAGCCCACTGGAGCCGGCCGAGTACGTCCTTGTAACCAGACTCCAGCGCGAGTACCTGCAAGCGGCAATCATCCCGGTGCTGAAAGTCCGAGTCACGGAGACCGGGTCGGCGGCATTCGCGGGCTACGCAGGCGAACGCCGCGTGTCAGTGAACGCATGCCCGGAACGTCTGCGGATCGCCGCCCTCGGGGCCACGCTGTGCCGCAACCTGGAACTCCAAGCCTCGCCGCTCGCTTCCAGGCAGAATTGATCCTGAGCGCCTAGTCTCGAGGCGCGAAAAAGAGGGTAGCCGGCCACGCATGACGATTGACCCCACCGTTATTCCCGGCCTCCTGCTGCTCGCCGCCGAACTGTTCGTACTTGCCGCCGTCGGATACATGGTCGCGCGCGTTGCGCTGCGGCAGACGGATGATCGACTGGCGCTGGCGCAGGGGTTGGTGATTGGGCCGGCGCTGTGGGGGCTGACTGTCAACTTTCTCCTGCATGTGCTGCCGGGGCTGTCCGGCACGCTGGCGGGCTGGATCGTCGTTCTGGCCGTCGGCGCTGGTCTGACGTGGCGATGTCGCGACGACCTACGGGTTCCGCCTCGAACGATCGCTGGCTTCGGCCTCGCCGGCACCGCCATCTTCTGGGTGGCGCTGGCCAGCCGCCAACTGCTGATTATCCCGGACGAGCTTCTCCATACCACGCTTCCCGCCACAATCCGCGCCGGCGGCTGGCCGCCGACGCTGTCCTGGAATCCCGATCTGGACCTGGCGTATCACCATGGCATCGACTTGCTAATCGGGTTGCTGACGCCACCGATGGGACCGGATCTGGCGTTCACGACCGAGTTGCTTGGCGCTTTTGTCTGGACCAGCTTGATCACGCAGGCAGGGGCACTGCTCCTGCGGCATGGTTCGTGGGCCAGCACGCTGGCGTTGACCCCGCTGCTGCTTTCGGCCGGCGCGTGGACACTGGTGTTTGGCGAACAACCGACGATGGTTCAGGTTCCAGTGCCCACCGGCATTCCATCGGCCGGACTGCGCGCAGCGCTGACCGAGACTTACTGGCCGGCTGTGGAACTGCCATGGTCATCGGAACAACACGCGACTCCGCCAAACATCTGGAAACCTCAATTCTCATTTGCGTACCCGCTGGCGTTCGTGACGTTGGAGCGGGTCGCCGCCAAGAACGACCATACTTGGCCGGCCGGTTTGACGCTGGCGGGCCTGGTGGGGTTCCTGGGCATAGTGGACGAAACGGTTGCTCCGGTGGCGTTGGCACTGTGGGTCGTGGTCGAAGCCAGCCGGCTGCTCCAGACTCGACCGACTGGTTCAACTCCCCTGCGAACTGTCCTGCGCACAGCGGCGGGCCCCACGCTGGCTGCACTGCTGCTCGCCGGGGGCGGCGGGGTACTTACGGGAATTCTAACCGGGGGCTCCGGATCCGGCGACCTGGCACTCGCATGGCCCCTAGACCCTCGAGACCGAGGCGCAGTGAGTTCCGTAACACCTATTGCGGGAGGACTGGGTCTACTTAGGCTCGGATCCTTGGTCGTGGTCGGTGCCGCCCTAGTCTTGGCAGCTCGCAGCCATCTTGTTCTTGTCTTGGTGGCAGGTGCTGGCGCATTCCTGCTCGCCGCCTTGACGCTGCGGTACGACATCGCGCCGCATGACATTGGCAGGTTCGACGGGCATGCCCGTAACTTTGCGCTGCT
Organism: Chloroflexota bacterium; assembly: GCA_022821645.1. Lineage (GTDB taxonomy): Bacteria > Chloroflexota > UBA11872 > UBA11872 > UBA11872 > UBA11872. The sequence continues at coordinate 101,064 of JAJEDE010000002.1, forward strand.
GGCGCTCATGCTGGCGCTGAGCATCCGTCTCGGGACCCTACAGTCACGGTGGCGCTACGCTGCCGCCGTGCTCGTCGCGGCACTCATCGCTTGGCCTACTGTCGCCACGCCGGCACGCAAACTCAGCCTCGCGATTGGGCATGGCGTGCAGATTGCCAACGCGCAGCCAGGACTCGGCGAGTTCGACGTTTGGTACTGGTGGATGGGGAGATACGCGCTGGAACGCTTCCCTTCCGATCGGATTGCCGCTTGGCTCCGTGATCACACGGACCCAAATGCGCGAGTTCTCTCCCCCATGCCCCACGCGATGACTATCGCCACCGGCCGACCGAACGCCTCGGGTTTCGCACAGTTCTTGCACACGCGACCTCATATAGGACCCTCGTATCTGGACGCGGTCCGCCACTTAGAACCCGCAGCGCTCCAACGGCTCGGTTTCAGATACATCCACGCGCCGGACACGTGGGTTGCCAATCTCCCTGAGCGTGCCGCTCACTGGCTGGCTGATCCGAAGTTCTTCGAACCACTCATCCGCGATGGCGCCCAATCGCTCCTCCGGGTGCGGCCGGCGTTCTTGCAGCTCGACATCCCGCCAGCCCCCGGCACCTACGAAGCCCTGCGACTGGCTGCTCCAACAGGATCGACGGTGTATCTCTCGCCAGCAACGGACTCGCTCAATACATTCCGCGCTGCTGCAGCGCTCCGCTATGCTCGGCTTTTCGGTTCGCCAGACCGAGCAGCCTTGCATCTGCAGGAAGACTTGAGCTTTGCGCCACTCGGTGGCCATGGTGCAGACCTCGTGGTAGCGCCAGTGCGGATGGCTCCGTCCGTGTTTGAGCATGACGTACGACGCCCAATCCTGTGGAACGACGAGATTGCCGTTTATTCCCCCAACGGAGCGGTGGAACCCGTCATGGACCCACCGCCACAGCCATTCAGCGTCCGCTTGTCGGACCCGCAAGTAATGAGGGGACGCCTCGCCTTCTCCGCTGAACTCACCGATCAGACCGGTGTCGGCTGGACAGGCCAGGACTGGCTGGTCGTGCCGGCGGACGCCTCGCCGTGGGCATTTCCGCTCATCCGACCAACCGACACCGCGGCCCAATGGTTTGCGGGACAGGCCGTACCGCGGCCCGGGACGATCACGCATCGGTACGAGTTCGACCCGCAGAAGGCCACTCTGGCGCTGCACGGGGGAGGGCGTAGCCTGACCGAGCTTCCATCGTCCGGCGCTGGGCTGGATCCTGGCGTTTGGGTATTGGGTGTGCGCCTTCGTAACGACTACCAGTTGGTCGCCTTCATTCCAACAGTGAAGATCGTGGTTTCAGACTCACGCGAGGTGTCGTATCACGTCTACGAGGGCGAGCTTGGAGTGCGACCGACCCCGGGTCCGGTAGGTTCGTCGAAGGGGCGGTTCTGAGCGCTCCGCACCCACATCATTCCGGGAAACTACGTCTGAAACTGACCTCAAGTTACAGGCAGCCGCTCGACCCTTCGGACCTGCGAGCCGGGCCGGGCCACGCCCGCAGGAAACCGCCGAGGATCAGATCAACTGCTCGCGCCAGGTTGCGGGGGCGCGTTCGCTGCCGATTTCGAGGCTGTCCGGCAGATAGGTCGGCTCGCGCGCGCCGACCTCGCGCGCCCAGCGCACCATGGCCTCGACACCCTCGCGCAGCGTGGTGGTATTGCGGAACCCCAGGAGCTGTTCGGCTGCCTCATGCGCGCAGTAGGCGTTCCTGACCTCAAGCGGTCGGCCCGGCATGTACTTCGGCTCCAGGCCGGCCGGCCACGGACCGCCGTCGAAGAACACGTCTCGAACGACATCCGCCAGCTGGTTGATCGACACGTCCTCCGACGAGCCGACGTTGAAAATGCGGCCGTTTGAGTGGTCACTGAGGCCGCCATCCACCATTACAGGGTTGGTGTCGCCGATGTACGAGTACGCGCGGCGCTGTTCACCGTCACCGTAGATGTGGAACGCGCGGCCCCGTAGCAGCGCGTTGATGAAGATCGCCACGACGTTGCGATACGGGTCCGCCAGGTTCTGGCGCTCGCCGTAGACGTTATGCGGGCGAAAGATGGCGTAGTCAAAGCCGTGCACTGCCGACAGGTGCTCGGTGGCGGCCTCCATGGAAGCCTTCATGGCGGCGTAAACGTCCTCCGGAAGGCGCGGCATTGATTCTTCAAACGGCGCCTGCTGCGCGCCGTACACGCTCATTGAACTGACCAACACCATCTTGGACAGCCCGCGTTCGATGGCCGGGACCAGCGTGTTCAGATAGCCGACCACGTTGTTATCCATCGAACTGAGCGGCGTGAACTGGCTGCGCCCTTCGGTGGCGTCGGCCGCGTAGTGAAAGACGACCTCGGGATCCGACGCGTCGACCAGTGCGACCGCCGCCTCGCGGTCGGCCAGATCGCACTCCACAAACTCGGCGGCCGGGTTGACGTTCTCCACGTAGCCGCCGATCAGGCTGTCGGCGGCGGTGACCTCGTGGCCGTGGTCGAGCAGTCGGTCCACGGCATGGCTTCCCATAAAGCCGGCCGCGCCGGTTACCAGCACGCGCATGGGCTGCTTCAGCGCACTCCGATCAGCGTGGGCAGGTCAGGCATCGTGGCGCAGGGCGTCCGCCCCGCCGCGGGGATTCTAGCCCAGTGCCGGAATCGGCTCGCTGGATCCGACGCTGCGTGGCAGCGCCGGCCACGGGTCTCGCCCGACGCCGCCCATTACGGATCGGCCAGGGAGCCCAGGGTGGGACTCGAACCCACAACCTGCGGTTTACAAAACCGCTGCTCTGCCGATTGAGCCACCTGGGCGTGGTTCGACTACGAGGGTACTTGGGCAACCGGCACGAAGCTCGAGACGATGAAGCGGAACCGCCCGAACGAATGGCCCTGGGCTACGCCTGGCTGCGGATGAACGCGATGAAGTTCTGCAGTTCCTGTTCGCTCATGTTGGGGAAGGCCGGCATGCCGTTGCCGCCTTGCATGGCCTGCTCACGGATCCGCGAATCGGGCAGGTTCTCCATGGTGCGCTTTCTCAACTCCGGCCCGATTCCGCCGCTCAGGTCGGTACCGTGACAGGCGATGCAGCCCAGTGCCGTGAACTGCCGGCGGCCCTCTTCGGCGGCGCCGCTTAGCGAGGCGACGGCGACCGGCGTTTCGGTCGCGCCCGCCGCTTCCGTAGGCTCGGCGGCCGCCACGGCCGTGGGAACGGCCGTTACGGGAGTCACGGCCACAATCGCCTCGGCCACGCGCGGCGTGGGCGACTCCACCGCTGCCGCTGGCGTCCGATCGGGCGGCATGGTGATCTGCGCCACCAAGGGGAGCCCATCCGGCTTCACAATGGCCACCGGCCGGCTTTCCCCACAGGAAGCCAAGATGCCCGCGACCACCAGAGAAACAGCCACCGCGGCAAGCAGGCGGCGGCTCGGGCTAAGGCCGGTCATGCGGTCACGATCTCCTCGGGCGCACGCGCGCCGTCTTGTGATTGTATTCACAAAGTCCGTTCGCCGCTAATCCTCGCGGCCAGCCCTGGCAGCTTACAAATGGCTATTCCTCGTCGCCCCGCAGTGCCGCCAGCACTGTCAGGTCCTCGAGCGTGGTTGTATCGCCAACGACCTCCCGGCCCGCCGCGATGTCACGCAGCAGGCGGCGCATGATCTTGCCGCTGCGCGTCTTTGGCAGCGCGTCCGTAAACCGCAACTGCTTGGGGCAGGCAAAGCGACCAAGCACCTGGCCAACGTGCGCGATCAACTCAGCCTGCAGTTCGTCGCTACCCTCAATCTCCGCGCGCAGCGTCACGAACGCCGAGATGAACTCGCCCGTTATCGGATCCGGCGCCCCGACAACGGCCGATTCGGCCACTGACGGATGGCTGACCAGGGCGCTTTCAACCTCGGCCGTGCCTATGCGGTGGCCCGAAACGCTGAGCGTGTCGTCCACGCGGCCAATCACCCAGTAGTAGCCGTCGGTGTCGCGTACGGCGCCGTCGCCGGTCAGGTAGCGGCCGGGGAACTTCTCCCAATAGGTCTCGATCAGCCGCTCGCTGTCGCCATACTCGCCGGGATGTCCGGGCTGGCCCCAGCCTTCCTTGTAGATGCCGCGAAGCATGGACGGCCAGGCGCGCTTGATGATGAGCAGCCCGCGCTGCCCGTCCGGCACCGGCTCGCCGTCTTCGCCAACGACCGCCGGCTCGACGCCCGGGAACGGCAGCGTGGCTGAACCGGGCTTCAGGGTTGTGGCGCCAGGCAACGGTGTAATCAGGATTCCGCCCGTCTCCGTCTGCCACCAGGTGTCCACGATGGGGCAACGCCCGCCGCCAATAACCCGGTGATACCAGAGCCAGGCGTCGGGGTTGATCGGCTCGCCCACGGTGCCCAGCAGCCGCAGGCTCGACAGGTCGTGCCCCTGCGGATGATGGTCGCCCCAACGCACGAACGTGCGGATGGCTGTGGGCGCCGTATAGAACACTGTCACCTTGTACTTCTCGACGATTTCCCAGAAGCGATCCTCGGCCGGATGGTTGGGCGCGCCTTCGTACATAACCCCGGTAATGCCGTTGGCCAGGATTCCGTACACGATGTAGCTGTGCCCGGTCACCCAGCCAATGTCGGCCGTGCACCAGTAGATGTCGTCGTCCCTGAGGTCGAAAATCAGCTTGGACGTCAGGGCCGTGTAGACCATGTAGCCGGCCTGGGCATGCACCACGCCCTTGGGCTTCCCGGTCGTTCCGCTGGTGTACAGGATGTAGAGCGGGTGCTCGGCGGGCAGGTGCGCTGGCGGGCAGTCATCGGACTGGCCGGCGATTGCGTCGTCCCACCAGATGTCGCGCGCGTCGCTCCAGCCAATCTCGTTCTCGCAGCGCTTGAGCACGATCACGCTTTCGACCGACGGGCAGGTGTCGTCAGCCAGTGCAGCGTCCACGTTGGCCTTCAGGGGAATCACGCGTCCGCGCCGCCAGCCGCCGTCGGCGGTGATGATCATGCGGGCGCCGGCGTCGTTGACCCGGTCGCGAATGGCGTCCGCACTGAACCCGCCAAACACGACGCTGTGAACGACGCCCAGGCGCGCGCAGGCCAGCATGGCCACGGGAAGCTCCGGAACCATGGGCATGTAGAGCACGACCCGGTCGCCGGATTCCAGGCCCTGGGCCTTCAGCCCGTTGGCAAAGCGCTGCACGTCCAACAACAGGTCGGCGTAGGTGATTACGCGCGTGTCGCCAGGCTCGCCTTCCCAGTAGTAGGCCACCTTGTCTCCGCGCCCGGCTTCCACGTGCCGGTCCAGGCAGTTGGCGGAGATGTTGGTTTCGCCGTCCACGAACCATTTGACGAACGGCGGCTCCCCCTCTTGCAGTTGCGTCCACGGCTTGTACCAGGTGAAGCCGTCGGTAATCTCGCGCCAGAAGCCCTCGGGGTCCTCGAGGCTGCGCCGGTGAAGCTCCTGGTAGGCCTCGAACGACGGGACGTGCGCGGCCGCGGCAAAGTCCGCCGGAGGGGCGAATAATTCGGTTTCCTGGGAAGCCTGATGCGTGTTCTGAGCCGCCGCCATCGATCACCCTCGCCGGTCTATCGGGTTGGCCCGAGCGGAACTGAGGCTAGAGAGCGGCCTCACACCCGTCAACCCCGACTCCGCCGAGACACCTGCCGGTTTCGTCACACCCATGCCCTCAAGGCGCGTCTCGAGCAGCTGCTCAGTCCGCAGTTATGTCAACGTATGTCGGGCTCGACCACGCCATGTGCCCGTCCAGTTGCAGCACGCGCACGTGGTAGGCGTGAACGCCGTCGGGCGGCATGGAGTCGACCCAGGACAGCTCGGCGTCCAACGGACCGCCGTCATGCGGCAGCGCTTGCAGACGCAGGTGCGCCCCCAGGCCCTTCGCCTCCACGAATAACGGACCGTCCTCAATCCCCGCCAGTGGCTGTGCCACTGTCAGCGGCTCGGCCGTGAATTCGATCACGGGATCAGTGGCGTCGGCCAATTCCAGCCACAAGCCGTCGTAGTCGCCGGCAGTCTCGCTGGTCCATGCCACGCGCTGCCCGTCGCCTCCGATCAAGCCCTCTTGCGGATGGTCGAACGCGAACGGCGAGACGTCATGGATGCGCGCCCCCTGCACGGTCAACTCACCATCCCACCGCTGCTTGCGCCCGCGCGCGATCCGCAGATTTCCGGTCCAGACCACCAGCACATGCGTTGGATCGCCCGCCGGCGTCCAGCGGTGCACCGGCTGTCCATCCCGGTAGACGGCGATTTCGATAATCGGCGCCGTGCCGCTGACCTGAACGTCAACCGGAACAGCGCCGTTCGCGGCGGCTTCGGCGCCCATGCGCGCGCCGGCGATTTGCGTGTCGATCAGAATCCTCGCGCCAGACGTTCCATGACAGTGGCGGGAGTGCAGGCCGCTCCAAATCCCATCACGCGTGAGTGCCGACGCGCGAATGCAGGCCAGGCCGCCGTTGACCGGCATCTCATTGGCATTGGCCCGCGTTGCCCCCGGCCGTCCCATGTGGTCGTCGCTGCCCGCCAGGAACCCCACCTTCACGCCCGTCGCCAGCGCCTGCTGCAGGAACCACTCCGAGGTGCCGTGCGCCGAGTGCACTTCCACGACCGGTTCCAGCGTGGGGTCGATCCAGCGCAACTCCGCCCGCCTACCACCGACGTGCGGCAGCAGCATCACGTCGTCGCGTCCGCGAAATCGCGCGTAGAGCTCATCCAGGTTCAATGCGTCTTGATCGGAATCCAGTGGACGGCGGTCTTCGATCAGCCAGTGCCCCGAGCGCCAAATGTCGTCAGCTTCGGGAACCCTGCGGAATATCACGTTCCGGTCGCCGCCGACCTCGGTGTTCCCCGACCACTCGTACCCGTGAAAGCACACGAATTCGCCGTCCTGGTGGATCGCCTCAACCTCCCGCCGCAACCTCGCCCAGAACTCGTCCGTGATCTGGAAGTCGTTGCCCTGGTGACAGGTGAAGTCCGCGCAGGCGGTGTAGCGCGCGTAGTGAAAGTAGTCGGCCGAGGGGTTGGTCCCGACCGTCTCGCCGCTTTGCCCGTGTAAGTCGCCCCACCAGCGCCGTTCGGCCGGAAGCTCGGCGCCAACCCGGATCGGGTTGCTGGTGGCTCGCAGCCCGCTGGTCTGGTCCGTGACTTCCAGGCGGACTACACTGCAGTCCTCCAGCGCCAGATTCTCGATGGGAATCACCGGTCCCGTGCCGGCTGCCGCGCCGCGCACGTCCTGGCCGTCACCAACTCCGACCTGTAGCGAGGCGCCGGGCACCTCGGTGGGATTCCCCCAGACGTCCTCGAACCGGGCATGCACCGTAAACGGCTCTCCGGCCTTCACGTCGCTGGGGGCAATGGCCACCAGCCGAGCGGCCGGCCCGGCCACCACCGGAAACGTCAGGAAGCCGTCCAGGTCCAGGAACTCTTGCGCGCCCTTGCAATCAACCGAGACCTGGAACTCGAAAGCCTTCACTACCGTCACCGGCGCGCGGATTCCCGGGCTGCCCCCTGACGTTTCGCCGAACGTCAACTCCAGCCGGTCGCCCGGCCACAGCCCGCCATCGTCGGTGTGAACCGTGACCGCCGGTACGAAGGGCCGTCGGTGCCCGCGCTCATTGAAGCGCGCCACCGGCCGAACCGTGCCGTCCGACACGGTCCGAACCGCCAGATAGCCCGGGGCGGCCGGATCCTCAAGCTGCGGCTCCCCCAACCCCGCCTGCGCCCGCCAGGAAACCCTTACCGCCCCTCGGTCATCCACTCCAGACGCACCGGCGGTATAGACAATCCGAAACGTCACCGGCTCACCGGCTACGCCCGGCCCGTCAATCTCAAGCCGAGCCGAACCAAGAATCCTGTCCGCGATGTGTCTAGCCACAATCTCCAGCCCCGGGCGCAGCAGAAGCTGCGAATTCTGCCTTGCCACGACCAATCGCAGAAGTGGGATGGCTGTTCGTTGAACCTATCAATTGAGGCGACAACTCGACCCCGAGCGGCGCTCGAACCCGACGATCGCAAGCCGTGAGCCACCTCAGGCTAGTCAAGCAGCCTCGCCTCAAGATCGCCCTCATAGACCTCGTAATCCACACTCCCGTCCTGAGCGACCACGATCTTCATGACCGGAATCAGTGCAACTTCCCACCACTCACCCCTGAGGCGCACCGCCAGCGTCCACACACCCGGCTCCAGCCCGGAGCCGGATGACTCCGCAACCTCGAATTCGCCTCCATCACCCCGCACGGCCAACGTTGCCGACCGCGGGTCGAATTCGTAGAAATGTCGCGTCGTTCCCTGGCCTGGGAGAACTTGCCCCGCGAACCATTGCGCGCCGGCGTGACGGACACCATCAGCTTCGAACCGGCTCGGAAACGCCCATTGGGAGCCATCCGTTGCTAACACCAGCCAGTCCTGCCCCTTCCACTCCTGGCGCATGTTGTCGGTAAATGTGGCGGAAAAGGCAATGCGCCCCTCGGATTCTTCGACATCTGCCATGCCGACGCTGAACGCAGTGTTGGCGGCGTTTGCTCTGGGCTTCGACACGTCTCGCAGCGCATAAGCGGCGAGTTCGCCGTTCCACCAAATTGGCTGGCGAAACCGCTGGTCAAGCGCGGACGGCGCGAGCACGGACGATGTGATCACGAAATCGGGACGGCTTATCCCGAGAGGCGCCGTGGGAACGCGCGTCTGCAGGTGCAGAATCGACGAGGGTTCGACGCCAAGGCGTTGGGTGTTCCACAACGTCGCTGCGGCCCTGAGGGCAGCCAGCCGTTCGACATCCTTTGGCAGGATGCTCGGTGAGAAGTAGACCGTGGACCCTGGAGGAACCGCCTCTCGCAAGGCTTCAAATGAACCTGATGTCGGCGGCGATTCCAGGTCCCGGAACGCGGGCAGGACACGGTAGAGCGCGTCGGTGCCATCGCGGATCAGCGGCTCAAAGAAGCGACGGTCGGCCAGCCACCGCCTCGCTCGGTCCGGCAGGCCGGTCACCCACCTGTCCGTAGCGTGAACATAGTCGAAACCGCGACGTTGCAGGGCGGCAGGCTCGAGGAATCTGATTGCGTCCAGGTACTCAGGACCAGGCTCGTAGCTGTAGTGCGCAAACTGCATGTAGCCGGCAGCGTTGGCACGTCCCGTGGAGGCTGAGAGACCGGTGGGGCTCGGCGAGAGGACGCGAGCGTTGATTCCGGTATGCGTGCGAATGTAGTCAGCGACGCGTTCCGCGGGGGGCTCCCCGAGTTCGTACCGGCCGAGGAAGCTCCACAAGGCGTCGGGCGGGCCAGGCGAGGCCTGAGCGATCTGCAGCCCGCGGCTTAGCGCGTAGCCGATGTTGTGCACCGGCCGTATGACCGTTGGCCACGCAATGAGCGCCACGGCTAGCGCACCCACCGTGTAGCGCCAGCGGGCGCGCACGGCACGCTGGCAGCGCGCCACGGCGAACAGCAGGGCCAGCAGCGCAAGGTTTCGAGCGTGCCCATCCAACCGGGTCACGTCTCTTGCCGGTTCGTATTGCAGGATGAACGCAGCGAGCAGACACGCAACGCTGCCGGCTACCAGCGTCAATACAAGGCGGTTGCGCCGGCCGAGCAACGCGGCTGCCATCGCGACCGGAATGAGCCCGACTTCCAGCACGCCGACACCGCCCGGAAGGGATGTTAAGCCTCCCACCGGTCGGCGGCTGGCTGGATCGTCAATCCACCCGAGCGTCAGTCCACTGCCGACGGAGCCGGCGAGCACGCCCGTGATCACCCCGCCGCCGACGACGAGCAACCCCAGGGCAATCCCGGGTCCCGCGGCCGAGCGCACGATTTCCGCTCGGCTCAGGGAGCGCAGGCGCCAGCATTGCGCCAGGCGAATGGCCTCCACGACCGCCCAAAGCACCAGCACAATCAGCGTGAGGGTTTCCTCCACGAGGCCTGCAAACCCAACCAGTGCGGCCAGGGTCAGAACCGCCGGCCACGACCGACGCTTGCTGGTGACGACCCAGGTGAGCACGACGAACAGCAGGGCATATGCCAGCACGAACAGGGGCTGCCAGATGTTGGGAGGTGACACCTGGACGGGAGCGTTCCAAATCGCCTCCGGTGCTTCGAGCGATGGCCAATAGACACTCCCCAACGACGCACGCAAACCGGCCGCCGGGATGCCTGCCGGGAGCGGGACCCGAAGGAGCCCCGGGGGTTCCGTGTAGTGAACCAGCGTCCAGGCACCGGCCGTGAGCAGAAGCGGGGTGAGCGTCAAGGCCGCCATCCCACCAAGCCGTACCAGGGTCGTCGCGATCACAAGGACAAAGCTGGTCCACACGTAAGCCCCCAGCAACTCGATCATGAAGACTGGCCCCGGTCCAGCCGGAGGGCTGAGAAGCCCGACCAATAGGTCCACTCCGTAGTGGTAGTACACGGGGATTCCTGGATTCCAGGGCAGGGCCGGCGGCCAAGCTCCCGCCCGGATAACAGCAGAGAGTCCCAGGTGGATATCGGGATCGGTGATTGAGATGAGCTGGCGGCTGGCCAAGGCGATCCAGAGCAACACCAGCGCCGCGGCAACAAAACCCACGACCGTACGCGGCGGCAGGCGCAGCTTGTCGTGCGCGCGCCAGACCAGTCCGGCGCCGAGGGTCAGAGTGATTCCCCAGGCCACCATGGCTCCGGGCAGCCCCGGGACCACATACAAGACCAAGTTCGCGATCACGCCCCAGAGCCCCAGGCCAATAACCATGCCCTGGGCCAACGCCATCCGGTCGTCGTTCTGCCCCAGGGTCACGCGCGCGACGGCAAAGCCAACGGCAGCCAGAACCACCAGCTCCAAGCCGAGCAGCAATAGGCCTGGAATCACGGATACGTTGACCGTCATTCAGTGACTCATCGACAGAGAGGTTGGAACGCCTGAGATTTGGCTGATCGCGCGGCCCGTTGCGGAAGGCCAGTCAACAACGGGGCGAGGGCCAAGGACGAACTCACGGAGCCAGAACCGAGTCCAGAACTCCCGAATAGACCTCATAGGTCACCTCGCCATCCGTGGCAATGACTATTTTCATTACCGGGATAAAGGCAACCTCCCACCAATCGCCGCGCAGGCGCACAGCTAATGTCCAGATGCCGGGCCCCAGCCCTTCTCCAGAAGATTGCGCAGCTGCAAATGCACCGTCCTCGCCACGGACCAGCAGCTTCGGCGCAAGAGGATCAAACTCAAACCTGTGAGTCGTGGATTCCTGTCCCGGTATGACCTGACCAGCAAACCACTGTCTGCCCGCGTGACGCCGTCCATCATCTTCGAGCTCGCGGGGAAACGCCTAGGGGGACGTGTCCGCGGCAGCAACCAGCCAGTCCTGACCGCTCCACCGACTGGGAACCCGATCGGTGAACAAAGCCGTAAAGGCAACGCTCCCGTCCATGATTTGAACGTCAGATAGTTGAAGGCTAAATAGCGGAGCGGCCGGCGAGGTAATGGGGATATAGTCGCCACGGGGTGTGTAGACGGCCAGTTTGTCATTTCTCCAGACGGGCTGGCGTGCGTCCGGGATTAGTGCCGACGGTGCCACCAGGCTGGAAACCACTACGAAGTCAGGCGTGGAAGAGCCCAGTGGCTCTGTTGGCATCTCTGTTAGAAGATACAGGTTGGCGTGATGCAATTGGCCTAAGAGTCGAGCATGCGCCAGGACAGAAGCAACGCGAACGCTGTCGATCGGATCTATTGCTGGCGCGAGATAGACTTTGGCAGACGCAGGCACCGTTCGGCGCAAGGCCTCAAATGACCCCGGCGAAGGCTGGACCTCAAGTTCAAGAAATGCTGGCTGGATTCGGAGGAGGCTGCTAGTTCCCAAGAGAAGCAGCGGGTCAAAAAGCTGAGGATCCGCTAGCCACTCTTGTGCCCGTTCGGGTAGATCAGCAATCCAGTCAGACGGAGCATGCACGTGCGTAAAGCCGAGACGACGAATTGCCGAGGGTTCCAAATAGCGAGTGGAGTCCAAGTATTCTGCCCCGCCCTTTGGGTGCAGATGCAAATGCCCGGGAAAGCCAGAAGCGTTGCTTCGACCTGTGGCAATTGTAATACGAGACGGTTCCGGCGAGAGAATGCGCGCGTTAGCGTCCATGTTTCTATCGATATAGGTAACCATCTGGTTAGGTATCGGTCTTCCTACTACGTAACGACGCATGAGATTCGAGACAAACGGCTGCCCTGGCTGCGCGTTCTCTAGCTTGGGGCCGTGGGCCATCCCCAAGAGCATGCTGTGAGTGGGTGCCGCGACAGTTGGCAATGTGACAATTGAAAGCAACCCAGCTCCTAGGACGTGGCGCCAGAGCGGACGCAGCAACACGAGACGGCCACTGATGGCGATCAGCAATGACAGCAGAGCAAACGTTCGCGCGTGCCCATCCAGTCGGGTCACATCGCGCGCAGGCTCGTATTGCAGCATCAGCGAAGCAAGCAGAAACGCAATGCTTGCGGCCGACAGGGCCATTACAAGTTGGTCGCGTCGAGCCAGTAAACCGGCAAAAATAGCGACCACCAATGGGCCGATTCCCAGCACGCCAATCCCGCCCTGCAATGCGTCGAGTGTTGCCAGCGGTCGTCGGCTCTCGGCGTCAGGAGTCCACGACACCTCAAAATCACCCACACTTCCAAGTGAGCCTGTCAAAATGCCCGTAACCACCCCGCCGCCCGCCACCAGCAGCAACGTGGCGATCGCCGGGCCTGCGGCTGACCGAGAAACCAAATGCCAGTCGGGACTCCGCCCGAATAGGAACTTTCGAACGCTCATAACTTCCAGGACTGCCCAAAGTGTCAGGGCCATTAGGGCAACCGTTTCCTCCATCAAGCCTACGAATCCGACGAGGGCTGAAAGCGTGAGAACTGCCCACCACGAGCCGAGCCTGCGGCTACCGGCTGAGGTCAGCACGACGAGAAACAGTGCATAGGTGAGGAGAAACTGGGGCTTCCAGATGTTTGGTGGCGACGCCTCAACCGGACGGGTCCAAGGCAGCTCAGCCGCCTCAACCGCTGGCCAGTAAATCTCCGCCAACGCGGCACGCAGGCCAGCCGCTGGCAAACCGGTAGGGACGGGAATCCGCAGAACGTCTGGTGCAGTCACGTAGCCAATTAGCGTCCAAGCACCTGATGAGAGCAGAAGTGGGGTCAATACGAGCACACTTACCCACCCACCTCGGCGTAGCATGGTCGCTACGATTAAGGCGAGCGCAGTCCACGCATACGCCCCAAATATCTCTGTCACTAGCGCCAGATCCGGCCCGGATGGCGGAGCCAGCAGCCCGATCAGCAAGTCCGTGCCATAGTGATAGTAGAGAGGCAGCCATGGATTCCACGGCAGGGTCGGTGGCCAACTTCCGGCCCGGATAGCGGCGGCTACTTCCAGGTGAATTTCAGGATCGGGGATCGTAAGCAGTTGCCTAGCGCCTAATGAAACCCAGAACAGCACTAAGGCTATGGCGGTAAACCCAACAATCCCGGGCAACGAACACCTGAGCCTTAGCCGCCTCCGCCAGGCAAGTCCAAGTCCGATTGCAAGCACGACGGCCCAAGCTACGGCCGCACCTCCTCTACCGGGAATCAAGTACATCACAAAGTTCACAGTCAATCCCCAGAGGGCTGGACCAATCACTAGACCTTGAGCCATCGCCATCCAAATGTCGGCCTGCCGTAAGAGGGTTCGTGAGACGACCAAGCCCAGCCCGGAGAGCGCAAAGAACTCTAGAGCCAGGAGCGCTAGCCCGGGCAAGACCTCAAGGTCAACCGTCACTACGAAACCTCACCTACAGATCAAGGTGCTTCAACGCTACCTACCCAATGCAGCCTGTGTCGCGCTAGATCTCTCCGCCAGTCGTCGGCACGAAGCGGCATGCTGCAATTGCTGAGGACAAGGCTCGACAGTTGCTGTGAGTTGCCCCTCATAGGCCTTGTACGATACTGCGCCCGATTCGAAGACCCTGACGGTAAGCAGAGGGATGACCGCCGCCTGCAGATTGTCGTACCGTAGCCGCACGGCCAGAGCCCAGACGCCTGGGCCGAGACTGGATCCAGAGGACTCGAAAGCGGTAGCACCACCGTTTGGCCCTTGAGGTGCAAGGCGAATCCTGAGAGGATCAAACTCGTAAACGAATCTTCCTGACTGTTGGGTCGGCAGAATCTGTCCGGCGTACCACTGCATTCCCTCGTAGATCGTGTATCTATCTGATCCCACTGGAATTGGCAACGCCCAGGGTGTGTCATCTACTCGAAGTACCAGCCAGTCCTGACCAGTCCACTGCTGCGACGCGCGGTTTGTAAACGTCGCGGTAAAGTTGACGGTATTCCCGGTCGAGTGGACTTCCGACACGAGAACCGAGAATTGTGCCCCGCGCACCGGCTTGGTGGAGTCGATGTTCGTCACAGCACTTGGCCTCTTTGCGTAGGCCTGGAGTCCGTGACCCTGCCAGATTCTGACCGGTTCCCTCCACTTCGACGGGAAACCACGAATGCTGGCATACAAAAATGCAACGGCACCTTGAGGAACTAGCACGATGTCAGGGAATCGCTCGTCCAGCGGCTCGGATGCGATCTCCGTTAGAAGATGGATCCCGGTCGGGTCAATCTCGCCGTATAGCTGCGCATGCGCCAAAGTGGACGCTAGTCGAACGTTGTCAAGACGATGGAGAGCCTCTGTTAAATACACGGTCGCAGACGACGGGACTGCGCGTCGCAAAGCCTCGAAAGACTGGTCCGAGGGATCTGGATCTAGTCGCAGGAACGCTGGTTGCAGTCGGTAGAGCACATCGGTTCCATCGCGCACGAGTGGCTCAAATAGGCTGGCATCGCTCAGCCAGCGCTGGGCCCGAGTCGGGAGAGTGCCAACCCACGCGTCCGTAGCATGTACGTAAGCGATACCGAGCCGCCGAAGTGCGGTCGGCTCAAGGTAACGGATCGCGTCGGCGTACTCGGGGCCAGTCTTTGGGTGTAGGTGACGCAGGCCTGAGAATCCCGTGGCGTTTGGACGCCCCGTGGCGGAGGTGACGGCTTTCGGATGAGGTGAGAGAATACGGGCGTCGACCAGAGTCTGCGCGCGAATATAGTCAGCCACAATCTCCGAACCGAACCGACTGACCGCGTAACGCCCCTCGAGCGAAGAATCAGCCTCTCCCATCTCAGGCTGTGTATTCGCCAAGTGGACTCCACGGCCTATAGCTTGAGCTAGGCTGAGAACTGGTCCGGCTGCCGTCGGCCAAGTCACAATGATAAAGACTACGGTGGCAGCAGCGTAGCGCTGCCGATAGCGCAATCTTGCTAAGCGTTCGCTCAGCGCCACTATGAGCGCCAAGAGGGCGAGGTTTCGTGCGTGCCCATCAAATCGCGTGACGTCCTGAGGGGCCGGTGCATACTGTAGGGCAAGTGCGGACACGAAGAAGACGCCGCTTCCGACTGTAAGTAGCAGCACGAGTCGCGTGCGTATGCTGAGCAGCGCAGCGGCAAATGCGACCAGAACTGGGCCGACCCCTAGCACCCAGATCCCGCCGGGCCGCGCGTCCAACGTCCCGAACGGTGACCGGCTGCCCGGGGTGTCGAGCCAACCCAATGAAAGACCGGACTGCGATGTACCGAACAGGATGTCGGTGATGCCTCCGCCACTCGCGACCAGCAGGAGCACAGCCAGCGTTGGACCCATAGCCGCAAGCCTGACGGTGTCATTGCCGAAGGATCTTGCGCGCCCAATCCGAAGAACCAGCCAAGCGTCCTGAAGAACCCAGAGGGCAAGCGTCACAAGTGCAATCGGTTCGTCCAAGAGGCCCACAAACGCAATAACGGCGGCCAAAGTCAGAGAGCCCGCCCAAGAGCGCACATCGGCCGTGGCGACGCGCTCGAGCACGACAGTGGAAAGGGCGTACGACATGACGAATAGGGGCTTCCATATGTTCGGCGGCGTTGCATCGAATCGCGTCGGCCATGGAAGCGAAATCTCGGGCCAGTACAGGCCGGCTAGAGATTCGCGAACCCCGGCGGCTGGAATCCCTGCCGGAACCGGAATCTGCAAAACGGCAGGAGGCGTGGTGGCCACTAACGTCCAGGCCCCAGCTGTCAGAAGCAGGGGCACCAACACCATGGCTATGAGCCACGAGCCTCGCTGCAACACCAGGGTTGCGACCACCAGAAGCAGGCCAATCCATGCGTAAGCGCTAAGCACTTCAGTGGTAAAGGCCAGATCCGGACCGAACGGTGGCGCCAACAACCCAATCAGCATGTCGACACCGAAGTGGTAGGCGAAAGGCTGCCCCGGATTCCAGGGGAGGGTTGGCGGATATCCTCCCGCCCGTATAAACGATGCCAGCCCCAAATGAATGTCAGCGTCGGGGATCGAAAGCGTCTGGCGTATGGCCAGGACAATCGAGAAGAGTGCAAGCCAGGCGGCAGCGAAAGCGGCAGCTGTGCGCACCGGCAGTTGCAGCATTTCTCGCTCGCGCCAAGCTAGTCTCGCGGCAACTGCCAGAACGAGGATCCAGCCCGCCAGAGCCCCGGCGCGGCCGGGAATCGCGTGAAGGATAAAGCTAGCAGCCAAGCCCCAAAGCGCAGGTCCGATCACCAGTCCCTGTGCCAGAGCCATGCGGTCGTCGGTCTGCCGTAGCGCCACCCGTACCACGACATAACCCACCGCCGCCAACGTCAACAGTTCAAGCGCCAGCAGTAACAGACCGGGAATGACTGCCGGGTCAACCGTCACTCAGACTCTCCCGGCATTGCTACACGGGGTGTGCGCCTGTCCAGAGGGCCGCCGGCCCGACGTGTGTTTCGGCCGACGCTCTGCGGATTCTGCCGGCCTCACGGAATTAACGCCGCGCCAAGCGTTCCTTCATAGACCGCATATGCAACCTCTCCTGCGTTTGAAACCGTAAGGCTCATCAGCGGGATGTACGCGAGTTCCCACCAATCGCCTCGCAGGCGCACGGCCAGCGTCCAGTCGCCTGGCTCAAGGGCCGTACCAGAGGAAGGCGCCGCCGCGAATTCACCGTCGCCCTCCGCCACCAGAAGACTCACCGCACGCGGGTCAAACTCAAACCGGCGCTCCGTCGTGCCCCTGCCGGGAACGACCTGACCGCCGAACCATTGCGACCCGGCATGACGACGTTCGTCCGCCTCAAATTCGCGCGGAATCGCCCAGGGCGAGGCGTCGGTTGACGTCACCAGCCAGTCCTGGCCCTTCCATTGGTCGGGCTCCCGGTCCAGGAACTTGGCGGTGAAGGCGATTCGACCATCGGCCGTCTGGACGTCGGACACCTCAACGCTGAACGGACGCGGCGGCGGCGGCATGATCGGGTTGGCGGCTTTGCCTAGCGGATATATCGCAATCTCGTCGTTCCACCAGATTGGCTGACGCCGGTCCAGGGGAAACGCGGATGGGGCCAGGCGCGCCGACGTAACAATGAGGTCAGGCGTCCGATCTCCCAGTGGTTCGGTGGGAAAATGGGGTCGGCTGTGCCAGGTTGGCGTCGGTCGCGCACGACCGAGAAGCTGGGTGTGCGAAAGCACCACTGCGGCACGAATTGAATTCACCGGTTCGAGCGCCGGCGAGAGGTACACCGTGGCGTCGGGCGACACCGCTTGCCGCAGACCTTCGAACGACTCAGGCGGCGGTGTCGTCGCCATATCCAGGAACACGGGCTGGACTCGATACAGGGTGTCGACACCGTCGCGAATCAGCGGTTCGAAGAAGCTCGGGTCTTCCAGCCAGCGCTGCCCGCGCTCCGGCAAATCGGCGATCCACGCGTCAGGCGCATGGACGTAGTCAACGCCGAGACGTCGGACCGCCAGCGGTTCAAGAAAGCGGATCGCGTCCAGGTACTCCGGGCCATGCACTGGGACGAATTGCACGAACTCGGCGTAGGCCGAGGCGTTAGGACGGCCAGTCACAATCGACATTTCGATGGGAGAAGGCGACAGGATGCGGGCGTCGACCGACGTGTGCTCGCGTATGTATTCGGCAACTACCTCCGACATCGGCTTACGCATCACGTAGCGGCCAATCAGGTCCGAATGAATGGCTGACGGATCGCGTCGGGCATTAGCGAACTCGGGCCCGCGCCGAAGAGCAAGGCCAATGTTCTGTGCCGGCGCCGCGACCGTTGGCCAGGTGACAAGGGCAACCAGCACCGCGCTCGTGGCATAGCGCCAGCGTGGCGAGAGCGCGGCCATTCGCGCACCCAAGGCCACCAGCAACGCCAGCAGCGCGAAGTTCCGTGCATGACCGTCAAGACGAACCAGATCCAACGAGAACTCGTATCGCAGCGACAGCGCCGCCAGCAGCATCAGAAGACTGGTCGCCGCCAGAGCCAGCACCAGTCGCTGTCGCCAGGCCAGCAGCAGGGCTCCGACGGTTACGGGCACGGTGCCAAGCGCCAGCACGCCTACGCCGCCCGACAAGCGGGTGAATTCGCCCAACGGCCGCCGGCTGCCGGCGTCGGCGATCCATCCAAGTGACAACCCCGTGTGTGACGAACTGGTCAGAGCCCCGGTAATCGCGCCTCCGCCAACGGCAAGGAGCAACGCCGCGAGCACGGGTCCCGAACACGCGCGAAGCACCGGCTCCCACCGCACCGGACTGCGGCTGCTGTCTCCGCGCAGGCGCCGAACGAGCGGCACGAGATGTGAGCCGCGATGCAGCTCATAGAGTTCCAGAAGTCCCCACAGACCAAGTACGACCGGGGCCACCGTTTCGTCAACCAGCCCTAGAAAACCAATGGCCAGCGCCAGGGCAACATGCCCCAGCCACCCTCGCCTGCCGCAAACCGTCGCGCGCTCCAGCGCTACAAACGCCAGGGCGTAGGCAAACACGAAATGGGGCTTCCAAATGTTCGCCGGCGACGCTTCAACCGCGGTCTTCCAGGGATAGTCCACCGTGGGCCAGTAAACGCCCCACAACGAAGCGCGTACGCCGGCCTCCGGGATTCCCGCCGGAATCGGGACCTGCAAAATGCCCGGCGGCGCTGTGTAGTGCAGTTGCGTCCACAGTCCAAACGACAGCAGTAGCGGGCAAATCACCAGCGCGGTGATCCGCGAGCCAAACCTCACGACCGTTGCGACCACGAGCAGCGCCAGGCTGGTCCACGCGTACGCGTCGATGACCTCGGTCGAAAACGCGGGGTCTGGGCCCACCGGCGGCGCCAGCAGGGCCATCAGCAAGTCCGCCCCGTAGTGGTACGGCGCGGGCAACCCGGGGTGCCAGGGAAACGCCGGCGGGTATCCCCCGGCGCGGATGGAAGCGGCCAAGCCCAGGTGCAGATACGCGTCAACGATGTACATCAACTGACGGCTGGCCAGCACAAACCAGAAGAGCACCAGCCCCGCCGCCACAAACCCGACAACGGTGCGAGGCTTGAGTCGCAGGCTGGCCGGCGCCCGCCAGGCAAGTCCGGCGGCCAGCGCCACCGTGACGATCCAGGCAGCCAGTGCACCTGCCAGACCGGGAAACAGGTGCAGGACGAAATTGACGGTCAGCCCCCAGAGCGCCGGCCCGATGACCATCCCTTGAGCCAGCGCCAGCAGGTCGTTGGACTGCCGCAGCGCCACCCGTGCGACCACGACACCGATAGCGGCCAACACCAGCAGTTCCAGGACCAACAGGATCAGACCCGGGAGGACGGTCGGATCAACCGTCATTCACCCAGCACCCTTCGGTGACGCCCACCGTCGCTCGTGTGGGCCATGGCAAACATCGGCGGCCGGGTCCGGAATCCTGCCGAGTGCGCGCTCAGCCCAAGAACAGGCAATACTCCCCGCCTCGGGGGTTTTCCACGTCGGCCGGATACAGGAGATTGCGTGAGGCGCCAAGCGCTCGCGCGGCGATGGCGCGATTGATTTCGGGCACCTGTTCCAGCGCATCCAGTTCCGACAGGGTCAGATACGCCGCGCGGTCGACTTCGTCGCCAGGCACCGGCTCGCCGGCCTCCGGCCGCATGAGAAACACCACGTATGTACTGTTCGTGTCATCCCAGCGGCTGCGAACGGCCAGGACTCCTTGAACGGAGGCTTCAACCCCGGTTTCCTCGCGCACCTCGCGCACCACGGCCGAATCCAACGTCTCGTCGCGGTCAACGAAACCGCCCGGAATCTGCCAGTTGCCGCGCCCATACCGCGAGGCGCGGCGGACGAACAGCACGGAGCGACCGCGCACCACCGCGCCTCCTACCCCGACGTTATAGCCCTGGTTGTACTGCTCGAAGCTCACGGGCACCAGTTTCCCAAATCCCTGATTACCAATCCGGCTGACCGCCGATTATGGACCATGGCCCGCAGCTGGCTCCTGAATTGTCGGCTTGTTGGCTGCGATCCGGATAGTCTGTCCCAGCGGGAGCAGCGGCCGGCTGTCGGGTTTCCACGACGTTGTAGCCGAGCGCCCGCGCTCCCTAGAATCGAGCAGGCGCACGACGCCACTCCTACCATTGGTCACCGAAACCATGCTCTTTGACTTTCAGACCCACACGTTCCTCAGCGACGGCGTTCTGTCGCCAATAGAACTGCTGCGCCGGTGCCATGTCTCGGGCTACACGGCCATAGCCATTACCGATCACGCCAGTCCGGCGAACGTGCAGGGTCTCGTCGAGGCCCTGGCCCGCGATTGCCGGGAGGCGGAGGCGGCCTGGGACATGGTGGCGCTGGCCGGCGTGGAGCTTACCCACGTGCCTCCGGCCGCGATCGACCGGGTGGCGCGCATGGCTGCGGAGGCCGGCGCGGAGTTCATCGCCGTTCACGGCGAGACCATCGTGGAGCCGGTAGCCGCGGGCACCAACCGCGCGGCCCTGGAGTCGGAATACGTACACGCGCTGGTGCATCCCGGCCTGCTCAGCCCAGAGTTGAGCCACGTCGCACGCGAGAACGGCAAGTTCGTCGAGCTTTCGGCCCGACGCGGTCATTCGCTGACCAACGGACACGTGGCCAATGTTTGTCGCCAGGCGGGAGCGAAGCTCCTCGTCAACAGCGATGCGCACGAACCCGGCGACCTTCTCACCGAGGCGCTAGCCCGCCGGGTTGCGCGCGGCGCCGGCCTGGACGCCGACGAAACGGAGACCGTGCTGGTGGACAACCCGCTGGAACTCCTGGCTCGGCTGGGTCGGTCCATTGCGGAAGGCGCATGAGCCCAATGGCGGACACCACGCTGCTGCACGACGACCAACGGATAGCGGCTGAACGCGAGGCGACAGGCGCCAGCCCGCCGTCCGGCGGTCTGGACGACCAAACCATTGAGGTCGACCTGCCCGTGCTCCCGCTGCGCGGCGAAACCCTGTTCCCCATCCCGGATACGGTGAACTCGTTCGTGGTGGGTCGCGAGCAGTCCCTGGCCGCGATCGAGGAGGCCTTGAGTCGTGACCGCCGCGTCCTGGCCATCAGTCAGCACGATCCCGACGCCGAGACCGTGACCTTTAGCGATCTGCACGAGGTTGGAACGGAAGCCAAAATCGCACGCGTGCTCAAGTTGCCGGATGGAAGCACCAGCGTGCTGGCCGAAGGCATCCGACGAGTGCGAGCCATCACCCCGGTTTCCGAACACCCGTTCATCCGGGCGATCGGATGGGTTGTCGAGGAGTTGAACGAAGCACCGGCCGAAGCCCGGGAGCTGATGCCGCTCACGCTGGAACTGTTTCACAGCGTGGTGGAACTCAACGACACGACGCCTGACGAGGCCTATATCCGCGCGATGAACGCGGAGACGCCCGGCTTGCTGGCCGACATCGTGGCGGCCTCGCTCAACCTGGTGTCCGGCACCCAGCAGGAATTGCTCGAGATTCGGGAAGTCTCAGAGCGCCTGCGGCTGGTTCACACGGTCCTGGAAGAAGAGATTCGCGTGCTGGAATTGGAGCGCCAACTCCGCGACGACGTGCGCGAGGAAGTGGACAAGGATCAACGTGAGTTCATCCTGCGCGAACAGCTGCGAACGATCACCAAGGAGCTTGGGGAGACCAGCGCCCAAAACACCGAGATCACCGAATTCCGCGAGAAGCTGGAAGCCGGACGCTATCCCGAAGCTGTAATCGAGCGCGGACTCAAAGAGATCGACCGCCTCAACGCTATGCCGCCCGGATCACCCGAGGCCAGCATGGTGCGGAATTACCTCGAGTGGCTGATTGAGCTTCCCTGGAAGAAGCGCACCCGAGATAACACCGACATTAAGCGCGCGGCGCAGATTCTGGACACGCACCATCACGGACTTGACCGCGTCAAGGAGCGGCTTCTCGAGTACATCGCCGTGCGTCGCCTGGCGCGGCAGTCACGCAGCCCAATCCTGTGCTTTGTTGGTCCGCCTGGCGTCGGCAAGACCAGCCTTGGACAATCGATTGCCCAGGCGCTGTCGCGCAAGTTCGTGCGGGTCTCGCTAGGCGGCGTTCGCGACGAAGCTGAAATCCGCGGACATCGCATGACCTACATCGGTTCCATGCCCGGCCGCATCCTGCAAATGATGCGCCAGGCGGGCACCGTCAATCCCGTGTTCATGATCGACGAGCTTGACAAGCTCGGCGTGGACTTCCGGGGAGATCCTGCAGCCGCCCTGCTTGAGGTGCTTGACCCCGAGCAAAACGCCGCATTCAGCGACCACTACCTGGAGATTCCCTACGACCTCAGCCGCGTCATCTTCATTGCCACGGCCAACACCTTGGAAGGTCTGCCGCCGGCCCTCATCGACCGGATGGAGGTCGTCGAACTTCCCGGATACGTCGAGGACGAGAAACTGGCCATTGCTGAGCGTTTTCTGATTCCCAGGGAACTTGAGGAGCACGGCCTGGAGTCGGACGCCGTTCGCTTCACACACGATGCCCTGACTCGAATCATCCGCGAGTACACGCGCGAGGCCGGAGTGCGGGGACTGACGCGTTCAATCGCGTCTGTCGCACGCAAGCGGGCCCTGGCACGAGCCGAACGCAAAGATCGAGACTGGAAGATTAGCTCCCGCGACGTTCCCAAAGCGCTTGGCCCCCCACGTTTTCGCTTCGGCCCGGCCGAGACCGAGGCAAGCGTGGGCACGGCGATGGCGGTCTTCAGCACACCGGCGGGGGGCGACCTCTCACCGGTCGAGGTCTCACTGGCGTCCGGGTCTGGACAGATTCTGCTTACCGGACTTCTGGGACGCGTGATGAAAGAGTCGGCCCACGCGGCCCTCACCTACGCTCGAGCGTGGACCGACCGGCTCGAGCACAAGAACCACCACTTCGCCCAGTTGGATGTGCACGTGCACGTGCCGTCCGGCGCCTTGCCCAAGGATGGGCCATCGGCTGGGCTGGCCGTTGTCGTGGCGCTGATTTCGGCGCTTACCCGCCGGCAAGTCCGCCACGACCTAACGTTGACCGGGGAAATCACGCTGCAGGGCCGAGTACTGCCAGTCGGCGCGATCAAGCCCAAAGTACTCGGCGCACACCGGGCCGGAGTTCGCACATTCGTGCTGCCGCAGGGCAATCGGCAGGACCTCGCCGAACTCCCAAGGCACGTCAGGCAGGACATCGAATTCATCGAAGTCGCCACGGTTGATGAAGCGCTTCGCCGCGCACTCTTGGGTGTCCAATAGCTCCCCGACCAACCGCGGTCAGGCCGTTATCCGCGTCACCATGCGGCTATGCTGACGCGCGGGTAGCGGTCGACGCGCCCCACCTATCCCGGAACCGTTGATGTTCGGACCGTTCAACGCGCTACTTGGGCTCTTCTCGCGCGACCTCGGGATCGATCTTGGTACCGCAAATACGCTTGTTTATGTCAAGGATCGAGGCATCATGCTTGCGGAGCCGTCGGTCGTCGCCACCGACACGCACACCGCACGCGTGCTGGCCGTCGGTGCCGAGGCCAAAAAAATGGTCGGCCGCACGCCAACGAACATTGTGGCCGCGCGTCCGCTGCGTGACGGCGTCATTGCCGACTTCGACACCGTGCACGCGATGCTGTCGTACTTCATTGGCCAGGTACACGGCGAACTGCCCATCGCTGCCCGACCGCGCGTCATTGTCGGCGTACCGTCTGGTGTAACCGAAGTCGAAAAGCGCGCCGTGCACGAAGCCAGCCTGCAGGCGGGCGCGCGCGAGGTCTACCTGATCGAAGAACCAATGGCCGCCGCCATTGGCGCCGGACAGCCAATCCAGGATGCCAGTGGCAGCATGATCGTCGACATTGGTGGGGGCACGACTGAAGTTGCCGTCATATCCCTGGGTGGCGTGGTCGTCAGCCACAGCATCCGAATTGCCGGCGACGAGGTTGATGAGCAGATCGTCGACTACTGCCGCAACGTTCACAATCTTCTGATCGGCGAGCGCACGGCCGAAGCGTGCAAAATCGCTATCGGCTCGGCAGCGCCCGGGCCTCAGGAAGAAACCACGATCGTGCGTGGCCGCGATCTGCAGTCGGGCTTGCCGCGACAGGTCGAGCTCACAGAAGGCCAGATACGTGAGGCTATTAGCGGGCCGGTGACCGAAATTGTCGAGAACATCAAGCTCGCCCTGGAGGCCACGCCGCCTGAACTGCTGGCCGACGTGATGGAACACGGGATCGCCGTGGCCGGCGGAGGCGCACTGCTCCGGGGGCTTGACCGGCGCATCGAGCAGGAAACGGATATTCCCGTGCATATCGCCAACAACCCACTTGAGGCAGTTGTGCGGGGTACGGGCGCCTGCCTGCACAACCTCGAGGCTTTTCGCGAAGTGTTCGTCGCTGAGAACGCCGCGCCGTACGTGTAGACGCCAACACAATGCGCGGCGGTCAGCGGTCGGTATTCCTGCTCTTGGTCCTGATTGTCGCCGCCATTGTGCTGGCCATCCTGCGAAACACGGGCGCCGGATCTGCCGTTGAGGCTACGGCTCTGGCCGCCATTGCGCCTGTTCGCGCCGCGCTCTCCAGCGCATCGTCCGGCGCGGCCGCCGCGATTGCCGACGCGCAGCGATTTGACGAGATAAGGAACGAAAACGAGGCGCTTCGCGCGGAGGTAGCGCAATTGCGGTCAAGCGCGGCCAACGTTCAGGCCACGCGGCGAGAAAACGAGGCCCTGCGAGCGGCGCTCGACTACCAGGGCGAGAACACGGAGTTCACACTGCTTACCGCGCAGGTCGCGGGTCGCGACAGCATTGACACGCTCGATACCCTCATCATTGACCGTGGGGCGAGCGACGGCGTACAGGTCGGGATGGCCGTACTTGCTGGAGGAAGTCTGGCCGGCCGGGTCCGCAGCGTAACGACGACCTCGGCCAACGTCGTGCCCATTCAGAGCGGCTCCAGCGTGGTAAACGCCGTGGCCGAGGGGAACGACGGCCAGACAGACGGCATTGTGGAAGGCGATGCGAACGGGGCCCTGCGCTTGACCAGAATCGAACCCGACGCTCCCCTGACGATCGGCAACCTGGTTGTGACATCTGGCCTCGGCGGCGGATTCCCTCGAGGTCTCCCCATTGGCCGGGTCATCGCCGTGTTCACATCGCCGGAGAACGTGTTTCGGGAAGCTGCGGTTGAACCCTTCGTCCGCGTCGAACGCGTGGCCATTGTTCAGATCGTGGTCGGGCGCTCTCCAAGCTCGCCGTGATCGCCGCCAGGATTCCCCAGCCCCGGCGGGGCTGGCGGATACGAGCTGGGGCCGTCGCCGCCACGCTACTCATCCTGTCGTTGGGCCTGCTGCAGACCTCGGTCTTTCCGTACTTCGCCATTGCCGGCATTCGACCGTCGCTCGTCTTGATGGCTGCGATCACGTTGGCCACGGTCAGCAACGATTCGCGGGCGCTGTATTGGGGCTTTCTGGGTGGATTGCTCATTGATCTGCTCTCGGCAGCGCCGGTAGGCGCCAACACCCTGCTCTTTCCGCTGCTCGTCTACATCATCGGCGGCCAGGGGCGGCGATTCGACCGTGCCAACGTTCTGTTCTCGGTCGTGGCCGGTGTGGCCGCCACGGTGCTGTACTACCCGGCCGTGGTCTTGACGCTGCAAATGCTGGGATTCGAATTAGACTGGGGCAAGCAAGTTTGGGAACGCCTGCCGCCCGCCGTGGCGGTCAATGCTGGAGCAACCACGCTGCTCTACCCGGCTGTACGTGTGGTGGACCGGTGGACGCGCCCCCAAAGCACCGCACGCTATCTGGGACG
Source organism: Chloroflexota bacterium (assembly GCA_022821645.1). Lineage (GTDB taxonomy): Bacteria > Chloroflexota > UBA11872 > UBA11872 > UBA11872 > UBA11872. Next base: position 127,136 of record JAJEDE010000002.1, read on the forward strand.
TGCCCGCAACGACCGATTCAGCTAACGACGGAGGACACGCTTGGAGGCGCATCCACGCCCGGCGGCCAGGACCGGTGCCGGGCAACCGCGCATCAGCGGTACGCGCCGCACACTTCTCCTTGGCGGTGCTGCACTAGCCGGAAACACGGCGCTCGCCGCCCGCCTCTGGCAACTCCAGGTTGTCGAGTCTGACGCCTATCGGGGGCAAGCAGCGCAAAACCGCGCCCGCACGCGACCCATTCAGCCGCTTCGTGGGCTGATCTACGACCGTAACCGCGAGCCGCTGGTCGCCAACGCTCCCGTCTTCAGCGTTTGGCTGCTACCCCGGGATCTTCCGTCCGAGCGCGAAGGTCCGGTGCTTGCCAACCTGGCGGTCTTGTCCGGCGAGCGCTTGGAAGACCTTCGGTTCAAGCTGAACCAGGCGAGGTTGGATCCGGATACGCCCGCACGGCTGGCGCGCGCCGTGCCTCGAGAATCAGCCCTCACCATCGAAGAGCGCCGGCACGATCTTCCCGGCATCTCCGTGCGCACCGGCACCCGGCGCGAATACGCGCAGGGCGACGTCTTCGGCCACATCCTGGGCTTCACCGGGCCGATTCCGGCCGAGGAAGTTGATGCCTATCGTCGCCAGGGCGTGCGGTTTGACGAAGACATCGGCCTCGCCGGGGTGGAACGCCGTCTGCAGACACGGCTTCGCGGTCGCGACGGTGAACAACGGCTGGAGGCCGACGCCTTTGGTCGCACGCTCCACGAGCTGTCACTAAAGCCGCCGCAGGTTGGTCAGCACGCCGTCCTCACCATCGCCGTCAACGAGCAGAAAGCCATTCGAGAAATCCTGGCCCGCCATCTCGCCCTGCGCGATCGGGGCGCTGGCGCGGTGGTCGTGCTCCGCCCCGACTCGGGCGACGTTGTCGCGATGGTGAGTCTTCCCGACTACGACAGCAATATCTTCACCCGCGGCGCATCGTCCGAGAGCTTCGCGCTATTGGTCAGCGACCCCCGCCGGCCGCTGATCAACCACGCAATCTCCGGGCTGTATCCCCCGGGCTCGACGTATAAGGTCATCGCGGCCAGCGGCGCGTTGGAAGCAGGTGTCGTCTTGCCGCAAAGCAAGATCAACTGCGACGGCCGCTTGGTCTTGCCCAGCGGCTGGGCGTTTGACGACTGGTTGCCCCAGGGACACGGGCTGGTCGACCTGGAACGCGCAATTGCCGAGTCCTGCAACATCTACTTCTACAACGTGTCGGGTGGCAATCCCTACACACGACTCCAGGGGCTCGGCAACCGCCGTCTTGCCGAGTTCGAGCGATCCTTCGGCTTTGGCGAGCGCACCGGCATCGATCTGCCGGGCGAAGCTTCCGGTCTTGTTCCCACCTCGGAGTGGAAGAACACGAACCTGCAACAGCCATGGGTCACGGGCGACACCTACCACGCGGCAATCGGCCAGGGCCTTGTCCAGGTGACGCCCTTGCAGATCGCCAGCATGTATGCCGCAATCGGCAACGGCGGACGTGTCATGCGTCCTCGCTTGATCGACCGCATGCTCGACCAGCATGGCAACGTAGCCGAACGCACGGCGCCGCAGGTTCGCAGCGTGCTGCCCATCAGCGAGGAACACCTGCGCCTGCTTCAGTCCGGGCTCTATCGCGCCGTCAATGAACCCTCGGGCACGGGCCCCCGGGCGCGCTCGTCGCATACGGTTGTGGCCGGTAAGACGGGAACCGCTGAGTACAGCGGCCAGCGCGACGCCAAAGGCCGGCTTCCCAGTCACGCGTGGTTCGCCGGCTACGCGCCGGCCGTACAGCCGCAGTACGCGTTTGCGGTCCTGGTGCGTGACGGTGGTGAAGGCTCGTTTGCCGCGGCGCCAATCGCACGAGACATCGTCGACTACCTCATGACCGGCGACATGCCGCCGCTGCCGCAAGATCGCCCGGACTTCGTTTCACCGGATCATCGCCTCTGATGTTTCTCCGACTAACGCGCATCGAATGGGCGACCGTGGTCTCGACGATCGCTCTCGTGGCGTTTGGCGTGCTGATGCTCAGCACCACCGCCGATCCCGATACCACCGGCCTGCAGAACCAGGCGGTCCAGAAAGCCATCCTTGGTGCCGTTGGCCTTGGCTTTGCCTTCGCCATGGCTCAAATCGACTACCGCGCGCTGCACGGCATAGCGGTACCTCTGTATCTCGCAGGGGTGCTCGCACTGGTCATGGTGCTGCTGGTCGGGGACTTTGACCTGGGCGCCCGCCGATGGTTCGAGGTCGGATCGATCGTCATTCAGCCGTCGGAGTTCATGAAAGTCGCGGCTATCGTGGCGTTCGCCAAATATCTGGCCGACCGTCGCGGCTCGACGCGATCGTTCCGTATCGTCCTGGTCAGCCTGGGTCTCATGCTGATCCCGGCGGGCCTGATTTTTCTGGAACCCGATCTGGGCACCGCACTGATCTTCGGCGCCATCTGGATTGCCATGGTATTTGTCGCAGGCGCGCGTTGGTGGCACTTGCTCATGCCTGTTGCGATTGCCCTTGCCGCCTTCCCATTCGCCTGGTTCTTCGCCCAGGACTACATGCGACAGCGCTTCGTCACCTTTCTCGACCCGAGCAGCGACCCGCTGGGCGCCGGCTACAACGTGCTGCAGGCACGGATTTCAATTGGCTCAGGCGGCTGGTTCGGCCATGGCCTCGGACAGGGCTCGCAGTCACAGCTTGAATTCCTGCGCGTACGGGACACCGACTTCATCTTTGCCATGCTCGGCGAACAGCTAGGGCTCGCGGGAACGATCGGCCTGTTGGCGTTCTTTACGCTGCTGATCGTCCAGGCCCTTGTCATTGGGCTGCGAGCGCGCGACATGTTTGGTCGCCTGCTGGCGATCGGCATCGCCGCCATGCTCTTCACGCAGTCCTTCGTAAACATCGGAATGAACGTCGGGCTGATGCCCGTCACCGGGATCACCCTGCCGCTGGTGAGCCTTGGCAAGAACTCATTGCTGGCAACCCTCTTGTCGGTCGGCATCCTGCTCAGCATTCATTCGCACCGCGGAGCGGCCCCGTTCCGGCAACAGTCGATGCACGTGGTTCGAGGATCTCTTCCCGCGGCAGGTCCGCGCGGCGGCCCGGGCAGGTGATGGGCCTCGCACGCGTATCCGTTCCCGCGTCCTCAGGCAACCTGGGCGCGGGCTTTGACGTGTTTGGGCTCGCCATCGATGTGCGGGACCAGTACCAGTTCGAGCCGGCCAGCCGTGATCTGATCGAACCTTCCGGCAAGTTCTCCAAACACGTCCCCCGCGACACCCGTCGGAATCTGGCCTTCCGTGCCTTTCGGTCACTCGCGCCCGCTACGGCAGGCCCATATCGGTTGCTCGCCGTCCGCGAGATTCCGCCCCAGGGCGGTCTCGGCGGCTCTGCCAGCGCCATTGTTGGCGGACTCGTCGCCGCGAACCACGCATTCGGGGTTGGCCTCAGTAAGGACCAGTTGCTGAGCCACGCGACTGAGATCGAAGGCCATCCCGACAACGTGGCCGCGGCCTTGCTGGGCGGCCTGGTGCTAACCGTCCAGACCGACGACGCCCTGCATGCCGTGCGCGTGCCGTTTCCCGACGACATCGGGATTGTGGTCGTCGTCCCCAACTACCACGTGCCGACCGCGCGGGCCCGCGCCGTGCTGCCGGCCAGTGTTCCCCGCTCCCACGCGGTTGCCAATCTCGGGCGCGCCGCCATGCTGGTCGCCGCGTTGCAGACGGGACGCTATGCAGAGCTGCGGGTGGCGACCCAGGACTTTCTTCACCAGCCCTACCGCGCCGAACTCAACCCCGCGCTTGAGCCGGGCGTCCAGGCAGCCCTGGACGCCGGCGCCTACGGCGCCGCGCTTAGCGGGTCGGGCCCGACACTCATCGCCTTCGCGCCCAAGGACCGCACCATGCGCGTCGCTGGCGCCATGGCCGATGTGGCAATTGATGCGTCGTCGGGCTGCGAGACTTACGTGGCCAACGCCGCCGAGACTGGCGCGGCCGTGATCGAGCCCACGGCCTCTACATAACTCGACACGATTCGTATACTCGGGCTCGGCAAGGATGAGCCGCGTCCATTCAAGACGCGGTAGCTGGGAGGCACCATCCGCGTGGACGGCGCGCAGGCTTGCGCAGGAACCGTCCTGTCCCGCTACCTCAGGCCCAACGCCCCGCCGACCGGCAAGCCGGCGGCGGACCGTTGAACGTGGCGCCGACGGCGCCTCAGCCGCCCGCCGACCACGAGACCATCGTCGTCCTGGACTTCGGCGCCCAGTACAGCCAGCTCATCGCCCGTCGCGTCCGCGAGTTGGGCGTCCGTACCGTGCTCGCCCCCTGCGACCAGCCCGACGCCCTGCGAGAACCCAATCTGCGCGGCGTCATCCTCTCCGGCGGACCCACCAGCGTCTATGACGACGGCGCCCCCCAACTGCCGTCGTCCGTGCTTGAAGCCGGCGTCCCCGTCCTGGGCATCTGTTACGGCATGCAGCTGTTGGGCCACACCCTGGGCGGCGCCGTCGAACCCGCCGACGACCGCGAGTACGGCCCGGTCCGCGCCCGCATCACCGACAGTTCTCACACCATATTCCGCGGCGTACCGGACGAGATCGACGTCTGGATGAGCCATGGCGACGTCGTCGCGGAAGTACCGCCCGGACTCCGCCCCCTCGCCCGCACGCAATCCTCAATGGCCGCCATGGGAAACGACAACGGCGTGGTCGCCGTCCAGTTTCACCCCGAAGTGCGGCACACCGCCCACGGCCAGCGCCTGCTGCGCAACTTCGCCGTCGACATGTGCGGCTGTCGCGGCGACTGGGTGGCCTCTTCGATCATCGAGGAACGCGTGGCCCAGATCCGCAGCCAGGTCGGCAACGGCCACGTGATCTGCGGCCTCAGCGGCGGCGTGGACAGCGCCGTCACCGCCGCCCTGGTTTCCCGCGCAGTCGGCGGTCGCCTCACCGCCATCCTCATCGACACCGGCCTGCTGCGAGCCAACGAAGCGGCCGAAGTCAAGGAAACCTTCGAAGAAGGCTTCGACCTGCGCCTCGTCATCGTCGACGCCGCCGACGAATTCCTCGACGCCCTCCGCGGCGTCACCGACCCGGAGGCCAAGCGCCAGGTCATCGGCGAACGCTTCGTCCGCGTTTTTGAGCGCGAGGCCGCCCGCATCGCCGACGCCGACTTCCTCGCCCAGGGCACCATCTACCCCGATGTCATCGAAAGCGGCGGCATCCACGGCTCCGCCGCCGTCATCAAGAGTCACCACAACGTCGGCGGCCTGCCCGACGACCTCGAGTTCGAGCTCGTCGAACCCCTCCGCGACCTCTTCAAGGACGAAGTCCGAGCCCTGGGGTCCCAGTTGGGCCTTCCCGACCACCTCGTCTGGCGTCAACCCTTCCCGGGCCCAGGCCTCGCCGTCCGCATCGTCGGCGAAGTCACCGTCCCCAAGGTCGCCCTGCTCCAGCAGGCCGACGCTATCTTTCGATCCGAGATCGCCGAGGCCGGCCTCGAGCGCCAGCTCTCCCAGTTCTTCGCCGTGCTGCCAGGCGTTCAGACCGTGGGCGTCATGGGCGACGGCCGCTCCTACGGCGAACTGATCGCTCTCCGCGCCGTAACCACCGATGACTTCATGACGGCCGACTGGGCGCGAATCCCCAACGACGTCCTCGCGCGCATCTCGGCCAGAATCGTTAACGAGGTTCCCAGCGCCACGCGCGTGGTGTACGACGTGACCTCCAAGCCACCGGGAACGATCGAATGGGAATGAAGATCCTCGTCGTCGGCAGCGGCGGACGCGAGCACGCCCTCTGCTGGCGCGTCCGCGCCGACCGCCCCGATGCCGACCTCTACTGCGCCCCCGGCAGCTCCGCCATAGCCGGCATCGCCACCACCGTCTCCCTGGCCGCGGACGACACTCCCGGCCTCGTTGACTGGTCCGCGGCCAACCGCCCTGACCTCGTCATCGTCGGCCCCGAGGACCCCTGCGCACTGGGTCTGGTTGACCGCCTGGCCGAGGCCGGCATCCGCGCCTTCGGTCCCAGCGCCGCCGCCACCCGCCTTGAATCCAGCAAGGCCTGGACAACCGAACTGCTCGACCGCGCCGTCGTACCCACGCCTGACTCCGCCATCTTCGACTCGCCGGGCGACGCCCACGACTATGTCGCCGACTCAGTCGATCCCCTCGTCGTCAAGGCCGACGGCCTCGCGCTGGGTAAGGGCGTCCTGGTCTGTGACACGCCCCACGAAGCCCACGCCGCCATCGACGCCATCATGGTCCAGCGCCAGTTCGGCGACGCCGGCGCCTCCGTCGTCATCCAGGAACGCTGCTACGGTCCGGAACTCTCCGTCTTCGCCATCTGCGCTGGAACCAGCTTCCGGATCATCGGCTCCGCCCGCGATTACAAGCGCGCCTACGACGGTGACGAGGGACTCAACACCGGCGGCGTCGGCGCCTATTCGCCCGTGGCGGACGCGGACGACGAACTCCTCCGGGAGGTCGCCGACCGCATCATCGGCCCCACCTTGCAGGCGGCCTCGGACGCGGGAAGTCCGTTCACTGGCGTGCTCTACGCCGGCCTCATGCTCACCGAAGACGGTCCCGTCGTCATTGAGTTCAACATCCGCTTCGGCGACCCGGAAGCCCAGGTCATCCTTCCCACCATGCGCGGCGACCTCGTCGCCGCCATGCTGGCCGCCATCGACGGCGACGTCAGCAAGGTGGACCTCGCACCCGATGGCGCCGCCGCCGTCTGCGTCGTCCTCGCCTCCGGCGGCTACCCGGGTTCCTACGAAACAGGGCACATCATCAAAGGTTTGGAAGCTCTACCCGCTGGCGTCATAGCCTTTCACGCAGGCACCGAAACCCGTGACGATGGGGTTTACACCGCCGGCGGACGAGTACTTGGAATCGTTGGCACAGGGCCGGACGTTCCCGCAGCGAGGGAAAACGCGTATGCAGCGGTGGATCACGTGACCTTCCAGGACAGCCAGTGGCGAACCGACGTCGCCGCCAGCGAACAAGTGCCTGTCGGCCAGTCGCGAATGGCGGTGACTTCATGATCCCGCGCTACTCGCGACCTGAGATGGCTGCCGTCTGGGACCGGCAGGTCTACTTCGAAAAACAGCGCGACGTGGAACTCGCCGCCGTCAACGCCTGGGCGCGCGCGGGACGAATCCCGGCCGACGACGCCCGGAAGCTCATGCACGCCAGCTTCACCCTCGAGCGCATCGACGAGCTCGAAAGCGTCAATGACCACGAAACCAACGCCTTCGTCGACGCTCTCGCCGAGTCCGTCGGCCCCGAATCCCGCTGGCTCCACCTCGGCCTCACATCAAGCGACGTGCTGGATACCGGCCTGGCCCTCCAACTCGTCGACGCCGCCGACCTGATCGACGGACGCCTTGCGGAACTCGAGGACGTCCTCACCGACCAAGCCTTGACCCACAAGCACACCCTGATGATCGGCCGCAGCCACGGCGTCCACGCCGAGCCGATCACCTTCGGCCTCAAGCTCCTCATCTGGCTTGGCGAAGTCCAGCGCCACCGCTCACGCCTGGCCGAAGCGCGCGAACACATCGCCGTCGGCAAGATTTCCGGTTCCGTCGGCACGCACGCAAACGTGCCACCCGACGTCGAGGATTGGACCTGCGAGGAGCTCGGTCTGGCCGTGGCGCCCGTCTCCAACCAGATCGTCCAACGCGACCGCCACGCCCACTTCGTCTGCGCGCTGGCCCTCATCGCCAGTTCGCTCGACAAGTTCGCCACAGAGCTCCGCTCGCTCCAGCGAACCGAGATCCGCGAGGCCGAGGAGCCGTTCGAAGCCGGCCGCCACGGCTCCTCCTCCATGCCCCACAAGCGCAACCCCTCGCGCCTGGAACGCATCTCCGGCCTCGCCCGCCTGCTGCGTTCCCACGCCCAGGTCGCGCTCGAAAACGTGCCCCTCTGGCACGAGCGTGACATCAGCCACTCCTCGGCCGAACGCATCATCCTTCCGGACGCTTGCATCGCCCTGGACTACATGCTCTGGCTGTTCAATCCCATCGCGCGCGACATGAAGGTCTACCCCGAGCGCATGGCGGCCAACGTCGAGGCCACGGGCGGCCTCATCTACTCCCAGGGCGTCATGCTCGCCCTCATCCACGCCGGCATGTCGCGGCAAGACGCCTACGAAGTCATGCAGGAGCACGCCACCGCGTCCTGGGAAGGCGGCGCCAGCTTCCAGGACGCCGTACGCGCCGACGCGCGCGTCACCGCCCTCCTGAGCGCCGAACAGCTTGATGCCGCGTTCAGCCCCGCGCCCCACCTGCGCTGGCTGGACACGGCCTACGAACGAATGGGTTTAAGTCGCACGCCGGAACCGACCCCGGCGGCGGAACGGGAGGTCATCACCTCGTGAGCGCAACCATCTCCGAGACCAGCCTTGCTGGCCTGGATCTGATCAACCGCGGCAAAGTCCGCGACATTTACGACTTGGACGACCGGCTGCTGATCGTCACCACCGATCGCATCTCGGCCTTCGACCACGTCCTCCCCGACCCGATCCCCGGCAAGGGGGCCGTGCTCACGGGCATGTCGGAGCACTGGTTCGGGCTGACCTCCCACATCGTGCCTAACCACCTCATCACCACCGACGTCGATGAGATGGGCCCCGAGGTCGCCCCCCACCGAGACGCCCTGCGCGGCCGCACCATGCTGGTCCACAAGGCCGACCGGATTGACGCGGAATGCGTCGCCCGCGGCTACATCACCGGCTCCGGCTGGGTGGACTATCAGCGCAACGGCGAGATCTGCGGCATCCCCATCCCCGCCGGAATGCAGGAAGCCGAGCCCTTCGACGAAACCCTCTTCACCCCTGCCACCAAGGCCGAGTCCGGCCACGACGAGAACATCGGCTTCGAGGACTTCCGCGCCATCGTCGGCGACGTCGCCGACCAACTCCGCGCCCTCACCATCGCCGTCTACGAGTTCGGCCGCGACTACGCCAGGGAGCGCGGCATCATCCTGGCCGACACCAAGTTCGAGTTCGGCTACGTCAACGGCGAAATCACTCTCATTGACGAGGTTCTCACCCCCGACTCCTCGCGCTTCTGGGATGTGCGCGAATACCAGGTCGGCATGTCGCCCCCCAGCTTCGATAAGCAGATCGTGCGCAACCACCTGATCGCCACCGGCTGGGACCGCGAACCGCCGATCCCCAGCCTCCCGCGCGAAATCATCGAGCGAACGTCCGCCCGCTACCGCGAGGCCCAGGAACTACTGGCTGGATGACCGGCCAGCGCTTCCGGGTTCGCGTGGCCGTCCAGCTCAACGCCGGCGTCAACGATCCGCAGGGTCTGACCGTCCGCGGCAGCCTTCACGACCTGGGCTTCACTGAGGTGAACGACGTCCGCATCGGCAAGCTCATTACCATCGAGCTATCGGCGGACAGCGAAACGGCCGCCGCCGAACGCGCCGAGGCCATGTGCCGCCAGCTCCTGGTCAATCCGGTGATCGAGTCGTTCGCAATCGAGGCCCTGGCGCCGGTCGACGGCAAGGTCGCGCAACCCGCGTGAACGCCGCCGTCGTCGTCTTTCCCGGCAGCAACTGCGACGCCGATACGCTGCACGTCCTGGGCAACGTGGCCGGCATGGACGCCCACTACGCCTGGCACGCCGACACCAGCCTCGACGACGTCGACCTGGTCGTGCTCCCCGGCGGCTTCAGCCACGGCGACTACCTGCGCACCGGCGCCATGGCCGCCCGCGCCCCCATCATGTCGGCCGTTCGGGAACACGCCGCCCAGGGCCGGCCGGTCTTGGGCATTTGCAACGGCTTCCAGATCCTCCTGGAAGCCGGCCTGCTCCCCGGCGCCATGCTGCTCAACGACAGCACCCAGTTCCGCTGCGAGTGGACCCACCTCCGCGTTGAATCCACCCACACGCCCTGCACGTCCGCGGCCAGCGACGGCCAGGTGCTCCGTCTGCCTATCGCCCACGCCGAGGGCAACTACGTCATTGACGGCGACGGCCTTGCCCAATTGCAAGACCAGGATCGCGTCGTCTTCCGCTACGTCTCCTCGTCAGGCGACCGCGCGCCCGACGCCAACCCCAATGGCGCCATCGACGACATCGCCGGCATCTGTAACCGGCGCCGCAACGTCGTCGGCATGATGCCCCACCCCGAGCGCGCCTCCGAGGCCGAGCTTGGCGGTGAGGATGGCCGCGCCATCTGGGATTCGCTCCTCGCAGCGTCGGGCGCATGACCGTCACGCCCACCCACCAGCCGCCCAGCGACGAAACCCTCCGCGAAGTCGCCCTCACCCGCGACGAATACCACTTCGCCGCGGACCTCCTGGATCGCCCGCCCAACCCGGTCGAGCTCGGAATCATCGGCGGCATGTGGAGCGAGCACTGCGGCTACAAGCACTCCCGCCCGCTCCTATCGCGCCTTCCCAGCGAAGGCCCCCAGGTCCTCATCGGTCCTGGCGAGGAAAACGCCGGCGCCGTGGACATCGGCCACGGCCTCGCCATCGTCATGAAGGTCGAGAGCCACAACCACCCCAGCGCCGTCGAACCCTTCCAGGGCGCCGCCACCGGCGTGGGCGGCATCCTCCGCGACATCTTCACTATGGGCGCCCGCCCCATCGCCCTCCTCGACAGCCTCCGCTTCGGTCCGCTCGACGACCGTCGCGGGCGCTACCTGGCCAACGGCATCGTCGGCGGCATCGCCTGGTATGGGAACTGCATGGGCGTCCCCACCGTCGGCGGCGAGGTCTACGTGTCCGGCGCCTATCGCGGCAACCCGCTCGTCAACGCCATGTGCGTCGGCCTCATCGAGCACTCACAGCTCACCAGCGCCGCCGCCAGCGGCACCGGCAACGAACTCATCCTGGTCGGCGCCGACACCGGCCGCGACGGCATCCACGGCGCCACCTTCGCCTCCGTCGACGACCCCGAGGCCTCCCACCGCGGCGTCGTCCAGGTCGGCAACCCCTTCATGGAAAAGCTGCTGCTGGAAGCCTGCCTGGAAGTCCTCCAGACCACCGACGCCATCCTCGGGCTCCAGGATCTCGGCGCCACCGGCCTTACCAGCTCGTCCGTCGAATCCGCCGGCCGCGGCGGCACCGGCGTCGCCCTGCACCTCGAACACGTCGCCCGGCGCGCCTCCGGCATGACGCCCTATGAAGTTATGTTAAGTGAGAGCCAAGAGCGCATGCTCGTCGTCGCCGCCCGCGGCCGAGCCGCCGAAGTTCAAGAGGTCTTCACAAGGTGGAGTCTGCACAGCGACGTCATCGGCGAGGTCACCGAGTCCGGACTCCTGGAAGTCATCGACAACGGCCGGCCTGCGGCCACCCTGCCCATCGAAATGCTGACCGACGCCCCCACCTACACCTACCCCGTGGAGCGCCCTGCCTATCTCGACGAAGTCGGCTCGCTCGACCTGGGGGCTCTGCCCGAACCGAACGACCCCACCGATGCCTTCTTGCAACTCCTCGCCTCCCCCAACATCGCCAGCCGCCGGCCCATCTACCGCCAGTACGACCACATGGTCGGCGCCAATACCGTCATCGCCCCCGGCGGCGACGCCGCGCTCCTGCGCATCAAGGGCACCCCCCTCGGCGTGGCCATCGCCACCGACGGCAATGGCCGCACCACCTACCTGGACCCCTTCGTCGGCGGCGCGGCCGCCATTGCCGAGTCCGCGCGCAACGTTTCTTGCACCGGCGCGCGTCCGCTCGCCTTCACGAACTGCCTCAACTTCGGCTCCCCCGAGCAGCCCGCCGCCTACTACCAGCTTTCCCGGGCCATCGACGGCATGGCCGCCGCCGCGCGCGCGCTTGAGACTCCCGTCATCAGCGGCAACGTCAGCCTCTACAACGAATCCGGCGGCGAAGCCATCTGGCCAACCCCGGTCGTCGGCATGCTCGGTGTCCTGGACGAGCTCGACCGCCGCTGCGGTGCCGGCTTCACCGCCGGGGGCGATGAAATCGCGGTCCTCGGTGCCGGCCGCCCCCGCCTGGATGGCAGCGAATACCTTTCGGTAGCCCACGGCCGGGTCGCGGGCCGCCCCGAAATGAACCTGGTCGACGAAGTCGCGGTCCAACGTCTCGTCCGCGAGCTCATCACTGCCCGCCTCCTCTCGTCCGCCCACGACTGCTCCGACGGCGGCCTCGCCGTCGCCCTGGCCGAATCGGCCTTTGCGGGCGGCCTCGGCGTCCAGGCTCCCGACCTGCCGATCCTCGGACGACTCGACGAAGCCCTCTTCGGCGAGTCCCAGTCGCGCATCGTCGTCAGCTATCCGTCCCTCGCCGCCGCCGCCGTTGCCGCCGCGGCCGCCACGCTCTCGGTGCCCATCACGTCGGTTGGCAAAGTCGGCGGCGACCGCCTCTGTGTCGGCCCCATTGACGTCTCGCTTGCCCACGCCGAGCAGGCCTGGTCCCAGGGTCTCGAGCTGGCGCTAGCCGGACACGCCCCGCCCGGCTAAGATGCGGCACGGGGAGCACAAAGCGGAACATCCTGCTCTGGCGCTGAGCCTGGGTCCGTCTTACGAACCGGCCGCCCCCGACGGCTCGCCGAATCTGCGCGAAGCCTGCGGGGTTATCGGCGTCCACGGTGCTACCGACGACGCCGCCGTCCAAACCTACTTCGCCCTCTTTGCCGTGCAGCATCGCGGGCAGGAAAGCGCCGGCATTGCCGTCGGCGACGGTCGGCGCCTCCACGCCGAGCGCCGCATGGGCCTGGTGTCCCGCGTCTTCTCCGACCACCGCCTGGCCCGCCTCAAGGGACACCTGGCCATCGGCCACTGCCGTTACTCCACGGCCGGTTCCAGCAACGCCTCCAACATCCAGCCCATCCTGCGCAACACCGACATCGGGCCGATGGCCCTCGGCCATAACGGCAACATCGTCAACGCGCTCGACCTGCGCAACAACGCCTCCCTGGACGCCTTCCCTGACTCGTCCACCACCGACTCCGCTGTCATTGCCGACCTCATTGCCACCGCACCCGGTGCCACCATGGTCGACCGGGTGCGCCAGATCGCACCGCGTCTCCAGGGATCGTTCTGCCTCATCATCGCTACGCCCAGCCAGCTGATCGCCGTCCGCGACGGCATGGGCAACCGACCGCTGTCCATCGGCCGGGCCAACGGAACACGCGTCATCGCCTCCGAAACCTGCGCCCTCGACACCATCGGCGCCACCTTCGAACGCGACGTCGAACCCGGCGAAATCGTCGCCATCGACGACGACGGCATGCAGTCCATCAAGCTGGAAATGCCGCAGCGCCACGCTGTCTGCGCCTTCGAGTACATCTACTTTTCCCGCCCCGACTCGATGCTTGACGGCGCCAGCGTCCACTCCGCCCGCCGCTCCATGGGCCGCCTGCTCGCCCGCCAGCATCCCGTGGACGCCGACATCGTCATCGGCGTCCCCGACTCCGCCACCGCCGCCGCCACCGGCTACGCCGAGGAGTCCGGCTTGCCTTATGGCGACGGCTTCGTCCGCAACCGCTACATCGGCCGCACCTTCATCGAGCCCACCCCGCGCCTCCGAAAACTCGGGGTCCGCCTCAAGTACAGCGCCCTCCCAGACATCACCGCGGGCAAGCGCGTGGTCATGGTCGACGACACCATCGTCCGGGGCACCACCCAGGCCTCCTTGGTCCGGCTGCTGCGCGACGAGGGCGGCGCCTCCGAGGTCCACGTGCGCATCACCGCACCGCCCATCCGCTGGCCCTGCTTCCTTGGCATCGACATTCCCGATCCGGACGACCTTGTCGCTCACAAGCTGGACGTGGAACAGATCTGTGAGGACATCGGCGCTGACAGCCTCGGCTATCAGTCCACCGAGAACCTGGTGCAGGCCATCGGCCGCTCCAGCGATCGTCTCTGCCTGGGCTGCTTCACCCACACCTACCCGCTGGACGTTCAGCTCACCTTCGACAAATTCCTGCTCGAACGCCCCGAGAACATCGCCACCGCCATGGTGTTCCCGCGCGAGGCCACTATCGACCGCATCGAGTCCGGCACACCTTCCACGGGCTGAGCCAACCAACCGCGTGCACGACACCCCAATCTCCAGCTACGCGGAAGCCGGCGTTGACCTTGACCTAGCGCAGCGCGCCAAAGCCGGCCTCAGTTCCGCCGTCGCTTCAACGGCAACCCCGCTCACACTGGACGCCTTCGGTAGCTTCGGCGGCGTTATCCGCATTCCCCCGGACATCCCCGACCCCGCCATCGTCGCCAGCATCGACGGCGTCGGCACCAAGCTCCACCTGGCCATCGAAATGGGCCGCCCGGCCGACGCCGGGCGCGACCTCGTCAACCATTGCCTCAACGACGTGGCCGTCCAGAACGCCCGCCCCATCGCCTTCCTCGACTATGTCGCCGCCGACCGCCTGGACCCGTCCGTCCTGACTTCCTTGGTCCAGGGCATGGCAGCGGCCTGCCGCGAGGCCGGCGTCTCCATCGTCGGTGGCGAAACCGCTCTCATGCCCGACACTTACGCTCCGGGCCGCTACGACGCTGTCGGCGCCGTCATCGGCGTCGCCTCCGCCGGCCATCTCCCCGACACGGCCACCGTCTCAGTCGGCGACGTCTGCATCGGCCTCGCCTCCAGCGGCCCCCACACCAACGGCTACAGCCTGGCCCGCGAACTGCTCACCATCTACGACCGTGAGACTCCTATCGGCGACCAAACCCTCGAGGACGCCCTCCTCGCGCCCCACCTCTCGTACCTCTCAGAGTTCACATCGGCCTTCGCCGTCCCCGGCACGCGCGTCGCCGCCCACATCACCGGCGGCGGCATTGCCGAGAACCTCGAGCGCGTCCTCCCCGACTCCGTCACCGCCCTGATCGACACAGGCACCTGGTCCCAACCGCCGATCTTCGAAGCCATCGCCGACGGCCTCGACGTGTCCCCCGCCGAGATGTTCCGCGTCTTCAACATGGGCGTCGGGGCCATCCTCGTGGCCTCGCCGGAAGCGGCTGATCGGCTGCTGGCGGAACTGCCACACGCCGCGCGAGTCGGCGCCATCGCCGATCACCGCCAGTCCCCCGTGGAGCTCACGCCCACGCCATGAATCTCGCCATCATGGCCTCCGGCCGCGGCTCCAACGCGGCCGCCATCCTCGACGCCATCGCCAACGACCACCTGGACGCCCGCGCCGTCGCCCTCATCACCAACCGCGAAAACGTCGGCGCGCTGGACGTCGCTAGAGCCCACAACGTCCCCAGCCACGCGGTCCCGCGCCGAAGCTATCCGTCCCGCAACGCCCAACAGCGCCGCATGCTGGAGCTACTTCAAGATTCCGGCGCCGACTTCGTCGCCCTGGCCGGCTTCGACGCAATCCTCCGACCCTTCATCGTCGCCGCCTACCCCAACCGCATCCTCAACATCCACCCGTCCCTGCTGCCCGCCTTCGCCGGCGGCATGGCGCCAGTACCGCAGACTGAAGCCCTCCGCGCCGGCGTCACCATCAGCGGCTGCACCGTCCACGTCGTTACCGACGACCTCGACGCCGGCCCCATCGTCGCCCAGGCCGCCGTCCCCGTTCTGCCGGGCGATACCGTCGACTCGCTCTCGGATCGAATTCTCGAACAGGAGCATCGCGTCTATCCTTTGGCCCTGCGCTGGTTCGCCGAGGACCGCGTGCGCATTGAAAACGGTCGAGTCCACATCCAATCGGAGGAGAGCCAGGCCCTATGGCCGCACCCCGCGCCCTGATCAGCGTCTACGACAAGACCGGGCTTGACGACTTCGCCGCCGGCCTCGCCGCCCGCGGCTGGGAATTCGTCGCCTCTGGCGGCACCGCCGCCGCCATCGGCGCCGACGGGCATTCCGTTCTTGAGGTCGAAGACGTCACTGGCGCCCCCGAAATGCTCGACGGCCGCGTCAAGACCCTCCACCCCGCCATCCACGGCGGCATCCTCGCCCGCCGCGACTCCGACCAGCACCTCGCCGAGCTAACCGACCTCGGCATCGGCGCCATCGACCTCGTCGCCGTCAACCTCTACCCCTTCGCCGCCACCCTTGCCGCCACCGACGACCGCGACGAACTCCTCGAGAACATCGACATTGGCGGCGTCGCCCTCATCCGCGCCGCCGCCAAGAACCCCGACGACGTCTGGATCCTCGTCGACCCCGCCGACTACTCAAGGGTTCTCGAAGCGCTGGATCACCCGGAGAGTGCGGACGCCCTCCGCCGCGAACTCGCCGCCAAGGCCTTCGCCCTCACCGCCTTCTACGACGCCCACATCGCCGCCTACCTCCAGCAGGACCTCGGCCAGTCCTTCCCCGAACTGCTCACCATCCCCCTCCGCCGTCTCCAGAGCCTCCGCTACGGCGAAAACCCCCACCAGCCCGGCGCCTTCTACGCCGCCGGCGCCGCCGAGCTTGGCGACACCGAACTCGCCGGCGTCGAGCAACTCCACGGCCTGGAGCTCTCCTACATCAACATCCTCGACCTGCAAGCCGCCTGGGCCTCGGCCAACGACTTCGATGACATCGCCGTCTCCATCATCAAACACACCATGCCCTGCTGCCTGGCCACCCACCCCGAGTCCCAGGTCGAGGCCTACCGCCGCGCCCGCGAAACCGATCCGATCTCCGCCTTCGGCGGCATCCTCGGCTTCAACCGCACGGTCACCCCCGAAACCGTCGCCGCCATGCGCGGTCACCTCTACCACGTAATCGTAGCCCCCGACTACGAACCAGCCGCCCTCCGCCGCCTCCGCCGTCGCAAGGACCTCCGCATCATGCGTTGGCCCGCTCCCGCCACGCGCCCACCCCTCCACTTCGAGGCCGCCCACGTCTGGGGCATCGACTGCGGCTACCTCGTCCAGGCCCCCGACCGCGCGCCCTCCCCCGACCTTGAAATGCGCGTGGTCAGCAAGGCCCAGCCAACGGCCGACGACCTCGACCAACTCCGCTTCGGCCTCAAGGTCATCCGCCACGTCAAGTCCAACGCCATCGTGCTAGTTAGGGACGGACGTCTCATCGGCCTCGGCAGCGGCCAGGTCAACCGAGTAAACGCCGTCCGCCACGCCGCCGAACAGGCCGGCGACGCCGCCCAGGGTTCCTACCTGGCCTCGGACGCATTCTTCCCCTTCGCCGACGGCCCCGAAGCCGCCCTCGACGCCGGCGTGCGCGCCATCGTCTCCGTCGCCGGATCCCTCCGCGACCAGGAAGTCATCGAGGCCGTGGACGCCCGTGGCGGCATCCTCGTCCTCGTCGACGAACGCCACTTCCGGCACTAACCCCGCCCCCATGTCCAGCGCTGACCCACGCTCCCCGCTCCGCGTTCTCATGGTCTCGGCCGAGTTCGACCCCTTCGCCAAGACCGGCGGCTTGGCCGACGTCCTCGCCTCCCTCCCCAAGGCCCTCGCCCGCCGCGGTCTCGACGTCCGAGTCGCCATCCCCCGCTACGGCTCGGTCGATCTCACCGGCGTCTCCCGACGCCCCGGCATCGCCCGCTTCGACCTGCCCTTCAACGGACGCCAGGAACCCGTGCGCCTGGACGCGGTCGAAATCGATGGCTTCGAAGTCGTGCTTATCGACAACGAGCACTACGTCAGCACACGACCCGGCATCTACGGCTACCCCGACGACGGCCACCGCTTCACCTTCTTCGCCCGCGCCGCCCTCGAAACCGCCCGCGTGCTCGACTGGCGCCCCGACGTCATCCACTGCCACGACTGGCACACCGGTCTCATCCCCAACTGGCTGCGCACCACCGACCGCCACGCCCCCGAATTCGCCGACACCGCCAGCCTCTTCACCATCCACAATCTCGAGTACCAGGGCCACTTCGACTCATCGGTCCTTGAGACGTCCGGCCTGGCGCCCGACGGTCTCATCCCCCACCCCACCCGCCCCGACCTCAGCGATGTCTTCGTCTTCATGGCCCGCGGCATCCTCTTCGCCGACAAGATCAACACCGTCAGCCCCCGCTACGCCCGCGAAATCCTCACGCCTGATTTCGGCCACGACCTCGATCCCCTTCTGCGCGACCGCGAACCCGACCTGCACGGCATCCTCAACGGCATCGACATCGAGGCCTACAACCCCGCCGCCGATCCCTACCTCGCCAGCCACTACGCCGTCGAAACCCTCGAACGCCGCGCCCCCAACAAGGCCGCCCTCCAGCAGGCCGTCGACCTTCCCGTCCAACCGGACGTCCCTCTCCTCGGCATGGTCACCCGCCTCGCTGAGCACAAGGGGATGGACCTGCTGCTGGCCTCCCTCCCCCACATCCTCGACCGCGGCGCCCAATTGGTGGTCCTCGGCATCGGCGAGCCCCGCTACGAGGAAGCCCTCCGCGAGCTAGCCCTCGCCCACCCCAACCAGGTCGCCGCCGCCATCCGCTTCGACAATCCGCTCGCCAGCCAGATCTACGCCGGCAGCGACATCTTCCTCATGCCCTCCCGCCACGAACCCTGCGGCCTCGGCCAGCTCATCGCCATGCGCTACGGCAGCGTCCCCGTCGTCCGCGCCACCGGCGGCCTCGCCGACACTGTCGAAGACGTCAATCCCGCCACCGACACCGGCGTTGGTTTCGTCTTCCGCCGCTACGACGCCATCGACTTCTTCGGCGCCGTAGCCCGCGCTCTCGAGCTTTACCGCATCCCCGACGCCTGGACCCGGATCATCCAACGCGGCATGAGCCGCGACTCCTCCTGGGACACATCCGCCGCCGCCTACGAACGCCTCTACGCCGAAGCCCTCACCACCCGCCGCACCCAGCCCCTACCCGATCTGGCCACGGCCTCCTAGAACTGCGTCAGACCAACCGCATCCCCGGCTGAATCTCCACCCGCGCCCCGTCCGCGTCTCCCCGATCAATCGCCCACGCCCCTGCCAGCCCAATCATCGCCGCGTTGTCCGTGCACCGCCCTGGCGCCGGAATAAACAGCGGAATCGACGTCGCTCCCCGCATCTCCGCCCGCAGCCGCGCATTCGCCGCCACACCACCCGTCACGATGATCGACCGCGCCCCAACCGCCTCGGCCGCACTCACCGTCTTCCGCACCAGCACCTCCACCACCGACTCCTCAAACGCCAGCGCCACCTGCCCCACCTGCACGTCGCCGTCCGCGGCCCGCACAAGCTCATTCGCTCCGCCCATAATCCGCGCCGACTCATCCGGCCCCAGCCGGTCTTCCAGCAACCGGCGCACCGCCGTTTTCAACCCGCTGAAACTGAAGTCACTCGTTCCACGAAGCCACGCCCGCGGCAACGTGTACGGCGTGTCCTCCACCCCCTCGGCCGCCTTCTGAATCGCCGGACCGCCCGGAAATCCCAGCCCCAGCATCCGCGCCACCTTGTCAAACGCCTCGCCCGCCGCGTCGTCCCGCGTCCGCCCCAGCATCCGGTAACGCCCCGGCCCATCCACCAGCACCAGTTCCGTGTGCCCGCCCGAAACGATCAGCGCCACCGCCGGCAGCTCGGGCCCCTCCTCCACGTCCAGCCACGCCGCCGCGATGTGTCCCTCCAGGTGATTCACCGGAACCAGCGGAACCCCCAACCCGAACGCCAGCCCCCGCGCGAACTCCAACCCCACCAGCAGCGACCCCGGAAGCCCCGGCCCCACCGTCACCGCCACCGCCCCAATCACGTCGATACCGACTTCCGCCTGCTCCAGCGCCGCCTCGCAAACCGAGTCAATGGCCTCCGCATGAATCCGCGACGCCACCTCTGGCACGATCCCGCCATACGCCGCGTGCGGCGCCACCTGCGCCTGGCTCACCGTCGCCGCCGCCTCGCGTCCCTCCCGCAGCACCGACACCGACGTGTCGTCGCACGAAGTCTCGATCGCCAGCAGCCAACGCGGAACCCCGTTCCTCACAGCCGCGAACTCCACGTCAACCGCCGCCGCAACTCCTCTTCCCCTGCGTCCATCCGTTCCGCGAATCCGGGGCTCTTCAGCTCCTCGCTGCGCATGATCAGCGCATCCTCGAAGTCATCGCTGTAATACCGCGGCCGCACCCCGCCATCGCTGAACCCGTGCTTCCTGTACAACCGCTGCGCCCCCTCGTTGCTCATCCGCACTTCCAGCGTCATCCGCGTCGCCCGCGCCTGCAGCGCAATCCGCGCCATCTGGATGATCAGCAGTTGACCCAGCCCCAACCGCCGGTAGTCCGGATCCACCGCAATCGTCGTGATGTGCGCCTCGTCCAGCATCACCCAGACCCCGCAATACCCGACCACGTCCCGCGGGCCCGAGCGCCCGAAAGGAAAAATCGAAAGCGGAAACTGCCGCTGCGGTTCCTGCGCAGACTCGCTGGTCGTCCGCACCACCAGGTAATGCGCCCGCTCGTTCTTCTCGATCTCCCGGCGATACGCATTCCGCGGCCACGGCGTCGGAAAGCACGCGCGTTCGATCCGCCGCACCTGGTCCAGCTGCTCCACCCGCATGGGCTCAACCACAAACTCTTCCTCAACCATCACTCCGCCCGCTCGCTCCTGGTGACGTTGCTCTAGGGCCCCGTGTGGATCCCCTCGCGTTCCAATCGCTTGATCTCGCCCGCTCAACCGTGCGGCATACCACGAACCCACGGCCTCGCGCGAGTCGCGGGCGCCGCATACACCGGCTGCGCCCCCAAAGTCGCCGGCCCGCAACCCTCCGTGAGCCTTCGCT
This sequence comes from Chloroflexota bacterium, assembly GCA_022821645.1. Lineage (GTDB taxonomy): Bacteria > Chloroflexota > UBA11872 > UBA11872 > UBA11872 > UBA11872. Next base: position 147,758 of record JAJEDE010000002.1, read on the forward strand.
CCGCCAGCCGCACCAGCGCCCCCAACACCGCCTCGCCGTCCACCCGCCGGACCTGCCGGCCACTCTCTTCCAACGCGTCGCCAATGTCCCCATCCAGCGGCCCCGCCACCGGCGCATCCGCCGGTACCGCCATCGTCAGTTCATCGGCGTCCACCAGGCCAATCTCACCGTCCTCATTCCGACCCGTCACATACCACCGCCCCCGCCCCGCCGGCAGCACGATCGTGGCATCGCCATCACCCGCTGCCTCAGCCACCGCCGCGGCCGTCGGCACGCCCACCAGCGCCGCCCCTCGAGCCAGCGCCAGGCCCTTGGCAAACGCAATGCCTCCGCGCACGGCCCCAAATCGACCCGGCCCCGTGGCCGCCACCACCCCGTCAAACCTGGCATCCGTCGCCAGTCCCGCGTCGCCAAGCACTCCAGCGACAAGCTCCGTCAGATCGGCCGGCCACCTCGGTGCACACGCCCAACCCAGCAGCCGCCCGCCCTCGCCAACCGCAAACGCCGGCTGCTCGTACGATGTGTGCAGGGCCGCAATCACGCGTAACCCGCCCCACGCAAACCCATGCGTGCAAGCACCCCGCACGCCTCGTCGCCGTGCGCCCCCAGTTCCACCCGCCGCTCGTCGCCCGATCCCAACGCCAACTCCACGTCAATCCGCGGCACTGGCAGATCCCCGTCCGCATGCTCCGCCCACTCCACCGCCAGCACGTCCGCCTCCAGCACCACGTCCGACCACCCGATCGACTCCAGGTCGTCCTCACTCTCGACTCGATACAAGTCCACGTGCGTCAGCCGACGCCCGCCCGCCCCATACTCGTTCACAAAAGTGAACGTCGGCGAGGTCACGTGGTCCTTCACGCCCAATCCGTCGGCAATCCCCTTCACCAGCACCGTCTTGCCCGCCCCCAGCGCCCCCCGCAGCGCCACGCACAACCGCCCACCGCACGCCACACCCAGCGCCCGCCCAATCTCACGGGTTTCCGACTCGCCGCAAGTCGCCAGGACCAGCCGGTCGCCTTCTGTCATACCGGGCCGGGTCTCCTCGCGTTGCCCATCCAAACCACGGGATTCAAGCCGCTATCTGCACCCTGCAGGTTTGGCGGAAAATTCTCCCCGATTTTCACCGCCCGTCAACCATTGCGCTCACCCGTTCCTTGCATACAGTGAAGGCGGCCGAACTTGGCCGCCGCAATTAGGGACTGCAATGAATACAGGATTGCACGCCATTGTTCGCTGTCTGCGCGGGACTCAGCAAGAACTTTGCGAATTGCGCGAAGTGTTGCAGGACGTAGATCAAGTAAATATGGCGGTGCCCCTGTAGATCAGTTGGATAGAGCGTCTTCACAACGAGGGTGAAGGTCGCAGGTTCAGTCCGGCCAGGGGCACCGCCAAGGAAACCCTAATAGATCAGCGCACCGTTAACAACTGGAGGAATTGACTATTCACGCCTCCATTCATGCTCCTGCCCGCGCCATTGAATAGTCCCATTGTTGCAGTGGGAAATGCCACGACTGTATCTATATTCAGTGATGAGTTGACCGTCTACCGTAACTTCTCTTTGTGAATTCGGTCCCCACCACTCGTCGTACCATTCCTGATCGTGCGCGTATGTGTTCCCATCCCGCGTGCAAGTGTTATTGGGTTCCGCGTCGGGATCGCCATGGATTCCTGCTGTCGGAGTTACACCGTCGTATCCCTGTCCTGACCCGTCTGGCGAGTCTTCACTCCCTGCTGATCGTTGCTGCCGGGGACTCGAATTCGCTTCTAGTTGCGCAACCCGTTTTTCTAAAGCACTAATCTTTGCTGCGTTGTCTCCGGTCCAATTCCAGTTATCTATAAGGGTCTCACGTACTTCAACTGAAAAGGTCCGCGCCCAGCTTTCGACATCGCCATCCTTGAATTCAGTTACTTCACCTTTGCCTGCGATTGTTGCAGCAGATACTGCAATAACAAGAAGTACAATCAGGGCTATAGGAATCGCACGCATCCGTCAGCCTTTCCAAGCGTGGCGAATGCGAAACCATCGGCTTCGTCTACAAACCGGCGGTATCACGTTCGTGCCACAGGGGTTTCCCGACGATCACATAGAACCGTCAGGACGTGAACGTTGCAAGGACACCGCCCATGTCCGGGAGCTAGCTTAACACAATTGCGCGGAATGTCGCGCATTTAGACAAATCCTGGGCAGCAGGTCGGTTGGCAGAGTCCTAACTGCGGATTCGGCCTGCTGCCTTAACTATTGCATAATATGAATATTTCTAGACTGGGAACTTGACTTGACAAGCGCGCATCGGCCTGTTCTCTATATGGGTGCCCCCTGGCGGGGTGTCTGTGTCCTAAGCCGATCCCGACCCCACCAGGGCGCTACGAGGTTAACAGCCCGCCAGCAGCGCACAAGACCTGTAAACAAGCTGGGTGCAGATAGGGGGTTAGTCCCAAACCATGCCTCTAGTAGAATCCACCTCGCCTCCGTCGGCCCTGACCGGCGGAGGTTTCGCGTGTACGGGAGCCTCGCGTCGTGCGTCGTCATGTCGTCAAGATCGCGCCTACCGGCTTCTTTGCGGACTACGGCTGCCACGTCCGCATTCTCGAAGAAGCCCGTGCCCTCCAACAGCATGGCTATGACGTTACCGTTGTAACGTACCCCGGCGGCCGCGATCCACCTGGCCTCCGCGTCGTTCGCATTCCCGCCTGGCTTCACCGCGGCGCCCCCCGCGTCGGCTCGCACTGGCGCAAGCTCATGCTCGATCCGGCCCTGCTCGCCACCGCCCTCACCCGCCTGCCCTCGCGTCCCGTCGACATAGTCCACGCCCACCTGCACGAAGGCGTGCTCATTGGCTGGCCTTTGGCTCGCATGCATGGCGCGGGACTGGTGTTCGATTACCAGGGCAGTCTCACGCGCGAGATGCTCGACCACCAATTCATCCGCGCCGCCAACCCTCTCCTCCACGTCTTCACCTGGCTCGAACGTCTCGCCAACCGACTCCCAGACCGCATTCTCACCAGTTCCCAAAACGCGCGAAACACCCTCATCGCCGAGTCCGGCATTCCCTCGAATCGCGTCGTCGCCGTCACCGACGGCGTCAACCTCGCCCGCTTCCGCCCCCGCCGGCCCGACGACGCCGTCCACCTTCAGAACGTCCGCCGCCGCCTCGGCATCCCGCCCAACCGCCTCCTCGTCGGCTACCTCGGCCTCCTGGCCCCCTACCAGGGAACCGACGACCTCATCCGCGCCGCCCAACTCGTCGTCCAACGCAACCCCGGCGCCCATTTCCTCGTCATGGGCTTCCCCAACGAAGACGCCTACCGCCACGCGGCCCACGCCGCCGGCCTCGCCGGCCACATGCACTTCACCGGCCGCGTGCCCTACGCCGACGCGCCCGACATGCTCCGCGTCCTCGACATCGCCGTCGCCCCCAAGCGCTCCGAGTCCGAGGGCAACGGCAAAGTCCTCAACTACATGGCCGCCGGCCTCCCCGTGGTCGCCTACGACGGACCCGTCGCCCGCGAACTCCTCGGCTCAGCCGGCCTCCGCGTCCCCGTCGGCTCCGTCGATGGCCTCGCCCAGGGCCTCCTCCGCTACCTCGCCGACCCCGACCTCCGCACCCGCCATGCCCACACCCTCCGCCACCGCGTCGAACGCCTCTACGGCTGGGACCGCCAGATCCAACACGTCACCGGCGTCTACGACTCCCTCATCGGCGGCTCTTCCTCCCTCTCCCTTCCAGGGAGAGGGTCGGGGTGAGGGTCGATCGCCACCCGAACTCCGAAGCCAAGGGCGGCGCTCGCGTTCACCTAATCTGCCTCGCCGTCTTCGCTAATTCAGGATCGTCCCCACCCCTATACTCCCCCTGTTGAGCCGCTCGGCCGATCAAGATCGAGTTCGACGCAACCCAGCCTGCACAATCAGTCATGGCAATCGTGATCGTCCTGGCCTTCGTACTCGTCCCCCTGGTGCTGACCGCGGCCCTCACCCCCGTCGCCCTCGCCCTGTTCCCCCGCTTTCGCTCCCGCGAGTCCAAGCCCCAAACCAGCCAGGTCGCCTTCGCCACCCGCACCAGTAGCCGGCTGCCTCTCGTCGGCGGCCCGGTCATGGCTCTGGCGCTCGTCATCGGTGTGACTTTCCACCCGGACGCCCCCCTCTGGCCGCTTGCCGCCGTCGCCGGCTTCTTCGCCTTCGGTTTCATCGACGACCTCGCCAAGACATTCCGCGGCCGCGGCATCGGCGAAGGCCTCTACTTCGCCGTGATCGTCCTGCTCTCGCTCGCTGCCACAGCCCTGATCCTCAGCCGCGACTTCCACAACCTCGACTCCCTCACACCCTTCGCCCTGGCGACCCACCTCGGTACGGATGCGCTGGTTCCACTGGGAGCCTGGTATTTCGTCCTGATCCTCGGCACCGCCCTCGCCGCCGGCTTCAGCGACGGCATGGATGGCCTCACCGCCGGCGCATCCACCATCCTCATGGCTGGCCTCTGGCTCGCCGCCGGCCCCGTTTCCGGCGTCTGGGCCGGACTCACCGCCGCCGGCGCCGGCGGCGCCCTGGTCTGGAACCTCCCCTCCCGCTGGTCGCCCTCTGCCCGCGACAGACCCCGCCGCGCCCGCGCCTACATCGGCGACAGCGGAGCTCTCACCCTCGGCGCAACCATGGCCGTCGCCGCCATCGTCGCCGGCTACGACCTCCTCTGGCCCCTCATCGCCGCCCCTCTCCTCCTCGAAGGCTTCTCATCCCTCATCCAGGTCAAGATCCTCATCCCCCTCATCCGCCGCCTCGTCGATCCCCGCACCCAGGACGGCGCCCCGCTCCCGCATCAGTGCTTTTCGCTTCCGTTGCTGGCGGTGCCGCTCCATTACCACTGGGAACTCCTCGGCATCAATCGGCGCACCATCGTCTTTCTCTTCTGGGTCGCCTCACTCCTCGCATCCGCGGCCGGAGTCATCGCGGTTCACGTCGCCGCCGCCACCGTCCCCGCCCTCATCCTCTGCGGCGCCGTCGGCCTTGCTTTCTGGCTCGCCGCCATGTGGCTCCGCCCCGCCTTCCTCCAGGTTGAAGACGACGCGGTCTCCGTCATGCACGGCCGTCCGCTCCAACTCGGCCCGCTTCGCCTCTTCCGACACCTCGACACGATCCATGACCCCCACCTGGTCGAAGTCGTCCTCAGCGCCGATCTCGCCGGTCAACCCAGGAACGCTTACGCCCTGTCCCAATGGATCGCCGAGGTCCGCCGTCCCTAGCGCCATGACGAACCCCGACGTTCCCCACGATCTCCGCACAGCCATCACGGCCGGCCTCGGCAGCGCACCCGCCCCCTGGCGCCCCATGGCCACCGACGGCCGCCACCGCCTCTGGGTGGTCGAAACTCAACCCCACCCCGTCGTCGTCAAGGGCTACCTGCCGGGCATCGACGTCTACTACGCCCACCGCTGGCGCCGCGAGGAACGCGCCCTCGACCTCCTCCACCGCTACGCCCCCGGCCTCGCCCCCCAACCCCTGGCCGCCGCCCACGCCCCCGGCCAATGGGCCGCCCTCGCCATGCAACACGTCGGCCACCGCTCCCTCGCCGACAGCCTTTCGACCACATCTGAATCCGAAAAGGCACGGTCCCTCCGCACCGCCCTCGAGGCCTACCGCCGCTTCCAGGCCATCACCCAACCCTTCGGCCCCATGCTCCGCGCCCTCGCCTACCAGTCCGACCTCGACCGCATCACCCGCCGCACCCTCGAACGCCGCTACGCCTCCGCCTTCGTCCGCCTGCCCGATCCCACGGCCAGCCCGGCGCCCACGGCCTCCCCCCAACGCACCGCCCCCGCCGCGCCCTGGGACCTGGTCGACACCCTCATCAAGCCCCTCCTCAACAGCCCCCGCCGCATCGTCCACAACGGCTTCTCGCCCCTGAACCTCATCTGGAACAACGACCGCCTCGTCGTCATCGACTGGGAAACCCTCGCCGTAGCCCCACCCGAAATCGACTTCGCCGACCTCCTCACCTTCCCCGGCTGGGGATCACCAGACCGCGCAGCCCAAATGTCCGCCACCGTAGTCGCCGACCACCGCCTGCGACTCGACACCTTCTGGGCCGCCGCCGCCGAACGCTCCCTCACCTACGCCGCCACCGCCCACGTCCGCAGCCACCGCCTTCGCACCGCCAACCCACCCCTCGCCAACACCTACCGGCAACGCCTCCCCCGCTACCTCGACTGGTTCCACCTGGCCGCTGCGGAACTCATCCCCGACAACCCAACCCGAGACCGACTGCGCGACACCGTCGCCGCCCTGCGTCCGAGCACCTGACCGCCATGTTCAAGCTTTCCGACGTCTATGCGGCGGCCGACAAGCCATTCCCGCCTGGCACCGCCAACCCCGACATCCCCGCCGCCCACTTCGACAGCCGCCGCATCCAACCCGGCATGCTCTTCGTCGCCCTGCCCGGCGCCCGCGTCGACGGCAACGACTACATCGGCGATGCCCTCAGCCGCGGCGCCGCCGCAACCCTGGGCAGCCGTGTCGACCCCGAACACCCCACCTGGCGGCAGGTAACCGCTCCCGACGCCCTCGCCGCCTTCCAGCAACTCGCCCGCGGTCTCCGCGACCGCTCCCAAGCCGCATTCGTCGGCGTCACCGGCAGCAACGGCAAAACCTCCACCAAGCAGGCCCTCGCCGCCGCCCTCGGCGCGCACGGCCTCACCCTCGCCACCGACCGCAGCGAGAACACCGACGTCGGAGTCCCCACCACCCTCTCCCGGCTGCTCCCCGACCACCGCTTCGCCGTCATCGAAATGGGCGCGCAGATCCGCGGCGAAATCGAGTCCTACTGCCGCGTCGCCGCCCCTGACGCCGCCGTCATCACCAGCATTTCCGGCGCCCACATCGGCCTCTTCGGCTCCATCGAGAACATCGTCCAGGCCAAATCCGAACTCCTCACAGCCCTGACTGACGACGCCCCGGCCATCCTCCCCGCCGACAGTGGCTGGCTCCCCCAACTCCGTGCCCGCGCCCCCGGCCCCATCCTCACCTTCGGCCGCGACTCAGCCGCCGACGTCGTCGTCTCAAGCCAGGTCACCCTCGACGGCACAACCGTTTCGCTCCAAACGCCCGAAGGTCCCGGCCAGGTCCACGCCCCCGGAATCGCCGGCCCCATCGACCTCGTATTCGGCGCCGCCACCGCCGCCGTTCTAGCCCTCGGTCTGGACCTGCAACCCTCGCTCGACGCCCTGCAAACCTTCCAACCCGCGCCCCACCGCATGGCCCTCCGCCGCACCCCCGCCGGCGCCACCCTCCTCGACGACACCTACAACGCCAACGCCGCCTCCATGCTCGCCGCCCTCGACACCCTCGCTCTGCTGCCGGTCGAAGGCCGCCGCATCGCCGTCCTCGGCGACATGCTTGAGCTAGGCGACGAATCCCCGCACGACCACCTTCAAGTCGGCCGCGCCGCCGTCGGCGCCGACACCCTCATCGCCATCGGCCAGGACGCCGCCGGAATCGCCGAGGGCGCGCAACAGGCCGGCCTACCAGGCGAGCGCGTGGTCCTGCTCTCAGCCACCCTCGAAGACCCCGACTCACTCAGCGCCGCCCGCGAATCCCTCGAGGCCCACCTCCGCGACACCCTCAAACCAACCGACGCCGTCCTCCTCAAAGCCAGCAACGGCATCGGTCTCGGCCCAATCGCCGACGCCCTCACCCAGTCCTAACCTCGGCCCGTCAGCCCCAACTCAGCAACCCTTGCACAACCCGAGGGACACGCAGCCTCTTCACCCTCGCCAAGGGGAGAGGAGAATTCTGGCGCCTGTGCCAGAAGAAGGTGAGGGGTCGTCCGGGCAACCAACGACGGGTTACGCAGAGGTCTCTCTCCTGGGAGGCCTTTGCTTACCCGAGGGATGGGTGGGCGGTGTCAATCTCTTCAAGACGACGCCGCTCTTTCCCCTCTCCTGGGAGACCTTTGCACAACGCCCTTCCCCCTCAGAGGAGCCGCCGTCTTATTCCCTCTCCCTGGCAGGGAGAGGGCTAGGGTGAGGGTCGAAAGCCCGGAATCCCTCCCAAGCCCCGAGCCAACCACGCCGCCCCCCTCGCCGCCGCCGTTCTTCCCCTCTCCTGAGGAATAGACAAGGGGTCTTCCGGGCAACCAACTACGGGTTACGCAGCCAGCTCAACCCAGATCGAAATCCCAGCCCCCGCCTACAACTCCAGCGGCGCGCTCCTCGAAGGCGCCGGCGGCGGAGCCGCCGCCTTCCCCGCCTTCGCCGCCCGCCGCTGCTCCAGGCGCTCTTTCCTGGCTTCCTCGTCGCGGTAGTTCCGGATCCAGGTCGACGAAAACTCATCCATCCCGTGCACCAGGTTCGCCGCCAGCACCGCGTGTCGCGTTTCCTTGTGCGTCATGTCCAGGATCGCCGCCGTAAGGCCCGCTTCGATTGCCATCAGCAACGCCGCGGCGTTCAACGGTCGCCGGTTCGGCAGCCCGAACGACACGTTGCTCAGCCCGATGCTCATATTCACCCCGTCCTCTTCGGCCAGGATGTGAATCGCCTGGATCAGGCCGGGGCCGTACGTGTCGCTCGCCCCGATCGGCAGGCACACCGGATCGATGATGATGTCCTCCGGCTTGACCCCGTGCTCGCCCGCCGCCGCAATCAGGTCCCGCGCGTTCTCCACGCGCTCCTCGGCGGTCTCCGGCATCGCCGCCCCGCCCTTGGTACACATCCCGATCATCGCCGCCCCGTGCTCCGCGATCGCCGGCAGCAACTCGTCCATGTACTCCGCCTCAAACGGCACCGAATTGACGATCGGCCGCCCCTCCGCCACTTCCAGCCCGGCCAGCAGCACGTCCACCGTGTAGCTGTCCACGCTCACCGGAACCTCCACCGCCTCCTGCACCGCCCGCACCGCGTCCCGCATCTTTCGTTCTTCGATGTCGTGATGCGGATCGCCCGTATTCACGTCAATCACCCGCGCTCCGGCCCGCACCTGCCGCCTGGCGTCCCGTTGCACGTACGCCCAGTTGCCCGTGTCGTACGCCCGCTGCAAGCGCGGCTTGTTCGTCGGGTTCAACCGCTCCCCAATGGGCGTAAACGGCCCTTCACGGCTGACCACGACCTCCAGCCCGTCGCGGCCTCGCAAAACAGTATTCACAGAACGTCAAACCTCACAGATGGCACGGAAAACCCAGGGCCAGGCTCGGGCGGCCAAAAAGCATACGCCCGCCACCCGCCCCCTTCAACGTGGGGCGGCTTCATGCGGAATCCCGAAACAACGCATCCGCCACCGCCAGCGCCCGCCGCGTCGCCCCCACATCATGCACCCGCACCATGTCCGCGCCGTTCGCCACCGCCGCCACCGCCGCCGCCAGCGACCCTTCCAGCCGGTCGGCAGGCGCCTGCCCGGTCAATTCACCAATGAACGACTTCCGCGACACCCCCACCAAGAGCGGCAAGCCGACTCCGCGCAGCGCCTCCAGATTCCGCAGCAGCTCCACGTTCTGCGCCGGCGTCTTCCCGAACCCAACTCCGGGATCAAAGATCAGCGCCTGCTGCGCAATCCCCGCCGCTAGCGCCGCATCCACCAGCGCCTGCCCTTCCCGCATCACATCCCCTGCCACGTCGCCATACCGCACCCCCCGGTACTGCCCGCCCAGCGCCGTCGCCACCGCCCGCGCCCGCCGGCTGTGCATCAGCACCACTGGAACCCCTGTCCCCGCCGCAAGCTCGCTCATTTCCGGATCGTCCCGCAGCCCGCTCACGTCGTTGATCGCGTCCGCGCCCGCCACGATGGCCCGCTCCGCCACCACCGCCTTGCGCGTATCGATCGAAATCGGCATCTCCAGATCCTGCGCTCGCACCGCCTCGATCGCCGGCAGCACCCGCGCCAACTCCGTTTCGGCGTCCACCGGTGCGGCTCCCGGCCGCGTCGACTCCCCGCCGATATCAATCACGTCCGGCTCCTCGTCCACCAGCTCCCGCACCCGCCGCTCCAGCGCCCCTCGATCGGCCGCCACCCCGTCCCCGCTGAACGAGTCCGGCGTCGCGTTCAGCACCCCCATCACATACGTCCGCGCGCCCCACGCAAACTCGCGCGTCCCAATCCGCAGGCTCGCGGCCTTTTCTACCTGCACAAGCACCCGCTGACAGGCGATACTGGGTACAACGCGACGGAGTATTGCACCAGGCTCAGGATCCTCCCTTTGAACGCCAAACACGACTCTCAAATCGAATCGCGCCGCTCACTCCTCCGCTTGGCCGGCCTCGGCGCGCCGCTTCTCCTCACTTTGGCCGCCTGCGGCGAGGCGGAACCCGAACCGGAACCGACACCCGCTCCCGAAATAACCGAAGAGCCCCTCGGCGAAAACCTTGCCGCCGAGTTGCCCGCCATGCCCGAAATGCGCGCCGGTCGCACCGACCACCTGGAGCGCCGCACCGAAACCGGCCGGTTCGACCGCGCCGTCTACTTCTCCGAGCTAACCCCCGGCCACGTCCTCAATTACTACCTGGACGAAATGCCCGCCCTTGGTTGGACGGAACTTTCCCGCTCCGAACTCACCGCCCGCGGCGGCGAACTCGAATACGAAAGCCCCAACGGCACCCAGCACCTCGTCATCAAGGTCGAACGCCGCGCCCGCAACACCTCCTCCGCCGTCCTCGAACTCACCACCACCCGCAGCTAACGCCAACCAACCCGCCGACCGTCCGCCCACCGAACCCCGTTCGTGGTGAGCCGGGCCGAAGTCTTTCGGAGGCCCGTGTCGAACCACCCCGCGCCTACGCTCTCAAGCCTCGCAGACCCTCCCATCCCCTCTTCTCTCCCCGCCTCCTCTCTTCCTCTTTCTCACGCCTCTCCCCTCTCCCCTCACTCCTTCCTTTAAGCCACGTCATCCGCCGACATGTGCTTCACCGTCTGCCCCGTCGCCACAAACGTCCGGCTCACCTCCGGCTTCCCGTACGTCCACACGATCCGCATCTGCGTATCCCCGTCATTCCAGAACCGGTGATGCGCCCCTTCCGGAATCCACACGTGATCGAACGGCTGCAGCGTCAACTGCTCCCCGTCGATCTCCGCCGTCGCCACCCCCTCCACGCACGTAATGCACTCCTCCGTGTCGTGAAAGTGCAGCGGCAGCCCGGCCCCCGGCGCCATGATCGTCATGCCTGTCGAGACGTTCTGCGCCCCCTTCGCCCCGCTCATCAGCGGAATACTCCGCACCCCGCCGCCCCGATCAAACACCTCCGCCTCCGACTCCCGAATCAACACGCGCCCCATCACACCCTCCCGCTTGAGACCTTTGCAAACCACCCCCGTCCCCGAAGCCGCAGCCTTCTTGCTCCCTCTCCCTGTGAGAGAGGGTTGGGGTGAGGGTCTTCCGGGCAACCATCCCCGGGTGATGCAAAGATCTCCGCTTGCAAACGGATTTCCGCAAGCCTAACCAACCGTGCCGCGCACGCCTCGGCCCCGCGCTACCCCATGTCTCTGACTGCGTACGCCGCTTGTGGGCCCTCGCGACAGCATTGCGATTCGCACCTTAAGGTGCGATCATCGACCAATGACCAGTCGCGAGTTCATCCGACGAGCAAGGAGGTATGCCCGTCGAACCGGTCAGGACTTCCATTTCGATCCGGCTCAGGGCAAGGGCAGCCACGGCCGGATCTACCTTGGTTCCAGGTTCACCACGCTAAAGAAAGGCGACCTCTCCAGGGGACTCGTTGCCGCCATGCTGCGTCAGCTTGAGATCGACCGAAAGGACTTCTGAACCATGATCTACGAATATCCCTGCATCCTTGAATCCGATGAGGATGGCGGCCTTGTTGCCACTTTCCCGGACGTCCCGGAGGCCGTCACCGGCGGTGCCGACCGGTCCGAAGTCCTGGCTTTGGCCGAAGATGCGCTCGCGACCGCTTTGGCCGGTTATGTGCACCAGAAGCGGGACATCCCGGAGCCAGGCGTGGCGCTCCCGGGTCTGGTACGAGTGCCGGTGCCCACCGTCGTTGCCGCAAAACTTGCGCTCTACTCGGCAATGCGAGACCAGCGCATCACCAAGGTTGAACTTGCCCGCAGGCTTGGCCTCAGCGAGTCCGCCGTTCGCAAGCTCGCCAACCCTGACCACCGTTCCCATGTCAACCAGGTTCAGCGTGCGCTTCGTGCTCTGGGCCGTACGATCAAGGTCGAGGTCACCGCCGCCTGAGCGAATCGCAGCCACGCCTACGGGTCCTCACCGCCACACCGCCGCCACAAACCCCCTCGCCGTCAGGTATCCCCGTGGCTCCGGCAGCCCCTTCGCCAGCGCCCCCGCCAACCGCATTGTCGCCGACTGCCTCGGCCGCCGCAGCGCCGCCTCAAACTCCCTGGCAACGTCCACCGGCTCATCCCGCACCACCACCAGCCGCACGTGCAGCCCCGGCCCCCACACCTGCAACCCAAACCGCACCGACTCCAACCCCATCGCCAATTCCGACTCCGCCGCCAGCACCGTCACCCCGTCACGCGGCGAGTCACGTTCCGCCAGCCCCATCAACGACCCCGCGCCCAGCCCCGTCAGTGCGCCGGGCTTGCCCGTCTCCAACACCCGCTCCACGACCTCCGGCCGCTTCGCCTGCGCCTCCTCCCCCACCGCCGCCAGCCCGTCCCTCAACCCCGGCGACAACCAGAACAACTTCTGCTCGATCCACGCTGCAGCCGCCTTTCCGCTCACCCTGAGCTTGTCGAAGGGCCTGAGCCTGTCGAATGGGACCCGAAAGGGCGCCCGTCCAGCCGCCCCATCCGCCATCAGCCCCCGCGCCGCCTGCACCGCCTGATCAAACTCCGCCTTCGACAACGCCTCCCGCACCTCCAGGAACTCCGGTAAATCGTCAATCGCCACATCCCCGCCCGGATACACCTCCACGTCAATCCCCAGGTCCATCCACGTCAGCGCCCCGCCCCGGTACGCCGCCGGCGTCGTCACGTTGCAATACCAGTGCACCCCCGGCGCCTCCGCGTGCATCACGTGCGACCAGGCCTCGTGCCGAAACGTCAGGTGCTCCCCGTGATCCGAAATCCACAACTCCCGCCCCGGCATCTCATACGCCGTCCCCTTCGGCACCTCCACGTCCAGCCGCTCCCCGCTCGACAGCGACACCACCCCATCCACCTGCCACGCCGGCACATCGCTATTCCACCGCAACTTCCTAAGCCGGACCCGATCCCCAACCACCCGCGCCACCCAGTTCGCCATGCCCACCAACTTCAGCGAATCAGACGGAGTCTGCGTCCAGCTCCGCCACCCGCGCCAGCGCCTCATCCCAAACCTCGTCCGGAACCCGCGTCCGCGCCTCCCGCACATTCGTCTCAATCTCCTCCGCCGTCGCCGCCCCGCTCAGCACCGTGCTGATCCCCGGCCGATCCAGCACATACCGCATATTCAGATGACGAAACTCCACCTCCCGCTCCCTACACCACTCCCACCACTCGGTCGCCCCGCGCACGTCCTCGTCCGGAAAGTAGCCATACCCCCGCATCTTCGCCGTTTCCCGCGGGTCCCCCTTCGCCAGCAACCCCAGCATCTGCGGCGAGCCCAGCAGCACCCCCACGCCCGCCGCCGCCGCCTTCTCGATCAGCCCTGCTGCATGCCGCCGCACCAGGTTGTAATCCGCAAACGTCAGGATCACGTCAACCCGCCCCGACTCGATCGCCGCCTCATGAAACGGGATATCCCGCGCCCCCAGCCCCACGTAATCCAGCAACCCCTCGTCCCGCAGTCGGTCCAGCGCGTCAAACCCGTCCCCTGTCGCAAACACCGGCTCCATCGTCGGCGGATCGTGAATCAGCACAACCTCCACCCTGTCCCGACCCAGCAGCTCCAAACTCTGCTCCAGCGACCACCGGATATCGTCCGCCAAATAGCTATACCGACGCTCCGCGTGCGTCCCCACCTTTGTCGAGATCGTCAGCCCCGGCGCCTCCACCTCCGCCAACGCCATCCCAATCCGACGCTCACTCGGCGCATACAGCGGCGAGGTATCGATATGCGAAATCCCCAGCTCCAGCGCCCGTTGCACCGCCCCCACCGCCACCCCGTCCAGCCGCCGCGTCATCGCCTCCGGATCGTCCATCAGCGGATCCGTCCGCCCTCCAATAAACGCCGCCCCCAGGCTGATCTCCGTCAACTCCAGCCCAAACCGCCCCAACCCCCGCCGCGGAATCCCAGCCACCACCCACACCTCAACGCTCAACCTCGCCGAATTCTAAGCCCTATCCGTTCGTGGTGAGCCGGTGCGGAGTCTTCGCAGCACCGTGTCGAACCACCCCCACCCGTTCGTGGTGAGCCTGTCCTGAGCTTGTCGAAGCGGCCGGGCACGCCTCTTCGCCTGACCGTGTCGAACCACATTCCCGCGTCCGCACCCCGCAACTAGCGCCGCGGCGTCGTCAACTCCGGAAAATACGTCCCATAAAACCCGCGGTCCCTCGTCAGAAAACTGTCGGCCGAAGCCAGCGCGTGCGCCCCAATCAGGAAATCGGCCATAATCCGCGCCCGCGGCCCGCCCGCCTGCCGATACCGCATCCACCGCACCCCCGCCTCAAACGCGATCGACGTATCGATCGGCGAGACCATCGCGCTCACCGCTCGTAGCGACGCATCCAGCAACGCCCGAGTGCCAAAGGCCGGCACCAATTCCGCGTAAACCACGTCGCAGACCAGAACCGCGCCATCGTCGTAGGCATACCTGAGCCACTCCCGCGATTGCGCGTGGTACGGCGACCTTGAATTCAAAACGTCCAGCAGCACGTTCGTGTCCACGGCCGAAATCAACGTCCGCGAACCTCCTCAATGTACTCGTCCACATCCCAGTCGCCGCTCAGGATCCCTGTGATGCGGTCCACCGGATGCTCCGCCGCCGTCCGCTTCTGAATCAGCAGACCCTTCGCCGTCGGCACCACCTCCACCTCAACGTTGTGATGCAGCCCAAACCGATCCCGCAATCGCTTCGGAATCGTAATCTGCCCCCGCTCCGAAATCCGCATGACCCACCCCGCATGAAATACCTACCCAAAAAATCATACCCGCCCTGAGCTTGCCGAATCGGGAACTCAACCTAATCTTCTCTCCGCCATCCCGGCGTACCCGGCCGGGACCCAGCACCCCCATCAGGCCCAGTGCAACGCGCCACCCCTGGCACCCTACCCAGACCAAGACCTCCCAACCTCAACCTCCTCTCTCACCACTCACTCCTCTAAGCTCACTCCTTCTTCAGCCCCTCACTGGCCCCATGAACGTTCACCAAACCACCTTCCCCCTAACCCCCACCGGCCCCCACCTCCCCGCCCTCCTCCTCCAACCCCACAACCCAATCGCCCTCATGCTCTTCGGCCACGGCGCCGGCACCCCCATGCGCGCTCCCCTAATGGAGCAGATGGCCACCGCCCTCGCCCACCACCGCATCGCCACCCTCCGCTACGACTACCCCTACAGCCACCGCGTCCAGGACGGCTACGCCGAACACCTCATCGACCCCCTCGAAACCCTCCTCCAAACCACCCGCGCCGCCATCCAGGCCGCCCGCGCCCTCGCCCCCGACCTACCCTTCTTCCTCGGCGGACGCTCCATGAGCGGCCAGGTCATGTCCCTCCTCCTCGCCCACGAGCCTCTGCCCCATGTCCGCGGCCTCATCTGCTACGTCTACCCCAACCGCTGGCGCGCCCTCCGCAACAACACCATCGCCCACCTCCCCCACGTCCCCGTCCCCACCCTCTTCATCCAGGGCGCCCGCGACCCCGAATACTGCGACTTAGCCGAACTCAAGCATGTCGTCGAGTTGTCCGACCGATCCGTTCGTGGTGAGCCGGCCCGCAGTCTTTCGAAGGGCCGAGTCGAACCACCTATCGACAGCACGAAACCCCACCACACCCTCCACGTAATCCCCGGCGCCGACCACGCATTCAACCTCCCACCCCACGCCCCCAAAACCCAACACCACGCCATCCAAGAAGCCGCCGCAGCCACCGCCACCTGGATCCACCACCAACTCCAAACGTCCCCGTAATCGCACCGGCCTTCCCCACTGTTGGGGATGTCCAGATCGGACAGGTTGTCTACAGAGGGTCGGGATGTCGGAGATCGGCGGGCACGCCGAAATCCCCAGCTACTGCAAGAGCGCACCCCTCGCAGAAATCCGCAAGCACGCCCACGTCCCCCCCGGCCGCTACGTCGGCACCCCGCCCCAGGAAAACGACGGCGAAGCCTTCGAGCAAAAAACGGCCCTCGCCACCACCCAATGGCGCCAGCAGCAAGCCGAAGCGCGCCGGCTGGACGAGGCGATTGAGGCAAATCTGGTGAGGCTGGGCTTCGGCAGGTCGACAGTGCTGCCTTAGCCGCTCACATCCCCAGCCACGAACGCCTAGCTACAACCGACCTCGGGCCCATTGACGCTGCAAGCATTAAAAGGTAGAGTTGGGAACATCTTAGATACGTTCACTGCGGGAGCACTCAAAAACTCGCCGTGCGTATCATCGCAAGGGAGATGCTGGAGGACTTCGCGAAGCGTCATGCGGACGCCAGGGGCCCGCTGTTCGCCTGGTTCCGGGAAGTCGAAAAGGAGGACTGGGATTCGCCGATCAAGGTTCGGGATCGATACCCGCGCGCCAGCATTGTGGGCAAGGACCGGGTGGTCTTCAGGATCAAGGGCAATGCCTACCGCCTGATCGTGCGGGTCAACTATCCGTACCGCGCGGTCGTGATCCGGTTCATCGGCACCCATGCCGAATACGACCGCATTGACGCGAAGGAGATATAGCCATGGCCAACGTCACGCCCATCCGCACTGCAGCGGACTACCAGGCCGCGCTCGTGCGCGTCAACGCTCTCATGGATGCCGCCGCCGACAGCCCTGAGGGTGACGAACTCGACGTGCTCGTTGACCTCGTCGCGCTATACGAGAGCCGCCGCAACGAGATCGGCCATCCCACTCCCGTCGAGGCCATCGAGTTCCGTATGGACCAGCAGGAACTCAGCGCGCGCGACCTCGTCCCCCTCATCGGCAGCCGCGCCAAGGTGTCGGAAGTGCTGTCCGGCAAGCGCGGCATCACCATGTCCATGGCCCGTGCCCTCCACCGGCACCTCGGCATCCCCGCCGAGGTGCTGCTGCACGACCCGGACGTCGACCTGGACGACTCGTTATCCGACGTTGAGTGGACGCGATTTCCGCTCACGGCCATGGCGCGTCGAGGCTGGATTCCGGACATCCCCGATCTGCGGGACCGCGCCGAGGAACTGGTGCGGGGCTTGATCCAGCGCGCCGGCGGACCGCAGGCCGCGGCCGCCGTGCAGTTCCGCCGTAACGATCATCGCCGCCTGAACGCCAAGACGGATCCCTACGCGCTCCAGGCCTGGTGCTGGCAAGTCTTGGCCGCGGCCAACGCCCGCCCACCCGACGCACCCTACCAGCCCGGCGCCGTGACCCCCGAGTTCCTGCGCGAGACCGCGCGGCTCAGCGCCTCCGCCCAGGGCCCCCTCCAGGCTCAGCAGTTTCTGGCCGCCCACGGCATCGCCCTGGCCATCGTGCCCCACCTGCCGCGGACGCATCTCGACGGCGCGGCGCTCAGGCTCGCCGACGGTCGCCCTGTCGTCGGGCTGACGCTGCGCTACGACCGGCTCGACAACTTCTGGTTCTGCCTGCTGCACGAACTCGCCCATGTTGGTCGCCACCAGGACGGCGGCAACCGCACCGTCTTCGTGGACGACCACTCGCTGCGTCCCAGGACCCCCGGGCCCGCCGACGCACAGGAAGCCGAGGCCGACGCGTGGGCCGAAGAGGCCCTCATCCCCGCAGCCGCGTGGCAGACCAGCGACGTCCGCCAAATCCCCACCACCATATCCGCCATTGACCTGGCCCAAAGCCTCGGCATTCACCCCGCCATCGTCGCCGGCCGGGTGCGCCACGAGCGCGGGAACTATCGCCTCCTGTCACACCTCGTCGGCAGCGGCCACGTGCGCCGCCAGTTCGACACCAACGCATGAGCCAGGACCGGCAGAAGCCTCAAGCCAAGGCGCGTCGATTCAATGCCGCCATAGAGGTGCATCCGACGCGGCTCTGCCAGACGGCGAAAGCCCGCGCCCCAGACTTCATTCAGCACCTCCTGTCCATCCCGAAGGGCGGGCCGGATGACCTGCTCGATCCTCCTCCGCTGAACCTTCGCGACGTGACCTGGTGATGTATCTGCTCGACACCAACGTGGTCTCCGCGCTGCGCCGCCCAAACCGCCACCCCGCGCCAACCACCTGGCCCAAGAACCGGCGGCCATCGGATGTGTACGCCTGCACTGTCGCCGTAAAGGAACTGGACGAATGACCGTCGCAGAGCTAATCCAGCTACTCCAACGCCATCCGCAGAACCTGCGCGTCGTCGTCAACGGCTACGAAGAAGGCTACGACGACCTCACAGCCGAGCAACTCACCGTCGTCACCATCACCCTCAACACCGGCAAGCACCCATGGGAAGGCCGCCACGGCGACCCCTTCGGTCCCAGCGACGATGAGCTAAGCCAGGCGCTCGCCCTACGCCGCGTGTCCAACTGAACCACACCGGCGCAAACAGCCGATCAAGACAGCCCAGCGGACTGGAAAGCCAAACACCCATCCGGCTGGCAGGCGCTAACCCTGAGCGACGACTGGACAGCAGCAGCCTGACGCGCCCCGAAGGCTCGACCTTGAAAGCGCTCAGCATGCGCAGTCGCGCTGACCGCATGGGAACCCCATAGTCTAGACTGGACCAGTCTGAATTTCCTTCAGGAGCATCGGCGTTGGAGCCCTCCACATCGCAACGCACCTGGACCGTCGCCGAAGCCAAGGCCAGGCTGTCCGAAGTCCTGCGGCTCGCCGAGGAGGAAGGACCCCAGCGCATCGGCCTGCGCCGGCCCTTCGTCGTCGTGCCCGAAGCGCTATGGGACGCCAGGCAAGCGCGCGAAAGGCACTTGGGCCGCTGGCTGCTCGAAAACGTGCCAAGGGGCCTGAACTGGGATATCCCCCGCGACCGGCGATCCGATAGGGCGGTTCCCTTTTCGGAGGACGACGAACGTTGACCGGGTTCCTCCTGGACACCAACGTCATTTCCGAATTGACCAGGGACGATCCCGATTCACGGGTGGTCCGGTTTCTCGACGACGAAGGCGACCTGTGGCTGTCGTC
>JAJEDE010000025.1 GCA_022821645.1 Chloroflexota bacterium
CCCCCAGGTGGCTCGGGCCGGCCCCACCCCTTACGGTAGGGGCCCGGCCATAGACAGCTCCCCCCTTCACCCCCGCTTGACAGTGATGGGCCAATGCCTGACGTTGGCGCGGGTACCGGTCGGAAGTAGTTGGACCCCAGAATGTTTGCTACTCGCGTAACGCCTTTCGGTTCGAATCGTGTTGCCGTCATCCTGGCGATCCTGGCTGCCGCGGCCTTGTTCGTCTTGGCTCCTCGCCACGCGTCCGCGTCGCACTCCGGGACGCCGGGTCTCGCCGTCAGTGCAACCTGCGACAACGAGTCGGCTGTGCCGGGCGACTCGGTGTCATGTCGAGTGCGCGTGTCGAATACCGGTGGAACCGAGCTGACCGGTCTGTTCCTGCTCCACTACCCGTACGAAACGGACCGCCCCACGCCGGACTACGCGGGCTATCCGCCGCTGCACCTGGGCGACCTGGCGACCCACGAGTCGCTGATCCTGTTCACCTCCTACACGCTGACCGCCGACGATCTGCCCGGACCGCTGGTTCAGACATTCGGCGCCGACAGCGATCAGACCGACGAGGTGTGGGCGTACGCGACCACGCCACTGCTTGCATCCACCGGGGCCGCAACAGCTTCCGCGCTACGCAGCGCCACCGTGGCCGAGTTGCAAGCCAACGCCGAGGCGTTCGAGTACACCGTGGGCACCCCGGGCGGAAGCATCACCTACTCCACCATCGGCGCTCCGCTGACCTTGAATCTGGCTCTGTCAAACGACTCGTCGTCCTCCAGCATCCTTGGCTATCTCTTCGAAGGTCTTACCGAAACCTCCTGGCTGAACAACCAGGTTGAGCCGAGCCTGGCGGAATCCTGGGAACACTCCGACGACGGACTGACCTGGACGTTTCATCTGCGTCGTGATGTGACCTGGCACGACGGCCAGCCCTTCACCGCCCGCGACGTGGACTTCACCTTCAATCGCATCATCTACAACGACGACATCCCCACTGGGACTCGGGCGTCGTTCACCTTCCGGGTGTTCGACGCGGAAGCCGCCGAATGGCGCGAAGAGCGGATGAACGTCACCACCATCGACGACTACACCGTCCGCTTTGTGCTGCCGGTGTCCTTTGCGCCGTTCCTGCGCTCCATGGGCACCGCCATCTACCCCAGGCACATCCTCGAGCCGCATGTTGACGATGGAACGTTCAACTCGACCTGGGGGATCGAGACCGACCCGGCCGAGATCATCGGCACCGGTCCCTTCACAATCGAAACTCTAGAGACCGACGAGCGCATCGTCCTTCGACGCAACCCGAACTACTGGCTGACCGACAGCGCCGGCAACCGCCTGCCCTACCTGGAGCGAGTCGAATACGCGGTCGTCCCGGATTTCGCCGCCGAACTCGCCAGGTTCCGGGCGGGCGATGCGGACGCCCACGGCGTCCTGGGCGAGGAATTCGCAATCCTCGATCCGCTGCAGGAGGCCGAGAACTTCACGCTCTTCAGCCGCGGTCCCGGCTTCGGCTCGACGTTCCTGACCTTCAACCTGAACCCCGGCAGCGATTCCGAGTCCGGGGAGCCATTCCTGGCGCCCGAGAAACTGCGCTGGTTCGAGAACACCCGCTTCCGCCAGGCGGTCGCGCACGCGGTCGACAAGGCCGCCATCATCCGCGACATCCAGCATGGGCTGGGGTATCCGCAGTGGGCCTTCGTGAGCCCGGCCGCCGGCGATTTCCACAACCCGGATGTCCAGCGCTACGAGTACGACATCGAAAAAGCCAACGCCATCCTTGACGGGCTGGGTTGGATGGATCGCGACGGCGACGGGGTCCGCGAAGACTACGCCGGCAACAACATCACCTTCACCATGGCCACCAACGCGGGCAACGACGTGCGGGCGCGGATCCTGGAGATCATCCGGAATGGTCTGGCGCAGATCGGAGTTCAGGCGGACGTCGAGGTCATCGACTTCGGCGAAATCGTCCAGCAACTCACCAGCACCTACGACTGGGAATCGATCCTGATTGGCTTCGGCGGCAGTACCGAACCGCACTTCAGCAGCGTGTTATGGCATAGCAGCGAGTCGCTGCACCTCTGGAACCCGAATCAGTCCGAACCCGCGACGACCTGGGAAGCCGAAATCGACTCGTTATTCACTCGCGGTAGTCAGGAGTTGGATCGCGAAGAGCGGGTCGTGCACTACCACCGGGCGCAGGAAATCGCGGCCGAGAATGTGCCGGTCATCTACACCGCGCACTCGGAGCGGCTTTCCGCGGTCCGCAACGTGTTTGGCAACCTGACGCCCACCCTGTTTGGGATTTGGGACATCCGCTACGTCTACCGGACGGACCTGTAGACCGGAGAGTGTCGCGTGGGCTCCGGCCGGACGGTGCTGGTGGTGCTGAACGGGGACATCGACCCGGCATTTCTCGCGCGGCAACTGGCGGCGGCGGATCGAGTCGTCGCCGCCGACGGCGGAGCCCAGGCAGTCACCGAATCCGGCGCCGCCTGTGACGTCATCGTGGGCGACGGCGACTCGCTGGGCGAGCAAGGACTTGTCGAAGCGCAGGCGGCCAACCCGGATGTCGAAGTCCGTCGCTTTCCCACCGCCAAGGACGCTACCGACGCCGAACTGGCCATGCGGGCCGCACTTGAAGTCGATCCCGATCGAATCATCGTGGTGGGCGCGTTCGGCGGCGCCCGCCTCGACCACGAACTGGCGTCCGTCATGCTGCTCGCCAACCAACATTGGCTCGACCGCGACGTCGTGCTGGCCGACAGTCGCCGCGATGTCCGGCTGGTTACCGATCGGGCCGAAATCCGCGGCCAGGCAGGCGACATCGTGACCCTGCTGGCGGTCGGCGGTCCAGTGAAGAACATCCACTCCCACGGTCTCGCCTATGAGCTTGGCGGCCGCAGCCTCGTGGTCGGAACAAGCCTTGGCGTCAGCAACGAACTCACCGGTTCAACGGCGACGGTGGAGGTCGAATCGGGCATGTTGCTGCTGGTGCATGAGCACGGCTCGGCCGGCAATTGACACCCCGATTCGCGCGTGCGAGCGTTGGGTGCATGAAGTAACGGCTCGCGTTTCGACGAGCCTCAACAATTGAATACTCGGGGAGCCGGGGGCAGCCCGGCTGAGAAGGTGACCGGAGCCGTCGCCGACCCGTGGAACCTGATCTGGGTAATGCCAGCGTAGGGAACAGGCTCGGGCATATCCGCAGGTTGCACGCCAATCCGCGGATTTCGTTGTTCTTGAGGAGGATGGCGATGCCACGAGCAACGCTGGCAATTCAAGTGCAGTCGCTGGCCGGCTGCGACGATCTGGAACCGATCAACGCGGCCATCGCGCACATCCAGGCCGCCGGATTCGAGTACGAGGTCGGCTCGTTGGAGACCACCATCGAAGGCGACGACTCCAGTGAGTTGATGCAGGTGGCGATCGACGCGCACCGCGCGGCCATCGCCAAGGGCGCCGACGCGATCCAGAGCAACATCCGCCTGCTGGAGCGCCCCAGCGGGTTGGACACGATGCGCGAACGCGTCGCGCCCTACCGCAGCCAGACTGCCGGTTGAACACGCAACGCGTCGCGCGGATTGCCCCGGCACTTGGCGTGCTGGCGGTGCTGGTGGGCGCGTGGGAGCTGGTCACCCGGCTGGCCGCCGTTCCCGAGTGGTTGCTGCCAAGTCCGACCGTCATCGTGGCCGAGTTCTTCGAGTCACTCCCCCAGCTGGTCCCGCACACTGTCCGCACCCTGCTGGAAGCGGCCATCGGCTACGCGGCGGCCCTTCTGCTGGCGTTCCTGGTGGCTGCCCTGATCGATCAATCGGGCCTGGCCCGGCGCGCACTGTCGCCGCTGCTGGTGACCTCGCAGACGATTCCAATCTTTGCCCTGGCCCCGCTGCTGGCCATCTGGTTCGGATTCGGCATCACGCCCAAGATCCTGATCGTGGCCCTCGCCTGCTTCTTTCCCATCGCGGTCAGCTTGGCCGGCGGGCTGCGTAGCGCCGACCCGGATATGCAGGCGCTGGTGCGCTCGATGGGCGGGAACCGTCGACAAGTCTTCAGCAAGGTGAAGCTGCCGTCCGCCATCCCATCGCTGCTGAGCGGCATGAAGATCGCCGCCAGCTACAGCGTCATCGCGGCCGTGATCGGCGAATGGGTCGGTGCCAGCCAGGGGCTCGGCCTCTACATGCTGCGCGCGTCCAGTTCCTTCCAGACCGCGCGCGTGTTCGCCGTCATCGCGGTCATTGCAGTTCTGAGTGTCGCCGTGTTTCTTGCCGTCGATGTCGTAGGGCGCTGGATTGCGCCCTGGATTTACGTTCGTACTGAGGAGGCCCAGACATGAGACTCACACGACGGCGCGCCCTGGGCGCGCTCGGCGCGGCGGCGGCGATTCCGCTGCTCAGCGCCTGCGGGGAAGAACATTCCGGACCGGCGAGCGTCACCGTCATGCTCGACTGGGTGCCCAACACCAACCACACCGGGCTCTACGTGGCGCAGGCCAAGGGCTACTTCGCCGAAGAAGAGCTTGAGGTCACGATCGTCGAGCCGGGCACGGCCGGCGTCGAGGCCGCCGTGGGCTCCGGCGCGGCCAGTTTCGGCGTCAGCTACCAGGAAGGCGTCACCCTGGCGCGCGTCCAGGATGTGCCGGTGGTTTCCATCGCCGCGGTTATCCAGCACAACACCTCGGGTTTCGCCTCGCCCGTGGACCGGCGCATTCGCCGGCCCAAGGACTTCGAGGGCAAGAAGTACGGCGCCTTCGGCTCCGACGTCGAGCGCCAGGTGCTCACCTCCCTGATGGAGTGTGACGGCGGCGACGTCAATGCGATCGAGTTCGTGGACATCGGCTTCACCGACCCGTTCGTGGCCTGGGAGCGCGGCGACGTTGACTTCGTCTGGATCTTCGAGGGCTGGACGGGCGTTGAGGCCCAGCTGCGCGGGGTCGAATTGAACTTCGTGCGGATGACCGACCTGGACTGCGTGCCGGACTACTACACGCCGGTCTACGTCACCGGCGAACAGCTGATTGCCGACCGGCCCGACGTTGTGAAGCGCTGGACACGGGCGCTGAAGCGTGGCTACGAGTACGCCATCAGGTACCCCGAGGATGCGGCCGAGATCCTTATCGCCAACGCGGAAGGCATCAACGCCGACCTCGTGCGCCTCAGCCAGCCCTGGTTGAGCCCGCGCTACGCGGAGGACGCGGACCGTTGGGGCGACCAGTCGCAGGCGGTCTGGGACGCCTACTCGAACTGGATGGTGGAGCGCGGCCTGCAGTCGCGCGTGATCAACACCTCGGACGCCATGGACAACAGCTTCATCCGGGACAGCTAGAGGCTCATGTCCGTTGGACCGCCGGTCTTGCGGCTATCCGGCGTGTCCAAGGCTTACCCGGCCAACGGCGGCCAGCCGGTCCAGGCGTTGCGTCGGGTCAGCCTGCACGTCGGCCCGGGCGAGTTCGTCTCGCTGGTCGGTCCCAGCGGCTGTGGCAAAAGCACGCTGCTGGGACTGATCGCCGGGCTCGAGGAGCCTACGGACGGCGCCATCGAAATCGCGACCCAGGCCGATGGTTCGCCCGGCCAGGTGGCTTACATGCCGCAGCGCGATCTGCTGCTGCCCTGGCGCTCGCTGCTGGACAACGCGACGCTGGGAGCCGAAGTCGGCGGCGGCGACCGCGCCGCGGCACGTAAGCGTGCGCAGGCGCTGCTGCCATCTTTCGGTCTTGAAGGCTTTGCCGACGCGCTGCCGCACACCCTCTCCGGTGGCATGCGGCAACGCGCGGCCCTGCTGCGTACCGTTCTGCTCGACCGGGAAATCCTGCTGCTGGACGAGCCGTTCGGCGCCCTGGATGCGCTGACGCGGGCCGCGCTTCAGGAATGGCTGCTCGAAGTTTGGGGACGGCTGAAGGCGGCCGTGCTATTTGTCACGCACGACGTTGAGGAAGCCCTCTGGCTGTCGGACCGCGTCTACGTGATGACTCGTCGCCCTGGCAGCATTCAACTTGACTTGTCCGTCAGTCTGCCCAGGCCCCGCACGCGCGCCGTGCGCGGAACCGCGGAATTCGCCGCCCTCAAGCAGCGCCTGCTCGACGCATTGCTGGCCGACACCGCCTAGCTGCGGATTGGCATGATGACCACCACTCGCATCGACGGGGAAAGAGCCGTGAAGCCGAACCCGCTGATCGGTGCCTGGCGACTCGTAACCTACGAGGCCCTCGCTGGGGACGAAGTCTCCTATCCGCTGGGCGAGGACGCGTCGGGCTACATCATGTACACGCCCGATGGCTACATGTCGGTCCTGATCATGGCCGCCGGCCGGGCAAACTTCGCGTCGGACGACATTCTGGGCGGCACCGACGCGGAAAAGCTGGCGGCGGCGGGCACCTTCATTTCCTACTGCGGCGAGTATGAGTTCTTGGGAGACCGGGTCGTTCACAAGATCGAGACGGCCTTCTATCCCAATCGCGTTGGGACCGAGCAGGTCAGGTACGTCCGCCTGGAAGGCGATGAGATCGTCTTGACGACCCCGCCAATGGTCATCCACGGGACGTCGCGGTCGGGTCGACTCGTCTGGGAGCGGGCGGCGCCGCGCAGCCCCTAGGTCTCGTGCAGAGGCAGCCGGACCGACACGGCGCAGCCGGAGCTTGGCATTATGGCGGGGCCCGTCGCTTGCGGAGCTTGCCGTCATGACGCGCAATCCCTCACGCGATCTCGCCGAATTTGCCGCCGCAGTCTCACCCGACACGCTACAGCCGGAGGTTGAAGCGCGGGCCCGCGGCCTGCTGCTTGACTACTTCGGCGTGTTGATTGGCGGCAGCGCGCTCTCCGTTTCCGAGCGCGTCGCGACCTATGCCGTTCGAGCCAGCGACGGTGAGGCCTCGGTCCATCTGCGCGAACGGGCGCCGGCGCCCTCGGCGGCGCTGGCCAATGGGATGGCTGCCCACGCGCTGGAACTCGACGACGTAACAAACGAGTCCTCGCTGCACCCCGGCGTCGTGGTCTGGCCTGCCGCCATGGCGGCCATCGAACGCGGCGGGGGGACGCTTGGCGATCTGCTGGCGGCCGGCGTCGGTGGATACGAGGTAACCATGCGGGTCGGCGACGCCCTCTACGCGCCCGCCACGTATGGGCGCGGGTTTCACCCAACCGGCGTTGCCGGCGCCCTGGGCGCGGCGGTTGCAGCCGCGCACGCGGCCGGGATGGACGCCGACGGCATTTTTCAGGCCCTGGGTCTTGCCGGTGGCCTGGCCGCCGGATCGATGGCCTACGTCCAAAACGGCAGCGACGGCAAGCGGCTGAACGCCGGCTGGGCCGCGCATGCGGGAATCGTGGCCGCCGACCTGGCCGCCGCCGGCGTCGTTGGCCCCACCGACGCCCTCACCGGGACCTACGGGCTGCTGCAGGCCTTCAGCAACGACCCGCGACCCGAGTTGCTGAGCGCGCTCGATCCCGACCATCCGGCCCTGCTCGATGTCGCCATCAAGCCCTACCCCTGCTGTCGCTACATCCATCCGGTGATCGACGCCTGTCGTGAGCTGCGCGCCGCGAACGGCTTTCAACCCGACCAGCTTCGGCGGGTCACCGTGAGCGTGCTTCCCGGTGGTGGTGAGATCGTGGCCGATCCGGCCGAACCGAAGCGGCGACCGGCGAACCGCGTGGACGCCCAGTTCAGCGTGTACTACGGGGCCGCGCAGGCCCTGGTCCACGGCCGGCCGACGCTTGAGAGTTTCGGCGAGCCGCATCTCCGGGACCCCGAGGTGCTACGTGTGGCCGACCGCGTCCAGGTCACCAGCGACCCGACGCTGGACGCTGCCTATCCGCAGCGCTGGGGCTGCGTGCTCAACGTCGAGTTCGCCGGCGGCGAGGCTCGAACCGTCCGCGTTGACGACCCGCGCGGCGACCCGAGGCGGCCGTTGAGTGAGGCGGAACTCGTGGAGAAGTTCCGGTCCACCGCTGTTCCGGTCGATTCGGACCTTGCCGAAGCCGCCCTCCGGGGCGCGCTGCACGCCCCACTCGATACGCCCCTGGCAGATCTGATTCAGGTGGCGCAGCCCGTATAGGACGCACCGGCGACTCACGCTAGAATGTGGGCTAAGAGTCTCAATTCTGGAGATCTCTGTCCGGGGTAGCCATGAGTTCCAACGGCGCTGTCAGCAAGAACACCGAAACCGTCAAGCGCGGCCTCGCGCAGATGCTCAAGGGCGGCGTCATCATGGATGTCGTCACCGCCGAGCAGGCCAGCATTGCGGAAGAAGCGGGCGCCGCCGCGGTAATGGCGCTGGAGCGAGTTCCGGCAGACATCCGCGCGGATGGCGGCGTGGCCCGCATGGCCGACCCGGAGAAGATCCTGGAGATCCAGGCTGCCGTCACCATCCCGGTCATGGCCAAGTGCCGAATCGGACACTTCGTGGAAGCCGAGGTGCTGCAAGCGCTAGACGTCGACTACATCGACGAGTCGGAAGTCCTGACGCCCGCCGACGAGGAGCACCACGTCGCCAAGTCAGGTTTCGACGTGCCCTTTGTCTGCGGCTGTCGCAACCTGGGCGAGGCGCTGCGGCGCATCGGTGAGGGCGCGGCCATGGTTCGCACCAAGGGCGAGGCCGGCACTGGTGACGTCGTCGAGGCCGTCCGCCACATGCGGCGCGTCATGTCCGAGTTGCGCCAGATCCAGCACATGCGACCGGACGAGCTATACGCCTACGCCAAGGAGATTCAGGCCCCTCTGAACCTGGTGGAAGAAGCCGCCGAACTGGGCCGCATGCCGGTTGTCAATTTCGCCGCCGGTGGAATCGCCACCCCGGCCGACGCCGCGCTCATGATGCGGCTCGGCTCCGACGGCAACTTCGTGGGCAGCGGCATCTTCAAGTCCGGCGACCCGGCGCAGCGCGCCCGCGCGATCGTGGAAGCGACCACCAACTTCGAGGACTCCGCGCTGGTCGCCGAGGTCTCGCGAAATCTCGGTGAGCCAATGGTTGGAATCGCCAACAGCTCGCTCCAGCCCGAGGAGATGCTTGCCGGTCGCGGGTGGTAACGACGCGAGGTACGCGTGAGCGTTCGCATTGGCGTCCTCGCGCTTCAAGGCGATTTTGCCGAACATGGCGCCATGCTCGGCAGGCTTGGCGCCGAAACCGTTGAAGTGCGGCAACCGTCCGATATCGACGGTCTCGAGGGCTTGATCATCCCCGGCGGCGAGAGCACCACCATCGGCAAGCTGATGATGCGGTACAACCTCCGCGAGCCTATCCGCGATCTCGCCGCGGCCGGAACTCCGATCTGGGGCACCTGCGCCGGCCTGATTCTGCTGGCCCGCAACGTGGGTCGGAATCAGCCGCTGCTGAACCTCCTTGACATAACCGTGGAACGCAATGCCTTCGGCCGTCAGACCGACAGTTTTGAAACCGATCTCGAAATCGACGGCATTTCAGGCGGTCCCTTCCCCGCCGTCTTCATCCGTGCTCCCGTCGTGCGCGAGGTGGGACCCGGCGTGCAGGTGCTCAGCCGACTGGACGATGGAACGATCGTGGCGGTACGGCATGGGCGTCTCTTCGGCACATCCTTCCATCCCGAGTTGACCGGGGATACGCGGCTGCACGCCGGGTTCGTCGAAATGGCCAGGCACGCGTGACGCCGAGCGTCTCGCGACTACGTCCCTGGCACGCGCCGGCGCTGGCGCGGAATTTCATTCTCGCAACCGGTCCACGGGAGCACGTGGCGCCGGTGGCCGGACCCACGCCCCCGGCTTTCATGGCTCTTGCGGCCACGCTGCCTGGGCTCGTCCCCGACGTGCAGGGCTATGCGGCCTGGGCAAGTGACGCATTGATTGGCTTTGCGCTGGCCGAGTTTGTGCCCGATCGACGCCGGGCCAATGTCTCGGTGTTGACCGTCGCTCTTTCGGCTGACGACATCGCGCCGGACTCGGCTGAGGTTGCGGCCTGCGCCGCCCTGCTCGAGCGACTCACCGCCGACGCCGCGGCCCGCGGCTACGTAAGCGTTTTCGCTCGCCTTCCGCGAGACAGCAGGTTTCGCGAGGTCTTCGGGCGCCTGGGCTTCGTCGGCGCCGTCAGCGAGGATGTCTACACGCGTCGCCCCGCGCCCATCGCGAACCCCGGGCCGATATCCGGGCTGCGGCCGGTCGAGCAGGCGGACGCGTGGGAAATCTCCCAGCTTTACCGCACCATCACGCCCGCGGCGTTGCAGCTGGCGGAATCGCCCGGCGGTGAGCGACCTTCAGTTCGGCAACGCCGACTGCCCCTGCTCGGCGGTGGCCGCGCACCTGAGGAGTTCGTTGTCGATGGTGAGCGAGGTCTGGACGGCTGGCTGCGCCTCCATCCCGGTACGCGCGGGCGCCACACCGCCGCCTTGATGGTGCATCCGCGTCGCGCGGCTCTCACGCGCCCGCTGCTTGGCTTCGCGGTCTGCTCGCTGATGAACGCGGGACGTCTGCCTGTCCGAGTGGTTGTCCATGCCCACGAAGATGCGCTGCGCCGTGCGGTGGAGGCCGAGGGCTTCGCCAGAACCGAGGAACGCGAGCTGCTGGTCAAGCACATGTCCGTGCGGATTGCCGCCGAAGTGCCCGCGCAGGCGCTCGACCGGGCGACGAGCTAGTCCGACGTGGCGTCGCCCGACGTTCTGCAACCGCCCACGACCGTCAACGCGCCGCATATTCAGTCGGGCGATGACGACGAACTCCGGGACCTGATCGCCGCCTTGCCGGTCCGACTGCAGGACGACCTGCGGACTGTGTCTGGCTGGACCGAGGCAGTTGAGATCGTGCTTGATCTTGGCCGCGTTCCGGAGATCCGCCTCAGTGACGGTTCCGAGCGCCGGTTGCCCTGGACGGTCGACGCCGGGCACATCGCGGCGGTTGTGGAAGCCATCGGCGAGTTCACCGACGACA
Source organism: Chloroflexota bacterium (assembly GCA_022821645.1). Lineage (GTDB taxonomy): Bacteria > Chloroflexota > UBA11872 > UBA11872 > UBA11872 > UBA11872. The sequence goes on from JAJEDE010000025.1 coordinate 10,885, forward strand.
ACCGCGCCGGCGTACCTGGCACCCTCCACCGATTCTCGGCGATTCGGAATCGATCAGGCCGGGTCGTCGGGCTGACGGTCCGGCGCGGGCGTGCGCTCCACGGCACCACGGCGATCGTGCGCGACATCGTTGCCGGCGACCACAGCCTGCTGCTGCTGGGACCGCCCGGCGTGGGCAAGACGACGATGTTGCGTGAGATGGCGCGGGTGCTGGCGAACGATCACGGCGCACGGGTGGTCATCGTTGACACATCCAACGAGATCGGCGGCGACGGTGACATACCCCACCCCGGCATCGGTCGCGCCCGGCGCATGCAGGTGGCTGCTCCGGACCGACAGCACCGAGTCATGATCGAGGCAGTGGAAAACCACATGCCTGAAGTCATCGTGGTGGACGAAATCGGAACGGACCTCGAAGCCGAAGCCGCCCGCACCATCGCCGAACGCGGTGTCCGGCTCATCGCCACCGCCCATGGTCAGACGCTGGACAACGTGCTGCTGAATCCGCTGCTGAGCGATCTGGTGGGCGGCGTCGAGTCCGTAACCCTCAGCGACGACGAGGCGCGCCGCCGCCGCACGCAGAAGACCGTGCTCGAGCGCCGCTCGCCGCCCACTTTCGATACCTTGATCGAGTTGCACTCGCGGGATGCCTTCGTGATCCACCACAACGTCGCCGGCTCGGTGGACGCCATTCTTCGCGGCAGCGCCGTGCGCGCCGAATCCCGCATGCGGCTTCCCGATGGCCGGGTGCTTCGCGATACCAACGCCGAGGCACGCGTGAGTGCCGAGAGTTCATTGCCTCAACCGGTGCAGTCCGACGACGCGCCCGAGGATGACGGACGACTCAACATTTTCCCGTTTGGCGTCAGCAGAAGCCGGTTGGAACACGCCATCGCCAATTGCGAATCCGACATGATCAGGCTGGTGCGTCACCTGGCGCAGGCTGACGTGGTCGTGACCTTGCGTAGCTTCCATCGCAAGCGCGCCCGCGTGTTGCGGGACGCCGAGGCCCGCGGCGTCCCGGTCTACGTCCTCCGGAACAACACGATCACGCAAATGGAGGCCTGCCTGGCGACGCTGCTGGACATGGAGCGGCCCGAAGAACCGACGCCGCGGCATCCCGCGCAGGCCACGGCGAGCGCGCGCGGCAACGGCGCGCCCCGCCAACACCTGCGCACGCCCGTGACTTCGCGGCCGAGGCCTACATGATCGGCGATCAGCCGTCCGGCCTCTTCATCGTGTTTGAAGGACCTGAAGGAAGCGGCAAGACCACCCAGGCTCAGCTGCTTGGCGATGTGCTTCGACAACAGGGGCTGGACGTTGATCTGACGCGAGAACCGGGCGGAACGCCGCTGGGCGAACGCTTGCGTCGCGTTCTGCTTCAGGAACAGGACATGCAGGCCGTGGATCCACACGTGCAGGCGCTGTTGATGTCGGCCGCCCGGTCGCAGCATGTGAGCGAACGGATTCGTCCGCACCTCGAACGCGGTGGCGTGGTGATCTGCGACCGGTTTGCCGCCTCTACCCGTGCCTACCAGGGCGGTGGGTTCCGACTGCGACGACGCGATCTTGAACACCTGACGTCATTCGCTATACAGGATGTGACGCCTGACGTAACGGTTCTGCTGGATGTTGAGGTTGAGGACGGGCTGAAGCGAAGCCTCAGTCACCGGAATACGGACTGGGAAAAGGCCGGCGGCATCAACTGGCACGGGCTGCCCTTCCACCGGCGCGTTCGGGCTTCCTACCTGGACCAGGCCGCCGATGACCCCGATCGGTGGCTGGTGGTGGATGGGCTTCAGCCGCCCGGGGACATTGCGGCTGAAATCCTGGGTCGCGTGCAGCCTGAAGTCGACGGCCGGGAACTCCGCCAGGTCACCGCACCCGTCCAGCGACTGCTGCCGCTCAGCATCGCGTAAGCTGCCCGCGTCGCGCCGTTCGCCCCGCCCGATTGGACCCCCGCTGAAGCTCTTTTTCGGGATCGTTCAGGAGGCGGATGCCGACCTGCTGGCCGACTCGCTCGTATCGGGCGGATTCCGGTTTACCCGTGTTCCCACCGCCGGGGGATTCCTGCGCGAGGGCAACACGACCTTCATCATTGGCGCGGATGAGGATCGCATTGGTGACTTGCTCGGGATCGTGCGTCGCAACGCCACGACTCGCATGCAAATCGTCAGCCCCGAACAGACAGTCCAGGATCCCGTGGAAGCGCCTTTGCCATTCCCCGTTGAGGTTCAGGTTGGCGGGGCCACCATGTTCATGTTCGACCTTGAGCGGGTCGAGCAAATCTAGGCGGCTCGGACTTAGCGCGCGGCGGCCAGGACCGGGCGCATCCGCTCGACGGCGCGCTCCAGATTCTCCACGGAGTTGGCAAACGACAGTCGCAGCGAATCGGCGCCCACCGTGCCAAAGGCCGTCCCGGCCAGCACCGCCACGCCTGCCTCGTTCAACAGGCGATCCGCGATCTCGTCGGTGCTGACGCGGAAGCCGCTGAGCTGGGGAAACACGTAGAACGCGCCTGCCGGACGCTGGCAATCAACGCCCTCCAGGCTGTTCAGTCCGTCCACAATCACGTCGCGCCGGCGCTGGAATTCAGCCACAAAGCCGTCCACGGCCTCCTGCGGCCCGGTCAGCGCCTCGACGCCCGCCATCTGGATAAACGCGGCCGTGCAACTGGTGCAGTTGGTCTGCAACTGGGCTACCGCTTCCGCCAGGCCCTCGCTCATCACGCCATAGCCCAGTCGCCAGCCTGTCATGGCGTAGGTCTTGGAAAAGCCGTCCAGGATCAGGGTCTTGTCGGCCATGCCCGGGCAGGCCGCAATTGAGGCGTGCTCGATCTCGCCGTACATGATGCGTCCGTAGATCTCGTCGCTCAGGACATGCAACGGCCGGTCCGCCACCAGGTCCGCGATCGCGCAAATGTCCTCCGGCGGCAGGACGCCGCCCGTGGGGTTCTGTGGTGAGTTGAGAATCAACAGCTTGGTCCGGTCGGACAGCTTGGCCCGCAGCTCGTCCAGGTCCAGCCGAAACTGGTTCTCCGGCCGCAGGGCCAGCGGCACCGGCGTGGCGCCCACGAAGCGAATCACCGACTCGTAGATCGGGAATCCCGGGTCCGGATACAACACTTCATCCCCGGGACCGCACAGCGCCGTAATCCCGAAGTACATGATGGGCTTGGCGCCCGGCGTGATGACGACCTGTTCGGGAGTGACCTCGATTCCTCGCGACTCGGCAACGTCGGCGGCGATGGCCTCCCGCGCCTCCGGGATTCCGGCGGATGGCACGTAATGCGTAAAGCCGTCATCCAATGCCCGCTTGGCCGCCTCGATGATGTTGGCTGGGGTGTCGAAGTCTGGCTCACCGATCTCCAGGTGGATGATGTCGCGGCCTTCGCGCTCCAGGGCCTTGGCTCGGGCCAGGACTGAGAAGGCGGTCTCGGTGCCCAGGCGGCTCATGGCGCCGGCCAGGTCAGGATGAGGCAGAGTTGTCATGGGTGCGGTTTCTCGTTTGGGGGGACAGACTGCGGCCAATTGAGGGCCGACGTGCGGATTCTATCGTGACTGACTCGAAACCAGACCCTGGCGCCATGGTGCGACCGATGCGCGAGGACGACGCGGAGGCAGTGGCCCATCTGCTGCGCGCGGCGTATGGGACACCCGACGGCGGTGCAATCTCAAGCGTTGACGGTCCGAATCTGCCGCTGACCGCACGCCGAGTTCGCCGGTGGCGCCAGTGTTCCTCCGCTGCCTGGGTTGCCGAGGTCGCGGGCTACGGTCCCGTGGGCGCGGTGTTTGCGGTGATTGAGCCGGAAGCCGCCTGGATGGCCGGATTGGGGGTTGCTCCGAACTTTCGGGGCGCCGGGCTGGGCGCCGCGCTGACGGATCACGCGCTGAAATACCTGGCGGCCAGTGGATGTCCTTTGCTTGGCATGGAGGCGGCGCCGCCGGCGGTGGGCGCCGCCGGGCTGTATGCGCGGCGCGGCTTTCGGCCGGCCGATCTCACGGTGCGACTGCGCGGCAAGGCTGCGGAACTCGGAGCGGCGGTCGACCCGATGGTCTGGCGGGAGTCCGCCTGTCCGGACTTCAAGGACCGCGCTCGCGGCATTGATTCCACGGTCGCGGCCAGAGTCCACGCGCAGCCGCAGTCAGCGCAGAGCTATCTGCTTGAACGCGCCCAGACCTCGCTGTTGTGTGATCCGGATCCATTCATTCCCGCTGCGGGCGGGTCGTTGGATCTGCGGCTTGTCATGAGCAGCGCCCCGCACGGACGCGAGGTCGTGACGTCCCTGGCCGCGGCTGCGGCCTCCGCAAATGCCAGGGGGCTGACCGCCATTGAGATTGATCTGGCGCTGGCGGACGGGGACTTGCTTCGTTCGCTGCTGCGCTCGGGTATGGCGCCGATCGCTTCCACGATTCGACTTGTCAACAACTTCGACGCCTACGTTGCCTGGCGCCGGCGCAACGGGCCCATCGGGCGCTGGTCGTTCTAGCGTCTACCCGTCGGGCTTGGTCGCGACGACGATCATGCGGTCGCTGTCGGGTTCGAAGGGATCGAGTCTGGCGTTGCCGTACAGCTCCGGATGGTTGAAACCCGCGGTTTGCAGTGCGGCCTTCAACTCGTCCTGTTCCAGGTAGCGCAGTCGGAACGTCGTGGTACGCCGATGCACCACGCCGTCGTCGCTGAGCCGGTCGTAGAAGTGCGCGGTGTCGATTGTCTGAGCAGCGGGGTCGATATCCCAGGACACGAAGTGCGTGATTTGGGAGTTATCCGGCCCGGCAAAGGTCGCCTGGTGCCGAACCACGCCGTCGCGCATCGCCAGCAGGTCGGGTGACGGATTGACGATGTCCACGGCCAGAAGGCCGCCGGGCCGAAGGACGTCGTGTGCGGCGCGCAGCGTGTCTCGAACGTCGGCCGCGGATTGCAGGTGCAGTAGTCCGTCAAGCGCGCAGAACGCCAGGCCGAACTCGTCGTGACTGCTCGCGTGCCGCATATCGCCGCGTCTGAATCTCAGCGGCAATCGGCGCGAGCCCAGATTGGTGCGCGCGATCGCCAGCATGGCCTCCGAGGTGTCGATGCCGTGGATTTCGTGCCCGGCCTCGGCCAGGGCGATGGCCACACGGCCCGTGCCGCAGCCCAGTTCCAACACCGGACCGCCGGCGCGGGCCGCCAGCGCACGGTACAGGTCAAGGTCTTCGGTCCAACCGCGGTGCTCGGCCTCGTAAAGGTCGGCAATGCGCGCGTATGGATCGTCCAACCGGACGTCGCGCACTACCGGATGCGCAGCCTGCGCAGCACGAAGTCGGCCACGATCAGCGTGAGTATCACCAGGATCAGCAGACCGAAACTCGCCGTGCGATTCAGGGCGCTCACGGCCATGGCGGCCACGCCCACGGACACGAGAATGGCGTGGCGGGTGAGCGCCCACGTTGGGATCTTCTTCGGCGTGGCGTCACCGCCGCGGCGAAACCAGTACTCGAAAGCCCACGTGGCGAACAGGGCGCCAAACGACATGGTGACCACCACCGCAAGCACGTTGAGCCCGTGCGCGGGATCGGTGAAGACAAGCTGGAAACCCAGCAGGATGGGGCAGGTCACGGTCCCCATGCCCATGGCCAGCCAGAGCCAGCGCGTGGCGTCAATCCGCTCGCGTGGAGCTGCCGCGGAAGCCTCGTAGCCGCGTGGCTCCGGGTCGCTGACATCGAGCGACAACTGCAATTGGCTGTCGGGATCGCCTTCGTTGCTGGCGGCGGCGGCGACGCCTGGGCGGCCGGGTCGAGGCGCTCGCTTCTCCGGCGGCGTTGTCGCAGGTTGCGATTCCCCGGCGACTTCGCCGCGACGAATCCGAACGGCCTGGTTTTCGTCTGTCTTGGTGCTGTCGATCGCTGTCGACTTGCCGCTGGGAATCCTGGTGTTGGACGCCTTGCGGGTACTGCGTCGACTCAGCGTCTGTGGGCGACGCTCTCGGCGACGTATGGGTCTGGCTCCGGGTCGCCGCGACACGCGGCGGCCGGTCTCGGATGCGAGCACTAACCGGCCTCTCGAATGCCGCCGGCGACCGGCGCAACGTTCGACGCATGCCCGTTGGTCAGTGAAGTCACGCGGTCGAACCGGCCGCGGCCGGACACGAGCGGCTGTCCGGTGGCGATTATCTGCGGATAGCGTTGCGCCGCCTCGCCCAGGCTGGCTGCCGCCGTGAGGGCTTGCAGGATCGTGCCGTCGTGGTCCGTTGCCGATTGCTCCAGCCACATGAAAGCCGGCAAGTCCGTCGCGTCCAGCGGCGGACCGGCGACCGCCAACGATTGCGCCAATGCTCGTTCCACCTGCTCGCGGCTGCCGGCATCGAGATCGCGTGGCGCTCGCCAGGCGGCCGCCTGCGGATCCCACACGTCCACGCTCAGGTCCTCTCCGCAGCGAGCGTCCCAAAAGCGGCCGGCGCTGGCGGCCGGCAGGATGCTCCGCAACTCGTGCTCGATTGAGGCCGACAAGCTCTCCAGGGAGGCTTCCAGAGCATCGCGCACGATCGTCTGGCCGATTTCGCGAACCCTGCGCGCGCGAAAGGCCTGATCCAGGCGAGCCTGGGCATCGACAGGGTCGATGTCCGTGCACTCCACGCCGGCCCGCAGTTCCAGTGTCTGCACCCGAGTCTCGGTCCGGCGCGCCGCCTCGCGCGCCTGCCGCAACGAGCGGCGCATCGCGTCGGCTTCGATCGGTTCCGCGTCCAGCTCCGGGATGGCGGCTCGCGCTTCAGCCGCCGTCGGATCGGCGTCGCAGTCAACCCCCAGCGCCCGCATGGCCGCCGCCAGATCGGTCGTGTGCCGTCTCGCCGCCGCCCGTACGGTTCGGCCGCGCAGGGCGGCGTCGCGGGCGACGCTGTGGGCTTGTTCCCCACCGACCTGTGCGGCGATGGCCGCAAGCTGCGCAATCTGCACGGCTCGCGCGCGATCATCGGCGCGTTCGGAGTCCGGTTCCTGTCGCTTGGATATTTCGGCGTCCAGCGAGTCGACTTCGTCCCTGGCGCGAGTCTCATCCCGGATTGCCATCTGCCGCTTGAGCTCCAGGTCCGCGCCGCCGCTCAATTTCTGCTTCAGGTCCTGCACCTTGCGCACGGTGCTGCGTCGCGTCTCTTCAACGTCTTCCCGGGACACTCCAATCTGCAGTTCGCCGGCCAGGCGTTCCGCCGCCCGCCGGGCGCTGGCCGCTCGCTCCAATTGCGTGCGTCGCTCAGCCGCTGCAGAGACTTGCTGCTGCTCCGGATCGCTGCGGTGCATGGATGCCACGCGTGCTTCCAGGCGCCGAACCTCGCGTGCGGCATCCTCGGCTGCCTGCGATGCGACGTCCGCTTCCCGGCGAAGCTCCGTCGAGTCGCTTCGAGTGTCCCCATCGGCCATCCGTCGTAGACGAGCCGTGGCACCGTCGCGGAGCACCACGGCCCTGGCCGCATTGGCGGGGACTTCCAGACCCAGCGCCTCAAGCTGGTTCTCGATGCGAGTTCGCGCCTTCTGTGCCTCCGCGCCTACGAGCACCCGGTGCTCCGACTGCCGAAGTGCGCGTGCCACGGTGTCCAATTCGCGTTCCAGTTCGTCCACGCTTTGGGCGTTTCCACGTTCCGCCAGCGTCAGCCAGATGCCGGCCAGCGTGCCCACCATTCCCACGGTCAGGCCCAGGGGCGCGAGCGGAGCGAAGGCCAGCAGCCCAACCACGCCCGCGGCAAGGCCGGCTGCCGCTCCACCGGCCGCCAACCTTCGCCAGTTCTCCCGCAGCCGGACTTCGCGCTCGCGGGTGCGTACCGCGGACTCCAGGGCATTCAGTTGATCGTGGAGCGCCGCCGCTTCTGTCTCGGCCGTCGCAGCGTCGTCATCGTCGTTGGTCGCTTGGTCCAGCCACTTGCGCCAGAGGCGGTGCGCCGTCGGTAGCTGGGAGTCTTCGGTGATTCTGTCACTAAGCGTTCGCGCTCGCTCTGCCTGGGCGGCCAGACGTTCGGACTTGCTCCGGCTGGCGGCAAGTTCCTGGCGGGCGCGTTCCAGGACGGCCACGTCCTCGCCAACGGACGTGCTCGCGCGTCGTGCCTGCTCGGCCGCTGCAGCCGCGGCGTCGGCCCGGTCGTACGCGGCCAATCCGCGTTCCAGCGCCGTCAACCGCTGCTCGCTCGTCGTCAGTTCCGAGCGCAGGCCCCCAAGGTCGGCGACCTGCGTCTCAAACTCCATGCGCCGTGCCTGGGCGGCCTGCAGCCGCTCTATCGCAACGTCGCGATGGTCCAGCAGGTGTGCCAGCGCAAGGGCATGCTCAGCCCGTGCGACGTGGCGCTCAAACCCCTCCGCCAGCGACAGCATCTGCCGTCGCTCATCCTCGGCCTCGGCGACAAGCCGTTCCGCCTCCTCGAGCTGCTGAACCGCGCGTGCGGCCCGGTCGCGCTTGCGCACGAACTCAATCCGCTGGACCTCGCGGGCGGCTCCGCTATTAGCCTCCGCGGCCTTGGCCAGCGCGACGTGCAGCGACGCCAGCCGCTCAGCCTCCTCGAGATCCCGGCTCACCTCCACACTGGCGGCCAGCACATTCATGCGGCGCGAGCCAAGCCAGGCGCGAACGACATCGCGCAGCCGCCCGGCCAACGGCGCAAGGTCGCGCGGGGGCCAGACGAGAGCAGCCAATGCCTCGCTGTCCGCGCCCAGCAGGCGCTCGAGTTCGCGTTCGATGCGTTCGCTTCCCGAAACCGGGGCTAGGCCGGATGGCCCGCTTCGTGCCAGTGTCGTCGTGAGACGACCGTTCCGCTCGATTCGCCGCTCGATGGCATACGTCGCGCCACCGGCCACGATGGACGCACCGACCAGCGCACCATCCCGGCGGCCGATCCCCGGCGTCACGTCGCCGAACAGCGCGCAGCGCAGCGCGGCGCTAAGCGTTGACGCCGTTGCCGGCGACGCTTCGATAAGGTGTCGTCCACGCGGCAGGAAGGCGACATCCACGTCCTCGATCTCGCCCACGTGGTGGGCGATCAAGCGCTCAAGGAAGATCACGACACGGCCTTCGTCGGTTCTCGACGCCGCGCGATCTCGGCCACATGAGCCCGAGCGGCGGCGACCAACGCCCGTTCGTCGTCGTCGGCGGCAGCTGCCAGGAGTCGTTCGCTGACGCGCCGTGCGTTGACCAGGAAAGATGAGCGAGCCGTGGCGCTGGCGTGTTGCGGAGCGTCGGCAACCCTCAATTCATCAATGCCAAAACGCAACAGCGTGCCCGCGGCGGCGGCCTGATCCACCAGGCGGGGCGGATCCAGGTCGTGCCAGGCGGCACGCGACATCTGTCCGTGCAGCTCGACATCGAGGATCGCGGCCGTCCCCAGTTCCGACGCGACCAGGCTTTCCACCTCGCCGGCCGACCGCGGCGAATCGAACGAAAGACGCGCCGGCCGCAGAGTTTCGGTCGGCAGGAACGACGGAGTCGCCCCCACGGCCGCATCGATATCCAGGATCACAAAGCCGGGCTCCGCGCGTCGTTCCAGCGAGGGGCCCGCCCATCCGGTTGTGACGACGGGAACATCGTCCAGGCGCTCCCACGCGGAAGCACCGGCACGCGTATCGACGACCAGGTCGGCGGAGCCGGCCGGCAAAGGGGATCCGGCGAGTTCACCCTCTCCCGTAAAGATCTCGATCATCAAATCAGCGGCGTCCCCATCGGCCATGGCGCTGCCGGTTACCAGGCCAACCTGGAGGTTGGCGAGCGGCACGACCACAGACCCGGGAGCTTGGGCAGGCAGCAACGCGTCGACGAGACCGACTTCAGCCAGAAAATCCGTACCGTCCGAGACAGGACCCGGCGGTTCGCCAGTCGCTATGAGCGTCATCCCAGCGCGGCGCGCCAATCCGAGTGGGGCCATCGCGGCCCGCACGTTATCGAGTGATGGCGGCGACTCGGCAAACAGGCCGGGCCCGCAGACGAACCCCTGGCATCCCGCCCGCGCCGACTGCTCAAGGACCTCGGCAAAGGCTCGGTGCGTGAGCGTACTGAAGAGGTCCCGTTGAACGGACGACAGCGCTGCCGGGCGCGCGCCGAGTTGAAATCCCGCGGCTATGGCGAGACGGGCGCGACTCTCACGAGACCGGACGATACGCACGGAGACAAGCTCATCCTTGCCCCCCGTGACGCAGGCCGCACAATCCGCACGGTCTGACGCGGGCGATGGTAGCACCCTGGCCGGGCAAAGCCTCGCACGCCGTTCGAGGCGCAGGCGGCCGAGCGACCGTCGCCTACGCCATTGCGAAGAGCGGCGGCGGGCGTTTGCCGACCCGTCGCGCCGGTCCCGGCAGGCTGCGCGGACCCCTTGATTCCAGCCGGATGCCGCATCCGTCATGCACGTACCGGCGGGACCCGTCTTCAATAACCAGGGTGTGATCGCGCATCCGCCGATGCAGGTCTCGCAGGACCAGGTCAACGACCGGGAACGTGAACCTCCAGGTGGCTACCAGCTCGTGCGGAACGCGCCCGGGCTGGAATCGAAGTCCGGTGCGCGCCGCGAATACCTCGCGGTGCACTTGATGGCCCCAACTGACGAAAAGCCGGGCCTCGCGTGTTCGGCGGCCCAGCACGTGCGAGGCGCCGTGTCGCAACGTCTGGCGGGCCACCTGCCGAATCACCTCGTCCCGCCCGGCGGCCGGGTGCCGAAGGGCGTAGCGGTACAAACGGCCAAGCCTGGCCATCGCCATTCGGCTGCCGGTTGTGGTAGCTCGGCCGGCCTCGGCCGTGGCGTGACCGCTGGCTGCCTCAAGGCGCAGCAGGTCGCCGAACTGATCGGGCAGTCGCGACATCAGGCACTCCTTTGCAGGGGTCGGTTGCTGTACGAACGTTTCGGATCCAATGAATGCAACGCCTCATCCCAGGACATCCTCACGCCACGCGTAACGCTCGCGGTCCATGCGGGCGCTCGATCCCAGCAGTGCGCCATGCGTAATCACCGCATCGCCAAAGCGCGCGCGAACTTCGTCCATGGCGACTTCAAGTGGTCGGGAGTCTCGCCTGGTCTTTGAAATAAGCGAAAGCTGTCGCGCCGAGGCTGGCTCAATGCCCGTCACGTGAACCCCAACCAATCTGAACACGTCCTGGCCACCCGCTTCCCGCCCGAGCAGGTCCCGGATGGCGCCGACGATCGCTCGAGTCTGGTCGGTTGGCTTGGGCAGCGTGACCTGCCGCGTGATCGTTCGGAAGTCGGCGTAACGCAGCTTGAGGACTACGGTTCGCCCTATCAGGCGCTTGGCACGCAGGCGCCGCGCCACGTGATCGGCGAGCTGGCGCAGATAGCGCAGGACCAGGTCCCTATCGCCGGTGTCGTGGCTGAAGGTCACCTCGTGGCCCACGGACTTGGCCGTTCGCTCGCTCTCGACATCGCGGGGATCGATTCCGCGCGCGAGCGTCGTCGCTTTACGCAGCTCACGCATCCGTTCCGGGTCGTGGCGCGACAGGTCGCCGATGGTGCGAATGCCGCGAGCGGCCAGGCGGGTCTCGCTCTTCGGACCGATGCCCCAGATCATTCGTACCGGCAGCGGGTCCAGGAAGTCCTGCTCGGAGCCGGGCCGCACAATGCGCCGCCCGTCGGGCTTGGCCAGCGTCGAGGCGATCTTTGCGACTGACTTGCTGGTCGCGATGCCCACGGAAACCGGCAGGTCAACCGCGCTTCGTACGGCGTCCCGCACGTGGTCGGCAGTCTCGTGCGGCGTGCCGTATCGTCGCTCGCAGCCCGTGACGTCCAGAAACGCTTCGTCCAACGACAGCGGCTCAACCAGCGGCGTATACGTCCGAAAGACCCGCATGACTTCCGCGGACACGTCGGAATACAGCCGCATGCGTCCCGACACGAATTCCGCGTGCGGACAGAGGCGGGCGGCCTGGCGCAGCGGCATCGCCGACCTGACGCCGTAGGCCCGCGCCTCGTAGGAGGCCGCCGCGACGACGCCGCGCGCATCCCGCGGACCGCCCACGATCACGGGGCGACCTTTCAATTTCGGTCGTTCCCGCTGCTCGACAGACGCATAGAAGGCGTCCATATCCGCGTGCATGATGACCCGCCGCTCTTGCCACTCGGCGGGCAGACGGCCGTGGGGCCGGAATTCGGGGCCTGTCGCGTCCATGCGCTGAGTGTACCGAACAAATAACGAACGTACAAATTACGAACATGCGCTCTGCCGCGGGAGCTTCGATGACAGATGGTCGTCTGCCGGACAGTGCGATCCGGCGAATCCGACGCTCACGCCTCGTCCGCGTGGTGATGGCTAAAGGATGCTGCGCGCCTGCGCCAATTCCTGCGTGCCCAGTTCACCGTCCGCGTGTTCCAGGACGCGCCGGAAGGCCGCTTGTGCCTTCGCGGAGTCACCGGCCGTCTGATGCGCCCGCGCCAGGGCGAAATCCCAGCGAACCGAGGCTTGGTCCGGCCGGCTGGCTTCCAGGCGGGCCAGGGCGCGCCGCGCTGCCTGCGGCGACGGTTGAACCGCGAGTTCCGCCAGCACGCGATCGGCCGTGACGGCGGCCGTCGGGTTCAGCCGCTGCGCGTGGTTCAGTGCGTCGAGCGCGCCTGGTGCGTCGCCGGCTTTCAGTCGCGCCCGGCCCAGCGCCTGCCACACCGCCCCGCCATCGGCGCCATGCTCCACGGCCGCTTCCAGGCAGCGCGCGGCCGCGCCATGGTGGCCGGCGGCGTCCAGCGCGGCCGCCACGTTGCGATAGAGCCGCGGCCGTAGATCGTCATTGCCCAATTCGCCGCTTGCCGTGTCCAGCGCCAGGTCAAAAGCCTCGCGCGCCGCCGAGGTATTGCCTTCGGCGGCGTAGCGCACCCCCAGGCTGGCCAGATGTAACGCCGACAGGCGAACTTCAGGGCTTGGTGCGGCGGCGTCCACGGCCAGCAGGGCGCACTGCGCGGCGGCATCCACGGCGCCTGCCGCTACCAGGTCTGCTATGTCGTCGCGGCGATCCTGGATTTCCGCCACGCGCGTGTCCGCGTCAGAGCCGCCGCATGATCGAGGTCACCCGCCCGCGAATCCGCACATCGTCGGCGTAGATCGGCGCCATATCGGCATTTGCCGGTTGTAGGCGGGCCCGGTCCGCCTCGCGGAAAATCCGCTTGAGCGTTACCGAACCGTCGTCCAGCATGGCCACGCCAATCTCACCGTCCCGAATGGTCTCTACCGGATCCACGATCACGATGTCGCCATCGCAGATGTGGTCGTCGATCATGCTGTCCCCGCGCACGCGGAGCGCATAGGCCGTGCCGTCGGGCGACAGGTCCGCCGTAACGGCAATCGTGTCCAGTCGCTCTTCGTAGGCGTCGATCGGGGCGCCGGCGGCGATTTCGCCCACGATCAGGACATTCACCACCCCGCCCGGCATCCCTCCGCTCAGGATTTCGATTCCGTGCGACTGGCCCGATCGCCGGATATACCCCTTGCGCTCCAGCACCTCCAGGTGCTGCTGAACCGTGGCCGGCGCCAGGCCCAGCACGGCGCCTATTTCCCGCACGCTGGGCGTATACCCCTCGTCCTGCAGGAACCGCTCAATAGTCTGCAACACACGATGCTGCCGTTGTGTCAGTGGATCGCCCACCGCAAGCCGTCCTTCAGCGCGTCCCGGTGCTCGCCTTGGGCGCGGCTCGTCGCCGTGTCCAGGGCCCGAACTCTTGAGATGCAATGTCACGCTACCGGACAATAAACGAACGGTCAAGTCGGAGTGCCGCCGTGCTCGAGTAAGGATCGCCTCGCTTAGGCCGCGTCGATCCGAATCGCCGTCCCCGTGCGAACCCGCCGCAACGCGTCGACCGGCGGATCGCAGACACGTCCCACCACGTTCACCGGGCTGGCCGCCCGAACCTCGTTCCCCTGGCTGGCCGGTGTGCGGCCGAAGAACACGCAAAAGGCCAACCCCGGCGGCCAATAGGCCAGATCGCCGACCTCCACCACGTCCGAAGCGTCCGGTTCCTGCTCGGCCTGCACGCCGATGTCGAAGTAATACTCGTGGCCCCAGGTGTTCACCGTTCGGGCGATCGGCAGCGCGTCCCAGATGGCGTCGGCCGTCGGCGTATCGAATAACTCGCCGTTCATTTCGATGTCGCCAACGGTGATTGTGATCGGTCGAGGCATGAGGGGCTTGGTTGGAGAATGGGCAGGATGACCTTAGCAGTCGCACCGCCTGGCGGTGGCTAGGCGATCTGCGCGACCTTCTCGGCGTACTTCTGCACCGTCGTCGCGAACTCCGCGTGACTCCACGTCAGCGGGCTCACGCTTAGCGGCGCGCCCGAATAGGGGTGCACCTGCTCGGCCAGCGTGCCGCTCGGCAGGGCGCGGTCCGCCACCCAGGCCAGAATCTCACGGGCCGGCGTCAGGTCGGCCTCCGACTCGGCCAGCGCCACGTACCACTGCGCGAGCCACAGCGTGCAGATGAACCAGGGATTCCCGGGCACGTTCCGAAGGTCGCCGCTGACCTGGTGGTAGTAATCGTTCTGGTAGCGCGCCACGCCGCCGACGGAGGTCTTGACGGTCAACTCGTCGCGCACGCTTTCCATCGTGGACCGCACGCGCGTGTCGTCCGCCTCGAACATCCCGAACCGCCAGACGCCGTGCACGCTGGCGTCGATATTGAGATCCGGCGTCAACGAGCCGTCCGCATTCACCTCGACCCGCCGAATGAACCGCCGGTGCTCCTCGCTGTACAGGTGCTCCAGGGTTGCGGCTCGGATTTCGGATGCTGCCGTTCGGTAGCGCGAGGCCGTGTCCAGCTCCCCGAACCCCTCGGCAAACTCCGCGGCGGCCTCCAATCCAGCCCAGACCGATGCAACGGTGAATGTGTGAATGCCCAGGCGTTCTTCCCACAGGTCCCACGAGGCCGCCGGCAGGCCGCTGGGCTCATGCCGGTATCGCACCATGAAGTCCGCCGACGCCTTGATCAGCGGGGCGTAGACGCCGCGGATGAACTCGGTGTCCATGAACCGCTGGTTGTAGAGGCGCAGCGCCCACAGCACCAGCGCCGTCTCGTCCTCCTGGATCGGCAGCACGCGCTGCCGGTTCGCGTCCGCCCACGGGTGCCAGCTGCTGCCCGGCGAACCGTCCGGGTGGTACTTGTGCAGCATGAACCCGCCCGGCTGCAGGGCGCGGCGGCAAAACTGGAAGAAGCGGCCGGCCAGTTCGCGCTGGTTGGCCCCGATCAGCGCTTCCGCCACCAGCGCTCCGTCCCGCGGCCACATGTAGCTGTAGGTGTCGCGCCCGAACTGCAGGATGTCGCTATCGTTCGCCGCGATAATCGCGCCGCCGTCGTCGATCTGCGTGCGCACCACCAGCATGCTCCGGCGGTACAGGTCGCGGCTGGCCGGTTCCAGCGGCCAGAGGTCGGTCGGATCCCGCGTGACCCAGTACGACCAGTAGTCGCTGGTTCGCTGGATAAAGCTCTCCGGCGTTCGGTCCACAATCGTGTCGTTGTGGTCCTTCGCCCGGAAGAAGTCGTCGGAGGCCACGATCCAGTAGTGCGCCGTGCCCTCGCCGCCGCCCGCAACCGTTACGCGCACCGAGCCAATACTGTCCACCTGCCCCTGCGCGATGGGGTTGCCTTCCAGGCGCCCGTCTTCGGCGTCCAGCCATGTCCCTTGCGATGCGTCCTCGGACTTCCCCCCGACGCTGTATTCGTCGAATCCAACCTTGTCCCCGACCTGCGCGTTGCACAGGAAGTTCACGTTGCGCTTGTAGTGCACGATGCCCTCGGTCCAGGGATCGAAATAGGCCGTGTCGCCGATCCCGTCCCGCTCCAGCCAGAAGTCGGCGTGGAAGTAGAGGGTGAACGTACGTTCGTGGTCAGCCAGGTTCCTCACGGCGACACGGCGCACGAAGATTGGTCGGTCAAAGTCCACGGCGTCCGCGCACATCAGCTCCACGCCAAGCCGCGAATTCGCAAGCCGAACGTTTGTGGCCAGCGTGTGGTCCGCGTAGTCCAGGTCCCGCGACCACTCGTCGTTGCTGATCCACGAGAACTGCCCGTCCACGCCCACGCCAAATCGGCAGGCCCGCCCACCGGTCTGGTTCTCGGAGCCGACCCGCGGGTAGTAGATATCGCGCACGCGGTAGCGCGAGTCGAAGTTGACTAGAAACGATCCGTTGCCGAGGGCCAGGTCGCGCGGCATGGCGTGAGCTCCACTACTCGAATCGCCTGTTCCATTGTCGCAGTTGCCGGACGACGCGCGCCGCGTTGACACCGGTTTTCGGCGCTCCCTAAGCTCGCCGCGCCGCCTGCTCGTTCGTTGAGGAGTCGACTTCGTGGCCGACCGGCACAAGATTCTGATTACCGATTACGTCTGGCCTTCCACCGATCCCGAGCGCGAGGTCCTGGCCGAGCTCGATGCCGAGGTCGTTGAATCCGACTCCGGCGACGAAGACCGCCTCACCGAACTGGCCGCCGACGTCACCGGCATCCTCACCTGCTTCGCCAAGGTCACCGAACGCGTCGTCCGCGCGTCGCCTCGTCTGCGCGTCGTCGGTCGCTACGGCGTCGGCACGGACAACATCGACGTCGACACCTGCACCTCGCTGGACATTCCCGTCACCTTCGTGCCCGACTACGGCTACGAAGAGGTCGCCGACCACGCCATGGCCCTGCTCATGGCCCAGGCCCGCGGCATTTCAGTGCTGGACCGCAGCGTGCGCACCGGCGAGTGGACCAACCAGCCCGCCCGACCCATGCACCGCATGCGCGGCCGCGTCCTCGGAATCCTCGGCTATGGCCGCATCGGCTTTGCCCTGGCCCAGCGCGCCATCCCGCACGGGCTCAAGATCCTCGTCCACGACCCATACATCACCGCCGACCGCGTGGCCGACATCGGCGCTGAACTGGTCGACAAGGACCGCCTGGTGACCCAATCGGACTTCATCTCCGTCCACGCCCCGCTCACCCCGGAAACCCACCACACCATCGGCGAGCCCGAGCTGCGCGCCATGAAGCCAACTGCCTACATCATCAACACCGCGCGCGGACCGCTCATCGACGAGTACGCCCTGGCCCGTGCCATCGACGCAGGGTGGATCGCCGGCGCCGGCATCGATGTCCTCGAACAGGAACCCCCGCCCCCCAACCACCCGCTCATCGGCCTGGAGCGCGCCATAGTTACCCCGCACGCCGCCTTCCTCTCCGAGGAATCGCTGCTGGAACTGGAGCGCCGCGCAGCCCTGTCCGTCGTCCGCGTCCTCCAGGGCCGGATGCCGGAATACGTCTGGAACCGCGAGGTCCTGGAACGGGTCAGCCTGGCCGAAGCCTAGCCTTGACGCGCAGCTTCACGCTTCGATGTAGCGCCGGTAACCCCAGACCACGCCGACGCCGATCAGCGCCCCGCCGAAGATGCCGAGAATATCGACGCCGATGTCGCCGCTGAACGGCACGAGTGACTCGACCGACGTTGCCCCGCTCTCCCACCAGACATACCAGCGCACCAGGAACCACCAGCCGGCCAGTCCGGCCAGGTAAACCGCCAGCCTCATGCGGAACCGGGCATTCACGCCTGTCTTGGATCGTTGCCGGGTCATCGTCTGCTTCAATCGCTCGGTCTTCGCGTCCTGGCCGCCGCTCGAATGCTCGGCGGCGATCTCCTGCTCGATGATCGAGCGGGCGTTCGCGCCGGCCGGTGAATGGCTCACGATCGCGAGCGAGGTCGGATAGCTTCGATAGAAGTAGTAGCGAAAGACGAAGCTGAGCGGGAGTCCCATGGCGATGCCAAGGCCGATTACAGCGCCCGCTTGCGCCCACTGAAAGGCCGCCAGCACAACCAGTAGCGCGACCCAGAGCAGCCCCTGGTGCAAGAGGTAGTGTTGATCGGGGGACTGGATCGTGAATTGTCGGTGCACCAGCGCGCGACGCCAGCGCCAGCGCTCGATGACGGCGAGGCCTATGCCTCCGGCGCACAAGATCCCGGCGGCCGGAGGCGCCCCGGTGAACAGGAAAACGAGCCCGGGCAGCGCACCGACAATGAACCCGGCAAAAAGGATGGCCGGCCAGCCGGCGGTCGCCTCGCGCACGTGGGTGCGATAGCGCAGGAACGCTCGCCCTGCCTCATGCGGCGCATAGCCGGCGTTGATCAGCGCCCGCACAGCAACCTGGGTGTGATGTGGATCTTCGGGACGACCTCGAACAAACATCTCAAACTCCTCGCTGGACGCGCGTGTGCGGCGCAGCGCGCCGTCTCGCAGCTTCGGTCGGCGACGACGATTCCAGGCTTAGCGCCGTCTTCGCGATGTTCCTCATGGTTTCGAGTTCACCTTCGACTATTCTGCAAGCCACGGCTAGGCCGCTCGGATCCGCTGGTCGACGGCGTTCCGAATCAATGTCGGCAGCAACTGGCTGTCGTGCACGATTTCCCCAAAACAAGCCCCCAGCGGTCGCCCGTCGATTCTCGGCATGTACGCGCGCTCGAACTCCGTGCGCAGCACCCCCACCCCGAACGCCAGCACCTTCGTGGCCTGTCCGCTCGGACCGTTGCGGTTCCGGCGGTCCAGGTCCGTCAGCACACGCCGGAGTTGAGCCGGATCGCTGCTGATTCCGTCCGTAATCACGATCACGCTCTTCAAGCCGGACTGCGGCTGGATGTGTGTCAACGCCCGTCGCATCGCCCCCGCGTCATCGGTCTCGCGGTGGTCCAGCTTGTAGATGGTCCGGACAATCTGGCTGTGATCGCGCGGACGGTAGGCCGCCTCCGAGGGAATCCCGGCCGCCGTCCACACGCTCTGCTCGAAGCGCCAGTGAACCACGGCCTCGGCGCTGAAACTCAGCACCGCATAGGGAATCCGCAGCCGCTCGTGGATCTCAATGAACATCACCGCCGCTTCCACCAGCCGGTCGAATTTCTTCGTCGGAAACCCCCGCTGCACCATGCTCCCGCTGATGTCCAGCAGGATGGCGCTGGCGAAATCCCGCTGCCGGTCCTCCCGCGCCACCCGCACCCCTCGCAGAAATGCCGAGGCGGGGTCCGTGACCAACCGCTCCGGATGCTCCAGGTCGATCTCACCCGTATCGCCCCGCCGCTGCTTGCGCGGACGCCGCCAGGGGTCCACCGCGCCGTGACGGCGCAGATCCATGATTTCCGCCAGTCCGCGACGGCGTCCACTGCCGTAAATCGACTCCCGGATCAGCGGCTCCAGCTTCCGCACCGCCGCCGGGTAGTCGTACGCCTCGTAGTCGATCTGCGGTCCGCGACCCTTCCGCAAGTACGAGATGAGCCCCGGGTGCCAGGACTCGCCGGTTGAGCTCAGGACTCTGTCCCGCACTTGCCGCCGGCTCCACCGCCGCCGCTGCCCCTGGGTTATCGACGCCGGGTTTCGGTCGGCTGGCGCCGCCGGCGCCCCATCGCGCCGCCGGCTCTGCAGCGGCTGAGCCACTCCTCCCGGCATCTCCTGTTCCTGCTCGGCCGGTTCGTCGCTGTCGGCGCTGGCGCCTTCCGTGCCGGCCAGGGCGCCCGGTTCCGTTTCGCTCGCCGAATCGGACTCGTCCTCCAGAGTCTCGCCCGGATCACTGTCGTCGGGCGCGCGGGTCTTGGGACGCGCTCGCTCCGCCGCCTGCCGCCGAGCTTCCTGTTCGGCCATCACCAGCGAGCGGTACGCGGGCAGCACGCCATCCGTTAGCTCGTCCAGCAACCCCGAGACCTGCGCGCGTCCAGCCGCCCGTTCTACGGCTTCCAGCGTCGCCTCGAACGCCACCGCGGCCGGCCGATCCAACACCGGCGCCGCCCGGCTGCCGGGCCATTGTCGTTCCGTCCAGGCGTGAATGTGCGCGTCCAGGAACTGGTGATGCATCGGCGCGCCGCCGGTGTCCCGAATGCCCTGCATGTCGCTCATCGGCTCCAACTCGACCCCACGCCCATACAGACGCCGGAACAGGCGAGCGATCCCCGGATACCGGGCCATGTGCAGGCGATTCACCCGCATGTCGTTGACCACGTTCACCAGCAGCGTCAGCGCGGCGGCGGAAACCGCCGCGTTGGCGTGGCGCTCGATCCATCGCGCCGTCGCCATCGCGCCCGCCTTACCCGTAAAGCGGACCTCGGCCGCCTCGTGCGCCAGCCCCGCCACCATCAGCTCAGGCGGCCACTCCGAGAGCAACGCACGCGGGTAATCCACGACCTCCCGTGCCGGGCGGTAGGCCCACCAGGGTCCGGCTTCCAGGCGCACCGGCAGGTCGCTCAGGATCAGCCGGCCGGCCAGCTCGAACTGTTCGGTCGTCAGCCGGCTTTCGTCAGACCAGGCCATAGCCGGCCAACGTCGCTTCCAGCACCGCGCGAATGTCGTCCCCGGCCCCGTCCAACACCCCCCGCCGCAACCAGCGCACGAACGTAGCCGAGTCGTCGCCCGCCCGCGCGCTGGTCACCAGTTCGGCCGTCGTCAGGCTCACTCGCTCGGCCGCAGCCCCGGCCAGGTCCGCCGGTACGTCGTTCAGCGGGTGCCGCGCGTCCCTGTCCCAGGCGCCCGACAGAATCGCCCGACCCGTGCCCGCCAGTTCCGCCGCCGAATGCAGCAACCCCGGATCGACCGCCTCGCCGGCCACGAACGCCAGGATCGCGGCCTCTTCGTCCAGCGGCGGATAGTCCATCCGAATCACCGCCCCAAAACGGTTCTCGACCGCCTCGTTCAGCGGCTTCACGCCCGGACCCTCCGCAAACCCGGTCGCCACCAGCCGAAAGTCGGGATGCGCGTGCACCACCCGCCCGTCCGGCAGCAGCAGCCGCCCGCCCTTGTCGAACAGCCCGTTGATGATCGAATGCACGTCCGGATACGCCAGGTTGTACTCGTTCACAATCACGAACAGCCCCTCGCTCGCCGCCTCCAGGAATCCCTGGATCGACCACGAGGTCGCTCCGCCCGTCAGCCGCCGCGCCGCCGTCAGATCCGTCTTGCTGGTTTCGCCTGTCAGGCTGAATTCCACCGCCGGCAGATTCCACAAATGCGCCAGCGTCCGAGCCATCGCCGACTTCCCGCAGCCCGTAGGCCCCCGCAGGAACACCGGCCGCCCCGCCACCAGCGCCCCCTGCGTCAGCCGCAAGGCCTGCCAACTCGATGCCGTCAGACAGGGCAGCACGCTGGAGGCCGGCGGTACCTGTCCCAGCGACGACGCCAGGTTCAGTCCGTACTCCGTCCGCAGCGCCCGCCGCAACTCGTCGGAGGCGGCGCCATCGCTGCCGTTCGCGCTCTCGATCACCGGCGGACGGTCCGTGCGCCCGCGAATCCGCACCCTGCGCCCGCCCGACAAGCCCAGCGTCACGCCGGCTGCACCGTCGGACGGTTCCGACCCTGCCGCCAGCGTGGGCGCCGGCAGCGCCACCGCCGCGCCCGCATCCGGTCGTTCGATGTCCAACAGGGCCTGCCGCAGTTCCTCTGGATAGGCCGTCGACGCCACCGCCCGACCCAGCGCCTGCCGCGTCGTCTCCGCCACCGGCTGCATCAGGTCGTCCGGCGCAATCGAAAGCACCGCCTGCGCCCCGATCTCCGCCAGCGGCAGCCCCGTCGCGTGCCCCAGCGCCAGCCAGTGAACCAGCGACCGCGTCGAAATCCGGTCCCGCATGGCCCCGCCCAAATCGGCGTGCCCGCGCAGCTGGCTGGCCACACCCACCAGCCGCTCCACGATTGAAGGATTGGCCCGCAAGTCCAGCGCCTCCGCCAACTCCAGCCGCCCGAACTCGAAGGCCACCGCGTCGGCCTCCTCCTCCGGCGGCAGAAACCCCATCGGAATCGCCCCCAGCCCCCAGCCAAACCGCCGTTGCAGCGCCCGCCCGATCTCAGCGGCCCCCACGTAGTTCGGATTAGCCGTGGCAAACACCCCGAACTGCTCATGCACCTCGATCTCGATGTTCCCAAGGTCCGTCCCCGAGATCACCAGCCGCCCCGTATCCATCGCCTGCGTCAGCGCGCTCACCAGGTCCGGCGGCAGCATGTTGATCTCGTTGATCAGCAGCTTGTGCCCGTGCAACATCGCCTGCACTGCGGGACCCAGCGCCGCCACCGTCGACTGACCCGCATCGCCCCGCACGACCTCCGTCCGCTGAAAAAAGTCCGCCAGCGTCGTATCCCCGCTGAACGTCAGTTCAACGCACGGCTCATTGGCTAGGTGGCAATAAGTCTTGACCATCGTCGTCTTGCCGCAGCCCGTCGGCCCGGTCAGCAGCACAAAGGTCCGAAGGTGCGGATTCGCTTCGATCTGCGCCATCCGTTGCAGGATCTCCGCCATCGAGGCCGTAATCCGGATAAACACCTCGTCCCGCGTCGGCACCAGCCGCGCCGCATCCGGCGCCTCGTCTCCGAACCCGCCCAGTTCCTCGCGAACCTCCGCCGGCACCGCCCGAAACCGCCCGACTCCCAGGTCTCGCCGCGCAAACCGCTCCCCCAGGATCTCCAGCTCCGAGCGCTCCAGAACAATGTGCTCCCCAAACACCGCGTGCCCATCGCCGGCCGGGCCGCCACGGCCCTCCGCCGCATCCTCCGCGCCAAACAGGGACCTCAGAAAACTCTGCATCACCAAGCCCATCCGCCACGCGCCGCCCGCATTCTAGGCGGGCGCCCGGCCCGACCCGGAGCCTTAGCCGTACCGAGAGTTTCGAGCGCCGTCGACTGGTCCAGGGCATGTGGTACGTTGAATCCGATGCCCGACCCCGCCGGAGCGTCGCCGCATGAGCGCCGAAGCGTGGACGATTCTGGGCACGGGCGGGGCCCTGTTTGTTGGATTAGCTGGCTTGGCTGTCGCCATCTGGCGCAGCCTTAACGCTCGTCTCGAATTCATGGCCCAGCAGCAGGCCGAGGCGTTGCGAGATTTGCGCGCCGAGCAGGCTATGGCCTTGCGCGGTCTACGCGCGGAGCAGGCTGCGGCCTTGCGCGATCTACGGGCTGAGATGGATGCGCGCTTCGACGCCATCAATGCCCGCCTCGACGGCATTGATGTCCGCCTCGACGGCATTGATGCCCGCCTCGACGGAATGGATGCCCGCTTCGACAGGATGGACACGCGCCTCGATAGGATGGAAGAGCGCCAGTACGAAACGGCGCAGGCGCTGGCCCGTCTCGGCGGTCACGTTCCTGAGCCGGTCGCCCGGGAGCCGGCTCCCTGACCCTCGAAACCGCCGATCTGCTGGCCATCGCCGGCATCGTGCTACCTCTTCTGCTAGCCGTCGTGGGCGGGACGCTTGCCTGGCTGAAGTCCGACATCCGAGACCTGCGCACTGAGATTCGCGCAGTTGACGCGAAAGTGGACGCCTTGACCCAGGCCCTCCTGGCAAGCGGTCTGATCCGTATATCGTTGACTGCTGTCTCCGAGCCTGACGCCCCGCCGTCCGCGTCCTAAACCGAGTCAACGCCGACGAGCAACGTAGTTCCGCGCGGCGCCACCGTCTATCCGACCCGCCCGTAAACCTCCACCGTCCTTGCCGCGCACCGCTCCCACGTAAACGTCTCCACCGCCCGCCGCCGCCCAAGTCCACGCCCTGGACGGCCGCGTGAATTTCCTCGCCGAACGCGTGATCGACCTCCGCGACTGGGTCGCCCGCCTCGAATCGCACCCAAACTAGCGCCAGCCAAAGTTGCTGCTGGATGCTTGCGAGTTGAATGGCGCATGTCGAGTTGAATCCGTTGGCGCAGCACACGGGTGGCCTTGCTTCATTAGGAATGAGGGACTCTCTGGTTCCTGACGACACTCGGTTGCTATCGTCAAGCCGCGAATTCGCTTGAGTTCCGCCTCCTGACCGACGTGGTACTTCCCGAAGATCTCGCTCTGACAGAACCCGAACGTCGGGTGTGGAAGGACTTAATTTCGGGCGAGTCAGGCAATTTGGGCTCCGGTGATCCTCGCAAACTTGCTTCGTCGCACGACTGGGGTGCAGATCGGAAGATTCGCGGGCATGTTCTAGCGGAACTGCTCCGACGTGCTGGGACCGATGAACTGCCTGAAATACGGCGGGTGCGGATTCGGGGCGCGCGTATAACGGGCAAGGTAGATCTGAGTCATGCTGAAATACTAGTGGCCGTAGATTTTGATCGATGCCTGTTTGAGAAAGTCATACTCCTTGAATACGCGCGTATCCGTCGGCTTCAGTTGAATGTCTGTGTACTGCGCTCCCTAAGGGCAAGAGGGGTTTCCATAGCGGGCCCTTTGGGAATCAGGCGATCCGATGTTCGAGGCACAGTTCGTCTCATTGATGCCACAGTCAGCCAGTCCGTGACGTTCTCCGGCTCTACAATTGCTGGTGTTGATGGACTGGCGCTTATCGCTGATCGAATAGAGGTTGGCGGCAACTTATTCCTAAACAGAGTTGTCACCAAGATAGAACCACCCAGTGAGCCTGAGGTCTTCAGAGCCACCGGCGCAGTGCGGTTGTTGGGTGCACGAATCGACGAGCAACTCAATTGCATTGGCGGACGATTCAGAAACCCCGGGAAAGTCGCGCTATTCGCCAGCAGCGCGCAGGTTGGCGGTAACGTGTACTTGAGCGATGGGTTTCATGCGACTGGACAGGTGCGGCTCTTGAGCATGAGAATTGGTGGTCAGTTGAGTTGTTCCAACGGACGATTCGAATGCCCTCAGGATGTCGCGCTCAGCGCCAGTAGCGCACGGATAAACGGCAGAGTTGCAATGACTCACAGTTTCCATGCAACCGGTGAGGTGCGGCTGATGAGAGCACGAATCGGCGGACAGTTGAACTGTAGCGGCGGACGGTTCGTCAATCCAAAGGGCACGTCGCTGAATCTCCAAACTGCGCAAGCGAACTCGATTCTGCTTCGTAATCTTGCCCCCGATACCGCCGGACGAATTGATTTGGTCGGTTCGAAAGTATCGATCCTTGCGGACGACGAATCATCAGCATGTCTTGAGGGTGTCTCCCTTCGCCTAGATGGCTTTGTGTACGATTATATCGCTCCCGAATCCCCGCAGGATGTTCGCACTCGGCTGCGATGGCTACGACTACAGGGTCCTGGATATCATCCACAGCCGTACGACCAACTTGCAGAAGTCTTTCGGCGCAGCGGCCGGGAGCAAGAGGCTAGGGATGTCTTGATTTCTAAGCGACGGGCGCGTCGAGAGTCACTCCGAAGGTGGTATAGCAAGATCTGGGATATATTAGTGGATTGGACCTTGCTATACGGGTGGCATCCGTGGCGTCCACTTGTGGCGGGTGCTCTTGTACTTCTGGTCGCAATAGGCCTTGTCTTTGGGGCACAGGACGCAGGGCTCATAGTCGGACAGTCAGATAGGATATCGTCGTTTCATCCATTGGTTTATGCGCTGGATGTGTTCTTGCCGATCATCGATCTTGGCGTGGAGTCGAGTTGGACAATTGACACGTCCGGTGACAGTCAACGAGCGTGGCTAATTACATGGTATCTTTGGTTTGTCAAAGTGGTTGGATGGGGAACGATGACGCTTGCATTGGCAGCACTAACGGGGATAGTTAAGAGGGACTGAGTGGACACGTCCGATAAGTATGCCCGAGTGCCACTAAACCCTCCCGTAGACTTCCACCGTCCTTGCCGCGCACCGCTCCCACGTAAACGTCTCCACCGCCCGCCGCCGCCCGTTCCGCCCCCAGCGCCGCATCCGTTCCTGGTCGCTCATCGCCTCATTGATCCCCCACGCAATGTCCGCCGCATCCGCCCCGTTCACGTGGATCCCGCACTGATTCGGCCCGTAATTCAGCACCTGCTCACGAAAGCCAACCACTCCCCGTGCTCCAACCACCACCGGCTTGCCGCACGCCATCGCCTCCAGGCACACGATCCCGAATGGCTCATACGTCGACGGCAACACCACCAGGTCAGCCGCCGCGAAATGAGCGATGCGCTCCGCCTCCGACACCCACTCCGTCCTTAGCGTGACCGAGTCCTCGATCCCAAGCCCCGCCACCAGCCCCCGGATCTCGTCGTCCTGATCCCCCGTCCCCAGGGCCACCAGCCGCGCCTGCGGGTGCCGAGCCACCACCTGCGGCCAGGCCTCCACCAGCGGCCGAGTCCCCTTCACCCCCGTCAGTCGCCCGATGAAGAACACCACCGGCGCGTCGTCCGGCAACCCATACCGCGCCCGTAGCTCAGGCCCGCCCGGCGCATCCGGCGAGAACCTGTCCGTGTCCACCCCATTCCAAACGCCATGCACCCGCTCCGCGTCCCAGCCGTGCGCAATCAGGTCACGCACCATCGCCTGGCTCACCGTGATCGTCGCGGCCGCCGCCCGGCCCGCCGCCGTCTCCCACTGCGACACGATCGGCGAGGGCCCGCCCGGCTGACGTCCCCACTCGGCGCTATGCACGTGCAGCACGATCGGCGCGTCCACGTGCCGCGCCAGCGTCAATCCGGCCGGCGCCCCCAGCCAGTCATGCACCGCAATCACGTCGAACGGATTCCTGTCGTGCTCGGCCCGCACCGCGTCGGCCCAGAGAATGTTCGTCGAATACAACTCCCCGAAAAACGCCCCCCAGCTCGACGCCTCCTGGCTATATACCCCCAGGTACGTCGGGCTCAGGTCCAACTGGCGCGCCCAATGCGTATCCGGCCGTTCCTCTGGTGCCTCACCGTCCCGCAGCGCCGCAAACACCTGCACGTCGTGCCCCGCCGCCCGCAGCGCCGGCGCCATCGCCCCCGAATACGTCCCCAGCCCGCCCACCACGTGCGGCGGGTACTCCCACACCACCATCGCAATCCGCATTGAGGTCTATTCCGTCCTATGGCTCAGCGGATTGCGCTAGGCGCACGCATCCAGCGCTCGGCGCTGCTCCGCATCCAGGTCCCAGCCCACCGACCCCGCCAGCTCCGTCACCCGCTCCGGCCGGTCCGTCTTCGGAATCGCAATCACGCCGTCCTGCCCCACCAGCCAGTTCAACATCACCTGCGCCGGCGTCCGGCCCGTGCTGCGGCTGACCTCGTGCAACACCCCCGACCCCGCGTGACCGTCAAAGTCCGCCAGCGCCAGCGGCGTATGCGCAATCACCGTCACTTGCGTCTCCTGGCAGTACGCCAGCACGTCGTCCGCCACGTCCCGCTCGAACAGGTTGTACCGGATCTGGTTCGACACGATCGGATACCGCCGCGCCGCATCCTGCGCCGCCTTCAGCTGATCCGCCGAGAAGTTACTGACCCCGATAAACCGGATCAGCCCCTCGTCCACCAGCCGCTCCAGCGCGCCTATCGACTCGCCAATCGGGATCGAAGGATTAGGCCCGTGAATCTGGTACAGGTCGATCACCTCCACGCCCAACCGCTGCGCGCTCGCCCGCGCATGCACCGGCACGTCGGACGCAGCCAGGTTCCGCGGCGAAATCTTGGAGGCGATAAAGACGTCATCCCACAGCCCGGCCAGTTCCTCGCCCACCAGCGTCTCGGCGGCGCCCGGCTCATCGCCCCGCGCGTTGTACGACTCCGCCGTATCGATCAGCCGCAGTCCCGCCGCCAGCCCTTTGACAAGCACGCCCCGTCCGCCGAAATACCGGGCCGTCCCCAGCCCGATCTTCGGCACGGTCGTTTGTGTCGGCCCCAGGTAAACCTCGTCCATTCCGACCTCGCTAGCTGATCGCGTCGATGAAGTTGATGTACACCCGCTGGTGCTCCCACAGCAGCCGGTCCGCCCCCAGCCACATCCACTCGCCAGGGGTGAAATAGGCCGAAACGTCCGCCTCCGAGCCTTCCCGTCCCACCCACTGCAACCAGTGCAGGTTGTCCGACTGCAGCAGCAGGTACGCCAGGTCGATCAGCGATGGATCTTCCGTCAGTTGCGCCGTCCCGTACGCCGCCGTCATCAGCCGGAACACCGCCTGCTGCGCATGATTCCCCAGGAAAAACTCCAGGCCGCCGTGCTGGCCCGCCCACGTCGCCGGAAACGGCGACAGCGGCAACTCATGCGCGCCGCTGCCAAGGGCATCCACCGCCCCGCTCGGCGTCAGGCAGCGCACCCCGCGCTTCTCCAACTCGTTCGGCAGTGCGTCCAGGAACTCGAATATCCCCGTGTCCACGTTGTGATGCTCGCCAAACGTCTCAAAGTCCCACGCCAGCGTTACCAGGTCCCCGGGCGTCGAAGCAATCCACTCCGCGTAGCGGTCCGCCGTCAGCGGCCAGCCGTCCCAGCTCTGGTTCGAGAACCGGTACCCCACGTCGTCGCTCAGGTCGAAGTGCCGGGCCAGCAGCGGCAGGCCGCCCCGTTCCTTATACAGGTGCGCCGCGCTCCGCCACTCCATGATCCAGGGCCGCCCGTCCACGAATCCGGCTTCAAACCCCGTTCGCGCCAACGTCCGCGCAATGTCCGACGACATCAGCATCTCGGTCGTATCCGCCACCCGCGGCCGCTTTCCGCACAATTCCTCCAGCCCCGTGGCCGACCGCTCCATCCCCCGCGCAAACAGCGGCAGGTCCAGCAGCATGCTCACCGCGTGATACGGCTCCGTCGCCACCGGCTCGCAGTTCGCGTGACCCAGCAGCGCCTTCAGTTCACCCAGCAACTCCGGGTCCCACGTCTCGAACTGCGGCAGCGTCGACAGCGGAATCCCCAGCCCCAGCGCCAGCCCCCGGTCCAGCAACTCCCGCCACAGCTTGATCGCCGGCCGGTAGCACCAGCGCGCCACCTTCTCGAAGTAGAACTGGTTGAGGTCGTCGTCGAACAGCGCCGCTTCGATCGTCGCCGCGTCCGCCCCGTGCGGAATCGGAACCGCCGGAATACGCACCCGTCGCGGTTGGTGAATCAGCGTGTAGATAACCAGGGTGTCGGCGATTGGACGTGCGCGATCGTGGGGGTGGGGCGGCCGGCTGGCGCTCCCCGAATGCTAACCGACCACCACGTCCTGCCCGGCTGCCAGGTGGCGCATCCGGGTCAGGAATATCGGGGTCACGGCTTCCCAGGTAAACAGCTCCGCCGCCCGTCGTGCCCCGGCCCGGATCGACGCATTCAGCGCCTCATCGTCTTTCAACTGCAACGCAAACCGCACGATCTCGTCCGGATCCGCCGCGTCGTCCAGCACCACGCAGTTCTGTAGCGGCCGCGCGTAGTCCTCCCCTGTCGACCCCACGTACGCAATCCCGCCCGCCGCCATCGCCTCCAGCCCCACCAGCCCGAACGGCTCGTACCCGCTGTTCGCCAGCGTCCCGTCCGCCGCGGCATAGAAGACCGGCAGAATCTCGTCCGGCACGAAGAACCGCAGGTCCAGCACCGCCGCCTCCGGCGCCGCCCCCAGCGCCGTGGCAATCCCCGCCACCGTACGGTCGTCCGTCGCCACCTCGGCCCGGTCCAGCCCCCGCCACACCATGTGCCGGTAAAGTTCCTCGCCATAGGCTTCATAGGCGCCCGGCTTGATCACCAGCCGGGCGTTATACCCCTCCGACCGCATCCGGTAAACCGCCTCCACGGCCTCCAGCCACCCCTTGTCCGGATCGGTTCGACCGAGCTTGAAGAACCACAGGTCGCAGTCCATCGCCCGCCGAAACGCCGCCACCGCGTCCGGATCGACCGGCGTCAGTCGCTCCTCCGGCACCCCGTTCGGAATCACCACCGGGTTGACCCCGCAGTCCCACATCTGGTGCTTGACGTACTTTGACACCGCCGCAAAGTCCGCCACGTAACCAATCCGGTCCCAGTTCATGCGGTTGAACGACATGTCATTGTTCGCGTTCCACACCAGCACGCAGTTCTGGCGAATCCCGTTGAAGTGCAGGGAATCGCTCAGCCGAGAAAGCGCGTCGGCCGTGTGCCACTCCTCCGCCATCACCACCACCGTGCGCCCCTGCGCCACCGCTGGCGTCGCTATCTCGAACGTCACGTGCGCAGGCACCGAGTCCTGGAAATCATGAACTTTCTCGATCTCGGCTTCGTACACCCCGCCCCGATGATGCTCGCTGAGCCACTGGCACCATCGGTGCAAATGCAGCCGCCCGTCCTCTTGCACCTCGTACCCCGGTCGGTCTGGATCTCCAACAAACACCAAGTGCGTATTGAACCCCTGCCGCGCCAGCGACCGCGTGAACTGCGCCACCCGCACCCCCAGGCCCCCCGCCTGCGAGTAGGGTTGATCCGGTCCCTCGAATGAGAGAAACACGATCTCCAGGTTTTCCGGCGTGAACTTCGGCGGCACGGACAAGTCTTCGGGTGTGCTGTGCGACAGCCGGCACTCGGCTGCCCACACAGATGGCATTGCCAACAATCTTAGCCCCGCCCCAGGCCTCCCCCGCACCTCAATCCGAACCGCGGCGCTCCGTTCATCGGCTACCCCCTCCCCAGGAGTCCGCCGCCTTTCCGCTCTCCCCGCGGAGACCGCTGCACGACGCCCCGTGCCCTCAATGCGCCCGCTCTTTCTCCCTCTCCCCGTGGGAGAGGGTCGGCGTGAGGGTCTTCCGGGCACCCGCCCTCGGGTTACCTATGTGCCTCTTGTGGGAACCGGTTGGGATGAGGGCCTTCGCTGTGCGCGACGCAAGGCGACCCACAACTCGACTGGACACATGCAGTGACCTCGGACTCTCCACGCCCGGAGTCTGAGGGCCTCGGCGGAGGCATCGCCGCCGCCGCCGGCATCGTCCTCGCCTCCATCGCCCTCAGCCGTCTCCTCGGCTTCGTCCGCCAGGCCGCCATCAACGCCCAATTTGGCGTAGGACCCGAAGCCGACGCCTGGTACGCCGCCTTCCGCATTCCCGACACCATCTTCATGCTGTTGGCAGGCGGTGCCCTGCTCTCGGCCGTCATCCCCGTCTACGCCGAGGTCAAGTCCCGCGGCGACCCCGAGGCCCTACGCCAGCTCCTCAGCGGCGTCGCTACCCTCGTCTTCCTCGCCACCGCCGCCTTCGCCGCGCTCGGCGTCCTAATCGCCGAGCCGCTCATGACGGCCATCGCCCCTGGTTTCGAGTCCGGCACCCACGACCTGGCCGTCGATGCCTCCCGCTGGCTCATGCTCTCCCCGGTCCTGCTCGGACTCAGCGCCCTGGCCAAGGCCGCCCTCCAGGCCGAACGCCGTTTCGTGCCCCCCGCCATCAGCCCCCTCCTCTACAACGTCGGCATCATCATCGGCGCTCTGCTGCTGGCTCAGGCCTTCGGACTCCGCGGCCTCGTCTGGGGCACCCTCATCGGCGCGGTACTGCATCTGGCCGTTCAGGCGCCCGGCCTGGCGTCCTGGGGCCGTTTCCGGCTCACCTGGGGCCTCGCCAACCCCGATGTCCGCCGCGTGATCGTCCTCATGCTGCCCCGCCTCCTCGGCGTCGCCGTCCTCCAGGCCAGCCTGATCTACGTCAACATCCTGGCCTCGCTGCAAGGGCCCTCAGCGGTCGCCGCTCTCAACAACGGCTTCCTGCTGATGCTGCTGCCCCTCGGCGTCTTCGGCATGGCCCTCGGCGAAGCCGCCCTGCCCGAGCTAGCCGGCCGCTGGGCCGGCGGCGACCGCGAACTCTTCGCCGCCCGCGTCAGCGGCGTCGCCCGCCACATCGTCTTCCTCAACCTGCCCGCCGCCGTCGTCCTCGCGATCCTGGCCGAACCCCTCGTCGCCGTCCTCTTCCAGCGCGGCGCCTTCGACGCCCACGCCACCGAAATCACCGCCATCGCTCTCCGCTTCTTCGCCCTCGGCCTCGCCGGCCACGCCGCCGTCGAAATCCTCGTGCGCGGCTTCTTTGCCATGCAGGACACCCGCACCCCCGTCGCCATCGCCGCGGCCTCCCTGGCCTTCCACATGCTGCTGTCCTGGTTCCTGGCGCAGTGGTTCGGCATCGGCGGTATCGCCTTCGGCCTGTCCGTTGGCGTCCTGGTGGAAGCCGTCATTCTTGGCGTTGTGCTGCATCGCCGCGGTGGGATGTCCTTCGGCCGTCCAGAGCTTTCGGTCGCCGCCACCGCCCTCGTCGCCGCCGCCATGATGGGCCTCGTCATCGCCGTCCTCCGCGTCACCACCTGGACCGACGGCCCCATCGGCCTCGACTCCGCCCTGCTCCTCGCCGCCTACCTCGCCGCCGCCGTCCTCGCCTACCTCGCTGTCGCCTGGCTCCTCGCCAGCCAGGAACTCACCGAACTAACCACCCGCCTCTCCCGCCTCCGCCCCCGCTAGTCGGCGGCGGGCGCTTTGGCGGCCGCCCGCGAAAGACTGGCCTGCCCTCCGGTCCCGCCTGCGGGTGGCGGTGATCGTGGCCGTTTGCGGGTCGTCTCGCGCGGACGGCCATCTGTCCGCCTACACGGCCGTGGCGGGTTCTAGGCGCTCACTTCTCACGGAGCGTTCGTACCTCCGCCGCTCGCAATATGCCGAAAATCTCGCGTTTCTTTTGGGCGCGCAATGATTCGGAGTTGGGAAAAACTCCGTCGCTCGGTACCCTCACCTCGCGAGTTGGTCTAGTCGCTGTGAACTCTTTGAGGGGAGTAGACATGACCGCAATCATGCAACGGTTTGGACAGCGCCGACGCACCCTTCTACTACTGGCGGCGGCCGCGACCCTCGGCATCTTCCTGGCACGGCCGGCCGTCGCGCAGGCGCAGGGCGTGGAAGCCGAAGCCGTCTATGTGCTGAACACCTTCGCGTTCCTGGTCTGGGGCGCGCTGGTCATGTGGATGAGCGCCGGCTTCGCCATGCTGGAGGCCGGGTCCGTACGGACCAAGAACGCCTCCATGATCTGTCTCAAGAACATCGGCCTCTACTCAATTGCCGGACTCGCCTACTTCATCATCGGCTACAACCTGATGTACGGCGACCTCATCGGCAACTTCATCGGATCCTTCAAGCTCTTCTACGGACCGTCGGCCGAAGAGATCGCGCTGGTCAACGGCGAGGGCGATGCGGCGGCCGTACTGGCCGGCGAAAACGCCTATTCCACGATGTCCGACTGGTTCTTCCAGATGGTCTTTGTCGCCGCGGCCGCCTCCATCGTGTCCGGCGCATTGGCCGAGCGGGTCAAGCTCTGGTCCTTTTTCCTGTTCGTCTTGATCCTCACCGCTGTCATCTACCCCATCGTCGGCGCCTGGACCTGGGGTGGCGGCTGGCTGGACGGCCTGGGCTTCAAGGACTTCGCCGGCTCCACCATCGTGCACAGCACCGGTGGCTGGGCCGCGCTCGCCGGCATAATCGTCGTCGGTCCCCGGCTGGGCAAGTTCAGGAAAGACGGCACGGCCCGCTCCACGCCGCCGTCAAATGTCCTGATGGTCACGCTCGGCGTCTTCATCCTCTGGCTCGGTTGGTTTGGCTTCAACGGCGGTTCCCAACTGGCGCTGGGCAGCGCCGCCGACGCCATCGCCATGAGCCACGTGCTCGTCAACACCAACCTCGCCGCCGCGGCCGGAGCCATGGCCGCCCTGGTGGCGTCGCGGCCGATTTTCGGACGCACCGACGTGTTGGGCGGCCTGAACGGCGCCCTGGCCGGACTGGTGTCCATCACCGCCGGACCCGACATCGTCGATCACTACTGGGCGATCATCATCGGCGCCATCGGCGGCGTGATCTGCGTGGCCGGGATGAAGCTGCTGGAGAAGCTGCGACAGGACGACGTGGTCGGCGCGGTTCCCGTGCACTTGTTCGCGGGTATCTGGGGAACCCTCGCCGTCTGCATCGCCGCTGGCGGCATGTTCCATGTCCAGTTGATCGGCATTCTGGCCATCGGCGCCTTCGTGTTCATCGTTTCCTTTGGGCTCTGGAAGCTCATGGAAATGACCATCGGCTCGCGCGTGTCGCAACAGGTCGAGCAACTCGGCCAGGACGCCGGCGAACTTCGCATCGAGGCCTACCCCGAGTTCGTCCTCATGCCCGAGGAGTACGACGGCGAGGACGATTAGCCCGAGCAATTGATGGGCTAAGCGCTGAATTGCCTATGCCGCGCGGAGGCGGGCCCACGCCCGCCTCCGCGCAGGTCGTGTCTGACTCACGCTCATGAGAGACCGTTGCAAAACGCCCCGCGCACTCAAATGCAGGGCGGCTCCTTCTCCCTCTCCCCGTGGGAGAGGGTTGGGGTGAGGGTCTTCCGGGCAACCAACCCCCGGTTACGCAAAGGTCTCTCCTGGGGGGAGAGGGTTGAGGTGAGGGGTCTCCCGCGCAACCAAGCCTCGGTTACGCAAAGGTCTCTCATGACCGGGAGGGCCGGCGCTCAGACTGGTGGCGAATGGCGTCGATGCGCGACCGTCCCTGTCCGCCGTCAGCTTGGCTGCGGCAGTTCAGGCAGGTCTCCCCGTATCCGATAGACTGCCGCTCAATTCGCCGTCGGGAGTGCACGGATGGCCGTTGACCTCAGCCTGTGCACGGTTCGCCACGCGCTAATTTTGCAAAAGAGCGCGTGAACGCTGCCGGATAAAACACCCGTATGGACTTCAAGAAGTATGAACTTGACGCGCGCATCTACGACGAAATGTTCCATGCGGATGGAACCGCCCGAACCCATTACGACGGTGTCCACACCGCCTTAACCGAGACGTCCGCGCCTGACCTGGCCGATATCCAGGACCAGGTGACCGGCTCCTTCTCCAGCGAGGGAATCTCCTTCAAGGTCTACGGCGACGAAGAAGGCGACGAACGCATCATCCCCGTCGACTGCCTGCCGCGCGTGCTCTCGGCCGGCGAGTGGCGCGAACTCGAGACCGGCCTGACCCAGCGCCTCAAGGCCCTCAATCTCTTCCTGGCCGATGTCTACGGTCCGGCCCGCATCGTCGAGGACGGCGTAATCCCTGTCGACGTCGTGCGCGGCTGTCCGCAGTACCGGATCGAAATGCGTGGCTTCCAGGCCCCGCACGGCGTCTGGGTCGCCATCTGCGGAACCGACCTCGTTCGCACCAACGAGGGCTTCAAGGTCCTCGAAGACAACTTGCGCGTGCCCTCTGGCGTCGCCTACATGCTCGCCAATCGCAAAGCCGTCAAGGCCAGCTTCCGACGCCTCTACCGCGCCTCGCGAGTCCAGGAAATCGAGCATTACGGGCGAGTCCTCCGCACAACCCTTGAGGAACTGGCACCCGCTGGAACATCCGACCCGACCATCGCGTTGCTAACCCCCGGCGTCTACAACTCGGCCTTCTACGAGCACATGTTCCTGGCCGGACAAATCGGCGCGGAGCTTGTCGAGGGGCGCGATCTCCTGGTGGACGACGGCGTCGTCTACATGCGCACGACCGCCGGACTGCGGCGGGTCGATGTGATCTACCGGCGTATCGACGACGACTTCCTGGACCCTGTCGTATTCCGTGAAGACTCCCTGCTCGGCGTCCCCGGACTCTTGCACGCCTGCACGCAGGGCAACGTCACGCTGGCCAATGCCCCGGGCACCGGAGTCGCCGACGACAAGAGCGTCTACGCCTACGTTCCCGACATGATTCGCTACTACCTGGCGGAAGAACCGATCATCGCTAACGTCCAGACAAACCTGTGTCGTAATCCCGAAGGACTCGAATACACGCTCGACAACCTGGCAAACCTCGTGGTCAAGCGCGTCGGCGAGTCCGGCGGCTACGGCATGCTCATCGGTCCCCATGCCACGCCCGCCGAGCGCTCGGAATACGCGGAGCAGGTGCGGGCCAATCCTGCCGACTTCATCTCGCAACCCGTGCTCGCCCTGTCGCGGGCGCCCTGTCTAATCGATGGCCGCATCGAACCTCGCCACGTTGACCTGCGCCCCTTCGTGCTGCATGGCCGCCAGACCCGCATCGTCCCCGGCGCGTTCTGTCGCGTCGCCCTGCGCCGCGGCAGCCTCGTGGTCAACTCCAGCCAGGGCGGCGGTGGCAAGGACCTCTGGGTGCTGGAGAACTAAGCCACGTGCTGTCCCGCAGTGCCGAGGGTCTCTACTGGATGGGCCGCTACCTGGAGCGCGCCCAGCATCTCAGCCGCCTGCTGCGCATGCAGACGGAGGCCCTGGTTGATCGCCCGGTCAACGAGATCCACTTCGGCTGGCTGCGCGTCTACGGAAGCCTGCACCGCCAACCTCCCGTCGGCAGCCTCGAACTCCTCGCCCAGGACGACTTCACCCTGGCGGACTCGTACACCCTGGCGGACGACCTCACGTTCGAACCCACCAATCCGGACTCGGTGTGGAGCGGAATCTCGAACGGACGCGAAAACGCCCGCCACGTGCGTCACTGCCTCAGCGCCGAAATGTGGACCTGCCTGAATCGAACCTATCTGCGCGTTCAGGGCATGACGATCCAGGACATCTGGGCGTCGTCGCCTGAGCGCTTCTATGCAGAGACCGTGGCCGACATCGACACCTTTGCCGGCGTGGCCGCGGCCACGATGTACCGCGACGAAGGCTGGCGATTCCTGAACCTCGGGCGCGCGATCGAGCGCGTGCAACTCTCGTCCGCGCTGCTCCAGGCCCAGATCGTGGCTGCCGACCGCACCCGCGATGATTCCGAAGCCGCCTGGACCGGCCTGCTGCGCCTGTATCACGCGCTCGAGGCCTACCACCGGACCCACGGCCTCACCGTCGAGCCGCGCCAGGTTCTGGACCTGTTGGCTACCGATGCCCGCCTGCCCGACTCCCTCTGCCGGTCGCTGGACATGCTCTCCGCCGAACTCGCCGACACGGCCGCCAGCCCCAATGGCCGGGCTGCCGCCGCCGCGCAACGACTCATCGGTCGCATGAGCGCCCTCGTCAACTACGACTGGCTGGACCAGGACGACCAGCAGGCCTTGCTCCAGCGGCTGGACGCGCACGGACGAGACCTCCACGACCTGGTGGCGGATTCCTTCTTCAACTACCCGGTTCACGACGCCCCGGTTCGCTGACCCGATGGCGGGTCCGGTCCGCTACCAGGTCGAGCACGAGTCGCGCTACACCTACACCGCGCCCGCCCGCTCCTGCGTCATGCGCCTCTGCCTCAAGCCGCGCGGCGACGGCGGTCAGCGGCTGGTGCGGTTCGCGGTTTCCACCGATCCCGCATCCACCCTTGGTGTTGAGACTGACGCCTTCGGCAACACCCGGCACGTGCTCAATCTCCATCGCGAGCACGCCGGCCTTGTCATTTCAGCCTCGTGCGCCATCGAGATTCCTCCGTCGCCGCTCCTGCCCGAATCGCTGGTCGCCGATGCCTGGACGGCGATTCATGCCGAGCGTGATGCCTTCGCCGACTGGGACTTCACCCGCCCCAGCGCCCTCACAACGCCATCGCCCGCGCTCGCCGCGTTCATGCGCCGCTGCGGCATCCGTGTTCGAGACGATCCGCTGGAGAGCCTGCGCCGCCTGTCCGACGCGCTGCATGACGGCTTCACATACAGCCCCGGCAGCACCTCGGTCATTTCGCCCATCGATCACATTCTCGAAACCGGCCACGGCGTCTGCCAGGACTACGCCCACGTCATGATCGCCGTCGCGCGGTCGTGGGGAATCCCCACCCGTTACGTCTCCGGCTACCTCCACGTCACCGGCGCCGCAGGCGAGCAGGCGCCGTCAACCTTGACCCATGCCTGGGCTGAATGCCGCCTGCCCGGCCTCGGCTGGATCGGCTTCGACCCCACCAACCGCACCCTCGCCGACCATCGCCACGTCCGCCTCGCCGTCGGCCGCGACTACCAGGACGTCGCCCCCACCCGCGGCGTCTTCCGCGGCCCCGGCCAAAGCCACCTCCACGTCACCGTCCGCATCCACCCGCTGACCGAACCGCCAGCGAAATCCCTCCACGACCGGCGCCCCTGAGCGCAGCACCCAACCGCTCTCGCCGCCGGCCTCCTCGACGGACGCCCGTCTCCTTTCCCGAGACCGGAAAGTCAGGCGTCCCTGGCGGCGTCCTCAAGCCTGTCGGCATGACGCTTTGCGACGGCGCCGAGCAGACCCTCCTTGTCAGTCACAGTCAGAAGCCTCCGGATCTCTCACCGGTCGGACCGACACCTCAGCAGCAACGCCGAAATGGTCCGAGAGCTTCCGGTCCCCATGAATGTTGCTGATCGCATTCACGGAGCCGACCGCCCAATCCGCACTCAGCGCAATGTGATCGATGCTCTTCCGTCCCCGAAGGGCAAGTTCGGACGTGATGATCCGCAGCTTCGGCTCAAAGGCCTCTAGGAGCGCCAAACGAAGCGCCCGAGGTGCCCGGCTGCCCTGACCGATTCTCTGGTTGAAATCTCCCATCACAATCAACCGCTTCGCATCGACCCGCTCGAGAATCTTCGTAAGGCCTACCAGGCACTCCTCATGGTCCTGCCACCGCAACCTGCGCTCCGCCCCCCGCCGAGCCTCGGTCCGCGATCCAAACCAGGGAATGCAGATTCCAATAACCGCCACCTCGCCCACTGAAGTCTGCGTGATCCCCGAAACAAAACGTCCCGGCGGCAGCGAATCGATCCCCAGGTCATCGACCTGGTGCCAAGTCTCTTTTGACCACAGCAAAACCTTACGACGGTTCTTCTTTAGCCCGTATCCATAATCCGGCCGCGAGCAAATCGCATGTCCACCCTGGCCAAGCAGCTCGTCATGCGTCTCGGTCAGACAGATAATCTCCGGACCATTTCGATCAATATGACCCAGGATTTCCGGCGTTCGCCACGACTTCGGCGTAGCAAACTCAACATTCCAGTTGACTATGCGCAGAGACATAAACTTAAGTTCTTCGCGTATATGCCAAATCGACTAGTCGTGCTCTTTGGCGCTCAATAGCGTAAGAGACATGCACAGGCTAGCATACTTGCGTCTGAGTCGAACAATGTGCCACGCTGAACATCAACGCTATTCAGTCATAGATGCTGGGATGCTAGGGAGACTGCCATGCCTGAACGTGAAGGCGAGAGCGAGCAGTTGGCCGTTCGCGACAAGTGGGAGCATGAGGCGCACAACTTCACTCCTTGGCTGGCCGAGAATCTTCAGGTGCTGGGCGATTCGCTGGGGTTAAAGCTGGAATGGATCCAATCGGAAGTGCCGATAGGTCCGTATTTTCTCGACATTCTGGCGAGAGAGACTCGCGAGGATGTGAAGGTAGCCATCGAAAACCAGTTGGAAGAGACCAATCTCCACCATCTCGGCCAGCTACTCACTTATGCGACCGGATGCGGTGCGCACATTGCTATATGGGTGGCGCCGGAATTCGGCTACGAGCACGCCCAGGCTCTCCATCTGCTCAACGAATGGACGAATGAGCGGATTCGCTTCTACGGCGTGAAAGTCGAGGTCATCAAGAAGGCTGGTGCTCTGTGTCCAGAGCCGAGGTTCCGCGAGGTGGTCTACCCGGGCGGCTGGAACCAGGCGGCCAGTCGTCCGTCTACAGTGATGCCCCTATCCAAACGGCAGCATCACGAGTTTTTTCAACCGATCGTTAGTAAGCTGCTGGCAGACAGCTTTGCCGATAGTGTGTACCAGAGATTTAACCACGAGGATCGCACCTTCCCTTCCCGCCTCCACAAGGGAATAGCCTACGCAGTGTCCTTTTACAAAGACAAGGCGTGGGTATCACTCCATATCGAATTAGATGATATCCAGCGGACTAAGCAAGTGTTCGATGAGTTGAAGGCCTACCGCGAGCAGGTACAGGAGAGTGTCATCGCCGGTTCCGGCAGAGATTGGCGGTGGAACAGGCATGACTCGTTCTTGTTCTCCAGCATAAACATCGTAAGCGACGGGTCAATCGACGATCCTCCGGCAAAGCTGGAGGAGACCAGAGCCTGGATGCTCGATCTGCTACCGAAGCTTGAGGAGGCCTTCGACCCGCACCTCAAGGAGATCTTGGCTTCCAAGTAACCATCAGCAGGTCGGACCGGCCGCCATCCGTGCAGTGCTACGCAAGACGACCGGCGAGGCCGGCAGACTCGAGGCTTTTCCTTGGACGAGAAGTCTCTACGCCTACTCGCCCACGTCGGAGAAATTAGTGATAGCGACGTCGCCTTCCGGAAACTCCGCCACGATCTTGAGCTTGCCGCCCACCGCCTCGATATACGACCGCAGGCTCGACACATAAACGTCCGCCCGCTGCTCCAACTTTGACACCGCCGGCTGGTTCACCTTCAGCATCTTCGCCATGTCCCGCTGGGTCAGCGCCCGCGCTCGGCGAAGCTCATGCAGCGGCATTTCGGCCAGCAATTCCTGCTTCATATCGTCCACGCGCCGCCGACGCTCCGGCGTGAAGTCCCTGGTCAGCTCGCTGAACGGATGGCGTCCGCTCATTCGATCAACCTCTCCCTTCGCAGTTCTTCCAGGTGCTCGCTGCAGAGGTCGTAGGCCAGCGGCACGAACTGCCCGCAGAGCCTGTCGTTCCCCGTCTTGTCGCCGCCACCATTCCCCGGGCTTGTCCGTGTACGCAGTCTCCCAGGGCATGGTCGCATGATATTCCTCGCAAGGAATCATCGCGGGTATGAGGGACGCGTCGGCGGCAGTGGTCCTGGCAGCACTCAGCCCGCCCCCGTTCCTGGTGAGCCAAGGTGCCGTCCCCTGCGGCCCGAGTCGAACCACACCCCTGCCAGCAACGCGTGCACTGATTGCATTGCCGGCATTGACGTCATTGCCAGCACCCCCCATCCCCGGCCCCGGCTCGCCCTGGACCGAGGACTCGGCGCCCGTGACCTGAAAGCCCGCTTGACGACCACCACAGACACTTCGAACGCGGCGAGAAGGCGCCTCCCCCGTGCAGGCGACCATTCCCAGAAGTCGCGCGTCCTCGTCCACTGGCTTCCTGGCAGTCACAGCTACCCGTCGTCGCCGAACCAGCAGGACACCGTGCCGTTCGTCCGGATCCCACAGGAATGCCAGACCCCGGCGCTCACGGCGGCGAACGTCCCCGCGGGAGCCTGACTCAGATACTCGTCGCCCCAGCATTCGACGGTGCCGTCCGTCCGCACGCCGCACGTATGGAACGCTCCAACGCTGACGGCCTTGAACACTCCGCTCGGCGGCGTGGCTCGGCCTTGACTGTTGTCGCCCCAACATTCGATGGCGCCGTCCGTCCGTAGGCCGCAGGTGTGGGTCCTGCCGGCGCTGACGGCAACGAATGTCTGGCCGGGCTGCCCGGACTGGCCATACGAGTTGTCACCCCAGCAAGCGACAACGCCGGAGGTCCGCACGCCGCAGGTGTAAAAGAACCCGGCGCTGACAGCGGCGAACGCTCCGGCCGGCGGCCTGATCAGGTCTGCGAGATCTTCGCTCCCCCAGCAGTCAACGTCGCCGTTGGCGCGTACCCCGCACGTGTGCTGTTCCAGGGTGCTCACGGCAACGAATGTGCCGTCCGGCCGGGAGGCCGCGGCATCACCAGTGCCCCAACACGCGATCGTGCCGTCCGTCCGTGTGCCGCAGGTGTGGCTCCTGGCGGCGCTCACGGCAACGAATGTCCCTGCCGGCGGCATGGCTTCGCCATACAAGTTGTTGCCCCAGCATTCAACGGTGCCGTCGGCCCGCACCCCGCACGTGTGGAAAGTTCCGACGCTTACATCGACGAACGCTCCGGCCGGCGGCGTGATCAGGTCGGCGAACTCGTCACCCCAGCACTCCACCACGCCGGAGGTCCGCACGCCGCAGGTGTGCCAGGTCGCGGCACTGACGGTCGCGAACGCTCCGGCTGGCGGGGTTGCGCGGCCATGACCGTCATCGCCCCAGCACTCCACGTCGCCGTCCGTCCGCACCCCGCACGTGTGACGAGCGCCGGCGTCCACGGCGGCAAACGCTCCGCCCGGCGGCGTGGCCTGGCCAAAGTAGTCGTTGCCCCAGCACGCAACGGCACCGTCGGCCCGCACCCCGCACGTGTGGAAGGACCCGACGCTGACGCCGACGAACTCCCCGTCGGGTGGCGTGGCCTGACCGGAATCGTTCCAGCCCCAGCATTTCCCCCAGCCGTCGGTCCGCACCCCGCACGTGTGCGAATTTCCGGCGCTCACGGCAACGAACTGCCCGGGTGGCGGCGTGGCCTGACCGTTCCAGTCACGACCCCAGCACGCAACCGCGCCGTCGGTCCGCACTCCGCACGTGTGGTGCCCGCCGGCGCTGACGTCGACGAACGTCGCGGTGGGTGGCGAGGCTTCGCCGCCACTGTCAGCGCCCCAACATTCCACCGTGCCATCGGAGCGCACGCCACACGTGTGCAGCCACCCTGCGCTTACGGTCGTGAAGGTCCCGGCCGGCGGCGTGGCTTGGCCAAAGAGGTCATGGCCCCAACAGGCCACCGAGCCGTCGGTCCGCAGCCCGCAGCTGTGAAAGTCCCCCGCGCTGACGGCTTCGAACGTCCCGGGCGCTGCCGGTCGTGGGATGTAACCCTCAACCGCCCACGCGAAGACGCCGCGCACGTCGTGCCGATGGTCGGTGCGGCAGGCCGCCTCGGCCTTTTCGCCAAACACCCGCTGGTAAATCCCCACGTTGCCGTCGTTGCCCAGGCGCGCCTCCACGACGTCGTTCAACTCCACGCAGTCCGTCGGCCACGCTAGGTCGGGCGCGTCGGTGTCGGTGGACGGCGACCCGTCCGCGAACGCCCAGGCGAACACGCCCCGCACGTCGTCCCGATGATCGTTCTGGCAGGCCGCCTCGGCCTGTGCGCCAAACACCCGTTGGTAAATCCCCACGTTGCCGTCGTTGCCCAGGTGCGCCTCCACGATGTCGTTGAGTTCAACGCACGTCGTAGGCCACCGCGCCAGCACAGGCGCCGCCCCCAGCGCCGCCGCGACCGCCGCCATGACCGCCGCCAGCACCACCCCGACGACTACGACTCGGACGCTTCGCATGGTCGCAAGCTCCTCATCACGCCGAGACCGGTAGCCGGGAATCCGTGGCGCAACCAGGTGATCGGCCGACGGCACGTGGCTCTTGTCTCGGCCAATGG
The DNA here is from genome assembly GCA_022821645.1 of Chloroflexota bacterium. GTDB lineage: Bacteria > Chloroflexota > UBA11872 > UBA11872 > UBA11872 > UBA11872. The sequence goes on from JAJEDE010000025.1 coordinate 53,541, forward strand.
ATTGCCTGAACCGCAGAAGCCGGAGTATTGGGATTCTGTTCACATCGGACAACAGGCTGTGTCGCTCCCGTCTGGCGTGCGCCGCATCACTCGCCGCAACGGCTGGGTTCCTCCAGCGCGCTCACTGCCCCTCGCAGGCTTCCGGCGCGCTCACTGGTTGCTGGTCGTACTCGAAAAATGTACACTGCCTGCGATGTCCACGCAACTCCGATTCCGCATGTCCCTCCCCCGCACGCCGCGCGCCGTCCTCGCTCCCTCGCCCGAAGACGCCCCGCCGCGCCTCAAGAGTTTTTTGGAAAAAACTCTTATTGCGCACGTGAGGCCCCATTTCGCTGCCCGTCAGCCCCGCCGCGCCGGTGCCCTAGAATCGCCCGTGAGCGCCACCCACCACCCCCAGGCCGCCGGCCTGCTGCCCCTCGATCTCAGCGGCCTGAACGCCCAGCAGCGCGCCGCCATCGACCACGTCCACGGCCCCCTGCTCGTCTTCGCCGGCGCCGGCTCCGGCAAAACCCGCGTCATCACCTGCCGCGTCGCCAACCTCATCGCCCAGGGCGTCGCCCCCTGGAACATCCTCGCCGTCACCTTCACCAACAAGGCCGCCAACGAGATGCGCGAACGCATCGTCGACCTGGTCGGCCGCGCGTCGGGCGGCGTCAATGTCGGCACCTTCCACGGCCAGGCCCTCCGCATCCTCCGCCGCGACATCCACAACCTCGGCCGCGAGCCCGAGTTCACCATCTACGACGCCGACGACCAGCTCCGCCTCGTCAAGCAGGCCATGGGCGACGTCGGCATCGGCCTCACCACCATCAGCCCCGTCGCCATCCGCAACGCAATCTCCCGCGCCAAGGACGAACTCGCCGACCCCTTCGTCTACGCCGAACGCTCCGAGGGCTACTTCGAGGAGGCCGTCGCCCAGGTCTACCACCGCTACCAGCGCCTGCTCGACAGCGCCAACGGCGTCGACTTCGGCGACATGATCGCCTTCTGCGTCCGTCTCTTCCGCGAATTCCCCGACCTCCGCGCCTTCTACCAGGACCGTTATCGCTTCATCCTTGTCGACGAATACCAGGACACCAACCGCGCCCAGTACGAGTTCGTCCGCCAGCTAGCCGAGGGCCGCGGCAACGTCTGCGTCGTCGGCGACGACGACCAGAGCATCTACACCTGGCGCGGCGCCGATATCCGCAACATCCTCGACTTCGAAGCCCAGTTCGCTGACTCCCGCGTCATCCGCCTGGAACGCAACTACCGCTCGACGGGCAACATCCTGGCTTCAGCTAACGCCGTCATTTCCAAGGTCGCCAACCGCGCCGAAAAGACGCTCTGGACCGAGCGTGACGACGGCCAGCAGCCCGAAATCATCGAGGCCTTCGACGAAGACGACGAAGCCCGCCAAGTAGGCAACCTCATCCGCGAACTTCGCGGCGAAGACGTCCCAAGCCACGACATTGCCATCATCTACCGCACCAACGCCCAGTCCCGACCCCTCGAGGAATGGTTCGTCCGCCAGGGCCTGCCCTACCAATTGGTCGGCGCCACCGAGTTCTACGGGCGCCGCGAAGTTCGCGACGTACTGGCCTACTTGCGGGCCATTGCCAACCCCCGCGACCTGGTCAGCTTCGAGCGCATCGCCAACACCCCGCGCCGCGGCATCGGCGCCAAGACCCTTCAGGTCCTCCGCGAGTGGGCCGAACAGACCAGCCGCTCCTCCGGTGAGCTGACACGCCTGCTGGCCGCCGACGCCGACTCGGGCCAGCCGATTCAGCACACGCTCGACAACCCGCTGCCCACTCGTGCCACTCGCGCGCTTATCGAGCTGGGCCGCCTGCTCCGACGCATGGACACGCTGGCGGACGAGGTACCCGTCGGCGGCCTCGTCAACGCGGTCGTCCGCGAGTCCGGCTACGACGAAGTCCTCGACAACGACCCGGACAGTCCCGAAGAGCGCTGGGAAAACGTCGTCGAGTTGCAGACCGCCGCCACCAAGTACGACGGCCTCGGCCCGCGCGAGAGCCTGTCCCGCTACCTCAGCGAAGCCGCGCTGGTTGCCGACGTCGACAACTTGGCAACCGGCGGCGACGCCGTCACGCTGCTCACGGCCCACTCGGCCAAGGGTCTCGAATTCGGCGTGGTGATCCTCGTTGGCCTGGAGGAGGAGCTCTTCCCACACGCCCGCAGCTACGACGAACCCGCCCAGATGGACGAGGAGCGCCGCCTGGCCTACGTGGCGCTCACCCGTGCCAAGGACCGCCTGTTTCTCACCTATACCCGCCACCGCTCCGGCTGGGGCGCGCCCGTGCGCTTCCCGTCCCGCTTCCTGCAGGACATCCCGCCCGAGCGGCTCACCTATCGGCGCCGCCTTGACGCCCGGCCGACGGTCCTGTCTTCCGGCTTCGGCGTCGACGATGACGACGATCAGCCGCAGCCACCCACTGAACGTTCCTACCACGACGGCCAGCGCGTCCGTCACCCGGTATTCGGCGAGGGCCTGATCGTCGCCGGTCAGATCACCAACTTCGACGAGGAAGTCACCGTCATGTTCGGGGGTGACGTGGGACTCAAGAAACTCGCAGTCAGCTACGCCAAGCTCGAGGCCGTGACCTGACCGCCAACGCCGCCCGCTGGGCCTTCGTCTTCGACTTCGACGGCACCATCTCCCCCGAGGACATGGGCCACGTCATCTTTGACGCCTTCGCCGACCCCACCTGGCGCGACATTGACGACGAATGGATCCGTGGCGAAATCACCACCAGCCAACGCGCCCGCCGCCAGTTTGCACTAGTCGATGCCCGTGAGCCTGAGTTTCAGAAGCTCATCCAACAGCACGCCGTCGATCCAGCCTTCCCGGCGCTGGTCGCCGACTTGGGAAGGCACGGCGTCCCGGTCCAAGTCGTCAGCGACGGCTTCGACGCCTACGTCAAGCCCATGCTCGCCCGCGCTGGGTTCTCCGACCTGCCCTTCCAGTCCAACCGCTTGTTCTTTCGGAACGGCTCGATTGAGCTCGAGTTTCCCCACGAACGCCCCGGTCACGATCCGCGCGGTGGCTGGAAAGCCGGACCGGTCCGGAGCTTGCAGGCCCAGGGCTGGCGCGTAGCCTACGCCGGCGACGGCATGAGCGACTGGGCCGCCGCTCAAGCCGCCGACCTGCTCTTTGCCCGCTCTCAACTGGCGGACCGCTGCAAGCAAGATGGCATTCCCTACCATGCGTTCGAGGGCATGGACGATGTCCACGACTGGGTGCGCGCCAACCTGCTGCCCGTGAGTAGGTCCACATGACGTTTCGCGAACTGGCCGAAGTGTTCGAACGCATCGACGCCGTGTCCGGCCGCAACGCCATGATCGAGATCCTGGCCGAGCTCTACCAACGCGTCACCCCCGAGGAAGCCGCCCAGGTCACCTACCTGATGCAGGGCCGCCTCGTCCCCAAGTTCGTCGACCTTGAGTTCGGCATGGCCAGCCGCCTGCTGCTGCGCTCGATCGGCGAAGCGTTTGAGACCGAGCCCGACGAAGTTCAATCCGTATTCCGAGAGGCCGGTGACCTGGGCCTCGCGGCGGAATCTCTGACACCTGCGGAGTCGGTTACCGCCACCCCACCGCCTTGTCGAGGTTGGAGATTGGCGACGGGCTCGAAGTCCCGCCGTGCGTCTCGTCTGCGGCGATTCGGTCAGGGCCGAATCTACTGGCACACCGCCGTCGGCAATCCGTCCTGGCGAACGCGTCGACAAAGAGAGCTTGCCCAGGACTGGGCCCGAAACGTCTCGGTCGGCGGCGTCTTCGCGCGTCTGCGGGAGGTCGCCAAGGCGGAGGGCGCCGAGTCCCAGGAACGCAAGGTCGCCGGCGTCGCCGGCCTTTTGCGCGACCTGGACCCGCGTTCCAATCGCTACCTCCCGCGCATCCCAGTCGGCCGGCTGCGTCTGGGCATCGGCGACCCCACTTTCATGGACGCGCTCTCGTTCGCAGGCGTCGGCGACAAGTCCGATCGCAAGGCCATCGAGCGCGCCTACAACCTGACCTGCGACCTCGGTCAGACCGCCCGCGACTACTTGCGGGGCGGCGCCGACGCCATGGCCCGCGCCCAGGTTCAGGTCGGCAATCCCGTTCGCATGGCCCAGGCCGCCCGCATGTCAAGCGGTCAGGAGATTGTCGACAAGATCGGGTCGGCCGCGGTCGAGCCGAAGCTGGACGGCTTTCGCGTCCAGATCCATCGCGACGGCGACCAGGTCCGCATCTACAGCCGCAACCTCGAGGACATGTCCCGAATGTTCCCTGACGTGTCGCAGGCGGCCCGCGCCCACCTGAAGAAGCCCCGGGTCATCATTGAGGGCGAGGCCATGGGCGTTAACCCGGAAACCGGCGAATTCCTGCCCTTCCAGGTCACAACCTCGCGCCGTCGCCGCCACGGCATCGAGGCGGCGGCGAAAGAGATTCCGCTCCACGTTCACGCCTTCGACCTGCTCTACGACGGCGACAACGTGATCGAACTTCCCTTCACCGAGCGCCGCCGTCGGCTCGAAGAGATCGTGGGGAGGGAAGGCGAGGACCTTCAGGTTTCCGAGTGCATCGTCACCGATGATCCAGAAGCAATTGACGTCTTCTTCAACGAGCAGGTACACGCTGGGTTTGAAGGCGTCATGGCCAAGCGCCTGGACTCCGCCTACCAGGCCGGGCAGCGCAACTTCAACTGGATCAAGTACAAGGCCAGCTACTCCTCGGCCCTCACCGACACCCTGGACTGCGTCCTGATCGGCTACTGGCGCGGCCAGGGCAAGCGCACGCCCTGGGGCATCGGCGCGCTACTGAGCGCCGTCTGGGATGCCGACGAGCAGGTCTTCAAGTCCATCGCCCGCATCGGCACCGGCTACTCCGACGAAGAGTGGGTGCGTATCCGCGAGAAGCTGGACGAAATCGCGGTCGGCGACCGTCCCGCCAACGTCCACTCCGACGTCGTCCCCGACGTATGGGCCAGCCCCGATATCGTGGTCGAAGTCCTGGCCGACGAACTTACCCGCAGCCCGATGCACGTCGCCGGCCGAACCGACGACGAACTCGGCCTCGCTCTCCGCTTCCCGCGCGTCATTGGCTTCATCCGCGAGGACAAGGCTCCCGCCGACGCCACCACCGTGGCCGAGGTCTGCGACCTGTTCGCCCGCCAGGGCGGAGCGAGCTAGGCGGCGAACGGCCCCCGCGCCAGCGCCGCCGTCCGCGCGATCAGATCGCTCAGCCTGAGCGTCCCGATCCCACTCACAATCGTCTCCACCCGATCATGAAAATGCTCGGTCCACTCCGCCGGCACCACTTCCGCGCCTTTGGTCGCTCCCAGGATCGACCCGGCCGTAGCCCCGTTGCAGTCCGTGTCCTCCCCACACTCCACCGCAATCCCAACCGTCGCCGCAAAGTCCCCACGCCCATACGCCAACCCCAGCACCACAAAGCACGCGTTGTTGATCGTATGCACGAAGTTGTAGTGCCCATACGCCTCGTCAACCCGCTCCCACGCGTCCTGCCAATCGGCGTACTCCTCGCTCCAGGCCAGCGTATTCGTCAGCGCCGCGTGCAGCCGGCTATTGGCCGGAATCTGGTCCATCCCCGCCCGCACCGCGTCCAGCGGATCGTCCAGGCTGAACGCGGCGGCAATCGTGGCCGCCGCCCACATCTCGCCGTAAATCCCGTTCTTCACATGCGACAGCGCCGCATCCCGAAACGCCAGCGCCGCCGCGGCCTCCGGCCTGCCCGGATGCACCCAGCCCAGCACATCGGCCCGAATTTGCGCGCCGATCCATTCGCGATACGGGTTATTTACCGTCGCCGCCTGGCTAGTTGGCAGCCCCAGTACCAGGTTGCGGTAGGCAGCCCGCTCAGCCGTGTACACCCGCCAGTACGGCAGCATCTCCAGCCACGACTGCCCAAAGTCGGCCGTGGTTACGCCGGGGCCATAGGTCTCCAGGATCTCCAGCGCCAGGATGCAGTAGTCAATGTCGTCGTCGCGCGGCACCCCATCGATCCGCCCCTGCGCCGAGTACACCGCCGACGGATGCCAGGCTCGGCCAGTCGGGTTCGGCTCCAGGTACGGCACATAGAAACGCAGGTCGCCGATGTCCGCCGCATCCAACAGCTCGCGGATCTCAGCACGCGACCACCCCTCAACCGGCTTACCCAGGGTGCAGCCGGCGCAGCGCCCGATCCAGGCGCCGCGCAAGCGACGCTCGTAGTCGCTTCCGTCAGCTTCGGGTATGGATCGGCCACCGGGCCGCGCGGCTTGAATCCCGGCCAGATCGCTCGGCTCGTCGTACTGGAAGTCCTCCCGCATGGGCAGCCCCTCAAGTCCAGCCAGTAAGGACTCAACGGTGGCCACGTCCATCGACAGCACGTCGGACGAAAGAACTTCGGCCGTGATGTCCTGGACGTCGCAGCCTTCCTCAGCGAGTTGAACCAGTTCGTCTACCAGCGTCTTGCGCAGGTTGACGGCGGGATCGTCCGGTCGTCGGCGCCTGAACTGCTCCTGCAACTGTCTGTCGACTCGTTCACGAAGCTCCAGGATTCCCATCAGCTTGCTCCTCCAGCCGCGCTTTCCGCCGCTTGCGGGGTCACCTGTCCGCCGCCGGTCCTGCCCGGAATCCAGCGTAGCGCCACCAGCACAGCGACCTGGGCCACAGCCATCAGCATGAATGCCACATTGAGTCCGGCGGCATCGCCCACGAAGCCTGTCACCGGGTTCCCGATCGCCGCCGCGCCAAAAGAAACGCCCAGAATGATGCCGGTTCCCACACCCATGTGTGCTGGCACCAGCCGCTGCATCAGCAGCACGGTCGGCGTGAATCCGGCCCCGATCAGCGCGCCGACCGCGGCGACTGTCACGTATGACGACGCGCCGACCGGCACTAAGGCGAATGCCGTTACGCACGGGATCAGCAGCAGCGATGAATAGCCGATCATTCGCCGCACTCCCAGCCGGTCGGCCAGCACGCCCCCACTGAACGCCCCCGCGGCATGGAATCCCAGGTACACCGCCAGCATCGATCCCGCAAAGCCCGGGTCGGGTCGGTCCGGGGAAACGAAGAACGGAATGTAGGTATTGAGGCTGGCGTAGGCCCACCCGCGGATCAGGGCAACGACCAGGACCGCCACCAGCGCGGCGCCAATGCCGCCCAACGAGCCGAAGCCACCGAACCGAGCCGTGGACTTGGCACTGGAAAACCCGCGTAGCCCCAGAGGGATCAGGGCAGCCACAACCAGTGCTGGCAGAGCCAGCAGCGGCATCCAGTCCAGGCCGCTCGCCGCCAACACGGCACCCGCAGCCAGCGGCGCAACCGTAAAGCCCAGGTGTCCGCCAAGGAAGAATGTCGATACGCCGGCACCCTTGTGTCGGCGCGACGCCTCATTGGCGATGGCCCCGCCCTGCGGGTGGTACCCGCCGACCACGATTCCGGCGGCGCCCAGCAGCAACAGCAGCACGCCGTACGACGGCGCCAGCGGGACGAACGCTACCAGCACGGCCATCGTCCCAACAGTGCCTGCGGCCAGCCAGCGCCGCCCGAAGCGGTCGCCGAGGTATCCGAAGATCGGTTGCGACGTGGAGGAAGTGATAGCCCAGACGGCCGACGCCACGCCCACGATCCCGAGTGACAACTCAAGGCGTTGTGCCAGAAACGGGTACATCATGTTGGGCAGCATGGCCGTGAAGTCCACGGCGAAGTGCCCGACGGCGACCGTGGCCACCCAGCGCCGGGCCGCGCTGAAAACGGAAATCCGCAGACCTTCCCGGAAGTACGCGACCGCGGGCGCGTCCGGGCGCGATGGTACATTCGATAGCCGTGCGCGCCGTGCCCCAGCGGCGCACTAACCCAAGAGCCGGAGCCCCTTTCGCATGTCAGCCACCGACCACAAATGGGTCTACCTGTTCCGCGAGGGTGCCGAGTCCATGCGCAACCTGCTCGGCGGCAAGGGCGCGGGCTCCGCCGAGATGACTCGCGCCGGCATCCCCGTCCCGCCGGGTTTCACGATCACGACCGAGGCATGTCTCGCCTACTTCGAAACCGGCCGAAAGTTCCCGGCCGGCATGCAGCAGCAAATCGACCGGGCCCTCGCCGAAGTCGAGGTGCAGACTGGCAAGCGCTTCGGCGATCCCACGAATCCATTGCTGGTTTCGGTGCGCTCGGGCGCCCGCGTGTCCATGCCGGGAATGATGGATACGGTGCTCAATCTGGGACTCAACGCCCAGACCCTTGAGGGCCTGACCGAACTCACGGGCGACCCGCGCTTCAGCCGTGACTCCTATCGCCGCTTCGTCCAGGGATTCGGCGCGATCGTGCTGAACCTCGACAGCCGTGCGTTCGAAGAGATCATTCACGAGCACAAGGAGCGCCTCGGGAAGTCCGAAGATCCCGAACTGACCGCCGCAGAGTGGGAAGCGGTTGCCGCCGACTTCAAGAACCTGATTTTCGAGGAAACCGGCCAGCGCTTCCCGGAAAACCCGCACGAGCAACTGGAACGCGCCATCCGGGCGGTGTTCGACTCCTGGCACGGCCGCCGCGCCGTCGACTACCGCAACTTCCATCGCCTGCCCCACGATTGGGGTACGGCCTGCAACGTGCAGACCATGGTCTTCGGCAACATGGGCGAGCGTTCGGGCACAGGCGTGGCCTTCACCCGCGACCCCAATGACGGCAACCCGGTGCTCTTTGGTGAGTACCTGCTTAACGCCCAGGGCGAAGACGTGGTGGCTGGCATTCGTACACCAGAGCAAATCAGTACGTTGCGCGAGACGCTGCCCGAGGTCTACGGCGAGTTTCAGGCCTACGCCCACGCGCTCGAAGCCCACTACGCCGAGATGCAGGACCTCGAGTTCACCATCGAGGACGGCCGCCTCTACATGCTGCAGACGCGCGCCGGAAAGCGCAGTCCGGCGGCCGCCGTGCGCATCGCCGTGGACATGGTCCACGAGGGCAAGATCGACCGCGAGACCGCCGTTCGCCGTGTCGAAGCCGAGCAGGTCAGCGCCCTGCTGCATCCGCGTATTGACGCCTCAACGCCCGTGGACCCAATCGCCCACGGCCTCAATGCATCCCCGGGCGCCGCGACCGGCGAAGTGGCCTTCACAGCCGACGATGCCGCGGCCCTGGCCGAGGAGGGCCACGCGGTCATCCTGGTTCGTCCCGAAACCTCGCCCGATGACTTTCACGGCATGGCTGCCTCACAGGCCATTCTGACGTCGCGGGGAGGCGCCACCAGCCATGCGGCCATTGTGGCCCGGCAGCTTGGTCTACCGGCCGTCGTGGGCTGCGAGGTTCTGGACATTGACGTCGAGGCCGGCGAGTTCCGGGTCGGCAGCGAAGTGGTATGCGCCGGCGAGACCCTCACCATCGACGGCACCCTGGGCAACGTGATTCGCGGGGAAGTGCCGCTGATTCCCGGCGAAATGACGCAGGAACTTCACGAACTGCTTAGTTGGGCCGACGAAATCCGCCGGCTCCAGGTCTGGGGGAATGCCGACACGCCAGAAGAAGCTGAACTCGCGCGCTCCTACGGCGCCCAGGGGATCGGTCTCTGCCGCACCGAGCACATGTTCCGCGAGGGCGATCGGCTACCAATCGTGCAAGACATGATCCTGGCCGAATCCGAGGCCGAACGACGTCGTGCACTCGAGAAGCTGTTACCCATCCAGCGCGAGGACTTCGTCGGCATCCTGCGGGCGATGCACGGCCTGCCGGTGATCATTCGCCTGCTGGATCCGCCGCTGCACGAATTCCTGAGCGGCGTTGAAGACGAACTGGCCGGCCTGGAGCAAACCGGCGCATCTGAAGCCGATCTAGCGCTGGCCCGACGCAAGGTGTCGCGGGCCGCCGAGTTGCACGAATTCAATCCCATGCTGGGCTTGCGTGGCTGCCGCCTCGGGCTGGTCTATCCCGAGGTCTACGAGATGCAGGTGCAGGCCATCGTGGAGGCCGCGCTGCATCTGAAGGCCGAGGCGGTGCATGTCCTGCCCGAGATCATGATTCCGCTTATCGGCCACATTTCCGAACTCACTACTATCGAGTCACGGCTGCGGGCCACCGCCGAGCACGTACAGCAACGCACCGGCGACCGGATTGAGTACAAGTTCGGAACCATGCTGGAGGTGCCGCGCGCCTGCCTGACCGCGACCGAGATCGCCGGCGTGGCCGAGTTCTTCAGCTTCGGCACCAACGACCTCACCCAGACCACCTTCGGTATCAGCCGCGACGACGCCGAGGGACGCTTCCTGCTCAAGTACGTGGAAGACGGCATCCTCGTCGACAACCCCTTCGGCGTGCTCGACCGCGACGGCGTCGGAGCGCTCATGCGCACCGCCACCGAGCAGGGACGCGCCGCCCGCGATGACATCGAGGTCGGGATCTGCGGCGAGCACGGCGGCGACCCGTCGTCTATCGACTTCTGCGAGTCGCTGGGTCTGGACTACGTCAGTGCCTCCCCCTACCGCGTGCCGGTGGCTCGCATCGCCGCCGCCCACGCGCGCCTGGAGCAGGGCTTCCGAGACCGGTAGCTCGATCCGAGGGGGATACACGGAGTCGCCAAATGGCTGATTTCGTCGTAAGGCGGCACGCGGGAGTGTCGGCGTTTCTGGCGCGAGCGCAGGGATTCCTCGTGCGTCGAGAGGCCGAAAACGTGCTAATGCTCGGGGTGGCATCCAGTGCGACCCAAGCCGAGCACCTGCTCACAGTGGAGCGAGGACCGAACTGCGTCATGGCGGCGCTGCAGTCCGGGGCGAACCTGATCCTGTCTCGCGGGCGAACGGACGCCGTTGAAGCGTTGGTTAAGCAGCTGAGCGCGGACGACTCCTCACTTCCCGGGGTCATCGGTCCAGCCAGAACTACCGAGTGGTTCCTTCAGAACTGGCACGCACGGACTGGTCACGAGACGCGTTTTCAGATGCACTCGCGCGTCCATGAACTCACTGAGGTCATCCGGCCAAAACGACCCCCGGGCATTTTCAGACGAGCTGCGATGCGCGACGTGGGAACGCTGGCCACGTGGGCCGACGCCTTGAACGTGGAGCTTCGATCTGAGGACCCGGCGCCCGGTGAACTAAGCGTCAGAAAGCGCATCGGCCTGGGACGCATGTACGTCTGGGACAATGGGGGACCGGTGTCAATGGCCGCCTGCGATGGCCCGACGCCACGTGGCATCAGGATCAACTTCGTCTACACGCCGCCTGAACATCGGGCTCGCGGCTACGCTTCAGCCTGCGTCGCGGATCTGAGTCAGCTGCTGCTCAACGAAGGCCGCCGATTCTGTGCGCTGTTCACGGACTTGGCCAATCCGGTGTCCAACCGGCTCTACGCGCGGTTGGGCTACCGGCCGATCTGCGACTTCGACGAGTACGTCTTTGTGCCCTAGTACCCGCTGCTCGGTCAATCTCGCGCGCTCGAAGCGTGACGCTCGCACTGCCTAACCTGTACGGCGGAGCGCGTCGAGGGGTGCCTTAAGCTCTTTGCGAGATGGCGACGCCGGTAGAGGAAGTCAAGGCCCGGCTGGACGCGGTCGAGTACATCGGCCGAGACGTTCGGTTGCAGCGCGCCGGCCGCAACTGGAAGGGCCTGTGCCCCTTCCATAACGAAAAAACGCCGTCCTTCTTCGTCTTTCCAGATCGAGGCAGTTTCAAGTGCTTCGGCTGTGGCGAGGGCGGTGACCTGCTCACCTTCGTGATGCGTCGTAACCGCATCGAGTTTCCCGACGCCCTGGACGAACTCGCGCGCGAAGCCGGCATCGAGATTCAGCGCGGACCTGCCGATCCCGAACGGAGGGGCCGGCAAAACGCAATGCTCGGCCTGCTGGGCGAAGCCCAGAAGTTCCTGCACCGGCAACTCCTGGAATCCCCCGCTGCGGAAGAGGCCCGCGTCTATGTGAAAACTCGCGGGCTGGCGGACGCGACGGTGACGAAGTTTGGGCTGGGCTACGCGCGGAGCAGCGGCTCACCGCTGCTAACCCACCTGCGCACGCTCGGATTCGAAGTCGGCGCGATTGAGGCCGCCGGCCTGGCCCGCTCGGACGAGCGCGGAGTCCGGGACTACCTGTTCGACCGCCTGATCTTCCCCATCTGGAATCGCTCCGGCGCCGTCGTGGGCTTCGGCGGCCGCACGCTTCGAGACATTGAGCCGAAGTACCTGAACACTCGTGATTCCGAAGTCTTCACTAAGGGCCATCTTCTTTACGGCTATCACCTGGCTCGCGACGCTATTCGCGAAGAGCAAACCGCGGTGATCGTCGAGGGCTATATGGATGTGATCGCCGCACACGAGGCCGGCTTCACCAACACGGTGGCCTCCATGGGCACCTCCCTTACGCAGCAGCAGGCGCGCATGCTCACCACCTCGGGCGCGTCGCGCGTGGTCATCGCCCTGGATGCCGACGCCGCCGGCGCGGCGGCTGCCCGCCGGGGGCTGGATGTAGTTCGCGAAGCCGGCGACTACGAGTCGGGCACCACGGTCGATGTGCGGGGTCTGGTCCGACACGAAGACCGTCTGACGACGGACATCGGGATAGCCGAGCTACCCGTAGGCGACGACCCGGACTCTTTGGTTCGTTCCAAGCCGCAGCGCTGGCGCGACCTCATCGCCAACCCAACGCCGCTGGCAGACTTCGCCTTTCGCTGGGCCGGCAATCAGCACGATCTCATAGGCCTGAGCGGACGACGCGCTGCCATGCGCGAGTTGCTGCCGATCGTGGCCGAGATCAGCGATGCCGTGGTACGTGCCCACTACTTCAGTCGACTGTCCGAGTTGAGTGGCGTGCCGGCTGATGAGCTGCGGCGAATGGCCGCGCGGGACGGCCGTCGCGGCGCGCCGCGGGCGGCCGCTCGCGACATGCGCCCGCCCTCGCCCGAGACTTCGATGGTGATGGACCGCCTTGAGGAAGGTTTGCTGCGGTGCGTGGCGAGGTCCGGCGCCTCAGACATAGACCTGATCAGCCGTCTGGATCCGGCACTGCTCACTGATCCGGCGGCCCGACACATCATGGCTCGCATCGTGGCCGAGGCTCGCGAGAACGCCGAGCTCGACTGGGACCGAATCGCCGCGACGCTCGATCCGATGTCACAGCAGCGGCTGGCCGCTGTCTTGGAACGAGCGACGGAGACGCCCGGTGGTGATGCATCCCTGAGCGTTGAACTGCAGTTCGCGACGCTCCGCCTGCGTGAGCGACTGTTAAATGCTGAGCTCGAGGAAACCCGGCTCGCGGCTGACGGCGATGCTACCGAACCGATCACCGCGCGTCGCCAGGAACTGATCAGCGAGATGGACAGCGTCCACCGCGCCAAGTTGGAGTTGATCGGCGCACGCAGCTTTGCCGCCGGCTAGCAGCAGCCTGTGCGCCGAAGGTCGGGCTGGCACGTTGGGTAAGCGCTATGCCCCGTTCAGCGCCTGGTCGAGGGCGGCGGCCAGATCCGACTTCGGCCGGAATCCAACGATACGTCCGACTTCCGCTCCGTCCTTGAACACAAGCAACGTCGGAATGCCGCGTATGCCGAATTGCCCGGGGGTCATGGGATTGGCGTCAACGTCGACCTTGGCAAAGCCGACCCGGCCGTCGTACTCCTCGGCCAGTTCATCCACAATCGGGGCGATCATCTTGCAGGGACCGCACCACTCGGCCCAGAAGTCCACCAGGACCGGGGTGGAGGCTTCGAGAACCTTGGACTGGAAATCGCTGTCGCCTACGGCCTCGGGCGCTGCCATTGGAACTCCTTGGAGAACTACCAGACGTTCTGATTCGAGCGTAGGCAGGCCGGTGCGTGAAGTCAACGGAACTCGGCCGCGGTGACCCGGCCTCGGTTCTCAGCGGTAATCCTTGCCGGTGGGCAAAGCCGGCGCATGGGCCGGGACAAGCGTGCACTGCCGTGGATGCCGGCGGCTGACGGCTCGCCGCAGACGCTTCTTGGTCATGTGGTGAATACCGTCTCGCGGCTGACGGACGACGTGGTGCTTGTGGCGAACGACGACCCGGGAGTAACAGGCGCGCGCGTAGTCGGTGACCTGTACCCGCGCTCCGGGAGCCTGGGCGGCATCTACAGCGGACTTGCCGCCGTCGCCCATGACCTCGCGTTCATTGCCGCCGCCGACATGCCCTTTCTCAACCCGACATTGATTCTCGATCTCGTCGGGCAGGCATCTCGCGTGGACGCGGTGGTGCCTGTGACCGACGGCCGTCCAGAGCCGTTGCATGCGGTCTATCGAAAGTCGGTCCTGAAGCCGGCCCGCCAGCGAATCGAGCGTCGCGAGCTCAAGGTGGCGCCCGTGTTTGACGCCGTGTCGACCATCTGGGTCCACGAGCACGACTTGCGCGTCCTCGATCCAGACCTGCGCTCGTTTTGGAACCTGAACACGCCCGACGACTACGAGCGCGCGGTGGCACTGGCCGGCAGGCAGGGTTCCTGAGTCGCCTAAACTGGCGAAGCTGGCCCCGCATTCCGAAAACCCATCAATCTCGATCTGACCACGTTCCGTCTGCGCATCCACGACGCGGCTGCACGTCCGCTTCGCGTCAATCGCGATGAGTCCGGCTCTCTCGTCGAGATCCTGCGCACCGACTGGGCTGACATCTATGAAGGTGATCGACGTCCCTTCGCGCAGACCTATTTCTCCACCACACCAGCTTGGTTGGCTCGCGACGAGGACGAATGGCATGTCCACCAGCACCAGGAGGACCGCTTCGTCGTGGCGGCGGGCGACATCATTCTTGCCCTCTGGGACGGTCGGGACGTCTCACCAACCGCCGGCACGCTGGACTTGCTGCCGATGGGGCAGTCCCAACCCGACGGCGCGCAGTTCACCGTGCTGATTCCCAGGCTGGTGCACCACGGCTTTATGGTTGCCGGTGACCGTCCCGCGATCTTGCTGAATTCGCCCACCCAGCTCTACAACCCCAGTGACGAAGGCCGTGATCCCTTTGGCGATGTTGGTGCGACTTTCGACGACGGTCGGCCGTTCAGTTGGGCTGCCGTACGAGAGGTCCTGCGCGGCTAAGGGTAGATTCCTCGAAGCTGGGTGGCCTCGGCCACGCGTCCCACGGCGATCTGGTAGGCCGCCTCGCGCAGGTTGACGCCACGATTCTGGGCCAGATCCCAGACCTCTTGCGCGGCCCGCCGCATGTGGTCGGCTAGCAGCTTGTTGATCTCCTCGCGGCTCCAGAAGAAGTGCTGCATGCCCTGCACCCACTCGTAGTAGGACACCGTTACGCCGCCGGCGTTGGCGAGGATGTCGGGCACGACGACCACGCCACGGTCGTTCAGCAGGGCGTCGGCTTCCGGTGTGACCGGCCCGTTGGCGCCTTCGACGATCATCTCGGAGCGCACCGTGGCGGCGTTGCCGGCGTGAATCTGGCCTTCGATGGCGGCCGGCGCCAGCACGTCCACGTCCAGCGCCAGTAGTTCGGCGTTGGATATGTGCTCGGCTTCGCAATAGTCGGCCAGCCAGCCGCCATCCGAAACGTGCTGGTACACCCGCGACGCACTGAGCCCCGTCCGGTTATAGACACCGCCGCTGCTGTCGCTGATTGCGACGACGGTGAATCCCGCCTCGTTGAAGAGTTGCAATGCGTTCAGGCCTACGTTGCCGGCGCCCTGGATGGCGACGGTTCCCGTTGCCGGACGTCCAAGCCGCTCCAGCATGGCCTGCGTAGCCACCAGCAGTCCCCTGGACGTGGCCCTCTCTCGGCCTTCCGATCCGCCGATGGCCACCGGCTTTCCAGTGACCACCGCGGGAACCGAGTAGCCCATGTGCATGGAATAGGTGTCCATGATCCAGGCCATCACCTGCATGTTGGTGCCCATGTCGGGGGCCGGAATGTCGCTGTCGGGCCCCATCAGCGGAATGATCTCGGTGGCGTATCGGCGGGTGAGGTTCTCCAATTCGTGGCGGCTCAGGGTGCGCGGATCGACGGTCACGCCGCCCTTGGCTCCGCCATACGGCAGGTTCATGACCGCGCACTTCCATGTCATCCACATGGCCAGGGCGCGGACTTCGTCGAGATCAGCGCTGGGGTGATAGCGGATGCCGCCCTTGGCCGGGCCACGCGTCACGTTGTGCTGCACGCGGTAGCCGGTGAAGCAAGTGATTGAACCGTCGTCCATCTCGACCGGGAAGTTGACCGTAAGTTCGCGCTTGGGGCAGCGCAATACCTCGCGCAGATTGGAGTCCAACTCGATCTGGTCGGCCGCCTTGTCGAACTGGGCCAGGGCAGCGGCGTAAGGCCCCTCGGTCGGCACTATTGCAGGATTCATGTCGTGTTCTCTGCCGCTGGGGTCACGTTGTGGTTTGGGCCCAAGTGCTCGTGATTCATCCTAATCCCCGACTCGCCGCCGCGTCGCGCTGGGGTTTCTGCCAGCGCATAACGGTGAATTCGGGGATGCGGTACCAGTCTTCGAAGCGGGGGTTGTTGCGGAGGGTGTCATCGGGTGGGACGGGTTCGAAGAAGCGGCGGAGGATGAGGTTGGCGGAGAGGTAGGCCTGCATGTAGGCGCTGAGGGGGCGGTGCCAGTTGACGACGTTGTGGCCGCGCCAGTTGAGGGTGATCGGTCGCTCGTCGACGTATTGGTCGATGGGCTTGTAGAGGCGGCGGCCGTCGGGGGCGCGCTTCCAGCCGGGCGAGGCGGTGATGAAGCCGAGGTTGGCGGCGACGAGCTGACCGCCGGGCTTGAGGACGCGGGCGGCTTCGGCGATGGCTGTGCGAAAGTCCGGGACATCGACCCAGACGACGTAGCTGACGACGGTATCGACGGTGGATGAGGCGATGGGCAAGGCGGTGGCGGGGGACCTGACGACGGCGTCGCGGCCGGACGAGCGATGTCGGGCGACCTGGACCATGGGCCAGAAGAGGTCGAGGGCAATGGTGCGGGCGCCGCGCTGGGCGAGCATGCGGCTGAAGCGTCCTTCGCCGGCGCCGACATCGAGGACGAGCTTGCCGCAAACGTCACCGCACTCGTCCAGCATTACGTCGTCGAGAAGCATGGTTCGGCTGGGGGCGCCGTCGTCGACGAAGCGGATGTACTCGGAGGCGAAGGCTTGCCAGCCGGTTGGATCGTCCCCTTCGGGCATGGTTCTCCGTCTCGCCATAGGGACGGGCATTGTGCACGAGCGACGCGACGAGTTGGTCTCCATTGGCAGCGCTGAGGACCTGCTGGTGCTGTCGAAGTCACTCGCCTCTCGTAGCGTATTGGTGATGGAGAGCCTAGGCTCGGAGTGTGCCGACGCTTCAGTGGATCCAGATCGAAAGCCGATGCCTGTTTTTCCCGTAGTTGATGCCGCCGGTTCTCCGTATGAGGTGGGGCGGCTGCATGGGGCGGCGGTGGCAGGGATGGTTGGGGCGGAGGTTGAGGCTCGGCTGGGCGGGCTGGATCGGGATGTGGCGTTTCGGCATGTGGCGGGCGTTGAGGCGTTTGTGAAGGGGTGGGCGCCGCATTTGCTGGATGAGGTGCGGGGGATTGCGGACGGAGCGGGGATCGATCAGCGGGCGGCGTTGTGGTTGCAGTGGGGGATGCGGGCGCCGCAGGCGTGTACGGCGTTTGCGGTGGGGCCGGAATTTACGGGCGACGGGACGGTGTACGCGGGACAGACGAAGGACACAGGGCCTGGCGCGAATGAGCGGTCGATCGTGCTGAAGGTTCGACCCACGGGACTACCGGCGGTTCTGAGCTTCAGCTACGCGGGGCACCTGGCGCAGATTGGGATCAGCTCGACGGGGGTGTCGCCGTGAGGGATGTCGCTCTATATCGACAATCCGGGCGGTGGCGGCGGCCCGTTGCTCAAACGAATGCTGCTGGAATGCGACAGCGTATCCGTGATGCGCGAACTGGCCGGGGCTATTTCGGACGACAGCACTGGCGCGTTTGGGTTCAGCGACGCCGCGGGGAATGTGGGTGTGCTGGAGCAATTGCCGGGCCGGCAGATCTGGCTGGACGGCGGGCGTGATTCGATTGGGCACGCAAACATGATCGTGTCGCCGGAGCCTGTGGATCGGGCGCGTGATTGCTACGAAACGAGATGCCCGAGCGCCGGGGCGCGCCACCACCGGGTGAACGCAGCGATGGCTGAACGTCGGGGCGCGTTCGACGTGGCGGCCGGTTTCGCGATCCTGTCGGATCAGTCGGACCACCCGAACTCGATCTGCCGGGAGACGACGGAGGTGGATGGGATCCTGACGAACTCGGCGATCGTGGCGGAGCCGCTGGAGGGGCGGTTGCACGCGACGTATGGGCCGCCGACGAAGGCGGCGCCGCAGACGGTGTGCTTGAACTAGCGGATCGGGTGCGCGGTTGACGACCTTGCTTCGCCGACATTTGACGGGTCGCTATTCGTCGATTCGCCTGGCCCAGGGTGTTTCGGCGAGACCGCAAATGGCACCGCTCGGTAGCGGGAAGCGGGCCGTGGTTTGGCCCCACGGCTCCACTTTCGGGCCGTGGAGGAGCTTGCGCCCGCGGCGTTCAAGGGACTGAGAGGTCTGGGAAACGTCGTCGACCTCAAACTCGATGGTAAGGCCCGGAGTGACTCGGTCGACCGCCGTCCTGTCGCCGTAGGTGGCCTCGGCGGCGGCCTCGCGGCTCCAGAGGCCAAAGTGGATAACGCCGGGGATTTTGACTGATGCGTAGTCGGCGGAGACCGAGTCGTCGACCTCAAGGCCGAGGTCGTCGCGGTAGCACTTAACCGCGGCCTCCAGGTCGTCCACGATTTCCGCGATCCCGGCGAGGTGTCGGATCATTTAGAGGGTCTTTCGAGGTTGCTTGCCGAGGGTCGGCGAGGTTGAGCATAGGGTGAAGCCGACCTATTGATCGCGCCCCGGATGGTGCGGTGAAGCCTGGAGGCGGCGGTTAACGCTTAGTTCCCGGCAGTGGGCGGTCGATGGCACGGCGAAACTCGCGGAATGCGGCTTCTTGCCGCTCAGTGAGGCCCGTGCGCTCGGCTTCGGTCAGCGGCCGGTGGGCATCGAGGGTGACGGTGTCGCTGTGGTCGGCGGGGTAGGGCGGGCTGGTGATGAAGAGGACGCGGGCGGGTGAGTCGTCGGCCGCGGCGAACTGGAGCGAGTGGCCGGGGAGGGTGACGATGGACTGGCCGGCGTCGGCCTGGATTTCCTGGGTCTTGCCAGTCTGAGGGTCGTGGGTGACGGCGCGGATGCGGCCGGAGAGGACGTAGGTGACCTGCTCAAGGGTGAGGTGGGCGTGGATGCCGTAGGTGTGGCCGGGCCGGATGTCGCCTTCGGCCAGGGCGAGGTGGGCGCAGGGGATGAGGTCGATGGGGTAAACGACGATGCCGTCGGGGGCGGTGACGGGTGGACCGAGTCGTGCTGGTTCCACAGTCTTGGACACGATTAGCGGGTCCTCCGGCTGCGTGCGTGGAAGAGGGCGCTTCGCGAAGCGCCCCTACGGTCGGAGGACAGCGCTTCGCGAAGTGCCGGTAGAGCTAGTGGGATGCCTCGGCTACCGGGACTCCTTCGAGGAGGCCGGCTTTGTGCATTTTTTCCCAGGCGGTGAGGAAGGTGGCGTTCCACTCGTCGGTGAGGGGGTTGTGGAGCATGTCGCGGAAGACTTCCCAGAAGACGATGATGCCGTCGGCGCCGGCCTGGAGGGCGGCGTTGGCCACATCCACCGAGCGGACGAGGGCGGCGGTGATGTAGGGCCGCTGCTCCCAACCGGCGAACATGTCCGCGCACTCGCGCACGTGCCAGACGGGGTCCACGCCGACGCCCTTGTAGGGCTCGCAGAAGGGCAGGATGTGGGTGGCGCCGGCCTGCGCGACCACCGCAGCCTGCGTGAGGCTGAAGGTCGTCGTGCAGAAGGTCTCGACGCCCTCGGCGGCCAGGGTGGAAAAGGCCTCGAGGCCCTGGGTGGCGCAGGGGATCTTGATGACGATCTGGTCGGACATCCGAGTGAAGACGTGGGCGACATCCAGGAGTTCGGCGGTGGTGTGGCCGTCGATTTCGACCACAACCTGCTTGTCGGTGATGTCCAGGTAGCGGCGGACGACTTCGGTGAGTTGCCCGTACTTCTGGGTCATGTCGTCCAGGACGACGGTGTTGGTGACGATGCCGTAGCCGCCGCGGGGCAGCCAGACCTTGAGGTCTTCAGGATCGCCGGCCAACCAGATGGCGGGGCCGCGTTCGGTCAGGCGGGCCTGGGTTACGGGGCCCAGGTCGGTCTCAACGCCGTTTGCCGTCACAGTCATAGCAGCCACTAGAGATGCCTCCCGTCAACCAGTTGCAGTCCCACGCCCAGGGTCTTGTCGGTGTCGAGGAACGAGATGCGCCAGTCGGAGGAACTGACGATCGGGGCGGTGCCGCCGATGCCGTGTTCGCCGCTGAGGGTGGCCAGCGTGTCGTCCATCGCGTCGTCGCGGAAGGCGACGTGGTGGACGCTGGGGCCGTGTTCGTGCAGGTGGGCGGCGAAGTTGCTGACCTCGTCGTTGGTGGGGCAGATGATTTCGAGGTAGCTGTCGGTGTCGCCGATCCGGAGGGCGGCGTAGGCGTTGCCTTCTTCCTCCGACTCCCAGATCTTGAATGGGGTCATGCCCAGCTTTTCCTGGAACAGGGCCAGGGCGGCCTCGCGATCGGGCACGACGTAGGCGATGTGATGAACGGCGTCGAACATGGCGGCCTCCGGGGGCGGCCTGCAGATTTAGGGAGAGTGTACGCCCCTGGCACGCACGGGGTGTGGTTCGACTCGGCCCTCCGAGGATTCCAGGCCGGCTCACCACGAACGGTGGCTGGCTGTGAACGTGGCTGGGGCTATTCGATGAAGGTGCGCCACGGGTAGGAGGGTTCGCGGCCGTCGGGTTCGTCGTCGAGCGCGTCGAGATTCAGGTCGTCGATGCCGAGGCCGGGTATGTCGCTGAGGTGCATGTAGCCGTCGTGGACTTGCATGGCTTCGCCGGCGACGCGGCGGCGGAGTTCGGCCTCGGGGTAGGCGGTTTCGAGCACCTGGAAGTTGGGCGTGACGGCGGCGATCTGCATGGCCATGGCGGCCGAGATTGGCCCGCCGGAGTTATGCGGGGCGACCTGGACGTGGTAGGTCTCGGCGGCGGCGGCAATCTTGCGCACTTCGGTGATGCCGCCGGCGTGGGTCAGGTCGGGCTGGATGAAGGCGGCGCCCTGGCCTTCGAGCAGTTCGCGGTAGTCCTGGCGGCTGAAGAGCTTTTCGCCGCAGGCGATGGGTGTCGCCATGCGTGGGGCGAGGGCGCACATGGCCTTGGTGTTTTCGGCCGGGATGGGCTCCTCCAGCCAGACGGGGCGCGATGGCGCAAGGGCCTGGGAGGCTTCGATGGCGAGGCGGGGCGTGAGGCGTTCGGCGCACTCGATGTGGATTTCGAAGTCGGGGCCGGTGGCCTCGCGGATGCCTTCGACGAGCTCGGCGGCGAAGCGGATGGCGGCGACGTCGGTGCGCTGGCCGGGTGACCCGAACGGGGTGACCTTGACGCCGCGGTAGCCCTCGTTCTGAGCGCGGATCGCGCCTTCCACGTGGTCGGCGACGGAGTCCATCCAACGCGAGACTCCGCCGGCATAGACGCGGACCTTGCGGCGGACGGGGCCGCCAAGGAGCTTCCAGACGGGCACGCCGTAGCGTTTGCCTTGCAGGTCCCAGAGGGCCCCGTCGATGGCGGAGATGGCGCTGTTGACGATGGGGCCGCCGCGCCAGCCGGTGTAAAGGTCGCGCCAGATCAACTCGATGGCCGACGAGTCGTGGCCGAGCAGGCGCGGGGTGAACTGCCGGATGACGGCGGCCACGGCGGGGCCGCGATCGGAGGTGGAGCCTTCGCCCCAGCCAAAGAGGCCCTCGTCGGTGGAAACTCGGACGAACAGCCATTCGCGCCAGCGCACGAACTTGATGAAGACCTCGATTCCCGTGATCTTCATGCCTTGACCGCCTGGAACGGTGACTTGGCCGGTCGGACCGGCGCGGTGGATGAGGGGCAGATGTCGTTCAGAACGCAGCCCTCGCAGTCGGGCTTGCGGGCATCGCAGACGCGGCGGCCGTGCCAGATGACGGCGATGCCGGCGAAGATCCAGTCGTCCTGGTCCAGCGTGTCGGTGAGGTCGCGTTCGATCTTGACCGGGTCAGTGGCGCGGCTGAGGCCCAGGCGCTGGGAGAGGCGCTTGACGTGGGTGTCGACGACGACGCCGCTGGGAATGCCAAAGGCTTCACCCAGCACGACGTTGGCGGTCTTGCGGGCGACGCCGCGGAGGCGCAGAAGCTCCGGCATGGTGCGTGGGACTTCGCCGTCGAAGTCATGAATAAGCTGGGCGGCGGTTTCGCGAATGGCGCGGGCCTTGCTGCGGAAGAAGCCGGTCTGGCGGATGACCTCTTCGACCTCGAGCTGGGGGGCGGCAGCCAGGGCGTGGGGCGTGGGGTAGCGGCGGAAGAGTTCGGGGGTGACTCGGTTGACGGTGACGTCGGTGGTCTGGGCGGAGAGGATGACGGCGATGAGGAACTGGAATGGATTGCGGTAATCCAGCTCGGCGGCGGCTTCGGGGTAGAGCTCGCGCAGGCGGCGGACGATCTCGGCGGCGCGGGCGCGGCGGACGACCTTGGACTCGCGCCAGCGGCGGATAGTGAACGCACTTTTCCTGGCGCGGGTGGACCGGCGTCGGGTGGCCATGGCGGCAGGATATCCGGCGGCGCGGCGAACCGGCTACGCAGCGATATGACGCAACACCACGCTGCCGGACTTCGTGCCCGTCCTGCCAACTCCACACGCGTAGTGAACGGGCGCCCGTGATGGTTACGACTGGATCAGCTCGATGATCAGCAGCGACGGAACCGCAGTATGCGGAGGCGCTGTGTCTTGTGGGTCGGGCCTCACGTCCTCCAGCCTGCGAAGCAGGAAGCCGTTGTGTCGGAAGGCTGTTACGAAGTTCTCAAAGGTCCGGTGGACGTAGGGTGCCTCGAAGCCGACGCGCTCTTTCCCGAACACGCGACTAACCGATCCCGAGGCGAAGTAGGTTTCGAGCTTGCCGCGCTTCACGGCCGAATAGGGGTTGTTGAGCGAGAGCAGGAGCCGACCTCCTGGTTTGAGCGCGTCGCCGACGGTACGCAGGAGGCCCGTGTGATCCGCGACTCCGTCGAGCACCGCGTCTGCCACCACTAGATCGAAGCGACTCCGGTACGTCGGGAGGCCAAGGGTGAGGTCGGTTTCCAGAAACGTGATGTCTTGCCGATGGCTCTCGGGGTGGCTTCGCGCGGCCTCGATCAAGCGGGGCGAGACATCCACCCCGACGGCTTGTGTGCCATGACGGGCGAACAGGCGGGCCAGGTGGCCTTCGCCGCAGCCGGCGTCAAGGACCTTGCGGCGGGAAACATCGCCCGCCAAGTGGAACAGACGGCGAGTAAGCCTGCACATGAGACGCCCCAGCGTTCCTTCGCGGACGAGACTGACATAGGCCTCGTCGTGTTCGTCGTAACGGTCCACCTCAGCAATGCCCCTTCGGCGTCCTGAAAAATCCGTGGTGTCGGGTGCAACTGCCGTATCCTGCCGACAGCCGTGCGGCCGCTCGCGTAGAATCTGGGGCGCGCACGACGATTTCGGTATCCCAGATGGCTCGCGACGTGGAAGCGATCACTCGCCCTTCCAGGCGGCGACTGCTGCGTGCCGCGTCGCTATCCGCTCTCGTTGCGGTGAGCGGCGGGGTGCTGAGCGCCTGCCTGGGCGATTCGTCACGGGACGAGGACGGGTATTACAAGTTCGCCCGCACGCGAGCGCGGGGAACCTATGCGTACGACCCGCAGGAGCGCGAGCGGCTACGGCAGGAGTACCAGCCGAGCGGCGGTTCGTAGGCGCGCCGCAGCCCAAGCGCCGCCAGCAGTTCAGTAGCGGAGCTGGGTGAATGTGGCGGCTGACAGGTCCGAATCCGGTTCCAATGGCTTGGGACGGCAGTGGTCGCCGGAGGGCGGATATACTTCAAGGTCACAGCAAGGGTTGCTTTCGTACTCGCGAGGTTCTCATGGCGAACGACACGGATCGACGAGTTCAGACTGGATCCTTGGCCGGCACGCGAATCCAGCGTCGCCGGTTGCTGGCATTGGGCGCCGCGATTGTGGCTACGGTCGGGGTGTCGGCCTGTGCCCCGGAAGACGAAGGCGCCGGAACCCGCGACAACCCATTCCCGTATAGCGAAGAGCGAACCGCCCGGCTGCGCACGCGCATGTAGCCGCGCGGCTTCTGTCGCGTCGCGAGTCTCAGTTCCGCACGTTGACGTTACTTGCGTGCGGCTTTTGACTGACCTGATCTCAAGGCGGCAGTAGCGGCTGCGCGTGAGTGACCAAAGATCAAGGCCCGGCGCCGAAGCGCCGGGCCTTGACTCTGTGGCGTCCGATGGAAGGACGCTGGCCAGGACTAGAGGGGCGGGAAGCCGAACTTCTGACGACCCTCGTTGAGCAGATCGCGCTGACCGGCGAGTGACGTACGCACCAAGTGCTTCGCCTCGTCGATCACCTGATCGACCGGCTTGTCGCCCAGGTAGGCGGCATCCGGCGTCTTGCGCCACTCGTACATCTCCCACCAAGCGGGGAGCGCCATCATGAGGTGGCGGTTGACGTTGCCAACGTCGGCGTAGGCCTTGAGCCACTCCATGCCCTCGGGCGGCGGCGCTTTGGCCTCGTCCGAATCGAAGACGCCCCGGTGCATGGGCAGGTGGCCGCGGTCGATGGCGACGCGGCCTTGATACGTCGGACCGCCGAGGAAGAGGATCAGGTCAATCGCCTCCTCAATGGTCCCGTAGCGCTGCGCGCCGTTCGTGACCAAGTGGGGCTGGTCATTCCACTCGTGGATTTCCTCGCCAAGTGAGGCCAGCGGCATGGGGCCGAGCGACCACTTGAAGCGGTCCTTGATGCGCGGCACGTGGTAGCCGGTGGTGTAGACGACGGAACTCAACCAGGACCACACCTTGCCCGCCGCGAACGGGTTGCCGAACTCGCCCGCCAACCGCTTGTTGTCGGCGAGCGGGAAGGACACGTTCTCGTTGTGGATCAGTCCCACCGAGAAATTCAGCCCGAAGTCGCCGCCGTTGTCAAAAACGGCCAACTCGGTCTCGTCCTTATTGCGCATGGCCGTGGCGCCCGACATGAACGCCATCGGGCTCCAGTGGAACTCGTAGCCGTTGTGGGCCCAGGTGCCCCACTGGTCGATGTCGGGATCCGTGACCTTCTTGCAGGATTCGAGGAACTCGTTCTCGTACGTCCAGCCCTCGCTGGGGAACTCGACGCCGTACTCCTCGCCCATGGTGGTGTTCATCACGATGCCGCCGAGGGCGCCCTGGAACGGCATGCCGAACTGCGCGCCCTCGATCACGTTGGAGGGGTTTGATCCCTCGTCGTGGGCGTGGTCGTGATTGACGGTGTACAGGTCGGGAATGAAGTAGTAGTCCTCGGCAATGTAGTCGTCGCGCTTGGCCAGACCGTCGTTGATCTCGGTGAAGCCTCCGTCGTTGACGAAGGCGCCGAGCATGCCGCCGTCCAGCATGGCCACTTCCGCCTGGGTGCCGGCGGCCATCTGCAACGGAAATACGCTGGTGGCGTAGTCAGCCGGCTGCGGAATGAACTTGACGAAGATGTTCGGTCGCAAAGACGCGTACTGCTTGAGGCCCCACTGCATGGCAGCGCCACGCGGACCGGAGGTGTGGTCGCCGACGTAGCTCAGCGTGACCGTCTCGGGCTGGGGCGGAGCAGCCGTGGCTGCAGGGGCTGGCGCCTCGGTCATGGCCGGGGCGGCGGTCGCCGCAACGGCGGGCGCCGGTTCAGGTTCGGGTTCGGACTCACCGCAGGCCGCCAGGATGGCCATGCCACTCACGCCAATGGCGCCGACGCCCGCAGCGCGCAGGATGGTGCGCCTCGATGGGCGATTGCTCATGCGTTCCCCTCTCTGGAAGCAAGTGACTTCAGTTCGTGTCAGACCTCTGCCACGATCCACCGGCGACGCTCCAACGCAGGTCGGAGCACGCGACGCCGGTCAGCGCTTGCCTCAATGCACCGTGTTTGCGCGTGCAGCTTGTTCCATTTGGAACTACACGTCAAGTGGCCTATCTTGTCTGGAATTGACGTGGCTGAGATCAATCTGGCCCCGAGGCACCTTGAGGAATCCAGGTTGATTCCGTGGCGATGAATCCGCGCGCATTGTGGCGATTTGCCGGGCGCTGATGCCGTCGCCCGGGCTCGACGCCGAGCGGCGGTGCGGAGGCCAGCGAAGGGCGTAGGTTATGGACGGCCGGAGCGAGAAGCGAGGCCCCGCCGGGCCGACAATAATCTCAGCGTCGGCGGGTCCGGCGAAGTTCCGCTGCGGCAGCGAGGCGCGTCTTGGTATCCGTCGGAGAAAGGCGATGCTCATGGTTTTCGGCATGCCGCTGGCCGTTGCGCTGGTGGCCTGCGCCGACAAGCCTCCGCCGGCCGAAGTAACGCCGTTTGCTTTTCCGGCCGTCGGGGCGGGTCAGAAGGACACGGCTCAGTTTGGCGCCCGGAGCGGCCCCACGGTTCCCTGACCTAGTGCCGGTCTCACACAGGTTTCGTGATTCGGCTCTTCGGGATGCGCGATCCAATTCGTAGGCCGACTTCGGGGGACACTCGATAAACTGGATGCTGTGACACCAATCGGTCGCCGCTGGAGTTTGGTCAGTTCGTGAGTCTTGGGAAATGAACCGCCGTACGTTGCTGGTTGCCGGGCTCGGGAGCGCCGCCGCCGCTGTTCCCGCCGCGTTCGTGGCCACCCTGCTGACGAGTCAGACGGACGAGTTGCCGGCTGGCGCAAACATTGGCGGGGTTGACCTTGCCGGGTTGAGTCCCGAGGAAGCGCTGCAGCGTCTGGAGGCAACGTGGCGGCCGTTTCTTGACAGCCCGGTCGTGTTCAGACTGGACGGTCGGGACTGGCGGCCATCGGGCTCCGACATAGGCTTGCGGGCCGACTATCGTACGCCGCTGCGTGAACTCGTTACGGCGCGCGTGGCCGGGGGGGTGTTGGAACGCCTCGCTGAGGTGCCTGTGGGAACCAATCCGGTGACTCCTGTCGTCACGTATGACCGGGCCGTGGCTCGTGAGTACCTTAAAGCCCTTGCGGCCGGATTCGACCAGCCCTCAGCAGATGCAGCGTTGCAACTTCGCAGTGACGGTCGGATGAGCCTGACGCCAGGTCAGGCTGGCCGCGTGGTGGATGTGGAACGAGCACTGGTTGACATGGAAGCCGGGCTGGCGCGCCGGCTTGCGGGACATGTGGTGGATCTGGGCTATCGCCAAGATGAACCGGCCGTGACGACGGCTGATGCCGAAGCGGCGCTCGAGACCGTGCAGCGGATGATTGGCCAGCCGGTCTGGCTGGTGCATGGGTCAGGAGGCTGGACGCTGGAGCCGGCGCAGCTGATGGCGGCATTGGAAATCCAGACAGACGACGTGGCTATTCGTCCCAGCATCCGGGTCACGCGATTCAACGACCTGTTCTTGAGGATGGAGGACACGCTTTCCGCCGAGCCGCGACATGGGATGTTCGAGTTCGACGAGAAGCGAGACCGGGTTCTGGCCTTTCAACCTGGCCATCCAGGTCAACGACTCGATCGGCCGGCATTGGAGCAGGCCATCCTGGACGCCGTGCAGCGGCCGGGCGAGCGACGCGTACAAGTCCCGGTAATTCTGCTGAACAGGGAGTTCGACACGTTTTCGAACGCCCTGGGAATCAAGGATCTGCTTGGCGTGGGTTCGTCAATCTATAAGGGATCGCCGGACTACCGGGACCACAACATTGCGGTTGGCGCAGCCAAGCTGGACGGAATGATCGTGCGTCCGGGCGAGACGTTTTCGTTCAACGAGCGAATCGGCGCGTTCACGAAAGCCGAAGGTTGGGTGGAGGGCAGCGTGATCGTGGAGGACCGGACGGAGCAGGGGATCGGCGGTGGCATTTGCCAGGTATCCACGACGCTGTTTCGCGCTGCCCTGGCCGCGGGGCTGCCGATCGAGGAGCGCTGGCCACACCTCTATCGGGTGCGCTACTACGAGATGGGCAGATCGCCCATTGGTTACGACTCGACGATCTTCTCCCCTGGAATCGACCTCAAGTTCAAGAACGACTTCGAAAACCCGATCATGTTGCGCGTGCTGATCGACCGGCGACTTGCGACCCTGGATTTCGAGATTTGGGGTACTGACGACGGCCGGAAAGTCACCCTGAACAAGCCGCGCCTCTGGGATTGGGAAGACCCACCGCCGGATGAGGGCATTGTAAATAGCGAGGAAGAGCCGGACTTTGAAGAGCAGTTGGAATATGCCAAGGAAGGCGTAAAGGCCTCGATAACCCGCACCGTCGTCCTGGCGGGTGGTGAGAACCGGACCGGAACCTTCCTCTCGACCTACGAAGCTTGGCCTAATCGGTACGTCGTTGGTATTGACGAAGCGCGTGAGAGGTTTCCCGTCGCGTTCAACAAGTGGGTGGACGACAACCAGGAAGAGGCGGCGCGGTGGGGCGCGACCAAGGTGCCGGGCGTTCCGTCGGATCCCGACGCGCCATCGGGATAGGTCTTGAGGCTCAGGGCTCAGGTCTTGCGGCGGTACCGACGGCTCGCCTCGGCTGACCAGTCACAGGCTGCTCAGGCTCCAACTGGGCACTTCGCCCATCCACTAATTCATGGCGATACGATGGACGTCTACGGGGAGTGGCGCAGCCTGGCAGCGCGCGGCGTTTGGGACGCCGAGGTCGCGAGTTCAAATCTCGCCTCCCCGACCAGATTGGGATAGCCGAGAAGCGAGAACGAGGGTCGACGCGCCTGAGCGATAGCCGACCGGACGGCTAGCGCGTACCGATGTCCGGGGCCGTTGGGTCGAGTCTGAGATCGATCTCGTCTCCAGAGCGATCGACGGCACGCAGCCCGAATGTCCAAGCACCCCAGGTCGTTCCTTCAATGCCCGTATCCGGGCTGTCGAGCGCGACCTGCAGTCGATTCCATCCGGCGCGAAGGGTCACGCCGTGTGCGGCGTTTTGAAAGTAGGCGCGCCTCCCCGCTGACTGCCAGGGCTCATCGCCAACCCGCAGCCGCAACTCGTGTGCCCATCCAAGGTGCAGGGTCGCGGTGGTGTCGGCATCGCAGTGCAGCCAGGACTGTGCCAAGCCAACGGCTGGCCAAGTGACGGAATTGCCCGGATCCGACGGGCGGAAGGCGAGTCCGAAGTCAACAAACCCGTGAATATTCTCGGCGGGAACCCAACGAGCAACATGCCGGCTTTCGTGACGCCAGGGTGAGTCGGCTGCGTAGCCCGTGTCGTGACTGACCGTGTTTAGGTCGTCTTCGTCCGCAGCTGCGTCCAGGGCTGCCGAGGCGTCGGGGTGGAATGGACCGAGCACTCGCCATCGAGGCTCCGGCTGAGGTGCTCCGGTAGCCGCGTAGGGCAGATCAGCGCCCCGGAGCAGCTGATCCCAATTGGGCATCTTGAAGAACGATTGGTATGGCGGCTCCTGATACCAGTAGGCAGTGCTGCAGATGTCGTTGGCCATTGAGCCGAAGCGAACGTGGATGGAGCGACTGAAGGGAACGGCGTCGGACGCGAAGAAGCGGTAGGCGGCCAGGGTGTGGCGGGCAAAGGCGGGACCCAGGTCTTCCTGGGCGTAGTAGGGCACGCCCTGGTCGAGGTGCGACGAGGGTTGGTGCAGCACGCCGCCGTAGGACGCGCCAAAGCTGTCCTCGCCGCCGCCGCCGCGTAGGTAGGCAAACGTTCCCTCGGGTGCGCCGGTCTCGTTGGCGATATAGATGTTCTCGGCCCCCGCGTGCGACCAGCGAGCCCGATCGTCGCGAACGGCCACGCCATAGTTGAAGCCCAGGAAGTAGCCGCGGCCAACCGTGCTCAGCAAGAGATAGTTGCGGCCAAACGCCTCGCAAGGGTTTTCGCGCCGGAACTGCGCGTGGAAACGCAGCGGTTCCTGCATGGAACCGTCGGGGTAAGCGTGCCAGTCCACAAACAGGATGATTCGGGGCGGCTCCACGTCCGGCCCGGCCTCGGCCTCGATCCGAGCCCCGCGCGCAAACGGCATGGGAAATGTGGCCGTGTAGCCAGCATGGGCTTGTGAAATCAGGTAACGGGAATTGAGCGGGTAGGGCGGCAGTCCGTGGAGCTGACCGAAGAAGTCGCCAAGGGGTGCTTCAACCGCAGGTGTGTCCGAGCCGTCCCAGAACATCCGCAGCACGGTCTGGCGCTGGTTGCCGGGCGACGGGCGTCTGACGGTGGCGACAAAGATGCGGCGGATGCAGCCTGCGCCTTCCAGGTTGGCCAGCGTCATGGGTGCGCCGCGGGGCAGGCTCTGGTGCGTGAGCACGCGGGTGGGGATGAAGCGGGCGGGGAGGGCCAGGCGGGGATGGTCCATGCGAGAGCCTACCGCCTGTGCCTTGCGAGTGCGGACCGAGGCGGCACGGTTGATGTGCCCGGCGCCGTTGCAGCCGAAGCTGACGCGTAGAGCCGCGCGCTATGATTAGCTAAGGCTAGCTAACTACTCGCGAGGCGAAACGTGAAGGTCAATATGCACGAGGCGAAGTCGCAGCTCTCCAAACTGGGCGAACTGGCTTGGCAGGGCGAGGAAGTGGTGATAGCCCGAGACGGGGAGCCGTATCTCTATCTGCTGCCGTATCGAGGCGCCGCGAAGCCGCGTCGACCTGGAGGGTGGGAAGGCCGAGTCTGGATGGCGCCGGACTTTGACCAGACGCCGCAGGATGTGATTGACGCCTTTGAGGGCAAAGGGAGCGACGATCCTGTCTAGGGTCGGTCAGCGGCTCCTGCTGGACACCCATGCGCTGATCTGGTGGCAGGAGAAAGACCCCCCAATACTCAGTTCCAGGGCCTACGACGCAATCGCCGATCCGGGCAATGTTGTGTTCGTAAGCGCGGTCAGCATCTGGGAGATAGCTATCAAGCGAGCGAGAGGCAAGCTGGACGTACCAGGGAATGTGTTGGAGGCAATTGAGGAAAACGGATTCATGGAACTCCCGATCACTGCGTTTCACGCCGAGCAGGCGGGAGGGTTGCCGCTCTATCACACCGACCCGTTTGATCGGATGCTGGTGGCGCAGGCTCAGGCGGAGGGGCTGATCCTGGTGACGCGGGACGCCAACATTCCGCGCTACGGGATTCGTACGCTGACGGCCTGAACCGACACGTGCCGGCCTCTAGTACTCCGAAGTGCGCAGGCGCGGCGGTTCAGTTGGAGTTCTGTAGTTCCCGGAGATAGGCCAGGTCTTCCACCTCGCCACGGGCACGCAGGGCGATGGCTTCGGGGGTGTATTCGCCGGCGCCGACGGTTGAAATGACGTCCTGGTCGGTTGTGTATTCGGTGTGGATGGTGATGGGGCCGCTGAATCCCCAGGCCTCAAGCAGCGCCATAGCTTCGGGCCACTCGGCGGCGCCCTGACCCAGCAGCACGAATCCATCCGCAAAGCTGGCCCGGCGGTCCGGTCGCTGATCCGGGAAATGGCGGGCGTCCTTGCCGCCGATGGCCGAGAGTCGGTCGCGCAGCATCGCCAGGCCCATCTGCACGTCCTCGCCGTTGATGGCGAGGTGGCCGAGATCAACGTACGCGCCAACGTGTTCGGGATCGTAGTCCTGCAGCAGGTGGCGCATGCCGGCGCAGTTGGACCCGAGGCATTGGCCGCTGTGCGTGTGATACATGGTCTGCACGCCGGTTCGGCGGCTGAGACGATCGAAGCCGTCGAGCCGCCGCCGAGCCGACGACCAGAGTTCCTCAAACGAGTCGCCGGGATTGAACTTGAAGTAGCCGATCTTGATGCGGGGCACGCCGGCCGCCGCCGCGGCCTCGAACAACGTCACCGCTTCGGCGGCGTCGGGGTCGATGAGGTCGGTTGACGAGGAGATCATCGGGCAGTCCACGCCGATCTCGCGCCAGGCGCGGACGGCGCCGGGGAGTTCGGCGGTCACGTTGGCTGAGCTGATGGCGTGACCGTCGCGGACCGCAAGGTCCAGGCCGTCGTAGCCGAGTTCCCGCGCGCGCTCGCCGAGTTGGCGAATGTTCAGGTCTTCCCAGAACTTGGTGAACCGAACGAGTTGCATGTCATCTCCTGGTCGCACGGTGTCAGCGGCCCAGCATCCCACGCTTCCGTCGGTCGTGCCTTCGCTGAACGATGGAGACCGGGGAGCAACGAGAGTTCTACCATGGCACTGCAAGTGCGTATGGTGCTTCAACCGACAATGTCGGAAACGCGACAGCAGATCCTGATCCTGCATCTGGCCGAACCCGACCTTGGTGCACAAACGGTGGCGTGGGCGCTCTTTGACGGGACTCGTCCTGCCGGCGATCAGCAGATGCAGGCCGGCGACCAACCTGAACCGCCCTACGAATCGGTGGTGGACGCCATGCACGACGGCTGGCGGGTGGTGCAGGTGCCGCAGTTGCCCACCTACCCGCAGGGAGCCGAGCACGAGACGGGGCCGCTGCCGTGGGAATATGTGCTGGAGCGTTTCGTTCGCTTGGAGGCCGCCAATGACGACTGAGACTCAGATGAGCCACCGAATTGGCGCACTCGAGATGGCGCGGTTTGTCGTGGACGGCTTTCTTGAGTATGGAGACTTGGTGCCCGACGATCTCAACGCCCA
This sequence comes from Chloroflexota bacterium, assembly GCA_022821645.1. Lineage (GTDB taxonomy): Bacteria > Chloroflexota > UBA11872 > UBA11872 > UBA11872 > UBA11872. The sequence goes on from JAJEDE010000025.1 coordinate 86,119, forward strand.
GGTGCACCGCGACGCCCTGGCATACCCAAAGAACCGGGGCTACAACCCGAACAAGCCGCGCGAGTTCTGGGACTTCTCGGACGCGGTGCGCGAGGTGTTTGATCTGCCGGCCGTGCGCGGCGTCGTGGAAAGTCTTGTAGGGCCTGATGCCATCCACGACCACTCATTCCTGCACACGGTCGCTCCCGGCAAGCGCGAGGCGCAGCGCTGGCACGTGGACTCGAGCCTGGCGCTGGACCATCCGCGGCAGTACGACATCTTGGTCTGCTACTTCCCGCACGATGCGCCGGCCGAGATGGGGCCGACGCTGGTGCTGCCCGGATCCCATGTGCGCCGGGTGAGCTATCACGACGTGACGCGCTACAAGAACTTCCTGGGGCAGCGACAATTGACTGGACCTGGAGGTCGGATCGCGTTCATTCACGAGTCCCTCTGGCACTGCGCGCAGCCCAACCGGACCGATCGGTGGCGGTTCATGTTCAAGATTCGCTACCTGCCGCGCGTTGAGCAGCGCGGGCTCTTTAACGCGGACGGCATGGACGAGACGGAGATCGAGGCGTTCTACAACGACTCGAACCGCAAATATCCGTGGGCCGGCGACCAGTTTGTGGCCATGGGACAGGCCTGGCGCTCGTGGTGGCGTTACCTGAAGGAAGCGGCGTAGCGGCGCGGCGCCAGCCTAGGCGGGTTCGGACGCTACTTTCTGGGCGATGACCCCGTACCAGAGGCGGGGCAGGAAGTCGAAGCGAATCCTGTCCACGGCGGCGCTCATCGCGTCGCTCAACTCGGCCAGGCTCACGTCACGCGAGAAGGTCAGGTCCTTGGCCATGCCGCGGACAAATTCGGGGTAACGAGCGATGGCCTTGAGGGCGGTTCTGGTGAGGATCACTTCGCGGTCTTCCTCATGCACGACGCGGAAGCCAGCGTCCCGGATCATCTGCTTGTATTCGTCGTGCGAGCGATAGGCCAGCGTCTCGATCTTTCGCTCGCGCTTGGCGCCGGTCAGCCGCACGAAGTGGAGCTTCCATTCGCCGTGGCCGCGCATGGAGTGGCCAACGGCCATTGAGGTGGCGGTGAACGAGCTGTTGATGGACAGGAACGCCCCGCTGCGGGCGACGTCGGCCAGGGAGTTAAACACGCGCCGCTGATTCTCCTCGCCTTCGATTTCGTGAATCGCGTCGTGAATGCTGACGGAGTCGACACCCTCAGGGGGCAACAGGTCTTCTACCGCTGAACGTGCGTCTCGGGCGTCGCCGTGCACGAAGGTGACGCTGACGTTGTCGTTCCCGAGCACGGTTTCGCGGGCGATTTCAAGGGCACGCTTGTTTCGATCAAGCGCGATCACACGGCCGCGATACCCCCGGGCGGTGGCCTCTTCGATGATGAGCTGCGGAATCAAGCCGGCGCCGGTGGCCACGTCCAGATGCACAAATGGGTTGGGCACGCGGTCGAGCACTCTGGCAACCAGGTCGCGGTTGACCTGGCGGTACTCGGGAATGGCCGAAAAGTGGCCGAAGTGCAGGTCACTCACGTGTGCGGCGCTGCCGTCGTGTGCTTTCTTCGAATCTCAAGAGGCATGGCCTGCCCACCGGAACGAGGGGTTTCGCGCTCCACGGTACGGCGCACACCCGTCTAGCGGACGGCATGTTAGCGGATATGCCGTCCCTAGGGGCAGGGAATCCCCGGCACCGGTTCGGTACGATCAGAGCCGCTGGGTCGGCTGCCAGCGACGGCTGTGCGTGCTCGCGACGTCGTCTGCCGGGATATACCCAGTTGGCGGGGGTAGCTCAGATGGTAGAGCGCTAGCCTTCCAAGCTGGATGTCGCGGGTTCGAATCCCGTCCCCCGCTCCTTACAGCGATCGATCGGCGAAACCGACCGTCTTGACGTGTGGCGTGCTGTCCAGCCTCTGGCCGATTCGCGCTACACGCCGGGGCTCCTCTGACCCTAAGAAACTCACGAGGCTACCGACTGAAAGCCGTACCCTCACACGGGTACGGCTGCACCATCGCGTGATCTTCCGTCCCCGTCTATTGCCAGTCCGGGCCGCGTTATGCGCACCGGTGCACATGGGAATTCTCGCGTCGGGTCTGGACCGTGTCCCCGGTCCTTGCACTCGACGCAGCCGCTTCGGTTCATCTGCACTACGATGTGGTCGGGATCCCATTCGACGCAGCCGCTTCGCATGGCCGTGTCTGCCGGCAGTGCGATAACGCTCTGCGATTTTTGCTTGGCCTCCGGAGCCGGCGCTCCGAAACGAACAGGCGTTGTGGCCCTGAGCGACATTGCGGTGAATGTCGTTGAGATTGCCGTCGACACTACCGTGGCTCGCCATAAGCAGCGCGATTCTCTGGGCAAGCGCTTCGTCCGTGCCCCGTGCCACTACCGCGCTTTCGACCAGCGGGTACTACGCGTAGGTCGACGGGTCAAGAGGCGACTCCCAGGTTGACCTTGTGCCGGCCACACAGGTCGCAGAGACGACCGCACGAATCAGCAGGGCATTCGATTGCTTTCAAGACGCGGTCCGCAGACGTTTGACTGCCCAGCGCCGGCGTGGCCGGGTCGATGCCGCTTCGGCAGTAGCCGTCCCCGTCTCGCAGTTCCGATGTGACGGTTCCAAGGCCGGCGTGCGGTGATCAAGGAACGCACGGTAGACCTTAGCGTGCGAATGCGGAGAAGTAGTCGGTGGGTACGAGGCGCGCACGCCGCCCGGCATTGGCACGGACCCAACCAGTGCTGTCAGCAGGCTCCGTACTAGGAGTCCCGCACCGACCACTGCACGGTGCCAGCCTTTCGCGAAAGCCCTGCCAACAGAGCGCTCGTTGACCGTGGTCCGGCGGCGAACACGCCCGGGGCCACGCCCCGAAGCTACGACGAGATGCGCGCACAAGGCCCCACGCGGCTATCAGCCAGTGGAAAGTGCCTTGAAGCACCAGCAGGATCATGAGCGTGCGATGCACTAGACGACATCGGGTTCGCTCCGACGAACCGAGTCTGTCCGATGTGACGCTCCCATATGCGTAGCGGATTTTCTTGGGGCGGCAAACTGGCTCTGGGTGCGCCCAATGATCGGGAGCACAGCTGGACTACCTCGGATGTATCGACGGCAACTCTCCTCGGCGGATCCGTGCCTTGGACCGGCTGAGTGTGAGTCGACTGTGGATGTCAGAACTGACTGTGGTTTGGTGAGATTGCGTCGATTGCCCTGGCGGTGACGGATCTCTGACGAGGTTATTTCCGTTCCTGCACCAATTCGATGCAAACTAAGTCGTACTTGACGGGTGTCTCAGTGCATTTTGCTCATAGGGCTTGCGCCGTTCATGGCCATGAGTTCCCAATGTCGCCCAGGTTGTGGTGATCACGCGCAGCGCCCAGAGCACCGAGCTTTCGGAGCCCGACGTTCGCAAAATGCGGCTCACAGCGAACGCTGTCAGGCATGAGGGCGAAGCAGCAAACTGGACGCCCACGACGCCCCGGGAATCAACATCGCCGACTTGAGCACAGCTTCAAGCGCCGCGTCGAGACTGCCCGACGGGGGCGGCGGTTGTTTCCCCTGACCGATCTCGACTAGGAGATCAGCATCGAAGGGCATAGGCTGACTGTGGCCGCCGATCGAGTCCCGGTCGGTGCGAGTGTCGATTCCTGGTCGCGGGACGCTGAGTTCCGCACTGGTTACAAATGCCGCCGGAGGCCAGTTGAACCATCTAGGCCGTCCAGCGATGACACAAACGCCTGGCAGGTCTCGACTAGTAACCGTGAGCAATCATGGAGGACCCCAGGACCACTCGGGATACTGGTGAGGCGCTCGGGCTTTGCGCGGGTTTCGCAGCTTCGGGCGTGAGCTGTGACTTCATTTCCGGCGCTGGCTACTTCCCGCGCAAAGCCGAAGCGCCCCACCTTGGGAACGAGGCGAAGAAGCAATTATGAATTATTCGGCACTACTAGTCCAAGAATCAGCATGAAGCGTTCATTTTGACTGATCCGGACTCTGCCAATCAGGCCGGGCAAACATCGCAGGAGGCGTGACCGGCAACGCTTAGAGTGGCCTTCCCGCCGGTCGACTCCGAGGCGGACGGACGGCTAGAGCTTCCTCAACCTGCCGGGCGCCCCGACTGGACTGAGTTGGGCGCTCCGGGCGCTGACATAGACCGCTGAGAGTCGGATCGCGGTGTCACAGACGACGTACGCCACGTCTACGGACGCCAGCGGCCTGCTGGTCCAGTGGGACTTGCGACTCGTTTAGCGCGACGGCGCTGCGCCAACGGCTTCGCGCGTCAAGTTCAGGCATATGCGACGTGACACGATGCTGGCGCAGAGGTGCAAGGTTGCTCATAGACTAAGGCGGCGTGCACACGTGATGCGTTCCAGTCGAGACGTCCGCCAATCTGCGGTGGCACTTGCCTTGGGTGAGGAATGGCACACGCCGAATCTGGTTCGACATTGACGGCAGTCGATCTGCTCGGGCTTAATCTGCTAGCCGCCCGATGCGCTTCGCGGCTGCCCGTTTCGGTCAGTCTGGAACGCGCCCGCACCGAATACTCCACCTGTCGGACGTCCTAACCGGCGGCGCGCACCCACGGCCGGGTCGCGCTTAATGTGCGGCTTTCGGATCGCTCCCAAGCCGCACTCCACCGCTCCTGTGCAAACTGTTCGAGGCCGCGTGGCAGACTTGACGCTACAGATTGAAGGACATCCCGAGGCTTTGACTTGAGTGACGGCGACGACCTACGGTCAGAAAACGAGCGATTAAGGTCGCGACTCTCTCGGCTCACCGAGGCAATTCTGCGCATTAGTCAAGACCTCGATCTTGACACCGTCCTGCAGGAGATTGTCGATGGCGCGCGGACTCTCACGGATGCGCGCTACGCCGCGATCGCTACTCAGGACGAGATGGGTGATCTGCAGGACCTGGTGTTCTCCGGTCTGTCGGACGACGAGATACAGGAGGTCTTGGCGTTCCCGAATGGCATGGCCTTATTTCACTACCTCAGTCGGTTGCAAAAGCCGCTGCACACGCGGGACTTCGTCGCTCACGCTGACTTGGCTGGATTCCCGAGCTTCGTTCTGACCATCAGCAGCTTCCTGAGCGCGCAGATCGGAGCAGGGAACGACCAGGTCGGCACGATATACATCGGCGAAAAGGAACGCGGACAGGACTTTACATTCGAAGACAAGGAAACTCTTGAATTGTTCGCCGCGCAGGCGGCGACAGCCATCACCAACGCACGGCGTTACGGCGACGAACAGCGGGCCAAGGCTGATCAGGCGGCCCTGGTCGATACGTCACCGGTCGGCGTGCTGGTCGTTGACGCGAAGACCCGCGAAATCGTGCAGTTCAACGAGGAAGCGCGCCGCATCGCCGGCGGTTTGCGCGACTTCGGCCGTGGCTTTGACCAGGTGCTGGCGCTGTTTAGTTTTCGGCGAATGGACGGTCGGGAGATTCCACTGGCCGACATGCCGGTGGAGCGGTCCCTCAGGAGTGGGGAGACCGTTCGCGCCGACGAGATCGTCATCCATCGCCCGGATGGCACGGCCATTTCCACGGTCGTCAACGCAACACCAATTCACTCGGACGACGGGGACATTGTGTCGGTCGTCTCCACGATTCAGGACATTACGCCGCTGGAGGAGTTGGAACGCTTGCGCGCCGAGTTTCTCGGGATGGTCAGTCATGAGCTACGCACGCCCTTGACGTCCATCAAGGGATCCGCCGCGACCGCGCGGAGCGCAGGATATCCACTTGATCCCGCGGAGACGGGCCAGTTCTTCCGCATCATCGAGGAGCAGGCCGACCATATGCGCGACCTGATCAACAATCTCCTCGATTTGGCCCGAATCGAGGCCGGCACCCTGTCGGTCGCGCCCGAAGCCGCGGACTTGGCTGACGTCATCGATCAGGCGCGCAATGCCTTTCTCAGCGGTGGCTATCGGAATAGCATTGAAGTGTTCGTTGCGCCCGATCTTCCCCGAATCCCGGTGGATCGGCAGCGAGTTGGCCAGGTTCTCTACAACCTCTTCTCCAACGCGTCCAAGTACTCGCGCGAATGGTCCACGATCCGCGTCAACGCCACGCTCGACGACCTGTACGTGTCGGTGTGCGTCGTCGACGAGGGCCGCGGAATCTCGGCCGGGCAACTGCCCCGCCTGTTCAGCAAATTCTCGCGGGTCGGTTCCGACAACGGTCCGGAGATCGAGGGATACGGCCTGGGTCTGGCGATTTGCCGCGGTATTGTCGAGGCGCACGGAGGTCGCATCTGGGCCGAAAGCGACGGCCAGGGCCACGGCACGCGCTTCACGTTCACGCTGCCCGCGGTCGATGCGGCCGACGAGACTGCGGACCCGTCCGCCGCCCCTTTCACCGCTCGCACACCCGGCGCGTCGACCGCAGCCGATCGCATTCTTGCCATCGACGACGACCCGCAGGTATTGCGCTACGTTCGGAGTATCCTCGCGGAAGCTGGCTACTCGGTCGTCGTCACCGGCGAACCGGCCGAGTTGGACCGTCTCATCCAGGTTGAGCAGCCGCATCTGATCCTGCTGAATCTGGTGCTGCCCGGGACAAGCGGCTTCGAACTGATCAAGCACATACCGAATGTCTTCGAAGTCCCGGTCATATTTCTCACCGGTCGAGGCCGGGAACAGGACTTTGCCAGGGCTTTCGAGATGGGCGCCGCCGACTACGTTGTCAAGCCGTTCGCGCCAACCGAGTTGGTCGCAAGGATCCGTGCGGCACTGCACAAGCGGTCCGTCTACCGGCAGGCCCAGGCAGTCGAGCCCTTCCGCGTGGGGGACCTGACAATCAACTACCTGGAACGCACCGTGACAGTCGCGGGACGCTCGGTCAGCCTCACCCCAACGCAGTTCAAATTGCTCGCCGAGCTTTCGGGCAATGCCGGACGAGTCCTGACTCACAATCAGTTACTGGAGAGTGTGTGGGGCCCGGGGCACTCGGCAGACCAGCAGCTGCTGCGGTCCTTCGTCAAGGGCCTGCGGAGCAAGCTCGGCGACAGTGCCAGAAGCCCCGTCTACATATTCACGGAGTCGGGGATCGGCTACAGGTTGGCGAAGCCGTAGCCGCCTGCGTCCCGGCAGGTGCCGTGCGCCTCCGCACATTGCCTTGACCAAGGCGCGCGGACGTTTGCGCTCAGCGAGAAGTCAGGCCTCGGCCGCTCGGAGACGCTCGTCACAAGCCGCTAGCTCCACAACCAGTTCTGGAAATCCTCGGTGCGGCAGCCCAAGTGGCGGGTACGTGGTCTAGCCCGCAAGCGCAGGACGTGTGGGAATGGGACCGATTCCCAAGGCTCGGGGCTGCGAGTGATATCCCGCCGCCCTGGCGCAGGGGTAGCGAAGTCTTGAGCCTCTACGCCGGCGCGGACGCCAAGCGACCTTGCTAGACGTCATCTACCTGCTCGGAGCATCACCGGTCCTCACGCCCGCCCGTCCGCAAAACCTCGTAGCCGGTCACGGTCACGCCGGTGTTTACCGGCGAGCCCAAGTCACGTCCAGCACCGGGATCGTCGGCTCGCTGAAGATGGTCCGCGTCTGTCACATGGATGGTGAGTGTGATCGCCGATGCGTGACCGTCAACCTTGTATTCCACCTTGCCCGAGTAGGAACTTTTGGTCTCTCCGAACCATCCTGGCCTGTCGTGGTCCCGCGCATCATGAGATCGCCGTGGATCCCAGACGGCACGGCTGCCGGCCATGCGGCAGGTGCGCTGCCGCCAGGGTCGGGCGGTTACTCGGTCTTGTGCCAAGTCCGGTCGGCATCCACGGCTACCGGCGCCCGAGCACTTGACCGGTGAATCGTCCTAAGGGCATCACGGCAGCGAGAATTGACACAGCCTATGTCCAGCGTCGCAGTCGAGCCCGGTTAGCTCACCGACATTCGTACGGCGACGAGTTCAGAACTTTGGCGAGCCGGCGGCAAAGTTGAGGCCCGATTCACCGCCGAAGGCATCGTTCTGGATTTGGCCATCGCCGACACGTGCGACGCTTGGACGCAGACTTGGAGAAAGAGCGACAACAAGCCTGCTGGGTTGACTGAGACCAAGGGTAGAGATCGTAAACTCGTTTGAGCGCGAATCTAGCCGGAAACCGAGCCTGTCGTGCTTCAAAGCCCAAACGCCTCAGATACGAATCCTGCCCCGGGTCCTTCTCGCGATGTGACGCTTCGGCTGCTACGACTCGTGAGATCCGTTCCAGACAGACCGAAGCATTTCCACTATTGTTTGTAGATGTCACGCCGCGCGGGCGTGGTGACGGAGAGATGATCTAGATGGCCCGGATTCTGAAGTCAGTACTCGTTGGTATCGGTACGACGCTATTCGTCATGTCGTTGGTTGGGTGTGACCCCGAAACAGCGGTGACCGAACGGCCAGCGCCAGATCGTGCGCCTTCGCCGGCGGCCCCGGCAGCTGTGGCGACTCAAGATCCAACAGCCACCGCTGCGGTGGTAGCCGTTGCCCCGATCGTGACTCGGGAGGCAACGGCGACCGTCGCGCGGACCGCGATCGCGCGCACCCCAGTTCCAAGGCCCACTCCCGCAACGGCGCCGGGGACCGCGTCCCCCACGGCAAGTCCGGAATCGACGGCCACCGTCGCGCCGGTTGCCACCCCCACGGCAATTCCTACGACAACCGTTGCGGCCACCGCCCCACCAACAGTAACCCCGGAGCCGACCGCGACGGCAGCACCGACGCCCCAAGACGACGTTCCGCTGGCATTCGATCCCCTGGTGACTCGCGGCACGCTCAGCAACGGAATGGTCTATTACATCCGCCAGAACCAAGAGCCGCGCGAGCGGGTTCAGCTTTGGCTCATCGTCAAGGCTGGATCAATCCTCGAGGAAGAGGAAGAGCGAGGTCTCGCGCATTTCGTGGAGCACATGGCCTTCAACGGCACGGAGCGCTTCGCGAAGCAGGAGATCGTCGAGTATCTGGAGTCCATCGGCAGCAACCTTGGGCCCGACGTGAACGCGTCAACGGGCTTCGACAGCACCAACTACTTCCTGGAGATCCCCACCGACGATCCCGAAGTTCTCGAGACGGCATTCCAGATTCTGAGCGACTGGGCCTACGCGGTTGCCTTCGATCCTGAGGAAGTTGAACTGGAGCGCGGTGTCGTCGTGGAAGAGTGGCGTCTGCGGCGGGGCTTCGGCGCGCGCTTTCAAGACAACTGGTATCCGCTGATCTTTGGCGACTCTCGATATAACGAACGGAGTCCTATCGGACTGCTGGAGGTCGTTGAAACCGCGCCGCCGGAGCGCCTGCGCGGGTTCTATGAGCGCTGGTACCGACCTGACCTGATGGCCGTCATCGCCGTCGGCGACATCGACACCGAGGAAATCGAAGCCAAAATCCGCCAGCACTTTGCACCGCCCCCAGAGGGCAAAGCCGGCCAAACGAGGGCCGCCGCGGCGGAGCCAAGCACTCGGCCGCGATTCGACCTCCCCGAGCATTCAGAACCCCGGGTCAATGTATTCAGCGATCCCGAGGCGCCGGGCACCCAGTTGTTCCTGCTGCGAAAGCTGCCCCCCGAGTCCGGTCAGGACGAGGCCGCCCTGCGGCGAATCATCGTGGATCGGCTTGCGTTCATGATGCTGAACGCACGGCTATTTGAGCGTGGACAGGTCGAAGACCCGCCCTACCTTTGGGCCGGGGGCTCGAGGGGTCGTTTTGTCGACCCAATAGACCTCGTGCAGTTCGGCGCCTGGGTGGAGCAGGACGGGGTCCAGCCCGGCTTCGCGGCCGTGCTGGAGGAAACGCAGCGCGCTCGACAACACGGATTCACGGAAAGTGAGCTGGCTCGAGAAAAAACGAATCTGCTGAGTGCTATCGAACGGATATATAAGGAACGAGAACAGCGAGAGTCGGCCGACTTTGCCCAGGAATACGCGGACCACTTTCTCAACGGTATCCCGGCACCCGGCATTGAGGCTGAGTGGGAGTTGTACCAGGCGATGCTTCCCGAAATCTCGCTGACGGACGTGCATGAGGTCGCCGCCAGCTGGGCAGAACCAGGCAATACGGTACTCCTGGTCATGCGTCCCGAAGGAGGCGAGGAGTTGAACGACGACGAGTTGGCCTCGGTGTTGCAGGCGCAACTCGCGGTGGCCGACTCACTGGCTGTCGAGCCTTACGCCGACGAATTTGCCGATGTCCCGCTACTCGCGGAGTTGCCTGCGCCAGGCGCCATCGTCGATGAAGAGCAGATTGAGTCCATTGACGCGGTCAGGTGGACTCTGTCCAACGGAATCACGGTGATCGCCAAGCGGACCGACTTCAAGAACGACGAGATTGTGTTTGGGGCCTTCAGCCCGGGAGGGCACTCCCTGGTGGACGACGCCGACCACGTGTCCGCCTTGTATGCCGATCAGCTGATTGCCGGCAGTGGGGTCGGTGAGCACGACAACGTTGCCCTGGACAAGCTGCTGGCCGGCAAACGGGTTTCGGTATCTCCGTTCATCGGGGAACTGTTCGAGGGCTTTCGGGGCCAGTCATCGCCGGAGGACATTGAAACGCTGTTTCAGCTGGTAACCCTGTACGCGACGGCGCCGAGGCTGGATCCGGTCTACTTCTCGACGTATGAGAGGAGCCTGCGGACGCTGGCCGAAACGCGCGCCGACCAGCCGGATGCCGTGTTCTCCGACACCGTGAACTCGGTGCTGAGCCAGAACCACTTCCGCAGGCGACCGCTAACGCTTGAACTGGTGGACGAACTCAGCATCGAGCGCGCCGAAGCGGTGTACGCGGACCGTTTTGCGGACCTGGGCGATGCGACGTTCGTGTTTGTGGGCGCGTTTGAATGGGAAAGCCTGCGGTACCTGACCGAAACCTACCTGGCAAGCCTGCCGGCCACGGGACGCGTGGAGCATTGGAAGGACGTTGGGATAGATCCGCCGACGGCGCTGGAAGACCACGCGGTACACATCGGCATCGAACCGCGCAGCCGGACACGCGTGTACTTTGCGGGAGATCTGGAGTGGAGCCGCCACGAGGCGCTGTCACTAACGGTGATGGCGGAAATGCTCACGACCCGTCTGCGCGAGCGATTGCGTGAGCAGTTGGGCGGCACCTATAGCGTCGGCGCGAGCGCTCGCGCAAGTCTGCTGCCGGACACCGAGTACCGAATATCCATCGGCTTCGGCAGCGATCCCGCGCGTGCGGACGAGCTCTTGATGGAAGTGTTCGAGGAATTGGCCTGGCTCCGGGACGGAGGTGAGCAGGAGTACCTGGATACGGTGAAAGAACTCTTACGCAACCCCAGAGAAGAGCAGTTGCGGGAAAACGGCTTCTGGCTGGGTCAAATTCAGTCTGCGGTTCAGCGGGATCTGGACTTTTACGGCATCACTGACTTTGAAGACCGCCTGGATGCTCTGACTCTAGAAGACGTCGTCGCAGCGGCCCAGCGCTACCTGACCGAGGACCGCTACGTGCGGGTGGTGTTGCTTCCCGAGGAGGGCTAGACCGAGTCTCCGGGCCTCTCGGTCAGCCCGTGGTCGGGTCGACACTCTGCTGGCACTGCTCGAAGTTCGGGAAGTCGTGTGCGAAGGTCCGTCCTTCTACGACCACATACCGGGGACGGTGGACCACTCTGACCGACTAGAACAAGGGAAAGCGGTTGCCCTGATGTGCATGAAGGGGCTCGTGAAGGCTACAGGCGTCACGGTGTAGATCGCGGCAGGCTGCGACTGCGAACTAGCGGGCGGCTCTGAGGTTGCGTTCGCTGCGTGGACGAGTCGAAGCCAGCTCGCTTGATACGACTTGGTCAAATCGATACTGAGCGTCTCGAAATCTCTGATCTAACGGACGTCCGAATTCGGCGGAATCGGCAGAGGCTGGTTTCCTGGGCGATGACGCGGATCTGGTCCAATGCTTCGGCTCTAGAGCCGTGATCGGGCACATCTGTGACATTCGCACCCCTGCCAGTGTTCCACTAGTCAAGGGTCTGCCCTACACCCTTCGGGTTTAGTCGCGGGGCGACCACGCCAGTAGAATGCCCGCCCTAGTCCGGCCCGCATTTCTCTGGCGGGCCTATAGATCAGCGGGAAGCGTCGGAAATGCGAAACGCTCCCAGAATCGTGTTTACGCCGACCGGGAAGGCTGCGCTCAGTTCGATCCAACTTGCTGATCCAGGACCCAGTGAAATCCTGGTCCGCATTCGCAAAACGCAGATCAGTGCCGGATCTGAACGCAACGCTTACGAGATGTCACGGTCGGGTGACGGATCAGTCGGCTATACGGCGGTCGGCGTTGTTGAGGAGACCGGAACGGACGTCAGCGACTACGCGCCGGGCGAGCGTGTATTGATCATTTCGCCCCACCAGGGCGCTGACCTTGTCGATGTTGGAAGCGTCACGAGCTGGAGCGGCTATGCCGGTCGTATTCCCGATGGCATAACGGATGCACAGGCGACGTTTGCCGTATTGGGAGACGTTGCGGTACACGGGGTGCGTCGCGCCAAGCCGTACCTGGGTGAGTCCGTGGCGGTATTCGCACAGGGCTTGGTCGGTCAGTTAACGACTTACTTCGCTGCGCGCGCCGGCGCCTACCCCGTGATCGCAGTCGATCTGCTGGACGAGCGTCTCGAGCACAGTCGGCGGAACGGTGCAACGCATACGATAAACGCGTCGCGCGAAGATGCGGTTCAAGCCGTTCACGATCTGACCGGCGGAGGCGCCCGTGTCGTCTTTATGGTCGCGCGAAACCCCGCTGTCTTTGCGGACTGCCTCAAGGCAGCGGCGCGTGGCGCCACCGTCTGTTTGTCAGGCAGCCCCCCGGGCACCGTGGAAATAGCTCTTCAGCCCGAGGTGCTGCGGCACGAGTTGGACATCCTCGGCAACTATTCGCTCGACTATCCGCCGGTACCGTACCACCGCTTCCAGTGGACGCGCCCAGCTAATCGAGCCTACGTCTTCGACTTAATCGAACGGGGTGAGTTGGACGTGGACCATCTCGTATCCCATGACGTCCCCTACACGCAGGCGCCGGAGATTTACGAGATGATCGCGCGCGGGCCGGAGGGATGGCTCGGCGTGCTGTTTGATTGGACCGATCAGCCTTAGTGAGTGGTCTATGGTCGGCACGTCGCATTGAGTTCTAACGTGGCTAACGACACCTCGGTACGGGTCACAACCTTTGACGGACCAGGATTGCCTCCGGTCTTGCGAACGGTGCCGCGGCCATCGGTGCCGGATCGCGGCGCTCTCATCCGGATCGACGCCTGTGGGGTGTGCGGAACCGACCTGCACATCCTGCGCGGCCACTGGCCTGGTGAATTGCCTTGGCCGCTCACGCTTGGCCATGAACTGGCTGGCGTCGTGGACGAGATCGGTCCGGGACTGGTCAGCGACTATATGGATCGTCCGCTGTATCAGGGCGACCGGGTGATGATTCCGCCGCTGATGGCCTGTGGAACATGCTATTTCTGTGTCCACCACCCAGCGAGGGCGAACCGATGTCTGAATCCCACGTATTACGGACGCAAGATCGGGTTCCAGCGGCCACCGCATCTCTGGGGTGGTTGGGCCGAAATGGTCTTTCTCGATCTTGAAGCATTCCCCGCAACCAAGGTCTTTCGACTTCCAAACGACATGCCCAGCATGGTCGGGACATTGGTCGAGCCTTTCGCCTCAGTGACGCGCGCCTTCAATCGGGCGTCATCGCTTGGGCTTGAGGGCTTCAAGGCCGGCGATTCGGTCGTCATTCAGGGGTCGGGCCCCATAGGTGTCCTCGCCCTGATTGCGGCCAGGCAGCGCGCCGCCGGGAGGGTGGTCATGGTCGGTGCGCCCGAAGAGCCGCGCTTGGCCCTCTGCAGGGCCTTTGGTGCCGATGCCACGGTTTCGATTGACGAGCATCAGACCACAGATGCACGGATAACCGCTGCTCGCGATGCGGTGGACGGTTTTGGGGCCGATCTCGTGGTGGATTGCAGCGGCGCGCCGCAGGCGGGTCCTGAGGGGATCGAGATGCTGCGCGACGGCGGGACCTTTGTGGAAATGGGCCAATTCACCGATGCGGGCAGCATCGATACCAACTGGCATCGTATCTGCATAAAGGAAGTGCAGGTGCTGGCGAGTTGGGCTTTCACACCCGATGAAGTGGCGCAGGCGATGGCCAACCTGCATGCAGTCCAGGACCACTACGACTGGTCGCTCATGCAACGTACGTTTCCGTTGTCAGAGGCCGGCGTAGCCGCAGCCATTAGCAGCGCGATGGCGATGGAGTGTGTGAAAGCCACGATCCTTCCCGCGGGGTGAGTCCTCGCCCTGGTGCCCGGCAAGTCAACTGTGAGCTGTTGAGCATCGACACACGCCCCCTCGATTGAAGCCGGGCCAAAGGCGCGACACTCTCTTTTGTCGATCCAATGGAACGGTCTGCCTGTACCGCGCGTAGTTATTAGTGGACGGCACCAGGAGATTGGATCATGAGGGCGGCTTATGACCGATGAACAAGCTGTGCTGCGCTGTCAGAACGGCGAGCACGAGGCGTTCCGTCATTTGGTGGAACGCCATAAGGACGTGCTGTTTGGCACGGCGGTCCTGATGACGGGGGACCGCGCGCTAGCCGAAGAGCAGGTGCAAGAGGCCCTCCTCGCCGCCTGGCGGGGCATTTCGGGCTTCCAGAGCGGACGGCCGGTCAAGCCCTGGCTCGTCCGCATTTTGGTGAACGCGGTGGTGTCGCAGCGCCGACGGCGCGCCATCGACACGGTACCGCTGGAGACCTACAGCCACGCAGACGACCGCCCCAGTCCCGGGGAGACGGTGGAGGCCAACCTCGACCGCGAGGAGATCCGGGAGGCACTGGGTGGGCTGAGTGCAGATCACCGGCAGGTGGTCGTGCTGCGGTATTTCGCGGACCTGACGGTTCCCGAGCTGGCCGAAGCCATTGGCGTGCGGGAGGGCACGGTCAAGTCGCGGCTCAGTCGAGCCCTGGGCCAGCTCCGGGAGCACCTTGCATCGGGCGGTGCCCGAGAGGCGTACAGCCATGGCCAGTAACTACGGATCGGATCAGGAGATGGAACACGCGCTGCGCGAGCACTTCGCGACGGAAGCGGAGGAGTTGCGGGCGCCGGACAACCTGTGGGCGTCCATCGAAGGGCGCATGGACTTGCAGCCGACGCGGCATCCCGTGACGCAGGTGCGTCGCAGGATTCTGGGCGCACTGAAGCAGCACTGGTTCCCGGTAATGGCCACCGGCGGCGCCGTGGCCGTGGCTGCCTCGGCGGTCTTCCTGGCCTCGCGGGCTACTCAGGATGAGTTTGGCGTATCGGAGTCATACGCGGCGGCGCCAGCTGCGGCGGCGCCAGCCGTGGCCGCGTCTCCGGCGATGCCTGCGCGTTCAATGACGCCGCCGCCTGCGGCACAGGCTGCACCTCAGCGGGAAGCCCCGCCGATGATGCAGGCGGCACCAGCCGCTCCGGCGACGCAGGCGCCTGTAACGGTCGAGAAGATTGTTACGCGCGAAGTCGTCGTTGAGAAGGTTGTGGAGAAGGTTGTTCAAGTCGAGGCGCATGCGCCGCCGCCTGCAGCCGCGACGGTTGCTCCGCAGGCAGCCGCGTCGCAAAGGGTCGCAACGCCTGCGTCGGCGCGGCCTCCGGCCACGACCTTCCAGGACTATCGACGGCAACCCTTCGTCGCGACGGCCGAGGACGCGGTCTCGACGTTCAGCTTGGACACCGACCGGACCTCCTACCAGCTGGCGCTGTCGTGGTTGCAAGAGGGCTACGACATCGAGCCTGACTCGGTGCGAGCCGAAGAGTGGATCAACGCCTTCGACTACCAGTACGAACAGCCCGCCGACGACTGGGGCTTTGCGGTCACCAGCGACGTGGCGATGCACCCGCTGGATGGCAGCAAGCACCTGGTGCGCATCGGCTTCCAGGCGGCCGAGGTGCCGGACGACCGCCCGCTCAACGTCACGCTGGTGCTGGACGCGTCAGGGTCGATGGGTGACGGCAACCGCGTGGACATCGCGCGGGCGGCGGCGGACGCCATTCGGCAGAGTCTGCGGCCGCAGGACCGGCTCGCCGTGGTGCACTTCACCGAGGGCGTGATCCACGACCTCACAGTGGAGCACACCTCGCCGGATGCTTCGGCGGTGCAGCGGTCGATCCAGCGCCTGGCGCCGCATGGCAGCACCAACGTGCAGGCCGGGCTGAACCAGGGCGTGCGCTTGGCGGATCGGATTCGCCGGGAGCGTCCCGAGGCCTACAACTACGTCATCCTCATGTCGGACGGCGTGGCCAACGTGGACGCCACCAACCCGTTCGCCATCCTCGAGTCCGCCTACGACCGGAACGCGCTGAACCCGCTGCGGCTGATCACCATCGGGGTCGGCATCAACAACTACAACGACGTGTTGTTGGAGCAATTGGCGCAGCACGGTAACGGCTGGTACCGCTACCTGGACGACACCGGCCAGGCGCGGTCGACCTTCAGCCGGGACAACTGGCTGGCGTTGTCGACGCCGTTCGCGGACCAGACTCGGGCGCAGGTGACCTGGGACCCGGATCTGGTGAAGTCGTGGCGGATCATCGGGTACGAGAACCGGGTGACCTCGGACCAGAGCTTCGCGGAGGACCGCAAGGAGTTTGCGGAGATTCCGTCGGGCGCGGCGACGACCGTGTTCTATGAGATCGAGCTGCACGACCGAGCGCTGGCCCGGGCCGGGCAGGACGTGACGCTGGCCAACGTCGAGTTGCGCTGGGTGGTGGCGGAGACAGGGCAGTCGCGGTCGCAGCGCTCCGAGGTGCGCGGGCGGCTGGACAGCAGCCTCAACGCCACGGGTGATCCGCTGTTGCAGCTGGGCGCGATTGTGGCGCTGTCGGCTGATCGATACGGCGGGCTGTACGACGGCGAATATGTCGCCGAGATCTCGCGCGATCTGACCGAGCTGGAGGATCGGCTGCGGTCGCTGAACAGCAGCCTGGGTGGACTGGGCGCCTACCAGGACTTCAGGTTCATGCTGGAGCACATGGCGGAGCAGGCGCGGGCGCAAGCGCCGCCGGCCTCGCCATCGGGCTATAGCCGCTAGCTGACGGTTCTCGCCGCGGGGCGTCCACGAGACAGTCGTGGACGCCCCGTTGGCGTTTAAGGTCCAGAGCGCACGGCCTGGACGGATTCTCGGAGGGCGGCGAGCCAGCCGTGGGCGTGTTCGATGTCGCGGTGGGGGTGGATGGAGAGACGGATGCGGCCCTGGGCGCCGTCGTGGCCGTAGGTTGCGCCCCAACCGCGGCGGCGCAGTTCCAGGTAGATACGTTCCACGTCGTCGCGATCGGAGGTGAAGTTGACGACGGCGAGCAGAGGGCGGACGAGCAGGCGGAGGCCGTCGATGTCCTCGATGCCCTTGCTGATGATGTCAACGACTTCCATGAGGCGGCGGGCCGACTCACAGTAGCCCTCGCGGCCGAGGCGGCGCATGACGGACCAGGCGGCGACGGCGTGATCGCCGGGTTTGGTGGCGGTGATGGTGTGGATGCCGGTGAACTCGGCAGGGATTGCGTCAAGCATGGCCTCGTCGCGGATGAGGAAGAAACCGGTGGCCACTGGTAGCAGGCCCAGCTTGTGGCCGTCGGTCATCATCGAAGACACGCCCGGGAGGCTGAAGTCGAATGGGGGAATTGGGTAGCCGAGCTCACGAAGGAACGGTAGGGCGAAGCCACCGAATGCGGCGTCGACGTGCAGGTACAGGCCCTTGCGTTGCGCCAGGTCGGCGAATTCCTCGACCGGGTCGAGTTGACCGTAGTTGCCCTCGGGCGCGGAACAGACCAGAGCCACGGTGTTGGCGTTGAGCAGTCGCTCGACCTGGCGCATGTCGGGGCGCATGGCGTCGTCCACGTCGACTTCGCGGAGCCGCAGGCCAAGCAACTCGGCGCCCAGTCTGAAGCTGTAGTGGGCTGTTGTTGGCAGCACGACTTCGGGTTCCGACTTTGCCCCGATGTTTCTGGCTAGGCGTAGGGCCAGGAGGTTCGACTCGGTGCCGCCACTGGTGATGAAGCCGACGGCTTCGCGATGGCCAAGCAGGGAGCCGAGCATGCGCACGGCTTCCTTCTCGAAGAGGTCGGCGCCCGGGTTCATGTCGCGGGCCCACTCGACGAAGAAGGAACCGGCGGCCAGGGGGCGAATGCTCTCCGTGATGTCGTGGGGCGGACCGACGTAACTGACGCCGAAGTTTCGTTCGACGGGGTACGGGTCCTTCGACATTCGCGCCTCGACCTCGGCCAGCACATCGGCTTCAGGACTGCCGTGCTCGGGGAAGTCCAGTGGCGGCGGCATGGGGACCGCGTGTCGTTCATCGGTTCGATCGAACTCTCGGGCCACTATTCGATCCCTTCGTCTCGGGCGGACCGGCAACCGGAGACGGCGACCGGGGCGACGACGCTTAACTTATGGCAGGCGGTTACTTGACGAGATGCGTAGTCAGGGGGCGGCTGGCTAGACATCGACGGGTCCGGAGAGGCCGGGGCCGCCGCCGGCGAGGTAGCCGTTGCTGGCGCCTGAGGGGGAGGCGCTGACCCAGAGTGCGTAGAGGTGGCCGTTGCGCAGGTGGAAGCGGAATTGGACCGGACGGCCAGTGATTGACGCGAGGTCGTTGGCACCGTTCCAGTTCACGCGAGTGCGGGTGGCGTCGAGGGTGAGCGGACGGCAGTTGGCGAGCGAGAACGGGGGGATGACATCGCCGCGCTCGTCCAGGACTTCCACGCGCAACTCGCCTTGTTGGGCGTTCAGGTTGACGAACAGGTGGGAGCCGCTAAACGTGACCAGCCGGGTGGCCAGCACGCCGCCGCGGCTGTCGGCCTGCATTGACGCGAAGCCATCACGACGGAGCGTGGCCAGGCCGGTGTGGCCGCCGGCGTACATGGCGTTGTCCTGCTCGTAGTCGCCGCCGAACTCGCCAGGTTTCAACACCGAGCCCTGGCCCGAAAAGGCGCCGTAGTAGAACCAGAGTTCGTCGCCGACCACCAGGCAGAGGCCGCCGGCGGCGTGGATGTAGCCGTAGTTCCAGTCGCCCCAGCGGCGGCTGGCGCCGATGAAGGCCTGGCGATGCGGCCGGTGCCAGTGGAAGCCATCGCGGCTGTAGGCGAGTTGCAGGTCGTTGATCTTGGGGCGGCTGATGCTGGCGGCATCGGGGTTCTCGGGCCCGTGAAAGATTGCGAACGCGCCGAGCATGATGCTCTCGTAGGCGACGGCAGTTACGTCGTATAGCTGGGGGCGCAGTCCGAGGAAGGAATCGGGACGGTCCAGCCGGTCGGCGCGAGCCCAGCGGACCGGCTGCTCGCGTTCCCAGCGGGCTGCCTGGACAAAGTCCGGGTGCTCGAAGTACAGACGCGCGCGGCGGTCCCAGCTCAGGCGGATGCTGAATACGAATCGCTGGCGGAACGGGTTGTAGAAGAAGCTGGAGTTGTCGCCGCACTGGGAGGTGGAGCCGCGCTCATTCCAGTGGATGCCGTCGGCCGAGGTGTAGATCAGGCCTTCGTGACGTGCGGGATGGCGCCAGAAGATGAACATCTTGAAGCGCTCCGCCGGTTCGGCGTCGGCGTCGAGCCAGACCAGCGCGCCGTCACGCCGCCAATCAGGCGGATGGGCAATCACGGCGTTGGTTCCCGGAACCACGTCCAGGTCCGGTCGCTCCCAGTTGAGCCCGTCGCTGCTGATGGCCAGGGCCGTGCCGTCGAACCAGCCGGCGTGGTACCAGAGCTTGAACGTGCCATCGGCCGGGTCGTACCAGGCGCCGTCGTTGAACGGCGAGGCAACGGGGCAGTGGTCGCGGTTGCGTTCGAGGTTGGTTTCGGGAGACAGCACCGGCGCGGCTTCGTGGACCTTTGCGGCGTGGTAGATGCGGCGGAGCGTGGTGTGTTCGATCAGGAAGTCGTCGACGAATAGCTGGCGGCCGATGTCGATGGGGATGACACGAGGGGGATTCGCCAGGTAGGGAACCGGGAGTGGGTCGCCGCCGGGCTCGATGGTGCGTGGCGGCCACTCGGCGGGTTGTTGGATGCCGTTGTAGAGGGTTGACCGGGTCATTGGTCGGCGGCGAAGCGGCGGAGGACGTTGGCTGTGACGCGGGAGATGGTGTTGTCGTAGTTGTTATGGGAGAGGCAGCCGCGCCAGGCAATGGAGCCGACGGAGAAGACGGCGCCGTTGTTGGGGGTTTCGAAGTAGACCATGTCGGCCCGGACGAAGGCGTGTGGGCCGTTGGGCGGAGGAGGAGCGTCGGTGGCCATGCCGTCCTTGCCCTGGGTGAACTCAAGGCGCTCGTCAATGAAGGACGCGTAACGCTCGGAGTGGCCGACGGACGAGGCCAGTAGGAGGGCATGCGGCGGGGTGCCAAGGCTGAAGTCGAGGCGGTCCATCTCGTAGCCGGCGGCGCCGTGGCGGACGACGAGGGAGGGGCAGTCGCCGATGAGTTCGTTGTCTCCGATGCCCTCGAAGACGAAGGCGGCGCGGGGGTCGAAGCTGTCGGGCTGGCGGGCGTAGGGGGCGCCCTGGTCAAAACCCGCGGCGCAAGAGCCGATGCCGACGAGTCCGTTCGGCGGCACGCCTCGGTTGCGCCAGGTGCCGCCGGGCTCGCCGGTGGTGCTGTGGACGCGTTCGGCGGGCGGCATTTCGAAGGGCCAGCTGGTGCCCCAGCGACGGACCTCGGCGATGTGGGGGCGCTTGGGGTCGATGGTGGTGACGCCGAAGAAGCCGTTGCCGCCGAGGTACATCAGGCGACCGCCCTGGTCGAGGTAGGCGCGCATGCCGGTGAGCATGTCGGTGGTCCAGTATTCGGGGTGGGAGCCGGTGAGGACGACGTTGTAGGGGGCCAGCAGGTCTACGCCCTCGGCGTGCAGGTCATGGTCGGTGATGACGTCGACCTGGTTGCCGGTGGATTCGAGCCAGTCGATGAGGTAAAGATCGGCGGGGAAACGGGAGGGAGCGGCCCAGACGCGGTAACGGAACTTGGGGCGCATGTTGAGGATCGGGCGAAGGTGGGAGACGTGAGTGGTGCCCGATCCGTCGGAGTGGCGCTCGTAGAGGCCGGGAAGGCCGTTGGCTCGGATATAAGCGAATTCGGTTTCGTGCAGTGCGGGATCGGCGTTGGGGACGCGTTCCTTGTCCCAGAAGCCGCCGTCGATATCGCGGAAGTTGGCGTAGACGACGTAGGTGAGGGTGGGCATGAGCACGGCGATGCGGGAGGTGGCGGCGCCGCGGGGCGGGCGGACGCAGAAGGGGAGGTAGTCCTCGTCGTCGCCGGCGCGGAGGCGGGCGGCGTAGACGCCGCTGGGGAGGTCGGGCGGGATGGTTAGCTGGAAGTCGGATTCCCAGGCCACGTCCTCCACATCGTCGTCGTGGAAATGGATGGCGCCGTATTCGTGGGGGGCGCGGTTGAAGTTGGTTTCGGCGCCGGTGAAGTTGCGGCCGGTGACGCCGCGGGTGGGCATGTTGACGGTCTGGCCGTGGAGGCTGTGGGGGCCGGTGTCGGTGACGCGGGTGCTGCCAATGTCGAGGCTGAAGTCCCAGGCGGCTAGTAGACCATCGCCAACCGATTGTGGTTCGACTCGGCCCTCCGAAAGACTGCGGGCCGGCTCACCACGAACGGGGGTGTGGTCGGCGAGGACGGTGAGTTCGGCGGTGGAGAGGGCGCGGTTGTGGAGGTGGGGGGCGTCGAGTTTGCCGTTGTAGGGGGCGGCGATGGGGCCGGTGCGGTTGGGTGGGCCGGCGGTGAGGGCGGCGAAGAGGAGCGGGGCGTGGGCGGGGGGCTGGATGTTGGCGGCGGGGGTGTCGCGGGTGACGAGGGCCTGGTCGGGGGCGACGGGCCAGCGGCGGAGGGGTTGCTGGATGAGGATGACGCGGCCGGTGGGGGCGTGGTAGCTGGCGCCGACGAAGGTCCAGACGCGCTCGGTGAGAGGGGCGCCGGTGGCGACGTGGACGGGAGGGTTGCGGCCGTTGGCGAGGTGGAGGGCGAGGTCGCCAGCGGGTCCGATGACGAGGGCGAAGCCCAGGTCGCCTGTCCAGCGGGTGATGAGGCCCTGGAGGCCGTTGGCGGGGGTGGTGGGGTAGATCCAGGCGGTGAGGGTGAAGCTGGTGAGGGCGTTGAGGGCGGGGTGGGCGGGGACGTGGACGTAGGAGCCGCTGTGGATGGGTTTGGGGCGGCCGGGATAGTGGCCGTTGATGGCGGAGGGGACTTCGCGCTCCCTGAAGCCGGGGCCGGCGGGGGATTCGTCGCCGTGGATGAGGCGGACGAGGTCGGCGCGGAAGCGGGGGTGGTGGCTGCTGACCATGAAGCGGACGGTGTCGCCGGGGGCGGCGGTGAGGCGGTTGGTGTAGCCGACGAGGTTCATGTGGCTGAAGTCTCCACCGGGTGCGTCGGGGTCCGTGTGGGGTGTGAGTGTAGGCGCTGGGGAGGGGTGGATTGGGGCCTCGCGTGCGCGGTAAGAGTTTTTTCCAAAAAACTCTTGAGGCGCGGCGGGGTGCTTTGGGGCGCCTGAGAAGCAGGTTGTTTGGGCGGTGTGAGCGCGCTCCCACGGGGCGAGTGGCGAGGACCAGTTTGGGACGGGACGCGCGGGATGCGAGGGCCTGAGGAGGGTGTGGGAAGGGCCGGGCGTCGTGCGGCGTGGGGCGGCTGCGGCGGTGGGGAGTTTGAGGCGAGCGAGGCCGAAGACGCCGGCGAGGACGCGGGATAGCAGGAGCAGCAGGCGGCGGGCGAGGCTGGGCATTGGTGGAATGTCCGAAGGTTTGCGATCCGTCAGCTATGAGTGTACAGTAGGTGTACACAAGACGGCAACGCTCGGGACTTCGGCAGGGCGGCGAGGGCCGGAATCCGACGAGGCCAAAGGAGACCACATGCTCATTCCATCGCTTGACGGGACTGTCCACGTCCCAAGCGTTATTGGCGTCGACCGCGGCGGTTCCGGCCATGGCGGGATTGACGTGGCGCCACCGCACGGGGACCTGAAGGCGCTGGAAGCCCGCGGCCGTGCGTCGAATGTCACCAAGGCGGAGTTTCTCGCGGAGTTGCGGCCGATCCGGACGGTGGGCGGCGCCGGGCTGCCCGGCGTGGTGGGCGCGGCGTTGAGGGTGGCGCCGCGATGATGCGGGTTGGGCTGCATTGGCCGGACCCCGAGCGGCAGTATCCCGACGGCACCCCGTTCGTGGAGTTGGCTTACCTGGAGGGCGTAGCCCCGGATGATCCGCACCACCCGAGCCAGGCCATGCCGCGGATCGAGGCGCTGGCGGCCCGGCATCCGGCGAGCGAGGTCCTGCTGCGGGTGGACTGGCGGCCGGGGCAGGCGTATGCACGGACGGACGCCGAGCGCACGGCCTATGACGCCGCTCTCCGGGAGCTGCGCCGGCTGCGTCACCTGGGCGGGCGGCTGATTCTGCAACCGGGCAATGAGCCGCAGCTGGAGGGCGCGCGGCGCTGGCGCCTGGTTGAGGGTGCGTTGCGGGCCTTCATCGCGCAGTGCCAGCAGGCGCTGCCTGAGGCGCGGCTGGCCAGCATTCCGGTGGCGACGTTCCACCCCAGCCGATTGCGCGCCACGGCCGGGCAATCGCCGGAAGGCTCGCCCTGGGCCGATCTGGACTACGCGCTGCTGGATGCGTGGAAGCGCATTGCAGGGCCGCCCGATGTGCTGAGCGTGCATGTGTACGGCAATCCGCGCCTCTCCGTGGCTGACGACATGCAGACCCGCCACGAGGAGGGCTGGCGTTTCGGGCTGAACGTAGCGGAGACCTGGGCCGAAAATCACGCCGCGCTTGGCCTGGATCAGCTGCCCGTCTGGGTTACCGAATTCAACACGGCGGCGCGCGGTACGGACCCGCCGCACCGGCCCGCGGTCAACTATCACGCGGGCTGGCTGCAGGACGCGGCCTCCGTGGTGGCCGAGGCCCTACCTCAAGTACAGGCGCTGTGTTGGTTCGTGGGCCAGGAACGCGGCGGCCACTGGCATGACTTCGCGCCGGCGGCTCACGCTGAGCTCGAGCACGACCTGGTGACGGCGATGGCGTTGCCGATGGGGCGTGCGGCGCCGACACCCGAGACCGCGCCCGTGCCGCAAGCGCTGACGCCGCCGCTGGACGGCACGATCCGGGTCACCTCGGTCTTCGGCGTGGACCGCGGCAGCTACCGGCACGGGGGCCTGGACCTGACGCTGCGGAGCGCGTCGGTGTATCGGCGGCCGGTGAAGGCGCCGGCGGCGGGGGTGGTGGAGGCGGTGTGGACGACGGAGCGGGCGAGTACGCGGGATCCGACGGTACGGGATGGGTTTCCGTACGGGAACTCGGTGGCGTTGCGGGATGCGGAGGGGGTGCTGTGGCGGTTTCTGCACTTTGACGAGCCTCCGAACCTGGCGGTGGGCGACTCGGTGGAGCCGGGGGAGACGCTGGGGTTATGCGATTCGACGGGGAATAGCACGGGGCATCACCTGCACCTGGACGCGACGCCGGGCGGGCGGATCGATCCGGAGACGTTTCGAGTGAGCGGCGAGCGGGTGAATCCGCTGGAGCTGTTCGCGGACGGCTATGCGCGGGCGGTGGGGTACGACACGCAGGTGTTCCGGCGGCAGATCGAGATTGAGTCGGGCTGGAACCCGACGGCGGTGAGCCGGGCGGGGGCGGAGGGGATTGCGCAGATTATTCCGCGCCGGCATCCCTCGATGCGGGGGCGGACGTTCGATCCGTTCGCGTCGCTGGAGTACGCCGCGAACCTGATGGCGTCGCACATCGCCCAGCGGGGCGGGGATTACCGGGAGGCGCTGGCGGACTACAACACGGGGCGGGCCTCGCGCGGGAAGTTCCGGGACGAGGGCTACCGATATGCCGACTGGATTCTGAAAGGACTGGACATGGCGACAAGCCGCGAATTGGACGATTTACGAGCCGACCGCGATCGCAATCACGACCGCAAGCTGGCGGCGCTGCATCACGTCGGCGAACTGGTGCAGGCGGCGCGACGGGCGGGCCAGCTGGCGTTCCGACCTGAGGACTGGCAGGCGGTGGTGACGGCGGAGCGGTTTTATCACGATCCGGAGGGGGCGGGGTAGCAGTTTGGGAAGGGAAGAGGTGAGAGGGGCCAGGAAGGGCAGAGGGGAGAGGGAAGAGAAGTGAGAGTTGGAGTGGGCGGTTTTGGCTAGGTTGGATTGCCAGGGGTGGCCTGGATGCGCTGGGACTGATCGGGGTGCTGGGTCCCCGCCTTCGCGGGGATGACGTCTTGGTTGCAGCTGGGGCCCCCATTCGACAGGCTCAGGGCAGGCTCCCCGGGGACGCCGGGATGACGGGGGCGCCAGACCGCGAGCGGTAGAGGCCGACTGGGAACCGGCCTCTACGTGCGGAACGGAGAAGACGGGCGGGTCAGAGACGCCGCCCCTAAGCAAGGAAGAGCCGTGGACGACGGGATGACGGGGGTGGCAGGGGCGTAGGATGTTGGGGCGGTTGGGGGTGGGGCGGATGTTGGAGGGCGGATGGTGGCGGTTAGTGCGTTGAATGTGAGCGGGTTTATCTGGGGGATCGCGGACGACGTGCTGCGGGACGTCTTCAAGAGGGGGAAGTACGAGGACGTGATCCTGCCGATGACGGTGATCCGACGGCTGGACGCAGTGCTGGAGCCGACGAAGGACGCCGTGCTGCGGATGAAGGACCACCTGGACGACCAGGGCGTGGTGAACCAGGAGGGAGCCCTGCGACAGGCTTCCGGCCAAGCCTTCTACAACGCTTCGCCCTTCCGACTACGCGACCTTCTGTCCAAGGGAAAGCAACAGCAGCTGCGCACGGACTTCGAGTCGTACCTGGACGGCTTTTCGCCGAACGTCCAGGAGGTCCTGGACAAGTTCAAGTTCCGGAACCAGATCCCGACACTGATGGACGCCGACGCGCTCGGATTCCTGCTGGAGAAGTTCCTAGACCCGTCGATCAACCTGAGCCCGCGACCGGTGCTGAACGGGGACGGATCGGTGCGGCTGGAGGGATTGGACAACCACGGGATGGGGACGGTCTTCGAGGAGCTGATCCGGCGATTCAACGAGGAGAACAACGAGGAGGCGGGGGAGCACTTCACACCACGCGACGTGGTGCAACTGATGGCGCGGCTGGTGTTCCTGCCGGTCGCCGAGCAGGTCAAGTCGGGAACGTACCTAGTGTACGACGGGGCCTGCGGCACTGGCGGGATGCTGACGGTGGCGGATGAGACGTTGACGCAGCTAGCGAGCGAGCATGGCAAGGATGTGTCGGTTCACTTGTACGGACAGGAATCAACGCCGGAGACGTATGCGATTTGCAAGGCCGACCTGATCCTGAAGGGCGAGGGGGTGGAGGCGGACAACATCCGACATGGGTCCACGCTATCCAATGACGGCTTCCCGGCCCACGAGTTCGACTTCATGCTGTCCAATCCGCCGTACGGGAAGAGTTGGAAAACCGACCTGGAGCGGATGGGCGGGAAGTCGGGGCTGGTGGACATGCGGTTCATCGTGGAGCACGCCGACGACCCGGACTACTCGCTGGTGACGCGGTCCAGCGACGGGCAGATGCTGTTCCTGGCGAACATGCTGAGCAAGATGAAGCAGGACACGGCGATGGGGAGCCGGATCGCGGAGGTGCACAACGGAAGCTCGCTATTCACCGGCGACGCGGGGCAAGGCGAGAGCAACATCCGGCGCTGGATCATCGAGAACGACTGGCTGGAGGCCATCGTGGCGCTGCCGCTGAACATGTTCTACAACACCGGCATCGCCACCTACATCTGGGTGCTGAGCAACCGGAAAGCGGGGCACCGGCGGGGCAAGGTGCAGCTGATCGACGCCACGCAGTGGTTCGAGCCGCTGCGGAAGAACCTGGGCAGCAAGAACTGCGAGCTATCGGGCGGGGACATTCAGCGGATCTGCGAGGTATTCGAGGCCTTCGAGGAAACCGAGGAGTCGAAGATCTTTCCGAACGAGGCATTCGGTTACTTGAAGGTGACGGTGGATCGTCCGCTGCGGCTGGAAGGGATCGAACCGGAGCGGGCGTACAAGGCCAGGGAGATCAAGGATCTGAAAGAGGAGTTAGCGCGTTCGGAGACGGCGCCGCCGGTGATCAAGCGGGTGCATCGGCGAGTTTCGGAGCCGGATCCGCTGCGCGGGATGTTTGCGGCGAGCGTCAACGGGAAGCCGGCGGTCGTGGAATACGAGGCGGACCGGGAGTTGCGGGACACGGAGCAGATTCCGCTGACGGAGGAAGGCGGGATCGAGGCTTTTCTACGTCGGGAGGTGCTGCCGTATGCGCCGGACGCGTGGTATGTGGCGTCAAGCGTGAAGGTTGGGTACGAGATCAGCTTTGCCCGGCATTTCTACAAGCCGACGCCGCTGCGGTCGCTGGAGGAGATACGGGCGGATATCATCGAGTTGGAACGGGAGACCGAAGGCTTGATGGCCGAAGTCGTGAGCGCCTAAAGCGCCAAGGAGCACACGATGTCGGAGTTTTTGCGCCCACACATGCGTGGTTCGCGTTTTGACCAGGGCACTATCCCCCTAGATATGCTGAGCGATCTATCTGTTCTAGGCGAGATGGTTGTTGAGGTTGCAAAATGGCGATATCTTGAAGCTCATCCAGATCGCAAAAGATCCCCCAAAGGCTTCGCCAATCGCGTTTCTCTTAAGCTCGTTGGCGTCGACGAGGGAAGCGCAATACCGGCTATTGATATGGAACCATATCCGCCTCAACTGGAAGGCATGCCGGTAGAGAATGCACAGTATTTCTTCGAAGCCCGGGACGCAATTATCGGCGCAATAGCAGCTGCAGAGCGGAATGATCCGCCCTCAGATTTCCTACCGCCGAAGTACCTAGCGTTTTTTGACCGATTTGGACGCCGACTGCGCGATGGGGAGTCCATCGAGTTTCCCACTGGTCCCGGAACGCCTTTGGCGTGTCTAACCAAGGATTCCCGACGTCGACTGCTTCTTGCTTCTCAAGTGACAGAGATTACACAGGAAGTAGATGTTCGATGCTACATTCATGAACTGAACCAGGATCTGATGACATTTGAGCTTAAGCTGCTAAATGGACGCAAAATCAAGAGCGAGGTAGAAGAGCATCACCGCGACATCATCATGGATGTCTTCACCGACTATAGAGACGGAGCTAAAGCGTTGGTCCATGGAATCGGCAAATGTGATCTTCAGGATCGGCTGGTTGCCTTGGAGGTGATTGAGGACATTGCAATACTCGATCCGCTGGACGTTCCATCACGGTTACATGAGCTAAGCGAGCTTGACGACGGTTGGCTTGATGGCGAAGGTAAAGCGCCGAAGGCTGAATTTCTGGAGCAGTTGTCGGAAATGTACAATCGCCTCTATCCAGACAGCTTGCCAATGCCATATATCTATCCGACCATCGTAGGAGGAGTGCAGGCGGAGTGGTCGCTTCCGCCTCATGAGATCACTTTAGCGATCGATCCTGAAACCAGGAGCGCTGAATGGCACGTGCTTGACGCGGATGATTCCACGGAGAGCGTCGAGACGCTGAACTTATCTGACGCACAGGACTGGGTTCGACTTTCAAGTCTCGTCCGATCTCTAGTCTAGTATCCAGCGTGAATGGCAAGACCCTTCTCCTCCGACAGGTTCATCCAGCATTTGTACAAAGAGATCGCATAACTTCCCAAGTCTTCATGCCTCGCTCATCGGATGGAAATCGGTTATCAGTATACGACGGAGACCAAATTACTCCAAAGTCGGCATGGGACCACTATACGGCAGTAATGAAGCTCGAGTCTATTGGAGTAGTCGCAGTTACTGTCGACGAATGTTGCCGAAGGGGTCTTCACGCGCATCCGGATCCTACCGACTTCGATGAACATGCAGTGATCTCGTTTGGCGGATTGAGTCGAAAACAGATTCAATCGGCAGCGAAGTTCTTGCGGTCTTTAGCGCAGGAGCGCGGGTGGCTATACCAATCGGAAGATGAGATGTGACCTATCCTCCGCGTTACTCTACGTATAAACCATCTGGAGTCGAGTGGATTGGAGACGTGCCCGCGCACTGGCAGGTGCTCCCGGCTCGTGCGATATTCACCGAAGTCGACGTTCGCGGATTCTCGGGAGAGTTGTTGCTGTCAGTAACTATAGACAAGGGTGTGGTTCCACAGCGGGCGCTGCTGCGGGATAGCTCGCACAAGGACAGTTCGCGATTGGACAAGTCTGCCTATAAGCTTGTCCTTCCGGGAGATATCACATATAACAAAATGCGTGCATGGCAAGGTGCATTGGGTGTGTCTGAATATCGTGGGATTGTCAGTCCAGCGTATGTCGTCCAGCGTCCTCGCCGTGGAAATGATTCCCGATACTTTCATAATTTACTAAGGACACCGAGATTCACGAAAGAGGCTCAAAGATGGTCGTATGGCATCGTTTCTGACATGTGGAGCCTGCGACCTGAGCACTTCAAGAAGATTCGGTGTTGTCTGCCTCCTCTCTGCGAGCAGAAAGTGATCGTGCGGTACCTAGAGTATCTGGAGCAGCGGATTCGGCGGTATGTGAGGGCTAAGGAGAGGCTGATTGGGCTGCTGGAGGAGGAGAAGCAGGCGATTATCAACCAAGCGGTGACGCGGGGGCTTGATCCGAGCGTTCGGCTGAAGGCTTCGGGGGTGGAGTGGCTGGGGGATGTGCCGGAGCATTGGGAGGTTAAGAAGGTCACGCAACTCTTCTCGATTGGAAGTGGGACAACACCGCCAACCAGTGCCCGTCACTATTACGGAGGAGATATCTGCTGGATCACGACTTCGGAACTTCGGGAATCGACTATCCAATCGACGAAACAGACCATCACCAGACAAGCCTTACGAGAATTCTCCTCGCTGCGCGTATACCCATCTGGCAGCGTCGCAGTCGCAATGTATGGAGCGACTATTGGTCGTATCGGCGTACTTGGGGTGCCGGCTGCAGTGAATCAGGCATGCTGCGTGTTTTTCGAATCCAACGAGATCATCACTGAATTCTGGTTTTACTGGCTTCAGTCAAGGCGACCACATCTAATGGCTCTCGGCCACGGTGGCGGCCAACCAAACCTAAGCCAGCAACTTCTCAGGAGTATTCGGGTTCCAGTTCCGACTCGTAGCGAGCAGATCGAAATTGCCCAGTTCCTTGACCGGTCGGTTTCTGACATCAGTGGATCGATAAAAAGGGCTCGCCGTCAGATCGAGTTGGTGGAGGAGTACCGTACGCGGCTGATTGCGGACGTAGTGACGGGGAAGTTAGATGTGCGGGAGGCGGCGGCGGGGTTGGGGGACGAAGAAGGAGTGAGCGGAGAGAAGTGAGAAGGGCAGGAAGGGGAGAGGGGAGAGGAGTGAGAGTCGGAGTAGGAAGTTGGGAGCATTTGGTCAGGGTGGGTTGCCAGAGGTGGCGTGGGTGCGGCCGGGTGGTTGGGTGCGCTGAAGACGGGCGGGTCAGAGACCACGCCCCTACGCAAGAGGGGCCGGGGACGCCGGGATGGCGGAGGGCTGGGCGCCTGGGCGGGTGGTTCGACGCGGGCCCTACTCGACAAGCTCAGGGCAGGCACTTCGACGGACTCTGGACGGGCTCACCACGAATGGGGCGGGACGGTGGATACACTGGCCGTGGAATGCGAGGTGAACGTATGACGGACTGGGGAACCTGTCCGGTGGTGGAGAGCGTCCCCGACAGGCTCAGCGGCGCCTGGGTCTTCACCGGCACGCGGCTGCCTGTCTCCGCCCTCTTCGAGAACCTGGAGCGCGGCGCCACGGTTGAGGAATTCATCGAATGGTTCGAGGGCGCCGACGAGTGGAAGGTCAGGGCTGTGCTGCAGCATGCGGCCGATTCCCTGAAAGCTCCGGTGCCCGTGAGCCGTCTTGAGAATCCTGTTTGACCAGGGGACGCCCAGGCCGCTCCGCAACTTCCTTCCCGAACACACCGTCGACACGCCCGCGCCAAGAGGATGGGCGGCGCTGAGCAACGGTGAGTTGCTGGACATGGCGGAACACGAGGGCTATGAGGTCCTGATCACTACCGACCAGAGCCTGCGGTACCAGCAGAACCTTGACGGCAGACGCCTGGCCGTGATTGTGGTGCGCTCCGGTTCCTGGCCTTACGATCCGTCGACAATCGAAGAGATTCGAGATGCCGTGGACACGGCGCAACCTGGCGAGTTCCAAGAAGTCCAGATCTAGCGACGGGGGAGCGAGAGCGTGACGACCGACACCAGCGAAGCCGGACTCGAGCGGCGGATTTGCCGGGTCCTGACGGGTGGGCCTTGTGATGCGGCGACTGGTGAGGGGGTCGCGGAGCGGCCGGCGAGTTATGGGGCGGGGTGGATTTGCGGGGACCCGGAGGATTACGACCGGGGGTATTGCGTGGACGTGGTGCAGCTGTCCGCCTTCCTGCGGGCGACGCAGCCGAAGGTGGCGGAGGCGCTGGACCTGGGGAACGACAGCCCGACGCGTCGCAGTTTCCTAGCGCGGTTGCAGGGGCAGATAACCAAGCGGGGGACGATTGACGTCATCCGCAAGGGCGTGAAGCACGGGCCGCACAGCATCGACGTGTTCTATGGGACGCCTTCGGCAGAGAACGCGAAGGCGCAGGCGCGGTACCGGCTGAACCGGTTCAGCGTGACGCGGCAACTGCGCTACAGCCAGGACCAGACGGCGCTGTCGCTGGACCTGTGCTTGTTCATCAACGGGCTGCCGATCGCGACGTTCGAACTCAAGAACAGCCTGACGAAGCAGACGGTGGACGACGCGGTGGAGCAGTACAAGCGAGACCGGAATCCGCGGGAACGGCTGTTCGAGCTGGGGCGCTGCCTGGCGCACTTTGCTGTGGACGAGCACGAGGCGAAGTTCTGCACGCAGCTACAGGGCAAGGCCTCGTGGTTCCTGCCATTCAACCAGGGCTGGAACGACGGGGCGGGGAACCCGCCGAACCCGAACGGGCTGAAGACGGATTACCTGTGGCGGCAGGTGCTGACGCGGGAGAGCCTGACGAACATCATCGAGAACTACGCGCAGATCGTGTCGTCGAAAGACCAGAAGACCGGCCGAACCAAGCGCACGCAGATATGGCCGCGGTATCACCAGCTTGAAGTGGTGCGGCGGTTGCTGGCGGACGCGTCGGCGCACGGCGCGGGGAAGACGTACCTGATCCAGCACTCGGCGGGGAGCGGGAAGTCGAACTCGATTGCGTGGCTGGCGCACCAGTTGATCGGGCTGGAGCGGGACGGGGAGACGGTGTTCGACTCGGTGATTGTGGTGACGGACCGCAAGGTGCTGGACCAGCAGATCCGGGACACGATCCGGCAGTACGCGCAGGTGGGGTCGGTGGTTGGTCACGCGTCGACGTCGGCGGACCTGCGGGGATTGCTGCAGACGGGTAAGCGGATCGTAATCACGACGGTGCAGAAGTTCCCGTTCATCCTGGACGCCATCGGGAACGATCACCGGGGGCGGCGGTTCGCGATCATGATCGACGAGGCGCACTCGAGCCAGGGCGGACGGACGTCGGCGGCGGTGTCGATGGCGCTGAGCGCGAACGGCAGCGAGGTCGACGAGGACGAGACGACGGAAGACACGATCAACCGGTTGATGGAGTCGAAGCGGCTGCTGAAGAACGCCAGCTACTTCGCGTTCACGGCGACGCCGAAGAACAAGACGCTGGAGATCTTCGGCACGAAGAACGCGGCCGACCCGGATGCCAAGCACCGGCCTTTCCACGCCTACACGATGAAGCAGGCGATCCAGGAGGGGTTCATCATCGACGTGGTGTCGAACTACACGCCGGTGGACAGCTATTACCGGCTGGTGAAGACGGTGGAGGGCGACCCGGAGTTCGACACGAAGCGGGCGGCCAAGAAGCTGCGGCGGTACGTGGAAGACCACGAGCACGCCATCCGGCTGAAGGCCGAGATCATGGTGGACCATTTCCACGAGCAGGTGGCGGGGCAGCGGATCGGCGGGCAGGCGCGGGCGATGGTGGTGACAAGCAGCATCCGGCGGGCGGTGAGCTATTACGCGGCGATCCGCGACTACCTGGCGGAGCGGAAGAGTCCGTACAAGGCGATCGTGGCGTTTTCGGGCGAGCACGAGTTCGGGGACGGGAAGGTGACCGAGGCGTCGATGAACGGGTTCTCGCCGAGCCAGATTGCCGGGAAAATCCAGGAAGAGCCGTACCGGTTCCTGGTGTGCGCGGACAAGTTCCAGACGGGCTACGACGAGCCTCTGCTGCACACGATGTACGTGGACAAGATGCTGTCGGGCGTGAAGGCAGTGCAGACGTTGTCGCGGCTGAACCGGGCGCACCCGAAGAAGCACGACGCGTTTGTGCTGGACTTCATGAACGACGCGGAGACCATCCAAAACGCGTTTGCCGACTACTACCGGACGACGGTGCTGGCCGAGGAGACCGACGCGAACCGGCTGCATGACCTGCAGGCGACGCTGGACGACGCGCAGGTGTATAGCCAGGAACAAGTGGATGAGCTGGTGGAGATGTACCTGGGCGGGGCGGACCGGGAGTTGCTGGATCCGATCCTGGACCGGTGCGTGGAGGTGTACCGGGAGGATCTGGACGAGGACCGGCAGGTGGAGTTCAAGGGGCGGGCGAAGGCGTTCCTGCGGTCGTACGGGTTCCTGGCGACGATTTTGTCGTACACGTACGCGGACTGGGAGAAGCTGTCGATTTTCCTGACGTTCCTGGTGCCGAAGCTGCCGGCGCCGGAGGAAGACGATTTATCCAAGGGGATCCTGGAAGCGATCGACATGGACAGCTACCGGGTGGAGAAGCAGGCAGTGCAGGAGATCCAGCTGGCGGACGAGGACGCGGAGATCGATCCGGTGAGTACGGAAAGCGGGGGGCAGAAGCCGGAAGCGGAGATGGATGCGCTGTCGCAGATATTGCGGGACTTCAATGATCGGTTCGGGAATATCGAGTGGCAGGACAAGGACAGGGTGGACCGGATGATTGCAGAAGAGTTGCCCGCACGGGTTGCCGCCGACAAGGCCTACCAGAACGCGATGGCGAATTCGGATAAACAGAACGCGCGGATTGAGCATGACAAGGCGCTGGAGCGAGCCGTGACGAACTATCTGCTGGACCCGACGGAGTTCTTCAAGCAGTTCAGTGACAACGAGTCGTTCAGGCGGTGGGTTTCGGAGACGGTGTTCAGGGCGACGTATAAGGGTGGGGCGGCGCAGGCGGGACGTTGAGCCGGGGGGTACCACACGTCTCCTGGCGACGTGCAGGGCTGACCGACGCGCCGTGTTCTCTGGACAGGACCTCTTTGTGGCTCGGGCTAGAATGGGCTATCCCTTGCAAGCCGACGGGGCTTGAGTGGCTGAGGCAATCTCCCGGGCGGGGATTGCGCAGATAGCGTGGGATGGGCGGCTCGACGCTGAGCGCAATTACCTGTATTACGCGGCGTTGACCGATCGATATCGGCGGCAGCACCAGTGGCTGATTTCAGCGGTGGCCGCCGCGTCGTTCTTTGCCGGCTCAAGCTTTGTCATCGATGTCCTGCCGCCGTGGGTGAGCGCGGTGCTGGCCATGCTGGCGTCGCTGCTTGCGCTGGCCCTGATCACCGTCGATCCCTCAATGAAGTCGGCCAAGGCGGAAAGCGCGAAACAGCATTTCAAGGCAATCAGTGACGAGTGGAAGTACTTGTGGTGGCACCAGTACGACCCCGACGCGGAGGTCAAGGCTCGAATGTTGGAAATGCGAACCATGTCAGGGCCGGAGGTGCCCGTAGCCATTGACGACAAGCTGAACAATGCGTGTCACGACCGGGCCATCGAGATCGTACGGGCGGAGTACAGCGTGCCGGCTGGGTGACGGGCGAGAGCCAGGACGACTCTGCACCGCGCAGCGGTACGGCGCCACGACCAAAACCGAATCCACCGCCACCGCGGCCCCCGCCGAGGCGAAACAGATTCTCGGTCGCGACGGATGAGGCCGCACGCGGAAGTCACGCGAAAGGGCCGGTCCGCAATCTAGGAACGGCGATTCATGAGCTGTTCGGGCCGCTTGGGGGCGTGGACTTAGAGGTTCCGCCAAGGGAGCCGATGCGGGAGCCGCCGCGGTTCGACTGAGGTGAGCGGCGGATGATCGTCCTGGGTGCGAACGTGCTGTCGAAACTCATGCGGGCACGTCCGGCGCCGGAAGTGCTGGCCATTGACGCGGCGGCCCCAGGCGTATGCCGAGAACGCGGTGGGGCTGCGCTCGGGGGTGGATTTGGTGGCTTGGATTAATGACTTGCGCGGAGCTTTCTCCATGTGACACGCTGCGCGGTCTATTGAGACAAGGTATCAATAGCAGCATGGAGGGTGAGTAGGCGATGTTTCGACGAATGGCGCTTGCGCTGGTGGCGGCTGTGGCATTGCCCATGGCCGTGGCTTGCGGGGAGCAAGACGACAGCCCGGCCGCGGCTTCAACGCCCGCGCCTGTGACAGCAGCGGCGCCGGTGAGTACCGCCGCGCCCGCGACTGCCGCGGCCATGGCGCCGACCGAAGCGCCGCCGCCAGCACCCACGGCTGCGCCCCAGATTCCGCAAGCGGCCGAAACACCCGCACCGACGGCAGCTCCGACCGCCACGGCCCAAGCAACTCCGCAGGCGGCGACCGCCGAGGCGGCACGTCCCACGCTGAAGGCAGGCGTGGTTTGGCTTGACAGCCCGCTGGACCCGGTGCAGGGCGGTTGGGTTGCCAGTCAATCAGGGATGTCCGAGAACCTGTTCCGCCTGTCTCCCACGGATTTCAGCCCGACGCCATGGCTGGCGATGGAAGCTATTGACGTGGACCCGTTGACCTGGACGATCAAGCTTCGGTCAGGCGTGACGTTCCACAACGGCGCGGTGATGGACGCGGACGCGGTGAAGGCGTCGCTGGAACGCACGATCCGGTTGTCGGAAGCGTCGGCGAGCACGCTGGGGATCGAGAGCATCGCGGTGAGTGACGAACAGACGATCACGATCATCACGATGGAACCGCGACCCACGCTGCCGGGCCTGTTGAGCGGTCCGGCGGTGGCTATCACCGACGCCGCGGCCGCCGACGCCGCCGGCGAAGGCAACTTTCTGCAGGCCGGCGCCCTGACGGGTCCCTACATTCCCACCGAGTACATCCTGAAGGAACGCCTCAGCAGCATCGCCAATGACGATTACTGGGGCGGCGCTCCGGCGCTGGCGGGCATTGAGCACTTTGCGATTCCGGACATCAACAGCCGGGAACTGGCCCTACAGGCCGGCGACATTGACGTGGCCGTGAACATTTCCCCGGAAGGGGCGCAGACGATTGACGCCCATCCCGAATTGGAAAGTCGCACGGCGGGCATCGGCACCGCGGCGGTGATCTGGTGGGTGAATTTCGAGCGGCCGGCTCTGTCCGATCCGATGGTGCGCCGGGCGGTGAGCCTTGCGATTGATCGCGAGAGTATCGCGGGGCTGATTGCGCCGGCCGGCTCGGGGTCGTTCGCCGAATTCCTGCTGCCCGACGCCCTGGCGTCCTGCCCGGGCGTCACCGCTCCGGGTTTCGACCCGGCGCAGGCTCGCGAACTGCTGACGGAGGCCGGCTACGTTGACACCAACGATGACGGGTTTGTGGACAAGGACGGCGAACCGCTGGAGATCGTCATCGGCGGTTACCCGGAGCGGTTCCAACTGCCCATCATGGCCGAGGCCGCGCAGGCGATGCTGGCCGACGTGGGGATCAAGGCCGAGGTGCTGATCACCGAATGGTCGGTGGTGAAGGAGCCCGCCTGGGATCTCTTTGGCTGGTACAACAACGTGGTGGAGGCCGGTGACCCCATCCAGAACATCGGCAAGTTTGTCGGGGTCAGCGCCGACGCCTCGGGCAGCGGCGCCAACAATTACGGTCACTTCCAGAGCGCCGAGCTGGAGACCATCATCAGCAGCGCCGCGGAGGTTGCCGACGTCCAGCAACGCCAGGAGATTGCCTGCGAGGCGCTGGACATCGTGGCAGCCGAGACCGCGCTGCTGCCGGTGGCGCACGCGTACCTGATCTACGGTGTCAACGAGCGGGTGACCGGATTCGATCCGCACCCGAGCAATCTCTATTTCTTCGACCATCGCATCGGGCTGAAAGCGTGAGCGAGTTAGCCGGGTAGCGGGTGCGGGATGAGTCTCTCCGGCATGGGAGCGTACGTCGTCCGACGGCTGGCTACGCTGCCGCTGCTGCTGCTGGGAATCTCGGCGGTCAGCTTCGCGCTGCTGAGCGTGGCTCCGGGCGATCCCGCAGAGACCGTCCTGCGCCAGCGCAACCCGGGCCAGATGCCCAGCTCGGCGGCAGTGGCCGCCAAGCGCGCCGAGCTGGGCCTGGACGATCCCCTGCCGGTGCAGTATGTCCGGTGGATGTCCCGGGCGCTCGGGGGCGACATGGGCCGCTCCTACCTGACGGAACAGCCCGTGGCCGCCCAGTTGGTGCGCCGCACGGTCCCAACGGCCTTGCTGACGGCGGCCGCCCTGGGCCTGGCGCTGGTGCTGGCCGTGCCCATGGGCATCCTGTCGGCCCGGCGACGGGGCGGCACCGTGGATGCGGTGGTACGACTGGCGGCGCTGGTGGGGGCGGCGGTTTCGTCCTACGCGCTGGCTTTCGGACTGATCATTCTGTTCGCGGTGAAGCTGTCGTGGTTGCCGGCCATCGGCTACGGCTCGGTTGCCCAGTTGGTGCTTCCAGCCGTCGCACTGTCGCTCGCGCCGATGGCTCAGCTGACGCGGCTGATACGGGCCAGCGTTTTGGATGTGCTGGGGCAGGACTACATCCGCACGGCGCGGTCCAAGGGGCTGGCTGAACAGACGGTTGTGGTGCGGCACGCCCTGCGCAACGCGCTGCTGCCGGCGATTGGCGCCACCGGGGTGATCCTGGCGCACTTGCTGGGCGGCGCCGTCATCATCGAGACGATATTCACCTGGCCGGGTCTGGGTCAGTTGATCGTGGGCGCGGCCCTGACGCGGGACTACCCGGTGGTGCAGGGGTTCGTGACCTACCTCGCGGTAATCGTGCTGCTG
Organism: Chloroflexota bacterium; assembly: GCA_022821645.1. GTDB lineage: Bacteria > Chloroflexota > UBA11872 > UBA11872 > UBA11872 > UBA11872. Next base: position 124,094 of record JAJEDE010000025.1, read on the forward strand.
GCCAACCTGGCGACTGACATTGCCCTGCGCATCGCGGACCCGCGGCTACGCTTCGAGCGGGGCACGGGGTAGCGGCCGATGACGAGCGATGCCGCACTCGCCGGGGAACGAATTCCCGTCCGGCCGGCCACCATCGGTCCGCGCCGCCGCCGTCAGTGGCATGCGCTGCTGCGCGAGCCGGGGACCGCCCTTGGGCTGTTCCTGGTGGTGTCCCTGCTGATGGCGGGCTTGCTGGCGCCCTGGCTGCCGCTGGCCGATCCCACGGATATCAATCTGCCCGAACGATTGCACGCTCCGTCGGCGGAGCACCCGTTTGGCACCGATCACCTGGGTCGGGACACGTTCAGCCGGATCATCCACGGAGCGCGAACGACGTTGCTGGCCGCGGCGGCAACGCTGGTGCTCAGCATGACCATCGCCGTGACCGTGGGCATGTTGTCCGGCTACTACGGCGGCTGGCCGGACACGGCGCTGATGTGGGTGGTGGACCTGCTGCTGGCGTTTCCTTCGCTGATCCTGGCGCTGGCCGTGGCGGGCGCGTTGGGCCCCGGGCTGTTCAACGTGCTGCTGGCCGTGGGCGCGGTGTGGTGGGTGAGCCACGCCCGCATCATTCGCGGGATCACCCTGGGGGAGCGAGAGATGGCGTACGTGACGGCGGCACGGGCGGCCGGGGCCAGCGACCGGCGGATCATCCTGCGGCACATCGCGCCAAACATCCTGGGCCAGATCGTCGTGCTTGCCTCGCTGGATGTCGGCTGGATCATCCTGGGCGTCGCGGGTCTCAGCTTCCTGGGGCTGGGCGCGCAGCCGCCGACGCCGGAGTGGGGCGCCATGCTCAACGACGCCCGCCCGCACCTGCAAACCGCGCCTCAGCTCCTGCTGCTTCCGGGAGCGGCCATCTTTGTCGCGGTGTTGGGATTTAACCTCGTGGGTGACGGCCTGCGGGACCTGCTGGACCCGCGGACCCGGCGACCCGGGGGGTGACTGACGAGGACGAAGTCAGCGGATGTCCGAACTGCCGCGCAGACCTACGCGGACGCGGGCGCTGCGGCCCTTCTAGCGTCCTACCCGCCAGGCCGTCACGCCGCCCTGCGCGTCGAGCGCCGCGAGCGCGCGGCCATCCGGTCGCCAGTGCAAGGAGCCGACGACATCATCCACCGTGCCAGCTCCTATTGCATTGCCGTTTCCATCGCGCTTAAGCGACCAAACAACCACACCGCCGTCGCGTCCCCCCGATGCCAGGCGCATCGCGCCGGGAGCGAAGGCAAGCGTCGTGACGGGTCGAACATGAACATCCAGAACGCCGGGCCGCGTGCCTTCGGGACCACTTCCCCGAAAGCTCCAGACCGTGACCGCCTCGCTGCCGCCGGTGGCCAAGAGGGTGCCGCTGTCATCGAACGCCAGGGCCGACGGCTTGGCCGGATAGCCGGACATCATGGAGTCCTCCTCGGTGGAGCGACGCCAGAAGTGCACGGAGTTGTCCTGGCTGCCGCAGGCCACGATGTCGCCGTCCGGGCTTAGGGCCATCGAGACCAGGGAGCCTATCCACTCCAGCTTCTGGCCAGGCTCGCCGGTGGAGGCGTCGAAGAACGTCACGCGGCCGTAACAGGCGGTGGCCAGTTCCTCGGCGCCGGACCACGCGATCGCGCTGACGGTGCTGGGGTGATCGTCAGATCGCCAGGCTTTCACTCCGTCCGGACCATAGGTGTGAACCTGCCGGGAGCAGGAGGCCGCCAACCACTTTCCGTCCGGCGACCACGCGACGTTTTCAACCCAACCGTTTTCGACCTCGATCGCCTGGCTGACCTGACCGTCGGCGACACTCCAGACCAGGACCCGGCCGTCCTGGCCGGCGGTAGCAAACGCGGGCTGGTTTGGGTGGCTGGCGGTAGCCAGCACGCCGCCTTCATGCACTCCGCGCTGGGTCCATTTGGTCGCGCCAGACTTGCCGTCGAACGCGTAGACGCCACCCGCGGTATCCCCGACCACCAGCGTCTCACCGCGAGAGGTCCAGCCCCCGGCGATGGCGTAGTCACCGACTTCCGCGGACCAGCCCTGGCGAAGAACGCCCCGCGAGCTGTGGACGCTCAAACGAGACATTCCTCGAATCCCTGGCGCATGAACTGCTCGGGGAGGTTGCGGCCGATGAATACGAGCTGATTGCGGCGAGGCGCGTCTCCCCAGGGACGATCCGGCTGTCCGTCGAAGAGCATGTGAACGCCCTGGAAGACGAAGCGACGCGACTCGCCCTTGAGGCTGATGAAGCCCTTCATTCGGAAGATGTCGACGCCGTATGTGACGAGCAGTTCGCTCAGCCAGGCGTTGAGCCTGTCGGGATCGACGTCGCCATCAGTCTCGATTGCGATCGAGCCGACCTCGTCGTCGTGTTCATGCTGCGCGACCCAGGTTCGCTCAACCTCGACGGGAATCGCTCCGTTGATGTGCGCGGCGCCGTTCTCCGAGTGGGGCGCCGGCCTGGAGGACGGACTGACCGGCGCTCCATTCGCGGTGGTCAGTTGCAGATCAAACTCCTCGGCGGTGTGCTGGGTGTAGAGGCCAACGTTCACCGGCGTATCGACCTCGAAGAAGAACGACTTGCGACCCTGGGCGTCGAGCTGGAGGTCCAGGTGCTGTCCGAGAGCGATCTGGTCTCCGGGGCGAATGGGCTCCGCGGGTTCGGCGTAGCGCCGCACACACCACTCCGCACCCTCACGAAGCGCGGAGTCATCCGTGCCCTGGTCGGGGACGACGACGAGCGACATTGACGGATCGGGTCCATCGGCCAGGCTGAGTTCGTAGCGGCCGGATTCGAGCGAATAGACGCCCGTCCATTCGAACGGGTATTCCGGCTCGAGAAACGTGGGACGACGCCCGAGCACCTCGTCCAGGTCAAAGGCACCGAGGTTGAGGACCGTCTCGACGGGGACTTCCGCCATCTCGCTGCGGACGACTCGCGCCATTCGGTTCATGTCGCGGAGCCGAGTCTCGAGCGTGTCGAGCGCCTCGCCTTCGACGAGGTCCGTCTTGTTCAGGACCAATACGTCCGCGAAGGCGATCTGTTCCGTGCTCTCGTCGCTGCGGCCGAGTTGCTGCTCGATGTGGGCGGCATCGACGAGCGTGACGATCCCGTCCAGCGCGTACTCCGCGCGAATCTCGTCGTCCATGAAGAAGGTTTGAGCGACCGGACCGGGATCGGCGAGCCCGGTGGTCTCGACCAGCACGTAGTCGAACTTGTCGCGGCGCTTCATGAGGTTGCCGAGCACGCGAATCAGGTCTCCGCGCACGGTGCAGCAGATGCAGCCGTTCGACATCTCGAAGATTTCCTCGTCAGCGTTGATGACGAGCGCCTGATCGATGCCGACCTCTCCGAACTCGTTTTCGACCACGGCGATGCGCTTGCCGTGCTCCTCCCGCAGGATCCGGTTCAGCAGGGTTGTCTTGCCGGAGCCAAGGAAGCCGGTAAGGATCGTCACGGGTATGTTGCGAGGGGCGTCCATCTATTCCTCCTGGAGCGGTGGTGCGAGCACCGACATCTGTACGTCGAATCCCCACGCCGTGCAGACCTGGACAAGGTCCTTTGCGTCAACGGCGTCCATGGGTTTGTGCAGCTTGAACTGAAGTTGCGGCGCGTCGGGCCGAAGCAGGCCAATCACGGATTCGACGGGGTCGCAGCCTTCTTCGAGACACGCCAGTTCGGTGACCGTGACCGTGATGTCATCTGAGAGGCTCAGCGCTTCGCGCAAGGCCTGCTTGATACGTCGAGCCCGTTCGAGGTTCGGGCGGCGGGGTGATGTGCGGATCAACATGCGCTCTTATCTCCCTCGAGGCGGCGAGACCCGCGCGGATGAGCCAGGGCTTCGACAGCCCTGCTGCCGTAGATCCATCGAGGAGCATGCGCCGCCCGCGGGCGACGGTTATGCCGCGTTGGCACACTCATCACAGGTTCCGCGCAACACGACCTCATGTCCCGTCATCTGAAAGCCTTCCGGAACCAGGGACTCGAGGCCCTCGACGCAACCGAAGAGGTCGAATGCGTGGTCGCAGATCGAGCAGAGAAAGTGATGGTGATGCTCGCGGTTCCTGGGCTCGTAGCGCACGCCGCCGCCCAACACTTCGACCGACTTCAGCGTGCCGTCCTCAACGCCCCGTCGGAGCGCGCGGTATACCGTGGCGAGACCGACACCCGCTCCGCCCAGGCGGCTCCACAGTTCGCGGGCGGATAGGGGACCATCCGCCTCGCCAAGGGCTCGGTAGACGGTTAGCTGCTGCTTTGCTCGCGACATAGAGAAATGATAATCGAGTCTCAATAATCGTCAAAACTCCCCTCGCCGGGAGCTCTTGTCCGCGGGGTCTCGGGTGGAAACGCCGTGGCTTGCACAGGAGGAAGTGAAGCTGGCTCATGGGCAGGCTTTGCGCGGCGGGGGCAGTCTGAAGGACCGGGTCGCCGGGACAGTGGCTGGAGCCTAAGAGGGCGGCGAGCAGGGAGCGGTTAGCCCTGGACGCCTCGCTCACCCGCGGCTACGCAAATTCGTACACCTGCAGGGGCACGGACCTGGCGGTTGCGGCTTGTCCGTGGACCAGTAGCCGGACCTTCTCCGTGGTCTCGCGGCTGAAGGAGCGTTCGCCACTGCGCTGACAGACCGAAGCGGGCACGCCGCCAACCAGCACGTACCGGCCATTCACCTTGAAGGCCTCGTCCACCAGTTCTTCATGGCTGTCCGACCCGCGACACACCGCCCGCAGGGACATGGCGCCTACTTCGGTCCCCCGACGCCGCTTGCCTTGGAAGGCGCTGCGATGGCTTTGGCCAGTTGTGTCCGGCACGATTGTTCCTTGCCGCGCAGGTAGGCGGCCAGCGATTGGACGTCGTTCCCGCGCACTCTCGCCATGGCGTCCTTGATCCGCCACAGCTCCGCGATGGTTGCATCAGGCACTGACAGTGCCCTCAGCCTGGTCCGTTGGAGCCCTCCGCCGAATCAGGCCGACTCTGCCATCCAATGCCAGACTCTCATGCTTGGCTTTCCGCTTTGAAGAGGTCGTCCAATACGACGACAGGCAAGCCTGGGACGCGGCGAAAGTCGGCATCGTTCGTCACAAAGCAGGCACTGTCGGCTCGCAGGGCCGTCGCGGCGTGGAGGGCGTCGGGGGTCTTGAGGCCCGTCTGGGCGCGTAGACGGGCGGCGTCCTCCCATAATTCGCGCGTGGCTGGGATCAGGCTTACTTCATTCGCATCGAATAGTGACCGGAATAGCGTCTCGACCAGCGTGTCGTCCTCACGCAGCGGCTTGACGAGCGCTTCCAAGACGATGATCTCGCTGCCCACAATGACGAACTCGCCGGTTCGGGCCTGCTGCCACATGGGTTTGAGCAACGCGTGGTAAGGCTCGACACGCTCCACGCTGTAGATGAAGCCGGGGGCATCGAGGTAGACAGGTCCGCCGCTGGGTAGGGTCAGCGGTCCCACGCGGCCCGTTCTTCCCTGATGTAATCGTCAACTTCCCTGGCTGTCTTGAAGAGCCGCTGCCCAGGCGCTTCGGCCAAGATGTCGATGGCGGACCGCCTCGCCTTTGGCGAGTCGAAGCGCACCACCACATCCACGGTCAGGCCCTCCTGCAACTCCGGGCTGACAATTTCCACCCTGCCACCCGGCAGCACCGTCGTCTTCTGTTGGAGCACCTTTGGCATTCGAGCGCCTCCCTCATTACGCGTGTTCAGCATACTCGTGTCACCGGTAGCCCCACCGCTCGCCCTCCACCCGACGCGGACGGTGCTTGATGTCGTGTGGCTGAGGACGCAGAACCAACGGCTCAGTGGTCCGTTTCTGAATTGGAGATTTGCCTGCGTCGCCTGGGTCGGACGGTCAGTTGCTGCCTGAATCTTGGTCGGAATCCTGGACTAGCTGACCGGCGATGGTCATCAGGTCGCCGGACTGGGAGGCGGTGTCGACGGCGGAGCGGTTTTATCACGATCCGGAGGGCGGCAGGGTGATTGCGTTGCGGTCAACGCAAGCCTCCGCAGCACTGCACGCGGAGGCATAGGCCGTGGAAAGAATCACCGTGCGAAATCCGGATGAGGAACTGAAGCGGCGGTTGCGGGTACGGGCGGCGGCGAACGGGCGGTCGATGGAGCAGGAGGCGCGGGAGATTCCGCGGGCGGCGTTGCGCGAGGACGAGTGGTCTGTCGACAACCCGGGAACGGCGATGCATGAGTTGTTCAAGCCGCTTCGGGGCGTGGAGTTGGAGATTCCGGCGGGGGAGACGATGCGTAACCCGCCGCAGTTTGACTGAGGCGACATGGGAGGTGCGTGGCTGCGCCGGTTGTTCGACCAAGGCGACCTCTCTTTGGTTGTGCGGGCCGGCCCAAGCTCCCAGCGAATGGCTCCGGTTCCCGACCTGGCCAGGGGGGCGCTTACGACGAGCGCTAGGGGTCGAGGCGGAAGGGTGGGTAGCGGTCGGTGACGAGGATGGTGGTGTAGGCCTGGACGCGGGTGGCGTAGCGGCCGACGCCGATCATGAAGTCGAAGAGGGCGCGGGGATACTGGGCGGTAATGACGACCATGAGCCAGCCGAGCGCGCCGGCGATGAGGGCCAGGACGTTGAGGACGGTGAGGACGAGGTAGTGGGGGATGGCGAGCAGCCACTTGATGAGGGGGAGGAAGCGGTTGAGGTCGTCGGTTGACGAGTAGTCGACGTGGAGATGGACGGCCTGGTGGTCGTCGGTGGCGGGGTATTCGTCGCGCAGGGCGAGGGCGTAGGCCTGGATGCGGGCGTTGAAGCGCCAGAGTTCGAGGTTCCAGTCGAACCACCAGCGGGGGTATTTGCGGCGGAACAGGAGCATGAAGACGAGGGGGACGGTGGTGTAGGTGGACACGAACAGGCCGAGCAGTAGCACGGGAAGGATGAGGATCCAGCGGAAGAGGGTGGTGAGGCGGTTGAGGGGCTGCTGGGGGTAGTCGACGGAGAACTGGACGGGGTAGTCGGACGGGGTGCCGGCCATGCGGGGCCTCGGAAGTGCGGGCTGCCAGGGGCGAGGATACTCCCAGGCCGAAGTTTCGACTTACGGGTCAACCGCCGGCCGGGGGCGGGTCCCAGGACGGGACGCCGCTCCCGACGGGGTGTATGCGCTTAGGGGCTAATGCTGAAGGGTGGGTACCGGTCGGTGACGAGGAGGAAGGCGTAGCCGGTTACGCGGGCCTCATAGCGCAGGACGCCTACCTGGAAGTCGAAAAGCGCCCGCGGGTAGCTGGCGGTGATGACGACCATGATCCAGCCAATGACGGCCGCCACGACGGCCAGGACTGCGAGGACGATCAGCACTACGTAGTGGGGAATGGCCAGCAGCCACTTGACGAGGGGGAGCCAGCGGTTGAGGTTGGCGGCGTCGGGGTAGTCGATTTCGAGGTGGACGGCCTGGTGCTCGTCGGTTGAGGGGTACTCGTCACGCAGGGCGATGATGTAGGTCTCGATCCGCAGGATGAAACGGCTGAGTTCGAGATTCCAGTTGAACCACCAGCGCGGGTACTTTTGGCGAAATACCAGGATGAGAACGAGCGGAAGCCAGACGATTGGGGCGTAGATTGCAACCTGATCGGGATCGCCGAACTGGCCGCTGTTGACGAAACCAGGGATCAGGCCGGCGACGATGAGGATGGGGATGACCATGATGAGCCGGAAGAGGGTGGTGAGGCGGTTGAGGGGCCGGTCGGGATAGTCGACGGAGAACCGGACGGGGTAGTCGGATTGATTGCTGGCCATGTGCTGGGGATCCTTCTGGGGAGCTAATGGACATAATCCTATGCTTCGGGTTTGTGCTTTGGCTAACGCGTGGCTGGATGTGCGGGCCGCGGTGGGGTGTCGCAACATGCGCGGTCATGGAGGGACGGGCCGAGGGCAGACGAGGGGGCACTGAGTGACGGGCAGCTCACAGCGCCCGCTGGTGTTGGCGATCGAGGATGACCTGCGGTACGTGCGGCAGCTGCGCGCGGACCTGGAGGGGTGCGACTGCCGGGCGGTGTTTGCGGGGACCGGCCGACGTGGACTGGAACTGGCTGTCTCAGACAGACCCGACGTGGTGTTGCTGGACCTGGGCCTGCCGGACATGGACGCGCTGACGGTGCTGGGGCAGGTGCAGGAGGCCAGTGAGGCGCCGGTGGTTGCGATGACGCCGGCTGAGGATGACGAAGGGATAGCGCGGGCGCTGGAGGCGGGGGCGGACGATTACCTGCCGAAGCCGTTTGACCTGGATCAGTTGCTGGCACGGCTGCGGGCGGTGCTGTGGCGGGCGCCGGCAGGGGCGTGGCCGCCGTTTGCGTCGGACGGGCTGTCAGTGGACTTTGCGGCGGCGGAGGTGCGGGTGGCGGGGCGGCCGGTGGGGTTGAGCGCCTCGGAGTTTCGGTTGCTGCGGTTCCTGGCGCGGAACCGGGATCGGGTGTACAGGCCTGCTCAGCTGGTCGAAGAGGTGTGGGGGCCGGAGTACGCGGGGGACCAGCACCTGGCGCGGGTGTACGTGCAGCGGGTGCGGGAGAAGATCGAGCGGGATCCAGGGGACCCGCGGCACCTGGTGACGAGGCCGGGGGTGGGGTACGTGCTGCGGAAGCACGGCTAAGCGAAGGTCCGTGGAGCGGGCGCGCGCGGTGGTGAACGGGCCGCCAGCAGGATGGGCCGGCCGGCTCTTGCTGCTAAGCGCGGTGGTGTTCTGGTGGGGCGGGGTGGTGGTTCCGAACCTGGTGAGCCTGGCGTTTCCGGGGTGGCTGGCGCCGGAGGCGATTCCGAGGGATCTGAATCCGGATATTGACTATGAGGGCAGGCTGGCGAACCGGGTGTCAACCGCAGCCCTGTTGGTGTTGGGCGTGCTCGCGATGCTGGCCGCCATTTCGAGCCGTCGACGAGGTGAGGGTCGGATTGTCGTTGGCGGATGGTCCGTGCTGTCGGGCACAGCATTCGTGCTGAGTTGGGAAGAGACGACCGAGGTTCATTCGACGATCGTTCCGGCTATTGGTTCACGGCTGCTGGGCGTCGATCTGATTGCTAGCGCCGGCCCGTATGTCTGGGTTCTGCTCGTGAGCCCGCTGATCGCGGCCTTTGCGATTCTGATGGGGATCTTCTGGTTTCGCGGGATGCGGACTCGAAGCGTTCGGGCGCCATTTGCGCTGGGCCTGGCCGCGTGGCTGTTCGCCCTGCTCTGCGAGGCGGTCACCCTGGCTGTGTTCCGAGGCCGGGCAAGCGATCTCATGCTGGTGATGGAGGAAACCCTTGAGTTCGGGGGGACGCTTCTGATCGCCGTGAGCGCTGCGGCCGCGTTGGCTCGGTCTGGCCGCTTCGACGACGCGTTCAGCGAGCGTCGAGTCAAGCGGATGACTATCGGGTCCATCATCGCGGTCATGACCGTTGGCGTGCTTTTTGTCGGGCTTGTGTATCGCGTACCGCTGGTGGATTCGCGAGCGACGGCAGGGCACGCGACGTATTGGGTAAGCCTGGAGGATCGGCAGTCGCTGGCGCAGGGGTTTCGCATGCCGGCGGGTTCGGTTTCAGGGTTGAGCGTGCGGCTGGCGAACCGCGCCCTTGAGCGGCGTTCGGGCATGGCGACCTGGCGGGTGCTGGATGCCATTGACGCGAGGCAGGGCAGCGTGCTCCGGGAGGGACGGGTCGAGGTCCCGGCCGGCGATCTCCCGGCATGGATCGATATCGACGTACCGCTATTGACAGCCGGCGAGGGGCGTCGGCTGTTTCTGCAAGTGGTGGCCGACATCGGGCCAGCGGAAGCTCTTCGGGTTGGGATGGTGAAGGGGGATCGCCTGGAGGACGGGCGGCTCTGGGTTAACGGCGAGTTGACGTGGCCGGATCAGGATCTTGAGTTTGTGGCCCACGGCGCGGCGGAGCCGACGCGGAGCAAGGCGCAGTCGCTGTGGCAGCTGGTGGCATACGGCTGGCAATGGCCGGTAGCGGTCGGCACGGCGGCCGCGGCGCTGACGGTGGTGACGCTTATTCCGATACTGCTCGTTGCCGCCATTTGGCCCAGGCCGCGGGTGGGTGGGATACCATCGGAGTTGCGCTGAGGATTGCGCTGGAGTCGAGTCATGGCGGCCGTAGACTCCCTGCCCCGCCCCGCCGAGCGGGCGCCCACGTATCGCAAAGTCGCGCCGTACCTGGTGGACTGCGATTGCCACCACCTGTGGCACAAGATCGACGAGATCTTTCCCTATCTGCCGCGGCAGTACGTGCAGGAAATCAAGGACTTCGGGTCCATGTTTCCGAACGGCGGCTGGACGAACATGCCGAACTCGCACGGCTACCGGACCGATCACGACGTGGACGAGCACACGGACTTTGCGGAGTTCACGGTCAAGGAACACCTGGACCCATACGGGTTTGACGTGGCGATCCTGACGGGGCAGATGGTCTATCCGACCGTGGGCATGACGAACCTGGATTACGCGGCGGCGATCTGCCGGGCGCATAACGACTGGACGATGGATCACTGGGTGGCGAAGGACTCGCGGTTCCGCGCGACGCTGGCGGTGGGGCCGAACGACCCGGTGCTGGCGGTGGAGGAGATCGAGCGGCTGGGGGATCACCCGGCGGTGGTGGGGGTGATGCTGCCGGCGGGCGGGCGTCACCCTTACGGGAACCGGATATATCACCCTATATATGCGGCGGCGGAGCGATACGGCCTAACGATCGTGACGCACTTCGGGGGCGAGGGGCGGGGTCAGACGAATCCGCCGACAGCGGCGGGATTCCCGACGTACTACCTGGAGATGCGGATGGCGCGTCCGCAGATCGCGCAGGCGCACACGGCCAGCCTGATCTGCGAGGGGGTTTTCGAGAAGTTCCCGACGCTCACGTGGGTGTTCGTGGAAGTGGATACATGGTGGATTCCGGGGCTGCTGAACCACTTTGACGCCGACTGGAAGGCGGTGCGGGACTACACGCCGTGGGTGAAGCGGCTGCCGAGCGAGTATTTCCGCGATCACATCCGGGTGGGCACGCAGCCGATGGAGCAGCCGGGGTCACGCGAGGACCTGCACTGGTTCCTGGAGCAGGCTCGGGCGGACGAGACGCTGGTGTACGCGAGCGATTTCCCGCACTGGGACTGGGACTCGCCGACGTCGGTGGCGCCTGATTTTCCGAAGGAGATGCGGGCGAACATTTTTGGCGAGACGGCGCGCGCGGCGTTCAGGTTGTAGCGGCAGTTCCTGTGGACTTGGCTGACGAGGGGGAATCTAAAGAGACTGCCCTGACCAGGCAGGTTGCATGACCGACGTCTCGACCCTCACCCCAACCCTCTCCCTGCCAGGGAGAGGGAGAAGACGACGGCCGAGTCGCGTAAAGACCCAGGTCCAGGCTCTCTTCAACGGGAAACCTCTGCATACCCCAGGCGTGGTTGTCCGGAAGACCCTCACCCCAACCCTCTCCCACGGGCAGAGGGAGGACGAGCGGCGTTGGCTTGGGGTGCGTGAGGCGTCTTACAGGGTGCTCCTACGGCATCGGAACACTTGAAGGTGGCCGGGTCTGACGAGGTTGTGGTTTGCCCGTTGGCTGAGTTGCCGCCGGGGGAGCGGTGTGAGGTAAGGGGTGCGCTTGGCTACGGGGTGACGGTGTTCAACCTGGGCGGCGAGTTGTACGCGCTGCTGAATCACTGTCCGCATCGGGGTGGGCCGTTGGGCCGGGGGCGGATTCGGCCGCATCCGGTGTCGGACCGGGTGGGGTACTGGGAGTTCGAGCGGGAGGGCGAGATTTTGCGGTGCCCGTTTCACAACTGGGAATTTGACATAACGACAGGGCAGGCGCTGTACGACGAGCGGGTGCGGGCGCGGACGTTTCCGGTGGAGGTGCGGGACGGGCAGGTGGTGGTGAAGGTGCGGGAGAGGCGGCGGGCGGCCAGGTAGTCAAGGGCAGCGGCGATTGCCGGCGAGGCGAGGTCGGGAAACCGTAGTAAACCCAACACAGCGGCTTGGGGGTGCGTGGGACGCTTGCCAGACTCCTAGCGGGGATACGGCCCTTCAACCAAGTCCGGGAATTGCAGCCAATGGACCAAGGCCTTAACGGCAGCAGCCCAATTGTGGTGGTGCGCGACGTTCACAAGTCGTTTGGGGACGTGCATGCGCTGGCCGGGGTGAGCCTGGAGATCGAGCGGGGGACGGTGCTGGGTCTGTTGGGACCCAATGGGGCCGGCAAGACCACGCTGGTGCGGGTGCTGACGACGCTGCTGGATCCGGACGAGGGTTCGGCGACGGTGGCGGGGTTCGACGTGCGACGCGAGCGGACGCGGGTGCGTCCGCTGATCGGGCTGGCGGGGCAGTCGGCGGCGATCGACGACACGCTGACGGGCCGCGAGAACCTGGAGATGGTGGCGAACCTGTACCACATGGGGCGGGCGATGGCCGCGTCGCGCGCGGGCGAACTGCTGGCGCGGTTCGACCTGACTGAGGCGGCCGACCGTGCGGCCAGGACCTACTCCGGCGGGATGCGGCGGCGGCTGGACCTGGCGGCGAGCCTGGTGGCCGATCCGGAGGTGCTGTTCCTGGACGAGCCGACGACGGGGCTGGATCCGCAGGCGCGGCTGGAACTGTGGACGGTGATTCGCGAGCTGGTGGCGACTGGGACGACGGTGCTGCTGACGACGCAATACCTGGAAGAGGCGGATCAGCTGGCCGACGAGATCGTGGTGATCGACCACGGGCGGATCATCGCCCAGGGCACGGCGGCGGACCTGAAAGCGCGGTCGGGCGGCGAGCACCTGACCGTGCGGGTGAGCGACCTGGCGGCGCTGGATCAGGTGCGGGAAGTGCTGGAGGCGGAGGGCGACGGTCCGCCGACGGTGGAAGAAGCGACCGGAACGGTGTCAGTGGCGGTATCCAACGGACCGGCGCGGCTGGCCGGGGTGGTGCGGCGGCTGGACGAGGCGGAGGTGGCGATTGCCGACATCGGGCTGCGGCAGCCGACGCTGGATGAAGTGTTCCTTTCATTGACCGGGCATCGGGCCGAGAGCGAGACAGCCGACGCGGCCAAGGGAGCGGTCTGATGGTGGTCTCGATGGACGCGCTGCGAATGGAGGCGCGCCATGCGCCGGGCGACATGCTGCAACTGTGGAAGCGCAACATGCTGGCGTACCGGCGGCAGCCGGACCTGCTGGTGTTTTCGACGATCCAGCCGGTGATGTTCGTGCTGCTGTTCGCGTATGTGTTCGGCGGGGCGATCCAGACAGGGCCGGTGGACTACATCGATTTCCTGCTGCCGGGGATCCTGGCGCAGTCGGTGCTGTTCGGGTCGACGCAAACCGGGGTGGGGCTGGCGGTGGACGTGACGAGCGGGATGATCGATCGGTATCGCACGCTGCCGATGGCGCGGTCGGCGGTGGTGGCGGGGCGAATCCTGGCGGACACGACGCGGAACGTGTTCGTAGTCGGGCTGATGCTGGGGGTTGGGTTCCTGATCGGGTTCCGGTACCACGGGACAGTGGCCGGGGCGATTGCGATGCCCTTCGTCGCGGTGTTGTTCGGTCAGACGTTTTGCTGGATCTCGGCGGCCATCGGCACCAGCGTCAGGCGGGCGGAGACGGCGCAGGTGGCGTCGTTTGTATGGTTGTTTCCGCTGGTGTTTGTCAGCTCAGTCTTCGTGCCGGTGGAGACGATGCCCGACTGGTTGAAGGTGGTTGCCGAAAACAGTCCGGTGACGCACACGGTCAACGCGATGCGCGGGCTGGCGCTGGGCACGGATTTCTGGGAGCCGCTGGTGTGGGCGCTGGCCTGGATGGCGGGGATCATGGCGGTGTTCGTGCCGCTGGCGGTGTGGCGGTACCGGTCGATCCAGTAGGCGGTCGTCGCCAGCCAGTAGACTCCCGTCGGCTTGCGAGTCCCGGAAGTAGCTGCCGATGTCTGCATTGCGTGCCGTGACGATTGCGAATAGCGACCTGGGCGGGGCCGGGCATGGATTGCACCGCGCGTGGCAGGCCAATCCGGACGTGCGGATGGTGGCGCTGGCGGACCCGGTGGACGAGGGACGCGACGAACTGGCGGCGGCCTGCGGGGCGGAGCGGACGTACGCGGATTACCGCGAGATGCTGGAGCGGGAGCGGCCGGACATCGTGGCGATCGCACGGCACTGGTACGACGACGGTCGGGTGGAGGAAACGCTGGCGGCCATCGAGGCCGGGGCCAAGGGCCTGTACGTGGAGAAGCCGCTGGCGCCGTGGGCGGACCAGGCGCGGGCCGTGATGGACGCGGCCGAGGCGGCGGGTACGCACGTGATCCTGGCGCACCGCAGCCGCGAGCATCCTGGAATGCAGACGATCCGGGCGCGCGGCGAGGCGGGCGAATGGGGGCCGCTGACGCGGATTCGCGCGATGGACAAGGGCGACCACCGCGTGGGGGTGGAAGAGTCGATGATCCACGCGCCGCACGTGTTCGACGCGATGCTGTACCTGGTGGGCGAGGCGCCGGTGCAGGTTTCGGGCCTAGTGTTGCAGGACGGTCGGCCGGCGACGCGCGCGGACGCGGCCGGTCGAACCGAGAACGGGGCCGGGCCGATCGCGGGGGACCGGGTGTCGGCGACGTACCTGTTTCCGAGCGGGGTGATCGGGACGTTCGAGTCGGTGCCGGTGGGCGACGGGTCGTATGGGTCGGACCGGCTGGGCGCCGACTGCTACTACCAGCACGCGCTCGTGACGCTGCGCAACCAGCCGCGAGGGCAGTTTCACCTGTTGCCGCGCGGGGACGTGTTTCCGGCGGACGGTGAGGTGGGCTGGGAAGAGATCGTGGCTGAGGAACCCTGGGCGCCGGACGGGGTGGACACGATGACCTGGAGCAACCACCTGCATGGGTGCGAGTTGGTGCGGCTGATTCACGGCGGCGAGGTCAAGCCGACGAGTTGCACGGGGCAGGACGCGCTGATCGGGGTGGAGATGCTGGTGGGGGCGTACCGGTCGCACCTGGAAGGGCGGCCGATTGCGTTGCCGCTGGAGGATCCGACGAATCCGTGGATTTAGTGCCGGCGTTCGGTCCATGACGTTGGGCGGAGGCGATGTCGACTAACGCGGATTCATTCGAGCAGCTGACCAGGGCGTTGGAAGCCGTGCCGCGACTGAAGGAACTGGCGTGGCGATCGCCGGAGCGGGTGGTGGGATCTCGGGAGTTTCAGAAGTGGAGAGAAGGCACGACCGCCGTTATTGCCGACAGGTACGGCCGGGAATCCGCCCAGGCCAGGTCGTTCGCGGGGATTCAGTACGCGCCGACTCACTTTTACTTCGGGGCATCGGACGAGACCTATCGGCAGGTCTACTTTCGAGGCCTGGACGTGGCGGCGACGACGATTCGGTCGATGCTGGAGGAGAAGGGCGAGCAGCGAGGCGACCGGGACTCGTCTTCGGCGGCCTAGTGTCCGCGCAAACCGATGAGTCTCTGACGGGCCGGTGCGCCTTAGACTGGCCGGCGCCGAAGGTTGGTGCTGAAGAGGACTGGAATCCGTGAGCCAGACGACGTCTGGGCGTTCGGTCATGTACACGGTGCTGGTGTCCGCGCTGCTGGCGGCTGCGGTTGGTGCGCTGGTGGGGGCGGTCTTGTCGGTGTCGCTCGGGGGCAGTGAGCCGGAGGGTGTGGCCGGGGCGGCGGAGCGGGCGTTGATCGAGCGGTTTTACGAAGAGTCGTGGAACCAGGGTGACATCAGCCTGATCGACGAGCTGTTCACGACGGATTACATCCTGCACATGCAGGACGGGCGGACGATCGGGCGGGATGGGTTCAAGATCGAGATTCCGGAACTGCGGAGTTCGTTTCCCGATCTGAGCATCACGGCGGACGAATGGATCATGGCGCCGGGCAAGATCATTGCGCGGGTGACCTGGCGCGGCACGCACACGGGCCAGGGCCTGGGGATCCAGCCGAGCGGAAATACGTTCGAGGCTTCGGCTATATATATCTACCGCTTCGAGGGAGACCGGATTGCCGAGAGTTGGGCGATGTTCGATTCGCTGGGCTTTCGGCAGCAGCTTGGATTGCTGTGACGGCCCGAGCCTTCCGCGTGAATCCTGGTGCCTGACCTGGTCCTTGCGTGGACTTCGTGAATTTCCTCACAATCTGACAGTCCCGAAGCACCAAGTCTGAAGCTATTGAAGTGAACCAGGGCACGTTGTCAATGTTCGGATTCCTGGCCAGCCTGGCCGCCAGTTGGCGGCGGGCGGCGGCGGTGATCGTCGCGTGGATCGTGGTGGGCGTGGTCGTGATCGTGGCGGCGCCGCCGCTGGGCGACGTGACGACCACCAGCCAGGAGGATTTTCTGCCGAGCGACTCGGAGTCGCGGCGGGTCCTGGAACTGGTGACGGAGAAGTTCCCGCGCGGACAGGGAGTCCCGGCCATCATCGTGTTTCATCGCCCGGAAGGCCTTTCGGACGCCGACCTGGCGGCGATAGCGGACGTTGACGCGGTATTGCAATCGGATAACGCGCCCGATGAAGTCCAGTCGGTGCTCTCGCTGAGCGGGTCACCTGACGCCGCGGGGGCGTTGAGGGCTCCGGACGGAAAGACCGTGACCACGATCGTCACGCTTTCGGGATCCCAGAACACCCAGACGTTTGGCGAAGCGGTGCGGTGGGTTCGCGATCAGGCGAAGGCCGAAGTCGAGGACATTGGCCTGACCGTGGCGGTTACCGGTCCGGCCGGCATTGTTACCGACGCCGTTGAAGTGTTTGGAACCTTCGACTTCCGGGTGACGATGTTCACGGTTCTGCTGGTGCTGGTGCTGCTGCTGGCGATTTACCGCTCGCCGGCGCTGGCCCTGTTGCCGCTGGCGGGGGTGGGCTGGACGTTGCTGGTGGCGCAGTCGGTGGCCGCGCTGCTGGCGGAGAACTTCGGGCTGTCGCTGAACGGGCAGGTCACCGCCTTGATGTCGGTGCTGATGTTCGGCGCGGGGACCGACTTCACCCTGTTTATCGTGGCGCGGTACCGCGAGGAGCTGCGCCGGCAGCCGGACCGCTGGCGGGCCATGGAGGTGTCGCTGCAGCGGATCGGGCCGGCGATCGCGTCAAGCGCGGGGACCACGATCGCGGCCATGCTGGCGCTTTTGCTGGCCAGCTTCGGGTCATTCCAGGCGATGGGTCCGGTGCTGGCGATGGCGATCTTCCTGATGCTGGTCAGCGGGCTCACGCTGGTGCCGGCGTTGACGGTGCTGCTTGGCCGGGCGGCGTTCTGGCCGGGCCGGATGCACGTGAGCGGGACGGAGCATTCGCGCATCTGGTCGCGGGTGGCGAACCTGGTGACGCGGCGACCGATGGTCACATTCGCGGTGACGCTGGTGTTGCTGGTGGTCTTCGCAGCCGGGACCCCGAGCATGAAGCCGAACTTCAGCTTCCTCGACGGATTCCCGGACAGCGCCGAGTCGAAGATCGGCGCGCAGATCATGGACGACAGCTTTGGCGCCGGCGACCTGGCGCCCACCAACATCTACGTCAATACAACCAATGTTGACGGGAGCCTGGTCGACCTCGATCGGCTGGCGCAGGCCGTTGCGGCGGTGCCGGGCGTGACACGGGTCAGCGGACCGACACGGCCGACCGGCGAAACGCCGGCGGTGGACGCGGCGGTGCTGGAGGCGGCGATTCCCCGGCTTCCGCCCGCGCTGCTTGAAGGGCCGCCGAGCGGCCCGCCCGGCGGCGCGCCTACCGCGGGACCGCCGGCCAACGTGGATCCGCAACAGCAGGCCGTCCTGCAGGCCTACTTTGCCGGACGTCGCTTTGTATCGCCCGACGGAACCACCGCCCGGCTGGACGTGGTGATGGCGGATCAACCGTTCGAGGTGCCCGCGATCGACCGCATAGAGACCATCCGCGATCTTGCGCGCTCGGTCGTTGCCGGCACGTCGCTGGAGAATGCGGAGATCCTGGTTGGCGGTCAGACGGCGCTGGCGACCGATGCACGCGCATCCGTCAATCGCGACACGGCGCTAATCGGCCCCATCGTGATCGTGCTGATCTGGGTCATTCTTCTGGCGCTGCTGCGCAGCGTGGTGGCGGCGACTTACCTGCTGGGCAGCGTGGTGCTGAGCTTCCTGTCGGCGGTGGGGCTCTCGGTGGTGATCTTCCAGAACTTCATGGGTCACCCGGGCGTCGGCTACCAGAACCCGGTGTGGATGTTCATCTTCCTGGCGGCGCTGGGGGCCGACTACAACATCCTGATCATTTCGCGGGTGCGCGAGGAGGTGCAGGAGCGAGGGCTGGTTGAAGGCGTTCGCACGGCCGTGGCTCGGACGGGGGGCGTGATTACCTCGGCGGGACTGATCCTGGCGGGGACGTTCTCGATTCTGACGACGTTTCCGCTGCGGGACATCTACCAGTTGGGCTTCGCGGTGGCGCTGGGCGTGCTGATGGACACCTTTATCGTGCGGGCGCTGTTCGTGCCGAGCATCGTGCTGCTGCTGCGGCGCTGGAACTGGTGGCCGTCGCGCATTGGAACTTCGCCGGTGCCGGTACCCGTCCAGGTCGCCGAGTCGGAGCCGACAACAAAGGTCTGATAGGAAGCGACGAGAGGTCGGCGGGCATTTGTCGACCTCTCGTCGAATCCGACTGGGTCCTCTACGCCGCCTCTGCCGGGTGGGGAACGAGCGCGCTGCGGGTGACCTGACCGGCGTCCTGTTGAAAGAACGCATCGTTGATGTCGGTGAGGTCGAAGCGGCTGGCCAGCATTTCATCGAACGGCAGGCGTCCTGACTCGCGGGTGACGAAGGCCAGCGCGGCGGCGAGGTCGCGCGCCCGGTAGTGGGCGACGCCGATCAGGGTGACGCTGCGCAGCACGGCGTCGGACGGGTCGAAGGAGCCCGCCCAGCCGACGTTGATGTTGCCGATCTCGACGAAGCGGCCGCCGGGCGCGGTCATGTAGACGCCCTCGGCGACGACGCCGGGGTGGCCAACGAGTTCCAGGGTGACGTCAGCGCCGAGGCCGCCGGTGAGGTCGCGGACGGCTTGCACGCGGCTCTCGGGGGTATCGGCCTGCGTGATGTCGATGGTTTCGTCGGCCCCGAAGGCGCGGGCGAGTTCGAGGCGTGAGGGAATGCCGTCGATGGCGATGATCGGGCCGGCGCCGCGGGATTTGGCTATGGCGGCGGCGTAGAGTCCCAGACCGCCAGCGCCCTGGATGGCGACGCTTTCGCCGGGGCGGAGTTTGGCTCGGTCAAGGCCCGAGACCACCTGGGTGAGGGCGCAGTTCACGCCCGCCACGGAGGCGTCGGTCAGTCGCTCGGGGACGCGGAACATGGTGTGGCCCGGATAGAGGTAGTAGTACTGGGCGAAGGTGCCGCGGAAGTGGGGCCAGTGGCGCACGCCGCGCAGGCGCTCGCGCTGGCGGTAGGGACAGGCGTAGGGATGGTCGCGCAGGCAGACGGCGCAGCGGCCGCAGGGGTCGAAGTAGCGAAAGACGACGCGGTCGCCCTCGCGGACCGGCTGGCCGGCTGAGTCAGTCGTGACGCCCGCGCCCAGGCGGAAGACCTCGCCGACGCCCTCGTGACCGAGGGCATAGGGCATTTCGAAGCCGCGGCCCACCAGGTCGGCGTCGCCGCGCCAGTAATGCAAGTCCGACCCGCAGATGTTGGCGAGCCGCATCTTGAGAACGACCGCGCCGGCGCCGGGCTCGGGAATCGGGAAGCTGAGAAACGTAAAGGGCTTCTTGATTCCGTGGAATACGGCCACGACACCTTCGGAGCTGTTGCCGGTCAGTCGGACGCCTCCTCGAACAGGCGTTCGCCGCGCTGCAGGCGCTGGGCGATCCGGAAGGTCTGGCCCTGGGAACGGACGGTGGGCGCGTGCGCCGCGAGATAGCGGGCGCCGGCCACGAGGGCCAGGGTGGCGTCGGCGGGGTCGTCGCTCAGGTTGGCCTGGTGAATGCTGGCTTCGACGGCCTGGATGGTGTGGAAGTTGCGGTCCTCGCGCAAGAGGCCGCCGCCCAGCGCGGCGAGCAGGGTCTCTACCGGCGCATCGGTCGCGCGAAAGTCAACGACGAGGCTGGCGGCTTCGTCGACCTGTTGCTGGCGGTCCAGGAGGTCGGGCAGCAGTTCCAATAACTCGTCGCCCGACGTGTGGCCGTTGGCGGCCGGCAGGCGGGCGGGCGGGACGTTGAGGAAGCGGTCCAGGTAGACGCTCATGGCGGCGTCGTAGATGCCTCGCACCAGTTCGCGCGAGCCGGAGCGCTGCAGGCCGCCGCGGACGGCGTTGGCGAAGGAGAGGGTGTGGAGCGCGCGGTCCCAATCGCCGAACTCGTTGGTGACGTGGAACTGGGCGACGCGGGTGATGGCGGCCTGGGTGACGGCGTCGGCGAGCTCGACGGCATCGGCGCCCTGGCGGAGAGCGTCGGTCAGCGCTTCGGCGATTGCATGGGGATCTTCGCCCAGAACGGTCTCGATGAGAGCCCCTCGGCCGTTCCATTGGGTCGGCTTGATGTCGGCGGCAAGGATGTCGGGAAGTTTCTCGAAGGTTTCTTCCAGGATTTCCACGAGGTCAATCGGCCGGCGCCAGGCGTTGGATTCCTCCATGCGGCCGGCGTCGGCGTAGCCGCGGGCGAGGGAGCCGATGACCGTCTCCGCCAGGTCCCAGCCGGCGATATCGAGGGCTTCGAGGGCCTTGTTGGTGAAGTCGAGCACGTGGCCGCTGGACAGGTAGCGATGGTCGGTGGCCGCGGCGAAGAGCATGTCGGCGATTGCGGCCTGGTCCATCCCGGCCTGAATGGCCGTGAGCAGGCAGCGTTCGGCGCCGGTGGCGTCGCGCACGTCGACGAAGCGCCGGAACCAGCGCTTGAGGGTGGCCGGGTCGGCGGGGGCGTCGGGCAGGGGGCCGACTTCGAACTTGGGCGGCGATCCGGAGGAGTCGCCGGCTACGTTCGACAGCCCGTGGAAGAGGGCGCGCGCGTGTTGCTCAGGCGGCAGGTGGGGGAGCAGGTTCATCATGCAGGTGAGCACCGTAAGGCCCGGGCCCCAGCCGTCGCTCTGGTAGCGGGTGCCGAACTCGAGCCCGATGCGGAAAGGCTCGCGCGGGTCGGCGCCGCCCTCGACGAGCGAGACGGTGGCCTTGGCGATCACAAGCGAGAGGTTTTGCTCGAGGCCGGCGCGCAGGCGGCGGCGGTGGTGGGCCAGTTCGTCGCGGTCGCTACGCAGGTCGACCCAGACCTCGCCGTCGATCACTTCGGTTGGGAAGGCGGGTACGTCGTCCGCCCAGAGGTCAAAAGTGCCGCCCGTCGTCATGTCGAAGCGGGCGTGGTGCCAGTGGCAGGTGAGGATGCCGTCGTCGACGCTGCCGCGATCGAGGGGGAAGCCCATGTGGGGGCAGCGGTTGTCCAGGGCGTAAACGCCGTCGCCGTTGCGGATGAGCACCAGAGTGCGGTCGCCCGCGCGCACTCGGTGGCAGGTCCCAGCGGCGAAATCGGTCAAACGCCCGGCGTAGGTGAGTCCAGCGGTGGACATAGATCAATTCTCCAGCCGTGCGGTCCCCAATACTGCGGTGCAGGGGCGTGGTTGCCAAAGGGGCGCGGCAGTCGGAAGGCGGTGGAGGCTGTACGTTTGCGGTGTGACGGTGTTGCGAGACGTGGAGGTCGCGAGGCCCTGGGGTTTGTCGCGAGGTCGTAGACTATGTGCAGGGCGGAAGACGTTTTACCTACCACATGGAGGCAGAACCTTGACCGCTCTCTCGCTGGAAGACCGAGATCGAATCACTCGTTTGGAAACTAGGTACCAGAGCCTCGCGACGAAAGCGGACCTGGCCGAGTTGAAGGCCGAGTTCAAGGGCGAGTTGCACGCGCTGGAGTCGCGGCTGACGAAGTGGATGATTGGACTGATGCTGGGTTCGATCACGGCGGCGGTGGCCATTGCTACCGCCGTGGACCGTTTCGCGGGCTAGGCCGCCGCCTGGGCGACTAATCGGCCGAATCGTCGTATACTGAGAAGTCCCGTGCGGGCCACCCGCCGGGGTTTTGTTGTGCTTGGCGGGCGCGTGTAGCTGTGGCAAACACGAAGCGCGCCCCTGAATGGACGGTCGCCCAGCGACCGCGGAGTTGGACATGCCTCGCCGAGGTGATCGACTCGTTATCACGCTGGAGTGCCGGGATTGCGGTTCGCGCGGCTATGTGAGCAGCAAGAGCCGACGGAACACCCCGGACCGGCTTGAGTTGCAGAAGTACTGCCGCGCGTGCCGCACGCACACAGCCCACCGCGAGACGCGTTAGCGGGTGATCGGCCATGTTGTCTACACGGGAATTGCGCCGGAATGTTCGCCGGGCGCCGCTTGCGCGGTTCGTGCGGAGCGCGTACCAGGAACTGCGCAAGTGCCAGTGGCCGACGCCGGAGCAGACCATGCGATTGACGGCGCTGGTACTGGCGATCAGCGTGTTGATGGCGATCATTCTTGGGCTGGCCGATCTGGGATTCGACCGCCTGTTCAGTTTCGTTACGTCGTGAGGGAAGGCGCCGGAGCATGATGGCCGAGGCCAGCCAAGCATCGACCCAAACTGCCGCGAATGGCGACGCGCCGGTCCGGGAGATTCCGGCCGACGCCGAGTGGTACGTGGTGAACACGTACTCGGGCTATGAGGCCAAAGTGAAGCAGAACATGGAGCAGCGCGTGCGCTCCATGGAGGCGACGGACAAGGTTTTCCGAATCGTGGTGCCGGAAGAGGAAGTCGAGGAATCACGTCACGGCCAGCGGCGGACCGTCAAGCGCAAGATGTATCCCGGCTATGTGCTGGTGCAGATGCTGTCGCTGGACGAGGCCAAGCACGCGGAGGACGCCAAGGCCAAGGAGGACGCGGACGCCGCGTGGCAAGTGGTTCGGAACACTCCGGGCGTGGTGAACTTCGTCGGCGCGGACGCCGGATCGGGTCACAAGCCCATTCCCCTGTCACCCGACGAGGCGAGCACGATCTTCAGGCAGATGGAGGGCGAAGGGCAGCGGCCCGAGGTCCGCATTCAGATCGGCGAGCGGGTCAAGATTATCGACGGGCCGTTTACCGACTTTTTTGGCACGGTGGACGAGGTGATGGAAGACAAGGAGCGCCTGCGGGTGCTGGTTTCATTCTTTGGACGCGACACGCCGGTCGAGCTGGACTTCCTCCAGGTCGAGAAATCCGGCGGCGGGTCGATCATCTAACTAGGCGGCTGACACACCATGGCACGACGCGTACTGGCAACGATCACGCTGCAACTGGAAGCAGGGCAAGCGACGCCGGCTCCGCCGGTAGGCCCTGCCCTGGGTGGGTACGGCGTGAACATCATCGAGTTCACCAAGACCTATAACGAGCGCACCCGCGAGCAGGTGGGGTCCGTGATCCCGGCCGAAATCACGATTTACGAGGATCGATCGTTCACCTTCATTACCAAGACGCCGCCGGCAGCAGACCTGCTTCGGAAGGCCGCGGGGGTGGAGAAGGGTTCGGGCGAGCCGAACCGCGAGAAAGTTGGCACGGTCACCGAGGCGCAGGTTCGCGAGATTGCCGAGATCAAGATGCCGGACCTGAACGCTTACGAAGTCGAGGCGGCCATGAAGATTGTGGCCGGCACCGCCCGCAGCATGGGCATCGAAGTCGAGGATTGAGCATGGCGCGAGGCAGCAGGAGGTATCAGCAGGCGCGGGCCGGCGTGGACCGCAACGCCCAACACTCGCTGGGAGAAGCGATTGACGTGCTGCTGGGTTTACCGAAGGCCAAGTTCGATGAGTCGGTGGAATTCCACGCCAACCTGAGCGTGGATCCCACGCACGCCGATCAGCAGGTGCGCAGCACCGTGACGCTGCCGAACGGCACCGGCAAGGAGCAGCGAATCATCGTGTTCGCCAGCGGCGATCGGGCGCAGGAGGCGCGCGATGCTGGCGCCGACGAGGTGGGCACCGACGAGCTGGCCGAGCGGATTCGCGGCGGCTGGCTTGACTTCGACGCCGCCGTGGCCACGCCGGACAACATGCGCATCATTGGACCGCTCGGCCGCATTCTGGGTCCGCGAGGGCTGATGCCAAACGCCCGGGCCGGAACCGTAACCAACGACGTTGGCAGGGTCGTGAATGAGCTGAAGGCGGGCCGGGTGGAGTTTCGGGTGGACCGCCTGGCCAACCTGCACGTGGTGGCCGGTCGTGTGTCGATGGGTCGTCAGGCTTTGATCGAAAACCTGCGAATCCTTATCGATGCGGTGATTCGGGCGCGCCCGAGCGCGGCCAAGGGGTCGTATATCCGTACAATGAGCGTCTGCTCCAGCATGGGTCCGGGCATTCGCCTGGACCCGCAGGCGGCGCTGGCCGAAGCCAGGACGGTGGCGGAGTAGGACAGGAGTCAAACCGACCAACACCCCTGACAGTTGCATAGCCGGAGACAGCGGGCCACGCAATCTCTCGTGTTGAGAGAGCCCGCCGAGGCGCGAACGGACGATCGAGCGGTAGAGCCGACCCGGCGCGCCGTTCGATTTTGTTTTGTCGTATCCAAAGGAGGAATAGCCAGTGGCAACACGGGCGGAGAAGGCCGCCATGGTAGACGCGCTTGCCGATCAGTTGGGGTCGGCCTCGCTCAGTATCGTGACGGGGTTTACCAACCTTTCGGTTACCGATCAGCAGGATCTGCGAACGCAGATCCGGGCGTCGGGCGCGACGCTTCGAGTGGTCAAGAACAACCTGGCCGCGCTGGCGGCCGACCGGGCTGGGATACAAGGCCTGGACGCGCTGCTGAACGGGCAGTCGGCGTTTACGTTCAGCGGCGAAGACGTACCGGCCGCGGCGCGGGCGCTGCGCGACTTTTCGCAGCGGCACCCCACGGTGGAGATTCGCGGCGGGGCGCTGAACGGCGAAGTGCTGGACGGCGATCGCGTGCTGAAACTGGCGGCGATTCCCGGCCGCGAGCAACTCAATGCCGAAGTGGTCTGGGCAATTGGCGCACCGATTTCCAACCTGGTGCATACGTTGGATGGATTGATCTCAGGGCTGGTGTTCGCGCTGCAGGAGCGCGTTGACCAACTGCAAGCCGCCGAAGGAGGCGCGTGATGGCCAAGGTAACGAAGGACGACATCCTGGAGTCGCTGGACTCGATGACGGTGCTGGAGCTTTCCGAGCTGGTCGAGGCGTTGAAGGACAAGTACAACGTTTCCGGAGCGCCGATGGCCGTGGCGGCCATGCCGGCCGACAACGGCGCGGCCGCGGTAGAGGAAGAGCAGACGGAGTTCTCGGTCGAGATCAGCAGCGCCGGCCAGCGCAAGATCCAGGTGATCAAGGCCGTCCGTGAGATCACCGGGCTTGGACTCCGCGAGGCCAAGTCCGTCGTGGACGCGGCGCCAGGCACCATCAAGGACGGCCTGTCGCGCGAAGAGGCCGACGCGATGGTGGCCAAGCTGGAAGAGGTGGGCGCTACCGTCGAGGTGAAGTAGCGCTCAAGGCGCAGGCGGGCGGCGTGGCGCCGCCCGCCAACCGTGAAGGATGGGGTCGGCCGAGCATGATCGATGCCGTGGTCGTAGCTCACGGGCAGGCGGAGATGGTGAGCCGCGCCGCCGCCAGTGTTCGCTCGGCGGGCGACGCGGTGCAGTCGCTGACGATTGTGGACACCGCCGGCGACCCCGCGCTGGCTGCTCTTGTCGAGAGCGCAGTTCTTGACGCGCGGCTGTTGCCTCGGCCCGACAATCCGGGCTACGGCGTGGCCGCGAATGCCGGTGTGGCCCTGGGGCAAGCACCGCTGGTATTGGTTTCAAACGCCGACGTCTGGGTGCATGCCGGCGCCCTGGACGCTCTGGCGCGGGCGATGGACGAGGCGCCCGACGCCGCGTGCGTGGGGCCGATGCTGCTGAACACGGACGGCTCGCCGCAGGACTCGGCGTTTGCGTTTCCGGGACTTGGACAGGCGGTCCTGGATCTTCTGCCGCTGCCGGCGCGGCTTCGCGGATCCCGCCTGAACGGGCGGCTCTGGTCGGACGGTCCAGTGAGGGACGTGGGCTATGTGCTGGGCGCCTTCATGCTGATGCGGCGCCGGGCCCTTGAGCTGGTGGGCGGATTCTCGTCGGCCTACTGGATGTACGCGGAAGAAGTGGATCTGTGCCGGCGTTTCTGGGACGACGGCTGGCGGGTTCGCTACGTGCCCGAGGCCCAGGTGACGCATATCCGGGCGGCGACGACCTCGGACCGCGATCGGGACATGCTGCCGGAACTCTTTCGCAGTCGGGCGCGGTGGTATCGACAACACCGCGCCCGTCCAATGGCCAGTGCCGCCATTGGCCTGATGTGGCTGGGCCTCGGCGTGCGCGCTCGCTTGCCGGGACCTCGTCGCGAGGCTTACGCCGCGGCCCAGGTGGCCCTGAAGCCGGAGTGACGCCGATGACGGCGATCAGCGCAGTAGTCATTGCCCGCAACGAAGCGGCGAACCTGCCGGACTGTCTGGCCACCCTGGCCTGGGCCGATGAACGGTTGGTGATTGATGCGCTCAGCACGGACGGAACGACCCGAGACCTGCTGCCCCACGTGCGCCTGGTTGAGCGCCATTGGCGGAACTTTGCCGACCAGCGTGACGCCGCATTGCGCCTGGCCGTTCATGACTGGGTGGTCTTTGTTGACGCCGACGAGCGTGTTCCCCCACGCCTTCGCGAGGAGATCCGTGCACGCGTGGGACTGGAGGAATTCGCAGGCTACTGGGTCCCGCGTCGCAACCGGATTTTCGGACGCTGGATGCGCGGAGCCGGGTGGTCGCCCGACTATCAGTTGCGAGTCATGGACCGACGGCGCGCCGGCTACATTCCCGATCGCCCTGTTCACGAATTGGTCGACCTGCGCGGCACCGTGGGATGGATGACGCAGCCGCTGGAGCATTTGAGTTATGCCAGCGTGACCGAGTTTCGAGCACGTCAGCGCCTATATGCGGAGGCGGTGGCCGACGGCTTGTACCGGGCCGGGACGCGACGGCGGCCCACCGCCGTGGTCCTGCAGCCGCTGCGCGAGTTCTGGCGGCGGCTCGTTCGTCTGCGCGGCTACCAGGATGGCGGCGTGGGCGTGTTGCTGGCCGCCCTGATGGCGGAGCACGAATGGCGGGTCCAACGGAGCCTGCGGGTGCGTTGGGCCGCCGGGGATGCCGGCAGTTCAGAATGAACGGCTCGCCTGTCGGATCGGTCTCGGCGGTCGTGGTGACCTGGAACTCCGCGGCCGACATCGAGCCATGTCTGCGGGCGCTGACTGCATCAGCCGACGAGATTCCCGGCTCGCTGGACGTGGCGGTCGTCGACAATGATTCGGCGGATGAGACCGTGGCGCTGATCCGGCGCGACTTTCCGCACGTTCGGACTGTGGAAGCGCATCGAAACCTGGGGTTTGGAGCGGCCGCCAACATTGGGATCGCCGCGGCGGAGGGTGATGCCGTGTTGCTCGTAAACCCCGATGCCCACCTGGTCCCGGGCGCGCTGGGCGCCATGCTTACGCACCTGGAAGCTGAGCCCGACCTTGGCTGCGTGGCGCCGATGCACGTGGGCGACGGCCGATCTCCCGCTTCACCCGCGCGCCGGCTGCCCACACTGGCCGCGGCCGTGACCGACGGGACCATCATCGAGCGATTCCTGCCCGATCTTCCGGCGCTTCGTCGGTATTACATGCGCGACACGGCGGACGACGACCCTGAGTGGTTGACCGGCGCCTGCCTCTGTTTTCGGCGCGAGGCCCTGGTCGAGGCCGGAGGATTTGACGTCGGCTACGAGATGTACGTGGAGGAAGTTGACCTGCTGCGCGAGCTCGGCATTCGAGGCTGGCGCTGCGGCGTGACCCGGGACGCCACGGTCCGACACATTGGCGGCGCCAGCGCCGATCAGGATCCCATAGCTAGGGAGCGGCGATTCTTTGACAGCCGATATCGCTACGTGACCAAGACGTGGGGCTGGCCAGCGGCCGCGCTGCTGCGCCTGTTTGTTGCGAGTACCGGGGTGGTTCGCCTGTTGGAGCAGGCGGTGCGCATGCTACGACCGTCGGTTCGCGACGACGCCCGCCGAGAACTGCGCCAGATTGCGGCTGTCACACTCTGGCAGTGGACCGGGTGGCGGCGCTAGCCGCCGATGCCGGCGTGAGGCCAACCCGCCGCGTTCTCTTTGTCTCCGGTGAATTTCCGCCTCGCGTCGGTGGCGTGGGCGATCACGTGGTGCGGTTGGCGGCGGCGTTGATGGCGCGCGGCGTGTCCTGCCAGGTGGCAACCGAGTCGCGCGCTACAAGCGATCCGGCCGAAAACGTTCACGCGATTGCCAGCCGGTATCCGCTGCAGGCGCTGTGGAGCACGCTTCGCCTGGCGAGACGCGTTCGGCCGGACGTTATTCACGTGCACTATCAGGCCGGGGCGTTTGCGCGGCCCGGTGAACTGGTCGGGCTGGGACGCGCGATGCGACTGGCCGGAATTCCCAGCCGGCTGGTCGTGACCTTTCACGACTTGCTGCACCCCTATCTTTTTCCCAAGGCCGGTTGGTTGCGGGCTCGTGTGGTTCGGGGCCTGGCTGAGTCCGCTCACGCCGCGATTTACGTCGACGAACTGGACCGGCGCCGGGCCGTAGCGCAAGTTGACCGTGCTACGAGGGCTTTCTGGATTCCGGCGGGACCCACGATTGAGCCGCCCGCCGGCAGCAACGACAGGTCGACCGCTCGGGCCGCGCTTGGTCTGGATCGCGAGGACTTCATCGTTGGCTTTTTCGGCTTCCGCCAGCGCAGCAAGGGCCTGGGCGTGCTGGCCAAGGCCCTTCGGCGTCCTGAAATGGCTGGGTCCGGAACGCTGCTGGCCTTGATCGGGGCAGCGGAACCACCAACCAGCGGGCGACGGGCGGAGCCCGCGATGGCGGCTCGCACGTTCGACGGCGTTCGCCTGGTTGACACGGGCGCGCAGCCGCCAGACGTAATCTCGCGTTGGCTCGTCGCCTGCGATTCGATAGCCCTCCCGTTTCTGGACGGTCTGTCGGCTCGCCGCGGGTCATTTATGAATGCCGTGGCACACGGTATTCCCGTGATCACCACGCTTCCGCCAGTTGAGGGGACCGTCGACGTGAATGACGGCGAGGTAGCTCTCGTGGAGCCCGGCGACGCCGGGGCGCTGGCGAAGGCACTGGCGGAGGTTCGCGACAACCCGCTGCGCCGCCGTCGGTTGACCGAGGGCGCCCAAGCCATTGCCGCGCGGCACACCTGGTCGGTAATCGCCAAGCGTACGCTGAACGCCTATGACCTCCTGGCCTAGCGTCGGCGCGGCCAGTCGGCGCCAGTTCGCGGAGCGGCTGGCTCGCCATCTGACGCCGATGACGGCTTTGCTGGCCGCTGTCGTGGTTGGCGCCGTTCTGCGCGGCCTTCGACTTGAGCACCTGGGCGACTTCGATTTCGACGAAGTTGCGGCGGTCTGGTATGCGCGTTCGCTTCCGCTGGACATCGTCGCGGCCATCGCCGAGGCGCCGTTCGAGCATCCACCCCTGTACTACATGGCGCTGCATTACTGGGCGACCTGGTTCGGCGAGCAGGAGCCAATCGTGCGCTGGCTGTCGGTTCCTTTTGGTGTGCTGCTGATCCCCGCGACATATCAGCTTGCGCGCATGTACCTGCGCCCGTGGCCGGCGGTGTTTGCCGCCGCCCTGACCGCGGTTTCGCCGATGCTGATCTTCTTCAGCCGCGAGGCGCGAATGTACGCCGCGGCAGCCCTGTTCGGCACTTTGGCGCTGTGGCTGTTCGAGCGAGCGATGCGGCGTGGCCGACGCCGGGACTGGACATGGCTGGCGTTGACCATTGTGGTTGGCGCCTACGTGGACTACACGGCTGCGTTGGCGCTGGTGGCCATGAACCTGACACTTCCGTGGCGCTTCAATCGCCAGCGTGGCCGCGTGCTTGCCTTCATTGCCGTTCAATTGGTGTTCGTGGCCATTGCGTTGCCATGGGTCCTGTTGGCTCGCGGTATTCAGGACAGTCTTCCGGCGTTCGGAACCGGAAGCCTGGGGCTGGACCTGGTACGCGACGTGGCGTCCAGCGCCTGGCTTGATGTCTTTGTCGGTGACGCCACCGTGCGCGGCGGCGGGCGAGCGGGCGGACTTGTCGCGGGAGTCCTGGGCGCGCTTGTGCTAGGCGGCGCCGCCTGGGCCGTGCTGCGCCGCTCCGCGGGCCTCATGCTGGCGAAGATCGTTGCCGTGATCGGATTCCTGGCGATCCTGCTTGTGTTCGACAAGGACTACCAGGCCCGCTACCTGCTTCCGGCGATTCCGGCGCTGGCAATCCTGGCGGCGGCCTCCCTGAGTTTCGCGCCGCGCCGTGCCTGGATAGTGGCGCCGCTGGCCGCCGTCGTTCTCGTGGCGCTCGCGGGGCCCGTCTACGCCTCGCGCGCCTATTTCGACGACTACCGACGAGGCGACTACCGCTCGATTACCTCCACCATCGAGAACCTGGCCCGTCCGCGGCGACCGGGTCGCGACCAAGGAAAGTTCAGGGATGCGGTCGTTCTCGCCGGTCCCTGGCAGGGTTGGTACTGGCGACACTATTTTCCGGACTTCCTGGACAAGGTCGATGTCTGGTTTCTACCGGACGAAGTACCGCCAGCCGTGACGGCACGGGAAGTCAACAAGAAGCTGGAGCGAGCCACCAACAACCATAGAAGGATCTGGGTGGTCCTGGCAGGACTTGAGCAGGCCGATCCCGAGGGGCACGTCGCCGCCTGGCTGACGTCGCAATGGCAGGCCCGGTCCGAGGTCTACCGGAATGGCGTCCTGCAGTTGTATATGACCAACGTGTTGGATCTCGTGAACCGGCGCGGTCGCGTCATACTCGACCGCGACTTTCAGATCGACCAGATCCAGTACACGGGAACGCGGGACGACCAGGGACCTCGCGAAGCGGGAGACGGGGTGCGCTTCACCGTCTTCCTGCGCGCCCAGCATCCGCTGGACTACGACCTTCGTCTGCGTATCTGGCTGCGCACGCCCAGCGGGGTGATCTATGCCAAGGAACTCTATGCGCAGGATCGCCAATTGCGTCGAACGTCAGAATGGCAACCGGACGACAAGCACCAGTTGCGGACGGCTCTGTGGGTGCCCGCGGAGGCCGAACCGGGTTCCTACCAGGCATTCATCGCGTTTCTGCGGCCGGACGATCGGCCGCTCGCCGCCGTGGGCGAGTTGTCGGGCATCGTCCATCCGGGCGTGGACTACGTCTGGCTGGGTCCGGTGGATATCGTGCCGCCGACCGTTCCGCTGGCCAACGAGGCCAAGCTGCGCGAGGCGCTCGGCGGGCCGATTCGCTAACTATCGTCACTCGCGAGCAGCTGTTTGCGGCTGATGCCACCGCTAAGCGCCAGAACGCCGACGTAGACGGCTACGCCCGCCGCCGCGGCTGCGACCCAGGGCGCGTCACGCAGCAGCCAGGCGGTCAGCGCGAGGCAGCCCGCGGCCAGGGTCGGGCGAAGCGCGGGTTCAAACAGTTGGCGCAGCAGGCGCTCGCGACGGAGGATCCAGGCAAGAAAGATCAGGAGCACGACTTCGCTGGCGATGGTGGTGGCCGCCGCCGCTCGAAAGCCAAACACCGGGACGAGCGCGAGATTGGTGACGGCGTTGAACAGCGTCGTTAGCAGGAATGCCGGCGTGAGCCACCACTGGCGGTCAAGGGAAATGACGACGTATTGCAGCGTTCCGTTCAGATAGCTCAGCGGTAGAAACCAGATCAGGATTGACAGGGCCTGAGCCGTAAATGGCAGGAACTCTTCGTCCAGCAGAGTCCCAACAAGAGGCTCGGCATAGGCAAAGAGGAGTACGACCGCCGCGGCCGCGAACGAGATCAAGACGCGCCAGGTACGGGCGGCCCAACGTCCGAGCGCCTGCGGATCCTCCGCTACCCGCGCCATCAGCGGAAACGCGGCAAGGACCACGGCGGCCGGAACGGCGTTGAGCGCGTTGATGAACTTGTATGCCGCGTTGTAATGCCCCACCACGGCAGTGCCTTCGATCGCTTGAAGGATCAGGATGTCGAGTTGGACGAAAGCCGTCGCCAGGAGGCCATTGAGCATCAGCGGGAACCCGGCTGTGAGCAACGCGCCACGGTGGATTCGGCCCTGCCCGCTTGTCTTGAGAAGACCAAGGCCGACCGGCCGCGCCAGTACCAGCAGCGAGGCCGTGCCTGACACCATCCCCGCAACGGCCAGCCCGATCACGCCCGCTCCCGCACCCAGCAGCAACAGTCCCAGCCCCACGGTCAGCGCCGACGTGCCGGCGGCGACGAGGCCCCGGCGGTCCATGCGTTCCCACGCCCCGTAGACCGAGGCGTAGGCCTGGCCGAGGGCCGTTGGCAGCAGGCCGACCGCCAAGACGGCCGCCGTGATGACGGTGGCTGCGGAGATCGAGCCCGTCGCGTAGTAGATCAACGCCAGTCCAACCATGAGCGGGGCGCTGACGCCCACCAGGCGCAGGCGAATGACCAGGCCGGCGCCGAAGAGGGGACGCAGGTCGTGGTCGCGTCGAGCAAGGTCGCGTGTGAGCACCGTGCCCAGGCCAAAGTCGGTTAGCGCCGCGAAATACGTGAGCAGGTTCACCGCAAAGGCGTATTCGCCGTTTCGCTCGGGGCCGAGGATTCGAAGCGCCACGATCCAAAAGACCCAGAAGACCGCGCGGTCGAAGCCGCTGGCCAGGAGCGGCGTAATGGCGTTGCGCGTGAAGCGACCACGTGCCGCGGTTTCGGTTCGCAGCTCGGGCGGGGTTACGGGCCGTCCGCTGAGGACGGCAAGGTATAGCGCGGCCAGCGCGGCGAGGACCGATCCGGCGATGACGAGGGCCGGGCCCAGTACCGACTCAGGCACTGGAAGAGGGGAGGGGGCGGGCCTCGGCCAGGAGCAGGACCACCGTCATGGCCGGAGGCCCGCCACTAGATCAATCGTGCTCATGCGCGAAGTGTGACGCGCCCCAGCCATGTTCTTTTCTGATCCGCAGTTAGGCTACCCTGAATGAAGCGATGCCTTCACTAACCACCAAAGCGTACGACTGCCTGGACTGTGGCCGGCGCTATACCGTGCTGCTGCGATTCTTCGAGACCGGGCGGGGACCCGTGGACCGCGGCTGTCCAGCTTGCGGAAGTCGGAACCGGCGGCGGCGGCGCGGCCTCTTCTCGTTTCTGCGCGACGCCTATCTGACCTACAGCACGACCTGAGCGGTCACGGGAACCGCCGGCGTGCCCGGCGCCACCATGGGGGGCATCCTGGACTTCAGCGACGACGGCTGAATCCCGGCCGCCTGACGCGTCGCGCCCCTACAATCACTCGCCACGGCCCAGCGCAACCCACGTGATGCAACGTCTGTCTCCACCCGCCCAGCGCCTGGTCTTTGGGCTCATGGTGGCTGTGGGCGTGTTCGTGCTGTTCCTTCTGTTCGAGCGAATGCTTGGACGGTTCGGCCTGGACTTCATCGTTTACTTCGAACCGTCGAATTTGCAGGAGGATCGGCGGCTGCCGCTTGACGGCCGCGAGAGCGCTGAATATGCGGTCCGCACCGTCGAAACATTCGACGACGCCGCTTCGCGCCAGCCGACAACGCTCATGGTCCACGGCGATGCGCGCGCGGAGGTGGACTTTGAAGTGGTCAGGTCGGAATTCGAGCGTGGAACGGTCATCATCGTGGTCAATATGACGCCCGAGGAACTTGCGCCGCTCGTGGATCCCGGGATTGCGGAGGTTGCCACCGTCGACGCGCCGCTCCAGGAGCCCTTTTACACGCTGATCGCCAAGAACGAGGAGCAGTGCCAGGCGGGGCTGCAACCAGGTTGTGGCGCCTTTGCGGTGGAGGCGCGCAACTTCACTGACTTCAGCGACCTCGCCAGCCAGGCGAGGTCCGCCTTGAATGTTCGCCTGCGCGCCCTGCTCACGCCCACGGCCGAGCCGGTACCGGCGCGCTGAGCAGTCGGCGTCGACTTGCACCTGGCGTCAGGGTGGTGGTCTGGACGGGGAGCCGCGAGCAGCGCTTCGCGCGATGTCAGTGATACCTTCGGCACTATGCGCTGGCGGTTATGGGCGGTGGCCGGAAGGCGCGACTAATTGGGCGCACCCGTTCGTCGGCAGTGGTCGCGAGCGATTCGCAGGAAGCCGCCATGACTGAGTCGATTATCACCGCCGCCGCCGCTGTCGCGGCATTGGTCGCGGCGGGCGGCGCGTTCTACCGCTCGGGCAAGGTTGAAGCGGCCATCGGCGGTCTGCACAAGGCCGACGAACGGCTTCAGGCCAGCATCGACCAGGTTCGCGAGGATGTGCGCGAACTGCGAACGATTCTCTTGAGCCAGCAGCGAAGCGACTAGCGCCCGAGGTCTCGCCGCAAGAGCCGATGCAGCGGCAACGGCGGGTTGACCGCTAGCTCGGACGCGATACGTCGCAGGGGCGGCCAGTTCGCGCTGATTCGAGGGCCGCGACCACCGTGGCGACGATGTGGCGGCCCTGACGGGCATTGAGCAGCGTGTCTTCGCCGGTGTCCAGGGCGGTCACGAAGTGGTCGACCTGGCGGCGGTCGGTCTCCTGGTCCGTGCGTCGGCTGCGGTCGTCGTCCGGGGCAAGGCCGCGGGTGTGTACGGCGACTTCCGGGCGCGGTTCGGCGACGACCAGGGCGCCCGTGGATCCAACGACATGCACGCGAAGCTCGCCGATGTTGGGATGGCTGGGGCGCCCGATCCGGCCGCTGCAGAGCGAGCCAACGACGCCGCCCTCCATTTCGAGGGAGACCGTGGCGATGTCCTCGACCCCCCGCTCGGCGTGGCGCCGGAAGAAGTGCGCCGAGGCGCGGCCGAAGGCTCGCCGTGCATCCAGGCCCAGGATGTGGCGCATGTAGGCCAGGGGGTAGATGCCCTCGACGGTCAGCTCACCTTCGCTGAGCCAGGAGTCCGGGATGTCTTCCGGCTCGTCTGAGTCCAGCAGCACGCCAGCGTCCTTGCAGAAGAAGAAGTCGACGTGGATGGCGCGCGGCTCGCCGATCTCGCCCGCATGCACGACCCGGCGCGCCTCTTCAATCGCGGGCTGGGTATTCCGATTCCAGAGCAGGAATCTGACGCCCGCTCGCTCCACGGCGTCGACGATTGCGTCGCAGTCGGCAACTGCGGGGGCCATGGGCTTGTCCTGCACGACGTGCAGGCCCGCATTGGCCGCTCGCACGCTGAGTTGCGCGTGGCGCGCGGCTTCCGATGAGACCACGGCAACGTGCGGTTGATGCCGGGCGATGGCCGCGTCGGCGCCGGGCTCGTAGGGAACGCCCAGGTCGGCGGCGAGCTGTTCGTTGCATTCGTGCACCCAGTCGGCGGCGGACGGCTCGTCGGATACGCCCACGACCTGGAAGCGCGGATGGTCCTTGAACGCCAGCGGCACGTAGTCGTGCTTCGCCGCGCTCAAGGCCAGCACGCGATAGCGCTCAGGCGAGGACATAGCCGTTTTCCTTCAGGTGGGCGGTCTGACCCGATGCGCTGGACGCTGCCACAGCCTCGGCGACCTGAAGCGCCACCATCGCGTCGGCGCCCGAGACGGATGGATCTCGGCCCTCGTTGATTGCGCCGGCGAACTCATCGATCTGGGCGCGTACGGCGATCGCCCGCTGGTCACTCACGAACGCCTGCGGGCGTCCGCCTCGATAGACAAGATGCACGTTGTGATGGTCGTCGGCGTAAGCCGCGCCCAGGGACCCGATGAGCGCCAGCGAGTAGTAGCCGCTGCCCAGCGGCAAGCCCGTGGCAATGCCGCAGATCGCCATGGCCCCGGACTCATACCCGAGATGGATCTGCAAGAGGTCCGGCCCGGCCAACGCGTGGACGAACGTGGGCCGCTCGCCCAGCAGCCAGAGCGCCTGATCGATCTCATGCACGCCTTCGTGAACGGCCAGGCCACCGCTGCGAGCCTGGTCGTGTTTCCAGCCTGCGGGCGGCCCGGGGAAACGGCGCAGCCAGCGGTGGCTGCGGAGCATGCCGGGCTTCCCCAATTCGCCTGCGGCCAACGCCCGATGCACCTGCACGTTGGCGGGCATGAAGCGCAGTGTGTGGGCAGCCATCAGGCGCACGTCGGCACGCTCGGCGGCTTGCTTGACCTCCCCGCCCTCGTCGGCCGACAACGCCAGCGGCTTCTCGACCAATACGTGCCGACCTGCGCGAATGGCGGTCAATGCGATATGAGCGTGTGAGTCGTTCGGCGTGTTGACGATCACCGCATCAAAGTCGGCGTCCCTTGATGCGAGGAGCGACTCGAGATCTCCGACGTGCCGAATGGCATTGGCCGCGCTCGCTACCGACCCTGCCGCCTGCGAATCGATGTCCACGACTACGGTTAATTCGCAGTGGTCGGAAGCGGCGGCTGCGGCGGCAAGGGCTGGAGCGTTGCGTCCACAGCCAACGAGCGCCAGACGAATCACGGCCGCACCTCGCAAGCGTTGCAGGTGTGGATTCTAGCGCCGACGAGTCGCCAGTGGGCCTGCGGTCGGCAATGTGGCATCACGGCTGCGGACCAAAGACGTTTTACGAGCACGGTCGCCGTCCCGGCTGTCGGGTGATCCCGCGGCGCTAGACTCGTCAACCTGAGGAACGATGGCTCAGTCCTCCACCATTCAATGACCCAGATCCCTCGCCGTCGCGTACTGCAAGCGGGTCTCACGGGCGCAATTGCCCTGGCGGCGGGTTCGGCCGCCGTGATGGCCGACGTTGGCGCCGAATTTTTTGCAAACCTGGAACAGGGCGCCGGCAGCGCGCCATGGGGCGTGGCGGTCGGCCCGGATGGGCTGATCTACGTCACCGACTCGCGACTCAACCAGCTCGCGGCTCACTCGCCGGCCGGCGGCATTGTGCGCATCCTGGCCACGTCGGGCTCCGCACCGGGAGAGCTACGGCGACCGCAGGGAGTGACGGTCTCGTCCAAAGGCGAGGTATTCGTCGTGGACGGCGGCAATCGTCGAGTCCAGGTCTTTGACCTGCAAGGCGCCGTCCTTCGCCAATGGGGCCGCCGCGGTTCGGATCCGGGCGAGTTCAACGCACCGCGCGGCATCGCGCTCGACACGTTTGGTGATGTCTACGTAGCCGACGGGTTCAATGACCGGGTGCAGAAGTTTGATTCCAGCGGCGAGTTCCAGTTGGCCTGGGGTTCGCGCGGCCGAGCGCCGGGCCAGTTCGGCACGCCGACGGGAATCGCCGTGGGGACCTCGCAGTTGGTCTACGTTGCCGACACCTTCCGTGATCGCATCCAGGCCTTTGAGCTCAATGGCTCGTTTGTGCGAGTCGTGGTTGAAGCGCCCGTGATCCGAAACCCGATCGGCCTGGACGTGGATCTCTCCGATCGTCTTTACATAACGGACGACATCGATCAGCGACTAATCATCATTGAGCACAATGGAACGACGGCTGGATCGGTCGGCGCCGAGGGACGGCAAACGGGGGAGTTTCAATTCCCTCGAGGCGTGGCGGTCGACCAGGCCGGCCGCATCTACGCGGCCGACTCGCTCAACCACCGCGTGCAGTCACTGCAGACAGGTCTGCAGCAGACGCTGCCGCCGCCGGAAGCGGCCGACCTGGCGGTTGGAGTTGCGGCGCGGGCACCGCACACCTCGCCAACCGCTCACAACCTCACCAACTGGCTCGTCCGTCGCACGGGTCAATTCCGGGTGGCGCCGTTTGCGGCGTATTTCACGACCTCCGGTGGGATCGATCGCTGGGGATGGCCAATCTCCGAGCCACTGATCGAGAGCGAGGGCACGGTCTCGCAGTACTTCCAACGCGGGGTCATGGACTGGACGGCGGACGCGGTCGGTAGCCAGGCCGTTCTGCCACGCCCGGTGTGGGACTTTCTGGGCGGTGGGCGAGGCGGGGCGCCTGACCTGGGCGTTGAGGCGAACGTCATATCCGACCAACCCGGCGAGATGATCGGTACGTGGGGGCACCGCGTGTCGAACTTCGCCATTGACGGCACTGAGATCGGGTTTCTCGATTTCTTCAACACCTACGGCGGCGAGGCACAGTTTGGCGCCCCGCGCACCGAGGCACGGCCGGATACCGGAGCCGCCGGCACCTTGTATTCGGACGACGCACCGTTAGGGATCATCCGCCAGTACTTCCAGAACGCCGTGTTCGAGTTCGCCCCCGACCGTCCGCAGCCGGTGCGCCTGCGTCTGATCGGCCAGTCGCTGCGGGATCGCCGGTATCCGGCCTGGGAGGAGCTACCGGCGTTCACCGACCAGCCGCCGGTCGAAAAGGGCCAGGCGGTCGACATCCCGGAGCTAAGTCCCTAAGGGAAATAGGCTTCGCAGTTGTCGCGCACAAAGGTCGGGTTGCCTTGCTCGTCCAGGTGGACGCGCGTGGACTCGATCAGGCTGTCCTGAACGAAGTCGCGAATGGCGTGCAGGTCCGGCCGCCACAGGATTGCGCCATCCAGCCCCTCTTCCGGAACCATCAGATCGTGGCCGCGCGCGTGGACCGCCCACGAGTTGATTCGTTCCGGGGAAATGCTCAGCAGCAGGTTTCCAAGTGCGGGCACGCTTCCAATGGGAAAGTCCGTCTTGAAAGCTCCGCTCAGGCTGGCGATCAGGCCGGGCGCGTTCACGATCAAGGCTGGAGAGAGCGACTGCTCGCGGAGCCCGCGAACCACCTGCTGCTGCCGGCAAATGCGCGCGAAGTCCCCGCCAGGGTCGTACTTGCGCGAGCGTGCGTAGGCCACGGACTCGCGACCATCGAGCGTGTTCCAGCCTTCGTCCAGGGTCAGCCGAATCTCTTCATCCGTTTCCAAATAGACGAAACGCTCATCGAACTCCCGGGGAGACCACACGCGGACGCCGCCCAGTTGATCGATGATGGCCTCGACGCCATGAAAGTTCACCAGCAGCCAGTGGTCGATATGCAGGCCGGTCACGTATCGGAGGGTCTGCTTGAGGTCGTCCATTCCCCGGCGCTTGAGCACTTCGTTAATGCGCGACGAATGTCCGTCACACGCCCCGAGGCAGAGATCGCGAGGAAGCGACAGCACAAAGACTGATTCCGAGGTCTGGTCGATGCTGACGACCATGATGACGTCGGTATTGCCGACAAAGCTCTCGGCCTGGTCCACGCCGAGAACCAGCAGGTTGAGGCGCTCGGCAGGTTCGGGCGCCGGCGCCACGGCGTACGACGGCGGGAGCGTGGGGGTTGGCGTTGGTGGCGGTGGTGTCGGCGGCGGCGCCGTCGCCGGCGGCGCTGCGGCTGGTTGAACTGCCGTGGGTGAGGCGGCCGCTGTGTCGGAAGTCTGCGGGGGCGGCTGGTTGGACGCGCGCGGAGCGACGATGATGCCTGGAGGCGCCGACGGCGCCGTTGTAACAGTCGACTGCGGGGTTCCCGGCGCCGGATCGCCGCAAGTCGACAGTGCCATCGCACCAACCAGCACGACGACTGCCTGGCGTAGGCTGCGCTTCAAAGCTACTCGCATGGTTAGAGCGGTGGGGCTGAACTCCAACTGGGTGTCCGCAAGTATCACGGACGGTGCGTCCCCCTCGTGTCACGCATCGGACCGGGCGTTCGCCGTGTGACGCGCTACGACCCGGACGAGCCGCCGGTTGACGTGGATCCGGCGTTCCGCCGGAGCTTTCAGGACCGGATCGTGCGCTGGTACCGCCGCGCCGGCCGCGACCTGCCCTGGCGCTCGCTGACGTCGCCTTACCAGGTTGCGGTGTCTGAAATCCTGCTCCAGCAGACCCAGGCGGCGCGGGTTGCGCCGGTCTTTGAGGAGTTCGTGGCGCGCTGGCCCAGCGTCGAGAACCTGCACGCGGCGACATTGGAGGAAGTGAAGGCGCTCACCGATCCGTTGGGCTACCACATCCGAGGTGCCTGGCTGAAGGAACTGGCGCGGATCGTGGTTGAACGGCATGGCGGCGAATTGCCGGACTCGCTGGCAGCACTGCGCGAATTGCCGGGTCTTGGGCCCTACGCGGCCGCCGCCGTGTACGTCTTCGGCCTCCGCCGCCGCGCGGCCTTGCTGGATACCAATATCGCGCGGGTGCTCACGCGCGCCGTGGGCCTCCCCGCGGATGGCTCGGTCTACCGGGACAATCGACGGCTAAGCGACCTGGCCGAGCAACTGGTTCCGGCTCGGCGTCACTACGACTATCACCAGGGCCTGATGGACCTGGGCGCGACGGTATGCCTGTCACGTTCGCCGCGCTGCCAGCGCTGTCCGCTGCGGCGCGTGTGCCGGGCCGTGACCGGCGGTCCGCCGGTGGCTTTCTGGAACGAGCAGGGCGTGGTGATGGCCGCGGAGCGAACCGTCGGCTACCGGGTGGGATCCCGAGCGGCCGTCAATCCGACGCCGGAGGCTTTGACGCGCCGGAACTCCAGCTAGATCCGCGCACATCGGTTCGATTCGCTAGCAGCCGTCGGATAGCCGCGGTCACCATGTCCACCCCGGGAGGTCCGCCCAGCCCCTGCGCCTTGCCGCCGGTGTAGACGGAAACGACCAGCGGCGTGTCCGAGCCGTAAATCCACGGCTCAGTGGCGGTGAAGATGGTGACGCTGGGCGTGCCGACACCGAGCGCCAACTGGGCGCTGGCCGAATCGTTACCCACGAATAGACCACTGCCGGCGATCAGCGCGCCCAACTGCCCGAATGTGGTGCGGCCTTCAAGGTTGACGACCGGCTGTGTCATGGCGCGCCGCATGGCGGTGATCGATGGGCTATCCGAAGCGGTTCCAACCAGGCAGATCCTTGCGCCGCGGTGCTGAATCAGCCAGTCGGCCACCGCGGCAAAGCGCTCCGCGGGCCAGCGTTTGGTCACGTCCACGGCGCCCGGGTTGACGCCGCCGCCCGGCGCGATCACCACCCGCAGGGCCGCGGAGTCGAGATCGAACTCCTCGGCCAGCCGTCGCGCGGCGGCCAGATCGTCCCGCGTTGGCCGAAACACGCATACGTCGGCTGTCGGGTCGAGGCCGGCCAGGCGAGCGAGCCGGCGGTAGGTCTCGACTTCGTTATCTTCCATGCCCACCGACAGGCGCGTGGTGTGGGCAAAACCGCGCAGCCGGCTATCCAGCCCCATGCGGTAGGGAATGCGGGCGAGGTACGGCAGCAGCGCCATGGCCGGCGACCTGTCGAGCACAAACGCCGCGTCGAATTTACGTTCGCGGATGCGGCGAACGAACGTCAGATACTGCCTGGCGTCATAGCGACGCGGCGTCCCCAGCATGCCCATCGGCATGATCTCGTCGATATGCGGGTTGTTCGCCAGGGCCGGCGCGGCGTAGTCGCCCACGGCGAAGGCGATATCGGCCCCTGGCAGCTCGTGTCGCAGGGCCGCCGTAAACCCGGTGGCTCGCAGCACGTCGCCAAGCGCCAGCGGCTTGATAACCAGCACCGACAGCCGTGGGTTCCGGGGCAGCGGCCGTCCCTCGGGCGGTTTGGGGCGGATAGCCAGCCGTGCCAGCCAGCACAGCGCCGTGATGCCGGCGGCGCGCGGTCCGGTGCGTCGGCGCCAGTCGCCGCGGAAGGGGCCATGCGGACGGAGTCGAAAGCTGCTCATCCAGTCGCCCGGCGCACGCTCACTAACAACGGCTCACCACCTCGATGCCCGGTTCTCTTGATCGAACGAGCCTACAATCGACGCGCTCCGGCGGGGTGGTCGACGCAACGAATGCCTGTCTACGAATATCGCTGCACCACATGCGGCCGCCGGTCGTCGCGCCTGTTCAAGACCCTGGCCTCCGTGGTGCATCCCGCCTGCCCGCACTGTGGTCAGGCGACCCTGGAGCGTCAGTTCTCCCGGCCAACCCTGTTGCGTGGCGGCCGCGCCGACTCCGATGACCTGGGCGGCGATGACTTTGGCATGGACGACGCCGCGCTGGCCGAACTGATGCCTGGTCTCGAATCAGGCGACCCGCGCAGCCTGGCCCGCATGACCCGCCGCATGTCCGAGGAAATGGGCGAGGACATCCCGCAGGAGTACGAGGGCGTCCTCAACCGCATGGAATCCGGGGAGATGCCCTCGGACGAGGAGTTCAACGCCATCGAACCCGACGATGGCGACGTTGTGGACACCGACGACTATTAGCGTTCGACTCATCGCGCTGGACGTTGACGGCACGCTGGCTCGCGCCGGCTCGCCCATCGATCCAACCATCCTGGCCACGCTGCGCGACGTTGCGAACCGCGGTGTACAGGTCGTCATCGCGACGGGCCGCGGCTGGCTGACGATGCGAGAGACTGCGCGACTGCTGCCGAAGAGCGCCTACCTGGTGCTCAACAACGGTGCCGCGACTCGTGCCGTGGCGGACGGACGTCTGATCGAGTCGCGCGAAGTGCCACACGCCGCGGCCAATCAGGCGCGCCTGGCGTTTCGCTCCGCCGGGCTTCCGGCGATCTGGATCGAATCGGCCACGTCGGGCTACCGCTATCTGGTTGAGGGCGACTGGCGAGCGTTTCCGCCCTACCGCCTCTACCTCGATCCAAAAGGAGCGCGCGTCGTCCGCCTGGCCCATCCCGATCTGGCGCCGCCGCCGGCGCAGGTATTTGGGCTCGCACCCTCCGCCGTCGGCGCGGATCTGGAGCACGAGCTGCGGAGCACGCTGGGCGAGCGGGCCGAAATCGTCATCTGGCGCAGCCGGCGACTGGAGTCGGTCGGTCTGGAAGTCCTGCCGCCGGGCGTCACCAAGGGCGCAGTCGTAGCGCAACTCGCCGAGCGCCTGGGCGTGCGGGCTGTCGACGCCGTGGCCGTTGGCGATGATCTCAACGACCTTGAAATGTTGGATTGGGCCGGTCGAGGGCTTGCCATGCAAGGTTCGCCGGAACCCCTGGTCGACGTGGCCGACGCCGTCATTCCGGATGACAGCGACAGCCTGCGGCGCGTGCTCGAGGAGTTGAGCGGCGTCTGAATGCGGTCCCGCGGATCGGGCCGCTTCGTCTGATCGCCAGGCTGTGTGAACGTACGATGAGCCGGATGCGCCCAACCCTGATCGTCGTCAGCGGGCCACCCGCTTCGGGCAAGAC
Organism: Chloroflexota bacterium; assembly: GCA_022821645.1. GTDB lineage: Bacteria > Chloroflexota > UBA11872 > UBA11872 > UBA11872 > UBA11872. The sequence goes on from JAJEDE010000025.1 coordinate 166,989, forward strand.
GACCCTCGCGCACGCGCTGGCTCAAGCCGTGCACTGTCCGGCCATCTGCCGCGACGAGATCAAAGAGGGGTTTGTCTGCGGCGCCACCTCGGAGTCGTTCGTACCGGAACAGGGCGACGCGGCGAATCAGGCGGCCACGACGGCATTCTTTGATGTGGTCGACCTCATGCTCCAGCGCGGTGTGACCCTGGTTGCGGAGGCCGCCTTCCAGCATCACCGCTGGGCGCCGCGGCTGACCGCGTTTGGCAAGCTGGCCGAGGTACGGGTCATCAACTGCGTGGTGGATGACGCAGTCGCCCGCCAACGTCGCCGGCAGCGCTGGGTCAACGAGCCCTGGCGCCGGCGCTTCCACGCCGATCCCGACCCGGAACGAATGGCCGGCATGGAGCCGCAGTCGGTCGATCAGCCTGGCGCCTACCAGCCGATCCGATTGGACCTGCCCACGCTCGTCGTCGACACCAGCGATGGATACCGGCCCGGACTCAGCCAGATCGTGTCGTTCGCGAGCGGCTAAACCGGCGCGCTTTCATGCCGGGGTCAGATCACTGTGCCGCCGGCTGAGTCTGAAGCACCCGGTGCTACGATTCCAGCGCATGTGCCGACGTAGCTCAGTTGGTAGAGCAGGGCTTTCGTAAAGCTCAGGTCGTCAGTTCGAGTCTGACCGTCGGCTCCCACCCAAAACGCCACGCTCGGCCAATCCAGCGTTCACCGTTGCGAGTGCCGATCCCTGGCGACTGCCGCTGGCGGCAGCCGATTCTCGCCCGCGGCCTGGTCTAGCTCGGCTGGGATAGCTGCGCGCAGGCCGCTTGGTTGTTGGCGTCCACCACAAGGGCCGCGATCTCAAGCTCGCTGAACCAGGAGACTTCCTCTTCGACCATTCCAATCGTGAGTGTGTAGGCGCCAGGCGACTCGGGGGCCCTCACCGTGCCCTCGAACACGAACGCTGATCCAGGCGCGATGCTGGTCCAGGTTGTCGTTCGCGAGTCGTAGGGGACGACCAGCCGATCTTCAAGCGTGGTCAGGTCGTCCGAGATGAATCGGTCGTCCGGCAGCGACCAGCGTGTGCCCAGCCGATGCGAGTCGAGCCAGTGATTCGCACCTGTATTGATGGCCTCGACTCGCACGAAGGCGTCATCCCCTCGAGTAAGGCATAGCGGCGGTGGAAGGACCGTCAGGTCCGCCATGTTGGCGCCGGTAGTGTCGACGGCCGGCGCCCGAATCTCGATGCCGGTACTTGTGAGCTCGCGCCCGTCGATCGAGAGCGAAACCCGATACGTGCCCGGCGATGTTGGCGCTGTGCCCAATACCGGCCCAAGTGCCTGGGTGTTGCCGCCGGCCGGAATGATTGGCGGCGGCCGCAGGAGAACGTGCTCCCGAAGCTCTTCGCCAGAGTCTGGTGACTCCCAGATCAGTTCCGCTGGCCGGGTCCGGCGTCCGGTCGGTGGCTGCCACGGAATCTCTGCGGTGTTGCGAAATGTGACCGGAATGGCAACGTCCGCGCTCGGCCGCGCGGAACGCACAACGAGTTGAAGCTCGACCTCGGACCATTCGGTGGTAACGGAAGTGCTCGCGTCGCCGAGTGGAATCACAACGAAGCGTTCGCCCGCGACCGGGACAGCATCCGGATTCCACGACCGGACAGACGAAAGCCAGGCTTCGGTCTCCACCTCGGACAGGTGTTTGCCGTCCAACACCAGCGTGCGGATGCCAAATGCAGTCAGCGAATCCAGAACCCTGGGCTTCGCCGTGGCGCCTGCCCAGTCGATCATTCTCGCCAGGTACTTGGTGCCCCGGGGCTCGAAGCCTGAGTATCCGCTCACCACCGGCTGCCGACCGCCGTCAAGCGACCACCACATCCGCCTGACATACGGCTCCGGCGACGTGAAGTCTGCGCCGGATGGAATGAAAGCGACGGCGCCGTCCGGCGCCTCCGCCAACGCGGCTTGCAGGTCGGGTTCCGAAGGAATCGGGTCCACCGGAACCGGGGGGCGTGAGAACTCGACCGCGAGCACGAGCAAGGCGAGCGCCGCGAAAACCTGCGCCTGCCATTCCTTCGCACGCCGCAGGCGAAACGGCTGTGCCACGGCAATGGCCGCCAGCAGCGCCATGGCCAGGACCATGCCAGAGGCAAAGAACGTGGGGTTTCGCAGGGAGGCGAAGCCCGGAATCACCGCGTGCGCCGCCGCGAACGGAAGCAGAGTTCCCGTGGCCTCGTCGTGCCACCAGAGTTCGGGGCCTAACGACAGCAGGAACAGCAGCAGTCCGGCGAAGCCAAGGGCCAGGCTGACTGAACGGAGTGGTCGTCGCGCCAGGCCGATGGCCAGCCCCAGCGCTGCCAGGATCGTGGGGACAACGATGGGAAAGACGGGTTGCAGACCTGGTACCCGTGCCCAGACCGCCTGAAACCAGTGCAGCGATTGCGAGATCCAGGGAAGGTAATTGGGCAGCCGGGCGCTGAGTACGTGGGCTTCGTTGATCGTTCGTGCTTCCTGGTGGTCCAGCCAGAACCCGACATAGCCAACGAGCAAGGGAATGAACGGAAGTGCGGCAATCAGTGTCCCGGCTGAGGCTTGCGTGATGAGCCGCCGGCCGGGTCGTTCACGCCACCACGTCGGGAGGGTGACGGCGATCAACGGGAACAAGAACACAAGGGCCATGAAGCCGAGATACACGCCGCTGGCGAACTGAATGAACACGCACAGCCATACGGCACTGAACTTCCACCACGTGGGACTCCGCATGAACCAGAGCCAGAACGCCAACGCCAGGGGCGTCCACCAGAACAGCATCAGGTGATGGAATTGGTAGAACTCCTGCTGGACCGGCGCGAATGCGAAGACGAATCCGGCAGCTGCGGCGGGCCACCAGCGACCAACCAATAACCAGGCCGCGGCGGCGGTCGCCAGTCCGTTCAGGATCGGGCTGGCGATCGTCATGACATTGAGCCCGGCGCCGGGACCGAACACTGCGGCCACCGGCGCGTAGATGGGCAATCCGCCGAGCAGCAGGTGGGTATAGAAGAGCGAATCGCCCATCCCGTAGTAGGCCAGGCCCGCAAATAGCCGCTGCGGCTCCGCCAGGATCGCGTAACGCATCCACTCCAGCGTGTAGAGATTCAGCACGTTGTCTACGTGGCCGTAGTGGATCTGATCTCCCGCGAGCGGCGGAAGAGCCCGAACGGCGGCGACCGCGTAGATCGCAACCGTTGCGCCCAGCTTCAACAGCCAGCCGGTCGTGCCCGCGGACGCAACGTCAAGCGTGCGGCGAAGCACGCGCATGCCGCTCACGTGCCGAGTGTCACAACCCGGGTCGGGACGTGAGCCCGCCCGCCTGGTGCTGCGGCTTGGCGCCGCGAATCCCGCCGGCCGCCGGATGCTCAACCCAGGTCAGCAAGCCCGGACGCCTCTCTAGCGGATGTAGGTCGTCGGTCGTCGTCGGCTCTCGTAGGTTGCGGTCAGGTCCGCCTCGCGGATCACGTCCGGAATTGGTCGCGTCCACCAGGTGGGTGCGTTAGGGAATGGGAACACGTCGTGCCAGGCCAGCACCAGCGTGCGCCGCGCACCCGTTGTATTGGCCCGCGCCGCGTGCATCACCCGGGCGTCGGCGATTATCAAGTCGCCGGCGCTTACCGGAAGGTCAACCGCGTCCGGATGCTCGACGAATGCCGCGTGGCCTTCGTAATCGTCGACAGCCTGAATGTCCGCCTCGTGGGCGTCCGGCAGCGTGTCGTGCAGCTCGATCCGCTTGGTGTGCGTTCCTGGAATCACTTGCAGGCAGCCGTTCGCCAGCGTGGTGTCGGTCAAATAGACGGAGAGGAAGACCTTTGTCGGCCACGGCGTGGCGGCCTCCGGGCTTTCCCAGTTCATGAAGTCCTGGTGCCAGTAGAGCGGTGGTCCCTTGGGCGGCTTGGAAAGAACGATGATGCCGCCGCTGGCCGTCAGATCATCGAGTTGAATGGCTTCACAGGCGGCCCGCAAATTCGGGTACGACAGAAAATGCTCGGCGATCGGGTCCGGGAACACGCGCTCCGAGAGTTCACGCGGCCGCTCGTCCCAGCGGTCTGGTGGGATCACCTGGATGTCGCTGCCCTGGTAGCGGTACTTCGGGTCAACCTCGTGGGTGGCGAAGTAGTGCTCGGTCCACGCCCGCAATTCGTCCAGCATCGGCTCGGCGACGACGTTTGGAATGACCGTATATCCGTCGTCTACGAGCTGGTCGCGTTTATCAACCGCCTCCGCGCGAGTCAGATGCATAGCGGCGTGTCCTTCGACAGCTTCGTGCCTTCGGGAAGATGTCGAGAGTGTACGTGCGCCGTCCGGGTGCGTCGTTACCCCATCGTGACGGGACTCTTCAGGTCGGCGGCGGATGCTCGAGCCGACGTTCCGCTGAAGCGATGACGAACGTCGCTGCAAGTCGGTACCATGCGCTCTTGGCAAAAACGCGCTCCGAAATCCACGTTGAGTTGTACATGGGAGCGCGAGGAGGGACACATATGCGAAAGACTCTGAGCCGTCGCGCGGCGCTCCGCGCGGCAGGTGCCGGTGCCATGGGCATTGGCGCCGCGGCAGTCCTGGCGGCCTGCGGCGAGTCGGAACCGGAGCCAGCCCCGGCGGCGCCAGCGGCTGCGGCAGCTCCAGCGGCAACGGCCGCACCGGCAATGACCGAGGCGCCAGCTCCGGCTATGGCGGAAGCTCCGCAGGCCGAGTCGGTCACCGTTCGGTACGTCAGCGACCACACCTCTGGCCCGCGTGGTGCGGCCATGCAGTGGGGTCTGCGCGAGTACGCCAAGTCGCGCCCGAACATCAACATTCGCTTTGAGCCCCAGCCGGCCGACTACCGTGAAACGTTCCCGCTGCAGATGGCGGCTGGGACGCAGGCGGAAGTGGCCATGTTGGACGGCGGCATGTTGGGTGCCTTCGTCGCCGACGGCGGCTTCACCCAGATCAACGACGTGCTGGCCAAGCGCGACGACTACAACATCGACGAGTACTACTTCATCCCCGACCTTTACACGGTCAACTTCGACCACTCGCACGGTGAGGGTGGCTCGGTCCCGACCGTCATCGAGGGTGACCAGTTCGGCATGCCCTTCCAGGGCGCGACCGGCGGCATTCTGATGAACGTGGACCTGGGTGAGAAGGCCGGCATCGAGTTCCCGAGCGAGGGCTGGACCTACGCCGAGGACTACCTGGAGTCGGCTCGCAAGGCGACCAACCCGGACACCGACGAGTGGGGTTCCTGGGCTCGCAACGACTACGAGTTCCAGTGGGCGCCCATGTGCTTCGGATCCGGCGGCCTGGCCTACCGCAACGCCGACGAAACCGGTTTGGCCGTCTTCGACAACGGTGGTGACTGGGGCCTGAAATTCTCCGTTGGGATGATTCACGACACGGGCGTGTCGTTCCCGGACGCCGAGAGCAAGCGCGTCTCCGGTGAATTCGGCAACCCCTTTGCCTCCGGCAAAGTCTGGTCGTGGTTGGGCTCGGGCGTCTACTCGTCCGGATTCCACGTGCCGCGCATCAAGGACCGCTTCTCCTGGTCCCTGGGTCCCATGCCCATCGGTCCGGGAGGTTTCGAGGTGCATTCCTGGAACGACCAGCCGAACCTCGTGACCAATGGCGCCCAGCGCCTGGGCACGATCGAAGAGGCCGTTGACCTCACGGTGTTCCTCGGCAGCTCGGTCTACCAGGGTCGCGTGGCGATCGACCGCGGTCACCTGCCGATGATCAAGACGGCCTTCAACGATGCTTCGGCGACCAACCCGCCGCCGGACGGCATGGAGTGGCTGCAGCGCTACGCCGACGCGCCGGAAAGCCGTCACCTGATGATGGCCCTGCCCAACTGGTGGGAGATGAACGAATGGCGTAACGCCTTCATTTCCGCCGCCTACCTGGGCGACGTCTCGGTTGACGAGGCCATCTCGGGGGCCGAGAAGTGGGTCTCCAGCACCCTGGACTCACAGCGCGACCAGCTCAACGCGGCGCGCCAGAAGTTCGGTTTCCCGGCTCTGTAAGCGAGTCGATACCTGCGACCGTCGCACGGTCGCAAGTTCCGAGGCCCGGTGCGCAAGCGCCGGGCCTCGGTGCGTCTGCGGCCTCGCCGCGCGAAGCGGTGCCACTTCCCGTCGTGAACACCCGGTGAGGTCCCGGCCGGGCGCTAAGCGGCGGCCGCTCGTGAGAGGTGGCGAGAAGTTTCCGTTGACCGCGGGTGGGCGTTCGCCTATGATGGGTCGTTGCCCCGCGGAGCAATCCGCGAGCGGCCCTCAGTCAAACGCTCAGGCGTTTCGGCTGCGAACCTTGACAAGTGAAGATTTACGCGAATGCGTAAAGCTGCAGTTTTGCCGGCCTAACGGAGATCAAGCTATGAAGAGCGCTTGGCGGATGCCTTGGCGTCAGAAACCGAAGAAGGGCGCAGCAGGCTGCGATAAGCCACGGGGAGCCGCGAGCAGGCATTGATCCGTGGATACCCGAATTGGGAAACCTGGCGGGGGTAATGCCCCGTCACCTCGGGCTGAAGGCTTTCGAGCCAAAGTAGGCCCCAGGAGGGTACCGGGGGAACTGAAACATCTAAGTACCCCGAGGAAAGGAAATCAACCGAGATTCCCTGAGTAGTGGCGAGCGAAAGGGGAAGAGCCCAAACCGCCTTTGTGTAAGGCCCATGCCGTTGCAAACGCGGGGTTGTAGGACCCGGTGGACGCTCATGGGAGTGTCACGCAGTTATCAAGCCGCTCACTAGCCGAAGGGGTTGGAACACCCCGCCAAAGACGGTGAGAGCCCGGTAGGCGAAAGTGACGCGGCCTGCGACCGGTGTGCCTGAGTACCACGGGACACGTGTAACCCTGTGGGAACCTGGGGGGCCCACCCTCCAAGGCTAAGTATTTCTGGCGACCGATAGTGAACAAGTACCGTGAGGGAAAGGCGAAAAGCACCCCGGAAGGGGAGTGAAATAGAACCTGAAACCAAGCGCTTACAGACAGTCAGAGCGCTATGCCGACTAGAGATGCAGCTTGCGTGGCGAGGCGCGGACGGCGGTCTTCGGACCACTGCCCGCGCAGCAAAGCGTGAGCGCGCGTCTCAACATGACGGAATGCGTGATGGCGTGCCTTTTGGAGTATGAACCGGCGAGTTACGCTACGCGGCGAGGCTAAGGGTCTTTGGTCCGGAGCCGTAGGGAAACCGAGTCTGAACAGGGCGACCAGTCGCGTGGAGTAGACCCGAAACCAGGTGAGCTACCCGTGGCCAGGATGAAGCGTAAGTAACATTCCGTGGAGGTCCGAACCCACCAGAGTTGCAATTCTGGGGGATGAGTTGCGGGTAGAGGTGAAATGCTAAACGAACCTGGAGATAGCTGGTTCTCCCCGAAATAGCTCTCGGGCTAGCGTCGGGCTTTGGTGTCGTGGAGGTAGAGCACTGGTTGAATGCGGGTCCCAACGGATACCAATTTCTGTCAAACTCCGAATACCACGGCACGCGCCCGGCAGTCAGACTGTGGGGGCTAATCTCCATGGTCAAGAGGGAAACAACCCAGACCGTCGGCTAAGGTCCCGAAGTTCCTGCTAAGTGGGAAAGGAAGTGGGGTTGCAGAGACAGCCAGGATGTTGGCTTAGAAGCAGCCATCATTGAAAGAGTGCGTAACTGCTCACTGGTTTAGGAACCCCGCGCCGAAGATGTAACGGGGCTCAAGCAGGACACCGAAGCCACGGACTCGCGCACCGCGCGAGTGGTAGGGGAGCGTTGTACAGGCCGCGAAGGTCAAGCGGAAGCATGGCTGGAGCGTGTACAAGTGCGAATGCCGGTATGAGTAGCGTCAATGCAGGTGGGAATCCTGCACCCCGAATGTCTAAGGTTTCCTGAGGAAGGATACTCCGCTCAGGGTTAGTCGGGCCTAAGCCGAGGCCGAAAGGCGTAGGCGATGGACAACAGGTTTATATTCCTGTACCACCTGGCCAACGTTAACAGCGAAGGGGGGACCCGGGACGGTACGTTGAGCGTGCTGATGGCTATGCACGTCCAAGCGCGTAGGAAGACGCCGCAGGAAAATCCACGGCGTTAGTTTCGAGGCGTGATGGGAAGCTCAAGGGCAACCGCGAGCAACTCGATGAACCCGACCCGGCAAGAAAAGCCTCGTAGCGAGTTGGCCTGGTGCCCGTACCGCAAACCGACACTGGTAGACACCGGCGAGAACCGGAAGGGGATCGGGACACGGTCTGCTAAGGAACTCGGCAAATTAGCCCCGTAACTTCGGGAGAAGGGGCGCCTCGGTAGGGTGATGGTGCTGCGCGCACCTGAGCTCGAGGAGGCCGCAGTGCACAGGCTCAATCGACTGTTTATCAAAAACACAGGTCCCTGCGAAACCGAAAGGTGATGTATAGGGGCTGACGCCTGCCCAGTGCCGGAAGGTTAAGGCAACGGGTTCACGCCCGGAACCGAAGCCCCGGTGAACGGCGGCCGTAACTCTAACGGTCCTAAGGTAGCGAAATTCCTTGTCGGGTAACTTCCGACCCGCACGAATGGTGTAACGAATTGAGCACTGTCTCGGCAGGCCACCCGGCGAAATTGCAATGCCCGTGAAGATGCGGGCGTCCTGCGGCAGGACAAAAAGACCCCGTGGAGCTTTACTGCATCTTGGGATTGAGTCGCGTCTGTGCATGTGAAGGATAGGTGGGAGACGGCGAATCCGGGGCGCTAGCTTCGGTGGAGTCACCCTTGGGATACCACCCGTGTGCAGCTGCGTCCCTAACCCGTGACCGTGATCCGGCGCGGGAACAGTCTCAGGTGGGCAGTTTGACTGGGGCGGTCGCCTCCCAAAATGTAACGGAGGCGCCCAAAGGTTCCCTCAGGCTGGATGGCAATCAGCCGTAGAGTGCAAAGGTACAAGGGAGCTTGACTGCGAGACATACACGTCGAGCAGAGACGAAAGTCGGGCTTAGCGACCCTGCGGTTCCGAGTGGAAGGGCCGTGGTCAGCGGATAAAAGTTACCCCGGGGATAACAGGCTAGTTGCGCCCAATAGTTCACATAGACGGCGCAGTTCGGCACCTCGATGTCGGCTCGTCACATCCTGGGGCTGAAGAAGGTCCCAAGGGTTGGGCTGTCCGCCCATTAAAGTGGCACGCGAGCTGGGTTCAGAACGTCGTGAGACAGTTCGGACTCTATCCGCCGCAGGTGTAGGAGGCTTGAGAGGGTCTGTCCGAAGTACGAGAGGAGCCGGATGGACGGACCGCTAGTGCACGAGTTGTCGCGCCTGCGGCATCGCTCGGTAGCTATGTCCGGTTTGGATAAGCGCTGAAAGCATCTAAGCGCGAAGCCAGCCTCAAAACTAGGCCTCCCACTGGGCTAACCAGGTAAGACCCCAGCGAGATCAGCTGGTTGATAGGCGGCATGTGTAAGCGGTGTGAGCCGCTCAGCAGAGCCGTACTAACGGTCGAGGGCTTGGTAGCTGTTAGGTCGGCAAAATTGCAGCTTTGCGTGACGCGCGGTCAGGTTTCCCGGTGACCTATGCGATGAGGCCACACCTGTTCCCATCCCGAACACAGTCGTTAAGTTCGTCAGCAGCGACAATACTGCCGGGGCAACCCGGTGGGAAGATAGCCCGTCGCCGGGAAACTTGACCGCACGTCCGCATTCACTTCACTTCTTCGCTTCACCGCATCTCGTCATGGCCTCTGCGCCTATGACCCCAATGGCTCCCGGCTTCGGCCCCGGCACGCTGCCGGTCTGCTGATGACAGTCCAACAGCCGCAGCCGCTGCGCGGCCAGGTCGCCCTCGGCGCCGGCGCCACCCGCGGCTGCGGACGTGGCATCGCCGTTGAACTCGGCGCCGCCGCCGCCACCGTCTCCCAGGTCGATGACGTAGATGGCCGGCGGCTGGACTGGGGCTTCAACACCCCGGCTAGCTGAGAGCCAGTCCGCCGCTCTGTCCCGGGACCAGTCGAATAAATGGCCGCGAACTTGCCATACTTCAGGCGAGATCGAACCGGAACCGCCAACCGTGGCCCAGAAGCCGTCGTCCGAAACCATTGACCTCCATGCGTTCTACGCACGCATGGCCAAGTCGGCTTCCGGCCTGCCCGACCTCTATGACGCCATGGAAGGCTGGTCTGAAGTCGTGGTCCGGGACAACCCCATCCTGGAATGCCAGAAGGGTTGCGCTCGCTGCTGCATGCACCAGGTATTGGCCGGCGAACAGGAATGGGCCCTGATCCATGACTGGATGCGCCAGAGCCTGACCAGGGAACAGCGACTCACCATCATCAAGCGCGTCACCGACCAGATGGAACGCTTCGGCAACCCCCTGAGCCGCTGGCTCAAAATGCGCAACAAGCATCCCCGCGCCTTCGTGCGCGCCGTGGGCCAGGGATTCAACACCGAGTCCACCCGCTGTCCCATGCTCGGACCTGACAATCGCTGCGAGGTCTACCCCGTGCGCCCCTTCGTGTGCCGCGCCTACGGCCGCTCCCGCATGCCCAGCGGCAACGCCATGATCTGCGAGGTGTTCGCTGGCCGCTTCCGGCAACAGGAGCGAACCACCACCAACATCCCGCTGGAGGACATGTCCATCATGTCGCCCAAGTACTTTGAACTCGGCGGACGCCAGAACTCGGACGATGGCCTCTTTACGCTGCTGGCCGTCCACCTGCTCCGCAACCGCACGGCCTCGGGCGACCTGGCCAGGCAGCCAACGCCGCTCAGTGCCGAGCAAACCTACCCGGTGGTAACCCGGGACGATTTCCCGACCAAGCGATAAGTCGCCGGCCGTTCGACCGTGCTGGCCCTCGGCGGCCTGCGGACGTCGAAACGACACCGCCCCGCGTTTCCGGCCGGAAACGCGGGGCGGTTCTTTTTTGTCTTCTGGCCGGGGCGGGCTAGAACCCGCGCGAAGGGTCCTTCCGCGTCAGGCCCCGAGACTTGGCGTAGTCGTCCAGGTTGAAGCCCGGTTCCAGGTAGCTCAGGCGCGTGGCCTCCTCGCCTTCCAGGATCTTGTGCGCCGCCGCCGCGACCTTGTCGGCGATTTCCATCGGAATCGTGCACACGCCGTTTTCGTCGCCGTGCACCAGGTCGCCGGGGTTCACGTCCATGCCGTCGATCGCCACCGGCACCTGCGCGCGAATGATGCGGTTGTTGGCGTGCGACGGCGCCAGCCCGCGTGCGAACGGCTTGATGCCGGCGCCCTTCACGCCCTCCAGGTCCCGCAGCGCCGCGTCGGTCACGATGCCGTCCGCCCCCAGCACGTGCGCCAGCGTGGCCATGCCGTCGCCGGCGTGTACCGAGTGCGTCGGGTCGTCGCCGAAGTCCTTGATCACCAGCACCACCGGGTTCGGCGTCTCGTCCACGGCCTCCCACATCTGGAACATGCCGTCCGGGCTCTTCGGCGCGTCCTCGCTCATCGTGTCGCCCAGCGCCGTGACCGCGTAACCCAGCATCACGCCCATGTCCGGGGCCAGGTAGCGGATGTTCGTGCCGGTGAATCCCAGCGTGTTCGGCCGGACGCCGAACGTCTCGATCGCATTCAGAATCGTCGGCGTGTCGATCTCGCGAAGTTCGTCAAGCTGCGCCTGGGTCAAAGCCACGGCGACCTCCAGATATGAATTGCCGGAACGTGAGGATATCCGACGGCGGACCTATGCCTCCGCGCTGGCAAGTTCCTCGTACGCGTCCGCGTCGAACCCGAAGACTCGAACGTCGCCCGCGGCCAGCGTGGGACGCCGCACCAGGTTCTGGTTGTCCAGCATCAACTCCAGCGCCTGCGCGTCGTCAATCGTGTCGCGCTCGATCCCCAGCTTGCGGAACGAAGGGCTGCGCGGGTTCATCACCTCCCGCAACGGATGCGGCCCGGCAATCGCGCGAATGTCGTCCGCGGTCAACGGCTTGCGCGCGTAGTCGCGCGGGTCATAGTCCATCCCGGTCGCGTTCAAGGCCGCACGGGCCTTACGGCAACTCGTTCAGGTGCTCTTGAAGTAAAACGTCGGCAGCGCCATCAGCAGCCTCCTTACGCGTCGTCCCACTGCAGGATGATCGACAGCCACCCCGCCGGACCGCGCCGAATCATGGCATACAGGTCCGCCGCCTTCGTGTACGGCTCGCGGTGCGAGATCAGCCGGTCGACCCGGAACTCGCCCCGCACCATCGCGTCCAGGATGTACTGCCGGTTGGCCGCCCGCGTCCACTGGAACATGTGATACGGCTCACGCGGATACATCGACTGGTACGTGCCGATGATCGACAGTTCCTTGCGCAGCAGCTCCACCTGCAGGCCAATCTCCACCGTGCCCGGCGGGCTGCCGGTCATCGACACCGTTCCGCCCGCGGCGGCCGCTTGCATACAGTCCGGCAGGATCTTGGGCGTGCGCGTGACCATGAACACCACTCGGGCTCCGCCGCCCGTCAGGTCCTGAACCGCCGCCACCGCATCCTCGCGCTGCGCGTTGACCGTGTGCGTTGCGCCCGACCAGCGAGCCAACGCAAGCCGTTCGTCCAACAGATCAACCGCAACAACCGGATAGGCCCCCGCCATGCGCGCAAACTGCGTGACCATCTGGCCCAGTCCACCCTGGCCAAAGACCGCCACTGAGTCCCCCAGCCCCGGCCCTGCCCGCCGAACGCCATGCAGCGCCACGTCCCCCAGCACCACGAAACTCGCGTCCTCATCGCTGACATCGTCCGGAATGTGCCCGGCATAGGTGGCCTCATCCGGCAGATCCGGGTCGATGGTGACGAGCCCGGCGCCCTGGTGCTTCAGGTACGTCAGCACCCGGTCGCCTTCGGCATAGCCCTCGACGTCCGAGCCAACCTCGGCCACCTCACCCACCATGGAGTAGCCCGGCTCACCGCGTTCCGAAGCGGCCAGCTCCAGGATGTTCAGTTCAGTCCCCGCGCTGATCAGCGACCGGGTCGAGCGCACCAGGATCTAGTTCGGCGCCGGATCGGGAACCTCGATTTGCTCGGTCGCAACGGCGCCGCCTTCGAGAAACACGACCTGAGACGTTGTGATTGGCAGGGGCAGTTCAGCAGTCGATGGCCGCGCGCATCATGCCCTAACCTGCGGTTCGCGCCCAAACTTAGTCGGGCGCCTTGCGTGGGCGGTAAGGTTGACGCCAAGCCCAATCTGCGCCCGTAGGACCACTCCCATGCAATACCGCGTTTTCGGACGAACCGGCTGGCGCGTCTCCGCCATTGGCCTCGGCTGCTGGCAGCTAGGCGGACAGTTCGGGGAGATTTCCGAGGCCGACGGCATCGCCACCGTCCACGCCGCCATCGAGGCCGGTATCAACCTCTTCGACTCCGCCGACTCCTACGGACCCCGCCGCAGTGAGGAAGTTCTTGGCAAGGCCCTCGCCGGCGGCCGCCGCCCACACGTCTTCGTCGCCACCAAGGTCGGCAACCTGGGAAGGCCCGACGGCCACCCGCTCAGCTTCACCACCCCCGAGCACATCTACGCCTGCTGCGACGCCAGCCTCCACCGGCTGCAGACCGACTACATCGACCTCTACCAGTGCCACATCCGCGAGCACCCGCGCCACGACGTATTCGTTGAAGCCTTCGAGCGTTTGCGTGAGGCCGGGAAGATCCGCGCCTACGGCACCTCCTCGTTCATCCCCGGCGAAATCGAATTCTTCGACACCCACGGCCGCTGCCACGTCGCGCAGATCCCGTATAGCGTGCTCGAGCGCACCTACGAAACCGACGCCCTGCCGCTCTGCCAGGAGCGCAACATCGGCGTCCTCGTCCGCGGCCCCCTGGCCCAGGGCGTACTCGCCGGCAAGTTCGCACCCGACCACCAGTTCACCGACCCCACGCGTACCGGCTGGAACACCGGCGACGCCCGGCAGCGCTTCCTGGAGCGCGCAGCCGCCGCCGAAGCCCTGCGCCCGATGTCCGGTGAAGGCCGCAGCATGGCCCAGATCGCCCTTGCTTTCGCCATTGCCCACCCGGCCAACACCTGCGCCATCCCCGGCGCGCGCTCGCCCGAGCAAGTCCGCGCCAACGCCGAGGCCGCCGACCTCACCCTTACCGACGATGAACTCGCCACCCTCCGAGCCATCGCCCCGCCTGCCTAGACTGCCCGGGGCTCAACCCTCCTCGGGGTTGATCTCCCAATAGTCCCGCCCGGCCACGGCTCCACGCCGCAGCGGATTCACTGTGGCTGAACCCGCAAGGTCGCGGTCCACATAGCGCGACCGCCGTCCGTCGTCCCGCTCGGGCCGAATCCCCAGCCGCAACGTCGAGATGATGCGTGGCCGTGCCTTCCTGGCCTCGATGTAGAACCGCTCCGGATCAAACTGCCGCCCCGTCCACTCCGCCACCGTCAGTCCCAACGACCGGCACAGCAACGTCTGCCCCGCGCAGATCCGCTGCTCCGGTCGCCGCGACTGCCCATCAGGCGCCGGATTCATCCGGTGCATCGCGTCCAGCGCGGCCTGCGGCGATTTTGCGTCCACAACCGGCACCCCCGCCTTGATCAGCACCGCTTCCGGCCCCGTCCCGCAACTCACGTTCAGCGACGCCCCGGCCCGCGAGTGATACATGTAAGTCGTGCCCGGCGGCATCCACATCGGTTCACGGCTGGGCGTCCGTCCCAGGTACGCGTGGCTCGCCGGGTCGTCCAGCCCATACGCCTCCGTCTCCACGATCCGAACGCCCAGCCACAACCCGTCCAGCCGTCGCCGCAGCACGCACCCAATCAGGTCGCGCGCCACCGGGTCGACCGGTCGCTGGAAAAAACTCAGATCAAGCAGCGGATAAAAAGCAACAAGCGGGACGGCCGATCTTATTCGGCTGGGCCACTCGCTTCGGTTACGGCTGCGCTACCAGTCCGTCCGCCCGCCCTGCGGAACTTCCCGTCCTTCGTCCAGGTCCAGCCGGTCATAGTGCCGCCGGATGTCCGTCCGGTGGCCCTGCCCGCACTCCTCCAGGAATTCGCGGAACCGCGGCCAGTCCCAGTTCGAACCCTCGCGCGGCTCGTCGGTCGCCATTTCCCGGTTGAAGTCGTCAATCTCCTCCGCCGTGCGCGGCTGCATGTGCTCCCGCACCCAGGCCAGCACTTCCTCGTCAGTGGGACGGGTGCGCAGCGACTCGATGAACGCATCGGTCTCGATCCCCAGGAAATCGCACATGCGCTCGGTGCGTCCCCAGCGGACCACGTACTCGCCCATCGTGCCCGCCAGGTCCGCTCGCCCCTTGTCGATCGAGCGCGGCAGAAACCCAATCCCGCCCAGCTTCTCGTACCCGCTCCGAGGCACATCCTTCGTCAAATCCATCGGGCACTCACCCCCAGCGCGGAACCCCGGCACCGTAGCACGGCCTGCTATCTGTCGTTGCAGCGACTGGAAACGCGCTCGCCTTGGTTCTTTTCACCGTTACCAGACACTCTCAGGGCTGCCAGACCCGCGCACGCTTCTCATTAGGTCGATCTGAGCCCATCGACTATCGAACGGCATTCACCTCGAGTTGCACACCCTCGTGCTGCTGAATGCGACTGATGACTTCAAACAGGTTGCGGGCCTGGGGGTTGCCGGACGGACCGAACATGCGCATCAGGCTCTTGGCCGGCTTGCCGGTGAGAGTGCCAAGCTCCTCGAACCCTACGGTCGCATTGATGTAGTCACGCAGGACGATCTTGCCCGCATCCAGATCCCCGGCAAGCAGGCACTCCACGCCTTCCTTGAGCAACTCCTCTCGAAAATCCGGGTCGCGCTCGGCGCGGATCTGCACGGTCTCCTTGAATTCGCGGGTCAGCGGCATCTATCACGCCTCCTGTTGTTTGCGATGCTTGTGCTCTCGCCAGAGTTCACGAGCGTTCTCGATATCCCGCTGCTGGCGCACCTTCGTTCCACCGCCGAGTAGAACAATCAGGGTGCCTCCGTCCCTGCCGTAGTAGATCCTCTAGCCCGGACCGCCGTTGATGCGGCACTCCAGCACTCCTCGGCCAACGCCTCTGACGTTCGACAGATTCCCAGCTTCCATTCGTGCGAGGGCCGTCCGAACCCTGGCTGCTGCCCTGGCGTCGAGACCGTCGAACCAGCGACCGAATGGGCTGCGTCCCCGATAGTCGACGTATTCTCTGATCTCGATCATCAGAGGAATGGTAACACATTAGTTACCAATATGCATTGCTTCGCGCAGGCAGTGGATGGATGCAGGTCACCCCTGCTACTGCTGCAAGCCAGGACAGGCTCCGGCAAGGCGTCGCTTTGGACGACTCCCTGTTCCTTGAAACAGCTGGCGCCACTCCCACCGGCCACGAACCCCGCGGCGGGAAGGGCGACCTAAGCAGGCAAGAATCGATGAGCAAGGCTCACCTACGTCGGAAAGGGTGGAGACGGGGGGACTCGAACCCCCAACCCCCGCCTTGCAAAGGCGATGCTCTACCAATTGAGCCACGTCCCCTGCCGCGATTCTACGTGCGCCCGCGCTCGCTGAAACCCCGGAACGGCGCGCGTATACTGTCCCATCGCAGCACTGGGACTCAGTGTTCCGGCCGCTTGCGGGCTCTTAGCTCAGTCGGTTAGAGCGCGCCTCTGATAAGGGCGAGGTCCGTGGTTCGAATCCACGAGGGCCCACCTCGAACTCTCGTGTTCATAACTCCCTGGGCCGCCATGGCCGCCCTTCATCGGCGGCGCTCATGGGCGAGGGCGACGACGCGCCCTCCTCAGGGAAAGTCGCAAGAACCACGACGTGGCAGTGGCTCTTGACGGTGGCAGGGATCCAATGGTCGTCGCGACCGGTGCTCGGCTAATCGCTGGCGGTGGTTTCGCCTACCCAACGGACACTCCGGACGACAGGACTCGCCGCCCGATAGAACCTCCGATCCGCGGTCCACATTTCGCAGCCGAGTGTCTCGGCTAGGGCCAGGTAGTGGGCGTCGTACGCCGCGCCTTGTCCGAGTTGGCTCGCCAGCTCCAGCGCTCTCCCATACAGCTGCGACGGCTGATGTAACTCAAGCCCTGATGACAACAGGCTCTGCACACGCTGCGTCGCCGCTTCTAATGTCAGTTCGCCTCGTGCCACCCGTCGGTGGAGGGCATTGGTCACCTCCACGGGCATCAGGTACGGCGCTGCGATTCGAGTTCCCTGGTTGTTCCACCAGCGGCCAAGGTCGTTAGCCTCATCGGTGTGTATTTCCTTTACCAGCCACTTGAATGCCAGGCTCGCATCCACCACGACGTAGTCGTTCAAGAAACGCTCCTGGACTCGCGTGCCTCTCTGATGAACTCGGTCCCGTCGCCCGGCAGGATCTTGTCTCCGAACGCCTCCTCTTGAAGGGCAACAAGTGCTTCGATGTTGAAGCTGCCGGCGAACGCGCCGTTGACCGCGTCTCGAGTTAGCTCCCGCTCTATCGCGGCCAGGCAGTACCGACGCATGCTGATACCCTTGAGCGCGGCCACCGCCTTCAGGCGCCGTTGCACCGGAGGGTCGAGGTCCAGCGTGAGTCTCTTCTTTTTGGCTTGCATTGCCGTCCCATACTCACCATGGCGGCCAATGTCAGCAATAGCGCAAATACAGAAACACGTCAATCTCGAAGCTGAAACGGACACGTGGAAATATGAGGCCACGGCCGTGATGGAATCTTCGTGGCCCGTTTGGGACGTTCAGACAGCCCCTACCCCCATCTCAACGACCGTCCGCTCTGCCGTCCAAGTCGGCCCACCGCTGTAGGGCTGCGGCGGGAGGCGATTCTGGCAACGGCACCGCTTCAGAACCCCCGCTACGAGGCGCACGAAAACCCGCCCCTCCTGGCCTCGCTGGGGTACGGCCTGCAATTCAGCCTCATCGCCTCCGCCACCCTCCTCGTCACCCCCGTCATCGTGGCCAATGCCTCCGGCCGCGATGAGTCCTACCTCATCTGGATGGTCTTCGCCTCGCTCCTGGTTTGCGGCCTCTCCACCATCCTCCAGGTCCGTCGGCTCGGCCCGGCCGGCGCCGGCGCCGTGTTGCCCATGTTCACCGCCGCCTTTGCCATTCCGTTCTGCATCACCGCCGTGGCCGATGGCGGACCGGCCACCCTCACCGCTCTCGTTCTCGTCTCCGCGGTCATCCAGCTCGTCATCGCCAGGTGGCTGGTCATCCTCCGGCGCATCGTCACGCCCACCGTGGGCGGCACCATCATGATGATTCTCTCCATCACCCTGGCGTCCGTCGTCTTCGGGCTGCTGGACGATGCGACCGAAACCGAGCCCGTGGCGGCCCCCCTCACCGCGTTGGCCACGCTGATCATCGTCGCCGCCCTGGCGCTCCGCGGATCCGAACTGCTCCGACTATGGGCGCCGCTGATCGGCATCGTTGGCGGCTGCGTCGTGGCGGCCTTGTTCGGCATCTACAGCTTTGACCGGGTGCTGGATGCTCCCTGGATCGGCCTGCCGCAAGCCGCGCCGGGCCTCGGTCTCGACTTCGGCCTCTCCTTCTGGACGCTGCTGCCAGGCTTCCTGTTCCTGGGTCTCATCATCTCCATCCAGGCCAACGGCGCCTCCATCGCCGCCCAGCGCGTCTCCTGGCGTGACGACCGCGCCGTTGACTTCCGTCAGGTCCAGGGCGCCCTGGCGGGAACCGGCGCATCCAACCTCATGGCCGGGCTCGCCGGCGCCGTCCCCAACATCATCAATCCGGGTTTCGCCGCGTTCACCCAGATCACTGGGGTCGCCTCCCGTCGCGTCGGCTACTTCATCGGCGGAATCCTGATCGTTCTCGCGTTCCTGCCCAAGGCCTCAGGGCTGCTCAGCACCATTCCCGGTCCCGTCATGACCGGCTACCTCATCCTCATCACCGGAACGCTCTTCGTCGATGGCGCTCGCACCGTCATCCAGAACGAGGACAACCGCGACAAGGTCGTCGTCGCCGGCATGTGCTTCTGGATCGGCGCGGCCTTTCAATTCAACCTCTTCAACCTGCCCGATCTCGGACCCGTTTGGGGCGCCCTCTTCAAGAGTGGAATCACCACCGGAGGCTTCGCCGCCGTCGTAATGATTCTCTACCTGGAGCTCACCAGCCCCCGCCGCATGCGCTTCCAGTCCCGTCTTCATATTGACGCCCTGCCGGGCCTCAACAAATTCGTCGCCGACTTCGCCGACCGCCGCGGCTGGGATCAGGCCATGAAAGACAGGCTCAGCGCCGTGGCCGAAGAGACCCTCCTGACCTTGGCTCCGCTTGACCTGTCATTGAGCCTGGACATGGACGACGACGAAGAGGAGGACGATGAAGAGCTACGCCGGCTGGTCGTAGTCGCGTCAAGCGAGGGCCCGGTGGCGGAGTTGGAATTCATCGGCGGCGGTGACGAAGCGAATATCGAGGACCAGGTGCGCCAACTCCAGCAGCACGGCTCGGCGATTGCCTCCGAGGGTGAGATTTCCCTGCGCCTGCTCCGCCAATACGCCTCCTCCGTCAGCCACCAGCAATATCACGGCACCGACATCATCACCGTCCGCGTCGACCCTCCCGAAACCCAATAGGTGATCGTGAGCAGCGAGTCGGCCGGAAAGGTCGGCTAACGCCCTCGATTGACCGCGATCGAAGAGACGGCCCCTACGTTCTGGCTCCCGCCCGCCGATAGAATCAGCAATGCCCCAGCCCAACTCCCCCGAACAAGCGCGCACCCGCAACTTCTGCATCATCGCCCACATCGACCACGGCAAGTCCACCCTGGCCGATCGGATGCTGGAACTCACGGCCACTCTCAGCCGGCGACAGATGCGCGAGCAGGTCCTCGACTCCATGGACCTCGAACGCGAGCGCGGCATCACCATCAAGGCCCACCCCGTCCACATGCGCCACCAGGTTGGAGACACCACCTACTCGCTCAACCTCATCGACACCCCCGGCCACGTCGACTTCAGCTACGAGGTCTCCCGCTCCCTCGCCGCCTGCGAGGGCGCCGTCCTCCTCGTTGACGCCACCCAGGGCATCGAAGCCCAGACCCTCGCCAACGCCTACGCCGCCCTCGAGCTCGACCTCACCATCATCCCCGTCGTCAACAAGACCGACCTCCCCACCGCCCGCACCGAAGAAGTCGCTCGCGAACTGGTCGACTTCCTCGGCGCCGACCCCTCCGAGGTCATCCGCGTCTCCGCCAAGACCGGCGACGGCGTCCGCGAACTCCTCGACCGCATCGTCGACGAAACGCCCCCGCCGCCCGGTAACCCTAACGCCCCCCTCCGCGCCCTTGTCTTCGACTCCGCCTACGACCAGCACCAGGGCGTCGTCGCCTACGTCCGCATTGTCGACGGCCGGCTCCAGCGCGCCGACCGCCTCCAACTCGTCCAGGCTGGTACCAGGGCCGAAGCCGTGGACGTCGGCGTCTTCGTGCCCACCCGCCGCCAGCAGGACACTCTCGGGACTGGCGATGTCGGCTTCGTCGCGACCGGCCTCAAGGACACCCACGACCTCCCCGCCGGCGACACCGTCGCCCCCCAGGGCGCCGACGCCATCCAACCCCTCCCCGGCTACCGCCAGCCCAAACCCCTCGTCTTCGCCGGCCTCTACGGCACCAACCCCGAGGCCTACGCCGACCTCCGCGACGCGCTAGAACGCCTCCGTCTCAGCGACCCTGCCCTCACCTTCCAGCCCGAGAAATCTCTGGCCCTCGGCTTCGGTTTCCGCGCCGGCTTCCTCGGTGTCCTCCACATGGACATCGTCCGCGAGCGCCTGGAACGCGAGTTCGACATCGAACTCGTCATCACCACCCCCCAGGTCGAGTACGAAGTCGAGGCCCGCGACGGCGCCGTCACCCTCCTCGACAGCCCTGCTGACTTCCCCGACCTCTCCCAGATCGCCGCCATCCGCGAACCCTGGATGCGCCTCAGCATCATCACCCCCACCGCCTACATCGGCCGCGTCAGCGAACTCCTCGCCAACCGCCGCGGATCCCACCACCGCATGGAGCACATCGAACCCACTCGCGTGCTCATCGAATACGACCTGCCCCTGGCCGAAATGCTCACCGGCTTCTTCGACACCCTCAAATCCGTCAGCCGCGGCTACGCCTCGCTTGACTACAACTTCCTCGGCTATCGCGAAGCCGACCTCGTTCGCCTTGACATCCGCGTCAACGGTCAGGTCGTCGACGCCCTCTCGACCCTCGTCCTTCGCGACCAGGCCCCCGTCATCGGCCGCGACCTCGCCCTCCGCATCCGCCGCGAAATCCCCCGCCAGCTCTTCGAAGTCGCCGTCCAGGCCGCCATCGGCTCCCGCATCATCGCCCGCGAGACCGTCCGCCCCCTCCGTAAAAACGTCCTCGCCAAGTGCTACGGCCGCGACGTCTCACGCAAGAAAAAACTCCTCGAATCCCAGAAAGCCGGCAAACGCCGCATGAAACGCGTCGGCAGCGTCGACATCCCCCAGGAAGCCTTCTCCGCCGTCCTCCAACTCAACGCCCCCACCATCCGCTAACCGCTTAGTTCCTCGTAGAGGCCAGTTGCCTATCGCACGGCTGAAGGCCACGCGACGCCCGCGCCCAACTCAAGACCGACAAGTGCTACGGTCAAGTCACCCCTACAGTCTGTGGAGTTGATGGCTTGATGACGGCGGCAACGATCGAAGAACGTCTCGCTCGCGTAGAAACGACGCTCGAGCACGTGGCGACGAAGGCGGACGTTGCCAACCTCAAAGCCTGGATGATCGGACTCCTGGGCGCAGTCCTATTGAACGGCATCGGAGTCGTCCTGCTGGCCGTCAGGCTCTTTGCTTCATAACAGTCTGGGGCTTTGGCCTCTGATGTGAGTGAGTTGCCGTACCTCTTCCTAGTCTGCAACGAGGCAGGTCTTGGGCATCACGCTACAATGCGTCTGGCAGTCGATGTGGCTGCGATTCGCATGGTGCGTTTCTTAGGACATAGCGATGAAGGGTGAGACTCAAATGCGTAGCCCTACCGCCGGATGTGCTGACCCGCCGGTTGAGAATGCCGCTGACCGTATGCCTAATTCTGATACCATTGAGGCGATACAGCAAGTGGAGGCAGGCGAGGACTTAGTCGAATACAGCGACATGGATCAGTATATGGAAGCGTACGCTAGTTATAGGAGTTACGAACCGCAAAACGAATAGATCGTTCCATTGCGATATTGCCACTCTGTGTGTTATTCGCCTATGAACACCTCATACAGCATTGGTGCCGGCGCCTTCCTCCACGAAACTGTCCCCTGTTCCGAAAGGATGTGCTAGCCATATGCTAGTCAAACCACCCGTTGTCGGAAGAGTTCAAAAAGTGGCCAAACAGGCTGCCGACCGAACCACCTCTGAGTTGTCGCTTGGTCAAATTGTTGGCGACGAGCCATTTACTGAAAGACTGATTACTCGTACTCAAGATGGAGTAAATGCCTTGAATGTTCCGGGTGTCCTCACTGAAATGCGGACGTTAACCAACCGGCGAAAATACTCTGAAGAAAGCCGTAGTGGAGCTGATGTCGTTGGTGTGCTCAATGTCGAACTCCCATCCTTTTCCATTTCCAAGGGTTTTCTTGCCCAGGCGAAACTTCAAGGAAACCGTAAAGACTTGCACCAGCAATGCCATAAGATGCTATGCTTATCGCACGCATCATATGTCTTCATATATCGCAGAGACGGCATCAAGGTCCTACCCGCCCAGTCCATTATTAGTGATTACGATATTCGCCCTGATAATCTAAGCGCTATGACGTTTGGTGGTTTCATGAGGGAGTTCGTTAAGTGCTTTCTCGGGGATTGGACATTTCCAAAAGTAATTGATCCGCAATCGCTGGAAGGGCTGTTGGAGCGCACGGATGCTGGTGTTGGATTCAGACTAAGCATTACGTATGGCAGGGAACGACCTTAGCCGAATTAGCAAATCTAGCTCTATCGCCATCGAGAAGACTGTGGTCCATGGAAGGCTCAATCAGGATCCTTCAGGTAGCCACTGTAGAACGTACATCTGCCATGCGGTCCCTGAAGAATCGGTGGCTGTCTACATTTGATACTATTTGACTTCGGGCCTTGTCGTCTTCCTGTTACACAATGTGCTGGCGTGGCTAGAGTCGTGGCACGTCAGCCGCCGCGTCGGCCAGTGCTGACATTGCATTCGAGATTGATTGTGTGAATTCAATCAAATTCCAATCAATCAAAGACTCCGATGCGGCGATCAAGTGATCACAATATCTGCCAACATTCTCAGCGACTCTAGGCCATAAGTCATAGGATAGATCAACAACACCCAATTGCTCTATGGCTTCTTTCGAAAGCAGACAACTGTCAATCGCGTCCAGCATCGATTCGATGGCTAGGGGTCTCTGTTGCTCTGAATCATGGTGAACAAAGACTTCAGCGAGTGACAGCGTAATCTTGCCGAATTCATCGTGAACAATCGCCCGAAGCTCATCCACCGACTTCCCATCGATTGCCGAAGACAATGGCGTAGGCGTAGCTCTGTGAGTCGCAGTCTCGGCAGGTGGAAGTGTAGCTATCGAAGTGGGAGTCGCGGTCGGTAGCGTCTGATCTGCTTCGGATAGCCACTGCAAGCCGTGCATCTGTCCTTCGGTCCCTGGAGAAAGTGTCCTATACTCACCACTTGGAACATGTATAATGCGTATAGAGTTCTTGGAGTCGCCTCGATCGCAATTAGAAGCGCAGCCACCAACTAATAGTTGTGTACTATCTTGTGACCAAGCGATACCCTCAATCACGTTATTGACTGCGCCATAGCGGAAGCCAGCCCCTCCTGGCAATAATCTTATTGATTCACTCTCGACATCAACAATATAAGCGTGGTGTGCATCGGCCAGTTTGTGTCCGACTCCTATGGCTATGAGTCGACCGTCAGGTGACCAACTGGGTTTGCCATCAAGGTATCTATATCTAGTTCCCGACTCGTCGCCATCAAGAAATACCATCTTCTCGATATTGCCAGTGCGAACATCCAATATTGACACAAACTCTTGCAGAAACCCCTCCCTGGAATCGCTGATGGAACCGCGGACGGCTAATGAATTTCCATCTGGTGATAAGGAGTGATCGCCGAAATTCGCGCCACCCATAGAGCGATCACCAACTACATTGTGCGAAGTGGCAGAAATGAATGTTGATATCTTGGACATTGACTTTAGTTGTGCCAGCTTATTACTGAGAATGCCGTTCGAATCTTGCACTGAAGTCACTTGCCATCTCTGGTCGGCAAAGTCGTATGTCAGGACACTGCGAACAATTTTACCGGTGAATGTTCCATCATTCGTGTAGGAAAAAAATCCGATAATCGTGTTGCCATCCGGGCTGAACTCGAAATCATGCCTTGAGATATTGATGCCTATGTTGGTTTTGTTGATGTATGTTCGTGCCCCTTGCGCTATATCCATAACGCCCAGTTTCCTAATGCCACCTTCGCCTCCTTCGCATATCTCTTCAAACAACAGACGATTACCTATTGGTGACCATAATGGATAGTGATCGTTGCAATTTGCCGGTGGCTCGCTCAATCTCTCCATTGTCAGATTTGATAGATCAATACTGAAGAGTCCTTTTTCACTTCGATCATTCCCATCATCTATGATCAGGCCACGGGATACTGCTAGATATCTCTTGTCGCTTGACAAGTGCCAATCGCTCGAGTAAAAACCTATTGCCTCCACTTTATCAGTGTTGCCCTTCGTGACATTTAGTTCAAAGCGGGCCACTTCTCCACTATTGGTAGATAGAACATATAGACCTCTTTCCTGATCAACGTGACTGTTTGCGTAAAATAAGATGTGTTCCTTGGGTTTGGCACTCATCGCAGGCGATGGTGAGGACGTAACTTCCTCGCGTGCATCACTGACGTTCTCTGTCTGTGTCGGTCGTTTCAATTGCTGGTGTAAAGACGCTATTCGAGTCTCTGTGTCTAGTTGGACTTCGGTCTGTATTCTTTCCGTGTCATTCCACGCCGTCGGGCATTTTGTTGCAGCGGCGGAGACAAGCGGACGCCCGATGCGCTCTTCGGAAGCGGCGAGTGACTTGAGAAGGTCCCCGTAGGCTTCGACGAATTGCTGGTCGTCGACACGTGCGAGACGTTGTTCTCGTATCAGGTACTTCAGTTCGTCGCAGAACTCGTCAACGGCGACGTCTGCCGCGTCCGGCCCGCCGCACGCGGTGGTCGCCAGAATGGCCGCAAGCACAATCGCCGCGAAGATAAGGGCGCGTATGCGCACGAGTGTCCTCTTAGCAGGCGGCCCGGGCGCGATGGTACCCCAGGTATGCAGCGTCCCCGTTGATGTGCCGTGTGCAGCTTGGATCGCATCCCTACACCAGCGCCACCTTCCGCAAATGCTCCTCCGCATACGCCTCCAACCGCTCCTCCGGCATCAGCAGTACCCAATCCGGCTGCAAACCCGCCACGAACTCCACGTCATGCGACACCACCACCAGCGACGCCCCATAGCTTTGTAAGGCCTCCACCAGCCACGCCTGCGTCGTCCGGTCCAGGTTGCTGTTCGGCTCGTCCAGCAGCAGCAGATTGCGCCGCTCCAGCATCAGCCCCGCAATCGCCAGCCGCGCCCGTTCGCCTGCCGAAAGCGTCCGCAGCGGTCGGTAAATGTGGTCCTCGTGAAACATCAACGTCGCCAGGAAACTGCGAATCGTCGGTTCCACCGGACCCAGCAGCGACCGCACAAAGTCATACGCCGACCGCCCCGCCGTCTCCGGATCCAGCGCGTGCGCAAAGTGCGCCATCGCCACGTTGTGTCCCAGTTCCGCTGACCCGCCATCTGCCTCCAACACCCCCGCCGCGATATTCAGCAACGTCGACTTCCCCGCCCCATTCCGACCGATCACCGCCAGCCGCTGCCCCCGTTCCAACTCCAGCGAGACGTTCCGCAACACCCGGTTCTCTCCATACGCATGCGCCACCCCCTCCACCCGCAGCGCCACCCGACCCGACCGCGGCGCCTGTCCCACCCGCATCCCGATCTCGCCTGGCTCCAGCGGCAGCTCCACCTGCTCCTCGCGCATCCGGTCCAGCCGCCGGTCCATCACCTTCACCCGCCGCGCCACCTTGTCGCTTTTCATCGAATGCGCTCGCAGCCGGTCCGTCGAGGCCTGCAGGCGGTCGATCCGCCGCTGCTGCTGCTCCCGCGTCACCTCCAGCGCCGCCCGCTGCTCCTCGCTCCACACCAGGTACTCGCTATACGTCCCCTTGAACGCCGTCGCGCGCCGCGTCATCCCGTCCAGCTCATACACTCGTGTAATCGCGTGATCCAGCAACCGCAGGTCGTGCGAGACGATCAGCACCGCCGCCGGCGAATCCGCCAGGAACCCCATCAGCCAGCGCGTCCCGTCCACGTCCAGGTGATTCGTCGGCTCATCCAGCAGCAGCAGGTCCGCCCGGCTCGCCAGCACCCGCGCCATCTCCACCCGCGTCCGCTGACCCGACGACAGGCTCTCCACCGCCCGATCCGCCAACTCCGCCCCCAGTCCCAGCCCACTCAGAATCGCCCCCGCGTCCGACTGCGCCCGGTACCCGTCCGCGTTTCTGAACTCCTCCTCGATATCGCTATACGCCTCCACCGCCTCCGTTAGTTCGTCATCGCTCGCCGCCGCCATCCGACGCTCCACCGCCGTCAGCCGCGACGCAATCTCCGCCGTCGGCCCGCTAGACATCACCACGTCCATCACCGTCGCCTCCGGCCCGAACGACGACGAGACCTGCGGCTCCTGCGGCAGCATCCCCGTCCGCTTCGGCCGGCTCACCCCGCCGCTATCCGGCTCCTCCGTTCCCGCCGCCAACTGCAACAGCGTCGACTTCCCGGCCCCATTCACCCCCGCCAGCCCCACCTTCTCGCCCCGCCCCACGAACAGCGACACCTCATTAAGGACCTGCTGCGGCCCCCACGCGTACGAAACCTTGCTGAGACTCAACATGCGTCAGCTCGAATCCTTCTGGTCTGGAAAAAAGAAAAAACCGCGGACATTCCCGGCTCGGAGGCCCATCCGCGGCAATCGTTTCGCTACCGATCCGTCGCTACCTCAGAGGGCACACTCCTCGCGCAGTCACCCGGCGCCCCACATCAAATCGTTCCATCTAACTCATCACCCCGTTCATCCCACCCAGTCTAAACCACCCCCCAAGTCCGTCACCCCCGCGTTCGCTGCTGCTGGTGCAACGACCCTCAAGACCCTATGTGCTTACTCGAACAACGTCCGGGGTAGCCCCGATTGCCGGATGATCGACCTTAACGTTCCCACGCGAAGCTCTCTGTGGTCTGGTACTGGAACAGTGGTCGTATCTCCGCCGTCGACCCTTTGCATCAAAATGTGGCTGCCCCGGCGTCGCACCTCAGCGAACCCGTGCCGTGCCAGGATCGAGCAGACCTCACGGCCGGATAGCACTCGAAGCCTAGCCAACCGCTACCTCAACCTGCGTCACATAGATCTCACCATGCAGCCGGCGTTCAATCTCGTCGGCGGAAGCCGCCTCGAAAAAGAGCTCAAGCGCTTCCTTCAGATTGGCGCGGGCGTCCGACACGCTCACGCCCTGGCTTGCGATGTCCAGCTCAGGGCAGAGCGCGACGTAAAAGTCGCCATCACGCTCGATAATCGCCGTCATCTGTCGAAGCATGATCTGGCCTCCCTTCCTTCCGGCTCGCCGTCCGGCACAGCTACGTCGCATCCCTCAAGCTCAGCCTCCGGGCCCGGATCCGAGTCTTCGGTGGCCGGTGGCGACGGTTCATTCCCGTTCTCCACAAGCAGAATCGCCCCAATCCGCCGCGCCCTCCCACCGAAACACAGTATCGCTTCCGGGCCCCCAAAGCCCCCACCCATTCGTGGCGGCCTCTCCTGAGCCCGCCGAAGCGGCCAGTCCGTGCGGCCACGCAAGCCAACCCGCGCTGAAACCAATCCCGCGCATCCAGGTCCTGGCACTCAGGCCCGATTGAAGCTGTCTCGGTCAACGCCAAGGTCCCGGATGATCGCTCGGATCGTCCCGGTCCGGAGGTCCTTGCCACCCCAGTTTGGAATCGTGGTCCGCGTCCCGGTCGCGGGATTTCGCCAAATCTCGTGCGAACCCCGCGACTGGCGGTCGAACTCGCAGCCCAGCGACCTCAACTTGCGGGTCAACTCCCGATAGGTCAAACCGCTACGACGAGCTCCCCGGCTCCAGCGATAGCTGCGGGGAGTTCATCGCCGTGCTCTTCGCAAGATGCAATAAAGTCCGCGGCCACGCCTTCCAGGTTGAACACGGCCTCCTCGGCCGTAGGGCCCCAGGCCCGGCAACCCGGCAGAATTGGCACTTCCGCCAGGTACATGCCCTCCGTTTCGTCGGATGGCGCTCGCAGCACATACGGCAGCTTGTACTGCATCGGCATGCTTCACCTTCTGGCGGTGCGGGCGTCAATCACCAAGATACTGCGTGAGCAGTCCCGAGGCTACGAATTCCGTTCGCAGTGAGCCTGTCCTGAGCGTGTCGAAGTGGCCGCCCCGGAGCCCGTCCGAGGCCCGTGTCGAACCAAACCCCCGGATGCGGCAACCACCCCTCTTTCTCCCCATCTCACTTCTCTACCCTCTCACCTCTCCCCTTCCACCCCCTCTCCCCTTCCGCAAGAGCAACCACCCCCGCCTATGCAAAAATCCCCCACCAGCGGCCCCCCGGAGCCCTCCCTATGCCCACCACCTGGCCCGGCGCCGCACCCCCATTCCACGTCGCCCCCGGCTACCACCCCTTCGTCGACCACCGCTACGTCCACGCCGGCCGCGCCCGCTGGCTCGACGCCGCCGGCCACGAACCAAACTTCTGGGACCGCGTCCCCGGCCCCGACTGGCTCACCGGCGCCCACCAGGCCGTCCCCCACGGCATCCGCCTCCAACTCCAACCCGCCCAGAGAACCGACCCCTTCATCCGCGGCGACCAACCCTGGGAAAACTGGATCGTCGACAGCGTCTACACCCTCATCCACGAGGGCGGCCGCTACCGACTCTGGTACGAAGCCGCTCCCGAAGACCTCTACCACCCCCAGCGCCGCCAACACCTCCCCGCCCGCGACATCTGGGGCGTCGTCCTTTGTTACGCCGAATCCGACGACGGCGTCACCTGGCGCAAACCTGAGTTGGGCCTCCAGGAGTACAACGGCTCCCGCGCCAACAACATCGTCCTCGGCCGCCAGCTCGCCGGACCCCGCGGGCTCATGGGCGCCGCCGTATTTCGCGACGACACCGCCCCCGCCCACCAGCGCTACAAGTGCATGTTCATGGGCAAGACTGGTCAGGTCCCCGGCCTCGAAGAGCTGCCCCACCCCGGCACCCCAATCGATCCCATGACCCGGCACCACGGTCAAACCGCCATCTTCGCCGCCACCTCGCCCGACGGCCTCGGCTGGACCGTGCACGAGCAGCCCATCGCCTGGCACTTCGCCGATACCGGCAGCGTCGCCCAGTGGGATCCCGCCCTCCAGCGCTACGTCTGGTACACCCGCGGCTGGAGCTGGGGCCGCCGCACCATCGCCCGCGCCGAAACCGCCGACTTTCACCACTGGCCCCTCGCCACCCCCCTCGTCGTCGCCTCGCCTATTGAGACCCCGTGGACCGACGTCTACACCAACGCCAAAACCACCTACCCCGGCGACCCCTCAACCCACCTCATGTTCCCCACCGTCTACGACCGTTCGGGCGACACCACCTCCGTCGTCGCCCTTGCCAGCGCCGACAACATCGGCTGGAGCGCCATCCCCGGCGGCCCCTGCCTGCAGCCCGGCCCCCGCGGATCCGTCGATGGCGGCTGCGTCTTCGCCGGCACCGGGCTCGTGGAACTGCCCGGCGACCGCATCGGCATCCCCTACGGAGCCTTCCCCGCCCCCCACAAACACCCCCCGCCCGGCCATGGCGAAGGCATCGCCTGGGCCACCTGGTCCCGCGGCCGCCTCGCCGGCCTCGTCGCCGACGAACACGCCGAATTCTGGACCCCACCCCTCCACCTCCACGGCCAAACCCTCCACCTCAACGCCAGGACCGAAGACAGCGGCTCCATCCGAGTCGAACTCCAGGACGAAACCTTCACCCCCCTCGACGGCTTCCACCTGGACCAATCCACCCCCCTCACCGGCGACCACCTGGACGCCCCCATCACCTGGGGCGAAACCACCAGAATCCCCACCACCCGCCCCCTAGTGCTTCGATTTCAGATGAACCGCGCCACCCTCTACGGCTTCGAGATCACCCCCTAAACCACAACGTCATCCCCGCGCAGAGCCTGCCCTGAGCCTGTCGAAGGGCGGGGACCCAGCAGCAACCAACCAAATCCAGCGCAACCTGCCACCCGATCTCCTTGCAAACCAAGCCCTTGATCCATCTCCTCCCCACCACCCGCCCCCTCACCCTCCGCTTCCACCTCAACCGCGCCACCCTCTTCGGCTTCGAAGTCGTGGCCTAGCGCTTAATCCCTTGTATGTTCCGGCCGCCTTGGATCGACCAAGGTCATAGTGAGCGGGCCGGGACAGACCGAATATCTCTGGGTCCAGCGAGACCGCAGGTGAGCAGGGTCGTCCCGGCCTAGACGCTGCCGCAAAGGTCTCCCGGGGCAGCCGCAAGAGCAGTGCAGACGGCCTACCGCAGCAGCTTGTTCACCCCGTTCAGCCCCGCCACCTTGTACGCCTCCGCGAACGTCGGATAGTTGAAAATCGTCTCCACGAAATAGTCAATCGTCCCGCCAAGCTGCATGACCGCCTGCCCGATGTGCAGCAACTCGCTCGCCTGGCTGCCGAAAATATGCACTCCCAGCACCTTCCGCGTCTCCGGGTCGAACAGCAATTTCAAAATCCCGAAGTCGTCCCCGATAATCGCCCCGCGCGCAATCTCCTTGTACCGCGCCACCCCGCTCTCGTAGGCCATGCCCGCGCTCGTCAACTGTTCCTCGGTCTTCCCTATCAGGGCAATCTCCGGAATCGTATAAATCCCGATCGGCAGCTCGTCGTCGTCCATCTCCGGGCACTCCATCCCCAGCGCGTGCAGAGCCGCCAGCCGTCCCTGCTCGGCGGACGTCGAAGCCAGTGCCGGCTGCCCGATCACGTCGCCGACGGCGTAGATGTGCTCCACGTCCGTCTGGAAATGCTGGTTCACCTTCAGTCGCCCACGGGAGTCTGCCTCCAGCCCCGCCGCGTCCAGGTTCAGCAGGCCCGTGGCGCCGTGACGCCCGATCGAATACATCACCAGGTTGCTCACGACCTTGGCGCCGGTTTCCAGCACGGTCACCGGCCGTCCCCGCGCGTCCAACTCCACGCTGGACACGTTGTGCCCCAGCCGCAGCGTGATCCCGTCCTCCCGCATCCGGTACTTCAGCGCTTCGCCAATCTCCTCGTCCACCATCTCCAGCAGATCGCGGCGACCGTCGATCAGCGTCACCGCCACCCCCAGCGTCGCGAAAATACTGGCGTACTCCGTCCCGATCACCCCGGCCCCAACCACGGTCATCGACTTCGGAATCGAGTGCAGGTCCAGGATCCCGTCGCTGTCCACCACCCGCTCCCTGTCGAACGGGATGTGTGCCGGGCGCGCCGGACGCGACCCTGTGGCCAGGATCACCTTGTCGGCGCGCAACTCCAGGATGGAGTTTTCGGTGTGCACCGCAACCGTGTGCGGGTCCTCAAAGTGCGCAATGCCGTTCAGCATGTCGATGTCATTACGCAAGAACCCGTCGCGAACCACGTCCACCTCGGACTGCACCACCTGCGCCGTGCGTCGCAACAGGTCGTCCATCGTCACGTTCGTCATCACCCGGTACGCCGCCCCGTAGAACGCCCGCTGCCCCACCCCGGTCACGTGAATCACGGCCTCGCGCAGCGTCTTGGAGGGAATCGTCCCGCGATGCACGGCCTGCCCGCCCACATATCGCTGGCGGTCGATGGTTACGACCCGTTTGCCCACCTTGGCGGCCTGAATCGCCGCCCGCCGCCCCGCCGGACCCGTCCCGATAATGACGATGTCGTACCGCTCGGGCTCTCTCATCTAGTCGAAGGCCGGTCTTTCCCCCTCTCCCCATGGGAGAGAGTTGGGGTGAGGGTCTTCCGGTCGAGACGCCGTCGGTGTCGCAACTGCTCAGATGGCCGCGCCCGCCACGCAACGCCCTCTTTCTCCCTCTCCCTTGAGGGAGAGGGCTGGGGTGAGGGTGGCTGCCGGGGTCCCGCAACCATGCCCGAACACAGCATTCCCCAGTCGAACTCCTCTTCGCAGGCAGACCGGCTGAGGCCGATCAAGCCAAACGCCGGCTCCTCCGCGCCTCGCATTCTCCGAGGGCCTGGGGTCATGGTCCGGCAACCTGCGTATCGGTGCGACAGGCTAACCACCTGCCGCGCGAATCAGATTAAGCGCCGATCCCGCCCAAAACCACCGAATCTGCTCGTCGTTCAGCGTGTGATTCAGCCGGATCGTCGCTGTCGACCCGTCCGAATGCTCCAGCGTCGCCGTCACCGGCCTTCCAGGCGCCAGCTCACCCACGTCGTTCAGCGTGATCCGATCGTCGATCTCGATCCGCTCGAAATCGTCCGCATCCTCGAACGTCAGCGGCAGCAGCCCCTGTTTCTTCAGGTTCGCCTCGTGAATCCGCGCAAAGCTCCGCACGATAATCGCCCCGCCGCCCGTATGCCGCGGTGACATCGCCGCGTGCTCCCGGCTGCTGCCCTCGCCGTAATTCTGGTCGCCCACCGCCACCCAGGTGATGCCCTGCCGCTGGTAGTACGTGGCGATATCCGCCAGCGGCTCGTCGTCCTCGCCCGTCTCCGTGTTGTAGCCGGCGCCCGCCTCGTCGCCGAACGCGTTGTTGGCCCCGATGAACATGTTGTCGCTGATATTCGTCAGGTGCCCCCGGTACCGCAGCCACCGCCCCGCCGGCGAAATCGCGTCCGTCGTGCACTGACCCGTCGCCTTCAGCAGCACCGGCATTCCCTGGAACTGCTCCGCCGACCGCTCCGGAAACGGCGCCAGCGCCTCCAGCCGCTCGCTCTCCGGATCGATCGCCACCGTCACCTCGTCCGGATTTTCCGCCGGCGGCTCATAGCCGTACCGCTGCCCGATAAACCCGTCCGACGGAATGTCCGCCGCCGGCCCCGGCGGCTCCAGCACAAACGCATCCCCGTTGTCCCCGCCCACCGGCGAAGCCGTCGGGTCGGCCGAAAGCCGCCCGCCCAGCGCAAACGCCACGGCCACTTCCGGACTCGTCAGGAACGAGAACGTATTCGGACTCCCATCATTCCGCCGCGGGAAATTCCGGTTGAACGACGAAACGATCGAATTCCGCTTCGGCGGGTCGCCCTCGCGCGCCGGCGTAATGTCGTCCCGCCGCCACTGCCCGATGCACGGACCGCACGCGTTCGCCAGCACCACCGCCCCGATCGACTCCAGGTCCTGCAACTGCCCGTCCCGCTCGATCGTCGCCCGCACCATCTCCGAACCCGGCGTCACCAGGAACGGAATTCGCGCCTTCGCCCCCCGCGCCGCCGCCTGCCGCGCCAGGTCCGCCGCCCGCGAAATGTCCTCGTACGAGGAGTTCGTGCAACTCCCCACCAGCGCCGCCGAAATGTCCTCCGGATATCCCTCGTCCGCCGCCGCTTGCGCCAACTCCGAGATCGGCCGCGCCAGGTCCGGCCGGTGCGGCCCCACCACGTGCGGCTCCAACTCCGAGAGATCGATCTCGACCACCTGCTCGAAGTACCGCTCCGGCTCCGCCAGCACCTCCGCGTCCGCCGTCAGCAGGTCCCGGTTCGCGTCCGCCAGCCCGGCCAGCTCGTCGCGTTCCGTCGCCCGCAGGTACGCCGCCATCCGCTCGTCGTAGCCGAACACCGAGGTCGTGGCGCCCAGTTCAGCGCCCATGTTCGTAATCGTCGCCTTGCCCGTGCAGGCCAGCGATGCCGCGCCCTCACCGAAGTACTCCACGATCCGGTTCGTCCCGCCGCTCGTCGTCAGCAGGCCGGCCACCTTCAAAATCACGTCCTTCGGCGCCGTCCAGCCCGAAAGCTCGCCGGTCAGGTGTACGCCGATACCCTTCGGGTGCAGCACCTCCCACGGGAAATCCACCATCACGTCCACCGCGTCCGCCCCGCCCACGCCGCAGGCCAGCATCCCCAGCCCGCCCGCGTTCGGCGTATGCGAATCCGTGCCGATCATCAGCCCGCCCGGAAACGCGTAGTTCTCCAGCACCACCTGGTGAATGATTCCCGACCCCGGCGCCCAGAACCCGATTCCGTACTTGGCCGACACGCTCTTCAGGAACGCGTACACCTCGTTGTTCTCCAGCAGCGCCTGTTGCAGGTCGGGGTCCGCCCCGCTGTAGGCCCGGATCAGGTGATCGCAATGCACCGTCGAGGGCACCGCCGCGCTGTCCCGTTCCGCCAGCATGAACTGCAACAACGCCATCTGCGCCGTCGCGTCCTGCATCGCCACCCGGTCCGGCCGCAGCTGCAGGTAGCTCTCGCCCGCAACCAGTTCCTGCCCGGCCGGATCGTCCAGGTGCCCGTACAGCACCTTCTCCGTCAACGTCAGCGGCCGTCCCAGCCGCCCCCGCACCACTGCCAGCCGCTCTCGCATGGCGGCATAAATGCCCTCGATCAGTTCCGGCGTCGACTCAATCTCCGGCATAACGGCTGACGCTCCCCTGACACCCGGCGTGGCCATCCGCCGGCGCCCCCAATTCTAGTGCCCGCGCCAGCTGTCATTCCGAACACAGCGCAGCGAAGCGAGGAATCCCGCCATCTCTCCCGCCCACCCCCGCCCAATCTTCCGTAGGGGCGGGTCTCTGACCCGCCCGTCTTCCGGTCGAGGCCACCCGTGCAACCGTTCGTGGTGAGCCGGGCCGGAGTCTCTCGGAGGCCCGTGTCGAACCACCCTCCGCCATCCCGGCGTCCCCGGCCGGGATCCAGCAGCAACCACCTACCGAACCCCACCCAGCGTCTCTGGTGAGCCTGTCGAACCACACCCCTGGCAACCCAGCCAGACCAAATGCTCCCAACCTCCCCCTCCGCACTCTCAAATCTCACTCCTCTTCGCTCACTCCTTCCTCTCGCCGTTCGTGGTGAGCCGGGCCATAGTCTTCCGGAGGCCCGTGTCGAACCACACCCCGCCCAATGCGGCAACCAACTTTCCTTCTCCCCCCTCTCACTTCTCTACCCTCTCCCCACCCCCTTCCCCTCCCCGCCTTACTCCAAGTACCATTCAAGTAAGGAGACCCCTCATGATCGTCAAAATCACCTCCAAGCGTCAGGTCACCTTCCCCAAGCACGTGCTGGACGAACTGGGCGTAGGTCCCGGCGACCGGCTGGAACTGCTGGAAGGTCCCGACGGCTACATCCTGCGCCCCAGGCGCATCGACTACTCCAAGCTCGGAACCCTCGCCGACAAGATCAAGCCCGGCACCCCCCCGTTCGACATCCGCAAATTCCGGGACGAACGGGAACAAGGGCGCGGCCCTGCGCCCCGGAAGTGACCGCGACCGACAGGCTTGGCAACGGCGCCCTGGCCGGCACGACCCGTCGCTACGGAGTCGACACCTCAATCCTCGTCAGACTGGTTGTGCGGGAGCCGAAAGCGGACTTCGAGCGCTGTCTCAACCGGCTGAGCGATCTGGTCGACGAACGGGGATGCGAGATGTTCGCGTCCAATCAGGCCATTGGCGAAGCCTACGCGGCCCTCATCCACCACTACGACCTTTCCAGCGCCGACGCCCGCGCCGGCCTCCACACCACCCTCACCAGCGGCCTCGTCGCCCCGCTCAGCGGCCACGCCGTCCTCCAGTCCCTCACGGCCTCCGGCGGCCCCGGCCTCTTCGACCGCCTCATCGCCAACGACTACGCCCTTGCCGGCATCGACACCCTCACCCTCGACCGCCAAATGGCCACCCTCCCCCACGTCGCCCTCATCTCCGACTAATCGCCCCACCCCCCATTCGTGCTGAGCCCTCTCGTGTAGGGCCCGGTTTGTAACCGGCCTCTTCCGGTCGAGGCGGTCCGCAAAAGCGTTCATCGTCAGCCCTCTCCCGTAGGGCCAGCGTCCCCAACCCGCCCGTCTTCCGTTCGCGCCCCTCGCAGAACCGTTCGTGGTGAGCCGGGCCTGAGTCTCTCGGAGAACCTGCCCTGAGCCTGTCGAATGGGGAATCTCGCCTTATCCGCCCCACCGCCCATTGCCCCGCCTCCACCACCCCAACTCGCCCCAAACCCTCCGTCCCCACGAAACCCACCTCCCCAACATCCACCGCCACACCCCCTGACCCTACGACCCAACCTTCAACCCACCTGTAGTCAGCTGAGTTCACCTGCTTGGACACGGCCAGGAACCTCATGCTATTCGCCAACCCTAGGATTTCCGCCAGGGCCCCAGACTCAATGGAACGATTGCGATCCAACCTGCGTATATATTTCGTGACCGCTCACGCACGGCAACGCCCGGCGGATGACGCCACCCCACAACGCTCCTCGCCCGCGCACCCAGCGGCCACGCCGCGCTCGTTTAGCGTCCCGCGCCCAATCTTCGGGACCATGCCACGCCGCCCACCGCACCCTCGCTCACATTGGCGGCTGGCCTCTCACAATCGCGCGACCTCAACGCTCCGTGAACTTGGCCATTGCCTTGCTACTGCTCTGCCTCGTCGGATGTGACGCACAGACGGCGAGCGAAGGACGCAGGGAACCTGCAGCGACGAAGACTGCAACAGCATCAGCGACCGGTGAGCCGGGCTCTCAGATTGATCAGCAAATGGAGCCAGAGGTGCACCGTCATGTCCCCACACCTTGCGTGGGGCTCGGCCCATCTGAGCCATGGCAGTTTCTAACGCTCGTTGAGTTTAGTCCGGACGGCGATTGGGTGTATTTCACTTGGGGGTCAAGTGTTCACGTTGCCGCGGCGGACGGCTCCAGCGTGCGACGAATTGTCGATGGTCGCCGTTCGGGTCGGGTTGGCCCTAAGCGGTGGGAATTCCGGGAGCGAATGACCGGCATTAGCGTGTCACCCGACGGTGCACGACTGCTGTTTTCCAGGTGCGAGTTTGAGACGGCAGAAGCTGTGGCCAGTGATTGGCAGCCAGAGGATTGGTGGTTTCAGTACGACATTGCAATGGTCAACACCGCCGGTGGAACGCCGGTGCGCATCACCGCAAGCGGTGCCTATGACAATTTCCCGGCGTGGTCGCCTGACGGTACCCGGATCGCGTTCCTGTCGGCGCGGCAGCAAAGCTTGCACGGGGATTTCAGTCATCTGGCCGTCCTGTACACCATGGCGCCTGACGGTTCCAACGTATGGGACCTCTCGAGTGAGGTGTCGGCCGTAGTCAATCATCCGCCGCAGTGGTCGCCCGACGGCCGGCACCTGGCGTTCGTGGGGGAGGACGACGAGCGAAAGCACTGGCTGTACACCGTGGCGGCAGACGGGACGCAACTCACGAAGTTGACCCCGACCATTCGCGCGCCGGTGGCCTGGTCCCCGGACGGCCAGCGGCTCGCCTTCGCCCAGGCTGAGCACGACACCGTCGCGCTGGTCACCATCGCGGCCGACGGCACCGGTACGCAGCGGGTAACCACGATCGACGGTTGGCAACCGCAGTACGGCGATCTGGACCCCACCCACGCTTGGATCCGGACGCTGGCTTGGTCGCCAACCGGCGAACACATCCTGTTCGCCTGCGGCCACGCGATGTGTATCAGTAGCCTCGATGGCGAGGTGGCGGATATATCGTCGCTACCGCTGGAAGGATCGCCGGTACCGCCGCAGGGTGAGGCGTTCGCCGCGGCCTGGTCGCCGGACGGGACACGCATCGCGGTCGTCAATTACCAGGCACGGGTAACTAGTCCTAGGCTCTACCTGGTGGCGCCGGACGGGACCGATGTTCAGGTCCTCGTGCGGAATGGGGGCGGCCGGTCATTGTACGCCACGCGCGTCCGGCGCCCGAAGACGCCGACCCCGTCGGCGGAACAGATCGACCTCGCAGCCCGTCACGCCGCCTGTAGTGCTGGCCTGGTGGTTCGTGAGCCGGCTGACAACCCCGACCTGGTGCGCGATTGCGAGACGCTCGTCGAACTGCGGCCACAGCTCATGGGGGCGCTGACCTTGAATTGGGCGCCAGAAACGCCGATCGAGGCGTGGGTCGGCGTCACGGTTGCGGGTACGCCGCCACGCGTCACGGCGCTGAAACTCGGCAGCCTCGGCCTGACCGGAGAGCTGCCATCGGCGATCGGCCGCCTGACGCAGTTGCGCGAACTCGACCTCGCGCGCAATGCGCTGGCGGGCCCGATACCGGCGGAACTCGCGCAACTGACCAGCCTGGAGGAACTGGACCTTTCGACCAACCAACTGACGGGGCGGATCCCGATGGGGCTGGGGGCCATTGCGTCGCTGGAATCCGTGTTCCTCTATGGCAACAAGCTCGGGGGCTGCATCCCGCCGCGCCTGGCCCAACTGGAGTCTGAGCGATCGGACCTCCATCGACTTGAGCTGCCGACCTGCGAAGCGTCAACGCGAAGCGTTACGTCGTAAGAGCCCCGTGCGCAACGGGTGCCCGTGACCCGTCAGTCCATCGCCGCGAAGCCGCTGCATCACCCTTGAACAGATCATCTGGCGCCTCATCACCGACCACCACGCCCAACCCCGCCGCCCTAACTACCGCCAAACCCTCCGTCCCCACGAAACCCACCTACCCAACACCTACCGCCACACCCCCTGACCCTACGACCCACCCTTCAACCCACCTCCAAGCGGCCGAATCTCCGCAGCCTGAGGCCGACCGATCAACCCGTGGTCCACCACGCCGCACAGAGCCTCGCGCCCACCCGGCTGACGCAACCCAAGAGCTCCAAACTCAATGGAACGATTGCGTTCCTACGCGCATATATGTTTCATGACCGCTAGCTGACCCGGAGCCCAGTGTGTCGACGCCTCGCCACTGGCTCGCCACTCGCATCGCCGCCATCCTCGCCTCTGCCGCCTCCAGCGCCGCCTTCGGCATGAGTCCTGCGCGTCCGAGCGATCAACGCTCGGCTATGCCCGCTGACAGACGCCTTCAGGTCGGGACGCGACTCAAGTGCATAGTGATTCCCACGGTCCTTGCGCTGCTTTTATGCCTCGCCGGCTGCAGTGCTCTGGCGGCGGCGGGCGCTGGGGGGCCAGCAGTCGCTGAGCCCGTGTCCCAGGTACCAAGTCCACCCGCTCCGGCGGCGACAGTCTCGAGGTCGTTTACGCCGCTGCCACTCATGCGTCCGGGCTTTCGGACACGGACACCGGGTGCCGCATCAGCCGAGGCTTCCCGTTCTAGGCGCGACCAGTGCTTTGCACCCGGTCACTTGTTGCGGCTGGACGATTCGGTCCAATGGAGCCTGGACGGCTCGGCGGTGTTTTTTGCGCACGGGCGTAATGTCTATGCGGCGACGGTGGATGGCACGGACGTGCACCAGCTTGTCGATCCGGCGCCCAGGGGCTTCGACGCGAGCGATAGCGTCGGGGCGTCTCGCATCGGCGGTATGTCCGCCATCAGCGTGTCCCCTGGTGGCACGCGGCTGCTCTATTCCACCTGCGAGTACCCCGTCAACTACCCGACCGCGATGCTCAGCGCGTCGCCGCTGACTGGCTCGGACTATCAGTACGACATCGCGCTGGTCTCGACGTCGGGCGGCGAGCCGCGGCGCCTGACGAACAACGACGCCTACGACAATTTCCCCGTGTGGTCGCCGGACGGCACACGGATCGCCTTCCTGTCCGCGCGCCACCGCGAGCTGGAAGCCCAGGCATTCGCCCGCCCGCATCTGTACACCATGGCCGCCGACGGCTCGAAGGTGCGCCACCTCGCGCGCGGGCTCTTGGGGGTTGTCAATCATCCGCCGCAGTGGTCGCCCGACGGGCAATGGCTGGCGTTCGTGGGCTTTGAAGATGGCGGCGAGCTCTTCGTGCGGAATCTGTACACCATTCGGGCCGACGGGACCGACCTACGGCGGCTGGGGCCCGCGATCAGCGGGCCGTCCTGGTCGCCGGACGGCCTGCGGCTGGCCTTCGCGCAGCCGGAAGCCACCACGGTGGCGCTGGTCACGATCGCGGCCGACGGCTCGGACCTGCGGCGAGTCACCACCATCGAGCACTGGGAGCCGCACCGCGATGCCCCAGGACCAGCCCACGCATGGATCGCGTCGGTGGCGTGGTCGCCGACCGGCACGCACATCCTGGTGCGCCCCAATGACGCGCGGCCGGCGTTCGTGGCCGGTGTCGAAGATCGAGGGGTGACGGATGTGGGCATCGTGCGCTGGGACACGGAGCATGCGGCGGCAAGCGAGGCGCCGTTTCATGGAATCCGGGCCGCGGCCTGGTCGCCGGACGGAGCGCGGCTCGTGCTGGTTGGACCGAGGCACGTCGTCACGGTTGCCGCCGACGGCGGACCATTTCGCGGCCTTGCCCAGTGGCACGAGACGGGCGAATCCTGGCAGCCGCTCAACCTCCGTGCGGGGCTGGATCCCGTGGACGTGACCGGCTGCGCAACGGGTGCGGCGGTGCCGGATCCCGAGGCGAACCCCGGCCTGGTGACGGATTGCGCGACGCTCCTGGAGGTCCAACACGGCCTGGCGGACGGCGCCGGCCTGAACTGGAGCAGCGACCGTCCGATCCACGAGTGGGCGGGCATCGCGCTTGGCGGCTCGCCGCTGCGCGTGCATGAGTTGCGGATCGACAGGCCGGATGTGCCGAGGCCAGCGCTCAGCGGCCTGCATCGGCCACTGCCCGCGGCCCTGGGGCGGCTGCCGCAGTTGCGGGTGCTCAGCTTGATCGCCAATCAACTGACGGGGCCGATTCCGAGGGACCTCGGCGAGTTGACCAGCCTTCGAGAACTGCACCTGGATGCCAACCACCTGACGGGATCGATTCCGCCTGAGTTGGCGCAACTGGCAAACCTGGAAGTCCTGATCCTCTCGCAGAACGAGTTGACCGGGCCGATTCCGGGCGACCTCGGCCACCTGACCAAATTGCGAGATCTGAGGCTTGCCGCCAACGGCTTGTCAGGGCCGATTCCGCCCGAGCTCGGCGGGCTGAAAAGCCTGGAGCGTCTGGGTATGGAGGCCAACCAGCTGACGGGGTCGATTCCGCCCGAACTGGGCCAGTTGAGTAGCCTGGCGGTTCTGTCGCTCAGTCGGAATGAGCTGACCGGATCGATTCCGTCGGCGCTCGGCCAGTTGGGAAACCTCGCACTTCTATTCTTGAACCACAACCAATTGACCGGGGCCATCCCGCCGGCGCTGGGCCAGTTAGGGAATCTCAGATTTCTCAGCCTGACCGCCAACCAATTGACGGGTCCGATACCTGCCGAGCTCGGGCAGATTGAGTCCCTGGGGACTCTCCAACTCAGTGGTAACCGATTGACCGGTTGCATTCCGGCGGCGCTGGCCGAGGTGAGTCAGTACAACTCTGACCTGGAGGATCTGGGTCTGCCGTACTGCGCGGCGGCCGCGGCATGAACTCCCAACTCGGATTTCCCTGGATTCCACTACCCGCGCTACGCTCCCCACCGGCGGCCATGATCTTCCAGATCTTCCCCGTGGAGCCGCCCATTGACTGCCGAACTCACCGCCGTCCTTGCCCTGGGCCTCAACCTGATCGGTCTGCGCATAACGTCCAGGGCCTCGCTGACACCCACACCAACCGCGACCGCCACGACGCCGCTGCCTGACCAACCCAACTCAGTCCCCTCGGCGACCTGATCTCTACGCGAACCCCGCCGTCCCCCGACCGAACTCCTGGGTCCTCATGCGCCAACGCTCACATGGCATGAGCCGCCAGCCGCTCACCGCCAGTCACTAACCTCGGGTGCTGCCCCCTTCCGACTCCGGCCTTGCCTTCCGTGCACATCCAGTGTACGATGCCGTCGATGTCTTCGCAACCTCAATTGGGAATGCCCCTGACCGCCGCCATCCGGCTCATCGTGCGCTGGCTCACCCTGACGCTGCTGCCGCAACGTCAGGCCAACCGCGCGCGCCAGCCCGTCTCCATGCCGACCGCTGCTCCTGCGGGAGAACCTCCCCGTCGTCGAGCCCACAGTCCCCCCGCCCCCAGCATCCCCACCCCCGCCGCCACACCCTCGCGACCTCTCACCCTCCCCACCCTTGACGCTCACCGCCTCCCCTCCCCCACCATCCCACCCGCCTGCCACCCCAGCCGCCCCCCACACCGCCCCGCCAATTCGCCGCCCCAAAGCACCCCGCCGCGCCTCAAGAGTTTTTTGGAAAAAACTCTTACGCGCGCAACCCCACCCCTCCCGGCACTCCTGGCACTCCTGCTCCTGACCGCCTGCACCCCCACCCCCACCCACGACCTCCACGTCTTCGCCGCCGCCTCCCTCCGCGAAGCCCTCACCCAAACCGCCGACGCCTTCCACCGCGCCAACCCCAATACCCAGGTCGTAACCAACTTCGCCGGATCCCAGGTCCTCCGCCTCCAGATCGAATCCGGCGCCCGCGCCGACCTCGTCATCTCCGCCAACCCCCATCACCTCAACGCCCTCCAACACGCCGGTCTTCTCGCGGCGCCCCCCGCCGCCATCGCCACCAACCACCTCGTCCTCGCCGTCCCCGCCGCTAACCCGGCCGGCATCTCCGGCCTCCACGACCTCACCCAATCCAACCGCCGCCTCGTCATGGCCGCCGAGTCCGTCCCCGCCGGCGCCTACGCCCGCCAAATGCTCACCCTCCACGCCGTCGCCACCGGCCAACCCGGCTTCCCCGACGCCGTCCTCCAGCGCGTCATCTCCTTCGAAACCAACGTCCGCCAGGTCGCCGCCAAGCTCGAACTCGGCGAAGCCGACGCCGGCTTCGTCTACCGCACCGACGTCCTCGCCGCCACCGGCCGCCTGCAAGTCATCCAAACTCCATCCCAGGTCCAAGTCACCGCCCACTACTCCGCCGCCATCCTCCGCGACGCCCCGAACCCCGACCTCGCTCAGCGCTTCCTGACCTTCCTCAGTACCCCCGAAGCCCAAACCATCCTCGCCCGCCATGGCTTCGCCCCCGCAGCTGCGAGCACGGTGCGATGATTCGCCCCGCCGCCCCCAGGGACCCCGACCTGACTCCGCCAACCCACCCAGCCCCGCGCTCCCCGCTCTCCTGGAGCCAACTCCTCGTCTGGCTCCTCGCGGCCCTTACCCTGGCCCTCGTCCTGGCCCCGGTCGGCGTCCTCATCGCCCGCGGCATCACCCAGGCCGACATCGGAGCCGCCTTCACCAGTCCCTTCGTCCGCGGCGCCGTCCAGCTCTCGCTCATAACCTCCGTAATCGCCGTCGCGGCGATCGTCGCGCTGGGCACGCCCACCGCCTACCTGCTGGCCCGCCGACGCTTCCCCGGCCGCGCCCTGGTCGACGCCGTCATCGACCTGCCCATCGTCCTGCCCCCTGTCGTCGGCGGCCTGGCCCTGCTCCTGCTCCTCGGCCGCCAGGGACCCGTCGGCGGTCCCTTGTCCGGCGCCGGCATCGACATCGCCTTCACCACCGCCGCCGTCGTGCTCGCCCAGATGTTCGTCGCCGCCCCCTTCTACATCCGCGCCGCCCGCGCCGGCTTCGAGAGCGTCGACCAGCGCCTCGAAGCCGTTTCCTCCACCCTCGGCGCTCGCCCCTGGCGCACCTTTCGCCGCATCACCGTGCCGTTGGCTCTCCCCTCGCTGGCTGGCGGCGCTGTGATGGCCTGGGCCCGCGCCCTGGGCGAGTTCGGCGCCACCATCATGTTCGCCGGCAACGTCGCCGGCCGAACCCAGACCATGCCCCTCGCCATCCTCGAAGCCATGGAAGCTGACGCCAACGCCGCCATCGCCATCGCCGTCGTATTGGCCGCCATTGCGCTCGCCGTCCTTATCGCCTTCCGAGGACTGGCCCGCGCCGGAAGCCGCGCCTTGTGATCAACATCGACATCACCCACACGCTCGGTAACTTCCGCCTCGCCTCGAAACTCCAGGTCGGCCCCGGAATCACCGTCCTGTTCGGCCAGTCCGGCGCGGGCAAGACCCTCACGCTTGAGGCAATCGCCGGACTCCTCACCCCCGGCACCGGCCGCATCGCCATCCACAACCGCCCCGTCTTCGACGCCGCGGCCGGCCTCAACGTCCCGCCCTACCAGCGTCACCTCGGCTACGTCGTCCAGAGCTACGCCCTCTTTCCCCACCTGACCGTCGCCCAGAACGTCGCCTACGGCGTCTTCGATCTGCCCCGCACCGAACGCGAGCACCGGGTCGATGGTCTGCTCAGAACCCTTGGCATCCGGGACCTGGCCGACCGCCGCCCCGCTCAGATCTCCGGCGGCCAGGCCCAGCGCACCGCCCTGGCCCGCGCCCTGGTCCGTCGGCCCCAGGCCCTCCTCCTGGATGAACCCTTCGCCGCGCTCGACGAAGGCGTCGCCCTAACCCTCCGCCGCGAACTCCGCCGCCTCGTCCGCGACCTGGATCTGCCCGTGCTCATGGTCACCCACGACCTCACCGAGGCCAGCCACATCGGCGACCGCATCGCCGTCATGGACGCCGGACAGGTCCTGCAAATCGGTGACCGCCCCCACGTGCTTCAGCGCCCCAACAGCGCTCGCGTCGCCCGCCTCCTCGGCATCGCCAATGTGCTCGAGGGCAAAGTCATTGGCTCCGAGAACGGAATCGCGGTCCACACCCCTATCGGCCCACTGCAAACTGCCCAAACCGGCATTACCAAAGGCCAGGTCCACGTCGCCATCCGCGCCGACCAGATCATCCTCACCCGCCCCGACCGCCCGGACGACCGCCCCAACATCCTGGACATACAGATCATCGACGAAGCCGACTTCGGCCACTCCCGTACCCTTTACGCACGCGTCGCAAACTCGGCAACCCCCGACGTCCCCACCATCGAGATCCAGATCGCTCCTCACCCCTACCAGGTCATGGGCGT
This sequence comes from Chloroflexota bacterium, assembly GCA_022821645.1. GTDB lineage: Bacteria > Chloroflexota > UBA11872 > UBA11872 > UBA11872 > UBA11872. The sequence continues at coordinate 211,781 of JAJEDE010000025.1, forward strand.
CGCCACCCGCCGCCACTGGCGCGTCCACATCCCACCCGACGCTGTCCATGTCATGAAGACCTGACATGCTGATGGCAGAAGCTCCCGTGCCATCTCTATGAACTACGCTGCCGAACTCGAATTCGCCGTTGATGTCGTCCGCCGTGCCGCCGAGCCGGCCCTCGCCAACTTCCAGCGCCCCGACCTTCCCGTCTTCCCCAAGCCCGACGGCAGCATCGTCACCCAGGCCGACTATGACGTGAACGACGTAATCGTCGAGGCCATCTCCGCCGCCTACCCCAACGACGCCATCCTCTCCGAGGAAGGCCCCGACGACCCCGACCGTCTCGGCAAGTCGCGCTGCTGGATCGTCGACCCCATTGACGGCACCTCTCACTACGAGCGCGGCGACCGCGACTGGTCGATCATGCTCGCGCTTGCCGTCGACGGGCGGCCTGTCGTCGGCGCCGTCAATCGGCCTGCCATGCCCGACCTCCGCTCCGGCGCCGTCGGCGCCACGCCAATCCTGGAGTCGGACGACGGAACAATCGAGCTTCGGCCGCAGCCGCTGGACGACTCGCCCCTCCGAGTTCAGCACAGCTATACCGCTGCGGCCATCACCGACGCGGCTGCGTCCGACAACGTCGCGTTTACCGTCTCTTACCACGGCCTGATGAGCATGACCGTCATGCTCTCCGAGGGCATGCACGCCTTCGTCGCGGCGCGCACCTCCGGCGCCGAATGGGACCTCGCGCCGCACGCCGCGATCCTGGAATCCGTCGGCGGGCTGGTCACCGATTTCAAAGGCCACCCCCAGACCTACAACTCGCCCGACCCCCGCATTCGCGGCGGCGTCGTCGCGGCCGTCTCGCCCCAGGCCCACGCTCGAACCCTCGCGCTCGTTCGCGCGGCCCGCCTCAAGCCGATCCGCGATGACTAGCACCGAGGGCTCGCGACTGCCGCGCCGCTACACTTCCCGCAACCAACGCCCCGGAGCCGCGTCATGCGCCTAGCCACCGGCAACATCGGGCACGAGTCCAGCACCTTCACGCCCATCGAAACGCCGTACGAGGCCTTCTCCGAAGCCTCCCGCGGCTTCCACCGCGGCCCCGAGCTCATCGAGGCCATGCGCGACACCAACACCGGCTGCGGCGGCTTCATCGACGCCGCGGCAACCCACGGCTACGAGTTGGTCCCGCTCCTCTGGACCTTCGCCGAACCCTCCGGCCCCGTCCACGCCGATGCCTGGACCCGCCTCAAGTCCGAGTTCCTGGAGCGCCTGGAAGCCGCCATGCCGGTCGACGGCGCGTTGCTGGACTTGCACGGCGCCATGGTCATTGAGGACATCGACGACGGCGAAGGCGATCTCCTGCGCGGCGTCCGCGCCATCCTCGGACCCGACCGCCCCGTCATCTTCACCCTCGACCTGCACGCCAACATCAGCGACACGATGGCCGAGCTGTCCGACGTCATCATTCCCTGCGACACCTATCCGCACGTCGACTTCCGCGAACGCGGCCGCGAAGCCGCCGACCTGATCGTCCGCACGCTGCGTGGCGAGATTCGCCCCACCATGGCGGTCGAACTGCTGCCCCTGCTCTGGGCCGGCGGCAACGTCACCGGCTTCGAACCCTTCGACGGCATCGTCGCCCGCGCCCACCAGCTCGAAGCCCAGCCCGGCATCCTTACCGCCTCGGTCAACCCGGGCTTCGCCTGGGCCGACATCCCCGAAGCCGGCACCTCAGTCGTTGTGGTAACCGACGACGATCCGGCCAGGGCCCGGCGCGAGGCCAGGACCTACGCCGACTGGGTCTTCAGCCAGCGCCAACAGTTCCTGGTCGACCTGGTCAGGTTTGACGACGCCTTGGCCGAAACCCGCTCAGCCGGACCCGGCCCAATCGTCATCGCCGACGGCCAGGACAACCCCGGCGGCGGCGCCCCCGGCGACTCCACCGGCCTGCTGCGCGCGTTCATCCAGCACGATCTCCAGGACGCGCTGGTCCTCACTATTTGCGACCCCGAGACCGTCCAACTCGCCCAGGCCGCCGGCCACGACGCCGAGGTAGAGGTCGCCATCGGCGGCAAGTCACATCCCGATCAGGGCCCACCGGTACACGCCCGCGCCACCGTGGAACGGCTGCTGAACCTTGAGTTCGTCATCCGCGGTCCCATGATGACGGGCCTCACCCAGAAGTTCGGACCCACCGCCCTGCTCCGCATCGGCGGCGTTCGCGTCGCCGTCACCACCAACCGCCTGCAAATCTTCAGCCTCGAGTGCCCGCGCGCGCTCGGCCTCGAACCCACGGCCCTCCGCTGGATCGGCGTCAAGTCCTCAAACCACTTCCGCGCCGCCTATGGCCCCATCGCCACCCAGGTCCACCGCGTCGCCTTCCCCGCCGTCCAGTCCCACGATCCCCGCGACCTCACCTACCACCGCCTCCGCCGCCCCATCTTTCCCTTGGATCCGATCTAGCGCAGAGCGTCGAGTCTATTCCCGGCGACTCTCGGGCTCGCGACGTCCCGAGTCGAAGTACGAGTGCTACGTCGCCAATTCGAACGCTCTGGCCGGGGCCTGCATAGGGCCAGGCCGGTGCCGCTGACAGCGTGTTGGTTGGCTGAAGATTGTTCCTTAGATGCGCAAAGGATCCACGACTTCCAGGAAGGGAAACCGATGAAAGTCGGTGTCGCGAGTGCAGATCCGACTGACGCCGTGCTCTCGCATGACGACCACAGTGTGAATGTCGTGCATGAGATTTCCGCGGGCTTCGGGTATTTCTTCCAGGGTCCGTGCGAGCACCGCTGCATGGCGGTCGGTGGCGGCTAGCACCGAAATGCCAGGCGAGGCCAGCAAGCTGTGGACAAATCCCCACGCCTGCCCGGAGTTCCACGGCTGAGGGAAAACGCGTGGATGCGTGGTGATACGGAGAAACTCGTAGCAGATGTTCCAGGTGATGAACACCGGGGACGGATCACGCCGCCAGTGTTCAAGCCGCCGGTAACACGCGGGATGAAACTCCGAACTCTCGTTCGCGGCATACAACAGGACATTGGTGTCGAGGACGAGCACTCATTCCTCATCCAGCACGGCGGCGAGTTCCGCGCGGTTGGCTATATCTACCCGCGCCTCGCCGCCTCGCCACCGGGGCAACTCTGGCAAGGGATCGGCGGTGGCCGGGACATCAGGTTCGAGAACTCGCCGCAGGCCGGCCTCGACCAGAGCCGAAATGGTGGTCCCGCGCCGCGCCGCCTCCTCGCGCACGCGCTGCATGACGGTGGCGTCAATGTTGAGAGTCGTCTTCATATGGAAAACCATATCAGGAGGATGGATATGCGTCAAACGTAGCGGGACGCGCCGTATTTTGCCGGCTCCTGTCAGCCTGGGTCTCCAGATCCGCCAAAGTCGCACCGCAAGTCGGCCAAGACGGTGCGCCGATTACCTGCGCCCGCCGTTGCGCCGAAGCGTGGCCTCGATCTCGGTGTGTCCCCGGCGACTCGCCCACGCCAGCGGAGTAGCCCACGGCTCCCCGGCCAGACCCGGATCCGCCCCGCGCGCCAGCAGCAACTCCACCATGTCCGCCAGTCCGTTCCGCGCCGCCCACCCCAGCGGCGTCGATCGGTACTCCTCGTCCACGGCATTGATGTCGGCGCCAAACTCCAGGAACAGGTCCAGAAGCTCATGCCGGTTGGGGTCTGGCTTACCGCGCCCGCCGCGGTTGCAGATGTCATGCAGCGGCGTCACCCGCTGCCAGTTGGGCAGATTCGGGTTCATGCCGTGCTCCAGCAGCACGCGCGTCATGTCCGGCGTGTTCCACAGGTAGGTCCGGCAGCCGGTCACGACATCGGGCACGCGCGCACCTCGGTCCAGCAGCGGCTGCAACAGGTCGCGCCGCTTGAACGAGACGGCCATGGTGAAGATGCCGCCGCAGCCATGGGTGCTCACGGCATCCGGGTCCTCGTCCGCCATCGCCAGCACCACCTCGTCGTTGCCGTCCAGCAAGTGCCCGCTCGCGTCCACGGACCCGCCGTGCTCTTCGAACATTCGCCGCAGCTCCGGTTCTTTCGCCATCCACGCCGCCGTACCCGAGGACTCGATCCCGGCGTTGGGATCCGCACCCGCCTCCAGCAGCAACCGGGCCATTTCGCCGTCACCGCGCTGCGCCGCGTGCCAGAGCGCTCTCCCCTGCGGAGCATCCCGCCCCTCGCGCAGGTTCGGATCGACGCCGTGCGCCAAGAGCACGCGTACGACGTGGAAATGCCCTTGCCGTGCCGCTTCGCCCATCGGCTTCCCGGCCTCATCGCCAAGCGCGAGCACGGCATTTGGGTCGGAGTCCAGGATTCGCTCCACCTCTTCGACGTCCCCCATCGCCGCCGCCACGTCAATCGTCAACTCGGCCCCGCCGGCCAGAAGCTCGCGAACCATGTCGAAGTCGTTGCGCTTCAGTGCCAGGTCGACCGGCCGCTGCCCCGCCGGCCGGTACCAGGCGTCGGGCCGGTTTCCCCCGCCGCCAGCCTGAACGGCGTCTGGCGGCGCACCGAGCTCAAGGAGATGAGTTGCGCATGCAGCCTGCCCGGCTTCGACAGCCCGATGCAGCGGGGTGAAACCCTCGTCATCCCCGCGGTCCAACAGCGAGCGGTTGCTGGTGACCAGCGCTCGCAACCGATCCACGTCCCCGGCCGTAGCGGCCCTGTGCACTTCATGCGGCTCGCCGCCGAGCCCCAGAGCCGCCCGCGCGTCCTCGATGATTCGAGCGACGCCCTGGTGTCCACGGTCGCGTGCGACGGTGGCCAGCGGCTCGTGGGCGTAACGGCGGTAGCTCGGGTCCGCGCCCAATTCCAGCAGCGTCCGCACCACGTCTGCGTGCCCCTCGCGAACAGCGAAGTGCAGCGGCTGGGTATACCAATACTCCGCACGTACCAGGTTTGGCTCGCCTCCGGCCAGGGTCCGCACGCGGTCGATGTCGCCCTCCAGCGCGGCACAGAGCATCGACCAGATGTCAGTCGCCTCGCAGCCCCAACTCCCGGGGTTATCCCGCCACAGAGGGTCATCTGCCAACGGCGCTATCAGTTTCATGGCGCTCACCACGCCTCGTTCGTCAGCACCGGCTTGACTGCCTCAATCTGCATGGCCCTGGCTCGCGCTCTGTATTTAGAACGGCAGAAACGCACGCCCTCCACCGTCAACCGTTATCGCACTGCCCGTCACGTACCCGCACTCGTCACTTGCCAGGTACACGGCCGCCGCTGCCACATCCTCTGGCATCCCGTAGGCGCCCTGCGGGATCACCCGTGCCCGCTTCGCTCGCAACTCCGGGTCGCGAGCCCGCACTTCCGATCGCTCAACCCGAATCGGCCCCGGCGCGATCAGGTTCACCGCAATGCCGTACGGCGCCAGGTCCACCGCCATCGCCCGAGTCAGCAGCCACAGCCCGCCCTTGCTCGCCGCGTACGGTGATGCGTTGGCCTCGGACGCGAACGAATCCACGGATCCCGTGTTAACGATCCGTCCTTCGATTCCTTCCGCGACCATGTGGCGCGCCACCGCCTGAGCCACAACGAACGCTCCGGTCAGATTCGTATCGATATAGCTATGCCAGTCCTCCAGCTCGACCTCCAGGAATGGACCGACCTGCCCCATGCGCGCGGCGTTGTTCATCAGGATGTCCAGCGACTCAACCCGCTCCAGCGCTTCTTCCACGATTGCCGAGGCGCCGGCCGGCGTGCCGACATCGCCCCGGAACCAGGTGGCCGTTCCGCCCTCCGCTCGGATTCCCTCAGCGGTGGCTTCCAACAGGCCGACGTCGCGTTGCGTCAGGATCACGTGCGCCCCTTCGGCCGCAAATCGACGCGCAATCCCGGCGCCAATCCCGCGCCCTCCGCCCGTGATCAGCGCGCGTTTGCCTTCAAGTCGTCCCATCTGCCGCTCCCTGCCAGACCAGTCGAACGCGAGTGTGCGCCGCGTTCTTCACTCATTCAATCCAGTCCGCTCGAAAAGGAGATTTAAGGTTGAGGTACGTCCCATGCCGTAAGGTTGAGCCCATGCGCCGAACACTTGTCGCCCTCGTGATGCTTGTCCTGGTTGCGGCGTGTGATCCGGCCTCGGCGCCTGTCGTCGAACCGCCGCCTCCGCCCCCCACGTCGGCTCCTGCCGTCGTGGCCGCACCGGCCCAGGCCGCGATACCCACCGCCCCGACGGCTCCAACAGCAACCGACCGGGCGCCGGCCGCGTCTACCAGCTCGGATGCCCCGGCGACAGCTACGACTCCCGTCCAGGCCAGCCCGCCTGCAACGGCCGTGCCGACGGTCGTCGTCCCAACGCCAACACCCACGGCAATCAGTGAGCCGACACCCACGGCTGGCGTCGAAGTTGCTTCAACCCCGGCGGCCACTGAGGCGCCGGTCGCAACGCCGACTCCCGAGCCCACGCCGGAACCCACGCCAACACTGGCTCCCACCCCCGAAGTTGCGGCTACGCCTCAGCCCTCACCGCCCGACAGTCTTGGTATCGATGTTCAGGTCGTGGCCAGCGGTTTCGATCGCCCCATATTTGTAGGGCACGCCGACGATGCCAGCGGACGGCTTTTCGTGGTTGAGAAGCAAGGCCGGATTCTGGTCGTGCAAAACGGTCAGGTCCGCAACGATCCCTTTCTTGACATAACCGACCGCGTGCGCTCCCAGGCCTACGAGCAGGGCCTCTTCAGCGTCGCCTTCCACCCCGGCTATCCCACCAACGGCCGCATCTTTGTGGACTACACCGATCACAACGGCGACACCGTCGTTTCCGAATTCACCGCCGACGCCGCGCAAGCCCGGGCCAATCCGCAATCCGAGCGTGTGCTGCTACAGATCGAGCAGCCATACGAGAACCACAACGGCGGCATGATCGCCTTCGGCCCGCGGGACGGCTACCTCTACATCTCCGCCGGCGACGGCGGATCTGGCGGCGATCCTCTTCAACACGGTCAGAATCCCAGCACCCTGCTCGGCTCGCTCCTCCGAATAGACGTTGACACCAAGTCCGGCTACGCCATTCCCGTCGACAACCCCTTCGCCAGCCAGCCCGCCAGGCGCGCCGAGATCTTCGCCTACGGCCTGCGCAACGTCTGGCGCTTCTCGTTCGACCGCGTCACCGGCGATCTGTGGCTTGCAGACGTTGGCCAGAACGACCTCGAAGAGGTCCACCTGGCCCTGGCGCCGTTGCGCGGGGGCCTCAACTACGGCTGGAACATCATGGAAGGCAGCGCCTGCTTCCCGCCCGTTGTGTCGGAGTGCGCGACCGAGGGCCTGCAGATTCCGGTTGCCGAGTACGGCCGCGACTTCGGGTGTTCGATCACGGGCGGTTACGTCTATCGCGGTCATGCCTTTCCCGCGCTGGCCGGCGCCTACATCTTCGGCGACTACTGCAGCGGCCGCGTCTGGACGCTCCACCTCGACGATCAAGGCGCCTGGCAGATGATCCAGCGAGCCGACTTTGACTTCTTGATCCCCACGTTTGGCGAGGGCGGCGACGGGGAACTCTATTTGACCGACGATGCCGGCGGTCGCTTGCTGCGACTCGTCGCCGTCAACGAACCCCCGTCAGGCTAGGAGGCCTGCGGGATTGGTTCAGGAGGATTTCCATGCCTCGCCTTGGCCTGTTCGTCGACGCCGCCAACATGTTCTACGCCCAGCGTAAGCAGGGATGGAGTATTGACTATTTCAGAGCGCTGACCTGGTTGCTTGAGGACCATGAGGAGGGCTGCGCCTACTACTTCACGGGCACGCCGGCAGGCAACAGTGCCAGTGCCGTTAGGAAGCAGCGGGGCTTTCACCGGGCGCTGGCCCACGGCGGATACACCGTGATCCATAAGGAAGCTAAGCGGCAGTATGACAAGGAGAGAGATGAAGTGCGCTATAAGTGCAATCTTGATGTGGAAATAACGCTAGAGATGCTTGCTGAGGTTAGCTAATCTGTCGACGTAGTGTTTTTTGCAGGGGATGGAGACTTCGCACCAGTTCTGGAACACCTAAGGAACCTCGGGAAGCGAGTACGTGTGATTTCATACGAACCCTTCACTTCGGATGACATCATCAATGCCGCACATACGTTTACGCCATTGGACGAAGTACGCGGAGAATTGGAAAGGCAGCAACCGCAGGAGAAAAACTGAGGGCCCATATAAAGAGGCGGGCCCATTTATTAGACGCCCCTCATTAGGCCGATGGGGCGGTTCATTCAGCTTGATTGTCCTACCGGGCGCCCACGGCGTCAAGCTTTCTGATGTTCTCCGACGCAGCCGGCCGCCGACCACCGCGGTGGATCCGCACCAGCACGCTTTCCCAGGCGCCAACCGGTCCACACGCGGTTAGACCGCGCGCCTTTACGTACTAGACGTCAAACACCTCGTCCGACACCGTTCCCGGAATCCGCTTCCCGCGGATGTGCGTGTAGCCCCGCACCGTCGGTGCGCCCGGGATTTCCTTGTCGTTGATTGAGTTCGACCGCATGTAGTGCGTGGCGAAGCCGCGACGCCGCGTGTCAGTCTCGTTTGGCCCGCTGGCGTGGTACGTGAGGCTGTGGTGAAAGCTCACGCTCCCCGGCCGCAGCGGCACCGGCACCGTCGGGTAATCCCCACCGAACTGCCCTTCGATCGTGGGCCGCGAGGTCGGCGGAATGATCGCCCAGCGGTGACTGCCCGGAACCATCCACAGGCACCCATTCTCGATCGTCACGTTGTCGATCGCCGCCCAGGCCGAAATCAGGTCCATCGGGAAGATGTTCTTGAATGACGCCGAGTCCTGGTGCCACTCCTTCGCCGACCCGTGCCGCGGCGGCTTCATGAACAGCTGGTCGCCGTAGAGCGTGATGTCATCCGTGTCCATCAGGTCCGCGATCACGTCAACAATCTTGGGGTTGCGCGCATGCGCCCGCAGAACCTCGTCCTCCGGGACGATATGCGCCAGTTTGCGTGTCGCCATCACCCGGTTGTCGACCTTGTCCTCGTCCTCGCGAAACGGCTGTTCGAGTTGGACGATTCCCTCGACGATGTGCTCCGCCTCGCCGGACGCAATCAGGTCCGCCCGCTCGGCCAGGGTCGCGATCTCGTCGGCGTCCAGCAGGTCATGGACGACCGTGAACCCGTCGCGCAGGAACTGATCAACTTGCGATTGCGAAAGCGTGCGGAGTGTGCTGACGGCCATGTCAAGCCTCCAAGCCGGCTGAAGGACCATACGGTTCAATACCGAAAGAATATACGACCCGGACCTACTGCGGCGGGTCTTTCGGCGTGCTCAACCGCCCGCCGGGCGGCCCGTTTCCATCTCCCACTTCGCCTTCGCCGCTGGCCACTCGTCATCCAGGATGGTCATGTGCATGGCGTCCACCCAGCGGTCGTCCACCTTGTAGCTGCGCCGAATCACACCGTCCGGTCGAAAGCCGGTCTTCTCGTAGGAGCGAATGGCGCGCCGATTGGCCGGCTCCGGACCGATGGTGACCCGGTTCACGCCTTTCACTTCGAACAGGTGCTGCAGCAGCGTCCGCACGGCCTCGGTTCCCAACCCCCGGTTTCGGTCGCCGGGTTCTCCGATGAGGATGTCGATCCCCGCCGACCAGCGTTCGTTCAGGTAGGGGTGGTAGTACTGGATCTCGCCCATCGGGCGGCTCTGGTCTTCGATAATGAAGCGCCAGCACGGCGCATCCTCCGCCACCAGGTAGATCTCGTGCGCCTGCGCCAGGGACTCCGGTGGCCGGCCATAGAACTCCTGCACCTCCGGATCGGCCAGCCAGCGAATCAGCATCGGCAGGTCCTCGGGCGTCAGCGGCCGAAGGCGAAGGCGCGGTCCTTGAATCGGCTCGTGGTCCGTCGGATCGGGCAGCTCGACGACTCGGGCCATGCGACGTCCTGGCGCGTGGACTCGGGGAAGATTCGCTCCACCATACGCGGCCCATACCGACCGACCGGTACATAGGCGCACGGACAATCACGCCATTCATCTGGGCTAAAGTCCAGGCCCTTATGTCCCAGCCGGACGCTTAGCCTGCCTCCCCTGCGCCCTGGACGATCCGTCCCGCGACGGTGGACGACGCCGAGGCTATCTAGGCCCTGCGCGTGGCTGTCTGGAAGCGCGTGTACCGCGGCCTGCTGCCCGACGACTATCTCACCTGGCTCACCGTCACCCCGGAACACGTCGGACAGTTCCGGGAAGCCCTGGGGAACCCAACGTCCTGGCGCTTCATCGTGGCGGAGTCGAACGGCCAACTCATCGGGTACGGCGGTGTCGGCCCGGTCAACGACTACGACTTCCCACCCGCAAGCCCCGGCGCGGGCGAACTGTGCACCCTCAACGTGGCCATGCCCTGGCAGCGCCGCGGTGTCGGTCGCGCCCTGCTGGCTCGCCTGACCGACGCCCTGCGGGACTTGGGCTATACAGAGGCGGTTCTCTGGACCTTCCGCGACAACCCGGCCGCGCGCGGCTTCTACGAAGCCAACGGCTGGACGTACGATCGACACGGCGACTTCGATCTCCACGGTCCCGAACCTATGTCCGCGCCTGCGGTGCGCTATGTCCGCCGGCTGGATGGTGTGCCGTGAACCGCGCGCACATTCCCGCTGCGAAAAAGCTCTTCTCCCGCGCCTGGGCTGCATTGGGCCTGGCGCTGCTGTGCGGCTTGGCCTCCTGCGGCGAACCCACCGCCGACTCGCCGCTGACGGCGGCCTGCACGTCCGACGGCCAAGTGCTGAATGTGGGCTTTTACGCCTTCTTCGCGCCCGTCAGCTACAGCGCCGACCCCGACCCGAACGCCGCCCGGTTTCGGGAACATCGCGGGTACGAGGCGGACCTGCTGACCGCCCTGGAATCGCTTGACGGCGCCGGCCTCGCCTTCGCCCGACACCCCATCCAACCCTGGGACGACATCTGGCTCACGCCCCTGCGCGACGACATCGACATGGTCGGCGGCGGCATCACCATCCTGGACTCGCGCACGCGTGACGCTGCCGGTGCCCAGGTCGTCCGCTTCACCTCGGGCCACATCGCTTTTCGCCAGTCGCTGCTCGTCCGGGCGGGTGAGGCCGATCGCTTCCCCGACCATGACCACTTGACAAGCCAGCATCGAGTCGGCGCGCTGGCCGGCACCACGGGCGAGGCTCGCCTGCTGCAACTGACGAGCCTGGTTGACTCGGCTGGGGTGTTGGCTGCTGGGACTCGGGTGCATACACCGTCAGGCATAGTGATTGCGGACGGCAGTGCGGCCTACACCATTACTGCGGCCTACGTTTCGCCAGGCTTGGAGGGACGTCAGCGCCTGGAGCCGCCGGTGCCGGACATGCCGCAAGTCGTCTACTTGGGAGAAGAGACGGGGGAAGTGGAATTGCTCCAGGCCCTACGCGACGGCCGCATCGACGCGCTGGCCCGCGGTGAAATCGGCAATCGCGACGCCGTTCATTCGTCAGGCGGGGCATTAGAGGTTGCGGCGCTGGACGCCGAAGTGGAGTACGGCGGCTTTGCCCTGGCTGCGGGCGCGGCCGATCTGGCCGCCTGTATCGACGCTAAAGTCAACTGGCTGACCGACAACCGGCGCATCGGCTACGCCCAGTGGCGCAACGACCCCACCGTGTTTCTACGCCGCGCTGAAACGTGGCGGCCATAGGCTGCCGGGCGACGCAACGAGTAGTGAACACCGAACCAACTCAGTCCTGGACCGTACGTCCCGCGACCGTCAACGACGCCGAGGGGATCGAGTCCGTCCGCATCACAACCTGGAAGGCCTGCTTCCGGGGGATCGTCTCCGACGCCTTTCTCGACAGCCTGACCGTCACGTCGTCGCGAATCCAGCAATACAGAAAACGAATCAAGGACACCAAACGCTCCGCACTTGTCGTGGCGTCCAGCGGCGCCGAAATCATCGGGATGGGCGTCGCCGAACCCTGCGACGACGTGGAGCCGAACGCCGGTGTCGGTGAAGTGCGTGCACTCTACGTGCTCCCCGCCTGGCAGGGACGCAGCGTGGGTCGGGAATTGCTGGCAGGCCTGACGGACGCTCTGCGCGCTCGCGGCTATCGCGCCGCCGTCCTCTGGACCCTGCGCGACCGTCCGCCGACCCGCAGGTTCTACGAGGCCAACGGTTGGGCGTTCGATGGAACCGAAGACACCTTCGACTGGCACGGTCTCGTCCACGTAGTCCGCTATGTCCGGGACCTGACCGCCTCCTCGTGAACCACCCCCGCTGCCCCTGGGTCGGCGACGACCCGCTGATGCGGGCCTACCACGACCACGAATGGGGCGTCCCTCTCCACGACGACCGCGCTCTCTTCGAACTTCTCACGCTCGAAGGCGCCCAGGCCGGCCTGTCCTGGCGCACCGTCCTGCACCGCCGCCAGGGCTACCGCAAGGTGTTCGAAGACTTCGATCTCGAGCGAATCGCCGCCTACACCCCCGCCGACATCGAAGCCCGTCGCGCCGATCCCCGAATCATCCGCAACCGCGCCAAGATCCAGGCCACCGTAGGCAACGCTCGGGCGACGCTGCGGGCCATCGACGAACTCGGATCCCTGGACGCGCTCATTTGGTCCTTCGTGGACAGCCGCCCACAACGCAACGCCTTCCGCACCATGGACGACATCCCAGCCGAAACCGACGGTTCACGCGCTATGAGTCGCGAACTCAAGCGCCGCGGCTTCAAGTTCGTCGGCCCCACCATCTGCTACGCCTTCATGCAGGCCGCCGGCCTGGTCAACGATCACCTCGTCACCTGCTTCCGCTACCACGAAGTTTGAAAGGGAACTGCCCGCAATCCCGGTTGTACGCTCTGCCGTGACTAGGCTGCACACCCAGCGCCCGTGCAGGACAAAGGAATCACGGCCATGAACACCGAACCACTCCTTAGGGCGGCCCGCCCGTTCCAGGATGATGTTCTGGCGCTCCCGGTGGAAGACTTGGACCAAGCCTCCCAGTGGTACGCGAATGCCCTGGGTCTCACCGAAGTGGAACGCCGCAATGACCCCGTCCCAACCGTCATCATGCAGCGCGACGGCGTCCGGATCGGCTTCGCCATCAACGGCGGCGACGCCAGCAACGACGGCGCCGCCATCCTCGTCACCGACATCGACCGCGCCCGCCGCGAACTCGAAGCCAACGGCCTCACACCCGGCGAATCACGCATCGACGACCACAGCGGCCAGAAGATGAGCGTCTTCTTCCTCGTCGCCCCCGACGGCCTCTGCTTCTACTTCTACCAACCCGTCGACTAGCCGGCGGATGACTCTTTGGCTTATGCCGTGGCGGGCACTGTTGGCGCCACGGCCTCCCAGAGTCCTGCAGTCAGCGGCTCGACATCGGCCTTCGCCTCAAGCGTCTCGATGCCATGCCGGCTGAAGACGCCCTCTCGCTCGCCGTCGGCTTCGAGTGCATTGAGTTCGTGCACCACAAGCTCACTCAACTCGTGCATCACGGTGTCGAGATCCGCGTCGTAGGTTGAGGTTCCAAGCTCCTCGCACACGCCAACCCAGAGTTCGCCTTCGAGCTCATACCGCATCGTCAGGCCAACCATCATGGGCTGAGCCAGGTGCAGGTTCAGATAGAACGCCAGGGCGTGGCGAGGCTGGTCGTTGGGAGTCTGCCTGTCCATGAGTGCTGACCTCAGACCCGCAGCCCGCCCCATGCGGCTCGTGAATCCGGGCGCAATGTCCCTGCCCGATTTCGATAACTGGGAGCCGCGTCGCCCGTAGTAATCGCCTACGGGGAACCGCCGCTCGTCCTTTCACCATACCGCGCGGTCTGGCATTGGCATCCTGGTGACGCGCTACCCGGGATTCGTCTATGGGACCGACGCGACTCGTCGTCCACAACTAGTGATCGACGGCGTCTTTCTCCCGCAAGTGCGCCACAAACGACCCAGTCCTCGGCTCAACCGCCCCCGCCGGAATTGGCTGATCCGCCGCCACCGGTTCGAGCACCCTGGACCCATACGCCAGACCGATCGGCAACACGCCTTCGGCCTCCAACGTCTCGGCCCGATCGATCAGCCCGTACACCAATCGACCGCCCGAACCATCCAACGTGTCCCCCGGCCGCAGGTCGCGCTTCGCATACGCCAACACCTCCGAAGTCGGCGTCTCGAGCGGCTGTCCAGACGATGCCCCCAGCAGCGCTGCCTGCGCGATGCTCAGCGGCGTCTCGATCCCACACAGGTGGTACTCCCGAAACAGCGCCATCCGCCGCCCATCGGCCGACACCCGCGTCCCGTGGATCTGCATGTCTTCCCTGATATGCCCGCGGTCTGACGTAACCACCGCCCACACGCCGTCGGCGATGTTCTCGGGTAGCTCCGATTCGCCATCCGGCCCCACGCCGTTCGCCAGATCCACGACGCCGCTGCTCTCCAGTAATCCGCCTGAATCCGCGGACGCAAACAGGTCAGGCAACGCGTCCAGTCCCGCCGACGGCTCGTGCATGCCGCGTCGGTCCGGCGGCAGCCCCGTCATGTTCGACACCGCGCACATCTCGATCTGCGCCTTTGATCCGTCCCGGAACGAGTTGTACATCTGCGCGTTCAGCCGCAGCCGCGCCGCCGCCTCGCTGTCGTACCCCAGCCGCGCCAGCGCTCGCTCCGGATCCCCGTGCCGGTCCGCCGGGTATCGACGCGTGCCGCGTCCAACCGCCACGACTTCCAGGCCCAGCGCCATTGCCCAGTCATACAACTCCATGATCGCCACCGGCTGATCGCCCGCCGCCAGGCTGTACACCACCCCCTGCCGCCGCGCCTCCCGCGCCAGCGCCCACCCGCAGCTCACGTCCGCCTCAACCGTCACCATCACCACGTGCTGGCCCTGCCGCAACGACCCCCACGCATTCCGCGCCGCCACCTCCGGGATTCCGGTCGCCTCAACCAACACCTCGATTGGCGCCGACTCCAGCACTTCCGCATCCGGCGCCAGCACGGCCGTCCCCGACGCAATGGCGTCCCGCGCCTTGCTCGCGCTATCGCACTGCCGCCACTGCTCCGTTGCCCAGCCGGCCGCCTTGAGCGCTTCAACCCCGTTATCCACATTGGGATCCGCCACCGCCGCCAACCGCAGCCCCTCCATCTGCGAAATCTGCGCCGCCACACTCGTCCCAAACCGCCCTGCGCCTGCCAGCGCCACCGTCACCGGCCGCTCTGCCGCGACGCGTGCCTCAAGCCGTTCCAGCAACAACCGCAGCATCTACCCGCACCTGGTTACCTGGGGGTTTTCGCCCCAACCATAGCCCTCGCATCGACAATGCCTCGGCGCCCGCCGCCGAGCTCTACGCGCCTCGGTTGCCGGCAACGCAAGCACTGATGGCACTGCTGGCATTGACATCACTGCCAGCACCCGCGATCCCCGGCCCCGGCTCGTCCCCCGATCCCATCCCTCGCAATCCCGGCGTCTTCGGAGAGCCTGCCCTGAGCCTGTCGAAGGGGAACCCGGCGCCAGATTCAATCGACCCCGTCCACGCACCCATCCCGAGCGCACCTGCCCCTTTTTCGCACCCCTCACGACTTTTCCCTCGCCCCTTCCTCACGGGACACCTGTCCCGCCAAAGTGGACACATCCGGACGGAATCTGGACACATTGCCCCCGAAACTGGACACATTCGGCCGAAAAAGTGACACATCGGGCCAAAAACAGGACACCTCGGCCTGTCAGAGTGGACACATCCCCGTCATCCCAGCGTCCCCGGAAAACCTGTCCTGAGCCTGCCGAAGCGGCCTGTCCTGAGCCTGCCGATGGGGGCCTTGTGTGGGCCGCGTGCCGCCGAGCACTGAACACTTGGCCCTCAAAAGTGAACACATTCGGCCGAATAGTGATCACATTCAGCCGAAAAGTGAACACATCGGGCCGGAAACTGAACACATCGGGCCGGAAACTGAACACATTGCCCTCATCGACTGAACACATCCGAAATCGCGCCCAACCTCCGTCCCGCGCCCTCGTGCCCCGTCATCCCGGTGTCCCCTGAGACCTGTCCTGAGCCTGCCGAAGGGGCCTGTCGTGAGCTTGTCGAGTGGCGACCCAGCGCCATGGTCAATCTCAGCGCTCCCTGCCACCCGGTGATCCCCTGCAATCCCGGCTCTCCGACCTTCGGGTCCGCTTGCCGCTTCGCCGTCCCCGCCTTCTCTCACCCCTACCTGCTCTCCGCTCACTTTTTCCTCCTCCCACTTGCCCTGCGTAAGCATTTCGTGCACACTTGAAGTGCCCTTTCCCACGTCCCACTCCCGGAACCTCCATGCTCGCCCGCCTCCTCCGCCTGTTCGCCGCTTTCGCCACCGAGCGTCCCGGCTGGTTCCCCGCTTTGCCCAGGCGCCGGGCTCAGACTGGCGGCTTCCGGTCGAGACGCCTCCGCTTCAACCCCTCGCCACGTCCGTGCACCCGGCGTTCCTGGAGCCCTCCTGCCGTCCGCTCACAACTCCAACCTTCGTCGCCGGCTCGCCCAAAAACCGGCCTAAGCTATCTCTCGCCAGCCCGAACCCCCTCTGGGGGTTCGGGCTGGCGAGAGATAGCTCCCCCCCTTCACCCCCCACCAATTTCCGCCGCCGGGTGCCCGCCCGCGGCCTCGTCCGATTCCCGCGACCGCCGGTTCCGCCGCCGCTGTGCGCCACCCGAAACTCAAAGTGGCCCGCGACGCTATTGACCGCCGCCAACAGCCCGAGCCCCAATCGCTTAAGCTGGACTGTTATGGCTGACTCCTCCATCGTCATCCGCGGCGCGCGGGAGCACAATCTCAGGGACATTGACCTTGAGATCCCCCGCAACAAGCTCGTGGTCATCTCGGGAATCTCCGGCTCCGGCAAGTCCAGCCTCGCGTTCGACACTCTCTACGCCGAAGGCCAACGCCGCTACGTCGAATCCCTCTCCGCCTACGCCCGCCAGTTCCTCGGCCAGCTTGAAAAGCCCGACGTGGACCAGATCGAGGGCCTCTCCCCCGCCATCTCCATCGACCAGAAAGCCACCTCCCACAACCCCCGTTCCACCGTCGGCACCGTCACCGAGATCTACGACTACATGCGCCTCCTCTGGGCGCGCATCGGCCAGCCTCACTGCCACACCTGCGGCGAACCCCTCACATCCCAGACCATCCAGGAAATGGTCGACCTGATCCTGGACTGGGACGAGGACACCCGCTTCATGGTCCTCGCCCCCGTCATCATTCACCGCAAGGGCGAGCACAAGGGCGTCTTTGACGACGCCCGTCGCGCCGGATTCGTCCGCGCCCGCGTGGACGGTCAGGTCGTCCCCCTCGACGACGTCCCCGACCTCGACCGCAACCTCTGGCACGACATCGACATCGTCGTCGACCGCCTCACCCCCAAGCCCGACTCCCGCATGCGCCTCGCCGACTCCCTCGAAACCGCGCTCCAACTCGGCGAAGGCTTCGTCACCATCCAGATCGTCGACGGCGACGAAATCACCCTCAGCGAACGCCTCGCCTGCAAGAACGGCCACGTCAGCCTCGCCAACCTCGAACCCCGTCTCTTCTCCTTCAACACCCCCCACGGCGCCTGCCCCGACTGCAACGGCCTTGGTTCCAAGCTTGAACTCGACCCCGCCCTCATCATTCCCAACCGCAGCCTCTCCATCTCCCAGGGCGCCATCGCCCCCTGGGTCAAGGCCCACACCCGCGAAACTTCCCTCACCCGCCACGTCATCGAGGCCCTCGCCCGCAAATACGGCTTCCGCACCAATACCCCCGTCGAGCGTCTCGACCCCGCCATCGTCGACGTCATCCTCTACGGCGCCCCCGGCCAGCCCCTGGTCGTCCAGTACACCAACGCCGCCGGCCGCCGCCGCGCCTACGAGTTCGAGTTCGAAGGCGTCATCCCCAACCTGCGCCGCCGCTACGAAAACACCGAATCCGAGTACATCCGCGGCGAAATCGAGCGCTACATGACCCGCCGCATGTGCCCCGTCTGCCTGGGCGCGCGGCTACGGCCCGAGTCCATGGCCGTCACGATCGGCGGCAGTTCCATCCACGACGCCACCGCCATGACCATCCAGGCCGCCGCGCAGTTCTTCACCGGCCTCAAGCTCAGCAAGCGCGACGCCACCATCGCTGTCCAGGTCCTCAAGGAAATCAACGCCCGCCTCGGCTTCCTGGAGGCCGTCGGTCTCGAGTACCTCACCCTCGAACGTTCCGCCGGCACCCTCTCCGGCGGCGAGGCCCAGCGCATCCGCCTCGCCACCCAGATCGGCTCCGGCCTCGTCGGCGTCATGTACATCCTCGACGAGCCCAGCATCGGCCTCCATCAGCGCGATAACGCTCGCCTCGTCCGCACCCTTGAAGGCCTGCGCGATCTCGGCAACACCGTCATGGTCGTAGAACACGACGAAGAGACCATCCGCTCCGCCGACTGGGTCATCGACATCGGACCCGGCGCCGGCGAACACGGTGGCACCGTCGTCGCCGAGGGCCCGCCGGACCACGTCGAAGCCCATCCCGACTCACTTACCGGCGCCTTCCTTGCCGGCCGCGAACACATTCCCGTCCCCATCGCCCGCCGCTCCGGCAACGGCGCCAACCTCACGCTCGAAGGCGTCCGCGCCAACAACCTCAAGTCCCTGTTCGTCCGATTCCCTCTCGGCTGCTTCATCTGCGTCACCGGCGTCTCCGGCTCCGGCAAGAGCACCCTCGTCGAGGACGTGCTCTACCGCGCCCTCGCCCAGCGCATCTGGGGTAGCCGCAACGTCCCCGGCGAGCACTCCCGCATCCGCGGCCTCGAACACATCGACAAGGCCATCGAAATCGACCAGTCCCCCATCGGCCGCACCCCCCGCTCCAACCCCGCCACCTACACCAGCGCCTTCACCCCCATCCGCGACTTGTTCGCCGCCGTCCCCGAATCCCGCGCCCGCGGCTACAAACCCGGCCGCTTCTCCTTCAACGTCAAGGGCGGCCGCTGCGAAGCCTGCGAGGGCCAGGGCCTCAACCGCATCGAAATGCAGTTCCTGCCCGACGTCTATGTCAGTTGCGAGGTCTGCGAAGGCGCCCGCTACAACCGCGAAGCCCTCGACATCACCTACAAGGGCAAAACAATCGCCGACGTGCTGGCGATGACCGTCGAAGACGCCCACACCTTCTTCCAGAACATCCCGTCCATCGAGCGCAAGCTCGGCACCCTGGTCGATGTCGGCCTTGGCTACATCCGCCTCGGCCAGCCCGCCACCACCCTTTCCGGCGGTGAAGCCCAGCGCATCAAGCTCGCCTCCGAGCTCTCCAAGCGCGCCACCGGCAAGACCGTCTACATCCTCGACGAGCCCACCACCGGCCTCCACTTCGCCGACACCCGCAAGCTCATCCAGGTCCTCCAGCGCCTCGCCGACGCCGGCAACACCGTCATCGTCATCGAACACAATCTCGACGTCATCAAGTCCGCCGACTGGATCATCGACCTCGGCCCCGAAGGCGGCGACGCCGGCGGCGAACTCATCGCCGAAGGCACCCCCGAGGACGTCGCCGCCAAACCCGACAGCTACACCGGCCAATACCTCCAGCGCGTCCTCTCGCCCGGCGCCCGTCGCCGCGGCCACTCGCGCAACGGCCAGACCGCCGGCCCGGCATCACCGGGATCCCTGCCCGAATCGGCTACGGCACAATCCACGGAGGCGGAGGCCGTGGCACCAGCCTGAGGCGCCTGAGCACGACTGAATAGAAAGGAATCATCTACGTGGAAGGTATCGGCGGCTTCTTCACGGTTATCGCAATAATCGTTCTGTATTTTCTCCCAATAATCATAGTTTCCACCAAGATTCATCGGGAAAAGACAATGATCGTCGCGCTTAACTTCTTCCTGGGCTGGACGGTGATCTGTTGGTTTATTGCCCTCTATATGGCGCTTTCGCGAGAAGGCATCGAGCAGCTGCAAGCCAATCAAGCCTTGACCGTCGAGGCGCTCAAGGGCAGTCACGAGACCGAGTTGAAAGAGGTGCGCCGCAAACATCGGGCGCAACTCGAACTGGTCAGGTCGCGTGCGTCGCCGCGAGACGACGGACTTGCCCAGCGTCAGGCTGAACTCGATCGCCTCAAGGCCGAGTACGAGGAGAGATTGGAGGCCCTGACCGAACAGCGGCAAAGCCTTCAACAACAGGAACGTCAGCCCCCGGCTGCCGAGGAGCTCGAACCCGAGCCCGAACCCGAGACTCAGACGGCCCCGGTGCCCGAGGTCCAGCCCGCCCAGCCCATCCAGACCGAATACCAGGGCGAGGCCCTCTACGTCGTTGTCCCCAGCCAGTTCGAACGCGTGGTCGCCGAAACGCTCGAACGTCGCCTCGATAACGAAGACGTGCAAATCGCGGACGATGCCTCCCGCCGCGGAGTCGACATCAAGACCTTCCAATCCGACGGCGACCAGTCCCGGCCGTCCGCAATCGTGCAGTGCCAGCTGCAGTCGCATGACCAGGCCGTTGAGTACCGGGCCGTCAGCGACCTCCTCGGGTCCATGTCCCTCCACGGCGCCGAACGCGCCTACCTCATCACCACCGGCAGCTTCTCGGACGATGCCCAGCGGATGATCGAAAGCGGAACCATGAAAGACCGCCTCTTCCTCATCGACGGCATGACCTTCAACCAATGGCGCACCCAATCCGGCCTCGCCCCCGTCCACTACCTGAGCCTGGCCGGCTGACCATGGCCCCGGCATCCACCCGGCCAATAGCGAAGGACAGGCAACCATGACAGCGGCAACCAGCCGATTCCAGGACTGCGGAGCGGTCGTCACCGGCGGCGCCACCGGCATCGGCGGCGCCATCGCCGAACGCCTCGCCGCCGAAGGCGCATCCGTCCTCATCGCCGACATCGACGCGGAAGGCGCCGAAGATCGCGCCGCCCGCATCCGGGCCAACGGCGGAGTCGCCGCCGCTCGCGCCACCAACGTCGGTGAAATCGACCATGTCCAGGCCATGATCCAGGCCGCTGTCGACCGCTGGGGCCGCCTCGACATCATCGTCAACAACGCCTACCCCGCCATGGAAGCCGTGACCGGTGGCGCCGAAGACGTCCCGCCCGACGACTACGACCGCGCCATGGCCGTTCTGGTCAAGGCCAGCTACCTGTCAGCCAAATTCGGCGTGCCTCACCTGCGCCGCGCCGGCGGCGGCAGCATCGTCAACATCTCCAGCATCCACGGCCTCCTCGTCGCCCCCGGCGCCCTCGTCTACGAAACCGGCAAAGCCGCCCTCATCGCCGCCACCCGTCAGATGGCCGTTGAATACGGGCGCGACGGCATCCGCGTCAACGCCATCGCCCCCGGCCACATCGTCACCGAAAACATCCAGGCCGGCATCTGGGACGACAACCCCTCCGGCTACGAATTCTTCGAAGCCCAGTACCCCGTCGGCCGCTGTGGCCGCCCCCAGGACATCGCCGCCGCCGTCGCCTTCCTTTGCTCGGAGGACGCCTCCTTCATCACCGGCCACACTCTCGTCGTCGACGGCGGCCACTCCCTCCAAATCCAGGAAAACTTCGGCGTCGCCCAGGCCAAATACATGCAAGATCACCCCGAGACTCAGCTTCCGTATTGACGCCGCGGCTGCAGCGGTTGGATGTCGTGGAGGAGATTCCACGCCTTAAGGCCATTGCTTCGCACCCTGATCTTGGTGGGGACACCTTCGAATAAGGCACTCACCGATCTCGTGATTGTGGCGGCCGATTAGCCCGGCGGACTCGTGCTCAGTGTCCTCGGCACTGGCTAGATTCGGGCTCGTTTCGTGCGGGTAGGGGCGGATTCGCCGGCGGCGATGGCGAGGAGGGCGGAGAGGGCGGCGAAGGCGAGCATGGCGAAGGCGGTGGAGGTGAAGTCGAGGACGTCGACGGCGACGCCGAGACCCAGGGGGGTGAGGGCCACGCCGATATCGCGCAGGAAGGCATGGGTTCCTAGGGCGGCGCCGAGACGCTCGCGCGGGGCGCGATCCACGACGGTTGAGGTGATGGTGGGGATGGCGCCGCCGCCCAGGCCAAAGGCCAGGCCGAACAGCACGTAGGTGGCGGCGTTGCCGGCCTGACTGACGAGGACGCTGACCAGACCCATCGCCAGGGCGCTGGGGACGTAGACCCAGAGGCGGCCGTAGCGGTCGGACATGGCGCCGGCCACGATGGCGACGGGGAAGCGCATGAGGGTGGAGAGGGAGATGGCTATGCCGATGAGGAAGGGTTGGAGGTCCAGTACTTCCCCGCCGAAGAGCGGGTAGAAGAAGGCCTTGAAACCGAAGATCGGGACGGCGAGCGCCATGGCCATGCCGTTCACGAACAAGAGTCGGCCGGGGCTGTAGACGGCCCGGCGGACGAAGTGCAGCGGATTCTCGCGCGGGGCCGCGGTGGATTCAGAAGCACGGACGGGCGGCGGGTCGTCCTTTACATAACGTTTCACCATGAACATCCCGGCCAGGATGGCCAGGACGGTCAGGAGCATTCCAATGCGCCAATGGGCCACGGTGGCGACCGCGCCGACGACGACCGGCGAAAGAAAGCCGCCCATCATGGTGGCGGAGCTGACGGCGCCCAGCATGCGGCCGCGTTCGCGCTCGGGGGCCTGGCGCGCGACGTAGGCCTGGGCGGCGGCGCTGGCGGTGATTGACCCGGCGCCCTCGACGATGCGCCCGAGCAGCAGCAGCCAGTAGAAGGGCGCCGAAACCGTGAGGATGACGCCGACGATGGCCAGCGCGCCGCCGCCGTAGAAGAGGGGATGCAGACGGACGCGGTCGACCAATGCTCCGATGGGCAGGTTGATGATCAGGCGGGCGACGGCAAAACTGGCGATGAGGGCGGCCAGGGCCGTTCCGGCGGTGTCCTCGAAATTAAAGTCGCGGCTGATTGGCGCCAGCACCGAGGCGATGGAGCCGTTGCCGAAGGCGACCGCGACGGTGATGGCCATGGACGCCAGGACATCGCGCGGCAGATCCAGGATGGCGAGCCAGGGGAGGCGGCGTCGGGGCGGCATTCAGGGCCGGTCAGGCGTTCGGATTAGTGGGGCCGTACGGCGCCTCCGAAGGCAGGCGAGGCGAAGTCAGTTCTTGACATGGACGACCTGGTTGTCGATGGCGGAGTCGTAGCCGGCGAAGACGAGCTGGAGGTTGCGGCGGCCTTCGGCGAGGGTGTGGAGGGGTGGGGCGTCGCCGCGGACGGCGTCGGCGAAGCGGCGGAAGATGGGCGTGAAGCCGAGTTCGTCGGCTTCGGTGTTTTCCAGCACCTCGGTTCGATCTCCGGTATGCAGGATGGCTTCGCCGCGGTCGAGGCGGATGGAGCCGAGGTCGCCGTGAACCTCGGTCAGGCCGGCGGCGCTGGTGGCGCTCCAGGCCGCCAGCACGATCGACGAGGCGCCGCTGGCATGGCCGAGCACGAGGGCGGCGGTGTCGTCCACGTCCTGCTCCCGCACGTGGGTGTCAACGCGGGCGAATACCTGGGTGATGGGGGACTGCAACATGGCCTCGGACGTGTAGAGGTTGTGGTAGCCGTTGTCCAGCAGGGCGCCGCCGCCGGCATCTTCGCGGCGGCTGCGCCAGGTGGGGTCGTAGGCGGCTGCGCCCACGTACCAGCCGCTGCCCATGTGCTCCATGCGGAACATGAAGGGCCGGCCGATGCGCCCGGCCTCGATGGCGGCCAGGGCGGCGGCGGTGCTGGGGCGGTTGAGGTAGTTGTGCATGATCCCGGCGGGAATGTCGTTCTTTTCGACCTCGGCGATGATTTCGTCGGCCTGGGCCAGCGAGGTGGCCAGCGGCTTTTCGCTGAGAAACGGCGTGCGGGTGCGGGCGGCCCCGATGCAGACGGGGGCGTGGAAACGATGGGGCACGGCGATATCCACGGCGTCCACGAGCCCGGAGCGCAGCAGGTCGCGATAGTCCGGGAAGCGGGCCTCGGGCGGGACGCCGAAGCGGTCACTGATGAGGTTGAGGCGTTCGGGCGTGGGGTCGGCGACGGCTGTGACCCGCCAGACGTCCGGCATGCGCTGAAGGACGGGGGCGTGCCCCTGTTCCTGGATGCGGCCGCAGCCGATCAGGCCCATGCGCAGGGGCGCGGCCATCAGGCGTTCTCGCCGCCAAGGTCGAATCCCAGGCGTTCGGTGAGGTAGCGGGAGTTGGCTTCCAGGCTCTGGCGGGGGGTGGTCTGGGAGCGGTCGAGTTCGACGGTCAGCCAGCCGTCGTAGCCGGCTTCGCGGGCCACGTCCAGCAAGGCGGGCAGGTCCACCACGCCGGTGCCCAGTTCACCGAAGAATGCGATGCGGGGGGCGTGGTCCTGGGCGCTGGCCACATCAGGCGTCTCAACGTCGAGTTCCGGCACGTAGTCCTTGATGTGCATGTAGGTGAGGATGTCGCGGTAGGCAGAGGCGAATTCCACCGGGTCGTCGCCGGCCTTGGCGATGTGGGCGGGGTCGAGCGCGAGCTTGACGAGGTCGGTGTCGACGGCATCGAAGAAGCGAGTGATCTCGTCACGCTGCTCGATCACGGTGTTCCAGTGCGGGTGCATGCCGGCGACGATGCCCTTGTCGCGAGCCGCGGCGGCGACTTCGCTCACACCGCTGGCAAACCTGGCCAGATCCTGGGCTGTCGGAGTACCGGTGCGCTTGCCGGGGCCCAGGACGAGGCGGTCGGATCCCATTTCATGCAGGAAGTCGATGATGGCGAGGTTGTTGGCGATGGCGTCGGCCTGCTGGGCGGCGTCGTGCAGCGGGCCGCCGCCGTAGAGGGCCGAGAGCCGCAGGCCGCGGGCCTGGAGCATGGCCTGGAAGTCGTGGGCGCGGCCGGCGAACTGGGTGACGACGGTGCCGAAGGTCTCGGTGCCGGCATAGCCGAAGCTGCCGATGTCGTCGATGGCCTCGACGAGATTGTCGCCCCAGGTGATCTGGTGGCAGGAACAGCGAAAAACGGCCACGGGACAACCTCACGATGCAGGCGTGCGCGAAGGCGCCGATATCGGCGGCGTGAACGTACGTTCTGTGGGGCTGTGGGGCAACTGGAGAAGCGTTTCCAGCACCTGAAGGAAACCGTGAGCGGCTGCGGTGCACGGTTGGGCGAGTTAGCGACGCGCTCGTGAAGGTTGATCCGCTGCGGTACGATCAATTGATTCGCGGGTTGGGTGCGCCGGCATGCGCACGCCCGGCCTTGGGCGGTGAAGGTTTCGAGACACCCTGCTGGAGGGCACCGCCATGATTGAACAACGAGTCAGCGTAATCGAGGCCGAGCGCAAGCACTTGGCCACCAAGGCCGATCTGCATGCCCTGGAAACCAGACTGACCCGCTGGATTGCCGGCTTGGGCATTGGGGTGGTGGGGACGCTGATTGCCGTGCTGGTGGACCGGTTTGCGGGGTAGTACCGGCAGCCCGTAGGCGGGGTGGCCACGTTGGGCTCGTTGCCTGTCGCGTTTGGTAGCGGACCACCGGAGGCCTGATTCCGTCACAACTCAGGCGGGTCGACTGCCCAGCAGTTAAGCGTCCAGACTGCTGGCGTGGCCGGGATCTCAGAAGGAATGCGCGAGTCCAGACGCATGCGCGTGACCAACCGTGAGCGGTTAGGCGAGCAGTGTGCCGACGACGCCCGGCTGGCCATCCGGCAGGAGACGCACTGCGAACTGCTGACGCGGGTGGATGAACTGGTTCGGCAGCGGATTGCGATTGACGGCGAGTTTCGGATTCCCAAGCGGGTGGTCTGTTACGTGGCGACATCGATGTAGCGCGAAAGCGCTGCGGCTGCCTGTGCCACTATCGGGCGGAACCAACTTTGGTCAGGCGAGGTCTGAACGTGGCAAAGGGACTTGGCGGCAAGGTAGCCGTGATCACCGGCGCGGGGCGGGGGATTGGGCAGGCCATTGCCGAGAGATTCGCCGCCGAGGGCGCGGCGGTACTGGTGGCCGACGTTGATACGGAGGCCGCCGAGGTAGTAGCGGCAGGCATCGTTTCGGCTGGCGGATCGGCTCGGGCGCAGGCCGCCGATGTGCGAAGTCCGGCAGACATTACCGCCATGTTCGATGCCGCCGAGGCGGCGTTCGGTCCGGTGGACGTTGTGGTGAACAACGCGGGGATCGGCGGGGCCTCGTCCATCGCCGAACAGTCGATGGACGCGTGGGACAACATGTTTGCCATCAACGTGCGCGGAGTCTTCCTGGGCGTGCAGGAAGCGGCCCGGCGGATGCAGCCGCGTGGTTCCGGCATCATCATCAACATTGCATCGGCTGCCGGAAAAATCGCGCGACCGTACATGGCCTGCTACTGCGCGACCAAGCATGCAGTGATTGGGATCACCCGTTCCACCGCCATGGAGCTTGCGCCGTCCGGTGTGCGCGTGGTTGCTCTCTGCCCCGGCATCGTGGACACGCGGCTCTGGCGGGAGGATCTCAACCCGGACCTGACCGAACTGGAGGGCCGCGAGAGTGAGTCAGCGTGGGACGTTCGGGTGGCTGGTATCCCGATTGGTCGTCACCAAGTTCCAGCCGACGTGGCGAACGCGGCCTACATGCTGGCCAGCGACGACGCGTCGTACATCACCGGGATTTCGCTGAGCGTGGACGGCGGGATGGTGCTGCATTGAGCCAGGCGGGCGCGCCGCTGTTTCCGACGTTCGTGGTCGGGAGCCTGCCGCGGCCGGTGTGGGTGCGGGAACTGATCGAGCGGCGGAAGCGCGGTGAGGTGAGTCCGGCCGCGGCAGCGCGGGTGCTGGACGACGTCGTGCCGGCGGCGATTCGAATGCAGGAAGCAGCCGGGCTGGATTACGTGTCCGACGGGGAGTGGCGGCGCGAGAGCTACGTGAAGGTGTTTGCGGACGCCGTGGCGGGGTTCGAGCCGGACCTGATCGCGGGCGGCCGAGGGGCGGCGTATCCGGCGGTGACGCAGCCGCTGCGGCAGGAGCGGTCCATTGCGTTGGACGAGGCGCGGTTCGTGCAACGGTCGACCACGCGGCGGACGCTGACGGCGGTTCCGTCGCCGTACACCATCGCGCGGCGGATGTGGAGTCCGGAGCATTCGACCGCGGCCTACGCGACGCGCCAGGACTTCATGGAGGCGTGCATACCGATCATCAACGGTGAGCTGCAGCGCCTGACGTCGTTGGGGATGGATGCGATTCAACTTGACGATCCTTGGCTGGCGCTGTTGGTCGATGCGGAGTACCGGGCCCGGATGGAGATTGACGACGTCGAGCACGAGATTGAGATGGCAGTGCAGGGAGTCAACGGAGCGGTGGAGGGTGTGGGTCATCCGATGATCTCGGTGCATTTGTGCCACGCGCACGCCAACCGGCGGCACAGCACGCGCGGGCCGTATGACCTGGTGATTGGCGCGCTTGGTCGCATGAACGTGCATCGATTTGCGATGGAATTCGCCACGCCGGACGCCGGTGGGATCGAGGTGCTGGCGCAGTTTCCCGAGGACAAGCTGCTGGGTCTGGGCGTGATCGACCACACCGACATCAACGTCGAAACGCCGGAGACCGTGGCACAGCGGGCCGAGGCGGCCATGCGGTACGTGCCGGCGGAGCGGCTGACGCTGAATCCGGATTGCGGGTTTGCGCCGTCCAGCATTAACCCGATGGATTTGGACGAGGCGTACTTGAAGTTGCGGGCGTTGTGTGCGGGGGCTGAGCTGCTGAGGGAAAGGCGCGGGACGTGAAGGACCGCAACGGCGATTCTCAAGAAACGGCTTGTTCGGATGCCGCTGGCGAACGCGACCGAGAGGCGCGAAGGGCGGCGGTTGCCCGATTCCGCCGACGGCGAGCCAAGATGAAGCGCATCAAGATGTCCACCGAAGAGATCCTGGCCGCAATCCGTGAAGGGCGTAGCTAACTGTCGGGGCTCGTCTATGCGGCGCTCGAACGCGACATCGCTGAGCGTAGGCGCCAGAGGGCTTGGGCGCTGGCGAGGGTGAGGAAGGCGGCGGCGGCGGCGGCGGCGTAGTCGAGGAGGTTGAGGCCCCAGCCGAGGTAGGCGATCAGGAAGGGGTAGTAGACCATCCAGCTCTTCACGCTGAACGGCAGGGGCGTGCGGAAGCGGTCGGCCAGGTAGAGCAGGACGTTGGCTAGGGGGTAGGCGGCGGCGTAGGCCACGCCGATTTCGCCGCGTAGCGCACCCACGGTCACGAGACCGCCCACCACGGTGAGTTCGCGGACGTGGTCGCAGACCTGGTCCAGCAGGGCGCCGAAGTTGGAGGCGAGGCCGCGGGCGCGGGCCAGTTCGCCGTCCAGAAAGTCGAGGACGAGCGTGCCGATGAAGAGGACGAGGGCCAGGCGGGGGAACGGGACGATCAGGGCGGCGACGACGAAGCCGAGCGGAATCTGGGCAAGTGAAAGGGCGCTGGGGTGGACGCGGGCTAACGCCAGAGCCTTGATGACGGCCCGGACGAGGTGGCCGCCGAGGCGGCGCAGCGGGGCGAGCAGCACGCGTTCGAGAGTGGAGTAGGAGCCGGGCGGCGGCGACGCGGGCGGAGGTCCCTCACCCGGCCCTCTCCCAGCGGGAGCGGGTGGAGCGGGGGCCGGCATTGGCGCGGGTTACCAGGCGAGCTGGTCGGCGAAGTAGGCGCGCAGGTTGTCGGCGGCGACGCGGTCCTGCCGCATGGAGTCGCGTTCGCGGACGGTGACGGTCTGGTCGTCGAGCGAGTCGAAGTCCACGGTCACCGCGAAGGGGGTTCCGGCCTCGTCCTGACGGGCGTAGCGGCGGCCGATGGAGCCGCTGCCGTCGTAGAACACCGGCCAGTTGGCGCGCAGGTCGTCGGCGATGCGGGTGGCCAGTTCCACCAGCGGCGGGCGGTTGCGGGCCAGGGGGAAGACGGCGACCTTGAACGGGGCGAGCCGCGGGTCCAGGTTCAGGAAGGTGCGCGGTTTGCCGGCGACTTCCTGCACGGTGTAGGCGTCGGCCAGGAAGGCCAGGGCGGCGCGGTCCACGCCGGCGGCAGGCTCGATGACGTAGGGCGTGACGTGCCGCTTGGCCGCGTCGTCGAAGTACGACAGGTCGGTGCCGCTGGCCTCGGCGTGGCGTTGAAGGTCGAAGTCGGTGCGGTTGGCGATGCCTTCCAGTTCGCCCCAGCCAAACGGGAACTGGTACTCGATGTCGGTGGTGGCCTTGGCGTAGTGGGCCAGTTCATCGGGGCTGTGGGGGCGCAGGCGCAGGCGTCGCGGTTCCAGCCCCAGGTCTTTCCACCAGCCGAAGCGGGCGTCGACCCAGTCCTCATGAGCCACGTCGTCCTGGCCGGGCTCGACGAAATACTGCAACTCCATCTGCTCGAACTCGCGGCTGCGGAAGATGAAGTTGCCGGTGGTGATCTCGTTGCGGAAGGCCTTGCCGATCTGGGCGATGCCGAAGGGCATCTGCACGCGGGCGGTGTCGCGCACGTTCTTGAAGTTGACGTAGGTGGACTGGGCGGTTTCGGGCCGCAGGTAGGCGACGGAGGCGTCGTCTTCCACCGGGCCCACGAACGTGCGGAACATGGTGTTGAACATGCGGGGCGCGGTGAGTTCGGTGCCGTCGTAGGGGCACTTCCCGTCGGGCACGTCTTCCACACGGAAGCGGCGGCCGCACTTCGGACACTCCACCAGTTGGTCGGCGAAGTGCTCGATGTGCCCCGAGACTTCCCAGATGCGCGGGTGCATGAGGATGGAGGCGTTGAGGCCGACGACTTCGGGCCGCACGTGCACAACGCGGCGCCACCAGGCGTCCTTGATGTTGCGGATCAGTTCGGCGCCCAGCGGGCCGTAGTCCCAGGTGCTGGCGAAGCCGCCGTAAATCTCGGAGCTGGGAAAGACGAACCCGCGGCGCTTGGCCAGGGAGGTCAGGGTGTCAAGGTCAGGTGCAGGCATGGGTTTCCTCGTGGGTATCCAGGGTCATGGGGATGGCGTGCGCTGTGACGCCTTATCGTCGGTGTTACGCCCCGGGCGCTGGCCGGGGCGCGGAACCCGCGCCGGCCCGTTCCAGGATGTGGGCGGATGAGATGTCGCGTTCGACGACGGCCGTGGCGTAGCCGCGGAGGGCGGTGCGCAGTTCGGCGCGAGTTCGCGGGTCAGCCCGCAGGCGGGCGGCGCCAGGCAACCCTTCGAGGGCGATGAACCGCAGGGTCTTCAGCGTGTCAACGCTCAGCGGGTGGCTGGCCTGATCGCGCGAACAGCCTGAGCACACCACGCCGCCGGTACGGGGAGCGAAGGCGTGGGCGTTGGGTTCAATGGCGAGACCGCAGACCGTGCAGCGCCAGAGTTCGGGAGCGTATCCGTGCTGGTCCAGCAGGTTGAGGGCGAGAGCGGACAGCAGCGGTTCGGGGTCGGAGTCCCGTTGATCAAGAGCGCGCATGAAGGCGGTGAGTTCGATGTAGGCGTCGGGCGCGGCTTCGCCGTCCTCGCTGAGGCCGTCCAGTAATTCCACGGCCCAGCCGGCGGCGGCAAAGGCTGTCAGATCGTCGCGGAAGCGAGGGTATGTCTCGAGGCACTGCGCCTGGGTAAGCACGTCCAGGTTGGCGCCCACCACGCCCACGAGACGAACGCGGCTGAAGAGCTCGATGTGGGGGGCGAGCTGGCTGGTGGGACGGCGCGATCCACGGGCCACCAGGCGGCGGCGGCCGAACTCGCGCGTGAAGAACGTGACGATACGGTCGGCGTCGCCCAGATCGCGGCGGCTGAGCACGACGCCTTCGGCTTTGTAGGTGCTGGAACGCTGGAGAACGGCCACGGGCAAGCCTAGCGCGGGCCGGTGGGCTCGGATTGCGCTGCGGCCGTGGGGCGGCGGATCACGTCCACGGTCTCCAGCCGGGGGCCGCGGGTCCGTCGGACTCGCAGTATCCAGCCGTCGTATTCCACCGCGTCGCCGGGAGTGGGCACCGCGCCAAGCCGGTGCATGACATACCCGGCGACCGTTGCAAAGTCGCCCTCCGGCAGGCGACAGCCGGTGGCCTCGGCCAGGCGATCCGTGCGCAGCGTCCCGGACACCACAAATCTGTCGTGACCGAATTGCTGCACGTCCTCGAGTGGCGCGTCGTGCTCGTCACGAATCTCGCCGACGACTTCCTCGACCAGATCTTCGAGCGTGACGATGCCGGCCGGCGAACCGTGTTCGTCGACGACCAGGGCCATGTGGGAGCGGTCGCGCCGCATGGCCACGAGCAGTTCGCCGACCAGAGCCGTGCCCGGCGTGACGTGAAGGGGGCGGATGGCCGCATCCGGAACCGGCTGGTCCGTCGCCAGGGGATCGATGGCCAGCAGGTCCTTGACGTGCACGAAGCCAACGATGGTGTCCGGTGTATCGCGATACAGAGGAAAGCGCGAATAGCCCGTCATGACGGCCTGGCGCTCGATTTCGCGCACCGGCATGCCGGCCGGCACCGCATGGACCGCGGAACGGGGCGCCATGACGTCTTCGACCGGGTGTGAGGCGAAGCGCAGGGCGCGGTCGGCCAATTGCTGCTGGGGTGCGCTGATGGCGCCGAGCCGCCTTAGCTCGCCGAGCATGGAGCCGATCTGGGCGGGTGTGTAGGCGGGCGCCAGTTCGTCGCGCGGCGCCACGCCAAAGGCCCGGATGGTCAGGTTGGCCAGTTCGTTCAACACCCAGAGGAGGCCACGCATCGTGTTGGCGTACAGCCGGTACGGAAGGGCGAGCCATAGCAGCGTGCGCACGGGCTCGGCGATGGCGATGTTCTTGGGGGCCATCTCGCCCAGGACCATATGCAAGACGACCACGATGCTCAGGGCAATAACGCTGGCCAACGCGTGCAGCGGGGCGCCCGTGAGGCCGATCCGATCGGCGAGGGCTGCTTCCAGCACATCGGCGATGGCCGGCTCAGCCACGAAGCCCAGACCCAGCGAGGCCATGGTGATGCCCAACTGCGCGCCGGTGAGCATGAACGAGAGTTCGCGCATGGAGGCTACGGCCAGGCGGGCGGAGCGACGCCCCTCGGCGGCCCGACGCTCCAGTTCGCCCCTGCGGCTGGCGGC
Organism: Chloroflexota bacterium; assembly: GCA_022821645.1. Classification (GTDB taxonomy): domain Bacteria; phylum Chloroflexota; class UBA11872; order UBA11872; family UBA11872; genus UBA11872. Next base: position 243,641 of record JAJEDE010000025.1, read on the forward strand.
GGCGGCCGTGATGGCGACTTCGGCACCGACGAAGAAGCCATTCACAACGAGCAGCAGCAGAGCTACCACCAGCAGGACGGGGGTCATCCGACACTCCGTCGTGTCATGCCGGGTCGTTCCATGCGAACCCGGTCGACGCGTCGGCCATCCATTTCGGTCACGCGGAAGGTCCAGCCGCGAAAGGAGACGGCGTCGCCGGCCCGCGGGATGCGCTGCAGGAGGGTGGTAACAAGACCGGCCAGGGTTTCAAACCGACCCTCGGGCATGTCGAAACCGGTGGCTTCGCTGAGTTCGTCGCGTCGGATCCGCGCCGCCACGTCATAGGCGCCGTCGTCCAGCGGCGTGACCAGCGCGGGTTCGGGCTTGTCGTATTCGTCCTCGATGCTGCCGAGCAACTCCTCGACGATGTCCTCCAGCGTGACGATGCCGGCGGCCTGTCCGAACTCGTCATGGACGATGACCATGGCGTGCTGGGCGGCCTGCATCTCAAGCAGCAAGGTGCGCAAATCGCGGCCCGTTGGCACAACCAGTGCTTGCTGCGCCTTGGTCGAGACAGGCGTAGCGGCGCGGGCGGGCGCGGGAAGCGCCAGGACGTCCTTGACGTGGGCGATGCCGATGAACTCGCGGCCATCCGCGTCCCGGATCGGAAAGCGCGAATAGCCGGTGTCCATCGAAAGGCGAGCCAGGTCGGCCAGGTTGGCGGTGGACGAGATGGCGATGACCTGCGACCTGGGAACCATCACGTCGCCGGCGGTCGTGCGACCCAGGCCCAACGCGCGGTCGAGGACCTCATACTCGATACCTTCGATGGTGTTTTCGTGCGCCGCCCAACGCAGCGCTTCGTGCATTTCTTCCAGGGATTGGAACCCCTCGAGCTCTTCGCGGGGGACCAGCCCGACCGCACGCATCGAGGCATTGGCCATGGCGTTGAGCAGGCGAATCACCGGCGAGAAGACGGTATTCACGAACATCGCGGGTGGCACGAAGAGCCGGGCGGTGGCCATGGGCCGGGAAATGGCCAGGTTCTTGGGACCCAGTTCGCCCAGCACCATCTGAATCACGGTGGCCAGGACGAGCGCCAGCGCCGCGGTCAGGGCGACCAGCGAGCCGTTATCAATGCCCGGGATCCACTCAAGCGCAGGCCGCAGCAAGGGACCGATGGCGTTATCCACCACGAAGCCCAGGACGAGCGAGCTGACCGTGATGCCCAACTGCGCGCCGGAAAGCTGAAACGACAACGTCTCGAGGCCGCGCCGGACGGTGCGGTCGCGCCGAGCGCCGCGGGCGGCGGCGGTCTCGACCTCGTAGCGGTCCACGGCGACCAGGGCGAACTGGGCGCCCGCGAACAGGCCGTTGATGGCGATCAGGCCAAGAAAGATCAGCAGACCGAACAGGATGTCGATGGCGGGACTCCCGGTTAGCTCAGGGTGCTCGGAGCGCGGGTCAAGGACGAGACGTCGTCAGGCGGCATTGCCGTCTTCGTCCAGGCGAGTCACTTCCAGGCGGGTAATGCGGGTTTCCTTGACCGCATGCACGCGCAGGACCGCGCCGTTCACGTTGACGGACTCGCCAACCGCCGGCACGCGACCAAAGGCGCTGAAGGCCAGGCCGCCCACGGTGTCCACGCCGTCGGCGGTAAGGGCGAGGCCAAGCTCGTCGTTCAGGTCCGAGATCGGCAGGCCGGCGTCCACGACCAGCCGGCCCGGACCAATGGGCTCGATCAGGACGCCGGGAATGTCGTACTCGTCCTCGATCTCACCGACGATTTCTTCCAGCAGGTCCTCGATGGTCACCAGCCCGGCGGTGTCGCCGTATTCGTTCACGACGATCGCCATGTGCAGATTGTCGGCCTGCATCTCGCGAAGCAGCCGGTCCACGTACTTGGAGTCCGGCACGAACAGGGGTTCGCGCAGAAGGGAGCGCAGATCCGGGGTCTGGCTGGGTTCTAGCAGTTCCGCCAGACCGTCGCGCACGTGGATGATGCCGATCACGTTATCCAGGTCGCCTTCGTAGACCGGCATTCGCGACAGGCCGCGCGCGTAGGCGGTACGCAACGCGCCGCGCAGGGACGTGTCGACGCTTACGGCCACGATGTCCGGGCGCGGGGTCATCACCTGGCGCGCGACCCGATCGCCCAACTCGATTACGTTGGTAATCATCTCGATGTCGGTGGCGTCGATGGCGCCTTCGCGGGCGCCTTCCACGGCCTCGATCACGGCGGCGTCCTGCGGGTCGGGGCCGCGCCAGGCTTCCTGTTCCCGTGGCGACAGCAAACGCTCAAACGGCAGGCTGGCCGGCAGGATCACGACGTATTGTGCGTAAATCAGCCACCAGAAACGCCGGGCAATCCGCAGCGGATACCGCTGAGCAAGAATCCGTGGGGTCACGCGGGCACCGCCGGCGTGAAGGACGGACAGGACGGCAAGCGCCAGGACAACGCCGCCCGGGCGTGTCCCCAACAGCACGCCAAGCTGATCGCCGATGGTGGTGGCGGCCAGGGCCGCCGAGGCGAAGATCAGCACGGCCGCGCCGATGCGGGCGCTGGCCCAAAACCGAAAGCGGTTATCGAGCAGTATTCGGAGACGGCGCGCGGCGCGCGAGTCGGTGCTGTCCAGCGTGTCCAGCGCGGTCTGTGAGAGTTCCAGCGCGGCGTTTTCGGCCAGCACCAGCAACGTGCTGATCACAGTCAGCACGAGAATGAGGGCAAGTCCTACCCAACTAACCGGATCCAAAAAGGATCCACTCCCCTGCCGCGCGGCACAGACGGGTGCTCACGCCCAGATGCCGGTCCCCGCTCGCACGCGGGACCTCATCGCGGTCACTTGAACATCGCGGTGATGGATTCATCATTGTGGACCCGGCGGACCGCTTCCGCGAACAGCGTGGCGGTGCCGACCTGGGTAATTGTGCACGCCTTCGAGTCTGAATTCACGGGAACGCTGTCGGTGACGAAGGCTTGGGAAAGACCCGAACGCTTCAGATTCTCCAGGGCATGTCCGGAGAAGATGCCGTGAGTCGCGCACGCGAAGACTGCCTTTGCACCCCGTTCCAGCAGTGCGCGGGCGCCCTCCGCAAGGGTTCCGCCCGTCGAGATCAGGTCGTCGACGATCACCGCCGTGCGCCCGTCCACTTCGCCGACCACGGAGAGGGTTTGGATCTCGTCAGGGGCCATTCGGTCCTTAAAGACAACGGCAAGCGACGAGTTTTCCAGGCGCTGACTAAAGTCGTAGGCGCGTGCCACGCCGCCGGCGTCGGGCGACACCACCACCAGGTCGTCGGACGCAACGCGCCCGAGGGACTCCGCGAGCAGCGGTGACGCCTGCAGGTGATCGACCGGGATATCAAAAAACCCCTGAACGGCGGGCGCGTGCAAGTCCAGCGTAATCACGCGGCTGGCGCCCGCGGCTTCCAGAAGGTTGGCCACCAGCTTGGCGGTAATGGGCTCGCGGCCGCTCGACTTCTTTTCCTGGCGGGCGTACCCGAAGTAGGGAATTACCGCCGTGATTCGTCCCGCCGACGCTCGTCGCAGGGCGTCGATCATGATCAGCAGTTGCATCAGGTTCACGTCCACCGGAGCGGAGGTGGACTGAATGACGAAGACATCGGTTCCGCGCACGTTCTCGTTGATCTGCACGCGGGCTTCGCCGTCAGGGAATTGCTCAAGCCTGACCGATCCCAGCGGCTGATCGAGACGCGCGGCGATGCGCTCGGCCAGAGCCCGGTTGCTCGAGCCGGCAAACACCTTGAGTTCGCCGTCCAGTGTCGTCGCCTTGCGCGGCCTGCGGTGTGGGGGCGCCGACCCCACACGCGCACTTTCGGGCACATGATATCCGGCCGGGCCCGACCCGTTGTCGGGTTCCAACGGCGATGCTGCGGCTGCGCTGTGAAACGGTGCGCCGGGCGTCAGGCGCGTCGGCGAAAGGCCGCGTCGGCCGCCGCGAGACGCTCCAGGTCGTCGCAGCCGATGGTTTCGTCGAGGTCGGTGATCTGGTAGCCGGCCACCAGTTCGCCGTCCTCGATGGCCAGATCGACGAGTTGCGTCAGGTAGCGCTCGCCGGAGGTTGGGCTCGGTTGCACCCGGGGGAGAGCGCGGCGCAGCCAGGCGGCCTGAAAGGCCGCCGGTCCCGCGTTGACAGTGGTTAGCGCCAGATCGCCAGGTGAGGCGTCGGCGGCTTCCACGATGCCCTCCACCAGGCCGGCCTCGGCCAGGCGGACTCGACCAAAGGTGCCCGGGTCCGGCACGTCAGCCCAGGTAATCGCTGCCATCGCGTTGGCGCTCCGGAGGGCGTCGATGACGCCACGAACCGTCGCCGGACGAACCAGGGGGGAGTCGCCGTAGAGCGCTACGGCTACGTCGACGGTAGTCGGAACGGCGCGCAGGCCGACTTCGACCGCAAAGGCGGTGCCACGGCCATCGGGAGGCTGATCCACTGTGACGGTCCCATCAGCCGCTGAACCAACGTCCATGCCGGGTCGAATCACGACGACCAGCGGCTCCAGGCCGGCGGCCCGCCCGGAATCCACCACGTGGGCCAGCATGGGGCGCCCGGCGACCTGGTGCATGACCTTGGGCACGTCGGACGCGAAGCGCGTGCCCTGGCCGGCCGCCATGACGATACCGGCGGCTGCGCTTCCGGTGGACTCAGCTTGTCCGGCGCTCATTGGCTGGGGAGGAAGGGTTCGAACCTTCGATCACGGATCCAAAATCCGTTGCCTTACCACTTGGCCACTCCCCACAAGGAAAGCGTAGGCAGGCGCTATGGGGTGGTCAAAGCTAGCCGACCGTCGCATCGGCGGGCGCCGCGAAGCGGGTGACCTGCGTCCACCAGCCGTGTGACCGCAGTTGGACCTGGGCGCTCTGAGCGGCCGACTTGGACGGAAACAGCCCAAAGCACGTGGGTCCGCTGCCGGCCAGGAGTGCCTGTGAGGCCCCCGCGGCCCTCAGGGCACCGAGTACGTCCGCGACTTCCGGGACCAGGCGGATCGCCGCGGGCTGCAAGTCGTTCGTCGCCAGATGCGGTGACAGCTGCCCATGGCGAATAGCGTCGACCTGCTCCAGCGTCGCGTCGCCGCCCGACCATTCGGCCGGGCGCAACTCGGCGTAGGCGTCACGCGCCGAGATCGTAGCGGCGGGCCGTGCCAACAGCACCCAGCGAGGCGGGGCGGGCGGCAGCGCGTGTAACTCGTCACCGCGGGCCAGGCCCAGGGCGGTCCCCGGGTCGAGAAAGAACGATACGTCGGCGCCCAGCGATCGGGCCGTTTCAGCTACCGCGGCCGCCGTCGCATTCCAGAGGCGGCGGAGCCCGAGGAGCACCGCGGCTGCATCCGTGCTGCCGCCGGCCAGTCCGGCAGCGACGGGGATGCGCTTGTCGATATGGATGTGGACGCCGCGGGTCGTTCCCGTGCGTGCCTGTAATTCCCGAGCCGCTCGAAAGGCCAGGTCGCCGGTTGGATCCAGACCCGGAACGGCGCTTTCGCCTTCGATTTTCTGTGCCGGTGTGAGACGGATCGTGTCCCCGAACTCGAGCGCCTGGAAGATGGTGACGATCTCGTGATAGCCATCGTCGCGACGGCCACGGACTTCAAGCCCCAGGTTGATCTTGGCCGGGGCGTGGATGACCAACGTGGTCGTGGTCACTCGACGGTCCGACGGGCGCGCGGCAAGCCCACCGAAGTCATGACCGATTCCTCAATTCGCCGCATTTCACGCTGGCGCGCGTCGTCCTCGTGGCCCAGACCGGCCAGGTGCAGCAGCGCGTGGGTCAGCAGGTAGCCGAATTCCCGTTCCATGCTGTGACCGTAGGCAGCGGCTTGTGATTCCACGCGCTCCAGCGAGATGGCCATGTCGCCGGGGTGCTGCGGATCGCCGCTGGGAAACGCCAGGACATCGGTAGGCGCGGCCTTGCCGGCGAAGGTCTGATTCAGGCGGGCCATGTCCGTATCGTCGGTCAGTCGCAGGGCAACACGCCCGGACAGCCCTGCTTCGCTCTCAACCGCAGCGGCAATCGGGTCCACAAGCGGCTCCAAGTTGGAGGGCAATGCCAATCCGTCGCCGGGATCGATGCGCAGACGGGGCTCCGCGCCCGCGGACGGGTTAGCCCTGGCTGAGGAGTTCGCCAACGAGCGCATTCACCGCGCGGCCGTCGACCGTTCCCTGTTCGCGCAGGCGGGCCATCAGCGGGCGCATGACCTTTCCCATGTCCCGGCGGCTGGTGGCGCCCACTTCCTCAATCACCTCGCGGGCAATGGTCTCCATGGCGGCGCTGTCTATTTCGTCTGGCTGGTACGCGCTGATAATGGCGCGCTCGGCTCGTTCGGCGTCGGCCTGCTCCGGGCGGTCGCCACTGACATAAAGTTGGATGGCTTCGTCGCGGCGGCGGATGTCGCGTTGAATGACGCGTACGACCAGGGCGTCGTCGGCGGATGCGCCGGATTCCTTGGCCTCGTACTTGATCTGGGAGATGAAGGTGCGCAGCACACGGACACGATCGGCATCACCGCCGCGCTGCGCCGCTCGCAGATCCCCGGTGAGGCGGTCGATTAACGCCATGCGGGGCTGGGACTAAGGTGGCTAGAGGGCGCGCGCCTCGGCTTCGGCTGCCTTCATGGCTGCCCGCCGGGCCTTGCGGCGCTTGGTGGCTTCCTTCTTCTTGCGCAGCACGCTGGGCTTGTCGTACGCCTTGCGACGCCGGGTCTCCGTGATAATGCCCTCTTGCTGCACTTTCTTATTGAAACGGCGCAGGGCCGCATCAAAGCTCTCGTTCGCGCCGATCGTGATATGAACCAATGAACCCCCCAATTCCGACGGGCAAAACAAAACCCGCCGTAAGGGCGGGTGCTGGCGGGCTGGTCAACCGGGCCGCGCGATTTCGGTCAGGCGCCTCCTGATGATGACCCGCCACCCCGCTAACTGGCTCGAGTATATGCGGCGCCGAAATAACGGGTCAACAGACGGCCATCTCGTGAGTTCTCCCGGCCATGGCTGAGCTCAACTGGCTGGCACTGGCCATTGGCGCGCCGCTGGCGCTGGTCTTCACCCTGGGCGTTCGGACACTGGCCGCTCGGCAGGGCTGGATGGACCGACCGGGGGCCGCGCGAATTCACGCCGTGCCGGTGCCCAGGTTGGGCGGGGTGGCAATGTACGCGGCGTTTGTGATCACCGTGCTGGTGGTGGCCTGGCCACTGGATGGGCCGACCCTGGGGCTGCTGCTGGGTGCGACGCTGCTGGTGGTGTTCATCGTGGTGGACGACCTCCGCGGGATGCGTCCGCGCGACAAGTTCCTGGCCCAACTGGGCGCCGCGGCGGTGCCGCTGTTGTTTGGCGTGCGTATCGATGCGGTGAGCAATCCCTTCGAGGCGGGCGTCGTGCTGCTGCACATTGCCATCGTGATCCCGTTCACGCTGTTCTGGATCACGGGGATGATGAATGCCATCAACTTCGTGGACGGATTGGATGGACTGGCCGGCGGGGTCGTGACCATTGCCGCCATCGTGCTGATCGCCCTGTCGTTGCGCCTGGGCCTGCCGGAGACCGCCACGCTGGCCCTGGTCCTGGTGGCCGTAGTCCTCGGGTTCCTGCCCTTCAACGCCTACCGGTCGAGCATCATCATGGGCGACGCAGGCTCGCACTTCTTGGGCTTTGCGCTGGCGGTGATCGCCATCATGGGCCCGGCCAAGCTGGCTACCGCGATCCTGGTGCTGGGCGTTCCGATTCTCGACATCGCCTGGTCCATCGGGCGGCGGCTGGCCAGCGGCCGCCGCTTTGCCGAACGCGACGCCGAGCACCTGCATCACCGGCTCTGGGAAGCCGGCGTCCCGCAGCCGGCCATCGCGCTGATGTACTACACGCTGGCGGGCGTGCTGGGCGTTATCGCACTCCTGGTGGAGCGACTGGACAAGATATTCGCGTTTGCAGGTCTTGCGGCGTTCCTTGGCGTGCTGCTGGCGGTGCTGAGCCGCGCGCCGCGGCGTCGGGGAATCCCCCGCCGCTAGTCCTGTCGAAACCCGTAGGGAAGTGGCGTGGCCGAACCTATACTAGGGCCGTGACCGACGGAGGCCCCATACGTTGAACCCCGATATCCATCCCGACTACATGGTCTGCCGCGTGACCTGCTCGTGCGGCAACATGTTCGAAACGCGCGCAACGACATCTTCGATTCACGTGGACGTGTGCTCCAATTGCCACCCGTTCTATACGGGTCAGCAACGGCTGGTTGACTCGACCGGTCAGGTGGAGCGGTTCGAGCGGCGCCGTCGCCGGTCCCGCGGCTAGACCGTCCCAAGGGCGGCTGAGCACCGCCGTGATTTCCGGATGAGCACCCCGGTCCCGAGTTCCGCGTCGTCCGACGACAGCAACGAACTGCGTATCAACTACGGCGGCCAGGCCGTGCTGGAAGGCGTGATGATGCGCGGCCGCCGGTCGGCCGCCACGGCCGTGCGGCATCCAGCCGGGCACATCGTGCTCAAGGCCGAGGAGCTTGACCCCAACCGGCTCTCGCAGCGGCTGCGGCGGGTGCTGTTCGTGCGCGGAATGGTGGCGTTGTGGGAAATGCTGGCCATTGGCCTGCGGGCGCTCAATTTCTCGGCCAACGTGCAACTGGCCGAGGAGGAAGACCAGGACGAAGGCCCCGGAGGCGCCGCCGGCGGGATGATGACCGGCAGCCTGGTGATCGGCCTGGTGATCGGCGTGGCGTTGTTCTTTGTGCTGCCGCTGGTGTTGACGTCGTTTACGGACGGCCTGGTCGAATCCGACTTCCTCAGCAACGTGATCGAGGGCGGCGTGCGGATGGCGGTGTTCGTGACCTACATCGCGCTGATCGGCCTGATGCCGGACATCCGGCGGGTGTGGATGTATCACGGCGCCGAGCACAAGACCATCAACACGCTGGAAGCCGGGGAGCAACTGTCCGTGTCGAACGTGCGGCGGTTTGGACTGGCGCACCCGCGCTGCGGGACGTCCTTCATCGTCACGCTGGTGGCGATCTCGATCATCGTCTTCGCCCTGCTGGGACGCCCGCCGATGGCGATTCGCGTCGTGTCCCGCATCGTGTTGCTGCCGCTGATCGCGGGCGTGGGCTACGAGTACATCATGCTGACGGCCCGCTACCAGGGTTTCGCCATTGCCCGATGGGCCTCCAAGCCCGGCATGTGGTTCCAGAAAATGACCACGCGCGAGCCCGATGACGATCAGCTCGAGGTGGCCATCACGGCCATGGATCACGTGCTGGCGCGCGAGGACTCGTTGGCAGAGTTGCGGCCGGCCGCCGTGAATGCGGTCGTGGTCGATGATTGACCGGCTGGCCGAGGCGCGTCGCCGCTATGACGAGCTGACGGCGGAGCTTGCGGGCGCGGGAGGCGCCCTGGACTCGCGGCGCCTGGCGAGCGTCGGCCGGGAAATGTCCCAACTGGAGACGGCGGCGCGGCTGCACGACGAGCTGGCCGAAGCCCACGAGCGAGCGAGCGAGGCACGCGAACTGCTTGGGTCATCGGATTCCGAACTTGCGGAATTGGCACGCGACGAACTGGATGAGGCGCAGGCCGAGATCGCGGAGATCCGGACGCGGGCCGTTGACGTGCTGGTCAGCGACAACCCGGATGATGCGCGCAACGCGATCGTCGAGGTCCGAGCCGGAACGGGTGGCGACGAGGCGGCGTTGTTTGCGGGCGACCTGCTGCGCATGTATTCGCGCTACGCCGAACAGCTGCGACTCAAAGTGGAGCCGCTGACCGTAAGCGGCACCGACCGTGGGGGCATCAAGGAGGGCATCCTGCGCGTGGTCGGCGCCCAGGCCTTTGGCGCGTTCAGGTTCGAGAGCGGCGTGCACCGCGTGCAGCGTGTGCCGGTGACGGAAGCGAGCGGCCGTATCCATACCTCGGCGGCCAGCGTGGCGGTGCTGCCGGAAGCCGAAGAGATCGACATCGAGATTCCCGAGTCGGACGTCCGCGTGGACGTGTTTCGCTCGAGCGGCCACGGCGGCCAGAGCGTCAACACCACGGACTCCGCCGTGCGGGTCACCCATTTGCCGACCAACACTGTCGTAAGCATCCAGGACGAAAAGTCGCAACTGCAGAACCGGGTAAAGGCCATGCAGGTGCTGCGTGCGCGCCTGCTGGAACAGGAGCGCGAACGCCAGGCGGCCGAGCGCGGGCAGGCGCGGCGCGACCAGATTGGCAGCGGTGACCGCAGCGAGAAGATTCGTACCTACAACTTCCCGCAGGATCGGATCACCGATCACCGCGTGGGCCTCACCGTCCACAACTTGCCGTCGATCCTGGACGGAAACCTCGACCGGCTGGTCGACCCGCTGCGACAGGCCGAGCGGGACCGCGAACTGGCGGGGCTTGCCGACGGCAGCGCTGCCTGACTCGCTCACGGGTGTGCGACGCGCGGTCATCGCGCGGCTGCGCGAGGCTGGCGTCGATACGCCGGCGCTGGACGCCAACGTTCTGATCGGGCATGTGCTTGGTATAGCTCCCGAACAGGTTGCGCTGCGGATTGACGCTGAGTTGGGTCAGAAGGACCTGCGAGCAATCGAGGCTGTGGCGGAGCGGCGCGAGCGGCGTGAGCCGGTCGCCTACATCACCGGAACCAAGGCCTTCCGCCGGCTGGAAATCTCGGTGAACCGTGATGTACTGATTCCTCGGCCGGAGACCGAGGTGCTGGTCGAGGTTGGTCTGGACCTGTGGGACGACAGCCGGGGCGCCAGGGCAGTGGACATCGGAACCGGCAGCGGGGCCATTGCCCTGGCCCTGGCCGACGAGCGGCCGGGGCGATCGGTGCTTGGTACCGACTGTTCGCCTGCTGCCTTGCAGGTGGCCGCCGACAACGCGCAACGCCTGCGACTGGCGGATCGCGTGAGACTCTGCCTGACCGACGGCGCGGCAGATGTGGATCTGCGGGGCGCGGTTCTGCTGGCCAACCTGCCCTACATCTCGTCTGCGGAGCTACCCACGCTGCAGCCGGAAATATCGCGCTGGGAACCCAGGGCGGCGGTGATCGCGGGGATTGATGGTTTGAGCGTGATTCGCAAGGTCGTTGCTCAAGCTGGACGCGGCAAGGCACGGGCGGCGGCGTTCGAGATTGGCGTGGGTCAGGCGGAGTCGGTGGCGGCGCTGCTAATTGGCGCGGGATTCGAGCGGACGGCTGTGCATCGTGACCTCGCGGGCCATCCGCGTGTCGTCTCGGGCACCCGCGTAAGCTGAGCGCAGGCTGCGGCTTGCGGCCGCGTGCCAGGGAGGGTGTCGCGACGCGTGTCCCCTGTGAGTGATTCACCGCACGGCGGCCTGCTGTTTCTCGTGACCGCGCCTTCGGGCGCCGGCAAGGACTCCGTGATCGGCGTGTTGCGCGAGCGTGGCGTGGACTTGGCGTTCGCCATCACCGCCCTCACGCGCGCGCCGCGCGAGGGTGAGCGCGACGGCATCGACCACTTCTTTCTGACCGAGGCGGAATTCAAGAATCGCCTGGCAGATGGCTGGTTTCTGGAGACGGCAACCGTCTATGGCCGAAGCTACGGCACCCCTATTCACCAGGTGCGGGAGCCGCTGCTCGCGGGGCGGGACGTGATGCTGCGCCTGGACGTGCAGGGCGCGCGCGAACTTAAGCGGCGCTATCCGGGCGCCATCGCCGTCTTCGTGGAGCCTCCGTCCCCGGAGGAGGCCGAGCGCCGCATGCGCTCACGCGCTACCGAGTCGCCTCAGGAAATCGAGCGCCGCATCGCCGCCATGCGCGACTACGAACTGTCGTTTGCCGAGGAGGCGGACTTTCGCGTCGTGAACACGACGGGCGACCTGGACCGCGCGGCCGACCAGGTCTGGGAGATCGTGACTTCGGTCTGCCGGACGCCTGAGCGAACGGCGGTGGCAGCCGAGCTGAGCCCGGTTCGACCCCAGGACTAGCGAGTGAACGCGACATCGCCCGCGTACGCCGAGGTCATCGTGGCGGCCGGCGACGTGCGCGGCGATCAGACGTTTCACTACAGCGTGCCGGACGACCTGCGGGGGAAGTTGCGCCCCGGCCAACTCGTGATGGCGCCGTTCGGCTCGCGGCAACTCCCGGGGATAGTCACGGCGCTGGACGCCAACTCGCCGGTCGAGGAAACACGCGACCTGCTGCAACTGGTCTGGGAACCGCCCCTGATCGGCTCACGGCAGTTGGCCCTGGCGCGGTGGGTGGCCGCGCGCTATGGGGCGCCGCTGCGGGCGTCCCTCGATCTAGTCGGGCCGCCGCGTCTCGCCAACCATCTCCATGCCACCTTTACGGCCGTCAGCCCCAGCGAGCCGCCGCCAAACCTTGTGCCGAGCGAACGGCGGGTGTTCGACTGCTTGCACGAGCGTGGGCCCCTGTCTCAGGCCGCCCTGCGCAGCCAGCTTGGCAAGACTGCGGCCACGCGCGGCGTGGCTCGCCTGGTGCGCCTGGGATTGGTGGAGCGCCACGTCAGCCTGCGTCTGCCGGAGCCGGCGGCCGAGCGCTTCGTCGTTGCCCTGTCCCCGCCGAACGGTGAATTGCCGTCCGACCTGCTCAAGCGCGCCCCCAAGCAGCGAGCGCTCTGGGAGCACCTCAGCCGCGCCGATGAACCAGTACCGGTCGCTCGGGCACTGCGCGAGGTCTCAGCTTCCGGACCTTCGCTGCAGGGCCTGGTCGCTCGCGGCCTGGCGCGGATCGAGAAACGCTGGTCGGCCACGTACCTCGTGAATGGATCGCACGACGGGCTGCCTGATGGCCCAACGCCCGAAGTAGCCGCCTGGTCGCAGCTTGAGCGTTCGCTGGAAGCCGACACGACGGAAACGCTGGTGGTCCAGGGCACGGAGACCGATCGCTGGATGCTCTACGCCGCCGCCATTGGTCGCATGGCCGCGCGGGAGTTTCAGGCCGTTGTCGTGGCGCCCGACGCGACCACGGCCGCCGAACTGGCCGAATGGCTGGCCGCGCGGGTGAACGTGACCGTGGCCGACTCAACCCGCGCCCGTACGCCGGCCCAGCGTGTCTCCCTCTGGCGCTCGTTGCGGGCCGGTGAAATCGACCTGCTGGTCGGCACGCGCGACGCCACGTTCGCTCCGCTGACGCGCCTGGGCCTGGTGATCGTTGACCGCGAGGAGGACGCCGGCCACAAGAACCGCGTCGCGCCGAGGTACCACGTCCCGGTCTGCGCCGCGAAGCTGGCCGCACTCTTCCGCTGTCCTCTGCTCTTGGGCACGGAAACGCCCCGCGTAGCTACGTTTCACGACGTGGAATCCGGCCAGGCGCACCTCGTCACGGCCGGGTCCCGGCTGCGACTGACCCGACTGCAAGACGACCCGGAGCGCCGCTCGGGAGTGCGGCGGTCATCGCGCGACGCGGAAGTCGTGGATACCCGCAGGGCGCCGACCGTGGGCCGATACGACGTGGTCTCGCGCCCGCTGTATGAGGCGTTGCGCGAAACCCTGGCCGGAGAGGGCCGAGCCGTCCTCTACGTCAATCGCCGCGGCATGGCCGCGCTGACGATCTGCCGCACCTGCGCCCACGTCTTCGAGTGCCCGCGTTGCAGCACGGGACTGGTCCAGCATCGCCAGGCCCGCCAAATCGTCTGTCACATCTGCAACTGGCGGGGCCCGGTGCCGCGCTGGTGCCCGGTCTGCGAGGGCGACCGCCTGCGCCTCTGGGGCTACGGCAGCGAGGCCGTGGCCGAGGCGGTAGCGCACCTGCTGCCACGAGCGGTTGTGGCCCGCATCGATAGCGACCGGCCGGCGCACGAGATGGACGCCGACATCACGGCCTTTGAGCGAGGCGCGGTGCAAATCCTGGTGGGCACCCAGCGCTTGCTGGGCTACGGCAAGCGCCTGCGAGCCGAGTTGCTGGGCATCGTGCAGGCCGACATCGGGCTACAGTTTCCAGACTTCCTGGCGCCTGAACGGGTGTTTCTAACCTTGTCGCGTCTGCGGCATCTCGCGACCGGCGGCGCAGCCGGTACACGTACAGTCGTACAAACAATCATGCCCCACCACCACGTCATCCAGGCCCTGCAAACCGGCAGCTACCTCCGCTTCTACAACACCGAGCTGGAGCAGCGCCGCGGCGAGGGCCTGCCCCCGCTGCGCCCGCTCATCAAGGCGTCCTTCGGCCACGCCAGCGAGACCCGAGCCGAAGACGAAGCCAGACGCGCGCGGCGAGAACTGAATACGGTCCTCGCCGCCGGCTCGCCGCTCGACATCGACGTGCTCGGACCAGCTCCGGCCTTCATCTTCCGGCAGCGCGGGCAATACCAGTGGCAGCTGCTCTTGCAGGGCGCCGACGCGGAGAAGGCGCTCCCCCTCTTTCACGGCGGCTGGACGCTTGACGCCGACCTGCTGGACTTGACATAACCAATATGGCCGTCCTGACCGTCCTCCCCGTCGACCATCCCATGCTCCGCCGCAAGGCCAGCCGGGTTCGCGGCGTATCGGCCGGCCTGCGTACGTTCGTGGACGACATGTTCGACACAATGCAGGCGAATCACGGGTCCGGTCTGGCGGCAACCCAGGTCGGGCGGCCCTGGCGGGTCATCGTCGCGGACACCGGTTCCGAGCGCTTTGCCCTCATCAATCCCGAAGTCGTCCGATCCAGCGGCGCCGCCATTGCCGACGAGGGCTGCCTCAGCCTGCCCAACTGGTACGGCCCGGTGGAGCGCGCGACCGACATTACGGTCAAGGGCCTGGGCCTGAACGGCAAGCCCGTGCGCCACCGGCTCCACGACCTGGCGGCCCGGGTGGTGCTGCACGAGATCGACCACCTGGACGGCGTGATCTTCACCGACCGGCTGGTCGATCTCGAGAAACTCCGCTTCGTCGATCCTCGCTCGCCCGAAGCGCGAGAGCTGCAGGCGTCCTAGCGTCCATGCGCATCGTCTTCTTCGGCACGCCCGACTTCGCGGTCCCATCGCTGCACAGGCTGGCGACGGACTTCGACGTGGCGCTGGCGGTGACGCGCCCCGACCGCCCCGTGGGTCGACGCGGGCTGTTGACGCCGCCGCCGGTAGCCAGTGTGGCCCGGGACCTGGACCTGGACCTCTTTCAGCCCCCCAATCCCAACAATCCGGAGGCAGCAGAGGCCATCGGTTCCTACCAGCCGGACGCCGTGGTGTGCGTGGCCTACGGGCGGCTGTTGGGTACGTCGCTGCGCCGCCTGGCGCCGCCCGGCATCCTCAATGCGCATCCCTCGATCTTGCCCGCGTACCGAGGGGCGTCACCGATTCAAGGGGCCCTGCTCGACGGCGCCAGCGAAACCGGCGTCACCCTGATTCGACTCGTACGCGCGCTTGATGCCGGGCCGATCGTGGCGGCGGAACGAACCGCGATCGGGCCTCGCGAGACAGCCGCCGACCTGCACGCGCGGCTGGCTCAAATGACCGCCAACCTTCTGGTCCGCGTGCTTCCAGGCTGGGCGGCGGGACAGCTGGACGAACACCCCCAGGACGCGGGACGGGCAACCCTTACCCGGCCGCTCGAACGTGCCGACGCCGAACTCGACCTTCGCCTCCCCGCCCGTGACCTGTACAACCGCTGGCGGGCCTTTCAGCCCTGGCCCGGAGCGCGCGTGCGTGTGGGAGACACCGTCTGCGGGCTGATGGATGTGGGCCTCAGCGACGAGCAATTGGAACCCGGCCAGGCGCGTATGCGCGGCGACGAACTCATGCTCGGCTGCGGCACGGGCGCTCTGGCCGTTCGCGCCCTCCAGCCTGCCGGCCGCAAGCGCATGGACGCCGCGGCGTTCGCCCGCGGCTACCAGCGTCTGCTCGACGCGCCGTGGGGTCGTCCCTACCCGCAGCCGAGGCCGCCGCTGATCGAGTAACTGGAAGCTCCGCTACGGTGCCGATCCGGCGCGGTGATACGCTTAATTCCGAGACGCGGCGCGTACCGCAGCGACTGCGCGAAGAGGCTCGCCAATCGTGTTTTTCCCCTTCTTTGACCCGTTGTACCTCCTGCTCATCGGCCCGGCATTCATTCTGGCCATGTGGGCCCAGAACCGGGTCAAGGGGACCTACCGCAAGTACTCCCAGGTCATGTCCAGTTCTGGCATCCCGGCCCATCTGGCGGCGCGGCGCCTGCTCGACGCTGTCGGCCTGTACAACGTCGAGGTCAAGCGGGTGCCGGGTGAACTGACAGATCACTACGACCCGACCAAGAAAGTCCTTCGCCTGTCCGATGGCGTCTTCGACAGCAACTCGCTGGCCGCCGTGGCGATTGCCGCCCACGAGGCCGGTCATGCGATGCAGGACAAGATCCGTTACCCCTTCCTGGTGCTGCGCACGGCCATGGTCCCAATCACTACGTTCGGGTCGCGGTTCGGCTACTTCATGCTCATCGGCGGCTTCCTGCTGGCCATGTTCACCGGCGGCGGCGAACTGGGCCTTGCGGTGGCCTGGATCGGATTGGCGCTCTTTAGCACGGCCTTTGTGTTTGCGCTGATTACGCTTCCGGTCGAATTCGACGCCAGCAAGCGGGCGCTGCAAATGATGGAGAGCGTCTACGTCATCAGCGGAGCCGAGCGCCTGCACGCCAAGAAGGTGCTGGACGCCGCGGCCCTCACCTACATCGCCGCGATGTTCATCGCCCTGATGCAGGTCCTCTACTTCGCCCTCCGTCTGCTCGCCCTTTCCGGCAGCCGCGACTAGCGTCCCGGCGCTCGCGTGAGCGGTCCGCCGGGCGCCACGCCGGATCGTCCGCCAATCTCGGGAGTTTCATCGCGCGCCCTGCGTGAAGCTCTCTCCGGCGAACCCCGCTACCGCGTCGACCAGCTCCACCGCGCGATCTACCGCGAAGCGGCCACCGGCTTCGAGCAGATCCTCACGCTGCCGGCCAGCTTGCGCGCGGCCTTGGCCCAGCGCTTCAACTATGAAGCGCTCGAAGCCGTCCGCAGCGAAACCTCGTCCGACGGCACCCGCAAGACCTTGTTTCGCACCGTCGACGGTGCGGCCGTGGAAACCGTGCAGATGCCGACCGAGCGACCCGGCGCCACCACCATCTGCCTCAGTTCCCAGGCCGGTTGCGGCATGGGCTGCACCTTTTGCGCCACCGGCGCCATGGGGCTCACCCGCAATCTGACCGCCAGCGAGATCGTCGACCAGTTCCTCCACTTCCGGCGGCGCTCGAACGAGCGTGAGACGCCCGACCGGGCCGTATTCATGGGAATGGGTGAGCCGCTGGCCAACCTGCGAGAAGTGCAACGGGCGGTACGCACGCTCGTGGACCCCGCGGCCGTTGGGCTCAGCCCGCGCCGCGTAACCGTGTCGACCGTCGGCTTGACCAGGGGCATCCACGCCATGGCCGGCTGGGGGCTGCCCGTCAGCCTGGCGATCTCGCTCCATGCCCCGAACGACGGAGTCCGGGCTCAGCTTGTGCCCCTCGCTCGCCGACTCCCGCTTGGCTCCCTGATGGAGGCCAGTCGCCGCTACCAGCAGCAGGCTCGGCGACGGGTCACCTACGAATACACGTTGCTGGACGGTGTGAACGACTCGCTGTCGCAGGCCGCCGACCTGGCGCGGTTGCTACGCGGCCAGCGCTGTCACGTGAACCTGATTCCGTTCAACGCCTATCCGGGAGCGCGCTACCGCCCCACGCCGCGCGACGGAATCCGGGCCTTTCGCGACGCCCTGCGCGAGCGTGGCCTGCGGGCCACGATTCGTCGAACTCGTGGTCGCGACATTTCCGGGGCCTGCGGACAGCTGCACGCGGGAGCGCTGGCTGGCAGGTAGCTGGCGAGCGTGCGGGCGGGAAACCCCGGCCGAGCACTCACGGGGCGTGCGCGTTGGACCGGTTCGGCTTATCTTCGGGGCGACGGCGGGCAGAAAGGCGCTGCGTCTGGTGAACGATCGGGCAATGCGGCCGGTGGTGACGAAGCGCCGCGGTGCACAGGGGCGCCCGCGATGAGCCAGGTCCTGATCGCCCCCTCCATCCTTTCCGCCGACTTTGCGTCGCTCGGCGATCAAGTCCGCGAAGCCGAGGCTGGCGGCGCCGACTGGATCCACGTGGACGTCATGGACGGCCACTTCGTCCCGCAGATCAGCTTCGGCGAGCCAATCGTCCGTGCCCTGCGTCCGGTCACGACGCTTCCGTTGGACGTGCACCTGATGATCGAACCCGTCGATCCGCACCTGGAGGCGTTT
The DNA here is from genome assembly GCA_022821645.1 of Chloroflexota bacterium. Lineage (GTDB taxonomy): Bacteria > Chloroflexota > UBA11872 > UBA11872 > UBA11872 > UBA11872. The sequence continues at coordinate 261,757 of JAJEDE010000025.1, forward strand.
GCATCCGCCGGCGCGGATTCGATCACCATCCACGTCGAGGCAACGCCCGACCCGGCGCACATGCTCCGGACCATTCGAGACCTGGGCGTTCGCCCCGGGATCACCCTGCGGCCCGGAACTCCGGCCTGGGTCTTATGGCCGTACCTGGACCTTGCGGACATCGTGCTGGTCATGACGGTCGAGCCGGGACGCGGCGGCCAAGCCTTCATGCCGGACATGCTGCCCCGCATCGAGCAGGTGGCCGAGCGGCTGGATGCGCTGGACGGCGAACGCTGGCTTCAGGTCGACGGTGGGTTAAACGCAGCAACCGCCGGCGCGGCCGTAACGGCCGGAGCGCAGGTCATCGTTGCCGGATCGGCGGTATTTGGAGATGCGGGAGGCGTCGCGGCCGCGATTGACGGCCTGCGCGCGGCGGCTGCGGGTTAACCCAGCCGGTCGACCGTGCGAATGCAGCGCGTGCAAATCTTCACGCGCTGATAACGGCCATCGATCATCAGCCGCTTGCGCTGAACGTTGACCGACCACATCTTCTGTTTGCGTGGCGCTTTGCGTTCCCAGCGACCGGACGCCGAGTGGCGAATGTGTCGGCCGAACTGGGGGCGAGCGTCGCAAACGTCACAGCGTGCCAAGGGCGCACCTACTCCGTTGACGCAATCCTGAACGCGTCTCTAAGATCAAGTTTCACCATGCTAGCACCGCAAGAAGGCGGCCCCGTTATGACGCTGGCAGATTCCCGCACTGAGGCCGCCGACCTGCGCGACGGCCGTCGCTTCATGCGCGCCATTGAGTACAGCCTGCGCTGGCTCGAGATCAACGCCGAGGCGATTGACCGCCTCAACGTCTACCCAGTCCCCGACGGCGATACCGGGACCAACATGGTGCTCACCTTGCGAGCCGCCATCCGCGAGGCCACCGACAACCCGTCCGACAACGTCGATGTAGTGGCGGCCAGCCTGGCGCGCGGCGCCCTGCTGGGCGCGCGCGGCAACTCCGGCGTCATCCTCTCCCAGATCATCCGCGGCCTCGCCGAGGGCCTCGACGGCCACCGCGAGTTCGGCATTCCTGAATTCAGCACCGCCCTCGAGCGCGCCTATCAGGTCGGCTACAAAGCCGTCACCAACCCGGTGGAAGGCACCATCCTCACCGTGGCGCGCGACGCCGGCGAGGCGGCCCAGGCGGCGCAGTCGCAGGTCGATTCGGTTGAAGACCTGATTGCGCAAGTCGTCGACGCAACCCGTGAATCCGTGGCCAACACCCCCAATCTGCTGGACGTCCTGGCCGAGGCCGGCGTGGTGGATGCCGGCGGCCAGGGCCTGCACGTGATCTACGAGGGTTTTCTGCGGTCGTTGCGCGGCGAGCCACTGCCGGAGGCGGCCGACCAGGATCGCGCCACGGACGTCTTTGCCGTCTTCGCCGACATCCACCAGGGCGACGAGCACGGCTTCTGCACCGAATTCGTGGTCCACGGCGATGATCTGGACGCTGATGCGATGCGAAACGATTTCGCCAAGATCGGCGAGTCCCTGTTGGTCGTTGGCGACGCCAGCCTGGTGCGCGTGCATATGCACACCGAACGACCGGGCGACGCCTTCAACACGGCCATGACCTACGGCGAGATTGATCAGCTCAAAGCCGACAACATGGACCTGCAACAGGCGCAAAACTTCGCGGGGGCGCTGGCCGAGGCGTCCGAACCGCCGCCGCCCGCCAACGGCGTGATCGCCGTCGCCAGCGGCGACGGACTTGAAGAGGTCTTCCGCAGCCTGGGTGTGGATGTCGTCCGCGGCGGCCAGAGCATGAACCCCAGCGCCGGCGAACTGCTGGAAGCCATCGACCGCACGCCCGACGATTGGGCCGTCGTGCTTCCCAACAACTCCAACATTTACCTCACGGCGCGGCAGGCGGCGGAGCAATCCGACAAGAACGTGCATGTGATTGCCACGCGCACGCTCCCCCAGGGATTTTCCGCCGCCCTGGCGTTCAATCCCGCCGACGCCTCCGAGGACAACGCCGAGGCCATGAGCGAAGCCGCCGGCGACGTCACCACCCTGGAAGTCACCCAGGCCGTGCGCGACGCCGTGCTGGACGGCAACCCCGTCGCCGAGGGCGAATACATGGGGCTGCTGGACGACAAGTTTGTGGCGCGCGGCCAGACGCCGCACCCGGTCATCATGCAGATGCTCGAACGTGTCGCGGACGACGAGCCGGAAGCGCTCACGATTTACGTGGGACAGGCCACGCCGGCCGATCAGGCCGACGAATTGGCAACCGAGATCAGCGAGCGCTACCCGGACATGGATGTACAGACGGTGGCGGGCGGCCAGGACCACTACGACTACATCATCGCGGCTGAGTAGCGGCCCGTTGCGCGGATGACGGCCGACCCCGAGCCGGCGCTGGCGCGTAAAGCGCGACGCTTGCTGGAGGCCGAGGCGGCGGCCGGGTTCGACGACTCGTCAACGACTGGCGGGCTGTCGCGCTGGGTTGCCGGTCAGGGCGACGGCGTTGGTTCGCTGGCCCGTCTGTCGCAGTACTCCCGGCTGCGCCCGCGCACGCGCGAAGATCTGGCGCGCGCCGTGCTCGCCGATCTGGGTGCGCCGGCAGCGCCGCCCGCGCGCGCGCGCGACGTCGGCGCCCCCGTCACGGTGCTCCCGGGCGTTGGCCCGACTGCCCAGAAGCGGCTGGCCGCGCTGGACATCCGGACCGTGGGCGATCTGCTCTACCACAGGCCCCGCCGCTATATCGACCACTCGTCCGTCGTTCCCATCGCCGAGGCCGAGCCGGGACGCGAAGTCACCGTAATCGGCGACGTGGTTGAAATCAGGGCCAGACCGTCGCGGTCCGGTCGTGTGCGCGTGGTCGAGGCGGCCATTGCCGACGAGACGGGGCAGATCCTGGCCGTCTGGTTCAACCAGGTCTACCTGGCCAAGACCCTGCGCGGGCGACGCAACGTGGCCTTTGCGGGCCGGGTGGAATCGGCCGCCTACGACCGCCAGCTCACCAGCCCTGAGTACGAGTTGGACGTACATCGCATGGTGCACGCCGGACGGCTCGTCCCGGTCTACCCGCTCACGCGCGGACTGTCGCAGCGGCAGTTGCGCCGTTGGATGGCGTTGGCGGTTGACGACTACGCGAACGACGTCCCGGAATCGCTCAGCGCGGCGCATCGCCGGGCGCACGGTTTGCCGGACATCGCGACGGCTATCCGCAATCTCCACTTTCCTGTTGATGCTGTCGCTCAGGAGGCCGCCGCGCGCCGCTTGGCCTTCGAGGAGTTGCTCGTCTACCAGCTGGCGATTCTCCGCCGGCGGCAAACCTGGCGTGAGAGCCAACCTGGCCGTCCCGTCAAAATCCATCGGGATGCGCTGACCGCCTTCGGCGGCCAGTTGCCGTTCAAGCTGACGGACGGACAGCGCGTGGCCGTGGTCGACATTCTTAACGACTTGCGGCGCGACCGCCCCATGAGCCGGCTGTTGCAGGGCGACGTCGGCTCCGGCAAGACAGTGGTCGCCGCCGGTGCGCTGCACGCCATCGTCGGCGATGGCTGGCAGGGCGCCATCATGGCCCCCACCGAAGTGCTGGCCGAACAGCACACCGCCACCCTGCGCGATCTCTTGACGCCGCTCGGCGTCCGCGTGGAACTGGTCACCGGCAGCGTTCCGGCCGGCGAGAAGCGACGCCTGTGGCGCGAGGTGGAGCGTGGCGACGTGCACGTCGTCGTGGGCACGCAGGCCATCATCCAGCGCAGCGCCAGGTTCGCCCGCCTCAACCTGGCGGTCGTGGACGAGCAGCACCGCTTCGGCGTACAGCAGCGCGGCGAAATTCGCGCCAAGGGCTACAACCCGCACCTGCTGGCCATGTCCGCAACGCCGATTCCACGCACGCTCGCGCTAACCGTGTACGGCGACCTGGATGTCAGCGTCCTCCGCGAGTTGCCGCGCGGGCGGCAGCGGATCAAGACGTCGTTCGTGCCAGCCCACCGACGCGGCGACGCCTACGCCTTTATTCGGAAACAGGTGGCCGACGGCCGACAGGCGTTCATCGTATTCCCGATCATTGAAGAGTCGGACAGCCTCAACGCGCGCGCCGCCACCGCCGAACACAAGCGACTCACGCGCGGAGCCTTTGCGGACCTGGCAGACGATGTGGGCCTGCTCCATGGCCGCATGGGGGCGGCGGCCAAGGAACGCGCAATGCGGAGCTTCCGCGACGGCCAGATCAAGATCCTGGTCAGTACGTCGGTGATTGAGGTCGGCATTGACGTGCCGAATGCCACGGTGATGCTGATCGAAGGGGCCGAGCGATTTGGTTTGGCGCAGCTTCACCAGCTGCGCGGGCGCGTGGGCCGCGGCGATCACCCGTCCTACTGCCTGCTGATGAGCGAGACCACGGACGCCACCGAAAACGCTCGGCTGCGCACCCTCCAGACCGTGTACGACGGCTTTACGCTGGCTGAGCGCGACCTGGAACTGCGCGGCCCTGGCGATGTGATCGGGACGCGGCAAAGCGGCGCGCTGGGTTTTCGCTTCGCGACCGTCACGGATCTCGACACGATCCAGTCGGCCCGCAGTGACGCCGAGGCCCTGGTCCGTTCCGACCCGGGGCTGGTCCAATCCGAACACAAACCCCTGGCAGCCGCGGTGGCTCAACTGTTGGAACGCAACGAGTGGAACTAAGGACGCCGTGGCGGCGCGCCGGCGCGGGCTGACGATCACCGCCGGCGCCCATCGGGGCCGTCGCTTGCGCGTGCCGCCGGGCATTCGCCCGACGACCGACCGCGTGCGGGCGGCCCTGTTTGACGCCTTGCAGGGACCGCCGCCGGCGCGTGTGCTCGACCTCTTTGCCGGTTCCGGCGCACTTGGGATCGAGGCGCTGAGTCGTGGCGCCGACTATGTGTGTTTCATCGAGCGTAGCCGACGCGCGGTGGCCGCTATCCGGCAGAACCTGGACATGCTGAACTTGCGGAATCGTGCCGAAGTCGTCACTGGCGACGCCCGCCGCACGGCTCTCGCGCGCGGAGCGCCGTTTGGGCTGGTCTTCGCCGATCCGCCGTATGCCGACAATCCCTGGGAGGCGCTGTTCAGCGCGCTGGGAGCCCCGGGTCTGCTCGAGGACGATGCTGTGGTGGTTTCCGAAACCAGCAGCAGGTCCGGCGCCCCGCCGGCACCGTCGGGCTGGCATTGCTTGAAAGAACGCCGCCACGGCGATACGACGTTTGCCATTTTCGTGCGAGAGCCGCCCTCGGCCTCGGCGCCGCTATAATGCGCGGGGTGTGTCGGAAGGACAGGTCGTGCGCGCGCTGTTTCCCGCTACCTTCGACCCGGTCACCAACGGCCACATGGACATCCTGGCCCGTGCCGCTGGCGTGTTCGACTCGGTAGTGGCCGGCGTCTTCCAGAACGACCGCGGCGACACGCTCTTTACGGCGACGGAACGCCTGGCGCTGCTGGACACCGCGGTTGCACACCTGCCAAACGTCGAAGCGCGCATCTACGCGGGTTTGACAGTAGACTTTGCGCGCAAAGTCGAAGCTGGCGTGTTGGTTCGCGGTCTCCGCGCCGTGTCAGACTTCGAGTACGAATTCGCACTTTCGGCCATGAACCGACGCTTGCACCCCGACATCGACACGATGTTCTTCCTGTCGGCGCCGGAGCACGCCTTCGTCAGTTCCTCTCTCATTCGCGAGATTGGGGCACTGGGCCGCTCGGTCGAGCCGTTCGTTCCGTCGAATGTCGCAACCGCCGTCGGCGATAAATTCGCCGTACCCCATGGGCGGAGGTAGTTCGCCATCGATCTCATAAACCTGATTGAACGCCTGGAGACGCTCCTGCGTCATGCCCAACGCGTGCCGTTGACTCACAAGGTCATGGTCGATGAGCGCGCCATGCTCACGGTCGTGGATGAAATGCGAATACGGATCCCCGAGGAGATCCGGGAAGCCCGTCGCGTGATGCGGCAGCGCGATCAGATTCCACAGGCAGCCCAGATGGAAGCCGAACGCATCGTGCAAGAGGCCCGCGAGCAAGCCGAACAGATGATCCGCGACGAGGAAATCGTCAAGCAGGCCGAGGCGCATGCTCTGAACCTGGTGCAGGAAGCCGAGGAGCGACTGGACGCCTCGCGCGAAGAAATGGACGTCTACGCGCTGACCATGCTGCGCGACCTGGAGGGTCGACTTGAGTCCCACCTCACCAGCATCCGTCGTGGCGTTGCCGCGCTTGACCCGAGCGAAGTCGAACCAGTTGAGTTTGACGAGGAATCCGCCTGACGCGAGGTAGCCGCTCGCGGGCGTGACCCGAGGGTCGCCAGTGGCCGACTACATTTTCAACGTGGCGCGCTTGCTCGCGCAGACCTCAGGCCAGCGTCGGTCTGTGGACGTCAATGCGCCGCCGGAAGCCATGGACGTGCCGGAACTCGTCGGCTCCCTGTGGGGTACGGCGCAATTTACCCGGCTGTCCGACGCTGTTCTCGTCACCGGGCGGATGCGGGGGCTGGCGCGCGTTCCCTGTGCCCGTTGCACCGATGACGTTGAGTTTGAGTTGGTCTTCGATCTCAATGACCAGTTCGTTCCGCGCACCGACCCCGTGCGCGGCGGCACGCTGGATCCGGGCGACCGCTGGCTGCTGGATCCGGGCCACAACCTGGACCTGTGCGACGTCCTGGCCGAAGGTGCGATAAGCGCCTTGCCCCCACGCGTCGTATGTCCCGGCCAGTGCAAGGAGATCTGGGACGACCAGTCGCCGGCTGATCGGCCGCTCGATCCACGCTTGGCGCCCCTGGAACGACTCCGCCGTGAAATGCTCTACGAAGACGGTGAATCTCATGGATAATGGCGGCCTATGACTCCTCTACCAAAACGGCGGCTTACCCGTTCGCGATCACGCGCCCGTCGCCATTCGGCGCGCGCGCGCCGACCGAATCTCGGGCGCTGTCCAACCTGCCATCGGCTCGTAGTCAGCCACCAGGTGTGTCCCCTGTGCGGGAACTACCGAGGCAATCTGGTCATCGAGCCTTCCGACCACGCAGTCAAGTACCGCTAGTCGGGGAAGCCCGTCCCAATCACCATGGCCCCTGAACAGGCCCGGGTTGCCTTTGTCTTTCCGGGTCAGGGTTCCCAGGCGCCCGGCATGGGCCGAGCCCTGCGCAGGACGTCGGCCGCGGCCCGAAGCGCCTGGCAGGCGGCCGACGCCAGTTACGGCACGTCGCTTAGTCGCCTGACCCGGGACGCCAGCGACGACGACCTGCGTCCCACGGATGTTCAGCAGCCGGCCATCGTGGCCGCGTCGGTGGCCGCCTTCGCCGCCTTCAACGAAGTGCTCGGCGTAGACGGCGCCACGCTGGGCAACGGCGGGTATCCCGTGAACGTCGTTGCGCTCGCCGGTCATAGCGTGGGGCTGGTGTCCGCCGTGGTGGCCGCCGGCTGCACGCCGATTGGCGAAGCCGTCGCGCTCGTGCGCGACCGTGGTCGGTTCATGGCGGCGGCGGCTTTCGAGAAACCCGGCCGTATGGCGGCGGTCCTGGGCTTGGACCTGGATGCCGTGGAGGACCTGACCGAGGCAGTCCGAGCCGAGATTCCCGGAAGCTACCTGGCGGTGGCCAACGTAAATGCACCGGGACAGGTGGTGGTGGCGGGCGACTTGGCCGCCATCGACCGCATCGTCAGCCGAGGCCGCAAGGCCGGGGCGCGGCGCGTGATACCGCTCAATGTCGTCGGCGCCTTCCACTCGGTGGCCATGCTGCCGGCGCAGGCAGCCATGCGCGATCGGTTGCTGGCCGTAGGCATCGCCCCCCCGGCCGTGCCCGTGATCAGTAATATCGACGCTGGTCAACTCATCGACCCGTCCGCTATTCGGGCTGAGCTGGCGAATCACATCGCGGCGCCCGTCCGCTGGTTGGATGGCATTCGTGCAATCGAGGCCCTGGGCGTGCGACACATCGTGGAGTTTGGACACGGTTCGGTCCTTACCGGCATGCTTCGGCGCACGGTGAACGGTATTGCCCTGCATAACGTGAGTGATTTGGACTCGGCCTGTGCAACGGCCGCTGCGCTGACCCGTGAGTAGCTGCGGGCGGCTGACAGGCGCGCGCACGCTCGTCACGGGCGCCTCGGGCGCGCTGGGCCGCGCGTTCGCTCGTCGGCTCGCAGCCGAAGGCGCCGACCTCGTGCTGCATTACAACTCGAACGCCAGGCAGGCTGACGAGCTCGCCTCCGAGATTCGCTCGAACGGCGGCAGCGCCGTGGTCATCGGCGCTGATCTGTCCACAGTCAATGGCGCCGAGATGATCGTTGACCAGGCCCAGGAAGCTCTGGGCGGCCTGGATGTGCTCGTCAACAATGCCGGCACCACCCGCGACAACCTGCTGATGCGTATGTCCGACGAGCAGTGGGACACGGTGATGAACACCAACCTCCGCTCGGCCTTCGTCTGCTCGCGCCGCGCGGTTCGCGGCATGATCCGGCAGCGCAGCGGTCGCATCATCAACATCGCGTCGGTCGTCGGACTTCGTGGCAACGCCGGTCAGGCGAATTACGCCGCCGCCAAGGCCGGCCTCATCGGTTTCACGCGGGCGCTGGCTCAGGAAGTCGGGAGCCGCGGGATCACGGTTAACGCCGTGGCGCCGGGCTTCGTCGTCTCGCCGCTCACCGACGTCATCCCTGACCAGCTGCGCGACAAAGCGCTGAACGCCATCCCGCTGGGTCGTTTTGCCGACCCGGATGACATCGCCGGCGCGGTGGCTTTCCTTGCCTCAGATGACGGCGCCTACGTCACCGGTCACGTGCTGACGGTCGACGGCGGCCTTGCCATGGGCTGACCCGTGTTCGACAAGGTGCTCGTCGCCAACCGGGGCGAGATGGCCGTGCGCATCATCCGGGCCTGCCGCGACATGGGCGTGCGTACCGTCGCGATCTACTCCGAAGCCGACGCGGACGGCCTTCCCGTCCAGTTGGCCGACGAGGCCGTCTGCATCGGCCCTGCGCCCGTCGCGGCCAGTTATCTCAATGTGCCGCACATCATCGCCGCTGGCCTCAATACAGGCTGCGACGCCGTGCATCCCGGCGCCGGCTTCCTGGCTGAGAACGCCTACTTCGCCGAAGCCTGCGAGCGCTACCGCATCACCTTCATCGGCCCCACGCCCGACAACATGCGCATGATGGGCGAGAAAACTCGCGCCCGTGAAGCCGCGCTGGCGGCCGGCCTGCCGGTGATTCCCGGCTCCGACGGCCCGGTGGCCGACGTCAACGAAGCCAAGTCAATCGCCCGCGAAATCGGCTTCCCGGTCATGCTCAAGGCGGCTGGCGGCGGTGGCGGGCGCGGTATCCGCAGGGTCGGCGACGTCGACGACCTTGTCACCCTGTTTCCGCTGGCCCAGGCCGAGGCCCGCAGCTCCTTCGGCAACGCCGACCTCTACGTCGAGAAACAGATCGAACACTCGCGCCACGTCGAAGTGCAGATAATCGGCGATGGATCCACCGTGCTTCAGCTCGGCCACCGCGAATGCTCCATCCAGCGCCGCTTCCAAAAGCTCATCGAGGAAGCGCCCGCCCCGAGCCTGAGCGGCCGCCAGGGTGACCGTGTCGCACGTGCCGCCGTCCGGCTTGCCGAGTCCATCGACTACCGCGGCGCCGGTACCGTCGAATTCCTGCTCGACGACCAGAATCGCTTCTACTTCATCGAGACCAATACCCGCATCCAGGTCGAGCATCCCGCCACCGAGGAAGTCACCGGCATCGACATCGTCCGCGCCCAGCTCCAAATCGCGGCCGGAGAAACCACCGGCCTGCGTCAGCGCGACGTGCGGTTGACCGGCCACGCCATCGAATACCGTCTCCTCGCCGAGGATCCGGAGCGCGACTTCCGTCCCGACGCCGGGACCGTTACCGACCTGCGGTTGCCCGGCGGCCCCGGCGTGCGCCTGGATACCCACCTCTACGCTGGCTGCGAGGTCCCGCCCTTCTACGACTCCCTGCTGGCCAAGCTCATCGTCTACGGCGACACCCGCGACGAAGCCATCAAGCGCTCCCGCCGCGCCCTGGCCGAAACCCGCATCGAAGGTCCCGCCACCAACCTGGACCTGCACCGCGCCATCCTCCAGGACCAGCGCTTCGTCTCTGCCGACTACGACTTGGGCTACGTCGCGGGCGCGCCCGTCCCGCTTGCGGAATCCGTCGGCTAGGCCTGTGGCCGCGCGACGGCGACGGCGTGGCCGGCGGCTGGCGCGCGAAACCGCCATGCGATTGATCTACGAAGCCGACATGGCCCATCGCCTGCCGCTTGAACTCCTGGACATCCGCGAGCGCGAGTTTCGCCTCGACGACGACACCGCCGCCTACGCCCGCACGCTGGTTGAGGCTGTCAGCGACAATCGAGACGACCTCGACGCCACCATCGGTCTGCTCACCCCGGCCTGGCCCGTCGACCAGATGGCCCGCCTGGACGTTGCCATCATGCGCATCGCCCTCGCCGAAATCGACGCCGGCGACACCCCCGTGGCCGTCGCCATCAACGAAGCGGTCGAGCTGTCAAAGCGCTATTGCGCCCAGGGCGCCGCACCAATGATCAACGGGGCGCTAGGATCGTACGTGCGACAGGGCGCGCCCGCCGCGTCCGACCCGCGAGGCTGACTGTATGGCTGAAGCCGACCAGGCGCTACCCGACCCGACGCAATCCCAGGAAGAACTGGGCGGCGTCATGTCGCTGCGCGAGCACCTGGACGAGCTGCGCAAGCGGCTCACCGTGGCGATTCTGGCGATCATCCTCGCCAGCTTCGTGGTCTGGCCGTTCAAGGACTTCGTCTTCTACTTCGTCCAGCTGCCGCTGCCCCGCGGCGCCGTCCTGCAGCAAATCGCCGTAACCGAGACGCTCTTCACCTTCGTCAAGATTTCGTTCATCGTCGGCTTTGGCCTGGCCAGCCCCATCGTTGCCTACGAAGTCCTCGCCTTCGTCGCGCCCGGCCTCTACCCCCACGAGCGCCGCTGGCTTTTCATGAGCATTCCGGCCATCGCCCTGGCCTTCCTGGCCGGTGTGGCCTTCGCCTGGTTCATTGTGTTGCGCTTCACGGTCGGCTTCCTGGCCGGATTCGCCCCCGCCACCATCAGCACCGAGTTCACCGTCGACGGCTGGGTCTCGTTCGTCCTACGCATCCTGCTGGCCGTCGGCCTGGCCTTCGAAACCCCGTTCATCATCTTTGCCCTGGCCAAGATCGGCATCGTCACCGCCGACAGCCTTGCCCAACAGCGCCGCTACGCCATCGTCGCCATCGCCGTCATTTCGGCCATCATCACGCCAACGCCCGACCCGTTCACCCAGGCGTCCGTTGGAATTCCGCTCTACGCCCTCTACGAGGTCGGCGTCGTCCTGGCGCGTGTAGCCGCGCCTGCTGACCGGCCCGACGACGAGACGGAACCGGAACCCAACCCCGAAGACGACGGCTCGGTTCCCACCACCGCCTAGCGCGTCTCCGGTCCTGAGACCGGCGTGTCCGGCAGCGTGAGACCCGGGTTCGCGGCCGCGCGCTGAAAGTCCTCCGGCGGCGCTGCCGCCGCCAGCCAGCGACCGCCCGTCTCGTCCGCAAAGCCCAGCGTCCACGCGTGCAACATCACCCGGGCGCCCACCGGCCCGCCGTACGTCGCGTCGCCCGTGATCGGGTGACCGATGGCCGCCAAATGCACCCGGATCTGGTGCGTGCGCCCGGTTACTGGACTCGCCTCCACCAGCGCCCTGCCGCCTGAACTGTCCAGCACCCGGTAGTTCGTCACGGCCGGCCGTCCCCGCCGCGCCACTGCCATCCGCGTCCGGTGCGTCGGGTGTCGCCCAATCGGCGCGTCAATGCGCCCCCGCGGCGGATCCGGTATCCCCAGCGCAATCAGCAGATACCGCTTGCGCACCTCTCGCTGTTCGAACGCCGTCGCCAGGCGCGCGTACATCGCCCGCGTGCGCGCGATCACCACCACCCCCGAGGTGTCCTTGTCCAGCCGGTGCACGATGCCCGGACGCCGCGGATGCCCCACCCCCACAAGCTCCGGGTAGTGCGCCAGCACCCGGTGCGCCAGCGTCCCGCGGTTCGCCCCCGCGCCCGGGTGCATCACCATCCCCGCCGGCTTGTCCACCGCCACGAACCCGTCGGTCGTCAGTAGCCGCACCAGCGGCCCCGGCTCCGGCGCAAGCTCTGCCTCCACCGCCGGCAACTCGCCATCCACGATGTCCCCGTCTCGCAGCCGTCGCGACGGCGCCACGACCTGCCCGTTGACCCTCACCTGCCCGTCCCGGATCAGCCGCGCAGCCCTCGTCCGCGAAACCTCCTGCAACGACTCCGCCACAAACGCATCCAATCGCGCTCCACGCGCCGCGCCCGCATAGGTCAACTCGAAACGCTCCGCCGGGTCGGCCATTTCGGCTCGGGACTAGGTGAGGTGGAACCGCGGAGGGCGTCGCCTACCCATCATTCTCCGCCCGCGACCTCACTTCGACTTCCCCAATTGACACGTACCCCTGGTGGCCCCCATTCGCCAGCAACCGCAGCACCACGTAGCGCGTCACCTCGGTTGGAATCTCGATCCGCACGCTCGGCGCCGGATCCAGCTCAGCCTGCCGGATGAACTTCATCCCGCTGGGATCCTCCCTCGGATCAACCTCCCGCGACGTAAACACCTGGAGCCGCCGCGGATAGCTGTCCGCCGGCTCGTCCGGGTGATTCATGATGTCGATCGTCGCTATCGGCGTCCGCAGGTTCATCTTCAGCACCACGTCCTGCGGAAACCGCGCATCGCTCGAGCGCCAGGCTGCAAAGTCCGCTTCATTCAGGCCATCCACCAGCATTTCAGGACCGTGCCCCTCCTGCGCGCCCGCCGGCGAGTACGCCCGCCCGCCCACCGCCGAAGCCGAAACCAGCGCTCCCTTGCTGCGGTCGGCCCCATCGAACAGCAGCCGCATCTTCACCGCCAGGTCGCCCCGCAGGTCGCTCCCGTTCGACACGATGAACAGCTGCACCGCCATCAGCAACGACAGGAACAAGACGATGCCCACCGGCAGCCAGTTCCACGAAATAACATTCCGGCGCAACGCCGTACGGTCCAGTTCGACTCTGCGTTCCAACTGTCCCTGGCAGACGTCGCACACGTAGCCCCAGTCCGAGTCGTTCAGCGCCTCGTCGCAGAACAGCCGCGCGCAGTGGTCGCAGCGCTGGGTGGCAACCCGTGTCGGATAGACGGTGCAGCGGTACAGCGCGAGTTCGCGCGCGCTCTCGGCAAAGATGCGGCGGCTCGGCGGACGTTTCGCCGGTTCGCCAACTCGCATCGCTGGACCCATCCGCCGCCGTTTCCCTGCGCGTGTGACGGTGTCCAGGACTCGGCATCCCGCCGGCGCGCGTGTGTTCCGCGCCGCAAAGCGCAGCCTTGTCTCAATATACTCGTGTCATCCAACTCGCCGCCGCCGCGAACACTTCGGTCGTCGGTTGCTTTGTCTGTACCCCATCGCTCGAGGCGCCGTCTTCCCCCTCTCCCCATGGGCGAGGGTTGGGGTGAGGGTCTTCCGCGCACCCAACGACGAGTGACCCCGGTCAGGCATTTCAGCCGCGTCGGCAATCTCCGCTGAGGCTCCATGTTCAGCCGCAACAGCAACATCCTGCTCGAGATCGCCGAAACCGTCCTCCTCGCCGCCCTGATCTTCTTCGGCACTCGCCTGCTCGTGCAGAACTTCCTCGTCGAAGGCCCCAGTATGTCCCCCAACCTGGCCGACTCGGAGTTCCTGTTGGTCAACAAGCTCTCCTACCTCACGGAAGATCCGCGGCGCGGCGACGTCATCGTCTTCCGCTCCCCCCGCAATCCCGATGAAGACCTCGTCAAGCGCGTGATCGGACTACCAAATGACGAGGTCGAAATCCGGGCCGGACAGGTCTACGTCAATGGCCACGTTGTCGACGAGTCCAGCTACTTCCGCGGCCCGATCGCCCGCGACACCCCGGCCCGGCGCGTGCCTGAGGACTCCTACTTCGTCATGGGCGACAACCGCCTGCAAAGCCGCGACTCGCGCGACATCGGCGCCGTGCCTCGCGCCTCAATCGTTGGGCAGGTCTGGCTGGTCTACTGGCCGCCCGGCAAATTCGGATTCCTGCCTGACGCCACCCCTGCCCTCGCGCCCGTTCCTGAGCGCCTGCCCTTCGTTGCGCCGCCCGCTGGAGCTGTGGGTCCTTAGCCCGGCCAGGCGTCGATCAATCGCCGCTTCGTCTGATCCAGCGTCTCCGGCATCACCTTCACGTCCCCCGTCACCGGCATGAAATTCGTGTCGCCCGCCCAGCGCGGCACCACGTGGAAGTGCAGGTGGCTGGGAATCCCCGCGCCCGCCGCTGATCCCAGGTTCATCCCCACGTTATAGCCGTCCGGCGCAAACGCCTCCTGCAACGCCACCCGCGACTGCACCACCAGCGACATCAACTCCCCCGCCTCATCCGGTTCCAGCTCGTCCAGATCCGCCACGTGCCGGTACGGCAGCGCCAGCACATGCCCGTTGTTGTACGGATACAGATTCAACGTCACGTACCCCAAACGCCCCGCATGCACGATCAACTCCGGCAGTTCCTCCGCCAGCTCCACCGCCACGCAAAACGGACATCCCCCATCGTCCCGCTTCTCCCCCCGCACATACGCCATCCGCCACGGACTCCACAAACGCTGCGAAGGCACCACCCACTCCGGCTGAAGAGGCGGCAGACGGCCCGCCGCAAGTGCTGGCCGTGATATTACCGGCGGGTCGTCCGCCAGAACTTCGATAGCGGCGCCAGCCTGCGCACTTGCTACGATTCGCTCCCATGAGCCTGCAAGCCCACTACAGCCCCGTCGCCCAGGCGATGGAGCAAAACCCGCTGCGCCCCAGTTGGACCATGCAGCGGCCCGGCCTCATCAGCCTGGCCTACGGCTTCCCCGATTCCGCCAGCTTCCCCTACGACGAGTTGGCCGATACAACCGCCGAGCTCATGGCCGACCACAACGCCGAGGCCCTCCAATACGGCCCAGTCTCCGGCCCCGAACCGCTGCGCAGCTTCCTGGCCGAGTGGGTAAGCGCCACCGAGGGGCTGGACGTCGGCCCCGACAACATCATGATCACCAGCGGCGCCTCCCAGGGCATCGCCCTCGCCGCCCGGCTGCTCGTTCCGCCCGGCGGAACCGTCATCGTCGAGTCGCCCACCTTCATCGGCGCCCTCTGGTTCTTCCGCGGTCTCGGCATCAACGTCGTCGGCGTGGACACCGACGCCCAGGGCATCGTCCCCGGCGCGCTGCGCGAAACGGTCACCCGCCAGCGCCAGGCCGGCGCCCACGTCTCCCTCGTCTACACCATGCCCACCGTCCACAACCCCGTCGGCTTCAATTCCCCCGTGGAACGCCGCCAGGCGCTGGCCGAGGTCGGCGAGGAGCTTGACCTGGTCTTCCTGGAAGACGACGCCTACGGCGACCTCATCTTCGAAGGCGACCGCCCC
The DNA here is from genome assembly GCA_022821645.1 of Chloroflexota bacterium. Classification (GTDB taxonomy): domain Bacteria; phylum Chloroflexota; class UBA11872; order UBA11872; family UBA11872; genus UBA11872. Next base: position 277,228 of record JAJEDE010000025.1, read on the forward strand.
CCGGCCCTTTACTACATTGCCGGCAAAGAGCGCGTCATCAAGCTGGGAACCCTCTCCAAGCTCGTCGCCGGCGGCATGCGCCTGGGCTGGGCCGTCGCCGAGCCCGACGACATCTCCCGCATGTGCGGCCTCAAGGCCGACAGCGCCACCAGCCCCTTCGCCGCCTGGGTCACCGGCGCCTACCTGCAAAGCGGCGCCCTGGCCAAGCGCCTGCCCTCCCTGCTGGACCTCTACCGCAGGCGTCGCGACGCCATGCTCCAGGAACTCGCGCCGCTCCGCGACCTCGGCTGCAACTGGATCACCCCCGTCGGCGGCTTCTTCATCTGGCTCGAGCTTCCCGAAGGCGCCGACAGTGAGGCCATCCGCGAACGCGCCGAAGAAAACGGCGTCACCTACCTCGCCGGCCACCACTGCTTCGCCCACGACCGCAACCGCCGCTGCATCCGCCTCGCCTACAGCTACATCCCCGAAGACCAACTCCGCCAAGGCACCCGCCGCCTCGTCCAAACCCTCCAAACCGAACTCGCACCAGCCGCTAACTAAGCCCGGCCACGCTCAACGCGCTGAGCGAGCTAGCTCGCGGACGGCGTGCGCAGCACCCGGTGGCCCAGGTTCTCCTCCGTCCGCTCGGCCACCGGCAGGACTTCGATCACCACGTGGGAAATCCCAACCACGTCCCCGTTCTCGTCAAAGCTGTAGTCGTCGCCGATGGCCCCGCTCCAGGTCAGGCCGTTCAGGCAATCCCGGAACCCCTCGGCGTCCTGGTCGTCATTGGTCTGCCGCAGGCATTCGGCGGCGATGTACACGCCGTCGTATGCCGAGCCTTGGAACCAGGGCCACGGCGCAACGCCGCCGAAGCGGTCCTTGAACTTCGTCAGGAACTCCGTGCCGGTCGAAGTGTTCAGCTCGGGATCCGGAACAATGGCTTTCAGGCCCGTCGCATGCTCGCCGGCGATTTCCAGGGAGTTGGGCCCCGTGGGCACCACTTCCGAGTAAATGGGACCGTCGTAGCCCAGCTCGCGGGCCTGCTTGATGATGGTGCCACCGGAGATCTCGCCTTGCGCGGCCAGGAACATCGCGTCCGCGTCGACACGCAGCAGCTTCGAGAGTTGACTGCGAAAGTCGATCGCGTCCGAGGGATAGCTCTCCGCCGCCGCCACCCTACCGCCCAGCCGCTCGAACTCCGCCACGGCCGCTCGACGACTCCCCTCCGCGTAGTCCGTGGCTTCGCTGATCGTCACAATCGTCCGAACGCCGCTGGCCCAGAGCAGGTTGCCGACGTCCGTGCCCGCCTTCTGTGAACTGATGGCCGTCCGGAAAATGTAGTCGCCTGCGCCGGTGATGTCGGGACTCGTCGCAGACGGCGAAAACAGGATCACGCCGTCCTTCTCCGCCAGCGGAGCGGCGCCCAGCGTGGCCCCGCTGCACGTCGCGCCCAGGATGATCTTGACTCCCTCCACGTCGGTCAGCCGCTGGTAGGCGGCAATCGCATCCGTGGACGTGCATTTGGAGTCCTCGATCACCAGCTTCAGCATCCGCCCGTTGATCCCGCCCGCCGCGTTGATCTCCTCCACCGCCAGCAGCTTGGACCGCGACAACGGAATCCCATACGACTCGCCAACTCCCGTCAACGAATCCAGCGCCCCAATCACAAACGGCGCCTCCGGCGCAGCGGGTTCGGCGGCGGCCGTTCCTGCGGGTCCCGTCCCGGAATCCTCGCCGCACGCCACCACCAGCAAAGCCAACACGCAGACCAAAACCATCCGCGCCCAGGAGTTAATCCGCACGTCACCTCGCTGACTGAGAGCGGTCCGCCCGCGACGGGCCATTCTATGGAGCTGTCAGAGAGGCTCGGCCAAACCTATCGAGCAACGGCTTGAAAGCAATTCCTGGTGACTTCGCCATGCGAACGGCTGCCGGCAACCATCGGTTCGGCGAACATCTTTCCCCGCCCGTCCGAACCACAACGACCATCGGGACTCGGACGCCGCCGGCTTCGCGCCCATGGCACGTCGCGTGGGGCGCTGGATCTGACCCTTGTCCGCTAGTGATCCGCGCCGATTCGGGCCAGTTCCCGTGGAAGCCACTCTGGATAGCGTAGGTCCATCGGCGCCGGATCCGGCTCACCCAAGCCGGCCTGCGTCCGCGCCTGCAGCAATGGATGTGCGCCTCGACCCATCGGAAATTGCACTCGGCGCTCGGTGAAATGCGATTCCCACGCCCCCAGCAGCATCTCCATCACGGCCAGGCCTTCTTCGCCGCTGTTCTCGTGCGGTCGATCTTGATCGAGCGCATGGACCGTCTCATCGGCCATCCACAAATCGCCTCCCGGCTCATCCAGGTAGTCCACCCCGTGCAGGATTCGGTCGGCGGGCGTAAGCGCCAGCAATTCCCAGTTGACGTCCTCAACCCGCCAGTCGCGCCCGCGGCGCACCTGCATGTTCATTTGGTTGTAGAGGCAGATGGCGCCGTCTTCGCCGTAGATCTTGATGTGGCCCCAGCCGCGGTTGGACTCGCTGCGCCGGTGAAACTCGGCAAATACGGTCCCGCCACCTTCGAAGTCATACACCGCCGAGATGTTCTCGCCCGCAATCCACCCAAAGCCATACGGTCCGGCGATCACGCCTTCCGGACCGGTGGGTTCGCCAGCGGTGGTGCAGATGGCCGAGACGCTGCGCGCCCGGCCAAGGAAAGCGCGCGTGCCATTCAGGCGGTGGGTCCCGATGTTCATGAGGTCATAACCGCCGTAGTAGCCCTTGCCCCGGAGCTTGATCGTCGTGATCGGTCCGATCTCACCGGCCTCGATCATGCGCGTGGCTACTCGAAAAGGTGGCGTACAGCGGAATTGATGGTGAACGGCGAGCAGCGTGCCGGTTCGAGCCGCCGCAGCCACCATGCGATCGGCATCGTCGAGACTGGTGGCCATCGGCTTCTCCACATCGATCGCGCGCGGCGGTCGGTGCGCCAAAACCCCCATCGTCAACGGCGCATGCAGATCGGTGCGTGTGGGAATGCTGACAATGTCGGGGTCCTCCCGGTCGAGCATCGCTCGGTAGTCACCATACGTCCGCTCCACGCCGAGTTCCTGCGAGGCGTGCGCCAGCCGTGCGGCGTCCATGTCACACAGCGCCACGAGGTCGATACGTGGGTGCTGACGATAGGCGCGGCCGTGCTTGAGGCCACGAGGGCCAACACCCAGGATTGCCGCACGATACGTCGCCATTACCACACCTCCAGGTCACAACCTGGACCTACCAGCGGATCAGGTCCAGCACGTCGCGGACCGCTGCCGACTAGCGCGGCACGTCGCCCTTGTCCAGCTGCTCTTGCCAGCGGGCCAGCATGCGGTTGACCTTTTCCCCGGCATCGAGCATGGACTGTACCGGATCGGCTTCACCGACAAGCGCTTTGTCCAGCAGGTCGTTGATAAGGAGCCACGATTCACCTTCGATGTGCCGCTGATACGTACCGCCGTTGAGCAGGTTCACCTAAGACAGCGTCCCTGCGGCGGCCTCGATCGCAATCTTCTCGTAAAAAATGTGGTTCTGCGGGATGAACTTGATCTTGATGTCGGGCCGCTCAACCGCAAATCGCTCGATCGCCCAACTCATCGCCTTCCCACGGGGAGCGGACGTGTGATCAGTGGCGAATTCGATCTTCACGGTTCGCTGTTCGGGCTGGGCCTCCACCATGACTTGAACTTCGCGGGTGACGACTTTTTCGACGACCGTCTCGCGTTCGACGATCTGTGTCACGACGCGTTCGACCGGCACCTCGACCTGCTGGGTCACGACCTTCTCTTGCGTCACGGTCCGTTCAACTGGGACTTCCCTGACCTCGGTCTCGCGGACGATCTTCTCGACCGGGACTTCCTTTGTAATGATCTGAGGCTCGGCCTCGCCGCAGGCCGCCAGCGCCGCAACGCCCGCTGCGCTTACGCCCAACCCGCCGGCGATTCGCAGCAACTGACGCCGGGTCATTCGCGAGTCCTTGCGCCTAGCGAACGCCTCCCCCCTCCACGTGCCGCATCCACTCGACGCCCTAGGCCAAGCTGCGATGCGGTCACGAAAACTTCAACTGCGAATCTCACGGCTCCGAGGCATCCCTGAGGCACCGCTCAGCTAAGGGAATCCGCCGGTAGACGTCGCTCCCTACCGTCTCCGCCCCTGCCAGATCGACTCCCTGAACCCCGCAGCTAACTTGCGCTCGCCGCCGCCGCCGCTACCGCCTTCAACCCCACCGTCGCCGCCGTCCACTCAATCCCCGCCGATGCCCAGGCCAGCCATGCCCCGCACTTGATTCGCCGATCCCGATCCTTTGCTGGAGACAATATGTGGGCACGCCTCATTCCGCACTGCGCGCCCGACTGGCCGGCGGCGGTCTGCCTGCCCGAGACCATTTGAAGCGTTGATCCCGGCTCTGTCTAAGGACCTTTCTTGCACCGTCCCCAGAACCGCATTGAGCAAGGACTACCGTTCTCGATCGGCCAAGGCGACCAGGTCGAGAAATAGGGCAGGGACTATTCCGCGACCGTAAGCATCTGGTCATCGCCCTTCAGTTTCCCGGCGTGTACAAGCTGGTCAACGGCCTTTCCGATACGTCGCGCGATGTCTTTGCCCGTCCTCCGGTAGCCAAATTGCCGTGCTGTTTCTGCAATCAGGTCTTCACGCCCCGCCCCGTACAGCATCTCCGCGCAGACGAGGATCCCGGCCTTCAATTCGGCCAGCGAAATGTGCTCGACTCTTCGCCGCGTGTCATCACTCGCAGGCGCGCGCGGTGCTATGGATTCTGCGTTGGCAGGATCCATCAGAAACAGATATTGAGCTGCCGCCCCTGACTTTTCCTCAGGCAGCCACGTTAGGTTGACGTGCGCCGCCCTACGGATTGCGTTGAGAAACCGCTGGCGCGTCGCGCCGCGCATGCGACTCGCCGGGAATCGTCGCCGAACGCGTTCCAAAACGATGTCGCGGTGCACCGGTCCCTCAACGCGCACCACCTCGGTTATCAATTCGCACAGCCTCGAGATGCTCTCCAGCCGAAGCTCTGAGCCGACTCGAAACGTCGTCAGATCGGCTTCGCAATAGGCATCGAACAGGGCGATTCCCTCACCTGTCTCGTCAGGCTCAACCTCGCCCTGGCAATTGCTGTCCTGCTTATCTTCTGTCTCATCGTTGCCCGAATCCTCAGTCAGCTGTTTCTCGCTGGCGTCGTCTGAGTCGACCTCGACTTGAGTGCCGGCTTGCGGATCCTCGGAAACACTCCCCGGTGAATCTGCCTCGTTCAGCGCGAGCTCTATCGCGTCAAGTTCACGCTGCGGATTCTGTATCCACGCCCGCGACCAAACGCGATGGATCCTCCAGCCCAGGCCCTCCAATACCGACTGACGCAGCCAATCCCGGTCACGCGCGGCCGGGGCGCTGTGATACGTCGCCCCGTCACATTCAATGCCCAGGGCATAGCCTTCTCCATCCTCGGCTTGGATGGCCAGATCGATCCGATAGCCAGCCACGCCAACCTGGGTAGCAACCCGATGACCGCGCTGGACCAGCGCACGTCGCACGGACTCTTCGAATGGGCTCTCGGTATTGACTTGGCCATTATCAGCTGCCGCCTGCCCGAGCGCGGAGTCTGGGCTCCGAGCGAACTCCAAGTATCGTTTGAGCAGACGTGCACCCCGGCTCTCCGATGTGATGTCCTCCGGCTTCAGCGAATGCAGAATCGTCATCGACCGGCGTGCCCGGCTCACTGCTACGTTTAGCCTGCGCTCGCCGCCTTCGTTGTTAATCGGACCGAAACGGTTGTAAATCTGTCCGGACTCTGTGGGTCCATAGCACACGGATAAGAGAATGTGATCGCGCTCGTCACCTTGGACGTTCTCGAGATTCTTGACAAAAAACCGCTCCTGCCGCTCTCGTGCGAATTGATCTTCGTACTCCGGATGGAACTCGCGCGCTTCGTCGATGAGTGTTTCGATTAAATCCGCCTGGGCCCGGGAGAGCGTAACGACCCCGATGCTCTCGGATTTCGGTCGTGTTCGAAGAAGCTCGAAGACCAACTCAACGACTCTCTCCGCCTCTATTCGGTTCGTCCGCGAGCCGCCGGACTCGTAGCGGCCATCCGGCAGGTAGACGGCCTGGACGCCATGAGCAGCCGGCTTACGAGGGCTGGGAAACGTCAAGAGCCGATCGTCATAGAAATAGTGGTTCGAGTAACGAATCAGGCTGTCGTGGCGGCTGCGGTAGTGGACCCCGAGATAGTGCTCGGCGACACCGCTGCCCACCATTCCCACCATCACATCCAGAATGCTCTCGCGCCCCTCAAACCAGTCGGTCTCCTCGTCGTCGCCGTCGTCGTCATCATCCTCGTGCTCGTAGCGATGCTGGAACAGCGTGGTCGGAGGCAACTGCCGACGGTCCCCGACGACGATTGTCTGATTCGCCCGTGAAATTGCCGGGACCGCGTCCTCCGGCAACACCTGCGACGCCTCGTCAAACACGACGGTGTCGAAGTGAAGGTTTGCGCTTGCTGCGCCTGTGCGCTCCAGGTACTGGCTAACGGCCAGAGGGCTCATGAGGAAGCAGGGCTTCAATGCTTGGATGAGCTGCGGCGCTGCAGCAAGCAAGCGACGTACCGAGAGTTGGCGGCGCCGCTTCGTCAACTCGCCTCGCAGGACGCCGAGTTGACCGGAGCGTGTCACGCCGGTTCGTGACTTGGGATACTTCTCGAAGAGGTCCATGCGGGCTCGCTCGCGTAGGACTCGGGGAAGCTGGCGATCAAGAGTCTGAAAGTCGCACCTAATCGCCTCGTGATCTCGCCCCGTAAAGTCTCTCAACCTGGAGTCCTGCCCCGAGACGGCATCAAGCCACGTCGCGAACAGGCGTCGGTTTACAATCCCAGGAACCAATGACGCGTCGTTGGTTGCTTCCCGGATTCGATGAACCGTATCCGAGCCAAAGGTGCGGTCAAGGTCGTCCGCAGCAAGCTTGAATTCAATCCAATTTGCCGCGCTATCCGCGTCTCGATGGATAGCCTTGATCCAAGCCGACAACTCGGCGAAAGGCGCCGCTTCCCAGGACTGCCACGGTGAAGCCGCGACGTCGAAGCGCTTACCTAGCACCCCCAAATCGCTGGAATATGCCGACTGAAGTGATCTAATGGCCTCTGCAACTCTAACTGGATCGATGGGCATTGCCTCCGCGCAGACAAGTTCGCTCAGGCGTTCACTTAGGCGGTGACCTGCCGTGTCGATGAGGATCTGGCACCAGTGAATTGCGTCAAGGACGCCATCCCAATCGGTGGAACGATCTCTGAACCACTCGCCAAAATCCTGACGAAGCGCGTCTCGAGATTCACGTTCGACCTGCTCGATACTCTGAAGACGCGCAAGGTCATCAGTGAGGTCGCCAAACGACTGCCAGTCCGCCGGCGCGGTGGCGAACCTCTCGACGACCGGGCGCGCGACTTTCTCCAACCGCATAAGTGCCGGGATTGTTTCCTGCACCGCTTCGACGACACCCAATGGGCCGAGCTCTTTGAGGTCCAGGCAAGCCGAGTCCAGGTCTTGCAGCGAGTCTTTGAGTGACTGCAGCCTCTTTCGAGTTGCCTGCTGTGTGCCGTCTAATGCGCTCAGCGTCGTCTGATTCGTGAGCAACACACTTAGCTGGTCCAGATTCCATGGCCAGCTAATCAGGAGGTCTTGTACTCGGCCAAGTGAGGTTTCGAGTTCTACCCAGTCCGTCTCTCTGGAGCGCGCGTGTCGGCCAATGCGTGGTTCGATGTCCGAATAGGCATCACTCCAACGTGCGCGAAGCTCTCGAATCGCCACCGCGCGCTGAGTCGCTTCAAGTCCTTCATTCACGGTTACCGGCGCTGGTGTCTTGGTGTAGTTCCCGAGCAGGGCGAGCGCCGTGTTTGCCTTCTTGGTTATCGCTTCCACACCCGCAGGACCAACACTCTCCTCATCAAGTCTGTGTTGGCGTACAGAGCGCAGGGCGCTTTGCAGCTCGCGATTGTCAGACTGAGCTCGGGCCGCTGTCTGTCGCAGATCCTGACGAGCCTTGAAGTCCGTCAAGAGGATTCGGAGGGCGGCGGGTTCCCAGGGCCACTCGATCAATCGATGTGCGGTCTGGTCGACTAACTGCTGAAGCTGACTCCAGTCGGTTTCCCGCCCACTGGCGTAGGGACCGAGCAGTGGTTCAACCGCGGCATACGCCGTGTCCCAGTTGCCACGAAGCTTCTGGACCTCTAACGCGCGCTGAACCGCGTTCAGAGCCTCGTCAACCGAAAAGCTCTGTGGAACCTTCGCGTGGCTCCTGAGTAGTCGTTGATCGCGCCGCCATGCCCCACTGAGCAATCGCCGAATCTTGCTTTGATGGTCGACACGTAAGCGGTGCAGCAGGTGGTCGTCCACAGCCTCAAGCAACTCCGGATCAAATTCCTCGAACAGGCCGGATTCAGCGTTATGCAGCGCCTCATGAGCTGAGCCGGCGTTGTGAACTAGACGCTTGATCTCTTCTAGCCGGTCACTCTCCAGCCATGCCTCTGGCACAACACCCATGTCACGCAGGTCTAAGTCCAGATCACGTGCAGATTCAAGCACGTGCACAGTCCATCGCCATGAGTTCGCAGACAGATCTGAACCCAGAAGGCTTGCGAGCTGCGCCAGTGTTTCCGTCAGAGCGACGGCGGCAGCATGTAGAGGTTCGCTCACCTCAAGCGAGGCATTGCCGATCAGCCGCTGCAAATCACTTCGATAGTCCGCGTGGAATCGAACTAGCGCTTCGCTGTCGACTTCATTCGCTAGTTCCAAGTCGAAACTAACGGCGAGCTCGGCTTCGGCTGTTGCTAGAGTCTTTTCAGCCAGGCTCGCGACAACGACCCGGTCTTTCAAACCCCCGATGTGGTCTAGGTCGAGCCACGTTGCCGGCACTGTACCTGTCGCGACGACCTCCCGTGCAAAACCAAGCGCACGCGACGATTCGAGCCACGAGCCTGTCGTTGAATCGGCTCCGATCTTGCTCGCAAGCTCGTCGAGCAATGCCACAAATTCAGCCGCATCAGCGTGCACCCTAGCTGTGCTGTCCAGCAACCGCCTGGGGTCTGGCATCAGCCACGCTGACCATCCTGATCCAAACGCTTGGTGCAAAGCCCGAATCTCGCCGGGGACAGGGCGTATCGAACGCGACAGTTGCTGGTAGTCAAGCGCAGGCGCTCCCCCACCGAAGGCTTTTCCTGTGCGTTCAGCAAGCGCAAGAGCTTGCCGCTGTTGCTCGCGCTGCTCCGAGGCGACCCGGCGCAGCTTGGCCCGAGTGTCTTTGCTCAGCCAGTGCCGGAGCACGCGCGGCTTCTCACTGAGGTGAAGGGCTATGGCACGCAGATTGGACGCTTCGTCAAGATCCGCCGGAGTTGGCGTACCTATAAGAGCAGCTTGTTCCTTGAGCGAGGCTTCTGTGCGACCGAGAGCCTCGCGCACAGTGTTGGCGTCGCGCTTGAGTCGATCCGCGAGTCCAACCGAGCTAGTGAGCGGTTTCAACAGATTCCATTTGGACCTTTCAAGCTCGCGGAACTCGTCTGGTCGGCGTGCGATGCGGTCTACCACTGATCGCACCTCTCTGAGGTGTGGCTCATCAATGGCCGCCGCGCCCGGCACCCGGAACTCCACGTCCGGTAGATCACGCAATTGCGCGTATTCACCGTGAATCTCGTAAACACTGCGCCCCAGCGGCCGTCGAGGTTCATGCAGAGCGCGAACGACCTTGTTTAGCGTTCTTCTGTTGGCCTCTAACTCCGCGAAACCATAGTCGAATATCGTGACTTGTCCACTAGCTTCAATTGAACTCCGTAACTGCTCATACACGGATGTCTTACTTGCCCTATCGCTATGCATGTCCAGGCAGAATACGCCGAGGTCCTCTGAATCAAGTCGGTCCTTGACCACATCCAGCGCCACGCTCTTTTCGCTGACGAATAGAACTCGCTTCCCGTGGGCGAGTAAGTTGGAAATTATATTGACGATGGTCTGACTCTTGCCGGTTCCGGGCGGCCCGTGAATAACCAGGTTTGCGCCGTCGCGAGAAGCTGCGACGGCGCGTAGCTGACTATGGTCAGCGGGCAACACCACGAATTCCTGTCGAACATTGAGCATGTCATCAAGCCGCCCACCGGCGAGCTCAGAGTCAGCAGGGAAAGCACCACGCGGTGTGGCCCCGTCAGAATTGAGCACCAGCGGTTCCCCAGCGAGTCGGCGAACCAGCGGGTGCGTCACACCCACGCTTCGCATTTGGTCCAGGTCTTCCCACATCGCGAGCTTTGTGTATTGAAAGGTCGACAGCACCACCTCATGGGTAACTCGCCAGCCGTCGCGTTTGACTATGAGCTCCGAAACCTCGCGCAGGTAGTCCTCGTACGTTTCGTGATCAAATTCGGGAAGCGTGATTTCGAACTCTCGAAGCTTGTGGCGCAGGGTGGCATTGGCCGTGGCGTCGTCGTCCTCACGCCGCAACACGAACGGTTCGCCGGGCGATGAGCGCTGCAGGTCAACCGGCAATAGCAGAAGCGGTGCCTTGGCTCGCTCGCGGTCCTCGTCGATCCACTCAAGAAACCCGGCCGCCAGGAAAAGCACATTGATTCCCTGCTCTTCCATCCACTCCCGCTCTTTGCGCAGGAAACGCAGCAGCACCCGCTGCAGCGCCAGCGGCTCGACGTCCGCTGTCAGATCACCGGGCACGAGCTCAATGTCCGCGTCCGCCGCCACCGGTTCGGAAGTTGCCGGCTTGAGCGCCGTGCCGCGCCGACGGCGACGACGTCGCGCGTAATCGAAAGTTCGACCTCTGCGCGCACGCTGCAAATAGTCATCGATTCCGTCAGGGTTGAATCGACTGATGGGAACACAGCGGATGGTGGCTCGTCGGCCCGACTTCGGATCTTTGGGTGAGGTGTTTCCTTTGAAGTAGAGCAGGTTGTTGCTGCGGTTCAACTGCAGCAACTGGCTCTGCCAGCGCGCAACCGCCGCGTCTACGGTGTCTATCTCTGCTGACGCATCTGTCGACACTGTCTTTGGCTCTGGAGGGTCAAGACGCTCACCCATCGGTTCGTGCTATCGCCACTACGCTCGCCCAGGCGCGGCGACAGCATAAGGACGGCATGCGCCGCCTGTCATTTCCCGCAACACTGCCGAGAGATTCAACCTGACCAATTTGCCGAGACTGCGCGCAGCGAGCCAGTGGCGACTTCCGAAGAGTTCGAGATTGCGTCGGGCGAAGTCAATGGGCTCAATTGTCCGAACCGCTCGGCCCGAGCATTCTGGCGCTGGACACCGAAGATTGCGCCACTTGGAATGTCCGCTCAGCCAGCTAGACGTTCACATCTGCCGCGAGACGTCTAGGTGATACAGGGGAAAGGGCGCGGGTGCCAATGCTGGTGTCCACCAAATTTTGCAGAGAATCCCTGGCTCGCTTTGGGGATGACCTCGGTGCGAGCAAGCAACAAACATGGGGAGCATGCTCAGGCCGAAGCGAGGCTGGCTCTGCCCTTCGACACCCAGCCGCCCGGACCTGCTGCGGATTCCTGCCACGACGGAATCTGACCAATTTCAGCCGTGCGCCGCACAAGCAGGCTTTGCCTACACAGGCTTGCTGAGATCGTGACCTCTTGAAAGACGGCTACCCCGCGCTCGCCGCCGCGGTCGCCACCGCCTTCAACCCCACCGTCGCCGCCGTCCACTCGATTCCCGCGGCGGCGCGTTCACCGTGGCTTGCAAGGTCTAGGACGAAAAAGGCGGCGAAGGTATGTGGGCCGGTCGCATAGAGGTTGTATGGCCCAGCCGCGCACGGTACGCCGGCAAGCCGCGTCTGGACACCGTGCCATAATCTGAGTGTGGCGGATGTGGACGGTGCTCGGCACGCCGGGTGCCAATGGAAGTTGCTCCTGAAGGAAGGAACCGATGGCCAGCGTGGCCGATGCAGCGGCATACGTGCTTGAAAAGCACGGAGCGATGACCGCAATGAAGCTGCACAAGCTGCTCTACTACGCCCAGGCGTGGCACCTCGTGTGGGACGAGGAGCCGCTCTTCGACGAACGTATCGAGGCGTGGGCCAATGGCCCGATCGTGCCCGCCATCTACCAGCAGCATCGGGGCCGCTTCAAGCTCGATAGCTGGGACGGCGACGCCGCGAACCTGGCGCCGAATGAGGCCAAGTCGGTTGACGTCGTTCTGGAAGACTACGGAAACATGAGCGCCCATGATCTCAGCACGTTGACCCATCTGGAGGCCCCGTGGCGCGATGCGCGCGGCGACCTGCCCCAGGGCGAGCCGTCAACGGCGGAGATTACGACCGTCGCGATGTTCGAGTACTACGACGGGTTGCTTGACGAAGCCGAGGTCTAAGGGCCGCAGGTTTGGCGAAAGGCCGACGGCGGCAAGCCCGCGCTGATCGCCGCCGTGATGGTCTGGCTGCGGCTCGCCCACGATGTCCAGCGCTTCCTGCTCCTCTGCCCGAACCGGATCGTGCGCGATCGACTGGAAGCCGACGTTCGCGGCGGCACAGTGTTCCGCGAGCGCGGCCTGATTCCGCCGGAGACCATCGTGACTGCGGACGACTTTGCGCTCACCACGCTGGGCGGCGACTCACGCGCGACCGCCGGTATCGAGACGTTCGTGCCGCGAATGCCGTGACCTGGAGCTAACGCTACCCCGCGCTCGCTGCCGCGGCCGCCACTGCCTTCAACTTCACCGTCGCCGCCGTCCACTCGATTCCCGCCGATGCCCAGGCCAGCCCGGCCCCGAAGCCAACCATCACCACCCGGTCCCCCGCCTGGATCCGTCCAGACTCCAGCGCCTCGCAGAGCGCGATGGGAATGGATCCGGCCGACGTGTTCCCGTAGCGGTCCGCGTTCACGAAGACCCGCTCCATGGGGATGCCCGCGCCTCGCGCCGCCGACTTGATGATGCGCAGGTTGGCCTGGTGCGGAATGAATAGATCCACGTCGTCTGGGCCTAGGCCGGTGTCCAGCATGGTTTGACGCGCCGCCTCGGCCGTGGCCGTCACGGCGAACTTATACACCTCGCGCCCGTTCATTTGTAGGTAGTGCGCCCCGGACTCGATCGTCTCCACCGTCGCCGGCTGGTGGCTGCCGCCCGCCGGCTGGATCAGCAGCGGCGCCCCGGCCCCATCGGATCCCAGCACCGTGCTGAAGATTCCGCCCGGCCCGTCCGTCGCCTGCATCACCACCGCGCCCGCGCCGTCGCCGAACAGCACGCAGGTCGAGCGGTCCGTCCAGTCCACCACCCGCGACATCGTGTCCGACCCGATCATCAGGATGGTCCGGTGCGTCCCCGACTCGATCAGCCCGCGGCCCACGGCCAGTCCGTACACGAAGCCTGCGCAAGCCGCGTTCAGGTCGAATGCGCCGGCGCCCCGGGCGCCAAGCGCGTCCTGCACCAGGCTGGCCGTTGCCGGAAAGCCGTACTCCGGTGTCAGCGTCGCCACCACCACCAGGTCGATGTCGTTCGGATGCACGTCCGCCACCTGCAACGCTTGCTTCGAGGCCTCCAGCGCCAGCGTGAAGGTGGATTCCCCGTCGGCGGCGATCCGGCGTTCGCGGATGCCGGTGCGCGACACGATCCACTCGTCCGACGTGGCCACCAGGCGCTCAAGTTCCGCGTTGGTGCGAACCTGCCGGGGAACGCTCATCCCCCAGCCGGTTATCGTCGCTGCACGGCTCACGCAAGGCTCCAGTGGTTTGGAACGTTCAGCAACGTCCACCGGCGAGCATAGCCGCCGAGAGCCGCCCAACGCGACTACCGCGCGCCGGCCGCCAACCACGCGCCGGACCGCCAACGGCCCCAAGCTCCGAACGGCTCGGCCTCAAACCGGGCATGTTCCTGGCATGCGCTCCTTCTTTCGTTGAGGCCGGTCTGAATCCGGCCACATTCCGGGCAACCACTAAGCCGCGCACCGTCCCTCGCCGAACGCTTGCGGACTCACTGCTTGCCTCCTGTTCTCGTGAAGTGTACACTAAGCCTGATGTCCACGCAAGCAGTTTCCCGGATGCCACGTCCCCACCGCCCACCCCCCGGCGCCGCCGCCCCCTCGCCCGGCCGCGCCCTGGTGGCCATCCCCGTCACGCCGGTCCAATCCGACCCCCGATTTTCCGGTCTCCCCTCGCCCCGAAACCGGCCCAACGACGCCCCGCGGCGCCTCAAGAGTTTTTTGGAAAAAACTCTTATACGCGCGAAACCGCCCCGTTTTCGGCCCTCCGCCGCCGCGTTGATACACTCGTTCATCAGCGCAGCAGGCCCCCCTCTCGGCGGCCTGCGGTGATCGGAGACTGCATGTCCACGCGGGTCGTCGTCACAGGTATCGGCGCCATCACGCCCCTCGGGTCAACCGACGAGGACACCTGGCGCGCCACCCTCGACGGCCAGAACGGCATCGGCCCCATCACGTCCTTCGACACCACCGGCTTCAGCTGCCGGATCGCCGGCGAAGTCAAGGACTGGGACCCTAACGCCCTCCTCGGCCGCCGCCTCGCCCGCCGCACCGACCGCTTCGCCCAGTTCGCCATCATTGCCGCCCGCGACGCCGTGGCCGACGCCGGCCTGGAAATCACCGACGACAACCGTGCCGGTATCGGCTGCTTCATCGGCAGCGGCATCGGCGGTCTGCTGGTACTGGAGCAGCAGGTCCACACCCTCCGCGACCGCGGCCCCTCCCGCATCTCCCCATTCATGATTCCCGAGGTCATCGCCAACATGGCCGCCGGCCTGGTCGCCATCGACCTGGGCATCGGTGGGCCGAACATCGCCATCGTCACGGCCTGCGCCACCGGCGCCCACTCCATCGGCGAGGCCGCCGCCACCATCAAGCGCGGTGCCGCCGACGTCATGCTGGCCGGCGGCACCGAGGCCGCCATCGGCCCGATCGGCCTCGCCGGCTTTTGCGCCGGACGCGCCCTCAGCACCCGCAACGACGACTACGAACACGCCTCGCGCCCCTTTGACAAGGACCGCGACGGCTTCGTTGCCGCCGAGGGAGCCGGGGTCTTCGTATTGGAGAGCTACGAACACGCCAGCGCCCGCGGCGTGCCCATCCACGCCGAGATCCTCGGCTACGGCCTCAGTTCCGACGCCTTCCACATCACCCAGCCCCCGGCCGCCGGTGATGGCGCCGCCCGCTCCATGCAGGGCGCCCTGGACGATGCTCGCCTCGACGCTTCGGCCATCGACTACATCAACGCCCACGGCACGTCGACCCCGTCGGGGGACCTCGCCGAGACCAACGCCGTCAAGCAGGTGTTCAACGGCAACGGCTCGACGGCTCCTGTGAGCTCCACCAAGTCGATGATGGGCCACCTCATCGGGGCCGCCGGCTCGGTCGAAGCCATGCTCTGCATCAAGGCGCTTCGCGACGACGTGATTCCCCCGACGATCAACTACGAGACGCCCGACCCCGAGTGCGACCTCGACTACGTGACTGACGGGGCTCGCGAAACGCCGGTTACGTGCGCCATGTCGAACAGCTTCGGCTTCGGCGGCCACAACGCCACCCTCATCGTCGGCGCGGTCTAGGCGGTCGGCCCAATCTCGAACCCGGGTGATCGCGACGCCGACGAGAGTGACTCCCGACGCGTCCGCGCGGTGGTCGATGCCATGCGGAGGCTCGATCTATCCGAGCTCGAAATCCGCATCGGCGACGATCGGGTGGCGGTGCGTCGCCCGGATGCCGGCGCGGCTGCCGTCGCACCCGCGCTGGTTCCAACTGCGGCTCCCTCACCTGCGCCCCCGCCGTCCGGAACCCCCATCACCTCGCCCTTGGCGGGCACCTACTACGGCTCGCCGCGCCCAGGCGCCGATCCGTTCGTGCGTATCGGGGCCCAGGTCTCCGCAGGCGATCCCATCGGCCTGGTGGAAGCCATGAAGGTCTTCAACGAGATCACCACCGACCACTCTGGCGAGGTGGTCGCCGTGCTCGTCGAGAATGGCGATACCATCGCAGCCGGACAATCCCTGATCATCGTGGATACTGGCGCCGGATCGTGATGAGCCAAGCCCGATTTGACCCCGGAAAGGCGAGGCAACAGTGAGCGTGCAGGTTGGCCGACGCGTTGCGGAACTGGCGCCGCGGCAGGCCCTGTCCGACGGCGTACTCATCGTCGTATTCGCCCTCCTCATGATTCCGGCGGCGCAGGCCAAGATCGAGGCCGATCCAGTCCCGTACACCCTCCAGGTCCTCTTCGTCCTGCTCACAGGGCTTCTCCTCGGTCCCTGGCGCGGTGCTGCTGCGATGTTGCTGTACGCCGTCATGGGCTTCGCCGGACTGCCTGTCTTTGCGCGCGGCGGAGGTCCGGCCTATTTCCTTACCCCGACCGCTGGCTACATCTACGGGTTTATCGTTGCGGCGTTCGTGGTCGGCATGACCTCTCAGACGCTTCACGCCCGATTCGACGCGACGATCGACGGCAGCCGTGGCGCGATCATCCGCTTCGTTCGGATCGATCTCCTGGCGGCCCTGGCGGGAGTGCCATTCATCTACCTCTTTGGCGTAAACCATCTGGCTATCTACTATGTACTTGCCACGGACGAGTTGAACCCATGGGGCAAGGCTTGGTCCGCCGGCGCCGGAATCTTCATCTGGTACGACGTCTTGAAAGCCGCCATCGCCGCCGCTCTCGTGAGCAGCGCCGGCATGCGAAGAGAGGGACTCCGTGGGAACGGTTGACCGTGTGATTGCTGTTGTTTCGGACAAGCTCGATGTTCCGGCGGATGAGATCTCCGCAGACTCGCGCTTCGTGGACGACTTGAACGCCGACTCGTTAGATCAGGTCGAACTGATCATGGCGCTCGAGGACGAGTACGACCTGACGATTCCGGACGAGGATGCCCAGAAGATCCTCACCATTACCGACGCGGTCAACTACATCAACGATCACGCCTAGCGCCGGTCGTTAGAAAGACCCGCTTCGGTCGCCGTACCTTCTGGCTCGGCCGGCCGGCGTGGCGCCAGTTGGGACGAGGGCTTTAGAGCAGTCCGTTGTTTACGGCGGACTGCGCCCACGTCAGCAGGCCGCCGCCAACGATTCCAAACGCCACCGTCGCGCCCGCCGTAGCGGCGATAACCGCCGAATGCGTGTCCGCCACGATCGCCGACGCTGGTACGGAACTCGCGTCGGCCGCTACGCCCTCGTCGGCGTCCTGCATGAACATCATCACGACGACCCGCAGGTAGTAGAACGCCGAAACGACCGAGGTAATCACCAGCACCACGGCCAGCCAGCCAAAGTTGGCGTCAACCGCCGACTGCAGGATGTAGAGCTTGCCCAGGAAGCCCGAAAGCGGCGGTACGCCGGTCAATGACAGCATGAACACCGCCATAGCCACCGCCGGCAGCGGCGAACGCTGCGCCAGGCCTCGGAACGCCGAGATGTCGTTGCTGCCGGTCTGCGTCTCCACGACGTACGCCACGGCAAACGCCCCAAAGGTCATAAACGCGTAGACGAAGCCATAGAACTGTACCGACGGGATACCGACGAAAGTTGCGGTCTCTTCGGTCTGACTGACCGCAGCCAATCCGACCAGCATGTACCCAGTGTGCGCGATGCTGGAGTATCCGAGCAGTCGCTTCACGTCGTTCTGGGCTATAGCGGCCAGATTGCCAAGGATCATCGTCGCGGCGGCGATGACGGCCAGCGCGATTGCGATATTGGCGGCCAGCGGCTCAAACGCCAGCGTCACGACGCGCGCCAGCAGCGCCATGGCCGCGACCTTAGGTCCAACCGAGATGAACGCGGCAGCGGGCGTCGGAGCTCCCTGGTAGGCGTCCGGCGTCCAGGCGTGGAACGGCACGGCCGCGACTTTGAAGCCCATCGCGACCAGGATCAGGCCCAACGCGAACAGCGTCCAGAGAGTGTCTCCATGAGCCGTGATCCCGGCAGCCGTTTCAGCCAGGCTCGTGGTACCGGTCAAGCCATATGTCCAGGCTATGCCATAGATGAGGATGGCCGACGCGAAAGCGCCCAGCGCGAAGTACTTCATGGCGGCTTCCAACGACTCGCGGCGGAAACGTGTAAGGCCAACCATCACGTAGACCGGAACGGCCATGGTCTCGATGGCAATGAAGGCGGTGGCCCAGTCGGCGGCACCGACCAGCAGCATCATTCCCAGCAAGGAGAACTGAAGGAGTGCGGCGAAATCCGTGAGCGGCGCTGTCGAGAAGCGCTGGGCGCCGAACACGATCGCCAGCGACGCCAGAATCAGGAACAGCGCGCGGAAGAAGGTCGAATAACCGTCCACGACCAGTTGCCCGGCAAAGACCTGGACAGCAGCGTCGTCGGCGGGCGCGCGCATGAACATGAACAGCGCGGCCAGACCATTGCCGGTAAGCGCCAGGCCGACGCTCGTCCAGCGCCGGTCCCCGCGAGTTATTGCGGCCCAGAGCAGAAGCGCCAAGGCGGTGCCCAGCACCGTCAACTCGGGAAGGACGAATCCGATATCCGAAGGTTCGATCATCGTTTACCCGGCCAGCCCGGCGGTGGTGGCGCTCAGGAGGCGCACGAACGTGTCCGGAAAAATCCCGACCCAGACGACCAGTACGCCCAGACCCACGAACGTGAGTGTTTCGGTGCGGTTGACGTCGGGGATAGTCGCCAGCGCCTGGTTGCGCAGCCGTCCAAGCGCCACGCGCTGATACATCCAGAGCATGTAGGCAGCGGCCAGAATCACGCCGAGGGCGGCCAGGACTCCGACACCAGTGGCGTAGTCAAACGCGCCAACCAGGACCAGGAACTCGCCGACAAAGCCACTCAACAGCGGAAGTCCAAGCGATGCCAGCATGAAAAAGCCGAAGAGTGTGGCGTAGATGGGCATGCGCGGTGCCAGACCTCCCAACTCGTCAATCCGACGAGTGTGTGCGCGTTCGTAGATCACTCCCACCGCGAAGAAGAGCGCCGGGCTGACGACGCCGTGGCTGAGCATTTGGACCAGTGCTCCATCAATGCCCGTCTGCGTGGCGGTAAAGATGCCGAGCGTGACGAAGCCCATGTGGCTCACGCTGGAATACGCCACCAGCTTCTTAAGGTCGGGTTGCACCATGGCCACCAACGCACCGTAGACGATTGCCACAAGCGAAAGCGCGACTACCAGCCCCCGGGCTTCGTCGACGGCGTCAGGAGCCATCGGCAGCAGGAAGCGCAGGAAGCCGTAAGCCCCCATCTTCAGCAACACGCCCGCCAGCACCATGCTGCCGGCCGTTGGCGCTTCCACGTGCGCGTCCGGCAGCCAAGTGTGGAACGGGAACATGGGAACCTTGATGGCAAAGCCCAGGAAGAATGCCACGAAGACCCATCGTTGAAGCACCTGTGAGGCTCCAGCCATTTCTTCCGGAATTGCCTCAATGTCAAACGTGCCGGTAGTAAAGCGGATGGCCAGGATGGCCACCAACATGAGAACGCTGCCGGCGAAGGTGTAGAGGAAGAACTTGATCGTGGCGTAGATGCGCCGCTCGTGGCCCCAGACGCCGATCATCAGGTACATCGGGATCAGGACCATTTCCCAGAAGACGTAGAAGAGAATGAAATCGAGCGTGACGAACACGCCGAGCATGGCCGTCTGGAGCGTGATAAGCGCTGCAAAGAACTCGCGCTCGCGCCGGTGGATCGTCAGCCAACCGGCGGCCACGACCAGAGGTCCAAGGATTCCTGTCAGCAGGACCATGAGGATGGACACGCCGTCCACGCCGAGCTTGTAGGAGATGCCGAGCGCGGGGATCCACGGGGCTTCCTCAACAAACTGATAGCCCGCGGCCTGGTGGTCGAAAGTGACCGTGATGATGATGGCGAGCACAGCCTGCGCCAGGCTGGCCATGAGCGCGCCGATGGCGATGGCGTTGCGGCTGCGCGCCAGCACAATGATCGGAAGGCCGACCAGTAGCGGCAGCCACAGGGCCAGTGAAAGGAGCGGGAAGTCGAGGGCGGCTTCGCCGGTTGTCATGCTGCCGTTCATCTAAAGAGCACCAGGCTGCCCACGGTTAGCACAAGACCAACCACCATCAACAGCGCATAGTTCTGGGCTTGTCCGGTCTGCAAACGCCGGACCTGGCCGGCGGTAAAGCGAGATAAGTGTCCGACGCCATTGACGATGCCGTCGATCACTCCCGCATCAAACCCCCAGGAGATCATTGCCGTGGCCTTGGTAAAGGCCACGGCGAATCCGTCGCCAATGTGGTCCATGTACCACTTCTGGCGAAACAGGGTCTCAGCGCCCGGCAGGATCCGCCGTGCCAGCGCGGGAATGCCCATTCCCCGGCTGTAGGCGCCCAGTGCCAGCAAGAGGCCGCCACCGGCCGCGACGGTGGATATCAGTGCAAGGACGAGCGTCGCTGGCGGCCCCGCGCCTTCCAGGTGAACGATGCCGGCCGCGTACTTGAGGTAGCCGTGAATGATCCCGTGCTCGGGTGGAATGCCCAGCACGGCGCCCGCGAGTACGGCCCCGGCTGCCAGCACGATCAGCGGCAGGGTCATGACCCGAGGCGATTCATGCGCGTGCGCGTGCAACTCGGGGTTTCGGGGCTTCCCGTGGAACGTCTTGACGATCATTCGGAACGTGTAGAAGGCGGTCATGACGGAGACGGCCAATCCGGTGAAATAGAAGACCCAGAAGATCCCAGCGCCGTGATCGGTTGACAGCGAGGATCCGGGATCGGATGTCGCCTTGAGGTGTGTCAAGGCCAGAATCTCGTCCTTACTCCAGAATCCAGCCAGCGGGAAGATAGCTGCCAAGGCGAGCCCACCGAGGATGAAGGTGGCGTAGGTAACGGGGAGCTTGCTGCGCAGCCCACCCATCTGCCGCATGTCCTGTTCGTCATTCATTGCGTGGATGACGCTGCCCGATCCGAGAAACAGGAGCGCCTTGAAGAACGCGTGCGTGGCCAGGTGGAAGATTGCGACCGTGTATGCACCGGCTCCGGCCGCCAGGAACATCAGGCCTAGCTGGCTGACGGTGGAATAGGCGAGGACGCGCTTGATATCGGTCTGGGTGAGGGCGATCGTGGCCGCAAGGAAGGCTGTAAACGTGCCGACCGCGGCGACCAGCAGCAGCGCCTCCGGCGCCGCGGAGTACACGGGATTGAGACGAGCGACCAGGTAAACGCCGGCCGTGACCATGGTTGCCGCGTGAATCAGCGCGCTGACCGGGGTCGGACCTTCCATGGCGTCGGGCAACCAGACATGCAGCGGGAACTGCGCCGACTTGCCCATGGCGCCAATGAAAAGCAGGCAGGCGATGGCCGTAACCATGCGCGGGTCCGCCGAACCCAGCCCGTCAAAGATCTCGCGGTAGCGCAGTGTCCCGAATTCGTGGAAGGCCAGGATGATGCCGATGGCGAACCCGAAGTCGCCAATTCGGTTGACCAGGAAAGCCTTGGTGGCTGCCGCATTGGCGCTGTCGCGCTCGTACCAGTACCCGATAAGCAGGTACGAGCAGAGCCCCACCATCTCCCAGAAGATGAAGAGTTGGAGCAGGTTGTCGGAGATGACCAGCATGATCATGCTGAACACGAACAGCGGGATCCAGCTGAAGAACCGCGGCTTGTTCGCGTCGTGGTCCATGTATCCGACGGCGTACATGGACACGAGCGTGCTTACGCCGGTGACGACGAGCAGCATGACGACCGTGAGCGCGTCGGTCAGGAACGCGATCTCGATCTCAAAGCCGCCGCTGGCGACCCACGTGTAAAGGACCGACGAGTCCTTGTCCGAGCCGGTGCTCTGGATCCAGAGCACCACGGTGGCCACGAACGAGCCGAGGATTGCCAGCGTGGACACCCAGCCGGTCCAAGGCGGATTGCGCCGTCCCGCCAAGCCGTTGGCCGCAAAGGCCAGCAGCGGCAGCAAGGGAATGATCCAGGGCGCGTCTAGCATTCCGACGTCCTCACAAGTGCCATATCTCGCGTCACCCGCTCAGGCTGTCGAGCTGGTCGACGTTGACAACCGGGTACACCCGGCTAAGAGCCACCAGGATCGCCAGTCCGATTGCCACTTCCGCGGCCGCGACTGTTAGAGAGAAGACGACGAGCACGAAGCCGGCCTGATCGTCCAGGTATCGAGAAAAAGCTGCCAGCGTCACGTTCGCGCCCTGGAGCATCAACTCGATGCACATCAGCATGACGATGGCATTGCGACGGATGAGCACGCCCGTGGCGCCCAGCGCAAACAGCAGCGCGCCTACGACCAGGAATCCGTTGAGCATCATCGGGCGGACTCTTCAAGTACGGGCTCTGCCGTATCGGCCTCGGCCGCTGTCTCGTTCGTATGCGAGCCGCTTGCCACCTGGGGGAAGTCGGCTTGCTCGTGTGCTTCGACGCGTCGTGCCAGCACGATTGCGCCAATGGTCGCCGCCGTCAAGAGCACGCTCGCTCCAAGAAACGGCAACGTGAATTCGTTGAACAGGGCCACGGCCAAGGCTTGCGTGCTCCCACCAAGCTCGGAGACGGTGGCTGGCGGAAACGTGCCCTTGATCGACTCGCTGATCTGCGGCGTTCCGACGCTTACGACGACGCCTTCGATTGCCAGCAGGATTCCCAGGGGTATGCCCAGCCAGATCTGGCGGTGCGTCACTCGTTCTTCCGGAAGTCGCCGCATGTCCAGCATCATCAGCGTGAAGAGGAACAGCACGACGATGGCACCGGCATAGATGGCGATCTGGGCCACGGCCAGGAAGCCGGCGCCCAGGATCACAAACAAGCCGGCTACGTGAAAGATCACGATGACGAGAGATATAGCCGAGTGCACGGGGTTGCGCGCGACCAGCATGAGCCCACCGGCTCCAACGGCCGCAATGGCCAGGTACCAGAAGGCGACGGTGGTCTCGAGGTTGTCAGCCATGGAGTTCCGTAGTCTCGAACGCTGCACGACGGAAGCCAGGCGCCCAACGCACGTTGCGATCCGCGTCAGCCACGTTCGAACCAATTCGCAAGAGCCGCGCCCGGACCGATGTTCTTCTGCTCGACTTCCCGGTTGGCCTGATCATGCTCGTAGATCTCGATCATCTTCTCGCCGTCGATCAGGAGACCTCGCCGGTCATCGGTGATGAGGTGAAAGTCGTGAGTGCGCTGAAGCGCGTCGACCGGGCAAGCTTCGATGCAGAAGTAGCAGAACACGCAGCGGCCGACATCAAACAGATAGCGGTCAACAAACCGAGTGCCGTCCTCGTTCTCGCTCGTGTCAACGCGGATTACGTCATTAGGGCAGGCGGTCTCGCACAGGCCGCAACCCACACAGGTCATGCCGCCGGTCACTTCGTCGCGACGCATGCCGACCTGACCGCGGAAGCGGTACGAAATGTCGCGCAGCTGCTCAGGGTAGAGGACGGTCGCCGGCTTGCGGCCGGTAACCATCAGCATGGTCTTGAGACCCTTCATTACGCCAGAACCGAGGGGCATGCGCTAGCTCCAGGCCATCCGTAGACCGGCAGCGATGAGCAGATTCACCACGCCGATCGGAATCAAGATCTTCCAGCAGAAGTTCATGAGTTGGTCGTAGCGGAAGCGCGGCTGCGTGGCACGCAGCAGGAAGAAGCCGAACATGAACACGCCGCACTTCAGCAGGAACCAGATCACGCCGGTGAGCGCTTCCAGCCCGGGAATCGTCCAGCCGCGCCAACCGCCGAGGAAGAGCGTGGCGACGATTGCCGACATGAGCAGCATGTTGGCGTACTCGGCCATGAAGAAGAAGGCCCAGCGCATGCCGGAGTACTCGACGTGGAAGCCCGCGACCAGTTCCGACTCAGCTTCCGGCAAGTCGAATGGAGCCCGGTTGGTCTCGGCTACGGCCGCGAATACGAAGAGCAGGAAGCCTATCAACTGGGGAACGATGAACCATAGGCCGGCCTGCGCGTTCACGATGTCAATCAGACTTAGCGAGCCGGCGTAGATGATGACCGCCAGCACGGCCAGCCCCATTACCAATTCGTAGCTGATGACCTGCGCGCTGGAGCGCAGCGCACCCAGATGAGCGTACTTGCTGTTCGACGACCAGCCGGACATGACCACGCCGTAGACGCCGAGCGAGCCCATGGCCAGGAAGTACAGGATTCCGACATTGAGATCGGCGATCCAGAGTCCGATGGTCCGTCCCATTTCGACCTCGGGACCAAAGGGAACAATGGCCCAGGCCGCCAGGGCTGGCATGACCATCATCACCGGCGCGAACCAGTACACGCCCTTGTCGGATTCGCCCGGAATCATGTCTTCCTTGATCCCGAGTTTCAGGCCGTCGGCGGCGGTCTGCAGCGTGCCGCGCCAACCTACGCGGTGCGGGCCGTAGCGCGATTGCATGCGACCGAGGATCCAGCGTTCCAGCAGCACCAGCGGCATCGCGCCGATCGCAAACAGCAGAAAAACCGCCAGGACTTTCGTGATCAAGATCAGCCAGGCCCAGAAATCCATTTCTAGGCCTTGCTCACGCGAACCGCGGTGCCGTCGGGGGATCGTGGATCAAGCTGACGTGGCGCCGCTTCCAGGAAGCGGTCGGGCAGGCTGACGACGCCGGATGGCACACGTCGAGCGACCATGGCCTTCAGGTTGACCTCGCCGCCCGCGGATGCCACATGTACGCGGTCGCCGTGCGCGATCTGGAGGCGCACGGCGTCGTCGGGGTTCAATTCGGCCACTGCGTCCGGCAGCATCAACGTCAGGCTTGGGGCGTGGCGTCCGGCTACGCCCGCCGTGTAGAGATGCTGCTCCGTCGCCAGTACGAGCCGGTCGCCGTTGACGGAGGGAAGGTCGGCGCCGTTCACGGAAACGGCTTGGCCGGATCCGGAAATGGACGGGGCGACGGAGAGTCTCGCCAGTTCTTCTGAAATGGGTTCATGGCTGCGCCAGCCAAAGTCGGCACCCATCGCGGCCGCGATTCGCGCCACGATCTCCCAGTCCGGCCGGGCATCGCCCACTGGCGGAATCGCCGGTTCGAGCCGACCCAGCCGGCCTTCAAAGTTGCTGTAGTGCCCGCCCTTCTCGGCAAACGTGGTTCCCGGCAGCACAACGTCGGCGACTTCCGTCGTCGCATTCATAAAGATGTCCTGCGCGACAACCAAGTCCGCTTCGCGCAGGGCGGCGCTTACTCCGCTGGGGTTGGCTGCGCCGCCGACCACGTCCTCGCCCATCACATAGAGCGCTCGCATTGGGCCCTCGACGAATTCGGCGAAGGGCAATCCCGGCTCCTCGCTCAACTCGACGCCCCACGCATCGCTTATTTCGCCGCGGGCTTCGGCATCCGCGAGCGGACGGGCGCCGGGCAAGAGGTCGGGGGCCATCCCGACTCGGAAGGTGCCGACCGAGTTGGCACGTTCGGCCAGCGGGAACAGCTTCACGCCGTCCCGCGCCAGCGCCAGATTGGCGGCGGCCTGCGCAATCTTGTCGGCCTTGCCTAGGGTCCAGACGCCGGTGTCCCACACAACGGCAACGGATCCGGCCGCGCCGACAATCTGACTGATTTCGTCGAAGGCGGCGGCGTCGATACCGGTTACTTGCTCAGTGACGTCATCTGCTGCGTCGGCCAATGCGCTGAGGAATGCGGCTTCGCCGCCGGGGCGCACGCGCGCTGAGATCGTGGCGAAGTCGTCAAGGCCGCTGCCGAGCCGGGTGGCCACCACCAACTGGCGTCCCGCGTCGCGGGCTGCTTGCTTGATGTGCGCCCCTACCACGTTGTGCGTCTGGCCGATGTCCGCACCGACGACCAGAATCAGGTCCGATTGAAGCAGTTCGCTCTGCGTATGCGGACCTACTTCGCTGCCCAACACCGCCCGCAGCGTGCGGGCCGTGGCGTGCAGGCCGCTGTCCTGGCTGTAGACGTTGTTTGTGCCTAGCACCGCGCGGGCAAACCGCTGAAGCGTGTAGTTGTCCTCGTTGGTGGTGTTCGGCGAACCGACCACACCCACGGCGTTGGGACCGTGCTCGTCTAACGCGCCGCGCAGTCCCGTGGTGATTGCGTCCAGCGCCGCGCGCCAACTCACCGGCCACAACACGCCGCCGCGCCGGACCATCGGCTGCGTGATCCGGTCCTCGCTGTTTACGAACGAGTGGCCGAAGAAGCCTTTCGCGCAAAGAATGCCGCGGTCGGGTTCTTCAAGGCCGTTGGAGCGAGTTCGGACAACCTCGCCGTGCCGCGATTCCACCAGGATCGAGCAGCCAACCGAGCAATGCGGGCAAGTGGACGCTGCCTTTTCGGTCTGCCAGCTTCGCGCGGAGTGCTTGAACGGACGGCTCAGCAAGGCGCCAACCGGACACGTCTCGATGCACATCCCGCAGCGTTCGCAGTCCATGAAGTCGTGTTGAGCCGGGGCGATGAACGTGCCCACGCTTCGCTCCACAAAGTCCAGAGCGCGAACGCCGATCTGCTCGTCGCAAATGCGTACGCAGCGGCCGCACAAGATGCAGCGATTGTGGTTGAGGAGGATGACCTCGTTGAGGATTTCCTCCGGGTGCGCCTTCGGGACGGTCTCGTAGGGGCTCTGGTGAATCTCCTGGTCGAAGACCTCGTCCTGCAATTCGCAGGTTCCCGCCTGGTCGCAATACGGGCAGTCCAGCGGGTGGTGCTGGAGCTGCAGTTCAATCACGTGCTTGCGGATGTCGCGGATGCTCTGGCTGTTCGTCACTACCGTCATCCCGTCGCCGGCCGGGGTGGTGCATGAAGCCGTCGGGCGTGGCGGTCCGGGCTGTACTTCGACCACACACATGCGGCATGCGCCGTATGGCTTCAGCCTCGGGTCGGTGCAGAGGGTCGGAATTTCGACGCCGATGGACTCGCAGGCCTGCAGCACGGTCGCGCCGCGCGGCACCTGCACTTCATTGCCATCGATCGTGAGCGTGACCATATCGCTACTCATCGATCAACCTCACCCAGCACGATGTCGACGCTGCCGATGATGGCTACCACGTCCGCGATCAGGCTACCCACGCTGATTTCCTCAATGATGCTGAGGTTGACGAACGACGGTGAACGCACGTGACACCGGTAGGGCATGCCCGTTCCGTCGCTTACGAAGTAGAAGCCAAGCTCGCCCTTCGGATTCTCAATTCCGAAGTAGGACTCGCCCGGCGGGGGCTGCACCCCGTGCATGACCAGTTTGAAGTGGTTGATCATCGCTTCCATGTCCACCGGCACGCGACCTATGTCCGGTGGTACGACCTGGGGCAGATCCACGTTCGAGGGGGCATCCAACGGCAAGTCCCGCAGCGCCTCCACGCACTGTCCGATGATCCGCTTCGACTGATACATCTCGTTCAGCCGCACCAGGTAGCGCGCGTAGACGTCACCCTCGGTGAAGACCGGCACCTCAAAGTCCACCAGGTCATAGGCGGCGTACGGCTGGGCTTTCCGCAAGTCCCATGCAATGCCTGAGCCGCGAATCACCGGCCCGGTCAGGCCGTAACTGAGCGCCTGTTCCTGGGTGATGAGCCCAACGTCGCGCGTGCGCTCGATGAAGACCTCGTTCTCGGTTAGCAGTGCGTCGATCTCGTCCAAGGTGTACCCGTTGAGGAAGGCCTCCACGTTGTCCAGCCACTGGTCGCCCACGTCGTGCGGACCGGTGCCGCCGACTCGCATGAACGAGGTGGTCAGCCGCGCGCCGCAGGCCTCTTCGAATAGATACAGGATCTTCTCGCG
Organism: Chloroflexota bacterium; assembly: GCA_022821645.1. Lineage (GTDB taxonomy): Bacteria > Chloroflexota > UBA11872 > UBA11872 > UBA11872 > UBA11872. The sequence continues at coordinate 304,882 of JAJEDE010000025.1, forward strand.
CTCGCGCAGCGACCACAGGAACGCCGACATGGCGCCGATGTCCAACCCGTGGGTGCCCAACCAGATGTGGTGGGCGGCCAGTCGCGATAGTTCCGCCACGGCCGTGCGCAGGTAGCGGGCCCGCAGGGGAATCTCATCGGTGATGCCCATCAGTTTCTCGATGGCCATCAGGTAGCCCATGTTGTTCGAGGGGCCGGAGGTGTAGTCCATGCGGTCGGTCAACGTGATGCCGCCCCGGTAGTCGTGGACTTCCAGCAGCTTTTCCACGCCGCGGTGCAGGTAACCCATGTCGGCGTCGCAGCGCCGGACTTCCTCGCCGTCCAGTTCAATCACGAGGCGGAGCACCCCGTGGGTGCTGGGGTGCTGCGGCCCCATGTTGAGGATCATGTTGTCTCCGCTGCCCTGTTCCAGGTCAACGCGAATACCGGCCACTCCGGAATCCACCGTCATGCGCCGTTCGCCTCGTCCACGTCCGCCCAGAAGTCGTCGGGGTCTAACTGACCAACCAGGTCGTTCCGGTGCGCGTCCTCGGGGAAGGTTGGGCCTTCCACGGGGTATTCCTTGCGCAGCGGATGGCCCTCATAGCCCTCGGGCAGCAGGATGCGCTTCAGGTTGGGATGACCGGCGAATCGGATCCCGAAGAGGTCGAACACCTCGCGCTCCAGATACAGCGCCGACGCGTATGTGGCGGTCGCCGAGGCGACGGATGCGCCGTCGGCCAGGCGTACAGTTACGCGGGCAAAGAGGTTGTTCGTCAGCGAGCGGAACTGCCACAGGACCTCGAACTCGCGCCCGACGTCCAGCGGCCAGTGCACAGCCGTCACGTCCACAAGCTGCTCAAGTTTGAGGTCCGAATCGTCGCGCAAGGCCGGAAACAGCGAGGGGAAGGCCTGCGGCGCCACCTCGGCCACTGGATCTCCATGGTTGACGCGGCCTCCCAGATACGCGGTGCCGGCGTGTTGCCGGATGCGATCCAGAACATTCTCGGGCGCCAGGGTTGGCGATGCCGCCGGTACCAACACGGGCTAGCGGTTCCAGTCCAGGGCGCCCTTGCGCCACTCGTATACGAACGCGACCGCCAGAATGAGGATGAAGACGACGCCGGCCAGGAACAAGGACACCTGGTCGTCGATCATGTTGAAGTAGAGCGCCCAGGGATAGAAGAAGAGCAACTCGACGTCAAAGATCAGAAACGTCACCGCGACCAGGTAAAAGCGAATGTTGTGCCGCCCGCGCGCGTCCCCGATCGGGGGCATACCGGATTCATATGCCTCCACCTTGGCGTCGTACTTGCGGTGCGGCTTGAGCAGCATGGTGCCAACAAGGCTCCCGACTGCAAATAGGAAGGCGATGACCATCAAAAGGACAATCGCTACCCAGCTAGGCATCGTTGCGCTCTGCTGCTCCCCTGGCCGTGAGAGGCTGCGTTGTGATCATTTTCACAAACTCCGCGCATCATACGCGCCAGCGCTGCGGCTTGCGAACCCTTGACGTCGCTTGTGAGCCGGAATTCACCCGGCAAGGGAGTAGGAGAGGTACTCGACTTCCACGGCCAGGTCTACGTTCGACAGTTGCACGTGCGCCGGGACGCGCAGTTGGGCCGGCGCGAAATTCAGGATCGCGCGCACACCGGCGGCCACCACCTGGTCCACCACCTTTTGTGCGGCGCGGGCAGGTACGGTGACGATGACCATGTCGATTCGATCGGCGCTCACGGCCCGCGCGAGGTCGAGGACGGGGAGCACTCGCGTGCCATTGACTGTTGATCCAATGACGGCAGCGTCGTTATCGAATGCCGCGACGACTTCGAAGCCCTGGTTGTTGAAGCCCGGGTATGCCATGAGCGCGCGGCCCAGATTTCCTACGCCCACCAGGCCGATGCGCCAGCCACGATCGATTCCAAGGATTGTTGCCAATCGCTGCCGAAGCGCGGACACGGCGTAACCCACGCCCCGCTTGCCGAACGACCCGAAATAGGCGAGATCGCGCCGAACCTGGGCTGCGGTAAACCCCGTCAAGACGGCCAGCGTTTCGGAGGAGACGTTGGCCTGCCCTTCGGACTGGACCGACCCCAGCACGCGGTAGTAGGTGGATAGCCGCCGAATGGTGGTCGGCGGTACGGGGCGGCTCTGGTTGGTGTGATCCATCCACATCGCGGCCAGCGCGAACAAGTCCATTCTCGCAGCCCGAATTGCCTGCGTCCTGGGTAGTGCATGGTGACTGACGAAGTTGACGCGGGCGGGCCTGGGCCTATGCTCGCGAGCTACTCCCAAGAGACCACGAACCCGGTGCCAGACCGAAATAAGGCGAGCGGCCGCCAGTGAACGGAATCCGCGTTGGTGTGGATGTCGGCGGCACGTTCACTGACTTCACCGTCGCTGCGAACGATGGACTGTACGTCTTTAAGGTCTCCAGCACGCCGCACGACCCGGCTGAGGCTGTGCTGAAGGGCTTGCGGCGTGCCGGAGTCGGGGCTGATGGGACCGTGGTGCACGGCTCGACCGTGGCGACAAACGCGGTGCTCGAGCGCAAGGGCGCGCGTACGGCACTGGTCACAACGGCCGGGTTCCGCGATGTGCTGGAGATCGCCCGCCAGAATCGTCCCGCGCTCTACGACATTGAGCCGCGCAAGCCGACGCCGCTGATTGAGCGAGAGCTTCGACTGGAGGTCGATGCACGCGTGGGCGCGGACGGCACCGTTCGCCGACCATTGAGTCGCGAGTCGCTTCAACGCCTTACCGAAGAAGTGCGTCAACTCAAGCCGGAAGCCGCCGCGGTATGTCTGCTCTTCGGCTTCCTGCGGCCGTCGCACGAGCGCTCGGTGCGTGCCGCCCTGCGCCGAGCCGGCGTGCGCTGGGTCTCCATTTCGTCGGAAGTGCTGCCCGAACATCGTGAGTACGAGCGCACGAGTACAACCGTGGTTGATGCGTACGTGGCGCCCGTGATGGGCCGGTACATCCGTCGGCTGGAACGCGCGGCCCCCGGGCAACTGTGGATCGTCCAGTCCAGTGGCGGAGTCCTGCGATCGTCCGAGGCCGCGGCGGCACCGGTCCAGTCGGTGCTGAGCGGTCCGGCCGCTGGAGTGGTCGGCGCGCGCGCCGTGGCCGCCGCGTCGGGATTCGATCGGATCGTGACCCTGGACATGGGCGGCACGTCCACGGACGTAGCGATCTGCCCGGGCGAGCCGCTGCGTCGAACTGACGCGACCGTTGGCGGACTCCCGGTCGCGATTCCCATGACAGACATCCATACCGTGGGGGCCGGCGGTGGATCGATTGCGGCTCGCGACGAGGCCGGCGGGCTGCGCGTCGGCCCGCGCAGCGCCGGCGCGCAGCCGGGTCCTGCCGCCTACGGCCGCGGCGGTGTGGAGCCGACGGTCACCGACGCCAATGTGGTGCTGGGCCGGTTGGTCTCCGACGCCACGCTGGCTGACGAGGTGGCGCTGGACACCGCTGCGGCCGCGTCGGCCGTCGACCGGCTGACACCTGCCAGCGATCAGTCGACGGAGACTCGCCTCCGAGCTGCAGCCGGCGTGGTTGCGGTGGCCGATGCGCACATGGAGCGGGCGCTGCGCGTGATCACACTGGAGCGCGGCTACGACCCCCGCGACTTCACGCTGGTGGCGTTTGGCGGCGCCGGTCCGCTGCACGGCTGCTCGCTGGCTGAGCGTCTGGAGATTGACCGTGTGCTGGTGCCGCGATATCCCGGGGTACTATCCGCGCTCGGCGCGCTCAGCGGTGCACATGTCCGCGAGTATGCGACGACTGTGCTGCGGCCCGCGACCACCCGGAGCGTGCGAGCCCTGACCACGGCATTCAACCGGCTGGAAAGGAACGCGCGGCGCGACTTTGTCGGCGTGGGGCGTCCCCGGTTGCGCCGGATGCTGGACCTTCGGTACGTCGGGCAGTCCTACGAGCTAACCGTGCCGCTGCCGGGCCGGAACCTTCCAGGCGCCGTTCATGCCTTTCACCGGCGACACCACGAACGCTACGCGCATAGCCGGCCGGAGGCCGCTGTCGAAATCGTTGTCGCGCGCTTGCTCGCTTCCGTTGAGCAGCCGCCATTGCCTGAGGTGCAGGCTCCGGTCGACGGACGCCCCTCGTCGCGGAGTGCGCCGGTTGTAGTCGACGGCGAAATCCAGCCCGCCCGTGTCTTTCGGCGGATTGAGTTGCCCGTTGGCTTTCGGGCTCGAGGACCGCTGCTCGTGGTGCAGGACGACGCCACGACCTGGGCGCCGCCCGGTTGGCGGATGGAGGTGGACCGGCAGGCGGCCCTGATATTGGAGCGAAACTAACCTTCCGGGTCAACATTCGACAGTAAGCTGCCCGAGGCTTCCACGAGTTCTTCTGCCCTAAAGGCGCATGTCAACACCTGTAATCCAAGTTCGCGACCTTCGCAAGGCCTATGGCGATTTGCAGGCCGTGGCGGGCGTTTCGTTTGAGGTGGCCGAAGGCGAAGTCTTCGGGATGCTTGGACCGAATGGGGCCGGCAAGACCACCACCGTTGAGATTCTCGAAGGCCTGCGGATCCGGGATAGCGGCGAAGTCAGCGTCCTTGGCATGAACCCGGCGACATCCGGGCGCGACTTCAAGCGGCTGGTTGGGGTGCAGCTGCAGCAGGTAGCGCTTTATCCACGCCTCCGCGTGCACGAAGTCATCAGTCTGTTCGGGTCCTTCTACGAGCAGCAAGCCGAGACCGAGGAACTCATCGCGCTGATGGGCCTGGAGGATCGGCGTAACGCCCGCATCGCCGAACTCTCCGGCGGTCAGGCGCAGCGGCTGTCCGTGGCGCTGGCCGTGGTGAACATGCCGCGGCTCGTCTTCCTGGACGAGCCGTCGACCGGCATGGACCCACAGGCGCGTCGGAATCTCTGGGACATCATTGAAGGATTCAAGGCCAGAGGGATGACCGTGGTGCTGACCACGCACTACATGGAAGAGGCGGAACGGCTGTGCGACCGGGTCGCCGTGATGGATCACGGCCGGATCATCGCGCTCGACAGTCCCAGCGCACTTGTGCGTGAGAACTTCGCCGAAGACGCCATCGAGTTCGTGTCGAACGACGGACTTTCGGAGCACGACTTGGGCGAACTGGCCGCTGTAACCAGCGCGGCGTCCCAGGGGTCCGCCCACAGCATCTTCAGCAGCGACATCCCACGCACGATGGGTAGCCTGCTCGATCTTGCTCAGGAGCGCGGAGCTCCGCTGGAGGGCATGCGCGTACGCCACGCCACGCTTGAGGATGTATTCCTCAAGCTCACTGGACGGACGCTCAGAGATTGAACGCCTTTCTGCCGCTGTTCCGAACCAATTACCGCGACTTCGTGCGTGACCGCACGGCGCTGTTTTGGACCATCGCGTTTCCGGTCCTCTTCATCGGAATCTTCGGAATAGTGCTGGGCCGCGGGGACGATGGCGCCAGTTACGAGGTTGGCTTGGTGGTGGAGGACACGTCGCCCGCGGCCGAAGCTCTGGATGATGTGCTGGGGGGATTCGACGCCTTGGATATCACGCGGGGCGAGCGGGACATGGAAATCGCTTTTCTCGCGGACGGCGAACGTCGTGCGGTCGTCGTCGTTCCACAGGGCTTCGGCGCGTCGCTAGAAACGGGTGCCCCGCTTCCGCTGCAAGTCCACTTCGACCCGTCCCAACAAACCACCCAGCAGGTCGTGATACCCGTGCTGCTGCGGGCGTTTGAAGTCGCCGACCGCGCACTCACGCAGACTCGGCCGGTCGTCACCGCCGACTTTCGGACGCTTCAGTCCGAGCGGCTGCAGGTAATCGACTTCATCATGCCCGGCCTTATCGCCATGAGCGTAATGAACGGCGGAGTGTTTGGCGCCATCGCCATGGTGTCGCTCCGCGAACGCCGGGTTCTGCGGCGGCTCTCGGCCACCCCGCTGCCGGCTTGGGCGTTGGTTGGCGCTGACGTCGCTTTCCGCATGGTGGTGGTGCTGCTCCAGACGGTGCTGCTGGTCATACTGGCCGTGCTGATAGGCGGCGTGTCCGTCAAGGTCGAGAATCTCCCAGCGTTGGCCGGCGTGACGATGCTGGGCGGGCTGGCCTTCGTGGCCATCGGATTCTTCCTGGGAGCGTTCGCCAAGACTGAGCAGGGCTTCTTCCCGGTTGCTCAGGTCATCACGTTTCCGATGCTCTTCCTCTCAGGCATTTTCTTTCCGCTCGATACCATGCCGGGCTGGATTCGACCGCTGGTCAGCGCCATGCCGCTGACCTACCTGGGCGATGCAATGCGGCAGTTAATGGTTGGTGGGGCCCCTGTCCACTCGATGGCGCTCAACCTGGGAGTCTTGACCGCTTTTCTCGTTGTCTTTTTCGCTTTGGCGGTGCGTCTCTTCAGGTACGAGTAGCGTTGGTTGACCTCAGGCGCCAACGGCGTGCCTGAGCGTTCTCACCTCGCGCAACAAGCCGGCCGGATTGAGGCCCACGGTGTCGATCATGTGCACGGTGCCGGGATTGCGTCCGATTGTGCGCATCACCTTGCCTAAGTCCAGTCCTCGTTCCAGGCCAACGTGCAGCGGCATGTTGGGTTCGCGTCCCGGCGCTGTGTTGTGCCAGCGAATTTCAGCCATGCGGTCGGCGAAGCGCGCCATGTAGTCAAGCCGCGCTTCGAATGCCAAGCGATCGCCGTTGACCGCATGAAAGGCCCGACCAGTGTGAAGGGCGAACCGCACCGTGCTTGTGGCGTCTAGCATGGCCAACACGCTGTCCAAAGCGTTGAGCACTGCGCCGTCGCCGGCGTTCTGCACGGCGATGGGCAAGCCCGGAAACAGGTCGTGAATCGTGCGGAAGCTCTCGCGTAGCACGTCAATGTGCTGTGCGTCCGCTGTCATCCGCCGTCCTGGATGCGCCACGTACATTTCCATGGCATGGCGCTGTTCGAAAAACTCGATGATCTGCACATACTGACGGAGGGCAATGCTGCGATCCGTTGCGCTTGGGTCCGTCAGCGATGGCCAGCGGCGGGTGGACGCGTCGCGAAACACGTTGAGGTGAAAGCGCATTGGCGCCGCGTCAAGAATCTCTATGAAGTCAGCATCGAAGAATGTGCGTAGTCCCAGCTCGTACATATATGTATCGAGATTGAGCTCGACGACCTGAAACTCAAGGCGGACGGCGACGTCAACTATTTCCCGCAACTGCCGCAGCAGACGCCGGCGATCGTGGGGGACGATGCGCGGGTTGAACCCGAGTCTGAGTGGCGGCATCAATCAGGTCGGCGTAGGGCGGGCCTGCGCAGAATAGAAGGCAAGAGCGGGGCTTCCCGGGAGCAAAGCGGGCGACGTACGGTCACGGCTCCCAGAGCCCCGATGAAATGTACCGGTCGCCGCCGTCGGGCAAGACGGTGATCACGCAGGCACGTGGATCACGCAAGAGGATCTGGCGAACCGCAAACAGATAGGCGCCAGACGATTGGCCAGCAAAGATCCCCACGCGCGCCAGGTCGAACGACAGGTCTCCAGCGGCGTCAATGTCAATCTCAACCCAGGAATCGACGACCGAGCGGTCGAGAATCTCAGGCTCAATGTGTCCCTCGCCCAACGGCTTGAGTCCCTCGACCCCGGGGAACACCGGCGGTAGGGCGCCAACCGTTTCCACATCGGGGCGTTCTTCGCGCAGCCGCCGACCAACACCCGTGATTGTTCCCCCGGTGCCAACGCCACTCACGAAGTGCGTAAAGTTCTCCGGCGCCTGCGCCAGAATCTCGACGGCCGTACCCTCGTAATGGGCCAGCCAGTTCGAGTCGTTGCTGTACTGGTCTGAGAAGAAGTACCGGTCGGGGTCTGCGGCGTACCGTCGCTGAACTTCTCGAAGAGCCTCGTCGTAGCCGAGAATGGCGTCTGTAATCACGAGGTTGGCGCCGTGCGCCGTGAGGCGTCGACGCCTTTCCTGGCTGGCGTTGGCCGGGATCACAATTTCAACCGGATACCCCAGCGCCGCGCCAAACATTGCATAGGCGATTCCGGCGTTACCGGAGGATGAGTCAAGAATGACCTGGCCGGACCCCAATCTTCCCTGGGCCACCGCGTCCAGCAACATGCGAGCTACGGGACGGTCCTTGATCGAACCTCCGGGATTCATTGACTCGAGCTTGGCGAGGACGACTGCTTCCGGGAACTCGTTTTGAAAGATCGGAATCTCGACCATTGGAGTGTCGCCGACGAGTTCGAAGAGCGGATGCGCCCGCGCGCCGTCCGTCAGGGCCATTGCGCTTCGGCCTCAATCTGGGTGCAGCCACCCATGTACGGCTGCAGGACGTCGGGAATACGAACAGTTCCGTCCGCCTTGCGGCCATTCTCAAGCAACGCAACGAACGTGCGTGGAAGGCCTAGCGCAGTGCCGTTGAGTGAGTGCGCGTATTCGGCTCTTTGAGAGCCAGGTCTGCGAAGTCGGACGGCGGCTCGCCGAGTCTGAAACGCCTCGCAATTCGAGACGGACGACACTTCCAGCCACTCCCCGGCCCCGGGCGACCAGACTTCCAAGTCGTACTGCTTGGCTGCGGCAAAGCCCAGATCACCGGTCGGCACTTCGCGGACGCGATACGTCAGGCCAAGGTGTCGGATCACCGCCTCCGCTTCGCTGCGCATGCGCTCAAGATCCGTATATGAGTCATCGGGTGTGGTCACGTTGAATAGCTCAATCTTGTCAAACTGGCGCACCCGACGGAGCCCTCGCGTCTCAACGCCCGCAGCTCCAGCCTCACGTCGGAACGCCGCAGCGTACGCCACGTACTTGGCCGGGAGCATGGCGGTGTCCAGCGTTTCGCCCGCGTGGTACTCGGACAAGGCCACCTCGGCGGTCGGGCTGAGCCACAATCGACGGTTGTCGACCGCATACGAGTCTGCTGCGAATTTTGGCAACTTGGCAGCGTTGGTCATCGCGTTCTGGGTGACCAGCGCCGGCAAGTAGAGCTCGCGGTATCCATGTTCCCGAACCTGGAAGTCCAGCATCCACTGAATGAGAGCACGCTGAAGCCGCGCCCCGGCCCCGCGAAAGATCCAGAATCCCGATCCCGCCACCTTTGATGCCCGAACGAAGTCAAGAATGCCCAGGTCTCTGCCAATCTCGTCATGGGGCGGAGTTTGGCTGTCGGGTGTGGGCGTGCCGCTGCAAAAGTGAATTTGCCCTGGGTGATCAGCGTCTCCCATGAGTGCGGAAGCGTGCGGCAGCATTGGGACTTCCAGCAGCAACTGTTCGACCTCGGCCTGAACATCCGTCAGCTTGGGTTCGCAAACGCCAAGCTGAGAGGTCAGTTCGCGCGTACGGGCAATCAGAGACTCCCGCTCCTCTCCCGAGGCGCGGCCGATGCTACGGGAGACCTTGCGTCGTGCGGCCCGAAGACTCTCGACCTCGGTCAGCAGCTGGCGTCGCTGACTGTCCAGGCTGAGCAGTTCATCTAGAGGTACGTCACCGCCGCGGGTTGCAAGGCGCTCGCGAACAAGCGCCTCGTTCTCGCGAATGAACCTCAGGGGCAGCATCAGGTTGCCAGGGCCGTGTGGGCGCGCTGCGGTCAACGCGGCGTGCGAATGGCGTTAATTCTACGAGCGGTCGCGGAGTTGCGGAAAAAGAATGACTTCTCGGATGTTGGTGACACCGGTCAGTGCCATAACCAGCCGATCCACGCCAATGCCAAGACCTCCGGCGGGCGGCATGCCGTGCTCGAGCGCGAGCAAAAAGTCCGCATCAACCGGGGTGGCGTCCTCGCCGTGTCTCTCTGAGGCCTGTTCCTCCATGCGAACGCGCTGCTCCAGCGGGTCGTTGAGTTCGGTATAGGCGTTGGCCATTTCCATACCGTTGACAAACACCTCGAATCGCTCGATGTAGCGTGGATCGTCCGCACAGCGCTTGGCCAGCGGGGCGGTCTCAGTCGGATAACGCTCCAGGAACGTGGGTTGGACAAGCGTCGGCTCGACAAGCGTCTTCATCAGTTCGTCCAGCAGCTTTGCCCGCGGCCACGAGGGATCGACTTGAATCTCGTTGGCCTTGGCGGCTTCGCGCAGCGCTGATTCTCTGTCATCCTCGTCGAGATCAACCCCGCAACTAGCCAGCAGGGCGTCGCGATAGGTCAGACGCCGCCATGGCGGGGTGAAGTCGAGGACATCTTCCTCCAACTGCACGCGCGTTGTTCCGTAAACGGCCTCGGCGGCGGCCGCGACGAGTTCCTGGACGAGTCCGCGCATATCGCTCAGGTCCGCAAAGGCCCGATAGCACTCAAGCATCGTGAATTCGGGGCTGTGCGAGCTGTCGATCCCTTCGTTGCGAAAGGTCTTGCAGATCTCGTAGACGCGTTCGAACCCGGCAACAAGAAGGCGCTTCAGGTATAGCTCATCGGAGATGCGCAAGTAGTAGTCGCGGTTCAAGGCGGCATAGGAGGTCACAAAGGGCACGGCGGCACCGCCACCGTAGACCGGCTGGAGCGTCGGGGTTTCAACCTCGAGGAATCCGTGAGCGTCTAGGACTCGGCGCAATGCCGAGACTATGGCCGTTCGATCTTCGAACCTGCGCCTGACATCTTCATTTGCAAGGATGTCCAGATAGCGCTGCCGAAAACGAATCTCGTGGTCTTTCAGGCCGTGCCACTTGGCAGACAGGGGGCGAAGCGCCTTGGCGGCTACTTGCAACCGCTCGGCGCGGACGCTGGGTTCACCGCTACGGGTGCGGAAGAGCGGGCCGCCGGCTGAGACGAAGTCACCGACATCGAGCATCGCGAGCGCGTTTCGGTAGGTGTCAGGGCCGAGGGCCTGGCGGTTGAGGAACAGTTGAATCTCTCCGGAGCCGTCGCGGAGCCGGGCGAACGAGGTCCCGCCCATGTCGCGAAAGCCGACGAGGCGGCCGGCAACGTCCACGTCGGGAGGCGGCTTGTCATCGACTCTGGCTAACGCGTCGCAGGCGTTGTGGGTTCGCGGGGGCCTGGCGGGATAGGCGGTTCCTTGCGTGGATTCGATCCGCTCAAGCTTTGCGCGCCGCGTTTCGAATAGTCGGTCGGCCGCACCCGCGCCAGTTTGCTCGGCGCTCGTGTCGTCGCTCAGCTGATCTCCAGAATCTCGTGCAAATGGGCGCCGCGCGGGGTCTGAACGGTCACCGAGTCGCCGGTTTTGCACCCGACGAGGGCCTCGCCTAACGGGGATTCGTTGGAGATCTTGCCATCAAGCAGGTCAATCTCATCGGTGCCGACGATCGTGTACTCACGTTCGCCGTTGTCCGACTTGAGGCGCACGGTGGAACCGATGCTTACGGTATCCGATGAGTGGGTGCTGATGACCTCCGCGTCCTTGAGCAGGCGCTCGAGCATCATGATCCGGCCCTCAATGAAGGCTTGTTCGTTGCGCACCTCGTCGGACTCGTTGCCTTCGTTGAGTTCGCCAAACTCCTTGGCTTCGTGGATTCGCTTGATGATGCCGGGCCGCTGGACCGTCTTGAGATCATCCAATTCGGCCATCAAGCGCGTGCGACCATCCTCGGTCAGGAACTTCTTTGCCACTGGGTCGCCTTCGTGTGGTCACGGTCGGACCGCATGCGGGTGCGGCGTGCGGGCCACCTGGAGGATTCTGGCAAATTATAGGGGAGAGCAGGATTCGGTGTCGGGCCGACCGATACCCGTAAACGTGAATCGCGTTTCCATAAGGTACCCGGCTTCGGCTGGGTCTTCGCTGGGGGCGTCCCAGCTGTGCTCGGCGTGGGTGATCTCCGGCCGCGTGGCTCCGGCAGCACGTGCGCGGGATCGCGCGAGATCTGGCCCAGCGTGCTGTATGTAATTCCGGGCTGCAGCGATTGAGGCGAAACGGCGGCGTTCGGTTGGACCGTGGACGACGTAGCCGGTGACGCCGGAGCGGGCGTAGAGGGGCCGCAGCAGAAACTCTACCTGTTCGATTACCTGGCTGGCAGCGGCGCCGACGGAGCTGGCCACGGCGGACAGTTCGGGTACCTGGCACTCGGCGTGAACACGCTCGGCCACTTTGGGCAACCAGGCGTCGGCCGGCGCACCCAGGGCCACGATCGGATCCGTGATGTCGAGCCGCACGTCAAGCGGATCGCGACGGTGGTTGCTTGACAGTGAGCGGTCGATGAGAAAGCGGCTGAGGCGATCGTCGGCGTCGGCTGCGCGACTGTCGAATTCGGCGACGGCGCGGCGAAGTACGCCTTCGGCGAGTAGTCGGACTACCAGTTCGTGCGTGCGGCTGAGAAAGGTGTCGAGGTCGAGTCGGCTCTCCCGGGCGGCCACGCGACAGGCTCGAACGGCGCTGTCGACGTCGAAGCCCTCAAACTCGCCGCGGGCGTGAAGGATGTCGGTTGGGGTCAGCCCGATTCGGCGAACGAGGCCGCGGGCGATGAGGGAGCGGAGGTTGAGTAAGCGAGCGTCGGCCAGTCTGACGCGCTGCGCAAGGGCTGTCACGTCAAGCGGACCTTGCCGAAGCGCATCGCAAATTTCCTGCTCGGTCGTCGATCGAACCGAGTCATGAGCGGCGCCGTTGACGGTAAGAAACTCCCAGACAGGGACAAGGCGATGGGTGCGGTTGTCGCGGTCGATGGTGGCGAGAGCTTCGGCGACTGCGCGGTCTGAGGCCGCAGCGGCGGAAAGGGGTTGAACTCGTTGGGGACCAACGCTGAGATCCAGGGGATCGGCGAGGATCCGACTGTCGCCCCCGATGCCGAATGAGCGCACATCGGCGGCGCGGACGGCGGTTCGCCAATCACCAATGGCGGCGCCCCGGTCGCTGACCGTCGGCTGTCCGTCGCGTAGCAGCGCAACGTCGGTTGTGGTGCCGCCCATATCGACCACCAGGGCGGCGTCGCGGCCAGTGAGACGGTGGGCGCCCAGGGCGCTGGCGGCCGGGCCGGAGAGCAGCGTTTCGACGGGGCGAGCCCGAGCGACTTTGAGTGGCATCACTGCTCCGTCGCCGCGGACCACGGTGACCGAGGCCGCGATGCCGCCTTTGGCGATGCTGCGTTCAATGGCGGCAAGCAGCTGTTCGACGTGGGGGATGAGACGGGCGTTGAGGACGGCCGTGGTGGCACGGCGGACTGAGTTGAGGGAACGACCGACGTCGCCGCCTGTGACGACAGGGCTGTCCGTGAGCTCCGCAACGATCTCGGTAGCGCGGATCTCGTGGTCGGGGTTGCGGACGGATAGATAGCTAGACACGGCAAAGGCGTCGACGCGGTTCCGTTGGCGCTCGACGGCGCGGCGCAGGGCATCTTCGTCAAGCGCGGCTCGTTCCTCGCCGAAGACGTCGTGGCGACCAGGGATGAACTCGAGAGCTGCGGCGTGGATGCGGTGGAGGAGACCATAGCGGCGGAGCATGGCTTCGTCGTAGCCGAGGAGCAAGGCACACACGCGGCCTCCGAGGCCTTCAAGGGCGGCGTTGGTGGCCAGGGTTGTCGAGAGGGCGACGACGCTGATCTGGTTGGGGGCAACAAGCCGGAGACCGTCGATCGCAGCGGTGATTCCGAGCGAGAGATCCGCGTGGGTGGTGGGGGACTTGTGCCAATCGACGACGGCGCCGGTGGCCGCGTCAAGGGCAACGGCGTCGGTGTGGGTGCCGCCGGTGTCGATGCCGAGGATCAGTGACATGGGTCGATGTTCGCGCGGGTTTTTGGATTGTGCATCTCTCGGCACCAGCCAGTCCGGGCGGGTGTGAAGTAATCCCTGCGGCTGGCCCAACTACGGGACCCCGAGCGGACATTGCTCGACCCCAGGATAGTTGCCAGCAGCGGTCGACGAATCCGACAGGTTAGTCGGCGTCCATGTCCAGGAGGAGAAGATGGTAGTCAGTGGGGTCGTGGGTTTCGGGGCGGCGGGGGAGTTCGAGGGCGGGGATGGTGAGCATGAGGTTAGCGGCGAATTCGATGTCGGAGGGGTCGAGCATGAAGTATTCGGAGAGGCCGCTGGCGCGGTCGCGGGTGACTTCGACGGCGTCACGCATGGCTTGCACTGAAACGATGCGGCTGAAGCGGATGCGGAAGGTGCGTTCGCCGCTGAAATAGACGTGCTTGGTGGTGACCGCCATGGTGCCGATGCCGCGGTCGACGATTTCGTCGCGTTCGACGGGGGTGCCGCGCGACTGGCCGACGCGGACGGAAACGCCTTTGGCTATACGGACGCTGGTTCCCGCTGAACGGCCGACGATTTCGCGCTTGATGCGTTGTTCGGCGTAGCCGACGCCGGGAAAGACGTAAATGAGGTGCTCGCTCTTGAGGAATTTGAACGGGAGCGGTTGGTAGTGGGACCAGTCAACCTGGGGGAGCTTGTTGTCGTCCAGGATGTCGATGATGTTGTCGCGGCGTTGGCGTTCGAGGCGCAGGGCGCGCTGTTCGGCTTCACGCTGGCGCTGCCGGATGACCTGTTGCCGCTGCCGTTCCTGTTCGCGGGCCTGGCGCGCCTGTTCCTGCCGCTCTTTCTGCTCGGCAAGGGTGCGGCGGACCCATCCGATTGGGGTCACGTTGCAGATCTCCGTTTCGTCGCCATCCTGCCAGGATGCGCGCTAGCGCCGAATTACTTCCACTCGTCGTCGGGCGGCCAGATGTTGGTGGCGCCGAGGCCGGCGCCCTGGAGGTCCGTGTCTTCGGTCCAGTCGGCAGTAGCGTCGCGCCACTTGATGAAGTGGGGGGCCTGGGTGTGGGCCTTGAAGGCGTCTTCGTCGACGTAGATCTCGTAGAGCCAGATGCGATTGGGGTCGTTGGCGTCCTGGATGACGTCGAATTGGAGGCAGCCGGGCTCGTCGTTCACGGAGCCGCGGGCGTCGCCGATCATTTCTTCGATGAAGCGGTCCTTGTAGCCGTTCTTGATCTGGATGGGGGCGATGATGACGAACATTGGAAGCTCCTTTGGGGCCGGCGCGGGTTGAGTCAACGCGCGTGTGGTCCGCTAATCGTCTGTCGGATCTCGGGGTTAGCGGGGGCGGTGTTGGTAGTTGGGGGATTCCTTGACGAGGACGACGTCGTGGGGGTGGCTTTCGTCGGCACCGGCGTTGGTTACGCGGACGAAGCGGGCGCGGGTTTGCATGGCGTGGATGTCGGGGGCGCCGACGTAGCCCATGGATGAGCAGAGGCCGCCGACCAACTGGTGGATGAGGCCGGCGGTGGGGCCGCGATAGGGGGTCTGGGCTTCGACGCCTTCGGCGACGAGCTTGGCGGCGTCTTCGACTTCGTGCTGGCCGTAGCGGTCGCGGGTGGCGAGGCGACGGTCAACCATGGCGCCGATGGAGCCCATGCCGCGGTATTCCTTGAAGCGTTCGCCCTGGCGGTAGACGATTTCGCCGGGGCTGGCGTCGGTTCCGGCCAGCAGGTTGCCGATCATGACGGCGGAGGCGCCGGCGGCGATGGCCTTGGCGACATCGCCGGAGTACCGAATGCCGCCATCGGCGACGAGTTGGACGCCGTGCTCGGCGCAGGGGTCGGCGCAGTCGAGGATGGCGGTGAGTTGGGGGACGCCAACGCCGGCGACGATTCGGGTGGTGCAGATGGCGGCGGGTCCAACGCCGACCTTGATGGCGTCGGCGCCGGCCTGGATGAGGTCGCTGGCGCCGGCGGCGGTGACGACGTTGCCGGCGATGACTTCGATATCGAGGTTGTCCTTGACGCGGCGGACCATGTCGAGAACGGCGGAATGGTGGCCGTGGGCGGAGTCGACGACGAGGGCGTCAACGCCGGCGTGGGTGAGTTGGCGGGCGCGGTCGAAGGCTTCCTCCTGGACGCCGACGGCGGCGGCGACGACGAGGCGTCCTTTTTCGTCGTAGACGGCGTTGGGGAATTGCTGGCGCTTGGCGATGTCTTTGACGGTGATGAGACCGCGGAGGATGCCCTGGGAATCGACGACGGGCAGTTTTTCGATGCGGTGTTCGTGGAGGCGGTGCTGGGCCTGCCGGAGGGTGGTGCCGACGGGGGCGGTGACGAGGCCTTTGCTGGTCATCAGGTCGGCGACGGTGCGGGCCTGGTCGTGGGTGAAGCGCATGTCGCGGTTGGTGAGGATGCCGACGAGGCGGCCGTCTTCGTCAGTTATCGGCACGCCGGAGATGCGGTAGCGGGCCATGACGGCATTGGCTTCGGCGAGGGTGGCGGTGGGGGGCAGGGTGACGGGATCGACGATCATGCCGGACTGGGAGCGCTTGACTTTGTCGATTTCGCCGACCTGGTCGTCGATGGAGAGGTTGCGGTGAATGACGCCAATGCCGCCGGCGCGGGCCATGGCGACGGCCATGGTGGCTTCGGTAACGGTGTCCATGGCGGAGGAGACGAGGGGCACGTTGAGGGTGAGGCGGGGCGTGATGCGGGTGCGGGTGTCGACCTGGGTTGGAAGCACGTCGGAGCGGCCGGGGACGAGGAGGACGTCGTCGTAGGTGAGGCCTTCGACGATGCTGCGGGTGGAGGTGACGGACTGCTCTTCGATGCGAACCGGGTTTGGATCAAGCGACACGCAAGCGCCTCCCTGCGGCTTGGGGTGACCCCGAATAACGAAAAAGACCCCGCGCCACTTGGGCCGGGGTCGCGACGCAGGAGGGCGGCGCGCGGTCGGGGCAGGGCGCCTGAGACACCCGCCGGCGACGTGGATCACCTCTCCTCATCGTGAAGCAATAGTACACCCCCGTCCGGGGGTCTGCTGGGCATTGCGTTGGATTGAAGCATAGGCGGAGGGGGAGGCCTGCTTTTGCGGGGATGTCGGGTGGCGCGTCGGTAGAATGGGATGCCGTGGGAGCGCGGGACACTCCCGCCGAGGAGAACCTACATGGCGACGTCGACTCTGGAAGAACGGGTCAGTCGTCTCGAGGGCGGGTTCGGGCACTTGGCAACGAAGGCCGATGTAGCGGAACTACGAGGCGATCTGCACGCATTGGAATCGCGCCTGATGCGCTGGATGGTGGGCGCGATCCTGGGATCGGTGGCCGCGGCGGCGACTGTCACGGGAGTGATCGTGGCGCTAGTGGGAGCGGTTTAGCGCGGGCGACGGCGCGCCCAGCGACTTTGTAGCGCCGATCGGCGGATAGATTGACGGGCGGCCGGTGGGTGCTGTCTTTCGGCCTGTGGTGGGCGTAGCTCAAGCGGTTAGAGCCTCTGGTTGTGGCCCAGAAGGCTGGGTGTTCACGTCCCCTCGCTCAACCCCGATCTGCACATCGGCATGGGGGAGGGCGAGGGTGGGGACGCGGCCCTTGCTCAATACTCCTCAACCAGGTGGCGCCGGAATTGCTTCATGTCCCACTCGATGCCAAACCCGGGACCGTCGGGCGGCGCAATATAGCCATCCCTGACCGGCGGGGCATTCATCGCGCCCAACTCTTCCGCCTGCCTGGCCAACCCCAGGCCGTCACCGCCGACCTCGTGAAAGGTCGTGTTGGTAATCGCCATCTGCAGGTGCGCATTGACCGCGCCAAAGAGGCCGCCATGCCCGTTCAGTTCGATATTCGCGCCGTAGCACTGCGCAAAGTTCGCGCTCTTCATCGTCTGGGTCACGCCATGCATCCCGGTCGCGCGGATGATATCCGTCGCCTTCAGCAACAGCCGCTGACACGATCCTTCCATGTCGGCTTGCATCGGTTCGTGACCCATCACGGGCATGGTCAATGCCGCGCAAAGCTCCTGCAACTGGAGGATGTTCTCCTCGTGGATCGGTTCTTCCAGCCAGACGTAATCCAATTCCTCCATCAGCCGCCCGATCATGATCGCTTCTTCGAGCGTATACGAGCGGACCGGATCGTTGATGAGGTCATAGTCCGGTCCAACATGCTCCCGAAGCCCGCGAATGATTGGAACATCCGCTTTGCCGCCTTTGTAGCTGTGAATCTTGTAGGCGAAGATGCCCGCATTCTCGCGACCCGCCTCGATGTGCCGCTTGTAGCCATCAAGGTCGGTGTCGCCGCCCATCAGATAGACGGCAATACGGTCACGCACCTTGCCCAACAGGTTGTAGACCGGCTGGTTGGTCGCCTGCCCGGCGATGTCCCACAGGCAGTGGTCGAAAGGGGCCGACCACGCATAGGGACGATAGAGCCAACGCCGTGCCACCTCGAATTTCTGGAAGAAGTGCTCGCGGCGGAACGGATCCTCGCCGATGACCATCTCCCGCAAGAGATCAACCATGTCCTTCGCCTGGTCCACGCCTGGCGCGCACTGGGCAATGCTCTCGATCCCGTCATCGGTACGGACAATGAGAAATGGATGATGCTCCGGCCGTGAGGTCGGGAACGCTTTGTGGGTGTATTGAATACGGCGCAGACCCGGCACCTCGACCAGCCGATGCTCCACGTCACCGGGCCGCTCGAGGACACTGAGCTTGATTTCCGTGATCTTCATGGCAGTCTCCTCAATTTTTCTCGCAGGGCCGGCACCGCGCCGATCGTCATGCCTTTACCGGCGGAAACCCTCTCCACCTGCGCCAGCTCCCGGCCCGCGTCACCTCCGTGGCCGACACGACACGTTCGGTAGGCGCCTGTACGCGGTCCCAGTCCAACTCAAACCCAGGTCCGGCTGCTTCGGCATGTGCATGTGGCCGTTCACGACCGGCATAGTGACGACCTGTGCCGTGGACCAGATGCTACCGGGCAGGTCCTCGGTAGCAAGAATGGGAATGTCTAGCTGGCCCGCTAGCCGCTGTAGTCCGTGATAGTCGCAGGCGGACAGCGGCTGGCGCGGGATTTGATGGATAGAATGGTGCCCGGCCGAACGCGTGTCGCGTGAGGCTTGTGGTGGGCGTAGCTCAAACGGTTAGAGCGTCTGGTTGTGGCCCAGAAGGCTGGGGGTTCAAGTCCCCTCGCTCACCCCCATGAAGAAGGTGAGAGGTAAGAGAAGTGAGGAGTGAGAAAGAGAAGAGGGAAGAGTAGGGGTCGTTAGGGGTTGGTGGTAGGGAGGTTGATGCGGGAGACGGGGTTGCAGGATTTTGATGCGGTGTACTGGATAAGGCGGACGAGGAGGGCGCGGGCGAGGGGGTCGTTGCGTCCGGCGTGGCTGAGGCCGAGGGTGGTGACGACGACCTTGCCCTTGCCGTAGTTGGCCTGGGCGGTGATGGCGGCTTCGTTGCCGAGCCAGCCGCGGAAGGTCCCCATGAGGATGTCGCTGGGGTCAAGGCCGTTGACGGCGGGGATGACGCGGGGGGCGGCGCTGGGGACGAACGGGGTGCTCATCAGAGGTTCGGATATCAACCCCTCGCGGAGTTGGGGCGCGATCCAGTCGAAGCCGGTGGACCAGTGCGAGGCGAAGCGGCCGGTACGAGGAACAGAGGGTAGGAACGGGGTGTCGGCGAGGTCGGCGACGACGAGGGCGGGGAGGCCGCCGGCAACCATTTCGAGCGCGTCGGCGCCACCGCCGCCGGCGACGACGACGGCCTGGGTGCGGACGGGCTGGGTGAGGGTGGTGCAGCCGGCTTCGGCGAGGCCGTTGGCAAGGGTGGCGACGCGGTTGGTGTGGTCGACGCCGGTGAGGTAGATGCGGAGCTTGCCGTTGATGGTGGCGGCATCGGTGGGGACGACGAGGATTTGTTCGCGCTGGTTGAGCGAGAGGCCGGGGCCGCGGATCGAGAGGTCGATGTCTAGGACTCGGCTGGATTCGATCAGGGGGGCAGTGAATTCGAAGTCGTCGATGACGACAGGTTCGACGCCGGCGGGGATGGGGATGGTCTCGCGGCGGCGGGATTCGCCGGAGACGCGCCAGACGATCTCGGCGTCGCCTGACGCGCGGGGGCCGGAGATGAGGGCGCGGACGTTCACCGGGCTGCCGGCCCAGGCGGAGCCGGGGAGATGTTCGATCAGTGCGACGGTTTCGTCGGCGACGGGGCGCATGGCCTGGACGACGGGCTTGGGGCGGGCCTGGAAGTCGGCGAGGCCGTTGACCTCCCAGCCCTGGTCCATGAGTTCGGTAAGAACGAAGCCGGAGAGGCCGGGGGTGGCGCGCAGGCGGGCGACCTGGCGGCGGAAGCCTTCGGCCTGGACCTGGCGGGTGGCGGCGGTGAGGTCGTCGAGGGAGTGGAAGGCCTGACGGGCGGCGGCGTGTTGGAAGCGGTCAGCGAATCCCGCCTGGTCGAAGGCGAGGTCGGGGATCCAGGAGCGGTCGGCGAGGAGCCAGGGGTGGGGGGGCTCCCAGTCCTTCGGGAGGCCCCAGAGGCCGAATTCGGAGAGGGCGACCGGGCGGTTGGCGGGGGCGTCGGCGTCGGCGCGTTCCCAGAGGTCGGGCGGGCGCGAGGCGAGCCAGTCGACGAAGGCGCCGAAGTCGCGCGCACCCTGGGGATGGGCGGCGTAGGTGTGCATGTCGGCGAGGTCGGTATCGAGATGGAGGGCGCCGAGCTTGGCGGAGTTGTCGATGACCAGGCGGGTGGGGTCGGCTTCGCGGGCGACGGCGACCCAGTTGCGCAGGCGTTGACGGTGGTCGGGGTTGGCGGCGAGGTCGAGGCCCCAGCCTTCGTTGATGACGGATCGGGCGATGAGGGAAGGGTGGTGGGCGTCGCGAGCGCCTGAACCGCGGAGCATGGCGGTGACGTCGTCGTCGAGCCAGTCGGGGAAGGGTTCGTCCGGTCGTTGGGGCTGGCCCCAGCTTGGGAGGTCGTACCAGACGAGGAGGCCCATGCGGTCGGCGAGGGCGAGGTAGCAGGGATCGGGGAGCTTGACGTGGCAGCGGACGAGGTTGAGTCCGGCATTGATGGCGACCCGGAAGCGGCGGGCGAGGGCCTGGTCGCCGGGGTAGGCGTAGCCGGTGTCGGGGCTGTAATCCTGGTCGAGGGCGCCGCGGAGGTAGAGGGGCTGGCCGTTGAGGCGGGGTTCCTGGTCATCGGCTTCGATGCGGCGGAAGCCGGTGGTGAAGCGGCGGGTGTGGGTGAGGCTGTCGGAATCGAGGGTGACATCGACGTCGTAGAGGCTGGGTGATCCGGGCGCCCAGAGCCGGATGTCGGGCCAGTGGTGACTGATCTCCACGCCGGTGTTGAGTTCACCGGTGGCCTCGGCGGTCCAGAGGGGGGCGGGGCTATTGGCTTCGCGGACGCTTACATGGACTCGACCGTGGGTGTTGGGGCTGCCGAGGACGGTCAGGCGGGCAGTCTGGAGGTCGTCGGCGAGGTCGGTTCGGAGGCCGGTGACGTGGTTGAGCGGACGCTGGTCCAGCCAGACGGGTTGCCAGAGGCCGGAGCATTCGCCGTACCAGTGTTGTTTGCCGCGCGGGATCCAGGCGGCGCGGGTTGGAGGGCTGCCAGGCGGTGTGAGGACGCCAGGGGCCTGGACGGGCGTGTCCCAGACGCGGACGGTGAGGGTGACGGTCTGGCCGTGGGTTTCCGGGGGAAGGATGGCTTCGAAGGGGAGGTAGCCGCTTCGACAGGCGGCGATGTGCCGCTCGTTGACCCAGACGTCGGCGAGCCAGTCGGCGGCGCCGAAGATGACGACGGCCTGGTGGCCGGACGGAGGGATGGGGACATCAAGCCGGCGGCGGTACCAGTAGAAGGCGGGGCCGGCGGGCGGGTTGTCGAGGATGAGTTGGGGGTAGGCCGGGGGTTCGATGTGGTGGTTGAAGCTGACGTCGCGCAGGTCGGGCGAGTCGGTGACGCCGAGTTCCCAGGGGCCTTCGATGAGGGTGCGATCAGGGCGAGTCATCGTCTGATACCTTGACCTGCGGTGGCCGAGCAATACTCACAGACCGGGGCTGGGTCCGACTCCCAGCCGCCAGGCGAGTCCTTCGAGCGTCCCACCGCCGGCACGTACGCGGGCCTGGCTGTTGCCGCGCTCCTGGTAGCGAGCGCAGTTTTCATATTGCTGGCGGATCGCAGCCTGCGGCGTCCACCAGAGATTCCGGAGGTGCTGCGCCCCACGGCGACCGCGGCCGCCGTGGGGCCAACAGCGCAGACCCCGGCGGTTATACCGGTCACGCCGGAACCGATCATTCTCGACCTGGAGATCCCGGAGGGTCCGTTCGAGCAGTTGCCGACGCCCACGGTGGTTCCGGTGCACACAGATGCGCCGGCGCGGTATTTCCTGGTGACGGTGCAAAGCGGGGACACGTTGGCGGCGGTTGCCAGCCGGTACGGGTACAGCTTTGAAGAGATAGCCGAACTGAACGGCATCGACGAGCCGTACATCATCCACATCGGCGACGAGTTGCTGTTTCCAAATCGGTAGCTGCGCTCGCCTGTAAACCGAGGTCAGGCCTCGGTGCTTCTCTTGCTGAGATCCTCGGCATCGCCCTCGTCCTCAGACGAGGGTTCGTCGGCCGGGGATTCGTCGTCCGTATCCGGTTCGGGCGGTGAATCCTCGGACTCCGGCTCCGTGGAGGCCTCGGGTTCGGGCGGCTCGGGCGCGGATTCGGAATCGGCGGGCTCGTCGGGCTGGTCCGAGGGATCGGTTGCCGGCGGCGGCTCGGCTTCGTCTTCCGGATCGACGGCGGGCTCGTCCGCCAGGGCTTGCTGGGTGGGGTCGAGGCCGGGGTCGAGCGCGACGAAGCGGACGGGCCAGGCGGTGACGTCAGCGGCGGGCGCGGGCAGCGCCATGAAGGCCATGCGCTCGGCGCTGAGTGTCTCGGTGTTGACGAGGCCGCGGACAACAGGGACGTCGTTCTCCAAGAGGGTGCTGAGGATGACGCGCTCGTCATCGGGGTCGGATTCGCGGCCAATGGAGATGCCGTCAGCCAGGGCGACGAGCTTGGCGCCGCGGACGAAGAGCCACTGGGCGGCCTGGGCGGTGAAGCAGGGCGCGACTCCGTTGCCGCGGGCGGCGATGACGACGATGTCGCGGGTGTGGAGCTCTCGGCCGAAGATGTCTTCCAGGCGGTTGGAATCGATGTCGGGGGCATCCGCCGCCACTTCCAGGTGAGCGACCAGACCCTCGCCGAAGAATGTCTCGGGAGACAGGCCGGCCAAGTCCGAGCCCCAGCGAGCGTAACGGCGAGGGGCGAGGACGTGGGTGCCGACGTCGGCGTCCATTTCAATGCGGTGCGTGAGCGTCTGGGGCTGGCCGGCGCGTTCGAACTCGAGCGCGGTGAACGAGTCGGCGGCGCCATGGCTGAGAACCTTGGTGCAATCAACAACGCGGCGTGACATCAGCTCCGGGGATGGGTGGCGGTTTGGGCGATGGTGGGGCGCGAGAGCGCGCCCCGTCAATAGTTGCTTAGCTTATTCGATCGTGAAGGCCCGGCCCCAGTCCGGTTCGGCGACCCGGATGTCGGTCTCGCCGAAGGTCCGGCGGTAGAAGCGGAGACCTTCGGATTGGAGGTGAATCGGGATGAGGGTGCGCGGGTTGACGATCTCGATGAAGCGTTGGAGGTCGGGGCCGCTGGCGTGGCCGGAGGCGTGGAAGCCGGCGGCTTCGGCTGCGGACTCGGAGGCGCCGCCCAGGAAATCCAGGCCGAGCAGGTTTGTCCAGTTGCGCAGGCGCCGCATGTCCAGTTGCGACTCTTCGTCGTAGGGCTCGCTAGAGGAGTAGATCCAGGCGCCGGACGACGTTTGGCCGAGGTCCAGGAGGCGGGTTACGTCGAAAAAGCTGAGGCAGAGAACGTAGGCGCCGGGGTGTGTGGCGATGGTCGACGGGGATACGAGAGCGTCCGCGAACTCATCGGTAACTTCGTCCTGCCAGGCGGTGGAGGTGGCTCGCCGGTCATCGAAGACCAGGAGACCGTCCGGCGCGCACGGCAGGGGTGTGACGGGATCGACGGTGCGCATGGCGCGGAGGAGCAAGGCGTCCTTCATGAGGACGACGAGCTGGCGGTTGGATTGGCGGGCGGCGTCAAGAAAGATCGTCAGGCGTTCGATGTTGCGCGGGCCGAAGTCAGCTACGACCAGGCCCTCGGTTTGGCGGACGCGCTCGATTGCGCGGGCGCCCACGTCCGATTCCGATGCACCGCGAGGCCTGGCGGCCTGGGTGCCCTCGCAGATGAGGGCGACGAGATCGAGGTTGGCGAGTTCGTGGGCAAAGGCCCAGGTTCGATCGGCATGGCGGCCGTGCATGCGAATGTCGCCGGTGTAGCCAACCCAGCCGGCGGACGTTTCGACGGCGAAGCCGTGGGCTCCGGGGATGGAGTGGTCGACGGGGAAGGCGCGGACCTGGTGGCCGTCGATCTCGGAAACGCCGGTTGCCATTGGAGTCGTGACCGGTTCCGGGCCTGACTTGGCGTAGCGGTGGGTCCAGTAGGCGGCCGCGTCGGAGGACCAGTCGGCGCAATCAACGAGCGACCAGGGACGCTGCTGGAAGGGAGTCTTGGAGTCAGTGACGAGGAGTCCGTCCCGCGGTGTGCGGGGACGCAGGAAGACGGTCTGGCTGTCGTCGGTGCTCTGGCCGCCATCCTGCATGGCCTTGGCAATCACGGCGGTGAGGCCGCCGGTGACGACAGGGATGTCGGGCCGGAGGAGCGAGATGTAGCCGACGTGGTCGGCGTGGGCGTGACTGAGCAGGACGGCGCGCGGGCTGAGGTCGTCGCGGTAGCCGGGGTGACTGCGAAGGCGATCCCAGATGCGGGCGTGCTCGGGGAGGGCGTTGAGGTCGTCGCGGTAGAGACCTTGAAGGGGCGGAAGCAGGCCGGTCAGGAGGTAGTCGGAGAGCCCGTGGACGGTGCGAGGCCGGAGGAACTCCTCGAAGTAGGCGCCGAGGGCGCCGAAGGACATGCCGAAGTCGAAGAGGACCTGCCAGTCGTCGTCTTCGAGCAGCAGCTTGTTGCCGCCGATTTCGCCGGCGCCGCCGTAGGCGGTGAAGCGGACGGGCATCAGGGGGACAGGAGCGCTGGCCTAGGTTGTCAGGCGTTCGAGTACGTCGGGGTTCTGGATGGAGCGCGGTCGGCCGCCCTGGATGACGGCGGCGGCGCAGCGCAGGGAGCTTTCGGGTCCCCAGCGCGATGCTACCTGGGAGTAGCCGGCTGAGTGCGGGGTCAGCAGGGCGTCCGGGATGTCGAGCAGGGGGTTGTCCTCGGCGATCGGCTCGACTTCAGTGACGTCCAGCCCGGCGCCGGCTACCTGGCCGGTTTGCAGGGCTTCGACAAGGGCCGGTTCGTCGATGATGGGACCGCGGGCAGTGTTGATGACGAAGGCGGTGGGCTTCATGCGTGCGAAGGCCTCCGCGTTCAGGCAGTGGTGGGTGGCGGGATTGAGCGGGAGGTGCACGCAGAGGTAATCGGCGTCCTCTAGTACCTCGTTGAACCTGGTCAGGTGGACGCCGGACTCTTCGGCGACGGACGGGTCGACGTACGGGTCGTAGGCAATGACGCGCAGGCCGAAGGCCTGGCAGCGGGTGGCGACGGCGCGGGCGATGTTGCCGAATCCGAGCAGCCCGGCGACCTGGCCGCGCAGACGCGGCCAGTGCTCGGAGAAGTCGATGACACCTTCGCGGGCCGGAGCGCCGGAGCGGCTGGGATGGACAGTGCGGGGCAGGCGGCGATAGCAGGACAGCAGGAGCATGAGGGTGTGATCGGCGACTTCCTCGATGCAGAGGTCGGGCGTATTGCCCACCATGACGCCGTGTTCGGTGGCGGCCTCCAGGTCGATCGGGTCGACGCCGGTGGTACAGGTGATGATGGCGCGCAGGCGTGGGGCGACGGCGAAGTCGTCGGCGCCAAACCAATCAAGGCCAACGGCGCCGGCCGTGGCGCGCGCCAGTGCGGCTCGTCGCTTTTCGGTGTCCTCAATGTCAACGAAGTCGACCTGACCACCGGCTTGCTCGACGACCTCAACGTACGGGAGGAAGCGGTGCCGGTGCTGGAGGGGGACGAAGACGGTGGGTGGGTCAGCCATTGGGACGTCCTTCCGAGCAGGCCGTCGGTGGAATGCCGGCGGCGGTCATTGGGCTTCGACGGTTTGGGAGCGGGTCAGAAGGTGAATCCAGGATCGACCGGGACGAAGCTCGATTGGGGAGCCATCGGGATCGAGAAACTCGGTCACGTCGGTTTCCGAGGGTCGGCGCCAGGTGCCGTCCAGGCGCGCGCCATCGCGAAACACGGACACAGGGCCCTCGCCAGTGGTGCCGATCCAGACGGACTTATTGCCCAGGTGGTCCTCGTCGTACTGGGTGACGCGGGCCGGGACCCATTGGGCGATGACGTTCTCGAAGGCGAGCGCTTCGCCCGTGTGGGCGTCTATGTCGAGCGCGCCGCCGAGCGAGCGACGCCAGCGGCGGGTGGCGGCATCGAACTCGTACTCCGCCTGGAAGACGTTGCGAGGTCCGCCCGGAATGGTGAGGTCGGTCAGGGGGCCGATGTCGGGTTCGGTTTCGTAGAAGCGGAATCCCTGAATCTCACGCCGGTCCGGATGGCGTTTCGCGCCGACTTCGCGCAGCGCCGGGAGGCTGGCGTACATGTTGAACGGGGCGGGCCGGCTGGAAATGCGGTAGTAGGGGGTGGTTTCGTCGTAGAAGAACTGGTCGATATCCGCCGCCGGGGAATTCCGCAGGTCCCGCATCACGGGTGGACTGGCCCCGACGTGAGCGAACAGGGCGTCGAACTGCTGGACGAGGTCGCGGTCGACGAAACGCGAACTGCGGATGGGGCCGACGCGTTCGAGTTCGCTGTCCAGGAAAAAGGCGGTGTAGCGAGTGACTATGCCTTCCGTGACGTGCTCGTAGACGACTGCGGCGGTGCTGAGACCGCTCTGGGGCCGGGCGCCGCCGGAGTTATCGATCTTGACCGCGACGACGCGCCGGGATCGGGCGGCAGGACTGATTTCAAGGCCCGTCAGCGGTGAGAGGATAGGCGGCAGGGTCGGCGTAGGCGTGGGTGTCGGATCAGGCGTGGGTGTCGTTTCGGGGGACGCGGTTGCGGTGGGCGTCGCGGTCTGCGTCGTCGGGCGTGTGGGACGTGGGGCGGCAACGGTGGCAACCGGAGCAACGGGTGCGGGCGCCGGCGGAGATGAAGCTGTGGGCGGCTCTGTGGCGGGAGCCTCAGCCACGGTGGCAGGTCGATCGGCGGCAACGGGCGACGCCGCAGGGGAAGGCGGCGCGGTGTCCGGCGACGGCGCTTCCGGTGTCGGCGACGATGGACGAGGCGTGGGGTCTTCGGACTCTCCGCAGGCGGCGATCAGAAGCGTGGATGCGCCAGCCAGGATGGCAACCAAGCGTCGCCTTGCGATGCGCGTCGATCCAGGCATACGCGGTGCGTGACTTTCGGGCTGGACTACCGGGGATT
Organism: Chloroflexota bacterium; assembly: GCA_022821645.1. GTDB lineage: Bacteria > Chloroflexota > UBA11872 > UBA11872 > UBA11872 > UBA11872. Next base: position 331,959 of record JAJEDE010000025.1, read on the forward strand.
GATACAGGATGCGGTGGACACGGCGGGCAGCGCAACGAAGCCTTCGCCGACATCTCCAAACTTGAAAGGGTCATCGCCGCGTTCTGACTCGCGCAATAGCTCACTGGCGCCGGTGTAATGTCGATGTGGGTTCGCTCCTGGTGCAGCCTGCCGCGCATACAGGGAGTGTCGGAAACTGCGACACTTGCGGCTCGCCATACGAGCCGTTGCAGGCTGGCGGCGCCTGGACGACGGATTTGCCTGCGGGGAAACGTGGCTGTGCGCTTGTCGAGCAATCGGAAAGACCGCGCGCCGGACGATGCGCCACCAACACATCCGCTGTTGGGCGTTTCCACTCTCGCTTGTTGATAGCATACTGCTAGCAACAAAATCGGAGATTCAGCATGGCGACATTGCATGTGCGGCGTTTGGACGAAGAAATCGTCAGACGGCTCAAGTTACGCGCCGTCGCGAATCACCGCTCGCTCGAGGGTGAGGTTCGCCACATTCTGGAGCAGGCCGCAGCCGACGATATGGCGGAGAGAATGCGGACATTCCGGGTCTTGTCCGAGAGATTGCGAGCGGAAACCGGGGATGAACCGCAGATTCCCGCACATGTCCTGATCCGGGAAGACCGGGACCGGGGACATGGACCTGCGTGGTGATGCGACTGGTCGTGGACGCCAGCGTTGCCGTGAAGTGGGTTGCCGAAGAGGAAGACTCGGACGAGGCGGATCGGCTTCTTTCGGGTCTCTACGAGCTTCACGCCCCGCGGCTGTTGACGGCCGAGTTAGGAAATGCGCTCTGGCGCAAGGCGCGCCCAGGAACGATGCGGCGGAGTCGCGCCGCTTTGCTGGCCGCCGCCATTGCCGAGATGCCGATCCGCTGGGCGGAAGATGAAGTCTTTGCCTCGGCGTCGGTTCGGCTAGCGCTCGAACTGGATCGCCCGGTCTACGACTGCGTCTATCTTGCTCTCGCGCATCGGCTCGGGGCCACGCTGGTTACGGCCGACGCACGTTTCGTGAATGCCCTGGCGGAGACGGAGCACGGGGAAGTGGTGACTTCACTGGCAAGCCTCGTCGAGGTGTGACCAGATGGTCGAGCCCGGAAACCTGGGAGGTTGGCGCCGGACTTCGGGACCTTTGAGATCGAGTTCGTGTGGTGGAGGCTTTTGCTTGTCGGCGTATGGCCCGATTTTCTTCTCGCAGTGAAGCGCTAAGGCTGACCGAAGACGCGGCGGCAGGCGGCGGCGACGCGGGCGGCGCCTTCGGCGATGGGTAAAGCGCGCATGTCGTCGTTGAAAATCTCGACGCCGCCCGGACCTCTGTAGTCCGATTCTTCCAGGGCGTTGGCGATGCCCGCCAGGTCCATGACCCCGTCACCGGGCAGGCGGCGCACCGAGTCGTCGAAGGTGGACGGGTCGCCGGGCGGGGCGTCGTTGAGGTGGACGTGGTTGATGGCGCGTCCGGCCGCGGCGATGTCCGCCAGTTGGCTGTCGCCGCAGTGGAAGTGGTAGGTGTCGAAGAGGATGCCGACGTTGACGCGGCCAATGCGGTCGATCAGGTCCAGGGTTCCCTTGATGCCGGAGAAGAGTTCGTAGGGCTGCTCCGGCCAGATGTTGGGTCCGATGAACTCGAGGCTGAGGGCGACGCCCTCGCCGGCAGCAGTGTCGGCCACGTCGCCGATGCGCATGGCCAGTAGATCAAGGGCCTCGGCGGCGGGCATGTCGGTGCGGTTGGGGACCACGACGGCGGCGACACGAGCGCCCAGGGCCGCGCCGAGGGCGGCGTTGTCGGCCACGGCGTCCAGGCTGGCGTCGAACTCGCCATAGGGGCCGATGACTTGCGCACCCGCGCCCCAGGCGCCGGGTTGAATGCCGCGGGACTGGAAGGCCTCGATCACGGCGTCGCGTCCGGCGGCGGTCTCCAGCGCGCGGGCGTGGGGCATGCTGAAGTCGGCAGCCTTGAAGCCGGCGGCTGCGGCCGCGTCCAAGTACGTTCCGAGGTCGTCGACCTGAGCGACGGTGGCGGGGTGGAGCGCGGGGATCAGCGAGGACATGGGTTCGGTTCTCCTCAGAGTGAGGGGCGCGTGCGTTCCGCCATGAATCGTTGGCGAACGGGCGACCTAGCGGCCGCGGCCGGTTGCGCCGTGCAGGGCTTCGCGGACCACGATGTCGTCGATGAGGCGCTCGACGGGCGCCAGGTCGTCGGTGTAGACGGTTTCGGCGCGGTTGACTTCGCGCAGTTCCCAGGGGCGGGCGGCAATTTCCGCCAGCACGGGCAGGCCAACGGTTCCGGCGCGCACCTGGTCCCCGGTGATGGGCGTGAGCGAGCCGTAGACGAGGCTGTTGTTGAAGCCCGAGGGAAGATCGATGACGTAGACGTGCGGGAAGACGGAGCGCATGGTTTCCGAGAGCACGTCCACCAGGCGAAAGTCGGTGGCGGTGCGTCCCGCGTTGAGAGCCACGACGCCCTTTTCGGTCAGGTGGTCGCGGGCCGAAATGAAGAACTCCTGGGTGACCAGATGGAACGGGATGTAGGGCTGGCGGTAGGCGTCGACGGCGATGACGTCGTAGCGCCGGTCCACGCGCTGGAGGAAGGTGCGGCCGTCTTCGGCGTAGGTCTTGAGGTTGGGTTCGTTCATGTCGAAGTACTTGCGGCCGAGGTCGATGACCCGGTCGTCAATCTCCACGCCGTCGATGGCTACGTCGTCGCCGAAGATCTGCGTGTATTGCTTGGACACGGTGCCGCCGCCGAGACCGATGATGAGGAGCGAATCGACCTCGTCCGGTTGCTGCCCGCCGATGATGGGCGCCAGCAGGAAGTAGTCCCAGGGGCCGTCGGTGAGCAAGCGGTCGGGGTGGTAGATGGAGTGGGTGCCGATGCCCTCGTTCAGAACCAGTCGACGGCCGATGTTGGGGCTGTCGATGACCTGAAAGAACTGCAGGGCGGATTCGCCTTCGACCAGCAGGCCATCGGCGGGCCGGACGGGGCCAGGGTCGACCGCGACCCAAAGGACGATGAGGATGGCCAGGAGCACTCCGTAGAGCAGCCGGCGCCGCCGGCGGCTGGTGGCGATGATCGACAGTCCCAGTAGCAGGACGGCGAAGATCAGAAAGGTCGAGCGGGTGCCGACGGTGGGGATGAGCAGCAGGACGGGAAGGAAGGCGCCGCAGATGCTGCCGACGGTGCTGACAGCGAATACCTGACCGGCGCGCTTGCCAGCCTGTTGCACGTCGCTGGTGACCAGGCGGATGGCGAAGGGCGACACCATGCCGAGCATGGTGAGAGGAACGGCCAGGAGGAGGAGGACGCCGACTAGGGAGCCGAAGAACAGGCCGCCGTTGAGTGAGGCAATGGCCTGCGAGGACACGGAAAGCACCGGCTTGGAGAAGAAGGGAACCAGGCCGACCAGGAACGACGCGATGGCAACGATGTGAAACATGGTGTCTTCGTAGGGCCGCCGGTCGGCGAGGCGGCCGCCGATCCAGTAACCGATCGACAGGTAGAGCAGCGTCAGGCCGATGACGACGGCCCAGATGATGATGCTGGTGCCGAAGAACGGCGCCAGCAGCCGGGAGGCGCTGATCTCCACGGCCAGGACGGACATGCCCGAGAAGAAGGCGATCGTGAGAACAAGCCAGATGCGTGCGGTTCCGAGTGGCTGGTCGCCTGGCGGGGGGGAAGTGCTGGACACGCGATTCCTTAACTCAACGGGTCAGGTTGGACGCCGATTCCATGCAGCGTATTGTCGCGGATGCGAGTACCGCTAGAACCCGAGCACCTGTCCGTGCCAGCGCGGGTCGGTGGCCCCGATCCGGGCGCCCGTTTCCGGGTCGAGCATAACCCCTTGGGCGCGCGAGTAGACGGAGAAGGGCGCTTCGCGACGAACCGTGTGGCCGCGGTTCTCCAGATCGGTCAGGACAGCGGGATCGAAGCGGTCCTCGAGCATGAGGTCGCCGGTGTCCTCGTTGTGGTACCAGCGTGGGGCGTCGATGGCGGCCTGCCAGTGCATGCCGTGGTCGAAGACGTTGGAGATGACCTGGAAGTTGGTCTGGACCTGGTACTGGCCACCCGGCGAGGAGCCGAGCAGCACCAACTGGTCTTCGCGTCGGACCATGTAGGTGTTGAGGGTGTGGATGGGACGCTTGCCGCCCTGGAGGACGTTGGGGCTGGCGGGATCGAGGGAGAAGCCGCACAGGCGGTTGTTGAGCAGCACGCCGGTGCCGGGCACGACGTAGCAGGAGCCGAAGCTGGTGAAGACGCTTTGGATGAAGGTGATGGCGTTGCCGGCCGCGTCGACGGCCGAGATGGCGGTGGTGTCGCCGCCGACGGCGCTGGGATCGCCGGCCGACACGTGCTGGGCGGCCCGGACCGGGTCGATGGACATGCGGCGCTGCGAGGCGTATTCCTTACCGAGCAGCCGGTTGATGGGAATGTCGTTCCAGTTGGGATCGCCGACGTGGGCGAGCCGGTCAGCGAAGGCGGCTTTCTTGCACTCGGCCATGAGGTGGAGGACGTCGGCGCTGCCGAACTCGAAGGCGGCCAGCTCGAAGCCTTCGGCGATGTTGAGCTGTTCCAGGAGGAGGAATCCCTGGGAGGGTAGGGGCTGCTCCAAGACTTCGAGGCCGCGGTAGTAGGCGCGCAGCGGCGGGAGGACTTCGCACCGGTAGGCCGCAAGATCGCGGGGGGTGAAGGCGCCGCCGTCGCGGGCGGATGCTCGCACGAGGGCGTTGGCGAAGGCTCCCTTGTAGAAGGCGTTGGCGCCGCCGTGGGCGATGTGGCGCAGGGTTTCGGCGAGATCGGGCTGATGGAGCAGCGAGCCGGGCGGGGGCGGGGCGCCGTTGGGGAGAAAGCTGCGCGCGCTGGCGGGGTGTTGGGCGAGCGCGGGGCCGGCGTTGGCGATGGCCTGAGCGGTGTCGGGGTCGACGGGGACGCCATGTTGGGCGTATTGGATGGCCGGGGCGAGGGCGTCGGCCATGCTGATGGAGCCGTAGCGATCAAGGATGGTCTGCCAGGCGTGGACGGCGCCCGGAACGGTTGCGGCGTTGATGCCGTGCGGCGGGATTTCCTCGTCAAATGCGTCGATCGTGAGGCCCGCGGGCGCAGGGCCGCTGGCGTTGATGGCATCCGGGTCCGCGGCGCCGGCCGGAAGACAGAGGGCGAAGACGTCACCGCCGACATGGTTGGTGCCGGGTTCGGCGACGGCGATGACGGCGGCGGCGGTGACGACTGCATCAAAGGCGTTGCCGCCGTTGCGCAGGGTGCGGAGGCCGGCCTCGGTCGCCAGGGGGTGCCCGCTGGAGAGCATGGCGCGGGCGCCGATCACAGGGGGTCGCTGGGTGGTCCAGCGCGGGTCGGCGGTCAAGCCCGGATGCTCTGGCTACGTGGACGTGCGAGTCCGGCCGGCGGTTGGATGGGGTCGACCTATGACACCGTGTGCATGGGCATGATGACGTGGCTGAAGGACGGCATGTCCTCGCCGTCCTTGTCCACCTGGCGGACCAGGCCGGGACTGGTAGGACCGGCCAACGAGAGCGATACGCGATCCGAACTGACCGTGCCCAGGCAGTCGGAGAGGAAGCGATAGTTGAAGGCGATCTGGGCGTTGGTGCTGGAGCCGGAGACTTCGGCCTCGACTTCACCCTGGTTCTCGCCCAGTTCGGCGGAATTGGCGGAGAGGACCAGGCGGCCGCCGTCATCGTTGCCTTCGATGGTGGCCCGGATGACGTTCTGGCCGTCGCGAGCAAAGAGGGCGGCAATGCGGGTGGCCTGGGTGACGGCCGCGGTGTCGGCAACGACGCGCGTTTCCATGTTGGCGGTGTCGGGGATGAGCTGCTGGTAGGCGGGGAACTGGCCGTCGATGAGCTGTGAGACAAGCGATACGGCCCTGGTGCTGAAGCGAACGGATTGGGAGTTGGCCGTAAGGCCGATGGTCACGGACCCCGGGTCGTCAGTGAGGATGCGTGAGAGCTCGACCATGGCCGGGCGCGGGACGATGATCTGGCTGGGTTCGGACAGTCCGGTTTCGGCCGCAGCGCGGCGGACGGCCAGGCGATAGCCGTCGGCGGCGGCCAACTCAACGTAGTCGGGACCGAAGGTGAGGCTGACGCCGGCGAGCACGGGCCGGCTGTCATCCTGGGCGGCAGCCACGACCACCTGCTCGATGATGGAGGTCCAGACGCCGGTTGGCATCTCGAGTTCGCGCTCGGCATCGCCATCGGGCATTGGCGGGAACTCGTCGGCGTCGATGCCCTTCATCTTGGCGCGGAAGCGTCCGGAGGAGACCTCGAGCGTGTCGGTCTCGGCGTCGAGTTCGAGGGCGACGACGCCTTCGGGCAGTTGGCCGATGAAGTCGGAGAGCAGCCGCGCGGGAACGGTGATGGCGCCTTCCGACTGGATGCTGGCGCCGGTCCAGACGGAGATGGCCATCTGCTGATTCATGGCGGCCAGCTTGAGACCGCCGTCCTCGGTTGCCAGCAGGACGTTGCTGAGCACGGGCAGGGGGCTGCGGGCGGCGACGGCCCGGCTGACGAGGCTTAACCCTCGGTTCAGGTTTTCTTGCAGGCAGGTGAGGTTCACGCGGCGATCTCCGAGGTCCTGGCGACGAAACCGTTGGTGCGCGCCCAACCGGCCAGTGGTGTTGCACATGTTGGGCGTTGCAGCGGACGGATACTAGATGTAGTGCCAAGCGGCGGTCAATCCACGACCGGGTTTCAGCGGCGTCCCGGTTCGAGTGGCGCCGCTGGTAGGCTTGCCTGATACGCCCGCCTGGCGCGCGGGCGCCGACTCAGTGGAAAGGAGCTCGCTTGAGCTTGCGAGTCATCGTCGCTGAAGACGAAACGATCATTCGGCTCGACCTCAAGGAGCGTCTGGAGGCTTCGGGCCATCAGGTTGTGGGCGAAGCGGGCGACGGCGAGAGCGCCGTGCAGATGGCGCGCGAACTGCGGCCTGATCTGGTGGTGATGGACATCAAAATGCCCGGAGTCGACGGGATCGAGGCGGCGCGCGCGCTCACGGCCGAGCACATCGCCCCTGTCGTGCTGGTTACGGCGCACGGCGAGCGAGAACTGGTTGAGCGAGCCAGCGAAGTGGGCGTGATCGGGTATGTGCTCAAGCCGCTGCGTGATCGCGACCTGGAGTCGGCCATCGCGGTGGCAGTTTCCCGCTACGGGGAATTCGAAGCGGTAAGCCGCGACGTGCAGAATCTCACTGAGCAACTTGAGACGCGCAAGGTGGTGGAGCGAGCGAAAGGGCTGTTGATGACCCGACTGGGACTCTCGGAGCCGGATGCGTTCAAGCGGATCCAGAAACTGAGTATGGATCGGCGTCGATCGATGCGCGACATCGCGGAAGCGATCATCCTGGCCGAAGAGATCTAGGGAGGCGCACGCGAGCCCCATGCGGGGCGTGGTGACCCGGGAGCTGCGAGAGCGAGTTCCCCGCTCGCTTGGAGCGCCGCTGATAGCCGCCGCGCTGCTGCTGGCTGGCTTGGTTCTTACCTACAGCCGACAGATCTTCGAGGGTCTGGTGGTGGCGGGCTACGACACGCAGACCTACTTCTATCCCTATTGGGCTGCGGCGTTCGACGCTCTGCGGACGGCTCGAATACCGCTCTGGAATCCCGACCTCTTCATGGGTGCGCCGTTTTTGGCCAACCCGCAGGCCGCCGTGTTTTACCTGCCGAACTGGCTGTTGCTGGGACTGAGCCCCGAGCGTGCCATGACCGTGGCGCTGATTCTGCACGTGGGCTGGGCGGCCGCTGGCACGTTGCTGCTCGCCCGCCAAGCGTGGCGATTGGGCTGGGCGGCCTCAACCACGGGGGCGGCAGTATTTGCGTTCGGGGGCTACTTCGTTGCCCAGTCAGGCCATGTGAACCAGGTTTCGGCCACCGCGTGGCTGCCCTGGCTGTTGTTGGCGCTGGACCGGGGGGTGACCGGGGAATGGCGGGCATGGATTGCGCTGCCGCCGATCACGGCGCTGATGCTTCTCGCGGGTCATCCGCAGGTGGCGTACATGAGCCTGCTGTTTGGGCTGGTGTACGCCATAACGGTAGGCGGCGCCGGCAGTGGGAACTCTTGGCCGGAGCGACTAAAGGGCGTGGGGTGTGGGTTGCTTCTTTGGGCAGCGGCGGGCGCCAGCGGAGTGTTGCTGGCAGCCGTGCAACTGCTGCCGACGCTTGAACTCTCGCACCACGGAATCCGTTCCGGCGGGTTGCCGCTTCCCGAGGCGGCATCGTTCTCTTTGCCGGGGGAAGAGTTTCTGCAAGCGGTACTCCCGACATTCACGGCGTTGCCCTCGAGCACGGAGTTTGTTGCGCATATCGGGTTGAGTGGGATCATCCTGGCAGTGCTCGGGACGGCGGCGAAACCCCGTGGGGCACGGACGGCACTGCTGCTTCTGACCCTGGCGGGCACGCTGCTCCTGGCGATTGGGCCAGCCACGCCGCTGTTTGCCGCGGCGCACCGGATAGTACCGGGGTTCGATCTATTTCGGGTCCCGCCACGTTGGCTGTTGCTGGGAATTCTGGCGGCGGCGCTTCTGGCCGCGCAGGGTGCTGAGTCGCTTGGACGGTCACAGCTATCCCCGCGCGCGTGGCGGCGTTGGGCAGGCCCCGGGCTGGGGCTGTCGGCGGTTGGGCTTGCTCTGGCGACGATTGGAGTCGTACATCCCGTAGCCGAAGACACTTTCGGGCCGTGGATACTGGCCGGGCTGCTAGCTCTCGGGCTACTGGCGGCGGCTTTTGCGTCGCCGTGGGCGTGGGTGCGGTGGGCGGCCGCCGGTTTGGTGGTGATTGAGCTTGTGGTGGCGTCAAGGCCGAGCCCGGTGCGCCAGGCCGTGCCGCCCGAGGTGTTTGCGGTCGATGAGAACGTGGCGACGGCCCTGGGTGCCGACGGATGGGATGGCCGTGTGCTCAGTCTCGCGAACCCATCGTTCGAGATTAGTCAGCCTGTTCGCGCAAAGCTGGCCGAGGCGTGGTTCGACCGGCTGGGCGAGCGGTCGTTTCGCGAATTGCTGGTTGCGCTGAAAAACGCCTCGATCATGAACCCCAATCTTGGCATGGCCTATGGCTTGCCAACCGCCGATGGGTATGACGGCGGCGTGCTACCGCTGCGCAGCTACGTGGAATTCCGGGATCTGCTACTGCCGGGGACGCGCGCCACGCCAGACCTCCTGATTCAGCAGGCGATTGCGGACATTCCCGCAGACCGCGTGCTGGACGGGTTGGGCGTGCAGTCAATAGTGCGCAGTCCCGACACGATACTGGACGTAAAGGTGGGGACTTTGGATCTGGGGTATTGGCGACGGATCGACGGGAACGGTCACGGGGACGAGCTATACGTGGAAGACGTGCTTGGCGTGGTGGTGCTTATCGACGCTTCGCCGGACGCGCCGGCTGGGCCGGCGGGCCGGGTGGAGGTACTCGGGTCGGATGGCTCGATCGTCGCCCTGCCGCTGATGCGGCGGGAGGAGCGTCCCGAACGCGTGGTCTTGGGGCCGGGCCACTTGGTTGCAGTGCGAAGGGGGCTTGATCGACCCTCGTACCTGAGCCGGGCGATGTTCGAGGCGCCCCTGGACGTTGCCGGGGTGCGAGTCGTCGCCGATGGGCCCGCCTTCGATCTTCGAGCGCTTGCACTGCTGCATGGAAATGGCGATTCCACGCCTGTGACGCTGCGGTCGGAAGCCGCGGCCCTGAGCCAGCGAGCCGGTGAAGTGGTGGTTACACGACGCGGGACGGCCGTTCCGAGAGGTTGGCTGGTGGCAGATGTGCGGTGGTCGCACAACGAGGCGGAGGCCCGTGACTTGGTCGGCGGATTCGACTTTTCGCCTGATCGAACAGTAGCGCTGACCGCTGCCGAGGACCCTGAACGACGCTGGGGAGCCTTCGGTGAGGCGGCTCGGGCTATTGGGATTCTGGGCCCGTCGACTGCCGAGGGACGGGTAAGTGAAGAAGACGTGGCAGCGTTGACCGCCCTGATGCAGGATGCGAGCGGCATGGCGCCGGGTGTCAACAGCTTGGAGTCGCTCCTCGAAGAGCCTGAGACCATTCAACTGAGGGTTCGAGTATCCGGTCCCCGAGTGTTGGTGCTGCCGGACGCACCGTATCCGGGCTGGCGGGCGAAGGTGAATGGAATTGACGAGCCCGTCTGGCGGGCGAATGTTGGGCACCGTGCGGTGCTGATCCGAGAGCCCGGAGACCATCTGGTGGAGTTCAGGTATCGGTCGACACCGTTCGAGGTGGGCCGGGTCGTTTCGTTGGCCAGCCTGGCGGCGCTAGGCGTTGCGGCGGCTACGCTGTTGTTCCGCATCCGTCGCGAATAGCCGATGTACGTCGTTTATATCGCGCCTTTCGGGTTCGCGCCGAAGAACACAACGGGTCGTCGCGTAATGCCCATGGCGCGAGCGGCTGCGACGGTTGGACATCGGGTCAGAGTGATCGTGCCTCCGTATGACGATCCCGCGACCTATGGGCGCGAGTGGGAGGACGGGGACGTAGAGGTGACGTGCCTGCCGCGCCCGAGATTCGACGGGACGGCTTTCATTGGCGCGGCCTGGACGCAGTGGCGGCTGGCTCGGGTGGCAGCGGATCTGGTGGAGCAATGGCGGCCGGATCTCGTCCATGTCTTCAAGCCAAAGGCGGTATCCGGGTTGGCACAGATGCTGATCGCGCGGCGACGGGACCGTCCGGCCATCGTGTTGGACCTGGACGATTGGGAGGGCCGCGACGGCTGGAGCCAGAACGAAGATTATGCCCGTGCGCTGGTGGAAGTATTCGAGCTTCAGGAACGTCTTGGTATGCGGCGCTGCGACGCATTCACGGCAGCCAGCCGGCTGCTGGCCGAGCGGGCGGGCGCGGTCGCTTCGGACTGCCCGCGGTTGCACATTCCGAATGGCTTCGATCCGGCCGCCTACGAGAATTGGGCGCCAAATCGGGCCGGCAGCGCATTTCGCCGTTCGCTCGGTATTGGGAGCGACGCCAAGCTAATCCTCATCTATACGAGGTTCTTCGACTACGGCCTCGAAGAGTGGGCGCAAGTCATCCGCGAGATTGCGGTGAGATCACCGGCCGCGCGTTTTCTGGTTCTTGGCGCCGGGAAGTTCGGACAGGAGCGTGATCTGGCTGCCGACATGCGAATCTCGGGACTGGCGGACCGCATGTCCTTTCTTGGATGGCTGCCCTTCGCGGATATTCCGTCGGCGCTGGCGGCGGTTGATCTGGCGCTGATGCCGCTGGCGGACACCGTGGCCAACCGGTCCAAATGCTCACCACGCTACATCGACCTGATGTACGCAGGGGTGCCGGTGATCACGACGCCCGTTGGAGAGGCTCTCACCTTCATTGTTGATGGCGACACCGGCTATGTGGCGGCCGATCCGTCGCCGGTGGCCGTGGTGGCTGCCGTTGAACGGGCGCTCACAGCCGAGGGAGCGTCGGACCTTTGCGCGAAAGCCCGAGCCCGCGCGGTCGATGAACTCTCATGGGAGCGTCTGACGGAGCCTCTGAGCGGGCTTTACGAAAGCGCGGTGTCGCGCGCTGCTTCGCAGGTCGCCTGATCAGTTTATTGGCGACGAAGTGCCAGGGGGAGGCGTGACCGTTGGCGTTGGTCGTGGCGTCGGAGTAGCGGTGGCGACGGCGCCGCCCGGTCCGACAAGGGCCGGGCTCTGGGCCGCGGGAACCTCGCTCTCGTCGCGCTGAATCTCTACGGTCAGCACAGGTGGGGTGACCTGAGAGATTCCGATGCCGGGCGGAACGGTAATGACCGGGCGAAGCTGGTGACGTCCGGGGCTGAGGTTCGACACATCCAGTTCAGCCACAACGTCGCCGGCACGGAGTTCCTGGAGCGCTTCAACGGATCCGCCGACGACTACCTGAACCGATGGTTGCGACACGGCGGCCGACGCGTTGGAGTCAAGATTGACAGCGACGACAGCGGCCTGAATTGTGGTCGTGTCGGCCAGCGGTTCAACGACCACGGCAATAGTGGCAGTGGGCTCATCGCTTAACACCAGCAAGCCGACCGGGTAGTCGAAAGCCACATTGCCCTCCACATCGCCGCGCGCGCCATCGATATTCAGGGCAACCGTATTGACGGCGCTTACCCGCTCAATGTCCTCGGGCTGACCTTGGACTTCGACCGTGGTGGGAACGACGTTGATCTCGCGGACGAAGAAGCCGGGCGCCGCGCTTCCGACTATCTCGGCGAGAACCGGCACCCGCTTTCGGCTGGTAATGCGAGTGATCGGGACCCGGACCTGAGCCGTCTGAGGGTCGAGATGGACATCTTCGACTTCGTTGCCGCCTCTATCCGCTGGAAGCAACAGGGCCTGCGAGGAGACGTCGCTCGTGGCGCCTTCCAGGCTCAAAATGGCGACCACAGAGGCAACTTGATCGACTTCGGAGGCTCCTCCGCTGACCTGGACGCTGGCGGGACTGGACTCCACGTCATTGAGTTCAGCGCGGAATCCAACGGCCGGCGCGCTCTCCAATCGGGCGGTGACTTCAAAGGCGCGGACCTCAAACGGGTCGATCTGCACGGTCACGGTTTCGGGTGTGACCCGAACCACTTCCATCGCGGCATCTGCCACGGCCACTTCCACCGGAAGCTGGTGAACACCCGAGCCAACTCCGGCCAAATTCACTCGGGCCGAAAAGTCGCGCACCGTCAGCCGACCAATGTTCTCGCGCGGCCCACCCACGGTCACGCGTACGGGCTGAATCGGACTGGCGAGTACCAGGCTGGGACCGAGATTGACTTCATCAACCTGAATGTCATCGTCGATGAGTTCCTGCGTGCTGGGATTCTGCTCGAGTGTCCAAACCACCCACACAAGAGCGGAAAGGACCAGCGCCACCAGGAAACGAACGCCCAGGGTGCGAGCGAAGAAGCGGCGCGCGAGGATGACGCGGCGCGCCCGTCGGCGCCGTGCGGCGTTCACCTACTCCGCGAAATCCAGGCCGGAAGCCCCTGCAGGCCCGCGCCGCGCGTCTGAACCCGCAGCGCCGTTTCGAGGCGACGGCGCAATTGATCCGGAGTGAGATGACGCTCCAGGCGTCCGTCCACGGCAATCGAGATCCCGCCAGTCTCCTCGGAGATGATCACTGCAATGGCATCCGTGGCCTCGGTGATACCCAGCCCGGCCCGGTGCCGCGTCCCGACATGGTCCTGCGGACCCAACTCATCGCTGAGCGGCAGCATCACGTGCGCGGCCACGACTTCCATTCCGTTGAGCAGAATCGCACCGTCGTGCAACTCGGAGCCCGGATGGAACACGGTCACGAGCAGATTTCGGGACAGGCTCGCCTCCAGGCGAGTGCCGGTACTGGCAAATTCATCCAGTCCGCCCTGGCGCTGAATGACAATCAGGGCGCCCCAGAGTCGGGCCGAGAGTTCCTCGGCCGAGCCGATGACAGCGCCGATCATCTGTTGCGTCTGCTCGGGTGTGACCAGCCCAAATGGATGTGCGACCAACGTCCCCGTGCGGCCGACCCGTTCCAGAAGTCGCCGCAATTCCGGCTGGAAGACCACGATTAGGGCAAACGTTGCCACCAACAACCCCTGGTCCAGGATCCAGTTGATGAGCTCAAGCTGGAGCACGCGACCGATGAGGAACAACCCCACGGCCACAACCAGCAGGCCGCGGAGCAACTGATCGGCCTGGGTTCCGCGAATCAGGGAGAGAACGGCGTTGAAGAGAAGCGCGACGAGCAGAATCTGAATGGCGGCGCCAAAGTCAAACTCACCTGCGAGGTACTCAAGCTGTTCCACGCGAGTCGCTTATCGCCGGCGCCGACGGAGTTTCAGTCTACCTACGCTCCCAACTCTTCGAACGCGTCGTCTCCGCGCAGGATGGCCACCAGCAGTGCCTTTTGGGCGTGCAATCGGTTTTCGGCCTGGTCAAACACAACTGACTGTGGGCCATCCAAAACGGCGTCCGTCACTTCCTCCCCACGGTGCGCCGGAAGGCAGTGCATGAAAATGGCGGACCGCCCGGCCACGGCCAGCAGAGTGCTGTCCACCCGAAATGGAGCGAAGACCTCTCGACGTTCGGCAGCTTCGTCTTCCAGGCCCATGCTGACCCAGGCGTCGGTGTAGACAACATCGGCGCCAGCCACCGCGGCATTCGGATCGTTTCCAATCTCGATGCTGCCGCCGCCGTCCTCGGCAATCTCCTGCGCGCGCTCCAGCATGTCTTCGTCGGGCTCATAGCCGACCGGTGAGGCAACGCGGACGTGCATGCCAGTTTGCGCGCCGGCAAACAGCAGCGAGTTGCAGACGTTAAAGCCGTCGCCGACGTACGCCAGCCGCCGGCCAGCCAACTCGCCCAGGTGCTCGCGGATCGTAAGTACGTCTGCCAGGGCCTGACAGGGATGGGCAAGGTCGCTCAGCCCGTTAATCACCGGGATACTGGCCCAGGCCGCCAACTGCTCAAGCGTGCGGTGTTCGTAAACGCGCGCCATAAGCGCGTCAACCCAGCGTTCCAGGTTGCGCGCAATGTCGGGAATCGACTCGCGCACGCCAATCTGCGTGTGTTCATTCATCAGGTCGACGGCGAATCCGCCGAGCTGAGACATGCCAACCATGAATGTGGTCCGGGTACGCAGCGAAGCCTTCTCGAAGAGCATCGCCAGGCTGAGGCCCGAGAGGAGCGGATGCGGCTGGCGCTTTGCCTGCATAGCCTTGAGCTGAGCGGCTCGATCCAGGAGACCACGGACTTGGTCCGGCGACAGGTCGGCCAGCGTCAAGAAGTCGTGGCCGCGCAAGTCGGTCGTCGGCGTCTGAACGGTCAATAGACGTGCTCGAAGTCGACGCCGGTGTAGTAGGCGGCCAGAATCTGCTCGCCATTCGCCCCGGCCGCGGCCATGGCGTTGGCGCTGCGTAGCGGCAGCCCTATCCCGTGACCGAGCAAGGTCTGTCCCCGGCTAAACGGATCATCAACAGCTACCGCCCAAGGCTTCAAGGGTCCGCCCCATTCCTCGTGCCAACTCCTCGTGCGGCCGTCGGCGCGAGAGAAGTACACCGCGTGGATGGTACTGCCCTCGTAGGTCATTACGCAGCCTCGAGTATCGTGGACCGCGTCCCGCAGACGGGTGCCTGACAACTCGCGCGCGTAGCCGTGATAGACCTGATCTCGGGTGTATAGCGTGGGGGTATGCCGCGTGGAGGCCGCGACGTCAAAGAGCGCGCCGCTGGCGCGGCGCTGCGTGCGTACGGTGTAGGCGTATGTGCGAAAGGCGATCGCCGAGGCCCGTAAGGCTTCCCAGGGAATGGTGTCGTTCTGTTCCACCAGGCCGGAAAGGTAGTCGTCCAAGGACAAGGTGTTGACGACCCACGCGCTTCGATAGTTGGCCAGCCAGGCGAACTCCATGGATCCTCGGTAGGTGCGTTGAGGCGCGGTTTCCTCAAGCCGGAGCCGCGATGCTTGGGAGGGATCTATCAGCACTTTGCCGACGGTTTGCAGCCGGCTGCCGTCCGGAAGGTCGAGCAGATGCAGCTCGTTGGCTATGTCGCGGCGAATCACAACGCGCTCGTCCGCATCGAGTTGCCCAAGGACGGTGCCGCCCTCGTCACGAATCTCCAGCCCTCCGGTCGAAAAGACCGTGGCCTGGTGGACGCCCGGGTTGTCGTCGCTGATGTCCAGCAGCCCAACGCGGATGTCGGGAGTGGTGCGACGGGCCGGGGCGTCCACAACCGGCGCGGACACGGCCAGCGCCGTAAACCACTCACCATTGGCTTGCAGATCGGGCTGGAGCCGGAACGGACCGGGGACCGCGGGCATCTGAATCGGGATGTCCAGCGTTGCGGACTCACCGGGCGCAACGTCACTCGAAAGCGACGCGAAGGAAGGCATGATGCGAGTTGAGGGCGTATTCGAGTCGGCCCAGCGTGCGCCGACCTTCACCGCATCGTCCCCGGTCGCCGCCCAGGTGTTGTCGCCACTGTTTTCGACCGTCACGCGCAGCGACGTCGAGGCGCCGGGCGCCTGTGCCGGGATGGGTTCTACGGAGTAGGCGGCGTCGATGCCGTCGGTAAGGGTGGCCAGATAGGTCCGACCGATCGGTTCGATCTGAATCGGTATCTGGCGCGTCGACTGGTAACTGAGCTTGCCGCGCTGAAAGAACTGCGCGGTAACGCCGCCGGCCTCGGGCACTTCCTCGGAGATCGGCAGCCCGAGCAGGTCGCCGCGCCCGAGGCGATTCCAGAATTCCAGAAAGCCGAAGCGGACCGAGTGACGGGTCTGCCAGATGTACTCCACGCTGGCCTCGCTGCGAAACGGCGCGATCTGGTGAAAGTAGCGACCCCCCGAGACCAGTTCGCCAAGGAGCGCTGGCTGAATCTCGTACTGAGTCCCGGCGTTCTCGGGCCAGCGCTCAAGGAGAAAGTTCGCGAATAGCTGTGCGGAGCGTCCGTTGCGTTCAAATCGATTCGTGATTGGATCGCCGACGACCGCAACACCTCCGACGCGCTCAACATAGCTTTCAAAGAGTGGGTCAATAGAGGCGTTAGACGCCGCGGCCGGATCGGCCAGGACCCGCGCGGCAGGCGCCGAGGCTAACCCTATGGCGCCGAGAGCGGCGGCCCGCCCGAGCATTCGTCGAGATAGTTGGCGAGACATAGAAAGACAAGCGTAACGGGTGCTTGACAGTTTTTGGGTCACATCGCTCACCGAAGCGTCCTGCTGTGTTAGCTCGGTCGATTCCCTTCAGCGACGCAAGTTCCGCACGCCGACCGTCAAAACAAACGTCGGCATACTGACGATGTGACGATAAGCGCGCCTTCGCACATCTATCTCGATCACGCCGCGAGTACGCCGCTAGATCCAGCGGTGTTCGAGGCCATGCGGCCATACCTCTGGTCTCAGGCAGGCAATCCCTCGAGCGTGCATGCGGCCGGGCGACGCGCGCGTCAGGCAGTTGACACCGCCCGTGAACAGGTCGCGAGCGTCCTGGGCTGTAAACCCGGCGAGTTGATTTTCACCAGCGGCGGCACGGAGTCGGACAACTTGGCGGTGATCGGCGCGGCGAAAGCCGGGGCGAGACACGGCCGACACATCGTGACCACGGCAATCGAGCACCACGCCGTGCTCTTCGCCGCCCGGGCGCTGAAGGCGCATGGGTTTGAGGTTACGGAACTCGTGGTCGATCAGGGTGGCCGGGTCGATCCGGACGACTTGGCGGCAGCGATGCGTGCGGACACAATCCTCGTGAGTATCGGTCTGGCGAACAACGAGGTCGGGACGATTCAGGATCTCGCGTCGCTTGCGCGAATCGCGCACGAAGCAGGCGTGCGCGTGCATACCGACGCGGTCCAGGCGGCGGGACAACTCGACATAAATGTTGATCGGCTTGGCGTTGACTTGTTAAGTTTGTCGGCACACAAGCTCTATGGCCCCAAAGGGGTCGGCGCGTTGTTCGTTCGCGAGGGCGTGAGCTTTGAGCGTCGGTCTTTTGGCGGGGCGCAGGAGCGCGACCGCCGGGCGGGGACCGAAAACGTGCCGGGAATCGTAGGACTAGGTGAAGCCGTGAAGCGTGCGGAAGCCGATCGAGAGAGCCGGTCTGCGCACATGCGTAGGTTGAGTGCGGCGCTCATCGAACGCGTGACGGCTCAATGTCCCCAGGCACGTCTGACGGGCGATCCGGAGCGGCGGCTGTCCGCGTTTGCGTCCTTTGCGTTCGCCGATATTGACGCCGAGTCGTTGCTGATTCGCCTGGACTTGGATGGGATTGCCGTTTCAACCGGGGCTGCCTGTACATCGGGGTCGCTCGAGCCATCGCATGTGGTCCAGGCGTTGGGGCTGCCAGAGCGCTTCCGACGAGGATCGCTGCGATGCACCGTTGGACGAAGCACGACGTCCGCTGAGATTGCTCGGGCCGGCGACGCGATCGTGCGGCATGTACGGGCGCTGCGAGCCGTCGCGGCGCCGCCATCAGCAGTCGGCTAGCCATGGACGTACTGTTCGTGATTCCGCCGTCCGTTTATCTGGGCTTGCTCTTGGCCACCTTCATCAGCTTTACGTTCCATGCGGTGATCGGTCGACGACAGAACTCGGGGTTCTTTTACTGGCCGTTCGGCGTTGCCGGATTCGCGGGAGGGGCGCTGGCCGCCGGTGCGATTGGCGCCACCTACATGGCGATCGGCGGGCTGCCGATTCTGGGGGCGTTCGTGGGGTGCGTCGTGGGCTTGCTGGTTGCGCACCTGGTGCTGACGTGACTGTCGGAGCGCCTGGCAACGCGCCTGTCGTCGGGGAAATTGTGCCGTTCCACCCGGGAAAACTGTGCTAGCTTTCTGGGGCACGATGTGTACAAGGTGGTCGGACAATGGTCGTCCGACTCGCCAAGATGGCTTTTGGATTCTTGATTGGTCTCGCCGCCGGATATGCACTGTGTGCGATGCGTCCGGAAGCGGCGGCCGATCGAGTGACGGAGGAGTCCCGATAGCGCAGGCATAACCCACAGTTCGCACGTTTTCTAAGGCTGATCGGGAGGCAGCTTCCGTCGGTCTTTCTTTGTTTTGCGGGCTTGGTCAGCCTGGGAACCACCCCATGAATACCGCCGAAATCCGTGACCACTACTTACGGTTCTTTGCCGAACGCGGGCACCGTGTATTGCCCAGCGCTTCATTGGTCCCGGTTGGCGATCCAAGCGTGTTGCTGACGTCGGCCGGTATGCAGCAATTCAAGCCGTACTTCAGCGGTGAGCGGCCCTCGCCCTATCCACGGATTGCCACGGTGCAGAAGTGCTTCCGGACGACGGATCTGGACGAGGTCGGTGACCTCAGCCACCTCACGTTCTTCGAAATGCTCGGCAATTTCAGCTTCGGCGACTATTTCAAAGTGGAGGCGATCACCTGGGCCCGCGAGCTTGTCCAGGACGTGATCGGGATTGAACCGGACCGAGTCTGGGCCACCGTGTACGAAGGCAGCCCGGGTGTGCCGCGGGATGAGGAAGCGGCGGATATATGGGTGGACCTGGGTCATCCGCGCGAGCGCATCGCCTACGCGGGCGAGGACAACTTCTGGGGGCCGACGGGCGATAGCGGCCCGTGTGGGCCGACGACCGAGATTCAC
This sequence comes from Chloroflexota bacterium, assembly GCA_022821645.1. Lineage (GTDB taxonomy): Bacteria > Chloroflexota > UBA11872 > UBA11872 > UBA11872 > UBA11872. The sequence goes on from JAJEDE010000025.1 coordinate 351,005, forward strand.
ATCAACCTGCGACCCGATCTGCCTGACGTCGGACCGCTGGCGGCGCCAGAGCAGTATCTCGAGATTTGGAACCTGGTGTTCAACCAGTACTTCAAGTCCACGGACGGTGCACTCACGCCGCTGCAGAAGCATGGGGTGGACACCGGCGCTGGCCTGGAGCGTTGGGCCGTGGTGCTGCAGGGTGTCAACTCGATTTACGAGACTGATACCTGGTGGCCGCTCGTACAGACGGCGGCGGGTCATGCGGGACTGGAATACGAGGCCGAGCGCGAGAGCGGTCGGTCGCTGCGGGTAATCGCGCAGCACAGCCGGGCAGCGGCGTTCCTCATCGGTGACGGAGTAATGCCGGGCAACGAGGGCCGCGGCTACATTCTGCGGCGCAGCATCCGTCAGGGTGTGCGCCACGCACGGCAGCTGAGCATCGAGTCGGACGCCTTGGCTCCAGTCGTCGCTGCGGCCATCGACGTGATGTCCGAGGAGGGATACGAGGACCTGCTGCCGCGCGCGGACTTCATCCGCGGCGTGGTCAGCGACGAGGAGCAGCGCTTTCGCCGGACGCTGGACGCCGGGGTGGCGCGGCTGGACGACTTGCTGGCGACCGTGCCGCATGGTGGGCAAGTCGACGGTGCACGGATGTTCGAGCTCTATGACACCTTTGGATTCCCCCCGGACATTACGAAGGACATCGCGGCCGCACAGGGCGTGGGCGTAGACGAAGCGGGCTTTGAAGCCGCGCTGGCCGCGCAGCAGGCGCGCAGCCGCGCGGCGCAGTCCGACGGACAGGCGCTGGAGTTGCCGTCCGGGTTCGGTGAATCGATGTTCGTGGGATACGACTTCGTGACCGAGGCTGAAGGCACGATCGTTGCGCTGGCGCGTGACGGCGTGCTGCTGGACGCGGCTGCGAGCGGCGGACATCTGATGATTCTGCTTGACCAGACGCCCTTCTACGGGGAGGCCGGTGGTCAGGTCGGTGATTCGGGAGTTCTGATGGGTCCCGACGGCGCGGCCCGGGTAACCGATACGCTCAAGAGCCCCGAGGGCACGGTAGTGATGGTCGCCGAGGTCACGCGTGGCCAGCTCGCCGTGGGCGAGCGCGTACTGGCTCGCGTAGACCGCGAGCGCCGTTTCAACATCATGCGCAACCACACGGCAACCCACCTCTTGCACGCGGGCCTACGGCGGACCCTGGGCGATCACGTTCGCCAGGCGGGTTCTTTGGTGGCGCCGGACCGGCTGCGATTCGACTTCACAAATCCGGCGCCCGTGACCGATGAGGAATTGCGCCGAATTCAACAATGGGTGAATTCGCAGATCCTTGAGGACTACCAACTGGTCACTGAGCTGACTGAAGTGCAGGCGGCGGTGGAAGCCGGGGCCATGGCGCTGTTCGGCGAAAAGTACGGCGAAGTGGTGCGCATGGTGCGGATGGGCGACGTGAGCCGTGAACTGTGCGGCGGCACCCACTGTGCATCCAGCAATCAGATCGGGCTCTTCGCCATCGTGCAGGAAGGCGGAATCGCGGCGGGCGTTCGCCGTATCGAAGCCGTGACCGGCGCCGGAGCAGTCGAATTCGTGGAACGAAGCCAGGACCTGCTGGCCGAGATTGCCCGTCAGTTGGAGTCGGCGCCGGTGGAGACGCCGGAACGCGTGCAACGGCTGCTCAGTCAGCAGGCCGACTTACGGCGACGATTGCTGGCCGCCGAGCGAGCCGAGGCCCGACGGCAGGCTGAACGGCTGGCGGCGGAATCCGTGACAGTTGGACCGATTTCGCTGGTTGCGGCCAACACGTCGGCGGCCAATCGCGACGCGCTCCGCGAGTTGAGCGACGATCTGCGCCAGCGGATGGAAACTCCCTGGGTGATTGTGCTGGCGGCCACCATTGACGGACGTCCCGCGTTCGTTGCCGCGGCGTCCGCCGACGCTGTGGCCGCAGGTGTCAATGCCGGGACGCTGGCACGTGCGATGGCGCAGGCGGCTGGAGGAGGCGGTGGAGGGCGGCCGGAACTGGCCATGGCTGGTGGCAGGGATCCAACGCGAATCCAGGCGGCGCTGGAGGCTGGACGAGCCTGCGTTAGCGATGCAGTGGCTCGGCCATGAGAGCTGTGCGCGAGCGGCAACCGGACGTGGTGCGGCGGGTCTACATCCCTGAGGCCGGGATCAACCGGCCGCGCGTCCATCGCCCACCGAGGCCGACTCTCGAAAGATCTGCGCGCGCTGGCCGCAGCGTCGTATTTGAACGCCTTGCGCCGGATGACGCTGAGCCGCGGCTTGGGTCGTGGCGCCTCCCGCGCTCGACGGTCGTGCCAACTCGGCTCTGGCGGGAGCCTATGTCCCGACTTTCGGTGGCTACCACTGTGGCCGTACTCGTGGCTGTGCTTCTTGTCGTAGTTGCCTTTCAGTATTTCGTGGTTCCCTCCAGCACGATCGTCGTAGTCCCGCAGGCCAACCGGCTACCAATTGACGCGACGGTGCGGATCGATCCCGACGCCGGCTCGCTCGATGTCCAGCGCGGTGTCGTGCCGGCGACGATCATGGACGCCACGGTTCAAGGCGCGCTAACGAAACCCGCGACGGGACGACGGCGTGAGGCTCAGGGGGTTGCCGGGGGCTTTGTCACAATTCGGAATCGCACGCGTCAGGCCGTGGTGTTGCCCGCGGGGACGCGAGTGATGACGGCGGATGGGACCGGTTTTCTCACGGACGCGGAGTTCCTGGTGCCACCGACACTGCAGGTTGGCGGCCGCGATGTGCCGGGGGAGGCCATCGTGGCGGTGACGGCCGAGGCGCCAGGCCTCTCGGGAAACGCCCCGGCGCTGGCGATTACGACGGTGGACGGTCCGTTCGGCGGCTCGCTGGAGGCATTCAACCCCCAGCCTCTGGAAGGCGGCTCGGAGCTGGAAGTGGCGCTGGTGTCTCAGCGCGACTTCACCGAACTGGACGCCCTGTTGACCGAGAGGCTGCAGAGTGCGGCCATTGAGCGCCTTCGCCGGGACCGACCGGCAAATCAGACGCTGATCGTCTGGTCGCCGGCGAATGGCAATCCACAGGTCTTGCAGCGCGAGTTCAGCGCCAAGCCCGACGAGCATGCCTCCGAACTCTCCCTGGAAATGGAAATCCGGGCTCTGGGAACGGCCTTTGCCACTCAAGATCTGGAGGCCGTGTTGCTGCAGCGTCTGCGGGACTCGCTCGAGGGGCAGGCGTTTGAAATCGACTCAATTCGAGTTGTCGATACTGAAGTCCTTGGCGAGCGTCAGGGTGTGCTGGATCTACGAGTTCACGCGATTGCGGAGGCCGTGGACACGATCGACCACAACACGGTGCGTGCTGCAGCGACTGGGCGTTCGCTTGGTGAGGGATTGCAGGCACTTCGGGCACTACCGGGCGTGGACCAGGTGTCCGCGACCCACGAACCGCCCGATACGGCGAATTTTCCGAGAATCGGGTTTCGTATCGATGTCACGGTCGAGGCGCCGCAACCAATCGAGACCCCATGAGCCGGAGCGACCGCCCGCGGCGCTGGGTCGGCGGGTGGGCGCGCTGGACCTGGGGGAGCGTCGGATTGGCGTGGCCATGACCGACGCCGGTGGATCGTTTGTGACCATGCGACGGGTGCTGAGCCGTGTCGGCGGAAGCGATGACTCGACTGCCCTGGGTGCCGTTCTTGACGCATACCCGGGCGCAACGTTAGTGATCGGATTGCCGTTGAATACGGACGGAAGCGAGAGCGCCCAGGCCGCGCGTAACCGGCGCTGGGCTTCCCAGCTGCTTAACGGCCGCCGCGAGCCTGTCATTTGGAGGGACGAGCATTTGACTACGCAGGCTGCCCGGCGGGATGGAGCGGGAGACGCGGATGTGGATGCGCGCGCCGCCGAAATCCTTCTGCTGGATTACCTCAGGAGCCAGACCAAATGCTGAGCCGCGTCAGTGCAATCACCCAGGCGTTTGGTATTGGACTGTTGACGCTGGCCGGCGTGCTGTTGCTGGGCTACTCGGCGGCGTCCCGGTTTGCCGACTCCCCGTCCCCTGTGGCGGCTCGCACCGTGCCCTTCACCATTCCGGTTGGAGCGACCGCCTCTGACATTGCACAGGGTCTGCGTGAGGCGAGCCTGATTCGCAGCGATCTCCTGTTCCAGGTGCTGGTGGAACGGCGCGGACTGGAAGGGGCGTTTCGCCAGGGGACCTTCTTGCTGCGGTCGGACATGACGCTGGACGAGATTGTGCGCGCGCTCAGCACGGCAGTGGCCGTGGATCAGACGGTGACCTTTCCCGAGGGCTGGAGGCTGGAGGAGATGGCCGACCGGCTGGCGGATCAAACCGAGATCGACGATCTGGAGTTCCTGCGATTGGCGCGCGAGGGAGCCCCGGCCTTTGCTTTGGAGTTCGAATTCCTGTCCAGTCTGCCGGCGGGAAATTCGCTGGAGGGCTATCTGTTTCCTGACACCTACCAGATTGATGGCTCGTCGAACGCACGGAACCTGATCCAGCGCATGTTGCGGCGATTCGACGAAGTGGTGACACCTGAAATACGCGCTGATGCAGCGGAGACCGGCCTGTCGGTCCATGAACTGTTGACGCTCGCGTCAATCATTGAGCGGGAGGCGGTTCTGGATGAGGAGCGGCCGGTAATCTCCGGTGTTTTTCACAATCGCCTGGCACGCGGGATACCGCTGCAGGCGGACCCGACTGCCCAGTACGCGATTGGCCGTACCGGCCCGGGGGGACGCTGGTGGAAGCCGGACATTACCGGTGACGACCTACGGACGCAGTCTCCGTACAATACCTACGTGGTCAACGGGCTGCCCCCGGGGCCCATCGCCGCCCCCGGGTTGGCCTCCATCATTGCGGCGGCCAGACCTGAGTCCACGCCCTACCTGTTTTTCGTCGCTCGCGGCGATGGTTCGCACGCGTTTTCCGAGACGCTGGAGGAACACACACGCAACATCGAGCGCTATCTGAACTAACGGCCGCTCGGACCGAGCGGGTGGCGACGCGCCTTGACGACCTTGGCGTGGACGCCCTGTTGGTGACAGGCGAGGCGAACCGGCGTTACCTGAGCGGCTTTACGGGTACGGCCGCCACGCTGCTCATCTCGAAACAGGACCGGCGGCTGGTGACGGACTCTCGGTACACCGAGCAGGCGACCCGGCAGGCTCCGGCGTTCGACGTGATCGAGAACGTGGACACGTTGGGTGTGGTGGCGGCCTGGGTTGCCGAGGGGGCGATCGCACGGCTGGGTGTGGAATCCGAGCACACGTCCCTGAAACAGCATCGAGAGTTGGTTGAGCGGCTGGTCGATCAAGCCCAGGAAATGCCGGTCATTCCACTCGACGGTGTTGTCGAGGAGCAGCGGACCATAAAGGACGACGCGGAGCTTGCCATCCTGCGTGAAGCCGTTCGCCTGGCGGACGACGTAATGGAGGCGGCGGGCGAGACGGTGGCGCCGGGCATCACGGAACGGGAATTGGCGTTGGAGCTGGAACGCCTGATTCGTGAGGCCGGCGATGGGCCATCGTTTCCGACGATCGTGGCCGGGGGACCGAACGCGGCGATGGCGCATCACTCGCCGGGTGCGCGCCCGATTGGCGCGGGCGAGCCAGTGATCGTTGACCTTGGGGTGCGCCTGGACGGCTATTGCTCGGACATCACGCGGACGTTTACGGCGGGCGAAGCCGACGGCCGCTTCGATGAGATATACGCGATCGTGCTGGAGGCGCAGGTCGCGACGGAGGCCGGGACGCGCGCCGGGATGACGGGGCGCGAGGCCGATGCGCTGGCTCGCCGGGTGATTACCGACGCGGGATACGGCGGGAATTTCGGTCACGGGACCGGCCACGGAGTGGGGCTTGAGATTCACGAGGCGCCGACGCTATCCCCGCGCGGCGGCAATGTGCTGACCGCCGGCGCCGTGGTGTCGGTCGAGCCGGGCATTTACCTTCCGGGCTGGGGCGGCGTGCGGATCGAGGACCTGGTAGTGATTGGATCCGAGGGTGTGGATGTGTTGACCCAGGCTCGTAAGTGACCGGAACGGAAAACCCGACATGCAATCTGAGAACTCATGGCTAAGGAGGCCGCTGCGTGATTGACGCGGGCGAACTGAGACGTGGATGGGTGCTGCGGATGGACGGTGCCCTCTGCCAGATCATCGACTTTCAGCACCAGAAGATCGGGCGCGGATCGGCCAACGTGCGGCTGAAAGTGCGCGACGTTCGCAGCGGGGCGACGACCGACCGCTCGTTTCAGGCCTCGAAGCGGTTCGAGCGCGTGATCCTGGATACGCACAAGGTGCAGTACCTGTACCAGGACGCTTCCGGCTACCACTTCATGGACATGGAGTCGTACGAGGATATGACGCTCTCGGCGGACGCCGTAGGGAATGCCGCCAACTATTTGACCGATGGGCTCGACTTGGAAATCACGTCGTTCGAAGGCATGCCGCTTGGGGTTGAGTTGCCGATCAACGTGGACATTGAAGTTGTGGAGACTGAGCCAGGTGTTCGGGGCGACACGGCTACCGGCGCCACCAAGATGGCTCGGGTTGCGACCGGGTTGGAAGTACAGGTACCGCTGTTCGTGGAGACGGGCGACGTGCTGCGCATCGATTCGCGCAGCGGCGAGTACCAGACGCGCGTCTGACGGCCAGGTGAACCGGCGATGACCATGGACTCCGACTGGGAAGCAGCGCTGGGCCAGGACGTGCCGCGTCTGGCTCGGCTGCTGCGAGAGACTGGTGCGGAGGAGATTGAGATTGGCGACGCCGCGCGGACGATTCGGGTGCGGCGGTCGAGCGCGCCTGGAGCGATACCGGCCGAGACGTCAGCGGTCGACGACGTTGAACCGGCGGACGAAGACATGGTTACTGTTTCGTCGGAGCAGGTTGGCGTGTTCATGGCGCTGACCGAACCCGGCGCGCCGTCGCTGGTGCGTGTCGGTGATGGGGTGGTCGAAGGCCAGACCATCGGCTACGTGGACGTCTTGGGCGTGGCGCACGATGTGTGTGCACCCGAGGACGGCATCGTCGAGCGCTTACTGGTTCACGACGGCGAGATCGTGGAGTACGGACAGTTGCTGGCTGAGTTGCGTCGGAGCGCGGACGCGAGCTAGCGAACCAACGTCAGCCGGCTTCGAAACCGCTCCCAGATCCGCGGCAGGTCGCGCCGGTCCCAGGAAACCAGGGCCGACGAGGCGGCAAAGATTGACGAATATGTTCCGATCATGAAGCCCGCGGCCAGTGCGACGACGAAGAGGCGGATCGTGGGCCCGCCCAGCACGATCAGGGCCAGAAGCACCAGCAGCGCGGTGAGCGACGTATTGAGCGAACGGGTGAGGCTCTGGTTGGCGCTGAAGTTGACGGTCTGCTCGAAGTTTGGGCGCTGGGCGTCCGGTAGGCGCAGATGGCGCTGCCGGTTCTCGCGAATACGGTCGAACACGACGATCGTGTCGTTTACCGAGAAGCCGATGACCGTGAGGATGGCGGTAACGAAGAGCGCATCGACTTGAACGTCGATTGCGTGCCCGAGCAGGGCAAAGACGCCGAGCAGGAACAGCGCGTCGTGCAGGAGCGCACCGATGGCGGCCAGGCCAAGGACAACCGGTCGTTCCATGCGGCGGAAGGCCCACATGACATACAGCAGGATGAGCGCCGAGGCCACGGCCACGCCGATTGCCGCCGCGCGGGTGAGTTCGGCGCCAACCACCGGACCGATGGTGGAGAAGCTGAGTTCCTGGCCAGGGCCTACTCGATCGAAGATTGCGGACACCAGAGCGTCCTTGGCTTCTACCTCGAGGGGTGGCGTTCGTACGAGGGCGCCGCGATCTTCGGTCAGCTGGACGGTCGCCCCGGGATAGCCGCGCTCCACGGCGGCTGCCTGGACTGCCTGTTGGGTCACGTTCTGGTCGAATCGGAGTTGAATCAGCGAGCCTCCGGTGAAGTCGATGCCCGGTTTCAGTCCACCGGTGAGCAGGGCGATGACGCCTGGCAAGAGCAACGACAGCGACAGCAGGTACCACCAGCCGCGGCGGGAGGTGATGGCAAACATCAGGCTTCGGATCCCGTGGGAGCGCCGGCGCCGAAGAGGCGCGGCCGGGTGAGCGCCGGCCAGGTGATGGCGAGGCGCAGCAGGTTCCGGCTGACGGTGATGGCGCTGAACATGCTGACGGCCACGCCGATGGCGAGGGTGACGGCAAAGCCGCGCACGCCGCCGCTGCCAAAGCCGAAGAGCACGGCGCAGATGATGAGGGTGGAGATGTTGGAGTCGCGGATGGACGGCCAGGCGCGGTTGAAGCCCGACTCGACGGCGCCGCGGATGGCGCGGCCGCTTCGTAGTTCCTCGCGGGTTCGTTCAAAGATGAGGATGTTGGCGTCGACGGCCACGCCGACGGACAGGATGAAGCCGGCCAGCCCGGAGAGGGTGAGCGTGACGGGAATGAGCTTGAAGACTGCAAAGACCACCGAGGCATAGACGACGAGTGCCAGCGCGGCCACCAGTCCGGGTACGCGGTAGAAGGCAACCATGAAGATCAGCACGAGCAGCGCGCCGACAACGCCGGCTCGCAGGCTCAACTCCAGGGACTCCTGGCCCAGGGTCGGTCGGACGCTGAGCGTCTCGACCACTTCCAGCGGAACCGGCAGGGCGCCGTAGCGAAGCTGGATGGCGACGTTGCGGGCCTCGTCGGCCGTAAACGAGCCGCGGATGACGCCGCTGTCGCGGATGGCGGCCTCGATGCGCGCGGAGCTGATGACCACCTCGTCAACGGTGATGGTGAGAACTTCGTTGAGGTGGCTGGCGGTGTAGGTCTGGAAGCGGTTGGCGGCGTCGGGTTGGAGGTCGAACTCAATCATGGGCGCGCCGAGGGAATCGAAGCCGACGCGGGCGTCGCGCAGGTCGCGGCCGCGGAGGACGGTTTGGGATGGATCGGCGGGGAGGATGGTTCCCTCGTCGATGAACTCGAAGCCGGTGTTGATGACCAGGAGCTGGCCGGTCTGGCGGAAGACGCGGATGGCTTCCTCGGGATCCTCGACGCCGGGGAGTTCGACGATCAGGCGGTTGTCGCCCTCGATCTGGATGAGCGGTTCGGCGACGCCGAGGGCGTTGACGCGGTTTTCGATGATGCGCTTGACGGCGTCCATGTCACCGTCTTGTAGCTGCTGTCCGGGCGGGGGGCTGGCCTGGAAGCGGACGTGCAGGCCGCCCTGCAGGTCCAGGCCCTGCCGGAAGCGCAGGTCGGAGAGATCGCGACCGGCGATCTCGATGGGCAGGCCGGGCGTGCCGGGCAGCGACACGTACAGGGCGAAGCCGAAGATGACGGCGATGGCGGCCAGCGTGGCCCACTGACGTCTGCGCACGGACTTAGCAATCTCCCGGAAGACCAGCGCCGATCATACGCCGCGGCGTTTCGGAGGCTGGCTCTTCCTGTTCCGGCCGGCGGGGCGGTCTTGCGACGAGCCGGAGCGTGGTGGGCGAAGTGGTGGGGGTGAAGGGGGGAACTGTCTCTCGCCAGCCCGATCCCCTTTGGGGATCGGGCTGGCGAGAGACAGTTTGGCGCGGATTTTTGAATCGCGTTGGCAGCGTTGGCGCGGGGGAGCGGCCGGCCTTGCGGGCCGTGAGAGGCCGCCGCGGGCCACGTTCAGGTGAGCGGCGGGACGCGGTACGCGGGAGGACTTGGGGCGCGAGGCAACGGTCTGTGGAGGCCGGGCGCCGGAACGCCAGGCAGCAGTCTGCGGCCGGCGGGAAACAGGGGGGCGTAGTGATCGAGAAACAAGGGGCCGGCTGGGCGGCGGAGCAGGTGTCGGAGGACATGACTGGTAGCGCGTGGGGATGGTGTGAGCGATTGTACACCTACTGAGCACGGATGGCAACGCTGTGCACGGATCTGCGCAGGGTTCCTGGGGTGTTGGGACGGGGCATTGCGTGGACCGCGACCAGGGTAGACACCTGTTCAGCGGAATCGGGCGAAGTGTTCAGTTTTCGGGCGAAGTGTTCAGTTTTCGGGCGAATGTGTTCAGTTTCGCGCCCAATGTGTTCAGTTTTTCGGCGGATGTGTTCAGTTTCCGGGTGCATGTGTCCAGTTTCGCGGCGGATGTGTCCCGTTTCCGGGTGCATGTGTCCCGTTTTCGGGCGGATGTGTCCCACCTCGTCGCCGCAATGCCGAGGGTGTTGGGTCGGCTGCGCTTTGGGAGGCGCACCGCGACGGGCCGAGGTGTCAGTGGCGAGGGGACGCAAAGGGCGCGGCCGTGGCTGGCTCGAGGGCGAGGCGTGTCGGCGTGGTCGATCGCAGGAGTTATCAGTCGGCATGGGGGTGGGCGGTGACGTAGTGGGCGCTGCCGAGGTTGCGGACGAGGCCCTTGACTTCCATGACGGCGAGGAGGGCGGAGACGCGGAAGGCGGGCAGCGCGGCCAGGCGCACGAGTTCGTCGATGTGCATGGGGTCGGTGGTGAGATGGCGGAGGACGGTGCGCTCCTCCGCGGTTGGTTTGACGAGTTGGGGCATTGCCAGTTGCTCGGGGCTGACGGCGATTTGCAGGGCTTCGAGGACGTCCTCGGCGGAGGTGACGGCGCGGGCCTCGCCACGATTGATGAGTCGGTTGGTTCCGCGGCTGGCGGCGGCGAAGACGCTGCCGGGGACGGCCAGGATCTCGCGGTTCTGTTCGATGGCGTAGCGGGCGGTATGCAGGGCGCCGCTCTCGAGCGGGGCCTCGACGACGATGGTGGCGAGGGAGAGGCCGCTGATGATGCGATTGCGCTGGGGGAAGTTCTCGGGCAGACCGCGCACGCCGACGGGGTACTCGGTGACTATGGCGCCGCGCTCGAGCATGCGAGGAACGAGGCGGCGGTTGGCGCGGGGGTAGATTTCGTGCAGGCCGGTGCCCCAGACGGCGACGGTTGCGCCTTCGGCGTCGAGCACGGCGCGGTGGGCCTCTCCGTCGACGCCGGCGGCCATGCCGCTGACGACGCAGATCCCGGCGCGGGCCAGGGTTCCGGCCAATTGGGCCGTGACCTGCTTGCCGTAGGCGGTCATGCGGCGGGTGCCGACGATGGCGACGGTGCGCTGGTAGTCGGCGCAGGCGAGGTCGCCCTTGACATAAATCAGAGGCGGTGGGTCGGGAATCTCACGCAGTTGGGCCGGGTAGGCGGGATCGTGCCAGGCGATGGCGCGGCCATCGTGTTTGGCCAGTAGCTCCAGGGCGGCTTCCGCTGGTCTTTTTTCCCGTGCGTCGGCGACGCCCTGGGCAGCAGCGGGCGAGGCGCCCGCGGCCCGGAGGCTGGCGGGGCTGGAGCTCCAGGCGACCCGCAGGTCGCCGAAGGCGCGGATGAGGTTCCACAACGTGGCCGACCCAAGTCCGGGAACCGAACTCAGCGCCACCCACGCGGCCAGGTCTTCCGGCGTGCGCCCCGAGGGCGCAGGTAAGCGGTCGGCCGCGAAGATGGATTCGCGGCTGGCCATGGTGAATCTTAGCGCTGCGGGGGCACCGCAGAAACTCAAGAACGAGTCAACGATGCCTCATGCGCGGCCATCAGCCGACTGATGCGTGTTGAAACACGATCGAAGGTCGTTGCGGATTGCCGGTTGGAATGATGCATGACCCCGGCTCGCTCGTTTGCCATGTAGGACAACACAGTTGCCCCAGAATCCGAACGGTAGCATAGTGATGCCGATACTCTTTTTGCCATGTAGATGTCGGCACCCACCGAGGAAGAGGAGACGAGCTGCAGTTCCTTCTATCGGTTTAGTATTTGAATGTGTCAGTGGTCTAGCTGGCCGAGATCAAGGAGGCTCGTCCAAGACCGGCGGGAACTCAAGCTCTCTAATACCATAGTAATCGCGTTCGATGAAAATCCCGAGCTCTCGCTGCACTTCTTCTGCATTCTGCTGCATCTCTGCATCCCACAATCTGCCGTCGAAGTAGACCGCATCCTCGGATCGTTGGCTCAGGTCAGAATCTGACTCTGTTGCAAGACCGACGACATCTTTTGCCTGAGGATATAGAGATCTCACGAGTATGCAGCAGATCTTCAGATGCTCGGCTCTAATCTCTCGATACTCATCCTCGGTCAGCTCGCTGCTTCTAGGGTAAGCTACGAAGACATAGAAAGGCATTCCCGGTTTCGTGGGAATACTCACTCTACGGCCGCAGTGATTAGGAGGGGTTTTGGCGACAATACCCAAAAGGCATTTGGATAGAATTCTCCTCTCAAATCTTGTTGTGCTTGCGAAGAATCTCATTATCTGCTCGGACGATCTTACACCACCCTCGTCTGTCCAGTATTGAGTCCCTTGTATTGCATGCTTGTTGAATTGCTCAATCAATCCATCCCAAAAATAGCTAATCTTGTCTGCCTCAATCTGAGCTTTCCTCGAAGGGCTTTTGCAAAACTCTTGCCAGTGGCCCTCTACAACGACGATTCCATCGAATTCCTTTGGAAAATCGAAAGCGTGTTGTCCATCAGTGACGGTTGACAGATATACGGGTAGCAATTCTTCCTCCCCGGCGACGGAAACCTCCCTGTCCGAACGGAGGAGCGACACTTTTTCTCCGAGGTATGTGACGAAGTCAGCTATGGTATCGAGAGTTTCCATTATGATGTCGAGCGTGGTGTCATCAAATACGTGGACGTAGGTCTTCTTCGGGGCGATATCTCCGATGACAAAAGGCTTAGTGTGTGCGTCTGCCCCTTCTACCCAATTTCGGATCATCAGGCTTCCGCTGCCCCCGCCGAAGTGAGATCGGCACGCACCCGAGGCACCGTGAGCGACAAGTACTAGGTGAATGCGCGCTCTGGAGGTATCTATGGGGAACGGAAATCGGCTCGTGCATTGTGGGTCGAGAAATATCCGTTGGGGATTAGTTTTTATCCATCGCTCAGCACCCCACAGTTGTTGAGCAGACTTTGCAATAGTTCTCGTGAACCAACGACGCCAGTTAAGCCCTGGTGAGCTTTGGTCAGGATACTTGCAAGACTTGTCTGAAAATAGAATGATATTGTTACCAAAGACAACCGTCAAGTCCGCTAGTTCTTTTCCCGTGGAACGATACAGATTCGGGTAGCTCCATAAGGAGAGGAATGTGTGGTCGCAGAGCTTCGCCAGATATGACTCAGATTCGTTTAGTCCAGTTCCTCGTGAGATTTCCATATCGAACCTCTTGTCTCCTCAGATGGACTTGGGGAGATGTCCATCGTATTGTAGGAAAAGATGTGATCTCTTCGGTTGAGAATCGACGGACCTGCGTGCTGCCATAGGTCGAGGCAGATTTGATTCCAGCGACTCTGCAGTAATGTTGAGTGTAGCAGATGAACTGTCGGTTACGGCCTCAAGACGTAGCTACTGGGTGGTAAAGTCAGTATTGGCTGATTGCGAAGAGAGGCATGTGTACTTAGAGTCTCAGTACCTGGAACTTCCGCAGATTTCTCTTAGGACGCGGTTGCAATGCAAGACCTCCCTGCGCGGTGACTCTGAAGCCGCATTCAAGCGCGCAGTCTAGCGTAATAGTGCGCCGCCTAGGATTTGTTGAGCAAGCGTGAAGTGCGCTTTCGACTAGGCACTTAGGGGGTGTGGTCCCACGTACTGCGTCAAATTTAGGAGCTTGTGAGGGCACGTGCACAGTCAGTCCGGGAGAAGATGCTTGAGCTAGCGTCGCGTCAAGGACGGCTAGAACGAACGTGACGTCGAACAATCTGCCCGAGCTCAGTCACAGACACGAACTCAGCGCCACCCACGCGGCCAGGTCTTCCGGCGTGCGCCCCGAGGGCGCAGGTAAGCGGTCGGCCGCGAAGAGGGATTCGCGGCTGGCCATGGTGTCAGCTTAGCGTCGGAGGAGTGGTCGGTGCGGGGCGCGGCCCCGATGTGGGACGGGGATGCCCATTAGGAACGGGCGGCTGGTTGGCCGATGGTTATGGACGGCTGCCTCCGCGACACGGAAGATGGGCTGGGAGACTTAGCCGAGGTACGGAGGCGACGGGATGACTGACTGGGAGAGGTGCCCGGCGGTGGAACGTCGTCCCGGCAAGCTCAGCGGGGCGTGGACATTCGCCGGCACGCGGGTGCCGGTGTCCGCCCTCTTCGAGAACCTGGAGAGCGGCGCTACGGTTGGCCAGTTCCTGGATTGGTTTCCGGGCGTTGAAGCCTGGCAGGTTCGCGCGGTGCTGGAACACGAAGCGGAGGCTCTGCGAGTTCCCGCGCCACTGTGAGGATTCTGGTCGATCAGGGGACCCCGGCGCCGCTGCGTCGTCACCTGGACAGCTATGTCGTGGAAACGGCAGCCGAGCGCGGCTGGTCGGATTTGGATAACGGGGACCTGATCGACAACGCCGAGCAGGCGGGCTGCGAGGTCCTGATCACTACCGATCAGAATTTGCGATATCAGCAGAACCTTGCCGGTCGAAGGCTGGCCGTGGTGGTTCTGCTTTCTACCGCGTGGCCCAAAGTGCAGTTGCGCGCGGAGGAGATCCGTACGGCGCTTGACCAGATAGGCCCCGGGGAACTGAGGGAAGTCCCGATCTGAGGCAGCGGCGACGATGAGGGCGGTGGGCGGGGTCACCACGCACGTGCAACGGAGCTTGGGAGGATTCGGCCTGGCTGGGTTGACAGGGGTGTGGTTCGACAAGGGCCCTTCGACATGCTCAGGGCAGGCTCTTCGACGGGCTCCGGCCCCGCCGCTTCGGCAAGCTCAGGACAGGCTCACCACGAACGGGGGGCAGGGCTCCGTGGGCGAGGAGGTGGTAGGCGTGGGGTCGGTCAGGGAGCGGGTTTGGCCAGCAGGTTGATGATGAGGCGGATCATCAGGTCTTTGCTGGCCGTTGCGCTCTCGGCGATGAGCAGCGTGAGCGCGGTCAGCGCCTGGGGGTTGAGCCGGTGCTCGACGCCTTCCTGTTTCAGGTAAAGCAGGAACAGCAGGGAACCGATGCGCTTGTTGCCATCGGTGAAGGGATGGTCCTTGACGAGGAAGTAGAGGAGGTGGGCCGCCTTAGCCTCGCGTGAGTCATAGAGCGGCTGGCCGAACATGGTCTGTTCGATGTTGCCGAGGACGGCTTCCAAGGCGTCGCCCCGCGGATTGCCGAATAGATCGGTTGCTTCGCCGCGCGCCGTGAGTTCGCGCTTGAACTCGGCGATGGCACCAACGGCGCGGTCATGGCGCAGAACGCCGCGCGCCGGCCGGGCGCCGGGCGGCGCGGTGAGTTGGTTTTCATCGTATTCCAGCAGCAGGCGCCAGGTGTCGGCGTAGCCGCCGATGAGGTCCAGCACTTCCTGTCCGGTGCTATCGACCAGCGCCTGGTTGCGGAGTGTGTCGGCCAGCAGATTCAGGGTGTCGCGGGCTTCCTGGAGTCCGCGTTCGGCGAGGCGCTGCTGGTTGAGGGTGAAGCCGCGAACCAGGTGCTCGCGCAGGGTGCGGGTGGCCCACTGGCGAAAGCGCACGCCGCGACGCGAGTTGACGCGGTAGCCGACGGAGATGATGGCGTCGAGGTTGTAGTGGGTCAGGGTTCGCCGGACTTGACGTCTGCCTTCCGTTCGAACTACCGAGGAATCCTCGGTAGTTGCCTCGCGCTCCAACTCCCGGCTGCTGAAGACGTTATTCAAATGCAGGCTGACGTTGTCGGTTGAGGTCTCGAACAGGTCGGCCATCTGCCGCTGGGTGAGCCAGACGGTTTCCCGGTCGAAGCGGACATCAACGCGGGTCTCGCCGCCCTCGGTCTCGTAGACGACGATCTGGCCGCCGGGCGCCGGCACGGGTGCTTCGCTGCTCATCGCATCGATCTCGAATCGAACCTGTTTAGCGTATCGCGAGTGTCCGACAGCCCTCAGTCGGCGAGGCGGCGCTGGTTGAGGGTGAAGCCGTGGACCAGGTGCTCCCGCAGGGTGCAGGTGGCCCACTGGCGAAAGCGCACGGCGCGCTGGGAGTTGACCCGGTAGGCGACGGAGATGATGGCGTCGAGGTTGTAGTGGGTCAGGGTTCGCCGGACTTGACGGTTGCCTTCGGTATGAACTGACGAGGATTCCTCGGTAGTTGGATCTTGCGGCCTACGCTTGGCGAGACGTCGCTCGTTCGAATTGCCGCCGCGGATTAAGCGCTCGCCGGGGTGCGGTCTGCTTATTGGCCGGACCAATAGCGGGCAACGACGTGACTCAAGAGCCGACAGAGGCTCTCACGTACAGACTGAGATGGTCGACGTCGCGGGAGATGGCTCAAGCGTCCTCAGCTTGAACTCGTGCAAATTCCGCACAAGTTGCCAGAGTCCAGCGGGGTCAGGCACGTGGCGTCGGGCACTGATCCCGAGACCAATCGCGACGACGGGTTCGAGTTGCTGTGCCTGAGAGGTCGTAGGACTCGGTGCGCCTGCGGTTCGAACTGTTAAGGAATCCTTAGGAGTTGGTGTTTCGTCCGGGTCTTGTGTCCGAAACATGTTTGGTGGGCCAGGGCCCGATCGCGGACGGTACGTGCGGGCGCGCCATGTGCGGCTAGGACGGATGGGCGCTCATCGCGATAGCCGAGGTCAGGTTCGGTTCAAATTCGGCGTGATGGCGTGCGGATTGTGGGGGTCGAAGGACCAGCGCGCTGGGTTGTAACGGATGTATTCGCGAATCTTGAGCAAGGATTCGTCGCTGCGCACGATGTGTTCGTGGTAGTTGCGCTGGCATAGGCGTTTGGGGAACGGCGGCCAGTTCCGGACCTCTAAACCTCGCACGTAGTTGACCGTCGTCAGGGATCTGTAGACGCCGATTACATCGCCGAGGCGAACCCGTGGTTGCGTTGGGGTGTCGGCGCCCCTATGGGAGTAGGGCCAGACGGGGCGGGGGTTATTGGGGGGTGTCGAGTTCGGTACGGATGAGGTCGCTTACGGCGCCCGGGTTGGCTTTGCCGCGGGTGATGCGCATGACCTGGCCCATGAGGAATTGGATGGCGCGGCCTTTGCCGTCGCGGTAGTCCTGGACGGCTTGCGGGTTTTCTTGGATGACCTGGCGGGCGATGGCGAGGAGTTCGTCCTGGCCGCTGATCTGGGGGCCGCGGGCCTCCACGATGGTCTTGGCGGACGTGCCAGTGGCGAACATTTCGTCGAGGACTTCGCCGGCCATGGTGCTGCTGACCGCGCCCTGGGAGCGGAGGGCGAGGAGGGCGGCGATTTCGGCTGGCGGGATGGGAATGGTGCTGCTAGCCGGGGTTGGATGCCGGGCTGACGGCCGACCCTCACCCCAACCCTCTCCCTGGGAGGGAGAGGGAGGAAGAGCGGAAGAATCCCCGCTGCCGCTGGCACGACGAGTTGCGGCGTGGGCGTTGAGGGCGCGGCGGAGTTCGTGGACGATCCAGGTGACGGCCTGGTTGGCGGGGGCGCCGGCTTGGAGGACGGCGAGGGTGTAGTCGGTGAGGGGGCGGTCCTGGACGAGTTCGGAAACGTCGTCAGCCGGTGCGCCCTGGTCGATGAGGTCGGCGGCGACCTGGTCGGGCATGCGGGGGAGGGCGGCGCTGAGGGTGTCGACGCGGTGGCGGGTGACGTGGAGGGGCGGCAGGTCGGGTTCGGGGAAGTAGCGGTAGTCGTGGGCGTATTCCTTGGTTCGCTGGGAGCGGGTGACGCCTGCGGATTCGTCCCAGCCGCGGGTTTCCTGTTCGATGGGTTGGCCGCGCTCGCGACGGTCGGTCTGGCGTTCGATTTCGAAGGCCAGGGCGCGGCCCAGCGACCGAAACGAGTTCATGTTCTTGACTTCGACCTTCACGTCGCCGATTGGCTCGCCCTCGGGCCAGACGGAGATGTTGGCGTCGATGCGCAGCGCGCCGTCTTCCATGTTGGCGGTAGAGACTCCGATCCAGCGAAGCAGGGCGCGCAGCTTCTCGCCGTAGGCCATGGCTTCGGCGGGCGTTTGGATGTCCGGCTCGGAGACGATCTCCATGAGGGGGGCGCCGGACCGGTTGACGTCGATCAGGCTGGCGGGGGCGCCGTCGGCGGCGGTGACGTGGGTGAGGCGGGCGGTGTCCTCTTCCAGGTGAACGCGGGTGATGCCTACGCGGGTGGTTGCGCCGTCGACCTCGACGTCGAAGTGGCCGTTGATACAGAGCGGGAGGTCGTACTGGGATATCTGGTACCACTTCATGAGGTCGGGATAGGCGTAGTTCTTGCGGTCGAACTTGGCGTATTCGGGGATCTCGCAGTTCAGCGCAAGGCCGGTGCGGATGGTGTGGTCAACGGCTTCGCGGTTGATGACGGGCAGGACGCCGGGCATGCCGAGGCAGACGGGGCAGACGTGGGTGTTGGGCCGGGCGTTGGCGTAGTCGGCGGCGCAGCCGCAGAACATCTTGCTACGGGTGCGGAGTTGGACGTGGGTCTCGAGGCCGATGACGGTGCGGTAGGCGGTAGGCATGGGTTCAAGAGGGGCTTTCGACTGCTTTGAGTGGCCCTTCGACTAGCTCATGGCAAGCTCCGCCTTCTCGTAGAGAAGAGCTTCGCGAAACCCAGGGTTGGGTGCCCGGAAGACCCTCACCCCAACCCTCTCCCACGGGGAGAGGGAGGAAGAGCCGCCGCAGTCTCGAGGACTCCGGGCATTGAGCAAAGGTCTCCTGAGGGAGAGGGAAAGACCGGATGCGGCAGGGAGTGGTGACGGTCATTGGGCGTCGATGGCTTTGGTGGGGGCGGGGAGGGGGCCGCGGGTGCGTTCGTAGGCGTGGGCGGCCTGGAGGAGGCGGGGTTCGGCGAAGGGCGGGGCGATGAGTTGCAGGCCGACCGGGAGGCCGTCCACGAAACCGCAGGGGATGCTGAGGCAGGGCAGGCCGGCAAGCGAGGCGGGCAGCGTCATGATGTCGGACTGGTACATGGCCACGGGGTCGTCGAGCTTGGCGCCGAGGTCGAACGCGGGCGTGGGGACGACGGGGGCGGCGATGACATCCACATCCCGGAAGGCGGTCTCGAAGTCGGACTTGATGAGGGTGCGGACTTTCTGGGCGCGGACGTAGTAGGCGTCGTAGTAGCCGGAGGAGAGGGCGAAGGTGCCGATCATGATGCGGCGCTTGACTTCGGACCCGAAGCCCCGGCCGCGGATGCGGGCCATCATCTCGTCGACGTCGGTGGCCTGGGGGTCGGAAAGGCCGTACTTGACGCCGTTGTAGCGGGCCAGGTTGGCGCTGGCTTCGGACGGGGCGATGACGTAGTAGGTGGGCAGGGCGTATTCGGTGTGTGGGAGGGTGATCTCGCGCTGGGTGGCGCCGACGGATTGCAGGGTGTCGATGGCGGCGCGGACGGAGTCTCCGACCCGGGGATCGAGGCCTTCGCCGAAGTATTCGGGCGCCACGCCGATGCGCAGCCCGCCGATATCCCGATTCAACTCGCCGGCGTAGTCGGGCACAGGCTCCTCAGCAGAGGTTGAATCGCGCGGGTCGTGTCCGGCCAGGGCGCCCAGCAGGAGAGCGGCGTCGGTGACGTCCTTGGTGAGCACGCCGATCTGGTCAAGCGAGGAGGCGAAGGCGATGAGGCCGAAGCGCGAGATGCGGCCGTAGGTGGGCTTGAGTCCCACGCAGCCGCAGAGGGCGGCGGGCTGGCGGACCGAGCCGCCGGTGTCCGATCCGAGCGCGGCCAGGCACTCGTCGGCGGCCACGGCCGCCGCCGAGCCGCCACTGGAGCCGCCGGGCACCTTGTCCAGGTCCCAGGGGTTGCGCACGGGCTTGTAGGCGGAATGCTCGTTGGAGGAGCCCATGGCGAACTCGTCCATGTTGGTTTTGCCGAGCGTGACGGCGCCGGCCTGCTTCAAGCGGGTGACGGCGGTGGCGTCGTAGGGCGGGATGAAGCCCTGGAGGATGCGGGAGGCGCAGGTGGTTTCCACGCCGGCGGTGGTGAGCACGTCCTTCAGGGCGATGGGCAGACCGAGGAGCGGGCCGTTGTCGCCCGCCCCGAGGCGTTTGTCGGCGGCGGCGGCCTGTTCGAGAGCGAGATCGGCGGTGACGGTGAGGTAGGCGCCGACGCGGTCGTCCACGTCCTGAATGCGGTCCAGGAGGGCCTGGGTGAGTTCGACCGAACTGAATTGCCCGGAGCGCAGTCCGTCCGTGGCGGCATGGAGGGTAAGGCGGTGAAGGTGGTCGGGCACTGATTCAGGACTCGTCGAGGACGGGGGGCACGCGGATCTGGCCGTCCTCGACACGCGGAGCGTTGTGGAGCACGGCGTCGAGCGGGAGCGAATCGGCGACCTCGTCGTCGCGTTCGACGTTGTCCAGCGGGATGACCTGCGCGGTGGGGGGGATGTGGTCGGTGTCGAGGGTGTTGAGGGCTTCGAAGGCCTGGAGGATGCGGCCCAATTCGCCGCGCAACCGCTCGCGCTCGTCGTCGGCTAATTCGAGACGCGCGAGATCGGCGGCGTGGTCGACCTGGGAACGATCAATGGACACGGGGGTGCTCAGGTGGATGGATGGCCGGGGGCGATTATAGGGAGAGGGGGCGGGGCGGCCGGGCGATCAGGTCGAGTAGTCGAACTTTGCTTCCCAGTCGCCTACGCCGTCGCGGAGCAGGTCGAAGAGGTTCCAGACGCTGCAGTAGGAGTCGCCGGGTCCGAGGAAGTCGGAGGCGACGCGCACGATCGATCCGTCGGCGCTCTTGTGGAAGACGGAGACGCCGGGCATGGCGTTGGAGCCGTAGTGCTCGTCCTCGGACTCGAAGCCCATGTCTTTGAACAGGGTGGTGCCGCCCACCGAAAGCATGCGGAAGCGCCAGCCGCGTTTCCGCCGGAATTGCTGCTGGGTTTCGACGCTGTCGGGCGAGACGACCACGAAGGCCGAGCGGTCCTCCAGGTGATGGAGCACGCCGTTGAAGCCGTCGGCCCACATGGTGCAGTAGGGACAACCCGAGCCCATGTTGTGGATCAGGATCAGGTCGGGCTTGTCGCCGAATGCCTCGGAAAGCGTGACCGGCCCATCGGGTCCGTGGAGTTCGTAGTCCCGGACCGGCTCTGACGGCACGCGGCGGCGGACTTCCTTTAAGCGCTTCTGCGCTCTTTCCAGGTCGGCCCAGGCCGCGGCAAGTTCTTCCTGTAGATCGGTCGGAGCGGTCACCGTGATTCCCTTCAACGTGCTCTTGGGCGGGCGGTCATTTCAGCTTCATCAAGTGTAGGAGCGCGGTACCGCCGTGCAGTTGGCGATCAGACAGTTGTCTAATCCCCAGGTGAGCAAGCGCGCATTTGCGGCCATCGGGCGTAGGATTCTTGCGACGTCACCGAGGTGAATCGCAATGGTCATGACAGGCGAGCCGGACCTCCACAACGACGCGCCAGTCGCGGTCCGTAGTTCGCGCCGGCTGTTTAGCAGCGGCGAGCCGCATGCCCATTACTCGGCCAGCCTGGCGCAGCTTGGGAGCGGGCGGCTGGTGATGGCGTTTAGTTGGGCGCGCGGGGTGCAGCGCCAGAACAACGGCGTCATGTTGACGTCGCGCTCGGACGACGACGGGGCGACGTGGGCCACGCCGGAGGCGATCTACGCGAAGCCCGGTTGGGACTGCATGCATTTGGGAGGGTTGATGCTGTTTTCGGATGCGCGGCTGCTGCTGGGGCTTGGGCGCATCCAGATGGATCCGAGCTTGCCGGGTGACGAGCCCTGTACGGGTTGGTACATGTCGACGACCTGTTCGGCGGACGGGGGCGAGACCTGGGGGCCGGAGGGACCGGAAATCAGGCTCTTTCCCGAGTGGTCGGAGCTGTATGGGGCCAGCAATCCCCACAGGCTGGACGACGGCCGGCACATGCTGGCAGCGATCGGGACCACGGGACGCGATACCGGCTGGCAGGCGGGGGTCTGCTTTACCGCCGACGAGGGTGAGAGCTTTTCGGCGCCGGTGATCGTGGCGTCGCACCCGACGCTGGGCTTCGGCGACATGGACATCATCCGGCTGGCGGACGGACGGTACCTGGCCGTGGCGCGGGTGTTCGACGGGCATCCGAGCGTGATCGCGTATTCGGGTGACGACGGGTTGAGTTGGACGGAACCGCGGCCGGTCGAGTTCTGGGGCGCGAACATCAAGCTGCAGCGGTTGCGCTCGGGGGCGTTGCTGTGCGCCTACCGCGACGAGCAGGGGAACCGCTCCGGGGTCGGGTGCAGCGTGAGCGTGGACGACGGCGCGACCTGGCGACGCCTCGGCTGGCTGGCCAGCCCGAGCGACGGCCCGCCGCCGGCGGCCGGCGACGTGCGCTGCGGCTATCCGGACATGGCGCGGCTGAGGAACGGGAACCTGGGCTGCGTGCTGGCGCCGTCGGCCGACGCTGACGGGATTATCGACTTGCGCTGGCTGGAGCTGATCGATCGGACCTAGCGGCACCTAGAACTGATGCACCCAGCCGCCGTCGACGGGGATGACGGCGCCGGTGATGTAGGCGGCGGCGTCGGACGCGAGGAACCGGGCAACGCCGGCAATGTCGTCGACCTGGCCGTTGCGACCCAGGGCCACGCGCTCGGCCAGGTTGCCGGTCCACCAATCCGCATCGGTGTAGCCGGCGGTCATGTCGGTCTCGATCACGCCGGGCGCGATGGCGACCACGCGGATGCCGTCCTTGCCCCACTCACGCGCCAGCCCGACGGTGTAGGAGGAAAGGGCGGCCTTGAGCGGGCCATAAGGCTCTGCGCCGCCCAGCCTGGCCGAGACCGACGAGACATTGATGACCACCGGGGCCTGGGACTCGAGCAGATACGGACGAGCGGCCTGGGTGATCAGCACAGGGGCGCGGAGGTTCAAGTGCAAGAGGCGTCGGTATCCGTCCAGGGTCAGTCCGTCGTGTCCGGCGTCGGCGGCGTTGTTCACCACGATGTCGAGGCCGCCCAGGGCCTTGGCGGCGCGCTCGACCAGCAGGGTCGGGGCCTCGGCGTCCGCCAGGTCGGCGGCGAACGTGTGGACCTCGGCGCCGCATTGAGCGACTGAATCCGCGACCTCCGACAGACCTGCGGTTGTGCGCGCGGCCAGGGCAAGCCGCGCGCCGGCCCGCGCGTACGCCTCGGCGATGCCGCGTCCGATGCCGCGGCTGGCGCCGGTGATCAGGGCGCGTCGACCGTCCAGGCTGAAGGGATTGGGGGCGGTCATCGTCTCGCGAAGAAGTCGCGGCCGCCGTCGATGGCGATGGTGGTGCCGGTCACGAATTCAGCCGCCGAGGAAGCCAGGTGGACGACGGTTGCGGCGATTTCGGCCGGGTCGGCAACCCGCCGCTGTGCGGTGTGATGCAGCATGGAGTTCAGTTCGGCGGGATTGGAGCGCACGCGGGCGGTCATGTCGGTGTTGACCTGACCCGGCGCCAGGGCCACGACGCGGATGCCGTCGTTGGCGTACTCGCGGCTGAATCCGCGCGTCAGCGCGTGCACGCCCTGCTTGCTTGCCCCGTAGAGGCCGGTGCCCTTGGTTCCGGCGATGGACCCGATGTTGACGATCACGCCTGTGCCGGCCGCCGCCAGGTGCGGGTGCGCCGCCTGGCAGCCGAAGAGCACGGCACCAAGATTGATGTCGAACATGCGGTCGAACTCGGCCGGGTCATCGATTCCGAACCCGCCGCGGTAGGTGGCGCCGGCGTTGTTGACCAGGATGTCGAGACCACCGAGCGCATCGGCGGCGGCGTCGATGGCTGGTCCGATGGCTTCCAGGTTGGCGAGGTCCAGCGGAAGGAAAATCGCCCGGCGGCCGAGGCCCTCGATCTCGGCGGCGAGTGTGGTCAGCCGCGCTTCGTCCCGGGCGGCCAGCGCCACGTCGGCTCCAGCCTCCGCCAGCGCCAGGCCGATGGCCCGTCCGATGCCGCGGCTGGCGCCGGTGACGAAGGCGCGGCGGCCGTTGAGGCGGAAGCAATCGAGGATAGACATGGTGCCCTGCGCGATCGTTGACTGGCTCAGCGTAGCCGCGATGGCCGGGTCTCGTGCTCTAGGCCAGCTCGGTCTTCGCTAGCCGGCGGATGTCTTCGGCCTTGGGCATCGAGGGTTGCGCGCCAGGCGTGGCGGCGGCGAGGGCGCCGGCGGCCTGGCCCCAGCGCAGGGCGGTTTCGACGGGGTGGCCAAGTGCCAGCGACGCGGTGAAGACGCCGCAGAAGGCGTCGCCGGCGCCGGTGGTGTCCACGACGGTTGTGGGAAACGCGGGCTGGACGTGGGTTTGGCCATCGACGTGGGCGACCAGCCCTGCGCCGCCAAGCGTGACGACGCAACCACGGCCCGTGCGCTGGGCCAAGATCTCGGCCAGTGCTGCCGGTTTGTCGTTGGCTCCGGCGAGCTGCGCGGCTTCGATTTCGTTGACGACGGCGATGTCGACCGGGCTGAGATCGACGGCTTCGCCCTCATCCACCGGCGATACGTTGAGCACGCGCAGCCCGGCTGGCGCGGCCCGGAAGGCGGCCAGGGTCGCCTCGTCCGGGACTTCGCGCTGGCCGATCACGGCGACCGGCTGAATGCTGGCGACGGCACATTCCACAGCTTCCGGATTGATCTGGAAGTTCGCGCCTTCGGCCACGGCTATCGAGTTCGCGCCAGCGTCGTCCACGGCGATGAGTGCCGTGCCGGTGGCCGCGGCGTCGACCCTGGCGACGTGCGATGTGTCCACGCCGTCGGCGGCCATGCCCTGGAGCAGATCATCGCCGGCGGCATCGGCGCCCACGGCACCGAGCATGCTGACCTTCGCGCCAGCGCGGGCGGCGGCCACGGCCTGGTTGGCGCCCTTGCCGCCGGCGTAGTGTCCCAGGCGGCCATGGTGGACCGTCTCCCCGGGGCGCGGGATGCGCGGGAGGTGGATGACGATGTCCTGGTTGATGCCGCCGACCACGGCGATGCGGCTCATTGGTTAGGTCTCTCGATGCCCAGCGCCTCGAGAATGGCGAGGCGAGCGAATTCCGGCAACGCGCGCATGCGGCGCCAGCGCCAGGGCTGGCGGGCCAGACGGTAGGCCCACTCAAGGCCGACGCGCCGTAGCGGCTCGGGGGCACGTGGAATGCGGCCCGCCAGATAGTCCAGGGTGCCACCGACGCCTATGCCGACGACCGGAGTCACATCGCGAAGATTGCGGTCGATCCAGAATTCCTGGGCTGGCGCGCCGTAGGCGGCCAGCACGATGTGCGGGCGGAACTCGTGGATCAGGGTTCGGGCCTCGAGGTCGCCGTCAGGCCCAGGCTCCCCGACCAGCGTGGCCGGAGGCGTTAGCGCCGGATAGCGTCGCTGGAGTTCGGCGGCGGCCTGGTCGGCCACGCCGGGGGCCGCGCCCGCCAGCAGCAGGCGGTAGCCATGGACGGCGGCCAGACCGGCCAGATCGTCCACCAGGTCGACTCCGGTGACGCGCTCAGGCATGGCCAGGCGTCGCAGGCGGGCGGCGGCGACGATTCCAGCGCCGTCGGGGACGTTAAGGCGCGTTCGTTCCAGCAAATCGCCGTAAATCGGGTCGCGGCGAGCGCGCATGACGATCTCGGGGTTGATCGTCACGACGTGGGCGCTCTGACCGGAGGCCAGCCAGGCGTCGATCCAGGCCACGGTCAGCGCCCGACTGATCGCGTGGACGCGCACGCCGAGGATGCGCGTTTCAAGCTCGTCGAGGAGGGTGTCCGTGCCGTTAGTGGACGCAGTATTCACGTTGTCAGTGTCCGGACGCCCATGTTGACATAACGATTCACGCGGACGTCGTCAGCGAAGCAGTTCCAGGACTGCGTCGCGCACGCGCTGTGGCGAGAGCCAGCGCATGCACAGCACGTCGCCGAAGCGGCACTCGGCCGGCCGGTCGAAGTTGTAGCAGGGACCGCAGGGCAGGTCGACGCGCAAGGCCCGCGAATCGGGATCGCCGGGTCCGTGGATGGCGATGTCCGTGGGTCCGTGGAGCATGACTACGCGCCTTCCCAGCGCCCGCGCCAGGTGTCCGGGACCGCTGTCGGTCGACACGACGACATCGGCCCGGGCGAGCACGCCGACGAGTTCGTCGAGCGAGGTGCGACCGGTCAGGTCGTCGATGTTCACAGCTTCCGCAATTTCTGCGGCTGTCGGGCGGGCGTCGGCGAGGCCGACGACGGCCAGCGCGCCCACATCGGGTTCCAGATCGCGGGCGAGGGCGGTCCAATGCTCGTCGGGCCAGCGCTTGGCCTCGCCGTGGGCCGCGCCAGGGTGGAGGACGACCAGCGGGCGAGGCAGGTGCGCCACCAGCTCCGACTCGGTATCCGCTTCGACGGTCTGCCAGGCCGGATCCTCGTGCTGAATCAGGCGGGTTGCCAATTCGGCCTCATGGGGGCCGCCGTTACGACGCCGTCCGGGCAACGCCTGGTCGAAGCTCCAGGCTGGGGCTTCGGCGCGGTAGCCAATGCGCCAGCGCGCGCCGCTGAGCGCAACCACGGCGCCCGCGATCGGCCCGTAGACGCTCACGGCGACGTCGAACCTGCGCGCTCGGACTGCTCGCACGACACCGATGGCCTTTGCCCAGGTCCCTGGGTTCAGCACGGCCGGCCAGTGCGTAACCGCGCCGACGTCGAAGGGGATCACCTCGTCGACGGCGGGGCAGCGCCGCGCGATGGGCTGCCAGGCCGGCGGTCCCATGAACACGATGCGGGCCCGCGGCCAGCGGGCGCGCGCCGCCATAGCCGCGGAGAGGGCGTTGACCACGTCACCCATCAGGTCGAATCGCACGATCAGCACGCTCTGGGGGGCCGTGGGCAGGCTCCGCCGGCCGCCAAGCAGCTTTCGCAGCCCGAAGCTGAGGCTTAGCAACGCCCATAGCCCGTGTCCGAGCCAAGTTCGGGCTCGTCGCTTCATCAGCCGTGATCGTCCTCGGCGCGCTCGGGCCACGGCCAGGCGGCATCGAAGCGTTCGAGAAAGGTGGACGCGCGAAACATCACGCCGTGCGCCCCGTCGGGGGCCGTGGCCGCCAGCTTGTCGACCTCTTGTCGAGTTTCGTCAAGCAGTCGTCGAAAGTCGCGTCGCTGCCGAAGGTGCATTGTTCTGGCGCTCTTGAAGGCATCCTTGAAGTCCGCCGCTCTGCCGGACACCAGGGTTTCCCGCAGTTCGCGCATGCGGCGCTCGTGTCGTTCGAGGTGGCGGCGCAGGTCATCCAGCGCCTGCTCCACCTCGCCCGTCAGGGCGATCCAGGGCGGCGACAGGTTCGCGTCGCGCATGACGCGGAAAGCCAGCCGCAGGTCGGCCGGCACGTTGGGATCGTCCGGCGTCAGCCTGAGTGGCTTGCCGCGCCCGGCGGTGCGTTCGAACAGTCCGGCGGCCGCGGCTTCGTCGAGCTTGCGGCGGGCTCTTCGGTCCGGGGGCGTGTCCATGGTTAGCCGGCAACCGGTACAGGCGGATCGCTCTCGACCGGCACTCCCGCGGCCGCTCGAACGTCCGCGGCGACCGCCAGGCTCCCGATGGCGAGCACGGCCTGTCCGGGTCGCGCGGCCTCGCGCGCCAGGGCCAGCGCCTGCGCCGCACTCGGGGCCGCGGTGGCATTGTGCAAGCCGTCAATCTGGGTCAGCACGTCGCCGGCCAGCATCCCTCGCGGGTGTTCAGGCTCGATAGCCATGAGACATGTCGCGAAGGCTCGCAGCGCCTCCGCCATGTGGCGGACCGACTTGTCGCGCAGGGCGCCGAATATGACCGGGCCGCGTCGCAGGTTGAGTTGCCGGCGCAGCGTATCCACCACGACCTCAACGGCCTCAACGGTGTGCGCGCCGTCCACGACAACCGGCGGATCGCTGGCGACCAGTTCCAGGCGGCCCGGCCAGCGGGCGGCGCCGAAGCCTGCGCGGATGGCGTCACGGGGAATCGCTACGCCGCAGTCGGCGAGCGTCCGGCAGAGAGCGTAGGCCAGACCGGCGTTACGCGCCTGGTGCGGCCCGGCGAGGCCCAGCGGCAAGGTATCGCCCGACAGCGGATCCCGGGCCACTGTGACGGCGCGACCGTTGCGCCAGCCGGCCGATCCGACGGTCGCCAGCGCCGGCACGACCTGAACGTCGGCCCCGGCCGCCGCCGCCACGCCGCGAATCGCCTCCACGACCTCTGGCGACTGGGCGCCGACCAGCATCGGAACGCCTGGTTTGGCGATGGCGGCTTTTTCTCGGGCGATGTCGGGCAGCGTGTCGCCCAGCAGGCGCGTGTGCTCGCGCACGATGGTGGTTACGGCCGTGACCGCGGGTGTCACGACGTTGGTGGCGTCGAGCCGCCCGCCGAGCCCCACCTCCAGGATTGCCAGGTCCACCCTTTCTATTCGAAACCAGGCCAGGGCCATGGCCGTGCTGATTTCGAACGTGGTGGGTGGGCCCAGCGTTTCGTCGGCGGTGCGCTCCACAGCCGCTCGCATGCGATCAACCAAGCGCGTAAACGACGGCGGGTCGATGGGTTGTGCGTCGATCTGAAAGCGTTCGCGAAAACTGTGGAGGTGCGGCTGGGTGTACAGGCCGGTGCGCAAACCGGCGGCCTCGGCGGCTGAAGCAACCAGCGCGCATACGCTGCCCTTGCCCTTGCTGCCGGCCACGTGCGCGATTCGCAGGCCGTCGTGCGGGTTGCCCAGATCGGCAAGCAGCCGCGAGGTCCGGGCCAGCCCACGCTCGAACGGCGGACCACCCCCCAGCCCGCTGCCGCGTTCGAAGTCGGCATAGCCGTAGAGCCACGTCAGCGCGTCGGCATAGGTGTCGGACATTGGCCGATTATCGCGAGGACATCAGCGAGTCCGGCGGATTGGCTCGCTCTATCCCCGCCCGTCCGACCCGCGCGGCCAAAACACGCAGCGGCGCCGCAGCGCCAGGCAGCGTCAGGTCGGGCGCCAGGTCCGCCAGCGGCGCAAGCACGAATCCTCGCTCCGCAAAGGCGGTGTGCGGAATCCGCAGGCGCGTGGTTGCCGCCTCGAGGTCGCCGAAGGCGATGATGTCCAGGTCCAGTTGCCGCGGCCCCAGCCTCGCGCCCGGCCGGCGGCCAGCGGAATACTCAAGCGACTTCGCCCAGAAGAACAGCCGCTGGGGGCCGACGCTGGTAACTCCGCGGACCGCCGCGTTAAGGAACGGTGGCTGGTCCAGCACCCCGACCGGCGTTGTCTCGTACACGTCGGAAACTTCAACCTGTCGCAGCACTGGCCGAAGGCCATCCACGGCCGTGCGGAGGTTGAGCAGGCGATCGCCGAGGTTCGAGCCGAGCCCGATCAGTACGTCCGTCACCCGGTCAGCCCATCAATCCCTGGTTCGACACGCGCCGATTCTCGCGCGCCTGCGAGTGCCAATCGACCGGTGACTGGTTAGGCTCACCGGTTTGCGGAACAACGTACGCTTTGGGCCGTTTACTGGACATGGCCACCTCAGGTTGATCTGTCACACGTCCAACCGGCAAACGCGGGCGCCTCGTCCACGATCCCGGCGACAACCGACGTGACCGCATTGAACCGGGCGGGTTCGAGCCTCGGCTTGCGATCCGCGATGTTCGGCGCCGGGTTAGTGCTCGTCGCGCTTCCCGTCATTGTGCCGGCGGCGCTGGCCGCGCAGGACGCGCTGTGGATCCGGCTGATCCCACTGGCCGCCGCGGCTCTGCTGGCGGCCGCCGCATTGCTGGGGCTGCGATTTCGGCACGTGCGTCGTCGCCGCCTGGAACTGGCGCTGGCGGCCGCCGGGCTGACGGTGGGCATCTCCGGCGTCCTGGTACAAGTCGGGCTGCTCCTCGCGGCCGCGTGCCTTGTGCTGGTCGGTCCACTTTCAGTGGCGGCAGCGCTGTGGCGTGCTCGACGCGCGGCGGCGGGCGCCGGCCTTGCCGGTTCCGCGCGTCTCATGCCGGGACGCGTCGTCTGGCCCGGGCTGCCTGGGTCGGCGGCACTGTGCCTCGTCGTCGTGGGACTTGCCCTGGCCGCCGTGACGGCGGGTCCGCTGCCAGCGCTCGCGCTCACGTCGATCCTGCTCATGGCGGTCGTGGCGACAATCATTCGTTTGGTGGTGCCCGCGTTCAACGCGCGAGTGGTCGCGGCTGTGCTGACCGCGCTGGCCCTGGCTGCCGTACCGTTTCGCGGACTGGCCGAGGCGCAAGTCAGCGGGGTTGCCCTGGGTGCGACTGACGTCCTGCTGTTCGGGGCGCTGGCGGTTTGGATCTTTGGACGTGGCGCCCGAGCGCGCGCGAACCTCCCGGCGTACACGCTTGGTTTGCTGGTCTTTGCCGGCTGGCTGGTGGTGACGGCCCTGGTGGCTGTGAATCCTGCGCTGGTGCTCAAGGAAGTCCTGAAGTGGATCCAGATTGCCGTGGCGCTCCTGATCCTCACCGACCTCATGCGCGAGCCGTCCAGCCGCCGAATCGTGGCCTGGGCCGTCGCCATTGCCGTGCTGCTTCAGGCTGGATTGGGACTGGTGCAGACAGCGGCCGCAGCCGGCCCCGCCGGCCTCATCGTCGGAGGAGTCCTGCGTGCATTTGGAACCTTCGATCAACCGAACCCCTACGGGGGCTACCTGGGCGTCCACGTACCGCTGGTATTGGCCGCCGTAATCTATGGACGCGGTTCGCGGCGGCGCTGGCTGGCTTTGCTGGGATTCGTCCTGTTGATCGCCATCGTCGCCAGCCGATCACGAGGCGCCTGGCTTGGCATTGGCGCCAGTTCGCTGGTCGTGGCGCTGGCGGCCGGACGCCTGGCGACGCCGTGGACTCGCGGTCTTCTGGCGCTTGGCGCCGCCGCGGTGCTGGCCCTCACGCTGGCGATGTTCGGCGGAGTGTTTGATCACGCGTTGCCGCCCGACATTGAACGAACATTGCAGGGCGAGCATCCGGTGGACGACGTCGTGCGTCACCGCGCCCATGACGACTTTGCCATCGCACAGCGCACGGCCCACTGGGCGGCCGGCTGGCGAATGTTCCAGGATCGGCCGCTGGTTGGCGTTGGCGCCGGGAACTTTGACGATGCCTATCGCGCCTTTGCGTTGCAGCCCTTCGACGAACCGCTTGGCCACGCGCACAATGTGCCGCTGAACTTCGGCGCCGAGGCCGGTTTGCCTGGCATGCTCATGTTCGCTGGCCTCAGCCTGTGGGCGTTTGGTATCGCCGTGGCCGCGGTTCGGCGAGCGCGCGGCACCGCGTTCGAGTGGAGTGCCGTTGGCGCGCTGGGCGCCCTGGTGGGCCTTGCGACCCATAACCTGGTGGACAGTCTGTTTGTGAGCGGTATGGGGATCGTGTTCGCGTTGATCCTGGCGCTTTTGCTGGTGGTTTCGGTGCGGCCGCGCGGCGCGGCCATGAATGCACGACGGGCGACGGCGTGACCGACAGCGGACCAGAGGTTGCCGAGTCGGTGGTGGATCCGACTCGGACCGATCTTCGTCGGCGGTTCCTCAGCTCGCGAACCCTTGTCAGCTTCCTGGTCGCCGGCGCGCTGTTGGCGCTGACCTGGATTCTGGCCGACCTGCGGCTCGAGGACATCGTGTCGCGCATCCGGTCGGCTAATCCATGGCTGATCGTCCTGGCCTACGTCGTATTTGCGCTGACCTTCCCGATTCGCACGCTCAGGTGGCGAATCCTGCTGACTAACGCGGTGCACCGGGAAGACGTGACACCGGACTATCGAATGCGCGATCTCGCGCAGATTCTCTACATCTCGTGGTTCGTGAACGGCGTGGTGCCGGCCAAGCTGGGCGACATTTATCGGGCCTATATGGCGCGGGCGAATTACGGCACGTCGCTCACGCGCACGCTGGGAACCATCTTCTCGGAGCGCGTGTTTGACGTGGGCGCGCTGATCATCATGGTCATGGCATCGGCCGCCTGGATTGCCAGGTCACCCGAGACCAGCGAGGACGTGGGGCGCATCCTGGCGGTCGCGGCGCTGGCGCTGGCGGTGCTGGCGTTGGGCGTGCTTTCTCTGCTGGTGTTTGGCACGCCGATCTTTGCGCGCCTGCCACAGTCGGCCGCGGCGGTCTACGAACGCTTTCACAGCGGCGTCTTCGATAGCTGGACCTGGCGCACGGGGCCATTTCTGTGGCTGGCGAGCTTTGCCATCTGGTCGATTGAGATGGTGCGTTTGGCCATTGTCATGCGGGCGCTTGGCCTGGAGTTGAACCCGGCCGAGATCGTGTTCGTGGGCACGGCGGCGTCGCTGCTGCTGGCCGTGCCGACGCCGGGCGGCCTTGGCGCGGTCGAAGGCGGGCTGCTGGGCCTGATGCGGCTGATCGGAGTTGGGGGCGGCGTGGCCGGGGCGGTGGCGATTGTCGACCGGGTCATCACGTACTGGTCGGTCATCCTGACCGGCGGCCTGCTGTTCGTGTTTACCCGCCTCAAACGCCGGTAGCTGTGCGCGTCGCGATCGACATCACGGCCGCCGCGACGCAACAGGCCGGAATCGGACGGTCGGTTCGGGAACTCGTCAACGCGCTGGTCGTGCTGCCTGACCGACCCGACCTGACGCTGGTGTACACGCGCCGTGGGCCGTCGCGGGAAGCGGATGCCCTGGCCGTGTATGAGCGGGTCCGCGTTCGCCGGATTCCGGTTTCGCCCCGAGTCGCGCTGGCAGGCTGGTTCAAGGCTCGGCTTCCGGTACCGGGTGAGGCCCTGGCCGGACCGGCCCGGATATTCCACGGTCCGGACTTCACCCTGCCGCCGCTGGCAGTCGCGCACGGGGTGGTGACGGTTCACGACTTGTCGTACGTGATCCGTCCGCAGGATGCGCATCCGCGCCAGCGCCGGTTCCTGGAGAAGGCGGTACCGAAGTCGATCGATCGCGCCCGGCTGGTCATCGCGGTCTCCGAAGCCACCAAGCGCGACTTGATGCAGCGCTACGGCGTACGACCGCAGCGAATTCGAGTCGTTCCCAATGCCGTGCCTGATTGGTTTGAACCGGTGGCCGACCGCGACGAACTGGCGGCGGTGCGAAAACAGCTGGAGCTACCGGAACGCTTCGTGCTCTCGGTGGGAACCATCCAGCCGCGCAAGAATATCGAGGGGCTGGCCCGGGCCGTATCGCTGGCATCGGCACGCGACGGAGTCCGCGGCATCGAGCACATTCATGCCGGCGGCGAGGGCTGGCTGTGCGATCAGGTCTACGCGGCCATCGAGCAGGCCGGCGACCGGGTTCGCTTCGTGGGCCGGGTAAGCGACGACACGTTGCGAGCCCTCTATTCGCTGGCTTCCGTATACGCCTATCCAAGCCACGGCGAGGGGTTTGGCATTCCCATCCTGGAAGCATTCGCCTGCGGGTGTCCCGTCCTGACCTCGGATTCGCCGGCGACGACCGAAGTTGCCGCCGGCGCCGCGCTCACGGCAGATTCCTCGGATCCCGAGGCGTTGGCGGAAGGACTCAGCACACTGCTCACCGATGAATCGAGCCGAAGCGAACTGATCGCACGCGGACGCAAGCGACGGTGGGCCTACTCCTGGCGAGACTCGGCGCAACGCCTGATCGAGGTCTACCGGGAGGCGGCGTCAGGGCCACCGGCGCCGCAGCCCCCGGCGCGACCCGAGGCGGCTAGCTAGAATGCGGCGGAGCGCCCGCGTTGAATCCTGAACACATCCCTACGTACGCCCTCGTAGGCGTGATTGCCTACCTGATTGGCAGCGTGCCGGCGGCGCTGCTGGCGACGGCGATCCTCAAGCGGTCGGATCTGCGCAACACGGGCTCCGGCAACCTGGGCATCCAGAACACGTTCTTCCGGGCCGGCAAGCTGCCAGCCATCATCGCGCTGCTCTGGAACGTGGCCGCTGCCGCCTCGTCCGTCCTGCTGGCGCGGGCCCTGGCTCCCACCGAGCCGGTGGTGGAACTGATTGCCATTACCGCGGTCACCACGGGCAGCATGTGGCAGGTGTTCGTGCGCTTCCGCGGCAGCCGGGGGACCACCACCATGGGCTTTGGGCTGCTGGTGGCCGAATCCGCCGTTTGGGCCGTCTGCCTGGGAATCTGGCTTCTTGCGCTATTGCCGCGACGCCGAACGACTGACGCGACGCCAACGGTGCACGCGCTGCTGCCGGCCGTATTTGGTTTCTACGCGTTGTTCCGGCAGCCCGACCTGTGGTGGCTCTACGCGATTTGGGGCGCTGTCCTGGGCGGGCTGCTTGAGTTGAAGCGGCGAACCAGTCCTGACGATGCTATGGCGCTCGGCCTGTATCGACGCTTCGGCGTCAACGTGCACGAGTAGCCGCGCGAGGCCCGCGCGCTGCGCGTCGCGTTCAACGCCTACTTCCGGCGCTTTCCGGACACCGGGTCCGGCCAGTACCTGAGTTCGCTGGTCCAGGCTCTGCGGACCGGGTATCCCGATCTGGCGATTAGCGAGCACGCGCCGCCGCGGTTCCTACATGGTCGCGTTGGGAAGGCGGCGTGGGAGCAAGGGCTCTGGCCCCGGCAAGCGCGAGGCGCCCTGGGGCACGTGCCGTACCTGGCCCCGCCAGTGCTCGCGCCGCGGGTGGTGGTGACGGTCCACGACCTGATCCCCCTGGCCTTGCCGGCCTACGGCGCCGGTCGGGGCCAGGCTCTTTACTTCGGGTTGGTTCGAGCCGGCTTGCGGCGTGCCCGCACGTTGATCGCCGACTCTGAGTGGACCCGCAAAGATCTCGTGAGGTTGGCGGGCGTGTCGTCGGATCGGGTCCATGTCGTGCCGCTGGGCGTCGATGAACGCTTTCATCCAGGCAGCGTGGCGGCGCGCACGACGGCTCGCCAGCGGCTGGGCCTTCCGGAACGGTTCGGGTTGTTTCTGAGTACTCGTGACCTACGTAAGAACCTGGGCGTGGTTTTGGCGGCCTGGCCCGCGGTCTGGCGCGCTTGCCGCCTGCCATTGGTGATCGCCGGACGCGCCCCGCGTCAGGGAAGCCGTGTCTTCGTGGACTGGTTCCGAGATCTGGATCCAAGCTCCGAGTCCTGGCTCCATATCATTGGGCCGGTTGACGAAGGTGACAAGCCCGACCTCTATCGCGCTGCTGACGTCTTTGTGTTTCCGTCCCGCTATGAAGGCTTCGGTCTGGACCCACTCGAAGCCATGGCCAGCGGCGTACCGGTGGTCGCGGCCAATGCCACCTCCCTGCCAGAGGTGGTTGGCGACGCCGGGCACCTGCTGCCGCCGGACGATCCCGCGGCATGGGCCGAAGCCGTGACAGACATTGCCGTCAATGCTGGAAAGGCCAACGATCTGCGCGAGCGTGGACTCACTCGCGCGGCGACATTCACGTGGGGGCGCACCGCCGAGCAAACGCATGCCATTTATCGGGAGGTGGCGGCATGAGGGTGCTGCTGGCGTCCAAGGCACTGGTCGTGGGCGCGCACCATGACAAGCTGCGTGCGCTGGGCGCCAATCCGGATCTGGAGCTGCTGGCGGTCTCACCGGACCGCTGGGTTGAGCAAGGGCGCGCCCAGATCGCTGAGCGTCCGCCGCCGCGCGGTTACGAGATTGTCTACACGCCGCTGGCCCTGAACGGGCGCTATCACCTCTTCTGGTTCCGCCGGCTGCGCCAGGTCATGCGCCACTTCCGTCCTGACGTGCTCCACATCGATGAGGAGCCCTACAACCTGGCGACGGCCATTGCCTGCCGTGACGCGGTCCGTTACGGCATCCGCCCCGTGTTCTTTGCCTGGCAGAACCTCTATCGACGCTATCCGCCACCATTTCGCTGGCTCGAGCGCTATGTGCTGGAGCAGGCGGACGGGATCGTGGGCAGCGAGGCAGCGGGTGAGGTGCTCCGGCGCAAAGGCCACTCGCGCCGAATCGAGGTGATCCCGCAGTTTGGCGTGGATCCGGAGCAGTTCGCGCCCCGCCCGGAGCGGCAGGACGCGAATCGGTTCGTGGTTGGCTACGCGGGCCGGCTGGTCGCGGCCAAGGGCGTTGACGTGCTGATCCGCGCCGTTGGAGCCATTGGCGGCGAGGTGACGCTGCGCCTCGCCGGAACCGGAGCCGCCGAGCCCGACCTGCGTGGCATGTCATCCGCCATGCCGGGCGTTGTGTTCGAGGGCGCGCTGCCCAGCGCCGATATGCCGGACTTCTACAACGGCCTGGACGTGTTCGTGCTTCCGACGGTGGGGCGACGGGGCTGGACCGAGCAATTCGGCCGGGCGGCCGTCGAAGCCATGGCCTGCGGGGTGCCCACGGTGGTGTCTTCGACGGGCGAACTCCCGCAGGTGGTTGGCCAGGCAGGTGTGGTTACGCCTCCCGCCGACGCGCACGCGCTGGCGGATGCTCTGAAACGTCTGCGCAACGACCCAGCCCGCCGCGAGCAACTCGCCGAGGCCGGGCGGGCCCACGTGCTGGGTCGCTACACCACCCAGGCCGTGGCCGATGCGACAGCCGACTTCTACCGCGCGGTTGCCGGCAGCGAGCGCTAGGTCGCTCAGCCGCTGACGACGTCGCCTTCGACCGGGTCGGCGCGGATGCCCTGAGCTTCGACCCACTCGATCGCGGCTTCGATCTCTGAGCGCTCACCTTCGAGCATGAGCTGCACCCAGCCGATGCCGGCGTCGATGTCGGCCCGGCGGACGTTGAACTTCAGGTGAAAGCGCCGCGCGATCTCGTACAGGACCGGCTCCTGGATTCGATCTGACGGATAAGTGAACTGGATGCGAATCCTTGCCAGTCCGTGGTCAGGCAGCCGTTCGCTCGTGGCGTGAACATCGTCGTCGATATCCACCGGCGATCCGCGCGCGGCTGACTCGCGGAGGGCGTCCAGCACCCGCAGCGTACGGACCGCGTCATGGCCGTCCACGCTGGGCGGCCGGCCGATGTGCACGGCGGCGGCGAACTCGGCCATCTCGGCGTCGTACATCGGCTGCAGCGGGTCTGCCTGCACAAACTCGACCGTTGGGAGCCGGTACTCGTGGGCGCCGGAGCTTTCGATGTCGATCCGATTGTTCGTCCAGTCCGAGCGGATTCGCCCCCGGTCGCCGGTGATCTCCAGGTGGTCGTAGGCAATTCCGGCGGCCTGGCTCAGGCTGATCGTGGCGCTGACGCCGTCGGCGAACTCAATGACGCCGGAGATCGACTCATCGCTACCGGTGTCGTCGCGGAATGTCATGGTGGCGTAGGCGCGAACGACCGGTTGGCGGTGCAACCACAGCAATTGGTCAATCAAGTGGGATCCAAGGAAAAGCAACTGGCCGCCCCCGCGGGCGGGATCGGCCAGCCAGCCGGGCAGCGGCGGGCTGCCTTTGGCGGCCGCCAGGGTGCGAATGTTGCCGACCACGCCGCGTCGCACCAGGTTGCGTGCGCGGGTGCGCACTTCGTTGAAGCGCAGGCAATACGCGGGCATGAAGGTCAGGTCCCGTGCATGGGCGGCCTCAACGACGTCCGCGACTTCCGGCGCATTCAGGCCCGCCGGTTTCTCCACCAAGACATGCAGCCCGGCCTCAAGGCAGGCGTGCGTTACGGGCGCAAGTTCATCGTGCGGCACGGCAATCACCGCGGCGTCGGCATAGGAGCCGGCGGTCAGCGCCTCGACGCTGGTCAGCACTTCGGCCACGCCATGCGCAGTCCAGCGCGCGGCTTCCGCGTTCACATCAACGCAGGCGCTCAGGGCCACGCCGTCGGTATGCCAGACGGCCGGAGCCAGGCGCGTCGAGCCGTGGCTGCCACACCCGATCAAGGCAATGCGAAGGTCAGATGCCATAGGTGATGGGGGCCGGGGCAGGTCCCCGCATTCTAGGCGACGCTAGAAGTCGCGGCGCTCGAAGGTCCGGAGGGCGAATCCCAGGGTCAGCGCCAGGTGAAGAGAGGCGATCAGCAGCATCCAACCGGACGGTGGGTTGCTGGCGCCAAACGGCCCCGCGCTCAACTCGCCGGCGAATCCGCCGGTTGCCAGTTGGGCGCTGGCCATATCCCACATGGCCCGGGTCGGCACGATCACGCTGCTGAAGACGCCAATGTTGAACATCACGGCACTTTCGAGCACGTCGCCGATCTGCTCGATCACTCCGCCGATCAACGCGGTGGAATAGAGCGTGAACACGATCACGCCATTCGGCAGCGGGCTCAGCCGCGCGCTTCCCGCCAGCGCCAGGCCGATCAGCAGCATCGCGGCCAGCAGCATCAGGACCGGACCGGCCCAACTGCCGCCGACTACCTCGCCCGTAATCACCGCCACGATAAGGATCATCAGGCTGGCCGACACGCCGATGAAGACCGCGAGCATCAACGTGAAGCCGACGAACTTTCCGAGCACGATTTCGCTGCGGCGGACCGGCCGCGCCGCAATGGCGTGCAGGGTGCCCTGGTCGACTTCGCCCGACAGGGCGCCAACGGAGAGAAAGACGGCGAGAACCGACGCGATGAAGTTCAGACTCCAGAGCCCGCCCACCAGCATCAGGCTTACGACGCCTTCCGTCAGCCCCGGCGGTCCGCCCTGGGTTTCCTGCAGGTCGCGGTATCCAAACCACACCCCGACCCCATAGAGCACCAGGTAGCCGAGCGTCAGCAGCGCCGCCGCCAGGACCACCCGGCGCCGCAGCGCTTCGCGGAGCGTGAAAAACGCGATCAGGTGTGTGCTCACACGTCGCCCCGCTCAGCCACTCGAACGAAGAGGTCTTCCAGCGAGTCGCCAACCTGCCGCACGTCGTAGACCGGAACCCCGGCGTCGACCATCCGACTGACCAGGTGGGCAGTCTCGGCGTCGTTGGCTACGCGAACTCGCAGCCGGCCGTTGATCCGCCGCACCTCGGCTTGGTCAAGCGCCGCCTCCGCGCCGTCGCCCGCGCGAATCTCAATCTCCTGCGCGCTCAGCAACTCATCCAGATTCCCCTCGGCCACAATCGAGCCGTGGTCGATGATGGCGACCCGATCGCAGACCTGTTCGACCTCGGACAGCAGGTGGGAGTTGAGAAACACCGTCACGCCGCGTTCGCCGAGTTCCCGGATGCGGTCCCGCACGTCGCGGCGCCCGATGGGGTCCAGCGCCGAGGTCGGCTCGTCCAGGATCACCAGCCGCGGCTCGCCCACCAGCGCCTGCGCCAGGCCGACGCGCTGCATCATGCCCTTGGAAAACGTGGAAATCCGGTCATTCACCCGATCCTTCAGGCCCACAAGTTCCAGCAGTTCCCGCACACGTTGGCTGCGGACGTCAGCGGAAACGCGCGCCAACCGTGCGTGAAAGTGCAGGAGTTCGGACGCTGTCAGCCAGTCGTGGAATCGGAAGGTCTCGGGCAGGTACCCAACCTCGGCCCGCGCCGCCAGGCTGCCGACCGGTTGGCCCAAGACCTCGATCTCACCGGCCGTGGGGTAGGTGAGGCCCAGGACCATCTTGACGATCGTGCTCTTGCCCGCGCCGTTGGGTCCCAGGAACCCAAACACTTCACCATGCGCCACCGACAGGCTGACGTCGTCGACGGCCAGCGTGTCGCCGTAGCGCTTGGTGACGCCAGATAGGGAGATCGCCGCCGGCCGGCTCAACGCTCGACCTTCGCAGTCTCGGCCAGTCGCAGGAGGTCCTCCGGCGCCAGAGGACCGGTGAGGACCAGTTGCGATCTATCCCGCATCCACATGACGGCCGTTTCCCCGCCCGGCATCTCTGTGAGCGTCGGTTCGGCGGATGTCGTCTCATCGTCGACCTCGAGTCCCAGCGCCAGACGAACCAGGGGAATGTCCAGGACATCGGTCTCCCGGCTGACAATTGGCGGGAGGAAGGCCTGGGTGATCAGTTCGGCCAGCAACTCCAAGTCGCGCGGCGGGAGGCCGGTAACGAGCGGCGCCTCGATCTGGTACAGGGTTATGACGCCTCCGTCTCTTCCAACCGCGGGCCAGGTACTGACCACCATCGCTCCGCCAGCAACCGTGATCTCATCCGTCCCGAGGCGACGCGCGAGCCGTCGCGACGGGAACCCGGGCGCCAGCACCGCGGCCAGGTCGGCCGTGTCCAGACCCATCGTCAACGTCCCGAAGGTCGTGACGCTGCGCGTGGAGTCGGCTGAAAACGCGGCCGGCGGGTCAATTTCTATGACTTCGAAGGGAAGGTCGTCGATGTCCGCCGGCGTTGCGTCGGGGATTGACGTCGTCGGATCTACGCTCACGATTTCAACAAGGTCAGCCAGTGTGGGCGCCGGTGCGGTGGGCTCGGTTGGCGTCGTTGCGTCCGCCTGGCTGACCTCCTCGTCAAGTTCCAGCGGTGACACGCGCAGCCAGCCCAACACGGTGTGCGTGATGTCTCGCACCGGGGCCACGGTAATCAGCAACACCACGGCCAGCGTGATCGAGACAACGGCAGCCCACAGGAGGCGTGAGCGGACGACCTCTCTCACGGAGCGGTTTCTGAGCCCGGGCGGGCGCCGCGTACGGCCAGCAACAGACCCAGGAACAGCATCAGCAGCCCCAGGCTGCGGACGGACAGGGCAGTCATCGATATATCAAAGATAGTCCCAAAAAGCCCGCCGTAGGCGTCCAACGGCAATGAGGCAAGGGCCAGGCCGGTCCCGCTCACGATGGCCGTCCAGCGGCTGGCGCCCGTCGGCCAGTTGAAGGCCAGGCTCAGACCAACCAGTGGAAGCAGCCAGGCCAGGTAGTGCGGCCACGTGACCCCGCTGATCACCAGCGCGGCCACGACGGCCAGGCTGAACTCCAGGATGTACGCCCGTCCGGTTCGCGCCGAGCGCCCCAGCGCCTTCGCCGTAACAGCCAGGGCGGCGAGTACGGCAATCACGCTCAGAATCCGGGCGACCGCGATTTCGGGCTGCAAGTCCAGAAAGCCCTGCGCGAGTTCGGGGCCCATGAACACGCGCAGGATCAATCCCGGCAGCGAAAGGTTGTTGAACAGCGCGCTGCCCGCCAGCAGATCGGGGAGCCGCTCCGTCAGGTAGTAGCGCCACGTCTCCGTGCCGGCGAGTCCAAGGCTCAGCAGTCCGACCGCGGCCGTCGTTACGGCCAGGCCGGCCAGGGCCCGCCAGCGACCGCGCCACAGCAGGTAGATGGCCAGCAGCCCCGGCGCGATTTTCAGCATCGCCGCCACGCCGATGAGG
Organism: Chloroflexota bacterium; assembly: GCA_022821645.1. Classification (GTDB taxonomy): domain Bacteria; phylum Chloroflexota; class UBA11872; order UBA11872; family UBA11872; genus UBA11872. The sequence goes on from JAJEDE010000025.1 coordinate 391,795, forward strand.
GCGCCGGCCCAGGCATCGTCGCCGCCGCGCAGTCGGTAGGCCGCCGCCGCCAGCGCGAGACCGATGATCAGGTCGACCTGGCCGAGTCGGAACGCCAGCAGAAACGGATCGAGCAGCGCCGTCACGCCCAGAACCAGACCGAGCCACACCCATGGCGGAAGGGCCGGCCGAACCAGCCGCCAGGTCAGCGCCGCGGTCGCCAACAGCGCGAGGTGGTTCACGGCCAGGAACGCCAGCCGGGCGGCGGCCAGCGGCACGGTCGTGTAGGGCGCAAAGTAGAGCATGGCGGTGGGCGGATTGGTCACCATGGCCCAGAGACGGGTGCCCACGTAGGGGATGGCTTCGCGACCGGCCACCTGTAAGGCGACCGCGTTGTCGTAGGGGTTGAGCCCGTCTCGCAGCGCCAACGCGCCGATGTAGTTGACCCGCAGGTCCGAAGGCACCTGGATGGCCAGCACGTCCAACAGCGCCAACCGCAGATAGGCCAGCGCGCCGACAACGGCCACGACCATCAGTCCCCGGCTGGCCGCGGCACTTGCCGCTGAAGCAGCGTTGGTGACGCTCTGACTCTGGACTATGTCCAGGCCGGCTGGTCCGGGGCTTCGGGCCGCCAGCCACGGCCAACCCACCCACAACAGCGTGAGGGCGACAAACTTGACGGCCAGCCACTCGGTCACCGACGGCCGCGCAAACAGTTCCGGCGTCACCAGCCCGACGGTCAGGAGATGGTTGGTCGGCTCGTGGGCGTACTGAAAGGCGACGATGAGCCAGCCGTCGAGCGTCGCCAGCAGCGGCAGGCCGGCACCACTCCAGTCCGTGCCGTGGCCGGCTCGGTGTCGAACCCATCTGGCCAGGGACCACACCAGCATGGCAGCCCCCAGGCTTCCCAAGGCCGTCGCTCCCCACGTTGCGCTGGGCGACGTGAAGTCGGCTCGACCGACCGAAGCGCCCGCCATTGCGAGCGCCATGCCAACCAGGCTGGCCCAGCCAAGCGCGCCAGGCACCAGCCGCAGTCGCGCTCCGGCCAGAGGCAGCCTATGCATGGCCAGCGTCCGGTTCCCTGGTCGTCACACTCGCGGCCGCACGCCCCTCGAGCCACAGGCGGCGCGCAAACACCGCGCCCAGCGCGCCAATGGCCAGGGTTCGGGCGATCACCACGATCCACAGCGTCCAACTGTGATCGTCGGCCAACAACACGAAATACACGGGATTCTCAAGCAGCGCGAGGAGCGAGAGCCCCGTGGCAAGCAGGTATCCGCGTCCTCCGGGATAAGTCAGCAGAACGAACGGCAAGATCCAGACCATGAATTGCGGCGACCAGCCGCGCAGATAGAGGGCAAACGCCACCAGGGCCAGGCCTGAGGTCCAGACGACGGCTGCGGGGTTTGGCGGCGATCGACGCAAGGCCAGCACGGCGTAGATCGCCGCCACCAGGCCGGCCGCGCCCCACCAGGCCGCGGCCGGCAGGTCCGGCATGTAGTTGAACTCGAGCGCCGTGTCCGGCGTCTGCCGGTATCGATGGATCCATCCGAAGCCGAAGTACCCATCGGCCAGGGCCCACACCGTCTCCCATCCCGGTCGCATCAGCATGGTCTGCCACGAGGCCACAAAGAACTCGCGACCAACCAGCGCCAACGGGGCCAGGGCGCCAGCCACCGCGGTGACCAGCAAACCAACGTAGCGCGCGCGTCCCGTCCACGACTGCCCGGCCAGCAGCGCCGGCAGCGCCGCCGCCGGAAACAGCTTCGTGAGCATGCCCAGCGCAATCGCCAGGACTGCGGTGTGCCGGCGTTCCCGGATCACCAGGTACACGCCAAGAAGCAGGAAGAACACGGCAATGGACTCGAAGTGCCGGTTGGCGATATAGATCGGATAGAAGAGCGCGGCATAGGCGGCCGCCGTGACGAGCCCACGCGGCTCGTCCCAGACCCGCACCGCGATGGCGTGGATCAGCCAGAGGATGCCCGCTTCGAATACGACCATCGTCAGGCTGAACAAGACCTGGAACGCGGGCTCGTCGCCGCCCAATGGCACGCTCAGCAGCTTGAGCCCGGAAGCCATCCACGGAAACACGGGGGGATATTCCACCCAGTAGTCCAGGTAGGGCTGTAGCCCCTGCAGCGCCAGGCGGGCGCGCTGCTCGTAGGCGCCAACGTCACTGCCACGCTCGAACAGCCCGATCGGCCGCCACAACAACGCCAGCCCCAGTCGCAGCAGGACGAATTGGACAAAGATCAGGCCGAACGTCAGCCGCGTGAAGCGCCCGCCGGCAAGCGCCACGACGGCATCGCGGACGATCTGGAGCGGACGAATCCGAACCCGGTCCAGGCTCAGCGGCAGCCACAGCACCTGGCCCGCGACCCACATGCCAATCGGCGCCGCCCAGAGCCAGCGCAGGTCGTCCGTCTGCGTCAGGCGGTGGTTCACGGCGTCCGATACGAACGCCATGACCGCCAGCGTGGCCGGCGCGAGCAGCGGCGAGTGGGTCCACAGGTAGCCCGCCAGCACGTCATCCACTCGACGCTGCGCCACGAACGACACCAGCAGCACTCCGGCCAGGCCCCAGCCGGCCGTGGCGGCAATCGTGATTACGACGTACAGCACCCAGGATGCGCTGACTGCACCAAGCGATGTGCGTCCCTCGCGCATCAACGCCACAAACACCGCCAGCCCCGATATCATTGCCAGGGTCACGATCAGGGCGGTGACTCCGCGCCATCGCAACACTGGGTACTCGGAGCCATTGACATCGGTCAAGGCTGTGGTCGCCTTCCTTCAGCGAGTTTCAACTGCGCGGAGCGTGAATACTCACGCTAGTACCTAACCGCTGGAAAACGCATGGGTGGATGCCCAGGATGCCGAGCATCCAAGCACAGTATCACTATGCGCTCACAGTCTGCTGTGATGCCCTGCGGTAATCGACACGTTCAGGCACTCAATTGTGCCGTGGTAGTCCTCGAGTGTATCCAAGAGGGTGAGTGTTCCATTGTGGCTATTCGAATTTGCAGCATCGTGTCACGCAAACTGTGATTGCTATCACTCGGCTCGTAATGGCAAGACCCCAGTCGTATTGTATTGAACTGCTTGGGACGTAGGCCACCAGGACCAATGCGGCGCAGAGCTTTTCTCCGTTCGTGCCTCAGGTCAGTCTGGAAGATAAACAGACTGTCTAAGGGCTCTCGCTCTCGCCGATTGGTGAGAGCACAAGTATCGGTTCATAGGGCGACTTGAAGAACAAAATACAGTTCCCTCCACGGTACCTGCCGTCGAATCTTCGGAGGCGCAAATCAATTCAAACAAATGAGAAAAGCGTAACAGGCTATCCCTAAGTTAGAGATTTCAGGAAAGCGTGGAGAGTGTCTAGCCTACATTGTGTTTGTACACCATAGTGCTAGTGGACTCAAGAATAGACCCTATACGTACGCATAGTCGCTTGACAGCGAAGCCTCAATTCTCCCAATGTACATGTGGCTTCGTTCATTGTGGCTGGCCCGAAATCCTGCCGTATCGTCTGCATACAAGCTCTTCACTAGACGCGACTTGGCTTCCTTCATTAGGTTGACACGCCAATCAGGTCCCATCATTAGGCGACTCCGATTGGCTTTTTCATAAAGCGCTTGACCGAGGATCTGTTCTGCCCAATGGAAGTGCGGGCGCAATGTCGTCGCAGTGCGAGCACGGTGGATTGCATCGTCGAAATGTCCGTCCATTAGGTCAATTAACGCTAGTCGTGCATAAGAGTCTGGACGCTCGGAATCTGGTAGCTCGTAACGACTGTCGGCATCGCTCTCTGTGACTGACTTTTGAATCAGCTCCTTCGCCTTTCTGCGCTGATGGTCTCGAAAATAGTAATAGCCAAGACGAGCGAGAATCCTCGGGTGATCTTCCCACTCAAGTCTTGCGCTCTCTAACTTTGCAATTCCCTTTGACCAGCTTTCGCGGCATTCTTCGTAAGACTCTTCGATGATGTTGTCTATAGCAATCTCTACGTTTCGCGGAGACGAGAGCGTTGTTGTGCCTACACGTTCCGAGATTAGGGTGACAACATTGCTTGGCAGTACGCGCGGAACTTGCAGTCTGACGAATTCTGCAATTTGTGGGTTTGACAGTTTGAAGGCAATTCTCTTTCTGTTGCTAACTCGCTCAATGAAAGCTAGCTGATCCAATCGATGGATGGACTCGTCCAATTCGCCGGATTCCTCGCACACTTTAGCAAGTTCGTTCCTTCGTCTGGGACGTGTTGAGAGGGCGAGGAAATATGCGATTCGCATTGATCCGTCCTCTAGCCGTTCGAAACAATTTGCATACGAGAACTCTAAGAACTCTAGAATAGGGGTTCCTGTGAGGCGCTTTAAGGCTTCTTCAGGAGTGCATCCACCTTGGGTAATAGCGGTGGCGGCGTGTTTCAAGTAAAGAGGGACACCACCTGTCTCGTCAATAATCTGAGTGATGATGTCAGTGTGACTGGGTGCCACGTCAATGTCCGCTTCCGAGAATGAGCGCATGAGAAACTCGTGTGCATCTGGGTGCGGTAGACCGACTAGCTTAATGGTGGTTCCCATGCGACGATTGTCTCGCGTAGTGATGATTGCCTTGCTCGGCGAAGGTAGCTCGTCTAAGAATTGTCCAACCTCATCAATGTCATCGCCTGTGAGGCTTTCGAGATTGTCTAGGGCAAACAGGATACGGACTTCGCTTGCAAGCGATAGTACTTTGCTTCGAAGGTCCTTCATATCTGAATCTGTAGTATCTTCATCCCAGACGGTCTCTAGTGTTACTGTATATATTTCTCTTAGAGTGTTGAAATGCATGTGTCGGGGTGCGGGAGTTACTCCTTCAAGATAGTTATCTTTGGCCGTGAGATATATGATCACTTCCGGATCTGGGCGGCGGCCTGTCTGTAAGTCAGCTCTGAGCTTTGTGTTTACTACGTGATCGAGAAGCGCGGTCTTGCCAACGCCACCCGCACCTACGATGGAGGACACTCGCTGAAAAGAGTCGTTCCAGAAGTCATTGATATATCGGAGTTCATGCTCTCGACCTACAAGTCGAGGATCGTGGAGTTGAGTCAGATTGGTTTGAATCTTGAGATCAAGTCGGCCGAGGTCTCCGTCGATGGTAGACTCCTGTGCGCCGATTAGCTGTTGAAGCACTTCATCAATGCGGGTAGCCGTCTTCTCATGGTAAGTTGACGTCAGTTTGACCATAGCTGCTACGGCAGATATGTGTTCCGTGAAATACAGTTCTCGGTCGCCTGCGTGCATGCTCGAGGTCCGCAGAGGAATCACTTCGTCAATTGCTTGCTGAACGAGATTCTTATCTTTGAAGAAGGTGGAAAAATGAGGCCAATTACGTCTGCTAACGATAATCTGCTTGATATCGCCAATCTCAGCGAAACCGATCAGTGAGTCAGGCTCGAGGGCCTTGTTGTTGGACTTAGCTCGCCATCGTTGAAGAAAATTACTGCAGCCTTGGGCGAGCCAGTCATCGTCGTAGACTTGGTGCAGTCGCCATCGGACAAACGCTACCAGGCATCGTTCGAAGAGCGTTACGACCTGCTGAGTCTCACTAGCCTGGTCTTGTGGAGCTTCCCATTCAAACGATTCATTTGTTGTGATGGAGCGCGTGTCGTGAGTTGCTATAGTGGTGGTTTCGTTTGTGTTCTTGGATTCAGAGTCTTCTTGATTTGTGATGGCTGGCTCAGTGTTGGGACGTGGCGTCTTGTTGGAATCTCGCTGAGGGTTGTCAGGAGCATTTGTGCCTTTATCGATAGTGGAATTGTCTTTTACATAGTCGTAGCTCACTTCCTGTCTAGTGAGCGCTTGGCCAAGTGGTATACGTTCAAGGTCAGAATCCGCCACTCGCTTGAACAGTTCTCGACTTGAATTGGAGAGGCGCGTGTCGCGGGAAACTTCTCTCAAGCTGTCACTCAAGTCTTGGTCCTCGATTCCGAGGCTCTTGAAAAATGCCTCCAATAGTTCGATTATGAGTTGGTCTTGACGAGCTATTTGGAGTTTGCGTGTCGTAAGGATACGTTTGCTGATTCGGTCAGGTCTAAAGCCTGCGCAGAGTCGTCGCCATTTCGGCTCCGTGCGCACCAGCGGTCTGAGCGCATTAATATTGATCTGGTCGAGGATCGATTCGACGATGCCAAGACGCGTCGGCTGTTGAACTGTGGGAGTAGGCTCCCCGTTCGAGAATTCTCCGGCTGTCAAGGGAAGAGTCGCTCCGCCCATTGGGACGCTTCCTATGGATTCTGCGGATTGTAGTTGAACGGTGGTGTATCGACCAGAGGACGCGAAGGCGAACGAAGGGTGGCTTCGGACTCGGGGTCGTGCTGGTTCGAACGGTGAATGCGATTGGAATCAGGGAGTGGTTATCAGGTCTACACGGGTGCTGTGGCTGAAACAAGCGTCGACGCGAACGCCTCGGGAACCGGCACGCCAAGGGCTCGTACTTCCGCGTAGGCTCCCCGGTAGTCGTAGTCCACTCGCCGCAGTTCCGCGGACCAGCGGCCGGCGGCGTCGTCCAGGACGGCGTACGTCGCCAGTCCGGGTTGACCGTCGTGCGAGCGCCCAACGGCGCCGCAGTTCACCGCCAGCACGCTGCCGGCATGCCGGATCATGGCGGTGTGGGTGTGTCCGCTCGCCACGGCTGCCGCCTCGGTGGGGCCGATCACGGCGGCTACGGTTGCCTCGTCATCGTCCCTGCTCCAGCCGGTCTCGTCGTCGCCGGGCGACCCATGCACGACCAGAAGCGTGCCGGCTGGCGACTGGATGCTTACCTGCCGTGGCATCGTGCCCAGCTTGCGGATCAGGGCCGGGCCCAGCCTCCCGGCCGCCCAGGTCACGTTGGCGCGGAGAAACCTTGCTTGCGCGCCGTCGGGATCGCCGAGGGTTGCCAGCTTGGAAGGTAGGTCCGCGATGTAGCGGTCGGTGTTTCCCTGCACGCAGCGCCAGCCCAGGTCCAGCACCCGCTCCCAGCACTCGCGCGGCCGCGAACCAAACAAGGCCGCGTCGCCGCGAAACACGACCTCGTCGGCCCCAACGCGACGTAGGTCCGCAAGGACCGCGAACATGGCGTGGCGGTTGCCGTGAATGTCCGTGACGACTGCGATCCGCATCTTGTTTGCCAGCGTGCCCTAACGGTTGTGACTCTGCCAGTGGCGCCCGTCTGCGCGGATCTCCGATTGCAGACCGACGTTTCTTAAGTCGACGGCTTCAACCGGATTTCGGGCCTGCTCTGCTAGTTTGGGAGCCTGCCGCCGCTGACCCGACGTATCGAGCAACCCCAAGCGGCGAATTGGCGAAACCTTGGATCTCACCGGACCTGCATTTGTCGTTGCCGCGATTCTTGTTGGAATCGCCTTGCTTGCCGTCGTGGCCGGTTGGGTGATATTCGGGACCGCGTTCGTCCTGGCCGTGAACGCCGCCATTCACTTCGTGAGGGGCGTGTTTCACTGGATTCACTATGTGATTGGCGGTCGCCAACCTGAGCTTCCGGACGCGCCGGTCACCGCTCGCGAGCCCCTGGCCAGTCGCGCACCGCCGGTCCGTCGCGACCCGGCCGTACGAGCTCGAGCGGCGCAGGCCATGGAGGATCGACAGCGTCGTAGCCGTCGCATGTTCGGGGCGCTGGCCCTCGGGGTCGCGCTCATCGGCGTGGCGGTCCTGGGCTATAACCTCTGGCTGAATATCCTGGCGGAACGGCGCGAGATCCGGGTCTTGCACAGCATTTCGGAGGGAACCGAGAGCCTGCCCGAATACCTGACCACGCAGATGACGCTCGTAGCTCAAGAGCCGGGCAATGCCGGTCTGTCGTGCACGGTCAAGCTCATCTGGATCGAGTCGGGCGGCAGCCGCAACCAGAGCCGCGTGATCCAAAGTCCCGACCGGCTGAGTATTCGCGACCTGGCCTTCAGCGACGGAATCCGCGAAAGTCCTCATTTCCGCGATCTGCCGGTCACCCTGAGCACCAAGGGCTGTCAGCCCTGGCGCGTGGAAACGTCCGGCTGACGCGGGTTGCTGCGTCGTTGGGTTTTTCAGGCGCCGCATCCTGTCCGCCGACCTTGCTTGGCTAGACTGCGCCCATGTCAGCCGCCGCGCCCCAAATGCACCTGGTCCGCCAGGCCTTCACGACCGCTGACCTGGATGACCTGGAAGGGCACCTGGCCGCCGGGCTGACCCGGCAACTCGACCGAGCCGCCTTACCGCCTGGCGCCTCCGTGGCCATCGCTGTCGGCTCACGTGGCGTGTCGCCGGTCGTCCAGGTCGTTCGCACGCTCGCGCATGTTCTGGGGGAAGCGGGGTTGCGGCCGTTCGTCGTTCCCGCCATGGGCAGTCACGGCGGCGGCACGGCCGAAGGGCAGGCATCCGTGCTGGCCGATTACGGGGTCCACGAGCGGAGCGTCGGCGCCCCCGTGCGGGCCACGATGGACACGAACGAGGTCGGCAAAACGTCTTCAGGCATCACCGTCCACCTCGACGCCGAAGCCGCGGCCGCCGACGGCGTGATCGTGATTGGCCGCGTCAAGCCGCACACCGGCTTTCGCGGGCCGATCGAGAGCGGTCTCTGCAAGATGAGCGTGATTGGCCTGGGCAACCGGCGCGGCGCGGAGTCGCTGCATGCGCACCCGCTGGCCACGGGGATTCCGGAGGCGGCGGCCCTGACGGTCGCTTCCGGCCATCTGCTCTGCGGCGTGGCCCTGGTCGAAAACGCCTTCGACCGGCCGGCCCGCGCGGAGGTCGTGGCGCCGGAGGCTTTCCACGCCACTGACGAAGCCCTCCTCAAGCTCGCCCGCGACCTCATGCCGCGCCTTCCCCTCGACAGACTGGACGGACTGCTCATCGACCGCATGGGCAAGAACATCTCGGGTTCCGGCATGGATCCGAATGTCGTCGGCATGTGGCGGCGCCTGGGCGAGCTGGAGCGCACACCCGACTACGGGTGGCTGGCGGTGCTCGGCCTCACGCCCGAGTCCCACGGCAACGCCGTCGGTATTGGGCTGGCCGATCTCTGCAGCCGCAAGCTGGCCGACGCCATCGACCACGAAGCCCTGGCCATGAACACCCTCACCGCCATGGCTCTCCATGCCGCCAAGGTGCCGCTGACGCTGCCAACCGACCGCGCGTGCTATGAGACCGTGCTGCACCTGGCCGAGCGCTCCACCAACGAACCCCTTCGGATTGGACGCATTCGCAACACCCTGGACCTGGAGACCTTCTGGGTCAGCGAGAGCGTGCTCCGCGACTTGCCCGGGAACTGCCAGGTGATTGAACCGACGACCCCGTTCGGCTTCGATGCGGACGACGCCATCGTCGAGACCTGCGCGTTTGAACCGCGCGCCTAGCGCTTCAGCTACGGCCCGGCGTTTGGCTTCGGCATGAACATTGGCGGACGACGCTCGGTCGTCCCGCGCTCCATGCCGTTCTACTTCACCATCGGCTTTCTGCTCGCGGTGCCGGGCCCATCGCTTGAGGCCGTGCGGGCAGACTTCGACCTCACGTATTTCGTGGTCGTCCTGACCTTGATCGTTCCCGCAATTTCGTATGCCACCGGCACGACCGTGGGGGGGCTGGTGGCGGATCGGCTTGGACGACGTCCCACGCTCACGACGGGGGTGACGCTCCTGGTGATCGGACTGCTGGTCGCCGGTTTTTCGCCGGCTCTGGGGATACTGCTGCTCGGTTCCGGCCTGAATGGCTTCGGCTTCGGACTCACGGAGGCCCCGCTCACGGCGACCGTATCGGACGTGGCGGGCGATGCCACGGGGCGCGCGATGACGATCTCCCAGATGCCGTTTGGCTTCGGCGCCCTCATGGCCCCGCCCATGGTTGGTGCGCTTCTGCAGACGCCGGTCGGCTGGCGCGGCGCGTATCTGGCCGCGGCGCTGCTCGTAGGGCTTGCGTCGGTCGTACTGCTGTCAGCGCGCATTCCGCGCGCGACCGCGCATCGCGCCAGCGGTGAATCACGTCTCTCCGCCATCATCCGGCCCGTGCCAATCCTGCTCGGCGCCGTGGTGGTGGGCTACTTCGGAATGCAGCTCGGACTTGGCGGATTCCTGGCCGCGTACCTGGAGACCGACCACGGCGTCACGCGCTCCGTGGCGGCCGCCCTGGTCGCGGCCTTTTGGGTCGGGCTTTCGCTGGGACGGATCATCGGCGCATGGCTGGCGCTTCGTGTCCAGGCCTACAACCTGGCCCTTGGCAGTTTGGGACTCTCGCTGCTCTGCGCGGTCATTGTGGCTGGCGCGCCCCAGCCGGCGGCGATCCTCGTGGCCGCGTCGCTGTCCGGTTTGGCCGCAGGTCCGATATTTACCACGGTGGTCGGGATTGGGGTGCGCTACCGACCATCAGCTTCCGGCATGATTGCCGGATTCATGCTCGCCATGGGCGGCACCGGATTCGCCGGATTGTCCCTGCTCTCAGGCGCCGTGGCCGACGCGCTCTCCGTTCGTGCGGCCGTCACCCTGCTGCCGGTAACCCTGGGCATTGCGTTTCTGTGCTTGCTGCTTGCCCGCCGGCTGCACACGGCCGAACTCCGACGTTGACGGCTTTCAGATCGTCGGACGCCAGGCAAGCATCGTGATCCTGGCAGCCAGCATGTGGTTTTATGCTGCTGGAGGCGCTGCCATCAGCGTCTTCGGGCCATCGGTCGAGTCGATCAGCGAAGACTTCGGCCTCGCCTACAGCCAGATCAGCCTGATCATCACCGTGATGTCCGTCGGATTCATTGCCGGATCGCTGGCCGGTGGAGCAGCGTCCGACCGCTGGAGCAGACGCGCCGTCCTGGTCCCGTCAGCAGCGGGAGCCGCGATATCCATGTTCTGGTTCGCCGCCAGCCCAACGTTCGGCTCGCTGCTGGCGGCCGGCTTTTGCATCGGGGCATCCTTCGGGCCCGGTCTTGCCGCGGCAACGGCGCTGATTGCGGACCTCGCGCGCCAACGCAGCACCCGGGCGCTCAACCTCTTCAACTCGGCCTTCGCACTTGGCGCCATCGCAGCCCCGCCGCTCGCCGCGGTTGGCGTGGCCGCCTTTGCAAGCTGGCGCGTCGCCTATCTCGTAGTGGCTGTCTGGTTCGCCACCAGCGGCCTCATGTTCACGCGCTTGTCGTATCCGCCTCGCAGCGGTTCAGTCCCGACGATTCGCAGCGTCGTTCGGGGACTTGGTTCGCCCGTATCGATTCTCCTGGGGCTGGTCTTGATGCTGTACGTCGGGGTCGAAATCGCCTTTGGCGACTTCGGCGCGGCCTTTATGGAGCGCACGCAGGGGATACCGCGAGCGGCTGCGGCGGCCTCGGTCACTGCCTTTTGGATCGGCGTTCTGCTTGGGCGCTTAGTCGTCTACCGCCTCGCGGCCACCTGGCGTGCGTCCACCCTTGTTCGCTGGTCGCTGGCGCTCGCGCTGGGAACGTCGGTGCTGGCGGCGCTGGCGGGTGCCGCGCCATTGGCTGTCCTGGGATTCGTTCTGACGGGCGCAGCGATCGGCGGGGTCTTCCCCACGGCGCTGGGCATCGGCCTGCGCATTCGACCCGGAATCGCAGGTTCGCTCGCCGGGGGGCTCACCGCCATGGCCAGTGTCGGCGGGGCCTTGCTTGCACCGATGATTGGCGTGGCGTCCGACGCCGCCGGCCCTCGAGGTGGCATGCTGCTCGCGCCGGCCTTCATCCTGGCGGCCATGCTGCTGTTCGAGATCGTCCAGGCGCTACGACGCCGTAGCGCACGCGGCTCGGCCGGACTCACGGCGCCGCCGGTCAAGGGCTCCATAGATGCCTGACCTGTCCAAGCCGGTCGGCGCCATCGACCTTGGAGGGACCAGCTTGCGTGCGGCCGTCGTCGATGTAAACGGCGGCATAACGGGCTTCGTAACCGGCGCTACAGAAGCGTCCCAGGGGCCCGATGCGGTGATTGATCGCATCGTTGCCGTGCTGTATGACGCACTGGCCCGCGCGTCCGTCCACGTCTCGGAACTCGTAGCCGTCGGGATAGGCGCCCCCGGGCCGCTCGACTGGGTCACCGGCGTCATTCACGAGGCCCCCAACCTGCCGGGCTGGAAGGAAGTCCCATTGGCGGCGCGGGTTGCCGACGCCGTTGGTCTACCGGCATTCCTCGAAAACGACGCCAATGCCGCTGCGCTGGCCGAGTGGAAGTACGGAGTTGCCCAGGGCGCCGACAACATGCTCTACATCACGGTCAGCACCGGCGTCGGCGGTGGCCTGATCCTGGACGGCGAACTCTGGCACGGCGCCTACGGCAGCGCCGGCGAATTCGGCCACATGACGGTCGATTTCGACGGTCCCCTCTGCGACTGCGGCAACCGAGGCTGCATCGAGGCCATCGCCGCCGGGCCCGATATCGCGGCCTGGGTCGGCGACCAGATTGCGGCGGGACATCCCAGCAGTCTCAGCGGCCAGGCCGGCCTCTCCGGGCGCGACGTGGTTGAAGCAGCCCGCCAGGGCGACGCCCTATCGATCAGCGCCCTGGAGCGCGCTGGACGCGCCGTCGGCTTTGGCGTCATCAACGTCGCGCACCTGGTCAACCTGGACACGGTCGTCGTCGGCGGCGGGATCGCCAATGCCGGCGATCTGCTCTTCGATCCGCTGCGGGCTACCGTCCACCAGCATCTCCTGGAGAGCACCGCGCCCACCCTGCGGCTCGAACCCTGGTCGCTCGGCGAAGACGTGGGACTACTTGGGGCGGCTGCCGCCGCTCGCTCGCGGCTGTTCGGTGGCTCCTAGCGTATTGCCCCAGGCCGGCAGGTAGTCCGACGCCGGGTTGTCCGTGATCCGCTGGAGGTCCGTTCCGTCGAGCCGCACGGTGTAGATCTCCCAGTTGGCGTCTCGATAGCTGGCAAAGGCGATCTTGGCGCCGTCGGGCGAGAACACCGGGTTCCAATCAGGCGCAGGGTGCGTGGTCAGGCGGACTTCGTTCGATCCGTCGGCATCGGCAACGAACACGTCAAAGGCATTGCCGATCCAGCGCGCGAACGTTATCCGCGAGCCATCCGGCGAGAAGGATGGGTCGCGGCCGCTGCTGATCACCTTGCGGGAACCAAGCGGATCGTCGAGGTCCACGGTGACAATGTCCGACCCGCTCGTAAAGATGATCTGTGAGCCGTCGGGCGACCACGCGGGATAGCAAAGAAACCCGGCTTGATCGCCGATGACCCGTTGCTCGGAACCGTCCGCGAGCATTGTGTAAATCTCGCTTTCGCCGCTTCGGGTGCTGGCAAACACCAGGCGCTCGCCGTCCGGTGACCACCAGGCCTCCCAGTCCGTGGCGGGCGAATTGGTGAGCTGTTGCGGATTGTCGCCATCGCCGTCGGCCACAAAGACCTGGTAGCCCCCGCTGGCGAACGCCGAAAACGCGATCCGCTGCCCGTCCGGCGACCAATTCGGCCGGCTGGTTAACCCCCCGGATAGCGTGAGCTGCGTCAGGTCGGTGCCCGTCGGCGTCATCGTCCACAGGTTCCAGGCCCCGTCGCGGTTGCTCAGAAACGCCAGGAGTCCGGTCGTCCCGGCCAGCTTTGGATCGGGGATCGCCGCGACCGCCCCGGCCGGAATCATGCCGCCGTCCCGGTAGTCCAATCCGCTATGTGAGATGAGGACGCTGGGCGGGCTGACCGCCAGTTCGGAGTCCGGGCGCCACAGCCGGAAGACCGCACCCTGCGCCCGCAGCACCACAAGGCCGTCGCGGTCTTCGACGACTATCGGCAGACCATACGTATCCAGCCAGCGGTCGTTACGAAACCAGCGGCGCTCGATCTCCGGAAAACGCTCCAGGATCTCCAGTCGCTCCGCTGTCACGTCGTCGAACGAGCGGCCGTTCGCCGCCACTGCGTTCGGCGGAGACGGGACGCCACGCGCGTTTTTCAGCCAGGGATCGCGTCCGGCCTGGCTGAGCGCGTCGTAGACATGTACGAACGTCACCCCATCGACCACGGTCCACTGCAGGACAGCCTTCTGAAACGCCTGGAACGTCTGTGGACCTGCCGACCAGCGGTTGGAGATCGGGTAGCCAAGCCGTCGAACACCACCGGCTGACTGGAAGAACGTCCAAAACGGAATGTCGTGGTTGTCGGTCACTTCGTAGCCAAGACCATCGCCGGGGCCAGCCTGCGAGTAGAACCAGCCGGTGGCAGTGGCCGAGTCCGGCGGCGACTCGGCATGCGCAAGCCCGGCGGGGGCGAGAAACGTCCCGCCCAGGACCGTCAGCACCAGTGCCACGGTCCGAATGACCCGCTGGCGCCTTGCTGGAGTCGGCATGGGCGGAACAGACCCTGGGGATGGCGGCGGGCACTGTAGCCCACCCCTACGATCTCGAATGTAATGCGACTTCGCTTTCATGCAAGAATTGGCCCCGCATCCGCGCGGGCACGTCAGCTTTCCCCAGGTAGGTAGCCTCAATGGCCGAATATGTGAATCCAGATGTCCTCGTCGACACCGATTGGGTCGCCGCCCACGGCGACGACGACAACGTTCGCCTGGTCGAGGTGGACGTCGACACGTCCTCGTACGACTCCGGGCACATTCCCGGCGCCGTGGGTTGGAACTGGGAAACCCAGCTTTCCGACGGCATCCGGCGTGACATCGCCACGCCGGAACAGTGGAAGGAGTTGCTGGAAAGCTCCGGCATCGCCGCCGATACCCACGTCATCCTCTACGGCGACAACAACAACTGGTTCGCCGCCTTTGCCTACTGGCAGTTCAAGATGGGCGGCCACGAGCGCGTAAGTCTGATGAACGGCGGCCGGCTCAAGTGGGAGCAGGAAGGTCGCGAATTGACCACGGACCCAACCGAAGTTGAGTCCACCACCTATGAGGCGGGTGAGGCCGACCCGTCCTTGCGCATCCTGCAGCCCGACGTCCGCGCCGCGCTTGGCGACGGCTCCACCGTGCTGGTCGACGTGCGTTCGCCCGCCGAGTTCACTGGCGAGATCCTGGCTCCGCCGGGCCTGCAGGAACTGTCACAGCGCGGCGGACACATTCCCGGCGCTGACAACGTTCCGTGGCTGACCGCGGTCAACGAAGCCGACGGCACCTTCAAGTCCGCCGATGAACTGCAGGAGATCTATGGTCCGCTCGGTGCAACCGGTGATGCACCCGTCATCACCTACTGCCGAATCGGCGAGCGCTCCGCCCACACCTGGTTCGCGCTGCACGAACTGCTTGGGGTCGGCAACGTCCGCAATTACGACGGTTCCTGGACCGAGTGGGGCTCGATGATCGGCCAGCCGATCGAGCGCTAGCCCGCGCGGGTCGGCTGCGACTCCCTAGGCGTCCAGCCCGACCTGTGCGAGGTC
This sequence comes from Chloroflexota bacterium, assembly GCA_022821645.1. GTDB lineage: Bacteria > Chloroflexota > UBA11872 > UBA11872 > UBA11872 > UBA11872. Next base: position 407,094 of record JAJEDE010000025.1, read on the forward strand.
TATCGCGCCGGTTACCGGCTCGATGCCGAACGCGCTCACGCTCGGCTTGAGCAAGAAAGCCGACGCATGGTGGCCGATGGCAATGGCCGGCGCCTCGGCTTCCAGTAAGGCTTCGGCGGCTGCGTAGGCCGTGCGCTGAGCCTCCGGGTCCGTGCTTGCCGCCGCCGTGTCCAGATGCTGGTCAAACTCGGCATTCGCCCAGCCTGATCGGAAGAAGTCCACCTCCGATCGCCACAGATCATCCAGCCAGTTGGATGGGTGGCGGTACTCGGACGTCCAGCCCGCGCGGTAGGCGTCGAAATCGCCGGGCGCATTCGAGAAGTCCAGGAAGTCGCGCCACTCGCGCACGTCGGGTTGGACGTCCAGGCCAAGGGCATCGCTCCACACCGTGGTTAATTCGGCGGCAAGCCGATCCCACTGGTCCGTGCGGTGGTAGGTAAGGCGCAGCGGCGGCAGGCCTTCACCGTTGGGGAATCCGGCGCCGGCCAGCAGCGCTCGTGCCTCGTCAACCCCCGCTGCGGGGTTGGACTCGGCCGCCAGGATGGTTGGAGGTGTCAGGCGCCGCGCCGGAAGCGTGGGCTCATCAAACACGGCGGCGGTCAGGGCCTCCCGGTCGAGTGCCAGCGACAGCGCCCGTCGAACGTCCGCCGAGTCCCACGGCGCCTTGCGCGTGTTGAACACGATGAACCAGGTGCCGGCCCGCGCGAAGAGCCGCACCTGCGGTCGCAGGTCCGCATTGGCCAGCGCCGATCGATAGTCCGAGCCACTCACGCTGGCGGCGTGCGTCGGACTTGCGTGAAAGTCCTGGAGCCGCGAGTCGGCCGATCGAGGAAACCTGACCACAACGTCGTCAAACGCCGGCGGCGTGGGTCCGCCGTAGTGTTCGTTGCGGTGCAGCGTCATGCCCAGACTGCGATCCCATTGCGCCAGTTTGTACGGCCCATTGCTGCGAATCCGGATCGGCTCGGTCCACGATGCCCCGGTGCCTTCAATCTCGGCGCGCGGCAGCGGTGCGAACGTCGAAGTCGCTACCCGGGCCAGGAATCCCGGCGTCGGTGCGTCAAGATGCACTCGCAGCGTTGATGTGTCCGGGGCCCGAACCTCCGGCGCCTCCCGGTTGCGGCCGCCGCCGGCATAGCTCTCTGCCCCTCGGATCGGGAACAAGAGGTAGTTGAACGTCGCGCCCAACTCCGGCGCCAGGTTGCGTCGCCACGACCAGACAAAGTCGTCGGAAGAGACCGCCTCACCCGACGTCCAGCGACCGTTCGCCGAAAGACTGAACTGATAGGCATGCCCCGCGTCGGTGATCTGCCAGGAGTCGGCCGCGGCCGGGCGCGGCGCGCCGCCCTCACCCACGCGCACCAGTGGCTCGAACAGGGCATCCGCGATCGTCGCTTCGGGCGGCTGCGCGACCAACGCCGGGTCGATCGTCGCAGGCTCGTCCAGGAGAAGTTCGAGGCGCCGCCCGTCGTTGCCGCCCGTCTCCGACCCGGGAACATCGCACGAAGCGACGGCCGCCAGCGCAATACCGCTGCCGGCCATCCGCACAAACCGTCGGCGGTTCAGCGGCACGGCGCTAGTTGGTGATGGTCAGTTCGGTCAGCCATTCGCGAGTCATCGGACGTCCGACGTAGCCTTCCACCCAGGGCTGCACGAGTTCGTGCGACACATAGAACATAAGCGGAATCAGCACCCCTTGCGAGATCACTCGATCTTCGATGGCCCCGTAGAGATCCAGTCGCTCCTCGTCGGTCGCGGCGAGGCGCGCCTTCCCGATGAGATCGTCGACGATCGCGTCGGAATAGCGCCACGAATTGTCCGGACGATCCGACCCAAACAGCTCGTCGGTGAAATTGGAGGCGTCGGGAAAGTCCGCGGACCACCCCAGGAGAAATGCCTGGACGTCGTGGTCCGGGTCATCCAGGGTCTCCACCAGATCGTTGAATGAGCGCACCTCAATAACTACGTCCAGGCCCAGATCCGTTCGCCAGGGATCGATGACGAACTCGAGGAATGGACTGCCGGAAAGGCCTTCCCCAGGCGCTACGACGGTAATCCGCGGCACGGCGTCGGCGCTGCCGTAGCGTGACTCTCTCAGCTCCGCCGCAGCTGCCGTGAGGTCAAACGAAAGTCCCTCAAAGTCGGGCCGATGGCCCGGCAAGCCCGGAGGAATCACGCCGCTGGCCTCTCGCTGCGTGCCGGTCAGCACCACCTCGTTGATGAATGCACGATCTGTCGCCAGCGCCAGGGCCCTCCGCACGTGCTCGTCGTCCAATGGCGCAAGTGTCGTGTTGAACCCGACGTAGTGGAACGCCAGGTCTGGTGTGCTCAGCAGGTGCCCGCTACGCGGCTCATAGGGATCCCGAAACCGGTCCAGGTCCGATCCGCCAATGGCGACGAGGTCAAGCGCGTCGCTCTCGTACAACAACAGGTCCTCGCCCACGTCCAGCTGAATAAACTCCACCACCGCTGGCCCACCCGACAACCAGGTGGCGGTGGCGGCGCGCCGCAGCGTGATGCGTGATTCCGGCTGCCACTCCTCGAGCCTGTACGGCCCGGAGCCATTCGGCGATCGCCACCAGTCGTGGCCGCGCGCGACGTTGTGGCGATCAACGACCAGGGTCGGACCCGCGCTCAGCTTGCTCGGAAAAAATGCAAGCGGTGATGTGAGCGTGATTTCGAGTTGGCGCGATCCAACGACGCGCAACCCTGAGACAGAGGCTGCCTCGCCGGTCGCATACGCCGCCGCCCCCTGGATGTCCGCCAGAAACACAGGTCCTGACAGCGAGCCGGTCTCGCGACTGAGGGCGCGAGTCCACGACCACTGCACATCCGCCGCGGTGAGCTGTCGGCCGTCGTGGAACTTCGCCTCGGGACGAATCGTGAACGTGTAGATCAGACCGTCCGAACTCACCGTCCAACCCGAAGCCAGGTCGGGACTCACTGACAGATCCGGACCGATTCGCGTCAGTCCGGCGAATATCTCCTGGACGTATCCGGCAGTCCCCGTGTCACGTACATGCGCGGGATCGAGGGTGACCGGCTCGGAGCCTTCAATTCGAAGCGTGCCATACGCCGCCGGCTTGGATGGACCGGCGTCACCGCCCCCGAAAAAGACCAGCCCCAGCGCGAGCGCGGCAACCAACAACAGCAGGCGAACAGGGCGTCGCCTGCCGCGGGCCTCAGGCACCCGCGCTCCCTGGGTCAGTGCGACTCAGCAGGTCCTCTGCGCGCAGCATGATCGTGCGCTCGTTCACGTGATGCAGCATGCGCACGGCGTCCGGCATCGGGACCCAGCGCGCTTCCACGTGCTCGGCCGGGTCGGGACGAATGTTCCCGCCGGTGGATCGCAGCAGGTACTGGTGAACGACTTTCGGTACGAATCCTGTCCACAGGTCCGGCCGAACTTCGTAGCGAATCTCGCCAAGGTCGTCCACCACTTCGCCCACGATGCCGGTTTCCTCCAGCACCTCGCGTACGGCTGCGTCTTTCGGCGCCTCGCCGGGCTCAACAGCGCCCTTGGGCAACACCCAGGCCCCACGCTGCGTCTGGACCACGGCCACCTGTACCTGGCCGTTCTTTCGGCGATAAATCACGCCCCCCGACGATTCAAGGAACGGTTCCTCACTGCCGGTGGCTGCTACGGACTGATCGGCGGCTTCTGCCATGGGTTTCTCCTAAACAGTGCGGGCGTCGCGAAAGGCGAAGCCAAGGTGCGACCTGCTGGGCGTAGAGCCATGCTGGTCTTGATACTTGCTGTCGAGGCCCGGCGAGCCATACGGGCGTTCCGCTGGGCTCGTGAGCCGCATTACCGAGAGTTGGCTGACCCGCATGCCGGGCCAAAGCAAGATGGGCAAGTTCGCGTGATTCGAAAGCTCTAGCGTCAAACTGCCGCGAAAGCCGGGATCCACGTAGCCGGCAGTGCTGTGCACCATCAATCCAAGCCGTCCCAGCGAACTTTTCCCCTCAATGCGTCCTACCAGGTCGTCGGGCATGCGGATGGTCTCCACGGTGCCGCCGAGCACAAATTCGCCGGGATGCAGGACAAAACTGGAGCCGGCCGCCACGTCCACTTCCTCGGTGAGGTCAGGCTGACTCAGCTTCGGATCGATGTGTGTCTCGGTCTGATTCACAAAAACTCGGAAAACAGACCCAAGACGCAGGTCGATGCTCGAAGGCTGGATCGCGGTTTCGTCGAGCGGGTTTACTTCCAGACGGCCTGACGCGATCGCCTCGCGTAGAGCCCGATCGCTCAGGACCACTCGCCCCCCTTTGCGCCCCACCTGGGCGCGCGGGCCCGATGCTACCGTACGCCTGCCGTCCGAGCCTTTCGATCGCCCCTCCGTGATTCTCGCTATCGACCAGGGGACCACGGGCACCACGACGCTCGTAGTCGATGAACGCGCCCGCATCGTCGGTCGAGGCTATGCGCCGGTGACCCAGAGCTACCCGCGGCCCGGCTGGGTGGAACACGATCCCCGCCAGATTTGGGACGGCGTACAGCGCAGTGTGCGTCAGGTCTTGGAAGCAGCCCGCCTCGAAACCGTTGAGGCCATCGGGATTACCAATCAGCGTGAGACCGCCGTTGCCTGGGATGCCGCCTCCCTTGAACCTCTCTCGACCGCCATCGTCTGGCAGGACGTCCGTACCGCGCCTGACATGACCGACCTGGAAGCCCGCGGCCTGGGAGACGACATCCGAACGGCAACCGGCCTGCGTCTCAGCCCGTACTTCAGCGCCGGCAAGTTCGCCTGGATGCTCAAGCACGTTCCTGAAGTCGCCGCGGCGCGTGCCGCCGGGCGTCTGCGCTTCGGAACCGTGGACGCCTGGCTGATTGCCCGCCTGTCGGGCGGCGCGCACGTCTCCGAGGCCACCAACGCCTCCCGGACCCTGCTCATGGACGTGGAGACCGGTTGCTGGTCGGACGACATGCTCCAGCTGTTCGGAGTCCCCGCGCAGTCCCTGCCCGAGATCGTGCCCTCGATCGGCCGGTGTGCCGTCGCCGGCGCCGATGCCCCGATTGCCGCGGGAACACCCATCAGCGGCATTGCCGGCGACCAGCAGGCCGCCCTTTTCGGCCACCTCGGCGTGTCGTCCGGCGCCGCCAAGGTGACTTACGGCACCGGATGCTTCCTCCTCCAGCACGCCGGGGCCTCGCGCCCGCCGGGCATTGACCATCTGCTGACCACCGTCGCGCTGGGGCAGCCGGACGGCCTGACCTACGCCTACGAGGGCAGCGTGTTCACCGGCGGAGCCCTGGTGCAGTGGCTGCGTGATGAATTGAGCCTGATCGAGTCCGCGCCCGAGATTGAGGCGCTGGCGAGATCGGTCAGCGACTCCGGTGGTGCGGTCGTGGTTCCCGCCTTCACCGGCCTTGGCGCGCCCTACTGGGACCCCAACGCCCGCGGCGCAATCCTGGGCCTCACCCGCGGTGTCAGCGCTCCCCACCTGGCCCGAGCCGCTCTGGAAGCCATCGTGCACCAGGTTCAGGATGTCCTGGATCTCATGCCCGCGCTCACCGGACCGCTGCTCGTGGACGGCGGCGCCGCGGCCAACGACCTGCTCCTGCAACTGCAGGCCTCCAGTGCTGCCCGTACTGTTGCCCGACCTTCGGATATCGAAACCACCGCGCTTGGCGCGGCGTACCTGGCCGGCCTGGCCGAAGGCGTCTGGTCCAGTCTGGACGAACTGCGCTCGCTCCGCCCCGCACCTGCGCTCTTCGAATCCGGCTTGGAGACCCTTTCCATCGATCGCCCCACCTGGCGCCGCGCCGTTCAGCGCACCCGCGGCTGGGCCGCGACTCCGAATTACGCATGAGAGACTGCCGCCCATGAGCCTGCACGTCGCCCTTTGCCTCTGGGGCCTGCCCGACGACCCCGCGGTCGCCACCGCCTTCGCCGCCGAAGCTGGCTTTCAGTCCGTCGACGTCCGCCCCGGCTACTCCAACCTGGAACCCTCCGAACGCACGCTCCCCATCAACTGCATGGCCGTTGCCCACCTCATGCCGCAAGGAGCGTTGCTGGACGCGACCGAGGACTCGGCCCGTCAGGTCGCCGTAGACCACGTCCGGACCGGCATCCTGGAAGCCCAGAGCCTGGGCATACCCGATGTCTACCTCGCGCCGCCAGCCACGCCCGACGCCCCGGCGCTGGCCGCCTACCGCGAATCGGCCCTCACGCTGGCCGACGACGCCCAACGCGCCGGCGTTCGCCTCGGCATCGAACACTTCCCCGGCCGCGGTCTCCCGACCGTCCGCGAAACGCTCGACTTCATCGCCGCCTGCGGCCATCAAAACCTCTACCTGCTCCTGGACGTCGGACATAACCAGATCGCGGGCGAATCCGTCGCCGAGTCGATTGAAGCCGCCGGTGACCGCTTGCAATACGTCCACGTCAACGACAACGACGCCATGAGCGACCTGCACCTGGGCCTGCTGGAAGGCGTCCAGGACGAAGCCTGGGTCAGCGATGCCCTCCGCGCGGTCGTCGAATCCGACTATGGCGGTCCGGTCAGCGTCGAAGTCAACATGGCGCTGCCGGATCCCCGAACCTCCGCCGCCAGCAGCCTGTCAATCGTCCGCCGGCTGGAACCTGGCGCCTAGACCCGACCCGCCGCCCGGTAGGAGTCCTCAATCAGCTGCACGGCGTTCGCGCAGTCACGCGGCGTAATCGCGGCTGGATCACCGCGACCCACCCGCTCCAGGCAGTCGCGCACGAATCCCGGATAGGCCGACAAGACGGTTACCGGCGTGTCCAGGTGCTCGTTGCGACCCGGCGCCAGGATCTGTAGGCCGTCCGCAACTGCGCTCAGCATGGCGTTCGAGCCCGCCACCTTCATCTCGGAGTCCGATTCGTTCGCCGGCCACGTGGGCATCGTGTAGCCAACCTCCACGTGCACCAGTGTCCCGCTTGAGCTGCGAAGAGTCGCCAGGGCGTAGTCCTCGACTTCCGAGGCGTGGACGATGTTGCTGATGACCGCCGACACCACTTGCACGTCTTCGCCCAGCAGGAATCTGGACATGTCCATCCCGTGACCACCCAGGTTGGTCAGCGCGCCGCCGCCGGCCTGCGAGCGATCCAGCATCCACGGCGAGTCCCACTCGACATAACGCTGCATGGTTGGCCGGATGATCCGGAACACGATGTGCGAAATCGGTCCGAACTCGTCCGCCGCGATCATCTCCCGCGCCTTCTCCGCCCACGGCGACTGCCGGTTCGGAAACGGCACCGACACCCAGGCCCCGCGCGCTTCCGCCAGGTCCGCCAGGCCGCTCACCACGTCGGCGCTCGTCCCCATCGGCTTTTCCATCATGAATGGAATGTCCGCCTCGATCAGGAAGCGCGCGATCTCCGGCATCTCAACGTGCCGTCCCAGCGCAATCACGAACTCCGGCTTCGTCGCGTCCACCATCTCGCGGTAGTCGGTGAACGCCGTCGTCTCGTAGCGACTCGCCCGGTCCTCCGCGATCGCGGCGTCGCTGTCCGAGACGCCCACCAGCTCGATGTCCAGGTCCAGGTTCTGCAGAACCGTCAGGTAGGCGGCGTCGTAGGTGGAATGCCAGTGGTTGACTTCGATGACGGCGATACGGCGCGGCGTGCTCATGGGCGACGACTCCCGGGTCCAACAGCCGGACGGTAGCACGAGCCGTCGCAGTAAGCTCTAAGCGAAGAACTAGTCGAACGAGGCGACGCCATGGGCGCAGAGAACCAGGACAACAAGGGGTGGGGTCGTCGCATTGACGGCCTGATCAAGCGGGTTGGCGACGAAGTCGGCGGCGAACGCGGCGAGAAGGTTCGCGAGCGTCTGACTGAAGCCAAGTCGCGCGTCGAAGCGGGTCTGGAGAGCGACGAGGCCCGCCGAGTACGCGGCGAGATGCTCGCGCTCGGCGACAAGGCCATGGAGCGCGTGGACGACGCCCTCAGGCACGAGCGCACCCAGCAAGTCGTCAAGCGAGTCGACGCCACCCTCACCGAAATCGGCGATCGCCTCCGTGGCGACCACACGGATTCGCCGTCGGCCGGCCCGGACCCTGAACCGCCAGCCGCGGCCCCTGTATCTGAAGAGGCAACCGGTAGTTCGGACACGACCGCGTCCCCGTCGCCGGAAACGGCTGCAGAAACCAGAGAAGAAGCCGCGGTCCGCGATGCGTCGCCCGGCGCCGGTGACGTGGCACCGGACATTTCCACGAACGGCGAGGACGAAACACCTTCCAGGAACGCCTGACCTGGTTCCGCTAGCGCGGAGCGTGGGCTGCGATGAGCTAGCTGCGCCCGTGCACCAGCAGCCGCGCCAGGCTCCGCCACGACAGCGCCGTTCCCTCGCCCACCAGCAGTTCGATGCCTTCCCGCACGAACTCCGGCCGTCGCCGCGCCGCTCGTACGCCGAAGTCAGCGATCCAGGCTCGCTGGGCCAGCCACTTGGCTCGCGCCGACGCCCGAAAGTGCTCGCCGAACCTCCGCCGGAACCAGCCGTCGAACCCCTCGAACGGCCGATCGTCTGTGCCTGACCGCAGCGCCCGTACGGCACGGGTTGCCGCCTCGATGCCCGCCGCCATCCCGTAGGCAATCCCCTCGCCGGAAAACGGGTTGATCATCGACCCGGCATCCCCCACCAACGCCACCCGCCCGTGCACCAACGGTGGAACGTGACTGGCAAACGGCAGCATGTAGGCCCGCGACTGCGCCGGTTCCAGGCTCGCGTGCCCGCTCGACCGCAGAAACTCCTCCAGCATGTCGGGCAGGTTCCGTTCCTGCCGCCGGAAGCGAGCGGCGTCGATCATCACCCCCACGTTCGCGCCCCGCTCGTCGATCGGGAATATCCAGCCGTACGCCGGCAACAATTCGCGCTTGAAGTAGAACGCCATGTGCTCGAACCCGCCGGGCCGCTCCACGTACGCCCGAATCGCCACACCGGTGTGCGCCGAGTCGTTGTAAGGCACGCCAAGAAGCCGCCGCACGTCCGACCGCGCCCCATCGGCCGCGATTACGGCCCTCGCATTGATGGAAACCGGTCCGTCCGGCCCGCCCGCCTCGACTCGAACCGGTCCATCGCCAGGCGCGTCCAGGCCTTGGAGTCGGCTCCCGGTCCAGACATCCGCGCCCGCCTCTCGAGCGCGCGTTAGCAGGGCATCGTCAAACTCCGACCGCGGCACTACGTATCCCCGCGCGCTCTCGCCAATCGCCGGCAGCTCGCCCACCACCTCGGCCCCCGAAGGCGCCACGATTTTCAGCCGCTCGACCGGCCGGCGACCCCGCACAATTCCGCCGGCTTCCAGGTCCGCCAGCCGGGCCACCACCCCCGGTCCCAACCCGTCCCCGCAGGCCTTGTCTCGCGGAAACCGCTGACGATCCAGCACCAGCGTCTCAAGCTCCGGCGCCGCGCGACGCGCCGCGATTGCCGCGGCCGCCCCAGCCGGACCGCCTCCAACCACCAGCAGGTCGCACGCTCGAACATTCACGTTGTGTGCTCCCCCGCCGCCGGGCGCCGCGAAGTATAGAGACGCTCTGCCCCTAAACTGCCGTCACATCGACTGAGCGGGAAACGACGCATGGCGCGAGCTGCATCCGCCCAGAGTGCCCCCCTCGTGCTCAGCATCGACGTCGGCAGCTCATCCGTCCGCGCCGCCGCCCACACCGCCGACGGGGACCCGCTCCCCGGCAGCGAAGCCCAGATCGCTTCCAGCTTCGACACCACGCCCGATGGCGGTGTCCAAATCGACGCGGACGCCCTATTCGACCGCCTGGCCCAGGCGATCGACGTCACCCTCCAGCGCCTTGGCCCGCAAGCCGGCTCCATCCAGGGCGTCGGCGCCAGCGTCTTCGCCTCCAGCGTGCTCGGCGTTTCGACCTCTGGCGAACCTCGCACCCCCGTCTACACCTACGCCGACACCCGCTGCGCGGACGATGCCGCCATCCTCCGCCAGGAGTGGGACGTGGCCGCCTCCTACGACCGCACTGGAACGCCCATCCACGCCAGCTACCTCCCGGCCCGCTTTCGCTGGCTCAGGCGCACCCAACCTCACGTGGTGCGCCAGGTCGCGCGCTGGATCACCTTCGGCGAGTACGCCGCTCAGCGCCTGTTCGGCCGTCCCTGCGGGCTGGGCCTCAGCCTGGCCGCCTGGTCCGGCATGCTGAATCGTCGCGAACTGGACTGGGATCTCGCCACCCTCGGCGCCCTCAACGTCGATCCAGGCTCGCTGGGCGCCATCGACCCGGCTGGCCAGCCGCTCAGTGGCCTCGCCGACCCTTGGCGCCAACGCTGGCCCGTCCTCGCCGACATCGCCTGGTACCCCGCGCTCGGCGACGGCCTCTGCAGCAACCTCGGCACCGCCCCCGACGAAGCCGATGCCATCGTGTTCAATATCGGCACCAGCGCCGCCGTCCGCGCCCTGGTCCCCGGCCCGGTCCGCTCGGTTCCCGCCGGCCTCTGGGAATATCGGGTCGACCGCTCACGCTCGCTGCTGGGCGGCGCGGAGAGCAACGGCGGCATCGTCGTCGCCTGGCTGCGCGACTTCCTGCGCGGGCTCCAGGGCGACGATCCCGATGACGCCATTGCCCACTTGCCGCCCGACGGCCACCGCCTCACGGTGCTTCCCTTCCTGGCCGGCGAACGCAGTCCCGGCTGGGACGACTCCGCCCGCGCCACCATCCACGGCGCGCGCCTCAACACCCAGCCCGCTGACCTGCTGCTGGCCGGCATGGAAGCTGTCGCCTATCGGCTGGCGGCCATTTACGACCTGCTCGTCCCGGTCATCGGCGAACCCCACGTCGTCCACGTGTCGGGCGGGGCGCCCCAGCGCTCCGATCGTTGGACCCGGATTCTCGCCGACGTCCTCGGCCGCCCCGTCATCCGCTCCGCCGTCGCCGAACCCACCAGCCGCGGCGCCGCCATCTGGGCGCTGCAGGCGCTAGGCCATGCCATCCCATCGGACCACGGGACCGACGGCGACCAGCCCTTCGAACCCAACCCCGCCCACCACGCCATCTACCAGGAAGCCAGAGCCCGCCAACGCCGCCTCTATCAGCGCATGGCCGGCGCCGGTGGTCTGGATTCGCACTGACATGCCGCCGTGTCGCGTGCAATGCTTCGCCCGCTGGCGGAAACTGCGCCTGCGCTCTGCGAAGCCCTGGAGGTCGCGATGAACGTCGCCATCGGCGTGGACCACCGCGGCTATGCCATCAAGTCCGACCTCGTTGCGATCCTGCGCGCCGCCGAATGCGAAGTCATCGACCTCGGCGCTCACTCCGCTGAATCCGTGGACTACCCCGACTATGCCGCCGTCGTCGCCGAGGCCGTCGCCTCAGGCCGGGCCGACCGCGGCATCATCGTCTGCGGCAGCGGCGTCGGCGCCTGCGTGGCCGCCAACAAGGTCCCGGGCGCTCGCGCCGGCATGTGCCACGACACCTACTCCGCCCGCCAGGGCGTCCAGCACGACGACATGAACGTCCTTTGCCTCGGCTCCGGCATTGTCGGCCTGTCGCTGATCGAAGAACTCGTCGAAGCCTTCCTCGGCGCCCAATTCGCCGACCACGAAGAGCGCTACGTCCGCCGCCTTCGCAAGGTCCAGTCCCTCGAACGCGGCGAACGCCTGAGCCCCTAGAGAACTCGCGATTTCACCGGCATACCCTGGGAGCCGCGCCGCGTCGATGTCCGTGTCCACACTCGGTGTGGCGGCGCCGGTTTCAGCGCTTGCCGCGCTCAGGCGCGATGGGCACGCCCGGCCGCTTGTTCGGGTAATGGGACGCACACACCAGGCTTCTCGTGGTCAGGATGATCTCGCTTAGGCATCCGCGGACCCGGGCCCGGGTCGGCGCATTGTTCCTGGTCGGGAACGTCGCGGTTACCCTGCCGTTGGGCTTGTTTGCGTCGGGCTGGTACGGGCCTGGATATCTCGACTGGTTCCAGCACCTGAACCTGGACAGCGAGCAGTCGCTGGCCAATTGGTACTCGAGCGGCATTTGGGCGGCGGTCGCGCTTCTGGCGGCCGCACAGGTGTTCCGCCCGCCGCCGGACTATCGGCATCCTCGCTGGTTGTGGACTCTCGGCTGGATCGCCGTCGCGCTCTTTGCTGCGCTCATAGCCTGGGAAGAAGCCGTAAGCATTAAGGACACAATCAGGCGATGGGATCAGTCGGAGCCAATTCTCGCGAGACTCAATCTCGCCGACCTGCCGACCGGCATCCAGTGGGCGGCCATAGTCGGGGTGCTGTCCGCTCCATTGGCCGTGCTGTCGGGATGGGTCTTGTTTACATCGCTACGCCAAAGGCCGGCGCTTCTGCTGCTCATCGCACTGGCACTGGCGCTGGGACTGGCCGCCATCCTTCGCGACGGCTTCGGTGTGCTCTATGGAACGACGCACTGGTGGGGAATTTTTCTCGACGACGGCTCCGAGGTCATTGCCGGCGCCATCCTGGCGGTAGTTTTCCTTGAGACGCTTGTAACTCGGCACTCAGCGAGCGTTGACGGCTGGCGACACGGCGGGCATCGGTTCGGGCGATGGGCCGCCCTCGGCGTCACGGTAGCCGTGGTCGCGGCAAGTGTTCCCGCCTTGCTCGCGGAGTACGAATGGGAGGAGGCCGGATGGAAGCGTCCGCTGTTCTACGCAGGGCCGATTTCGCGATTCGAGCAACCCTTTCAGGCCCATCTCGATAACCTGACAGCGCTCGATGTCTGGGGTTACGCCGAGGACGCGGACGGGAAGGGCGTCCCAGCCACGATCCTGGTGAGCCTCCTGCCCTCCCAGGGCGGGCGCCCGGTGTGGGCGGAAGGCGTGGTGCGCGGGAGCCGGTCCAGCCCCGCGATCAATCGCATCGCCTTCGATCCGGTCCCCGGCAGTCGGGGCGAGACGTACGACCTGGTGATCTTCAGCGAGCCATTGCCTCGGGTACATCTCGGATTGATGGGCGACCGCGCCGGTCCCCACGGTGACGCCGTCGTGAACGACGTGCCGCACGGGCGTCAGCTCGCCATGGGGATTTATTCGATTGGCACCGGCGCTCAACTGGTCCAGGACTTGCTGCTGCGTGACCCGCGCCGGCTGTTTCTCCTGGGCGATGTCGTCCTCACGGCGTACGTGTGGCTGTTCGTCGCGGCGCTTGCATGGCGTGGGCTCTCAGGCCCGCCGTCGCGATTCTGGCGCGGCTCTTTCTGGCCGTCCGTCCGCGTTAGCGCGCTTGTTCTGGTCGGGCTCATCGCCATTGCCCTGGTCGTGCTTCCAATTGGCTTTGTCTATACCCCGCCGGAGGGCTTGGGCGCCGGCTGCTGCTGACGACGCTCCATGGCTGCAAGCTGAGGGCCATACGAGAGTCTCTGCAGTCCCTGGCGCCCGGCCTGCACGCGGCCCGGGAGATACGCGCTGGCGGCCATCGCTTCACCCGGATGCCCGAAACCGTGTGAAATGCGTGTGAAATGCGGTGGTCGCCCCTCGGCGAAGAGGACTTGCGGTCCGCGTTTCTTACCCTCGGCCAGCCAATCTGACCCAAAGTAAGGGGGCCGAACACCGGCGCCGCCGTTGGTACGATTGCCCTGGAAGACTTACTCGTGTAAGCCACCCGCTTGCGCGATCGACCTCGGCCTATCACCGTTGCTCCGGCCCCGGAGGTTTCGATGTCTCAAACCCCGCTGCACGAACTCCACGCGCATGGTCAAAGCGTCTGGTTGGACTTTCTCAGCCGGGACCTGGTCGACTCCGGGGAACTCGCCCGCCTCGTCGCCGAGGAAGGCGTCCGCGGGATGACCTCCAACCCCACGATCTTTCAAGAGGCCATCAAGGGCAGCGATACCTACGACGAGGACATCCGTCGCCTGGGCGCCGAGGGCCTGACGCCGGAGGAGATGTTCGAAGCCATCGCCGTTGACGACATCGCCGCCGCCTGCGACGTCCTCCGCCCGGTCTTCGACGAGTCGGGCATGACCGACGGCTTCGTAAGCCTTGAGGTCTCCCCGCGCCTGGCCCACGACACCGACGGCACGGTTGAGGAAGCCCGCCGCCTGGTCGCCTCGGTCGACCGCCCTAATCTGATGATCAAGGTTCCCGCCACCCCGGCCGGCCTGCCCGCCGTCGAGACCCTGATCACCGAGGGCGTCAACGTCAACATCACCCTCATCTTCGCCCAGGCCGTCTACCGCGGCGTCGTGGACGCCTACCTCAGCGCCCTCGAAAACCGCGCCGCCGCCGGTGAGCCGGTGGACGACGTCGCCTCTGTGGCCAGCACCTTCGTCAGCCGCATCGACACCGCCGTCGACGCCCGTTTGGAAGAACTCCTGGCCGAGCGCGCGGATGACGCCGACGAAATCCGCGCCCTCCTCGGCAAGGCCGCCATCGCCAACTCCAAGGCCGTCTACGAGATCTTCGAGGAGATCTCCGCCTCCGAGCGCTACCAGGCCCTGGCCGCCGACGGCGCCCAGCCCCAGCGCCCCCTGTGGGCCAGCACCAGTACCAAGAACCCCGAGTACCCGCCCACGCTGTACGTGGATGAGCTCATTGGCCCCAACACCGTCAACACCATGCCCTCCGTCACCATGGACGCCTTCCGCGAGCAGGGCGAGGTGCAGCCCACCGTCAGCAGCGACCCGGACTACTGGAGCGGCGTTCTCGAACGCCTGGCTGCCCTGGGCGTCGACATTGACGCCATCATGGACCAGCTCCAAGAAGAGGGCGTGCAGAAGTTCATCGACTCCTACGACGACCTCCTGCAAGACTTGGAGGCCAAGGCGGGGGCGCTCGCCTCCTAGCCAGGAACTGAGGCGGTAATGTCCGGCGACGGCCCCACCGCTCGCTTCGGCCCGGCCACCGATGCCGTTGCCGAAGCCTTGGATCGTGCCCAGGCCAACGACGTCGCCCGCCGTCTCTGGGCTGCCGATCTCTCCCTCTGGACCCAGAACCCCCTCGTCCAGAACCAGATCGCCGACAGCCTCGGCTGGCTGCGCGTGGCCGAATCCATGCGTGCCGGCGTCTCGGACCTGGCCGCCTGGAGCGCCGAAATCGCCGGGCAGGTCGACGACGTGGTCCTCCTCGGCATGGGCGGCAGCAGCCTCGCCCCGGAGGTCATGGCCGCGGTGATCCCCCAGGCCGAAGGTTCGCCCCAACTCACCGTCCTCGACACCACCGACCCCGCCGCCATCCGCCGCGTCGAATCCGGCCTTGACCTCAACCGGTCGCTCTTCATCGTCGCCAGCAAGTCCGGCGGCACCCTGGAGACCGCCACCCTCGCCGAGTACTTCTGGTCGCGCTACGCCGCCGCCGCCGCCGGCGCGGATTCGCCCGGCCGCCACTTCGTCGCCATCACCGACCCCGGCACCAGCCTGACTGCCCTCGCGCAGGACCACGCCTACGCCCGCGTCTTCCTCAACCCGCCCGACATCGGCGGCCGCTACTCCGCCCTCTCCTTTTTCGGCCTCGTCCCGGCCGCCCTCGCCGGCATTGATCTTGAGCCGCTCCTCGACCGAGCCATCGCCGCCGGTCAGACCTCCGCCGCCAACGTCTCGGTCAGCACCAACCCACCCGTCACCATCGGCGTGGCGCTTGGAGCACTTGCCAGAGCCGGCCGCGACAAGCTCACCCTCGTTCCTTCCGCTTCCCTCCGGCCCGTCGGCGCCTGGGTCGAGCAACTCGTCGCCGAAAGCACCGGCAAGGAAGGCCAGGGCATCGTGCCGGTTGACGGTGAACCGCTCGGCGATCCCGGCGTCTACGACAACGACCGCGTGTTCATCGAACTCGCCCTCGCCGGCGACCCCGATGACGGCCGCGCCGCCCGCCTCGACGCCCTCGCTGCCGCCGGCCACCCGGTCATCACCCTCCCGCTGGAAGATCCGCACGACCTCGGGGCCCACTTCCTCACGTGGGAACTCGCCACCGCGGTCGCTGGCTCGCTGCTTGACATAAATCCATTCGACCAGCCCAGCGTCGCCGAGAGCAAGCACAACACGGATCGCGTCCTCGGCCAGATCACCGCATCTGGCGCGCCCTTCGACATTCCCGCCGGCCCCAGCGCAAACGGCGTGCTCGCCGCCGGCAGCCAGGCGCCCGACCTCACCACCGCCCTCACCGGCTGGCTCGCCTCCATTCGCCCCGGCGACTACATCTCCATCCAGGCCTACCTCGACCGCACGCCCGCCCACGACACCGACCTGCGGGCCATCCAGGCCCTCATCCGTGACACCCTTCACCGTGCCGTCACCCTCGGATACGGCCCCCGCTTCCTGCACTCCACCGGCCAGCTGCACAAAGGCGGCCCCGACACCGGCGTCTTCCTGCAGATCACCGCCGATCACCAGGACGACGTCGAAGTTCCCGGCCGCGGCTATACCTTCGGCACCCTCATCGACGCCCAGGCGCTCGGCGACTTCGAATCTCTCGCCGCCCGCGAACGCCGTCGCCTCCGCCTGCACCTCGGCGACTTGTCAACCGACTTGAATTCGGTCGCCACCGCGTTACGCACCGCCCTGCAGAACATCAACGTCGCCTGACGGAGCATTTCCCATGAGCAAGAACGGCCAGGCCTTGGACACGGCGTTTGGAGTCAACCCGCTGCGTGAGGGGCTGGCGTTCCAGGAGGCCCCGCCCGGCCACACCCTGATCATCTTCGGCGGCTCCGGCGACCTCGCCGCCCGCAAGCTCATTCCCGCCCTCTACAACCTCGAGCGCAACGCCCTGCTCCCGTCCTCCCTCGCCGTCGTCGGCCTTGGCCGCCGCCCAATGGACCACCAGAGCTACCGCGTCCGCCAGCACGAAGCCACCACCAGCTTCTCGCGCACTGGCACGCCCGACCCCGAACTCTGGAACGCCTTCCAGCAGGGCCTCTACTACGTCCGCGGCGACTTCAGCACCCACGCCGGCTACGAGGACCTGAAGCGCGAACTGGCCGAAATCGAGACTCGCCACGGCACCGGCGGCAACCGCATCTTCTACCTCGCCACCCAGCCCAGCCTCTTTCCCGAGATCATCCGCCTGCTCGGCGAAACCGGCCTCAACCGCGGCCCCGGAACAACCCGCATCGTCATCGAGAAGCCCTTCGGCCGCGACCTTGCCACCGCTCAGACCCTCAACACCATCGCCAACAACGTCTTTGACGAGTCCCAGATCTACCGCATCGACCACTATCTCGGGAAAGAGACCGTCCAGAACGTCCTCGTCCTGCGCTTCGCCAACGTCATCTTCGAACCGGTCTGGAACCGTCGCTACGTCGACTCCGTCCAGATCACCGTGGCCGAATCCGTCGGACTGGAGGGCCGCGGCACCTACTACGAGGAAGCCGGCGTCCTCCGCGACATGGTCCAGAACCACATCATGCAACTCCTCGCCCTCGTGGCCATGGAGCCCCCGGTCGACTTCCACGCCGACTCCATCCGCGACGAGAAAGTCAAGGTCCTCCGCGCCCTCCGTCACCTGGAGCCCGACCAGGTCGCCAGCAACGTCATGCGCGCCTCCTACGGCGCGGGCTTCGTCGACGGCCGCGAAGTCCCCGCCTACCGCGACGAAGACGGCGTTGACCCCGGCTCCACCACCGAGACCTACCTGGCCGCCCGCCTCCACATCGACAACTGGCGTTGGAAGGGTGTCCCCTTCTACCTGCGCAGCGGCAAGCGACTGGCCAAGCGCGCCAGTGAAATCGCCATCCAGTTCAACGAGGTCCCGCACCTCCTCTTCGGCGACTCCAACCCCGACGGCGTGCCCCCAAACGTGCTGGCCCTGCGCATCCAGCCCGACGAAGGCGTCTCCATTACTTTCGAGGCCAAGCAACCCGGCCTCGGCATGCGCGTGCGCCCCGTACGCATGGACTTCGGCTACGGCCAGAGCTTCGCCGAGGAATCCCCCGACGCCTACGAACGCCTGCTGCTGGACGTGATGCTCGGCGATCAGACCCTCTTCATCCGCCGCGACGAAACCGAAGCCGCCTGGCGCGCCGTCATGCCCATCCTCGAAGCCTGGGAGGCCGATCCCGCCTCCCGCCTCCCCACCTACGAAGCCGGCCGCTGGGGCCCCCGCCAGGCCGGTGACCTCCTCCGCGCCGACGGCTTCCGCTGGCGCCGCCTATGAGCGCCCCAGGCGCCAAATCTGCTGTCGGCTGTCGCAGGAAATTCAAGCACCAAAACCTCGAATGAACCTCACCTCCTCCATCGCCGACACCCTCCCCGCCCTCGCCCATCTCCACGAACAGGCCGCCCGCCAGGCCGCCGACGAGGGCGCCGAACTCAACGCCCAGATGCTTCTGGCCACCATCGTCGCCCGCTATCCGGGTCCAACAAGCTGGGCGGATATAGAGGCCGAAACCGAACCCGTCGTCACCGCCTATCCCAGCCGCGTCATCGCCCTAGTCAACGATCCCGACGCTGCCCAAACCCCGGAGCCGGTGCGCGTCGGCCTCCTGGCCGCCCAGCAGTCCAACGGCGCCGCCGCCATCCGCGGCGAGTTGCTCGCCGCGGCCCTCCAGGGCCGCGCCTTTGAAGAGGGCGCCGCTATCGCCGCCAGCTGGTCCGCCAGCGGTATCCCCACCGTCGTCTGGTGGAACGGTCCTGCCGTCACCGGCGACCATCTCTTCGAGGACATGCTCGACATCGCCGACCGCATCCTGGTCGACTCCAGCACCGTGACCGACCTCCCCGCCGACTTCGAGGTATTGAATGACGTGGTCCAGGGTAGCCACCACGCCCGCGTGACCGATGCCCTCTGGCTTCGACTGCTCGCCTGGCGCCAGGCCTTCGCCCAGGCCTTCGACCAGCCCGCCGCCCGTATCGACCTGGAGCACGTCAGGTCGGTGGAACTGTCCGTCCAGCAGTCGCCCGGTGGCCAGGCCGCTGCCCTGTTGCTCGTAGGCTGGATGGCCTCACGTCTTGGCTGGCGACTGGATCGCCGCACCGCCCAGGGCTGGCGTCTCGCGTCCGGAGACCATGCGGTCGACGTCATCTGTGAACCGTCGTCATCGGAAAATGCCCTGATAGAAATGGTCAGGCTCAGCGCCCCGACCAGCCGCTACCTTGGCTACATGCCGTCCCCCGAAGACATCGTCGTCGACTGCCAGTCAGACCTTGCGCCCATCACCCACGTCGCCGTCCGCCGTCCAACGCCCACCCGGCCCCGGCTCCGTCTCGACGACCTCCTGACCGGCGGCGCCCACTACCCGGTCTACCAACAGTCCGTCACCCTCGCCCACACCCTCGCCACCGCCTAGAAGTTTGCCGTACGCCTCTTGCTCCCTCTCCTCGGAGACCTTTGCATAACCCCTGCCTCCCCGAAGCTAGGTCCGCTCTTGCTCCCTCTCCTCGGGGAGAGTGTTGGGGTGAGAGGTCTTCCGAGCAATCAAGCTCGGGTTACGCAAAGGTCTCCCGTGGGAGAGGGTTGAGGTGAGGGTCTTCCGGTCGAGACGCCGACGCACCGCCACTCGGCGCGTCTAGCGTCGGAATCTTCCTAGAACTCGTTCCTGACCTTCACCGCCTGCCCCGTCCGCAACGACTCCCACGCCGCCAGCCCTGTCGACACCACCCGCGCCCCTTCGCGAACCCCCACCCACGGCTTCGTGCCATTCAGCACGCAGTCCGCCATGTGGCGCAGCATCACGATCATCTCGCCCGCGTGACCGCTGTGCGGGGGCAACTCCGTCACGTAGGCCCGCTGCGGCAGATCGCCCTCGGAGTCCAGCGTCTTGATGTTGTCTCGGATCGTGCCCCTGCTGCCGTAGACGGTCAGGCTGTTCGCTGACTCGCCGTGCGGGTGGATCATGCCCAGCAGGTTCGCCACCCGGCCGACCTTGCCGCTGCTAAACCGCACGTTGATGAAGAAGCAATCTTCCTGCGGGTAATCAGGCGCCACCCCGCTGCGCAGGCCCACGCAATGGACCTCCTCAACGTCGCCCATGAACCAGCGCAGCAGGTCGATCGGGTGACACGCCCCGCCCAGGATCAGGTCCTGCGGCATTGAGGTCCGCCAGGGTGTGGCGCGGTAGACCGGCCGCAGGTCGTGCACGTAATGCGCCTCGGCCATGAACAACTCGCCGATCTCGCCCGCGTCGCAGGCCCGCTTCGCGTCCATGAAGTCCAGGCGCCCGCGCAGCGACTGAGTCACCAGCAGCGTCAGCCCGGTGCGATCGACCGCCTCGACAACCTGCTCCACTTCAGCCATCGAATACACCATCGACTTCGTCACCATCACGTGCTTGCCGGCATCGAGCGCCTTGAGGATCTGCTCGCAGTGCAACGGCCCGGGCGTATAGATCCCGATGATGTCCAGGTCGTCCCGAGCCACCAGCGCGTCGAAGTCATTCGTCGTCCACTCGATTCCGTACTCACCTGCCATCGACGCCATCAACTCGGTATTCGTGTCGCACACCGCCGTCACCCGCACCGGCAGGTCCGCAAACTCCGGCCGGTTCGCCTGCAGCAACGTCCGCCCATGCCCAAGCCCCGCCAGACCCAACCTAAGCGTGCGCATATCCCCGCTTCTCCAGTTCGCTCATGATTGCGGCCCACCGCCCCGGCATGTCGCCTCGGCTCATCACCGGCTCGAATCCCATCGAGAGGTACAGGTGAATCGCCGGCAACCGCCAGTCATCCGTCAGCAGTTGCACAGTCTCGCAGCCCTGCGCCACCAGGTAGCGCGACACCGCCGTACACGTCGCCCGACCCAACCCGCGACCCTGGTGGTCAGGGTGCGTCGCCACGTAATCCAGCACCCCCTCCCGCCGCGGCTCGCCTCGCCTGCCGGTCACCGGGTTTACGTCGGTGGCCGATGTCCGCGACGCAAACGTCACCGCCACGATCGTTCCCCGGTGCTCCACCACCGCCGAGCCTGCCCGCCGGTCCGCATCCTCCAGGACCTCCAGGAGCCGATCCACCCCGCAGTCCCTGAACCCCACCGCCTGCAAAGCCTCCGCCAACGTCACCACGTCACCCTCGCGATACCCCCGAACCAAATACCCCTCCGACGCCACCACATCCGGCATGCCCCGAACCCCTTCCGCGTCAATCGACATGCACAACTGCTTCGGCGGCAGCGTCGCGTTGGAGTCAGGCTGCAAGGGTGAGCGCCCTCAACGTCATGGCCGCAAGACCGCCGATGCTAAACCGCCGCACGCGGCGCCCGTTCGCTCCCGGCTGGGTCGCCAACCCTACAAACTCGACCCGCCAATCGCTCACCCGTCGCTCCGCAAACCGCTCACCCGTCGCTCCGCAAACCGCACATCCCGGTCCTCCCCCTCATCGCCGGATGTGAAAACCATGTCCCCGAACACGTGCAAACACAGCTAGCCAGCGCAACAATCTAGCCAGATATACTAGACAGAAGTCTCTGCGCAATGCCTCTCGTCCTCGAAGGCGCGGCGGCTCTTGCTCCCTTTCCTGGGGGAGAGGGCTGGGGTGCGGGGTCTTCCGGGCAACCAACCCCGGGTTAGGCAGGGGTCTCTCAACAGGGAGGAGATCATGCGCGAGTGGCCCTTACAGGACGCCAAGAACAAATTCAGCGCGGTCGTAAACGCGGCGCTGGAAGGGGAACCGCAGCACGTGACCCGGCGGGGCCGGCCGGCCGTGGTCGTCATTGCCGTCAAAGACTACGAGCGGCTGCGCCGGGCGGAGAAAGTCGGCGCGCCGGACTTCGTTCAGCACCTCCTGTCCATCCCCAAGGGCGGGCCGGATGACCTGCTCGATGGCCCGCCGCTGAACCTTCGCGACGTGGCCTGGTGATGTATCTGCTCGACACCAACGTGGTCTCCGCCCTGCGCCGTCCGGACCGCCACCCCGCGCCATCCGCCTGGCTCACGGACCAGCGGCCATCAGATCTGTACATGAGCGTCGTGACCATCGCCGAGATAGAACGGGGAATCGCCCGGCAGCTTCCCCGAGACCCGAACTTTGCCCGCGAACTGGCCGCCTGGATGGAGCGCACCCTCGCCGGATTCGCCGACCGGCTGCTCGGCGTGGACGTGCCCACTGCGCGGCGCTGGGGCCGCCTCTCGGCCAGCCTGGGCCACAACGATGCGGACCTGCTGATTGCCGCAACGGCCCTGGAGCACGGATTGACCGTGGTCAGCCGCAACGTCCGCCACTTCCAGCCGACCGGCGTCCCGGTGCTCAACCCTTTTCGGTAGCTTTGCGACGCCGTGGCCACGCGTCAATGGTGCGAGCGCCTGGCCCTGCACGAACGGCTCCACCAGGCCAGCGAACGAGAACCTGGCGCGACTGCGATTCGGAGCGCGCCTAAGCTGCCAGGGCATTGACCCGGGCAATTCGGTGCGTACCTGGAGGAGCAAGGCATGAATCAATCGCCTCGCACCAGAGAGGTGAAGCTGATCGCCATCGGCAACTCCAGGGGCGTCCGGCTGCCCAAGGAGCTCTTGGACAAGTACGGCTGGGGCGATCGGCTGGTGTTGGAAGAGTTCGACGAAGGCATCGCCTTGCGCGGCAAAGAGACGCACCGGCTCTCGTGGGAGGAAACCTCCCGCGCCATGGCCGCCCAATCGGAGGATTGGAGCGATTTCGACATCGCCCTGGCCGACGGCGTGGAGTGATGGCGGAATTCCCCCGTCGCTACGGAATCTACATCGCCGATCTCAACCCCACCCCGGGGTAGCGAGCTTCGCAAGGTCCGACCGGATGTGCTGGTCAGTTGCGATGCGATGAACCAATTTCTGGACACCGTGGTCATCTGTCCGCTCACCACCACCCTGCACCCCCGCTGGCGCGGTCCGCTGCGCGGGACAGGACGCCGAGATCGCCGTTGACCGGATTCGCACCATCAGCAAACAGCGCCTTCGGCATCGCGTCGACCGCCTCCCCGCCGATGACGCGTCCCAACCCCGCCGCATCATCGCCGCAATGTATGCCGAAAAACGGCCACGACACCGTCATCACCGCTCTAACGACTCCACCGGATTCCCCAACGTGGGCGCTGGTGCCCTAGGCTGCGCGCAGCCTGGGACCTAACGTCGAAGCGCCCGCCCTCAGCCTGCCGACGGATTCCTATCCGTTTATGGTGCGCCTGTCCTGAGCCTGCCGTAGCGCCCCCGACCGTTCGTGGTGAGCCGGGTCGGAGTCTTTCGGAGACCCGTGTCGAACCACCACTTCGGATGTGGGAGCGGCGTCGCTGACCCGCCCGTCTTCCTCTTCGTCCGCCATCCCGGCGTCCCCGGCCGGGACCTGGCAGCAACCAACCGCTGAAGCGCACCCAAGCTACCCCTGCCGCCTCGCCAAGTGCCCCAACCTCCCCTTCCCCCTTTCGCGGTGAGCCTGCAATGAAGTTGCGAGACGTTCTGAGCGCCACGAAACTGCTTGGTGAGCCTTCACCACCAGCCTGGCTGGCGCAGGACCAACGCCTTAATGCCCGACTCCCCTGGCGACCCCCAGGGCCACCGCCTTGCTCGACAGAAGGCGCGCTACCTGGAAGAGGCCCAGCGCATCGGACATCTGCTGGCCGTAATGCTGCGGCGTGCGGGCGCAAACGAGGACGCTTGCCAAAAACTCCTTGACGACATCCAGCGCAGCGCAAGGCGTGCGCGGCATACGGCAAGCGAACCCATCGCCGCACGCAAACGCTATCGGCTCGGATCAGGACATCCACTCACCGCGGGGCGTCCGGAAAACATCTTGCATCTCGACGAGTCGGGATCGTCCGGCTCACAACCCGACCAACCGGAATCGTGGTTTGCGATCGGTGGCGTTGCCATCTCTCCGGCCGACATCCCCGTCTATATGTCCCGAGCTGATGAAATCAAGCTCGAGTTCTTCGGAACGACGGATATCACCTTTCACGAGCCGCTGATGCGCCAGCGTAAGGGGCGCTTCTACTTCGGTCATGACCGTGAGCAAGAGGCGAATTTTGACCAGGCCATCCGGTCGCTAATCGACCAAACTCCCGCCACCTACTTCGGTGCCGGCATCCGCAAGGCCAACCTCACGGCCGACACGCTCGACCCGTATCTGCCAACCAGCGCCTACCCGCTGGCCATCACGCTGCTGCTCGAACGCTACATCGACTTCCTTGCCCATAGCCCAAGGCATCCCTTTGGACGGCTGATGTTCGAGAGCATTGGTCCACGTGAGGACGCGGAGCGGCAGGCGGTGGTGGTTGACCTGCTGCTGCATGGAACTCAGTGGGTCAGCGATGGTGCCTTTCGTGGCCAATTGCATCCTGGTGTGCACTACGCCCCCAAGCGCGGGTCGGATGTCATGGAACTGGCCGACATCGTCGCCCGCGAGGTCTACGAGTGGACGAGCAGCGGCTGCACCGCAGAGCCAAAATTCTGGGACGCGGTCAGCCCACGCTTCTACGCGTGCGACGACTTTTCGATGGGGAAATTTGGCCTGAAGGTCTTTCCCGACCGTGACATCCGCGACGCGGTCGAGGCGCACCGAACGCGCTTCGGGCCATTAAAAACTGAAAGCGCCCTCGCAGAGCGAGGGCGCCGATAGCGCTCTCCGCTACCCACTACACCCAATATAACCCATCCAACCACCAACGGCGAGCCCATTCCGCCCACGCCGGCCCCTCCCCTCCGTCCTCGCCTTGGGCCAGATCCCGTTTGCGGTGAGTCCAGTGGAACCACCCCCAGTTGCGGCGCCCAACGCCCGCTCCTCGCTCACTTTTTTCTCTCCCTCGCCGCAAACCACCAACCACTAGCCAGTTCCTCCCTTTGCCATCCCGGTCATCGCCCGGTGGCCCTGCCGAATCTAGGGCGGCCGAATAGTCGAAAGCGAAGTCTCCGCAGCATGGCAGCCCTTCACACGTTCTATTTGGCTCAGTTACGTCGGAACCGTGCCAAAGCCTCGATCTTGGTCACTCCGGCTTCGCACTCTCACCGAGTCCATTGCTCCCCCAGCAGCTAATCACGCCACTTGGTTCGAACTCCGCAGGTGTGGCCGAAACCGGCGCTGACACTCTTGAAGGTCCCGGATGGTCGATCGGATTCATCGAATGCATTACTCCCCCAGCAGCTAACCGCGCCATTAGTTCGCACTCCGCAAGTGTCAGAATGACCGACGCTAACCGCTTTGAACGTACCCGGCGGGGCGGAGAAACGCGTGGAACGGGCTAGAGGGAGGTATTAGAGGCTACCCATCGTCTACCGGGGCACGTCCCCACAGTGGTGAATCAGAATACGAGCTAATCCTAAACATGCGCCAATGTCTCTCCAAGTTGGCCTGCATGGCAGCACCTTGGGAATCGGGGAATTCCGTCCCGTAGTGAATGTTCATTCGCTCAAGATCGGATAGCGCAACGCTGAGATCGTACATCGTGTGGCATGGTATTTCATACCGATCCAGCCGTGCTCCGAAGTCTTTGTCTCCCAGATAGCTTTCAACATCGATGTACTCGTCGTGCTCAAGGCGTGTGAACACACCCTGCTGCGCTCGTTGTCTATGAAGGCTATAGCTCGCATTATCGATAAGATCAAAGTCTCCTTTGTCGAAGAGGGTTCTACTGTGCGAATCAACTAGGTCGTAATCTGTATATCCCAGACCCCAAACTGCTACAGGTATATTTGACTCATAATCAATGATTATTGGCTTGAATCACTAATGCGAGTCATTTCACACTCCACTCTGTTGGCAAAGGCCCAGAACGCGGCAATGAAAGGACTGCGGGACCAATCGAGCAGTGGTGTATCCAAACCATAGTGCCTGCCCAGTGCCCACCAGTCATTGTCGGTCGTAATGGAGTCCGAAGAGATTTCAGGCATCGTCTTGGCTAGATGTTTGAGTAGGTTGAGTCCTCTGTCCCGTATCTTTTCATATCCATCCAGTTGTTGATATATCTGTCTACGACTGAATGTACTATCGCTTCGACTACCGCGATAAAGCTCTCTTTCCCAGGTTGATGACAGCTTCCAGAAGGGCTCGGAATGGCCTCGGTAAATGCGGTGATAGTCTGGCTCTCCGGTTGGGCTGGGTCGCAATGCCTTGATGAATGCGTCCCAGGACTTACAGCGTGTAACTCTGACACCTGAATCTTCGGTATGGTGATATGGCAATTCAGCGAACCTCCATCGGCTAGGCTGTGGAGGCTGATTCTAAGCCGCCGAAACCTGCGCGAGAGCAATGTTGGGCCGCGTAGATTACTAGCTTCAACTTCTCTGGATCGCGGATGCCCTTCCACGCGTCAACCACCGCCCGCATCCCTCGGCCGGCACGGTCCATTGGCGGGCCACCGTCGGCAGACAGTACGACCTCTTGCCCTTCATGGAGGTCGAGCCGTTCCAGCGGTTCCGGCGCGCCGTTGGCAAACCTGACTCGTACGGTCCGCATGACCTAGCGTTCCTTCAACAGCGCAGGCCTCGCAACGGCCTTTGAGCCGGCTCCAGCGCGGCAGTCCTACAAACGCCACCCACCCTTCATCCTCAAGCCTTCGTTCGCTTCATGCCCTTCGTGGACCCCTCCGCCCTTCCCGCCTGAGAACCTCATGGTCTACAATGGACTAGTCTGAACTTGCTACAGGAGCATCGGCGTTGGAGCCCTCCACATCGCAACGCACCTGGACCGTCGCCGAGGCCAAGGCCAAGCTGTCCGAGATCCTGCGGCTCGCCGAGGAGGAAGGACCGCAGCGCATCGGGCTGCGCCGGCCCTTCGTCGTCGTGCCCGAAGCGCTATGGGACGCCAGGCAAGCGCGCGACAAGCATTTGGGCCGATGGCTGCTTGAAAACATGCCAAGGGGCCTGAACTGGGAAATCCCCCGTGACCGGCGATCCGATCGGGCGGTTCCCTTTTCGGAGGACGACGAACGTTGACCGGGTTCCTCCTGGACACCAACGTCATTTCCGAATTGACCAGGGACGATCCCGATTCACGGGTGGTCCGGTTTCTCGACGACGAAGGCGACCTGTGGCTGTCGTC